>NZ_CP017718.1:2418727-3628091 GCF_001854405.1 Hyphomonas sp. Mor2
GAAATCGCCGTCCTCGATATTGATGCTGACGCTGCAAACACCGTCGCGCGCGAGATAGGCGGTCACGCCCTGGCCCTGGCCTGCGATGTGACCGACCGTCAGGCCATCGACGCGGCCTTCGCACAGGTCTGTGAAACATTTGGCGGCGTCGACATCCTTGTCTCCAATGCGGGCGCGGCGTGGCAAGGCGAGATCGGAGCGCTCGATGACGCGGTTCTGCGCAAGAGTTTTGAACTCAACTTCTTTGCCCACCAAAATCTCGCCCAGGCCGCGGTCAAGATTATGCAGAACCAGAAAACCGGCGGCGCGCTCCTTTTCAATGCTTCCAAACAAGCCATCAATCCTGGCGCGAATTTGGGCGCTTACGGCTTGCCCAAGGCGGCGACTCTGTTCTTGTCGCGCCAATACGCGCTTGAATATGGCAAGCACGGTATTCGCGCGAATGCCGTCAATGCAGACCGCATCAGGAGCGGGCTGCTAACCGAAGACATGATCGAAAAGCGCGCCAAGGCGCGTGGCCTGTCAGAAGGGGAATATCTCGCGGGGAACCTGCTGGGGCAGGAAGTTCGCGCAGGCGATGTAGCCCAGGCGTTTCTGCATCACGCGCTATCGCCGCGCACAACCGGAGACGTCACAACCGTGGATGGCGGGAATATTGCCGCGGCTCTGCGCTAGCAGGCGCAGGGCGCAGTGGTACTGGTTGCCAATCGACACCCACATTGCCAAGATCGAAAAGGACGCTGCAAGCCCTCACCAAATGAGGCTCAGCTGTTCATTTAGGGCTCAGCCCTGCTTTGCTTTAAAGCGGGGATCAGTCTTGTTGATGACATAAGTCCGGCCACGACGGCGAACGACCTTGCAGTCACGGTGGCGCGACTTGAGTGCTTTGATCGAGGATTTCACTTTCATGGCTTTGGCCCAAACGTTAGAACAGTTTTTACGAAAGCGCGGGACATACACAGGTGACCTGATGGAGTCAATCACGGCTTACAGGCAGTGGCGCAAAGGGGTGCGCAAGATGAGCGAATTTGTCTGGAAAAGACCACTTTACGGTGTGGTTGCCAGTGCGGCCTTGATGACGGCCTGCGCCGCCTCTCCGCAGACAGCCCCCCCAGATGTCAGCCCGGTTCAGCCCGTCAATGGCGGAAGCACAGGGAATACGCCCGTCTCACTCGCCCCATTTGATGCGTCCGGACATACGGATATGGACAGCTGGCGCCAGGACTTTGCGGCGCGCGCTGTGGCGGCCGGACGCGATCCGGCGGTTGTCCATGCGACTCTGGCGGAGATTCGCCCCTTGGACCTGTATCTGGGCGACACGGCCGAGGTCGCCAAGACAGATGTCGCCAGCCAGGCCGAGTTCGCCAAACCGATCTGGGAGTATGTCGGTTCGGCAGTGACCAGCGATCGCAAGACCCGCGGCGCAGCGCGCCTCACCGAGCTGACGGCGACCTTCGATCAGATCGAAGCGGCCTATGGCGTCGATCGTGAGGCCCTGACCGCGATCTGGGCGATGGAGACCAATCTCGGCTCCTATATTGGCAGTTTCGACGCCGCGAACACGCTGGCTAACATGGCCGTGGAAGGTCGCCGGCAGGCCTTTGCTGAAAGCGAATTGCTGGCCCTGATGAAAATGCAGGAAAACGGTTTCGTCACGCGGGACCAGCTGACCTCTGGCTGGGCCGGGGCGATGGGGCAGACGCAATTCATGCCGTCCACCTTCCTGACCTATGCCGTCGATTTTGATGGCGATGGGCAGAAAGACCTGTGGAACAGCGCCGCCGATGCGCTGGCCTCTGCGGCCAATTATCTGCGCGCCTCCGGGTATCAGAAAGATGTCCCCTGGGGCGTTGAAGTCCTGGCGCCGAGCGGGTTTGACTGGTCACTGGCCGATGGCGAAGATCGCCGCTTGTCGACCTGGATGAGCTATGGTCTGTCGCCGATGGCGGGCGGTCCTTTCGGGGCCCCGGATACCGCCTATGCCGAACTATGGCTGCCGACGGGCGCAACCGGCCCGAAATACTTGCTGTTCAAGAATTTCAACGTCTTCAAGACCTATAATCGCTCGGATAGCTATGCATTTTCAGTGGGGCTTTTGACCGATGGCGTTGCTGGGAAGCATGGCCCCGTCGCGATCTGGCCGACCGAGCTCGAATTGCTGACCCGCCGGGACATTATGGTCCTGCAGGACAATCTCAATCGACTTGGATTTGATGCCGGGCCGGTGGACGGGATTGCCGGACGCGGCACCAAAGGGGCATTGCGGCGATTCCAGAAGGCCAATGCCATCATTCCCGCGGATGGTTATCCGACGACAGTGGCCCTCGAACAGGTGATGGCGGCCTATTAGGCCTCGTCTTCCGCCTCACCGACGCCGGGCTCGATCGCTTTCCAGGCGAACAGCGCCATGCCGATCAACAATCCGACGCAGATCCAGAAGGGCAGCGAAGGGTCTACGAATTCGTACAGGAACAGGCCGAACAGCGGCGTGATGATATAGCCCATGCCGTTGGCCGAGATCACCAGTCCGGCGACATTGCCCTGCAATTGCGGCGAGACCGCCAGTGACGCGCCACTGGAAAAGCCCGGTCGTGTCAGGCCTTGCCCGATCCCGAGGAAGAACTGGGCGAGGATCAGCGTCGCGAAATCCTGGGCCGGGATCAGGATCAAGGCGCCGATCAGAAGCGGAAAACAGCCCGTGATCATCAGCGTCTTGTTCTTCAACTTGAACATCGGGATGAGAACCAGCTGCGCCGCCATGACGGCCATCGCCCCGACCATGAACGCGGGGCCAGTATAGATCGCCGCGCGTTCCGGTTGATCGGGCGGAATACCAAGCTTGTCGATCACGGCGAAGACGAACACCTGGGTCAGAATGCCCGTGACCAGCGACAGGGTCACGGCATAGGTCAGGAATGGCAACACGTTCCGCGAGCGCCACAGGCCGATCGATCCTGGAATGACCTCCACAGTAGCGGCATCTTGCACCGGGGCGCGATTTTCCGGCAGGAAGTTCCACAGCGTGATCGACATGGCACCCGCCAGGATACAGGTGATCAACATCGGACTGAGAATGCCGAAATTGGCGACAAGAACCGCCGCAAAGGCGGGGCCGACAATCGTGCCAAAACTGAAACCAGAAGTGACGAACGCGATTTCGCTTTGTCGCTCTGATGGCGCGGTTCGGTCTGCCACATAGGCCTGCGCCGAGGGACTCGATCCTGATCCGATCAGGCCAAACACGGACCGGGACAGCGCGAGGCAGGCAAAAATCGCAAATGGCGCCGTAATGAACTCCGACACCGCCGCCCAGGAGGATAGCAGGAGCAGGAACATGGAGAGCGAGTATCCGGCCAGACCGAACGAGGCGATGCGGCGACGACCGTAGCGATTCGAGCGCTTGCCCCAGAAGGGCGACGACAAGGACCAGCACAGAGCTGACAATGAAAAGATCGCCCCCGCCATCCAGTCCGGCAGGGCCAGGGTGCGGGTCAGCGGCGGGATCACGGCTGCGATCAACATTGTATTGCCGGCCCCAATCGCCATCAGCGAGAAGAACAGAATGAAAAAAGCCCCACGCCGATTTGGCTGAGGCGTCTGTTCTGTTGTGCTGGGTGAGTCGCTCATGCGCCCTGTTTGATCTCATCGGTGACAAAATCAAGACCGTGCCCACCCTCCCCTCGCGGATATCTGCGTGAGGGCGCGGCGAAACGGGATTGAAAGGAAATCGCGCCTAAATGGGGCCTTCGGAAAGAGGACGAACGCCCGATATGGTCCAACTGCTCGGCTTCATCATTGTTTTGTTTATCATTTCTGGCGCCCTGCTGGTCAGTGGCGGGCCAGCGGTGATGGCGGCCCTGCCGTTCGAATTGGCCCTGATCGGCGGCGCGGCGTTCGGCACCTTGCTGATCGGAAACTCGACCTCGGTCGCGCTCTCCGCCATGCGCGGGTTCGGGCAGGCGCTGCGCGGCGCCAAGTGGACGAAAGAGGATTATGCCGGGCTGCTGACCCTGATGCATGAAATGCTTCGCCGGGCTCGCCGAGGCGGCATCGTCGCGATCGAACAGGACATTGAATCGCCCGAGACATCCGACTTGTTCCAGTCGCAGCCGCGTCTGCTGGCCGATCCGCATGCCGCGCCGCTGATTTGCGACAGTTTTCGTCTGATCGCGCTCGATCCCGCCATGCGCACGCAAACCGCGACCTACTTGCAGGATCGGGTGGGCGAAATCGTCGATGAGCGCCAACGCGGCGTGACCGCCCTTCAGACTCTGGCGGATGCGCTGCCCGCGCTCGGAATCGTCGCAGCTGTGCTCGGCATCATCAAGACCATGGCCATGATTGACCAATCGACCGCGGTGCTGGGCGAAATGATCGCTGCAGCCCTGCTCGGCACCTTCCTCGGCGTATTTCTCGCCTATGGCGTGGTTGGCCCGATCGCCAGTCGTTTTGGTCAGATTGTTGAGGAAGAAGCGATCTATCTCGACACGATTGCCCGGATCATCACCGCATACACGCAGGAAATCGCACCGCGTACGGCCGTGGAAATGGCCCGCGCCGCCTTGCCGGTTCAGATCCGCCCGGACATGTCCCTGATCGACGAGAAGCTCAATGTCGTCCGCATCAGTGCCGCGCGAAGAGCCGCCTAAACCCTAAGCTTTTGCTACAGATTCGCCCCAAAATTTGGCCGGTCAGATTAAACGGATAGCAAAGAGCCTTCGCGATAATGCTCGCCACGAATGGTAATTCCGTCAGGAGCCGAGCATGAACGAGCTGGTGCAACCGAACGAGATGACTTTCACGCGAAAGTACTGGGCCAAAGGCTTGCCCGGTCAACTCGCCATGGGTCTGTGCGGCATTATTGCCATCCTGGTCGCGCTGAAGACGCTGACCTATGAGCCCGGCATCGAGGCCTCATTCCCCTACCAGGACCATTTTTTCAGGGTCCTGTCCTTTGCCGCACTGACGGTCTGGACGACGTTTGCGATCGGCATTCGCCGGCGCGGTCCGGCCGCGATGATCACGCTGGGCTTTGCGATTTTCGTCGAACTGATCCTCGCACCAATGCGTCAGGAACAATCCACGACCCTGGTTTCCACCAATTTCGGAATCGTCCTCGCCTATTGTGGGATGCAGCTCTATTGGCTCGATCTGGTCAAGCAGCGCTTGCGCAAGTAAGTGCAGACAAAACGATCTAAACACTAGCATTCGTTACAATCGCCCCCTACTCTTAGCACAGTTCAACGGGGAGATTGGGCTTGTCTCGATTCGAAGATTTGATCGCGACGGTCGCGCATTATCAGCAGCTGGCCGGTGAAAATTACACGCGCGTTCGCACCCTTGCAGAAGAGCTTCGCGCCGGTCTGTGTGCGCATATTGGCGCTTTGGACGGTGTCTGCGTCCGCCTGGTGCCGCCGGCCGGACCCTTTGAAGCCAAGGATTATGGTGACGAGGCCTTTTCGGTCCCGCCCTCCGGCTTTCGCCCGCTCGGGGCGATCCTGTTCGGCCTGGCCATTCGCGTGTCGATCGGCACAGACTGGATGCGGGTGACGATGGAATGCCAGAAGATTGGCGACGATTTCGTCGCCCGGATCGTCGGTGGCGAAGAATATCGCTTGTCGATCCCGCTCAAGGACAATGATCCCGAGCCGTTCTACGATCACATTTACGAACATGTGCTGGACTGGTTCAAAACCCAGATCGAACGCTATGAAGCGGGCGACTATGGCACGCGCGAGATCGGCTTCGATCTCTCACGCAGCGAAGAAGAGGCCCTGGCCTGATCGGGCCGGAACGAGGCGGGTAAGTGGATATTGGAATTCTCCTCGCAGGCGCCGCCGGCAGCGATGTGATCTTTGCCTGCGCGATGATCGGTTCGCTCGGACTCGGCGCGCAGTGGCTGGCCTGGCGTCTGCAAGCGCCAGCGATTGTGCTGATGTCCCTGGCAGGCCTCGCCGTCGGCCCGCTCTGGTCGGTGATTTTCGGGGAGCCCCTGCTCAGTCCGCAAGCGACGTTCGGAGATGTGTTCCGCCCGATCGTCTCGCTCGCGGTCGCGGTGATCCTGTTTGAAGGCGGGCTGGTCCTGAAATTCGAGAACCTGCGTGAAGCGGGCGCTGCCGTGCGGCGCATGATCTTTATTGGCGGGCCCCTCGCCTGGATCATGGGCACGATCGCCGCTTATTATGCGGCCGGTCTCGACTGGGCGAGCGCTGTTGTCTTTGCCGGCGTCATGGTGGTGACCGGACCGACCGTGATCATGCCACTGATGCGCCAATCCAAGCTGGGCGGCCGCCCGGCGCAATTCCTCAAATGGGAAGGCATCGTCAACGACCCGATCGGCGCACTGTTTGCCGTTGCCTCTTTCGAAATCATCCGGGTCGCTTCGCAAGGTGAGAGCATTATTGGGGCCGGCATCTGGATCATTGCCGCGGCGGCGTTGGGCACAATGCTCGGGGTTGCGTTCGGATGGGCCATGTCAAAAGCCTTCCGGGAAGGCTGGACGCCTGAATACCTCAAGGCGCCGCTGATTCTGGCGTCGATCATCCTGTGTTATGCGCTGGCCGAACTGATCGAAAAAGAGATCGGGCTGGTTGCTGTAACGGCCTATGGCATGACCCTGGCCAATTCCAAACTGGCGGGCCTGACCGAGCTGCAAAAGTTCAAGGAAGACATTGCCGTCCTTCTGGTCTCCGGCGTGTTCGTGATGCTGACCGCGGATCTGACGCCGGCAATTATCAGCCAGGCGATCAACTGGAACACGCTGGCTTTCCTGATGTGCATGCTGTTCATCGTCCGGCCGCTCTCGGTGTGGATCTCGACCTATGGGACGCTGAATCGCAAGGAAGCCATCCTGCTCGGCTGGATCGCGCCGCGCGGGATCGTCGCGGTGGCGGTGTCCGGCCTGTTCGGCTCGCTGCTGGTCGACCTCTCACGGGAAGGCCGGTTCTTCTTTGAAGGCGCTGACCAGATCACGCCGCTCGCCTTTGCCATGGTGTTCACGACTGTTGTCCTGCATGGCTTCACCATCGGCCCCCTCTCGCGCGGGCTCGGCCTGGCGCGCAAAGAAAAGCCGGGCGTATTGATGGTCGGGGCGAATGCCTGGAGCGTGCAATTTGCCACCGCGCTCGAAAAGAGCGGCATCGATGTGATTGTCGCCGACAGCAATTACCGCCGGCTCAAATCGTCTCGCGATGCGGGGCTGGAAATCTTCATGGGAGAGGTGCTGTCCGAGGATGCAGAGATCAAGCTGGATCATGCGCGATTCTCCACCGTGATCGCCCTGTCGACCAATGATTCCTACAATGCTCTGGTCTGCAGCCATTTTGCACCGGAAGTGGGCCGCCACATGGTCTACCAGCTCTCGATCAGCGACGATGAAGAAGAGAATGATGAGCGCGTGGTCAGCTCGAATGCGCGTGGCCGCACCCTGATCCGGCGCGGACGGACCTATGACAGCCTGATCCGAGACCAGTATCGGGGTTGGGAATTTGCTCGCACGCCGCTGACCGACAAGTACTCGCTAGAGCAATTCAGGCAGGACCGTCCAAAAGCCGATATCGTCGCTGAGCTCCGCGCCGACGGCACTCTGGTTCTGCTCGGCCCAAACCGCGAAGCCCGCGGCGGAGATGGCACGATCCTGATCAGTTTCTCACCTGCACTGAAGGACGAGAATCCGACAGAGGCGCTCGCCCCGCATCCGGCCTAGGCCGCGCGGACCGCATGCAAATCGCGGCCATGCTTGCGCAGCCAGGCGCGCTCTTTCTTCCAGGACGGACGGCAGATCTCGACATGCGCCCAGAAGGCAGGACTGTGATTCATCTCAAGCAAATGCGCACATTCATGCGCGGCGACATAGTCCAGCACGTCCGGCGGGGCCATGATCAGGCGCCAGGAAAAGGCGAGCCGCCCATCGGACGTACAGGACCCCCAACGTGAACGCGTATCCTTGACCGTCACACGCCTCGCTTCAACGCCGAGCGTCTCACAATACCGAATCACTGCCGCGCTGAGATCCTCTTTGGCTGTCTTTTTCAGAAATCTTTCCACCCGGCGACCCGTCGTATCTGACAGGCCGGGGACGGACAGAATTTGTGGGTCGCCGTCGACCAGCCTGGCCAACCTTCCGGACCCCTCCAGAGAGATACGGCAGTCTGCTCCGCGCAGCTTGAAAACAGCCCCGTCCTGGAGGAGGACATGGTCTGGAAGCGCCTGTAAATGCTCGGCAATCCAGTCCAAACGGTCGCGCGCAAATTCGGCCGCCTCGCCAATCTTCCGTTTGCTGGGTGCGACCGCAACGGCCTCACGATTTCGCTCGTCCAGACGCAGGATCAACCGCCGCGCTTTTGGGTTCACTTCGAGGCGAACATGAACAGTCTGGCCACATTTTGTAACCAACGCCATCTTGTCGCCTTTATCGATAATCATTAAATACGCCTCGACAGAAATGTGCGATATGTCTAATGGAAACCGCCTAATTGGGGAATCGACTATGAAGAAATTAATGTTTGGTGCAGCAGCACTGGCTCTGTTGACCGCTTGCGGCCAGGGTGACTCGTCAGGCGACCTCGCCGTTGATGAGCCAAAGCTGAAAGAACTCAGCGTCCGGACCGGTGATCCGGCTGAAGCCGCTGCCGCCCTTGCGGCCATGTCCCTGAATGAAAGCGGCGGTCTTCTGTCGTTTGCGGGCAGCACCACGGATGGTGCGTCTGCTACATTCACCGACCTGACCATTACCGGTGAAGACGCCGTGAAAGTCGGCTCTCTGGTCTTTGAAGGCCTCGACATGGAAAACGGTCAGGCCAATTTCGGCAAGATGAGCCTGAACAATATCACCATCTCTGAAGAAGAAGAGAATGTGGAAGTGAACCTCGGCTCAATCGAGCTGGTGAACCCTTCTCCAGAGCTCGCCGCATGGCTGGCTGCCGGCCTGAATGGTCAGCAAGCCCCATTCCCGGCCGCAGAGAACATCGTGTTTGACAGCTGGTCTGTAAACGGCCTGACGGGTGACTTCTCTGATGATGAAGCCGATGGCACATTCGGGATCGAGAAAATTGAAATTCGCGACATGGTCGATCTGAAAGCCGCAAAGGCGGTGATCAGCGGCCTGTCCCTGAATGGCACCGACTCGTCTGAAGGCATGGACTTTGACGTCTCGCTCGGTGGCATGACAGCGACCAATGTCGACGCCAAGTTCGTCAAGGCCCTGCAGGAAAATGTCGGCGACGAGGAAGCGATGATGGCAGCCGTCATGGATCTCGCTTACGAAGATCCGATGGAGCCTGGATATGACAGCTTCACGATGGACAATTTCTCGGTCGATGTGGGCGGCGCTTCCTTCGCCATTCCGAGCATCGTGTCCGGCGTGGAACGAAACTCTGCCGGACAGCCGGTAAAGTTTGTCACCCAGCCTTATACGATGACGCTGAATGCTGACGCAGATGGCGGCGAAGTCGGGGCAGCTCTGCTGCAAGGCTTGAGCTTTGTCGGCTATGAGTCGCTTGAGCTGAAAGGTGAAAGCGTCGCCGAGTACGACCCGGACAAGGACATTGTCTCGTTTGATGCCGGTTCGAACTATTTCGAACTCGTTGACGGCGCCAAGTTCAGCTTTGGCGGCAAGATTGAAGGCTATAGTTCGTACGCTCAGGAAGCGGCGACGGCGTTCAACCTCGAAGACCTCGCCGCAGGCGCGGAGCCTGATCCAATGGCTATGACCAACGCCATGGGACAGCTGACCATTCACGGGTTTGAATTCTCGATTGCAGATGACTCGCTGCTCGATCGTACGTTCAATGCCATCGCCACGGCGCAAGGCATGGACCCGGAACAAATGAAAATGTTCGCGGCGATGGGACTGGCTGCAGCCCCCTCCCAGCTCCAGGGCATGGGCATCGATCAGGCCCTGGTGACCGAAGCGACCACCGCTCTGTCCAAGTTTGTCAGCGACGGTGGGACACTTACCCTGAAGCTCGATCCGGCCACACCACTCTCCATCGGAGAGATCATGGCCAATCCGGATCCGACCGCTCTGACCAAGGACTCGCTGGGCTTCACGGCTTCGCAAAACTAGTCCCTCGGATAGACCGAGTTAAATTCAAGGCGCGCGGTGCTCAGCCACCGCGCGCTTTTCATTTTCCCCACGAAGCCGCATAAGAGAGCTCATGAGACTAGCCTTTTTTGGAGATGTGGTTGGCAAGCCGGGACGCCAGGCGGTGTTGGAACACCTGCCGAGCGTGCGCGCGGATCTGGCGCTGGACTTTGTCGTCGTCAATGCCGAGAACGCCGCCGGCGGTTTTGGCCTGACCGAAAAGATTGCCAATGAGATTTTCGACGCCGGCGCCGATTGTCTGACCCTGGGCGACCATGCCTGGGACCAGCGCGAGGCGCTGACCTATATTGAGCGTGAACCGCGCCTGCTGCGCCCGATCAACTATCCGGAAGCGGCCAATGCCCCCGGCCAGGGCGCGCATCTGTTCGTCCTGCCCAATGGCCGCCGGGTTGGCGTGATCCAGGCTCAGGGCATCGTGTTCATGAAGCAATTGCTCGAAAACCCGTTCGGCGCTGTCGATGCAGCGCTGGATGCGATGCCGCTTGGCTCGGTGGCGGATGCCGTGATTGTCGACATGCATTGCGAAGCGACGTCCGAGAAGATGGCCATGGGGCACCATTGCGATGGCCGCGCCAGCCTGGTGGTCGGCAGCCACACGCACGTCCCGACGGCCGATCACATGATCCTGGCCGACGGCACGGCCTATCAGAGCGATGCCGGCATGTGCGGCGACTATGACAGCGTCATAGGCATGCAGAAGGACAATTCCCTGCGCCGGTTTGCGACACAGCTGCCGGGTCAGCGTTATGAGCCAGCGCTCGGCGAAGGCACCTTGTGTGGCCTGTTTGTAGAGACCGAAGATGCCACAGGGCTGGCAAAGCGATGTGAGCCGATCCGCGTGGGTGGTCGGCTATCGGAGATGTTGCCTGACGGTTGATCCCGCGTGGTTGCGATAAGTAAAAGCGTCTTCTAAACCCGTTCTGTACTATAGCGGGGGAAACAATGTCGTCATCAAGTCGCCGTCGTCGATGGCGTAATCGACAAGACTCAATCAACACTGCGCAACAAGATTTGCCCAAGACTGCTCCGATTGCTCCAAGTGCGATCAAACCATCATCAGGCCTGTCGAGGCATGCCTTTCAGGATGGCCCGAGACGTCTGACCGGTCTGTTTCGCTGGGCGGTTTTCGCTCTGACCGGTTACATGATTGTCGAACTGTTCAGCACGACAACGATCGCGTTCCTGATCTGGTTGTATTTGCCCTCGACCATTGTCCCGTTCGATATGGCGACGCTTCAAACGATTGATATGTTCATCATCGGTGGCGCCATCGCCCAGATTGTCATGTTCTGGGTGAGCGCAGTGCTGGTCGCCCGGATAACCTATCGCGCCATGCGAAACCTTTACACGGTGGGAAGTGATATCGCCGAGATGTCGCCCGGCTGGACGGTCGGATGGTATTTCATTCCGATCGCGAGCCTGTTCAAACCGGCCGAAGGCATGAGCCAGATCGTGCACGGAACACGCAAGGCTGTGGGCGAAAAACCTTTTGTGTCGACCGCGATTCCAATCTGGTGGACCTGCTGGCTCCTGACCAATATTCTGGCCACCGTTGCCGGGCAAATCGTCAATTTTTCCGGGATCTCGATCGACACTTGGACACAGATTACCGCTTTCTCGTTTGACGCAGCGTCTTCCATTTTCGGGATCCTCAGCGCCTGGTCGCTGATGCGGGTGTTAAGGCCAACCGTCGAGAAACAGGAACTCCTCAAACATGGCGGCGTGGCCCACGTGTTCGACTGATCGCACCCTGGCCCTTTGATCTCTGCCGCGAGCTGAGCTAAGCAGCCGCTATTATTGAATTACCGCAGGAGCCCCCATGGCTGGCCATAGTAAATGGGCGAATATTCAGCACCGCAAAGGTGCCCAGGACAAGAAACGCGCAGCCTTGTTTTCGCGCTTGTCGAAAGAGATCACCATCGCTTCAAAGATGGGCGGCCCTGACCCGGACGGCAATCCGCGCCTGCGCCTCGCCATCGCCAATGCGCGTGGCCAGTCCATGCCGAAGGACAATATCAAACGCGCCGTTGACAAGGGCCAGGGCGGCGGCGGTGAAGACTATGTCGATATCCGCTATGAGGGCTTCGGCCCGGGCGGTGTCGGCGTGATCGTCGAGGCCTCGACCGACAACAAGAACCGCGCCGCCAGCGAGATCCGCACCGCCTTTTCCAAGAATGGCGGCAATCTGGGGGAAACCGGGTCGGTCTCGTTCGGCTTTGAGAATGTCGGTGAGATCCACTTCCCGCTGGACGCAGGCGACGAAGACACGATCATGGAAGCGGCACTCGAGGCCGGGGCCAGCGATATTGTCAGCGATGAAGACGGCCATTTCATCTATACCGAACGCGAAGACCTGTCCGAGGTTGCGTCGGCCCTGGAAGGCAAATTTGGCGACGTGGAAGCCAAGTCGACCAAGCTGATCTGGAAACCGCAAAACACGGTGCCGATCGAGGGCGATGATGCGGACAAGCTGATGCGCTTGCTGGATGTGCTGGACGATCTCGATGATGTGGCAAACATCTATGACAATTCCGACATTTCTGCCGCAGAACTGGAGCGCCTGGCCGGATAAGTGACGTATTCCGGTCACAGGAGAACAAAATCCTGTGAATTCTGAAATATAAGCTCGCAATTCGCGGCGCGACTCGTCATATGCGCTTCAAATCCGAACCCCACTTTCGAGACTATGACGATGAAACTCACGCATCCGCTTTCAATCAGTCTGATGGCCGGTGGCCTCGCCGCCGCCGCAACCTTTGTGTTATCGGCCTTTGCCGAGAACAGCCCGGCCCCGATCGCAGACAATCAAAATCTCGAAACCGCAATCTTTGCGGGCGGGTGCTTCTGGTGCGTTGAAAGCGATTTCGACAAGCTGGACGGCGTGCTGGAAACCGTATCCGGCTATACCGGTGGCGAAACCACGAACCCGACCTACAAGACCCATACAAAACAGGGCCACCTGGAAGCGGTAAAAGTCGTCTATGACTCCTCCAAGGTCGAGTATGGCGAACTGGTCGACTATTTCATTCGCCATATCGATCCGACCGATGATGGCGGACAATTCTGTGATCGCGGCAATTCCTATCGCACCGCCGTCTTTGTCGGCAATGAGCAGGAACGCGCCGAGGTTGAGGCTCAGTTCGAGACCATTGATCAGGCGGGCATCCTGCCGGCACCGATCGTGACCCGCGTGCTCGACGAGACCGAATTCTATGATGCCGAGGGCTATCACCAGAACTATTACCAGAAGAACCCGGCGCGCTATAAGCTTTACCGGGTTGGCTGTGGCCGCGACAAACGCGTCGCACAGGTCTGGTCCGGCGAAGGCCAAAGCTAATCGACCGGCCGAACTGGCCCAGGAAACAGCTCGGCGGCTTGCAGAGCGCCTTCAGTGCGCCCAAATAGGCGTCTGTGACAAGACTGGACGCACGATATGACTGACATGGCTGCAAGCACACACATCATGGACTCCTCCGATCAGGCCTTCATGGCGGACGTTGTCGAGGCCTCGAACACCCAACCGGTTCTAGTGGATTTCTGGGCACCCTGGTGCGGGCCATGCAAGACCCTGACGCCGACCCTGGAAAAAGTCGTCAACGAGCAGGGCGGCAAGATCAAGCTGGTCAAGATCAACACCGAAGAGCATCCCGGCGTCGCTGGCCAGATGGGCGTGCGTTCGATCCCGTCCGTGTTTGCTTTCGACAAAGGCCGGCCCGTCAATGGCTTCCAGGGCGCGTTGCCGGAAAGCCAGGTGCGCCAGTTTGTTCAGGACATTCTCGGCGGTACCGATGGTGCCAAGCAATTGAAGGAAGCGATCGAACAGGCCGACCTCGCCGCCCAGTCAGGCGATATCGGCACCGCAGCGCAGCTTTACGGCGCCGTCATGGAAGCCGATCCAACCAATCCGGCCGCCATTGCCGGGCTCGCGCGCTGCTACCTCGCCAATGGCGATCACGACCGCGCCCGGCAGATCCTCGACATGGCGCCGGAAGACAAGGCCAATGATCCGGCGATCAAATCGGTGCGCACCGCGCTCGATCTGATGGCCGACACGCCGCTCGATGAGGATATGGCGAGCGCCAAGGAAACCGTGGCAGCGGAACCCGAAAACCATGAGGCTCGATTTGAACTCGCGGAGAAACTGGTCGCGCAGGGCAAGAATGAAGCCGCGGTCGATCACCTGCTGACCATTTTGAGCGATAAACTCGACTGGGGTGAAGGCAAGGCCAAGGCCAAGCTGCTGGAGATTTTCGAAGCCGCGGGCCCGAAAGATCCGGTCACGGTCGAGGGTAGACGCCGCCTCGGCTCGCTCATGTTTGCGTGATCTTACGGATTCCTTGCTCGCCTGATCTCCGTTTCGGTCCATAATGTGGTATGAGGACTGAAAGCGAGACTGATCTGTGACTATCGAAACCTATCGCAAGCTCTCCGACCTGCCGGAAATCATTCCCGTTTTTCCCTTGGCCGGTGTCCTCCTGTTTCCCAGATGGTCCCTGCCGCTGAACATTTTCGAGCCGCGTTATCTCAACATGATTGATGACGCGATGAGTGGGGACCGCATCATTGGAATGATCCAGTCGCAAGGCGGCGATCGCACCGTTCCGGACCTGGCAGCGGCTGGCTGCGCCGGTCGGATCACGTCCTATTCGGAAACCGATGATGGGCGCTATTTGATTTCACTGACCGGAATTTGCCGCTTCGGCGCAGGTGACGAACTCCCCGTTGAGACACCTTATCGGCAGGTCCGACCCGACTGGCAGACCTATGAAAGCGACTTGATTACCCCACCGGATGTGAGTCTTCCGGAACGCCCTGATCTGGTCAGGGCATTGAAACGCTACACCCAGATCAACTCGCTGGAGGTTGACTGGGAAGCGGTTGAGAACGCGCCGATGGAAACTCTGATCAACGCCCTTTGCGCGGGGTGCCCGTTCGGCACACTGGAAAAGCAGGCCTTGCTCGAGGCCCCAGGCGTGACCGAGCGCGCCCAAACACTGATCGCATTGCTTGACATGGACATGCCAGGCGATGACAGCTCGACCCTGCAATGACAGACGACACCCAAGATAAATCCGCTGCACCGTGCGGCGTCAGCCCGCGGCTTCTGGAGCTGCTCATCTGCCCGGTCACAGGCGGTCCGCTGATCTTTGATCGCGACGCCTGCGAGCTGATTTCCAAGAAAGCCAAGCTCGCTTTTCCGATCAAGGATGGCCTGCCGCTCATGCTAGAAAGCGAAGCGCGCGACCTGGAGACCTCAAAATGAGCCGTCACGCCTGGCCAACCGAGCTGCGCTTCTCGAGCAGCGAGCGCGCCCTGACCATCGCATTCGATGACGGGGAGAGCTTCTCTATCCCGTACAAGACCTTGCGCCTGGAAAGCCCGTCGGCTGAGGTCCAGGGTCATGGTAGCGGGCCAAAGCCGCCACCCCCCGTCATCAGCGATGATCTCGGCGTCGACAAGGCGGACCCTGTAGGGCGTTACGCGGTGCGCATCTTCTTCAGCGATAGCCATTCCAGCGGCTTGTTCACCTGGGCCTATCTGCGCGAACTGGGTGAGAAACTCGCTCCGGCCTGAGCGCTCGTTCGCGCCCCCGTTTGAACCCCCGACATCCGCCCCCTTACCGCGCCCGCAATTCGTGCCTATATGGGGCCAGCACAGAGGCTGGAGCGTTTGAGGACGGTCAGCTATCCGCCGACCTTAAGTTCCGTCAGGGAGCTGGCTCTGGACTGGACCGTGGTCCTATCTATCCGGCACCCACCTAGTCTCTAGGTCGACGGGATACGAGTACCCGAGACGGCGCTTTCGGTCCTGTGCGCTTTCATTCTTTGCAGACGCTGCGATCAGGTCGGCGCTCCGTCCACCAAACCGCGACATGGGGAAGCCAGCCCGGGGCGCAAGATCGCGACATTCGGGGCGAAGCGGATCAGGTCCGGATAGGAAAGTTCAGACTCCAGAACCGAGTAGGCGGCAATATCGTCGGCATCAAACGCCATTTTGGCTCCGGCATTGACCAGCACTTCGCAGGCAGATTGCACCAACGCCTCTGGCGTCTGGTGGAGCGCGTCCGGGACCTGCCAGACGAAGACGCGATCGTCTGTCGTCACTGTGTAGAAATCGCGTCCATCGGCGGAAAAGGCCATGGCCTTGATATCATTGTCATAGCCAGCGAGTTTGGTGATTTGTACGCCGGTTTCCGTATCCCAGATGCGTACCGTCTTGTCCCGCGCCGCAGTGGCAACCTGCCGGCCACTCGGGGCGTATGTGATCAGCGAGATATCATCGCTGTGGCCGATCAGCATGGTCGTGGACAATTTGCTTTCAGGGTTCCAGAGCCGAACCGTGTTGTCGGTGGAGCCACTCGCCACTTGCTGGCCGTCCGGAGAGACGGCGACAGCTTCGATCGCGCCCTGGTGGCCTTCCAGAAGGGCGAGCTCCTCGCCCGTCTCCACGTTCCAGATTCGAACCGTTCGGTCTTCCGAGCTGCTGGCCACGCGCTGACTATCGGGGAAGAAGCTCATCGACAGGACCGAATTCTCATGGCCTTTGAATTCTGCCATCTGCTGCGTGGTCTCCACATCCCAGACGCGGATGAAGGTGCCCTGCTCAGTTCCGGCAACGCGCTTCCCATCCGGCGAGTAGGCGATCAGATAGGGCGACATATCAAACGGTTCGATTTCGGCGATGAGTTCGTCACTGTTCACGTCGACGACAAGAATTGCGTTCCAGTCTGAGCTCGCCAATCGAGTACCATCTGCCGAAAATCCGAAGCTGCCTTCGAGGGTATTACCGCTTGAGAATGTTTGCTTGATCTCCCCTGAGCCGACATCCCACAGCACGGTTTCGTTCTGACCATTTGTCCCAGCCAGTTGCACGCCATCCGGCGAGAAGGCCACATTTCCAGAATATAATTCGCCCTGCATCCGTTTTTCAGCCGCGTCCGGTCGGAGCTTCCACAGGCGTACGGTATTATCGGCAGACCCGCTGGCCACATACTGACCATCTGGCGAGAAAGTGGCGGCCCAGACGATGAAGCCGTGCCCTTCAAAACTGGAGGTGAGCTCAAACGTATTGAGGTCCCAGATCTTAATCGATTCATCGAACGAACCGCTGGCCAGGTAGCGACCATCAGGCGAGAAATCGAGCGACCATACATCGCCCTGATGATCTTCGAGGACGGTGATCACATCACCGGACTGCGCGCTCCACAGGGTAACCGAGTCATCCTCCGCGCCACTGGCCACGTACTGTCCATCTGGTGACAGCGATACGGTCAGAACGGCGCTGTCATTCGCTTCAATGACAACTATCTCCGAACCGGTCTGCATGTCCCAGACCCGGATTTGACCATCTCGGCCCCCGCTGGCCAGGCGCGTTCCATCGGTTGAAAACTCCACCGCACGCAATCCAAATCCATGACCGGACAGCGCCATCAACTCTTCGCCCGTGGTCGTGTCCCAAAGGTAGACATCTTCATCCCCCGCGCTGGCGATCTGTGTCCCGTCGGGGGAGTAGGAAAGCGACCAGACATCCCCATACCCCGCCTCGCCGAGTGTGCGCTGCAATTCGCCCGTTTCGACATCCCACAGGCTGGCACCATCGCCATAAGACCCACTCGCCAATTGCGTGCCATCGGGGGAATAGACCAACGTCAGGACCGCGGTGGTGTAGGCTTCGATGGTCTTGATCTCGGTGCCGGTGTCCCGATCCCAGATATGGATCACGCCATCCCAGGCCCCGACGGCCAGATGCTGTCCATCCGGCGAAAAGGCGATCGACTTGAACGTGTCATCCTCGCCATTGAAAATTCTCGAGAGGTCATTGTGAACCAGCGAAACCTGCAACTGGGCCTGGGCCTGTTTGAAGCCGGCCCCTTCCGTTGCGGTTTGCCTCAGTTCGTTTCGCTGCGCCGCCGGATCAGCCTGCAAGGCCATCAGCATGGACAGCGAGTGGTCGCCGCTCTCGCGCGAAAACATCGCCGCGGATTGGCGCGCAAGGATGTCGGAGGACTGGACCTGCAAGGCAACCTCCCGAACCTCGAGTTGGTTGCCGAGGACTTGCGCGTCGCGGCGGTTCTCAAACCCCCACCATCCGGCAATCACCGATCCGATCAGAAAGACCCCCGCCACACCGGCGCCGACGACACCGGTTCGGCGAATGCGCGCCGCATCCTTAGCCGCGCGCTCGGCTTCCTGCGCCCGGGCCTCTTCCAGCTGGGCTTCGGTCTCGCGTTTGGCGGACAGGGCGTCTTCGGCCTGGCGCAGCATCCGCTCACGCTCTTTCAGGTTCGCCGCTGCCGCTGCGGCGCGATTGGCCTCGGCCTGCTCGCTGGCATCGAGAAAATCCGTGATGACGGCTGGCAAAGTCTCGCTCTTCGGTTTGCGCTGCAGCCAGGCCATCGCTTCTTGCAGAACATTGCCGCGCAACAGCAAGGAGGAGGCATTGTCGCCAAACTCATCGACCGTCGAGTCCGGCGCCCGCTGCGCCCACCGTTCTGCCTGTTCCTGCAACACCGTCTTGTCGCGCAGCCAGTCGACATCCGTATTCAAGGCCGTGTCGAGTTCGATAAAGCCTTTGGTCTGGCTTGAACCCGGAATTTTCGGATTGCGCCAGGCATGGATCCAGTCAATGCCCGCGAGATGTGGCGGACAGGAGACGCCGTCTGACAGGTCCGCAATCGTGATCACGAGAATGCGCTTGGTGAGCCGGCGGGCTTCTTCCACTTCCCAGGCGCAGATATCCGATTGTGCGGAGTCATCTGACAATACGAAGACCACCGTATCGCAGTTGAGGATCATCTGACCCAGGCGGTCCTGGAAGTCCTCCCCCTTGGCAATCGAATGGCGATCGATCAGGACGGTATAGCCCCAACGTGACAGCGCCAGTTCCAGCTCGTCGGCGAAGTGAACCTGCGCCCGCGAGTAGGAGATAAATACTTTCAGAGCGTCATCTGGATTTCTGTCTCGGATGATCGTCATGTCCATTGTTCCCCAATTTACAGGGATTTGGACACCAAATGAGGCCAGGATCAAGGGAAAGGGCGGTCTGAAGCCGACAAATGTGAACGGCTGACGCGTCTAGGCAACGTCCAATCGATGCTCTGCCAGGGCGTCATATATCGCCAATGCGTCACGGTAAATCTCGCGCAGATCTGGGCCTGGTTCGGGTCGTTCTCCCGGCGGAGGGCCAAACCCGGTAGAGCGCCAGACCGCGTCATACCAGTGCGGTGCCCAGGCGCCGTCTTCAGGCTTCGGGCCAGATGACCAGGACAACATGGCCGGGTCCCAATCAATTTCGAGCGCCGCGCAGAGCGCCCGCAGAGCGCGTTCAGGGTTGCGGAGAATATCGTCACTGTCGATCACAAGCGGTGTTCGGTTTTCGAGCGCGCTGGCGGTTTCGAACAGGCTGAGCTGCTGCGGAAACCCGATGGCGCCGAGCGTCACCGTCTCCATTTTTCGGGCATAGGACGGGATCACCCGCGCCGGATGACGGATCAGGAACACGTTCCGGCAGGCCTGCATCCAGTGGCGCGGCATCTCCGGCACCATATGGTGCGTCATGTGCTTTTGATAGAAGATCAACGGGTCGGCCTCTGACGGGCAGGTCAGATCGGCAATGACCTCTGTGGGGTTGGCGCTCTGGCTCGCAAAAATCTCATCAGACATGGGATGGCGCAGGCCCGTCAATTTCAGGTATGCGGCGTAGAACGGTTCATCAACGCACATCGTATCTGACCGCGCGCCAAAGCTGCGCATCATCGTCGTCGACATGTTCCGCGGGCCGGACCACATGGCGATCCGCAAACAGTGTTCCGTCATGAAATCGGCGTCAGATTGGCCTCGACGAGGTCTTTGTACAGAGCTGACAGGCGCTGCGTGATCGGGCCATCCAGATGTGGCAAGACCCGGCCATCCACGTCTCGCACGGGTGTCGTGCCTGCGAACGTGCCGGTGATGAAGGCTTCGTCGGCGGAATAGACATCAAACAAGGAAAAGCGCTTTTCGAAAACCGGAATATCATTCTCTCGGCAGACCCGGAGGATGTTTCCGCGGGTGATCCCGCCCAGGCAATATTCCGGCGGACTGGTCCACACTTCACCATCGCGTACGATGAAGAAATGGGTTGAGTTGCACGTCGCCACAAATCCATCCGGGTCGAGCATCAAGGCTTCATCGGCACCGGCCTTGTCAGCCTGAATGCAGGCGAGGATGCAGTTCAGCTTGGAATGCGAATTGAGCTTCTGGTCCTGCTCGGCCGGACCGGTGCGCCGGACATGCGCGGTAAACAGGGATACGCCTTTGGCGCGGATTTCGGGCACGGGTGCCTTGTATTCGGGAATGATGACAATGGTCGGCGGCGTGATGGTAAAACGCGGACCTTGATAAGGCGTCTTCTTCACCCCGCGGGTGACCATCAGACGAATATGCACGCCATCGGTCATGTCTTGCGCTTTCAGGCAGTCGAACAATTGTTGCGACAGCTCGTCCGGCGTCAGGCCGATATCCATGTCGATGGTCTTGGCTCCGGCATAGAGCCGCTTGAAATGCGCCTGCAGGAAGGCCACCCCGCCCGCATGCACGCGCATCCCTTCCCAGACGCCATCTCCGAGCAGGTAGCCACTCTCGAACACCGAAACCGTCGCCTCGTCGCGATGTTTCAGCTCGCCATTGATCGACACGAGGATGTCGGCATTACGGGCGTCATAGACATAGTCATGAACGCCATGAGCTTCATCGATCATGCGTATTATCCACCGACCCGGCGTTCCTGCCCTTCCCAATACGGCTCGCGTAGATCCTTGCGCAGGATCTTTCCGGAGGGATTGCGCGGCATTTCAGCAATATAGTCGACCGATTTCGGGCACTTGTAGCCCGCGATCCGCTCGCGCGCCCAGGCGATGATGCTGTCCGGAGACGGATCGCTGCCTTCCTTGGCCACGACTATGGCCTTGACCGCCTCGCCCCATTTCTCGTCCGGGATACCGATCACGGCGACGTCGGCGACATCCGGATGCCCGAAGATCGCATTCTCGACCTCGGCAGGATAGACGTTTTCACCGCCCGACACGATCATGTCCTTGACCCGGTCATGGATGAACAGGAACCCGTCTTCATCGAAATATCCGGCATCGCCCGTGTGGAAGAAACCGTTACGGATGGCATCTTCCGTCGCTTCCGGACGGTTCCAGTAGCCTTTCATGACAAAGTCGGACTGAATGACGATTTCACCGACTTCGCCTGTCGGGACCGCATCTCCGTTTTCATCGACACAGCGAATGATCGTACGTGGATAGGGCACCCCGCAGGACCTTAATTTGCCCCAGCTCGGCTCATGTGCTTCCGGCGGCAAATAGGTGCCGCCACCTGTGGTCTCGGTCAGGCCATAGACCTGCGTGAAGCGCGCGCCCATGACCTCCACAGCCGTGACCAGCAAGTCTTCGGTGATCGGTGAAGCGCCATAGAATACTTGTTTCAGGCGCGAATAATCGCGGTCGCGAAAATCCGGCATCTGCGTCAGCATCAGGATCACGGCCGGCACCCAGAAGGCATGATTGATACCCTGGGATTCAATCAATTCGAGGATTTCGGCGGGATTGATCTCGGGCAGCACGACGGTGCGCGCCCCTTGCGCTGCGGCCAGGATACCGACATTCACCCCCGCGACATGGAAGAGCGGCATAGCGTTCATCACCGTGTCGCCTGCCGGATAACTGGCCCACTCGAGCATGCTCGCCTGACTCATGTATCCGCGATAATTTTCATTGGTCAGCATCACACCCTTGGGCAGACCTGTGGTGCCCGACGTGTAAAGCTGGATGACGTCATCATTGTCCTCGGTTTTCGCGTCGGGTGCACTGGCATCCTGACTGTCTCGCCAGGAAATGTATTCCGGCCAGCCTTCGCGCTCGCCTTCGAGGGAGATGATATGTTTGAGGTCGGGGCACTGATCCTTGATCTGGTCGATCATGTCGAACCATTCCGGCCCGACAAACAGAACCGAAACCTGGGCGTCGGAGAGAATGAACTGGACCTCCGGCGCCGCCAGGCGGGTATTCACGGCATTCATGACGCCGCGAATCTTCGCCGCGCCGAACAGCATCTCGTAATAATAGGCGGTATTCTTGGCGAGGTATCCCACGCGTTGATCTGGGACGACCCCCAGGGCCGAAAGGCCATTCGCCACCTGATTAGAGCGGCTCTGCAGCTGCGCAAATGTGGTTTCTTCCCCCTTGCACCAAAAGGCGACATCCGCCCCGCGCTGCTCAGCCTGCACACGCGGCACGTCAGCGACGTGTGGCATCAATTCAGTATCAAGCATCTCGATCAACCTCCCCGGATAGTCTCATCATCAACAATTTAGCGGCGCTAAGCGCTCTTCTTACGATTATTGCTAGGCAAATCCGGCTCAAGGTCTAGTCATAAGTCCAGCAGACCAGGCGACTTTTTTTGGAGAATTCTCATGACACAAGGCTTTTCGACCCGCGCATTGCATGCTGGGGCTGCGCCGGATCCGGTGACCGGCTCCCGCGCCCAGCCCATCCACCAGACGTCCAGCTTTGTGTTCAAGGACGCAGATCATGCCTCCAAATTGTTCGCGCTGCAGGAATTTGGCGACATCTATACCCGCATCGGCAACCCGACCACCGGGGCGCTCGAAGCCAGAATTGCAGACCTGGAAGGCGGCACGATGGGCCTCGCGGTGGCCTCTGGTCACGCCGCCCAGGCGATCGCCTTTCATGTCCTGATGGAGCCCGGCGCAAAGATCGTCGCCGCCAAGCAGCTTTACGGCGGATCGATCAACCAGCTCGGCCACGCCTTCAAGAAGTTTGGCTGGGAGGTCGAGTTCGTCGACATCAATGATCACGCCGCTGTCGACGCCGCAATTGATGACAAGACCCGCGTCATCTTCACCGAAAGCCTGGCCAATCCAGGCGGCATCGTCACCGATATGGCAGCGATTGCCGCGATCGCCGAGAAACATGGCGTCGTCTACATGGTCGATAACACGATGGCCTCGCCTTATCTCTGTCGCCCATTGGAGCATGGCGCGCATATTGTCCTGCACTCACTGACCAAGTTCATAGGCGGGCATGGCAATTCGATCGGTGGCATGATTGTCGATGGCGGGCGCTTCAACTGGAAAGCCCATGCCGACAAGTATCCAACCCTGACGACGCCGCAGAGCTTCTATAATGGCCTGACCTTTGCCGACGGGTTTGGCGCCCTGCCGCTCGGCCCGGATGGGCAGGAGGTTGATATTGCCTTCGCCATTGCCGCCCGCGCCTTCAGCCTGCGCGATCTTGGCCCGGCCCTGTCGCCGTTCAACGCCTTCATGATCATGACCGGGTGTGAGACGCTACCGCTGCGCATGGCGAAGCATTGCGAGAACGCGGTCGCCGTGGCGAGCTATCTGCAAGGCCATGAGAAAATCAGCTGGGTCCGCTATGCGGGCCTCGCCGGTGATGCGCATCATGCACTCGCCCAGAAATACTGTCCGAACGGCGCCGGGGCGGTGTTTACCTTCGGGCTCAAGGGCGGACATGAGGCCGGCGTCAAGCTGGTGGAAAGCGTGCAGCTGTTCAGCCATCTGGCAAATATTGGCGATACGCGCTCGCTGATCATTCACCCGAGCTCGACCACACACAGTCAGCTTTCGGACGATCAGAAAACCGCGGCCGGGGCGGCGCCGGACACGGTGCGACTGTCGGTCGGGATCGAGGATAGTTCTGATATCATTGCAGATTTGGAGCAGGCGCTGGCAAAGCTCTGATCCTCCCTTCCCTTCCTGAGGAAATCCCGCAAAGATAGATCTTCATCTGTCTGGGGAGGCTTTCAGGATGGCGAACGCCCAAAGCATCATTCTTCATCAATACGAGCGCTCTCCCTTTTCGGAAAAGATCCGGCTGGCGCTGCGGATGAAGAATCTGGCCTGGGCCGCGGTCGATATTCCGCCGATCATGCCGAAGCCGGATGTGATGCCCCTGACCGGCGGTTATCGACGCACGCCGGTGATGCAGATCGGCGCCGACATTTTTTGCGACACTTCGATCATGCTGGTCGAGCTGGAAAAGCGCTATCAGATCCCGGCCCTCGACCTGCCCGGACATGAAGGCCTGGCGCGCATGGTCGGCGCCTGGGTGGATGGCAAATGGTTCCAGACCAGTGTGGCGGTGATTTTCGGTGCCATTGGTGACCAGATGCCCGATGCCTTTGTCGAGGATCGTACCAAGATGTCGGGCCGGGCCTTCGACGTCGAGGCGATGAAAGCGGCAGCGCCGATCATGCGCGATCAGTGGCGCAGCCAATTGCTGTGGATCGAGGAACGCCTGACGGGCGGACGCCTGGCAGGCACCGGCGACTGGCTGGTCGGCACCAAGCCGGGTTTGATCGATGTCCACGCCTTCATGAACCCGTGGTTTGTCGAAAAGAACATTCCCGATTTCCTGGACGCGTGTTTTGAAGCCGCCCCGCTCACCAGGGACTGGTATGCGAGGCTGAAAGAATTCAAGGGCCAGGCACCGGAAGAGATTTCTGGCGCAGACGCTGTCCAGATTGCACATGATGCCGCGCCGCGCCTGAAACCCGCCTCAACTGCCGGCGATCTACGCGATTTCCAGCCGGGCGACCGGGTTGCGATCGCGCCAGACGATTATGCCAAGGACTGGGTCGAAGGCGATCTGGTCATTGCCAATGCCGAGCGGGTCATCATTGCCCGGCATGATGAACGGTCCGACAATCTGCACATCCACTTTCCACGCGTCGGCTACGCCCTGCGCCGCGCTTAGTGCGCCGCAGCCGCCTCCGGTTCATCTCCGCGGATGAGCGTATCGGCAAAATAATGATTGCGGTCGCGGTGGCCCGCTTCATCCGCGCGGACGGCCAGGACGACATCGCGCAGGGTCGCGTCGTCTGGCAGATTCCAATAGTCGATCGCAATCTGCGGGGCCGGACCATTGTCCAGCCGTCCGGCATCAATCTCGGCCAGATAATGGGTATAGCTGGTTACCGCCTCTTCCTCGAAATAGCCGATCACGCGGTGCGCGGTTTTCGGTGCGAACAGATACAGGAAGAAGTAGAAATTGTAGAAAATGGCCTGGGCAATCATGATCAGGCCGCGCTCGAACAAGGTCGGCTGCGCCACCTGAATGAAGGTCATCAGGTGCATCCGCTCATTCTCGGCTTCATCGAGTAATTCCTTGATCCAGCCCTGATCATCGCGCATCCGGCGGATGGCGCGCAAATGCTGCAACAGCCCCGCGACCATGCCGGGCACAGCAGCGACCGTCTCCAGCACCACGGCGCGGTGGCCATAGCGTTTGCGGAAAAACAGGTCGGCGAAAAAGCGCAGAAACTTGACGAAGGCCAAAGCGATCCGGTCGCGGAAGCCTTGCGGCTTTCGATGGCTTGCGAGGTCGGTCATGATACGTCTCCAGAGGGGTCCCCAGAGAGATAGTATCATAGAGTCGGGCGATCACCGGATCGATTGACGCGCGACCGAATGGACCACTTGAATTCTAAGGGCAGTCACCCGTGTCGAACCGATAGGCGACGAAATGCACAGGGTCGCCATTCGAGTAATTCAAGGCATAGACAGGATCAGACTCAGTCACGCAAAGGCCAAGCGCATTTGCCTGATCCAGAAGATCATCACGGACGGACCAGGCCGGTGGTATGCAGGCTTCGCCCAGAAATTCACACTGCACAGCGGAGCTGCCACGGCCTTCGAGATTGATCAGATAGACAACCGGATAGTCTGCTTCAATCCCAGGCAGGGTCATCGGGGTCTCTGGCGGATGCAAGTTTTGGGTGCCAAGAGTCAAAACATAAGACGGCTCTGAATATCCGACGGCCAATATGCGCGCAGGGCTCACGCGGCCATCGTCACAAGTCTCGCTCGGCACGCCGCACACATCCTGTAGGGCCACGCGCGCACTTTCGGTGGGCTGCACCCAAAGCTGCGCGGGAATGAAATAGGTGCGCACATGCCAGCCAAGCAACAGGCTCGCGAAGATGCCAAGAGCCGCGGTCAACCCGATGCGGCGCGCGGCAAAGGTCGCGACAGACAAAACAAAAACCACACTGCCAGCCCACCAGAGCCACATCGGGAAACTCAATGCACTGGCCCATTGCGCCAAGGCCGCATCGGCGTCCACGGTTTGGAAATCGCCGGCCGCTTCGGTCTTGATCAAACGGGCTGCGAGGGGTGAACTGGCCAGGACCAGCAGCACGCCGCCAAAGGCATAGACGGCAAAGCTCGACCATTTCGACACAGGCAGCTTCGCGCCTTCGATCAGTTTCAGCCCCGCCCAACCGCAGAGCAATCCAAACGCTGGATAGGCCGGAAGAATGTAATGGCTGAGCCGGGTCGGCATCAGCTCGAAGAAGAGGGTCGTGAGCAGCGCCCAGGCGACCAGGAATCGGATCGCCTTCGTCTCGTCAGACACGGGAGCCGCATCCGTCAGCGCCCAGCGCTCACGCCAGGCGGACTGCGTCGCCAGAACCCAGAAGGTCAGGATGATCACAGCCGGATAGGCCGAAGGCGCGCCATTCCCGATCTCACCCGGCAGGATCCAGGTCGCCAGAGCGGTCACGGCGCCAAGCGAAAGAAAGACGAGCACGGCATCTGTGCCGCGTTTCCGGGCGGCATCGCTGGCGCCTCTTAACTGCTTCCAGGCCAGCGTCGCGCCCGGAATGAGCAGTAACACCGCCGGGAAGAACCAGACGGGGATATGGCTGAGATGATAGAGCGGCCAACCTGCATGCCCTTCAGAGGCCCCGGCGAACTTGTCTTTCAGGTCCTTGCCAACCGCGCCCTGCAGGAAGGTGCCATCGGTCGCGAACTGGATCGCAATCAGCCAGGGCAGGAACATCGCCGCGGCCAGGGCCGGTCCAGGCCACCAGATCAGAGGCCGCCACCAATCGCCGCCCTTGCCTTCCCCTGATTTCGCCCAGACCCAGGCCCCGAACCCGGCATAGGCGGCAACCATCGGGGTCACTGGCCCTTTGATGAGGAGCCCGCAGCCCATGGCGAACCAGAAGACGAGGGCCATCTGTTTCGGTTTGCTCGCCTGCCCCATATAGAGCCGCGCCAGAGCGCCAATCCCCCATGTGGTCAGGAAGACCAGAACACCATCGGTCTTGGAAATATGCGCCTCGCTGGTCAGCAAGAGCGTCGCCCCGAACAGGGCGGCGCCGAGAAAGGCCGCCCTTCGCCCGATCAGGACGATCCCGCACCAGAAGGTGGCCAGCGTGGCGAGCGCTGCCCCCAACCAGCTCGGCACGCGGTAGGTCCAGACCTCAAGCCGGTCTTCATCACCCAGAACATGCGTCGCGCCCGATTGCAGCCAGTGAATGCCAGCCGGTTTCTTGTTCCGATACTCGTCCTGATAGCGGATGATCAGATAGTCGCCGGTCTCGATATATTGCTTGGAGGCTTGCGCAAAGCGGCTCTCGTCGCGGTCCAGCGCCGGCAGGTTGAACACGCCGGGCGCGGCTGCGGTGAACGTAATCGCGAACAGAATGAGCCAGGCTTTCCAGCCGGTCGACAGTCGATCAAGCATATCCATGACAAAGCTCATATCGTGCGGCTGACAAGTTGAATAGCGGGGCAATGCGCTCTAGCACTATCAAAAGCATGAGGAACGGGAGCGGGCATGACCTGGTGGTTCAAGATTGATTTGTGGAAGCGCGTCATCGGGGCGCTGGTTCTGGGCTTGGCGGTCGGCCTCGGCCTCAGATACGGCATGGGCGCAGAAGCAGGAGGCGCTTTTGCGACGAGCTGGATCGAGTGGGCCGGAGATCTGTTCCTGCGCCTGATCCGGATGCTGATCGTGCCCTTGATCTTCTTTACGCTGGTTTCCGGCATCATCGCCATGGGCGACCCGAAGCGGCTTGGCAGTCTCGGCGTGCGCACTCTGGCAACCTATTTCGGCACCACGGCGATCGCGGTGACGCTCGGCCTGATCATGGCGACCATTTTCCGCCCGGGCGCCAGCCTGTCGCCGGAAACCTTTGCCGGCGCCGATACCAGCCGCATGCAATCCGTCTCCGAGCGCGCCTCTGAAGCGGGTGGGATCGTGGAGCGTCTGCTGAATATTGTGCCGACCAACCCGGTCGAGGCACTGGCCACCGGCAATATCCTGCAGATCATTTTCTTTGCCATCATGTTTGGCGTCGGCATCCTGATGGCCGGCAAAGTCGCCGAGCCGGTCGCCAAGTGGTTTGACGGCGCCTCCGACGCGATGATGAAAGTCACCATCATCGTCATGGAAACCGCACCGATCGGTGTGTTCGCCCTGATGGCGACCGTCATGGCCAAGCAGGGTCTCGGCGTTCTGCAAAGCCTCGGCACGCTGGCCATCGCGCTTTATCTCGCCTGCGCGCTACACATCGCGATCACCTATGGCGGGATCATCATCAAGGGCATTCTACGCCTGCCATTCATCCCGTTCCTGCGCGGCATCACCGATGCCCAGGCCGTGGCCTATTCGACCGCCAGTTCCTCCGCCACTCTGCCGGTCACGATCACCTGCGCGGAAGAGAATCTCGGCATCGACAAGGCCGTGGCGGGTTCCGTCCTGCCGCTTGGCGCGACCATCAATATGGACGGCACCGCCATTTATATCGGCATGGTTGCCCTGTTCGGCGCCCAGGCCATGGGGATCGAGGTCAGTCTCGGCCAGTACTTCCTCATCGCCCTGATGGCGACCCTGGTCTCGATTGGCGCTGCAGGCATTCCAAGCGCCGGACTGTTCCTGTCAGGCCTGGCTCTGGCGCAGGTGGGTATTCCCGAGGAACAGGCGTTCCTGATCATCGGCTTCATCCTGCCCTTTGACCGATTGCTCGACATGATGCGGACGCTGACCAATGTCACGGGCGACACGGCTGTCGCAACGGCGGTGGCGAAGTGGGAAGGCGAGCTCGACGAGGAGGTGTTCAGGGCACCTGACAATCTCTCGGCGCATGTCGATGACCGGGAAAAATCAGCCCCCGCCTAAAGCGCGCCGCGGACAATTTCACCGATCATCTGCGCCTCGCTTTCACGCGGGGAGCCCTGACGCCAGGCAATCCCGATCCGGCGCCCGATCAGCGGCGTTTCGAACGGACGCAGCTGGACGTCTGCACCCGACGTAACCCCCGCATCCACGGCGAGCTTCGGCAACAGCGAGACACCGAGCCCCCCCGCCACCATATGCACCAGGGTCGGCAGGCTGGTCGCGGTCACATCGGCGCCGCCGCGCTTGCTCGGCAGGCGGCACACGGACAAGGCATGGTCACGCAGACAATGCCCGTCTTCGAGCAGCAGCACGTCTTCATCGGTCAGGTCTGACGATCTCAGTTCGCGGCTGTGCATCAGTGTATGATCTGCAGGTGCGACCAGTACGAACTCGTCATCACCGAGCTCCATCGTGACAATTCCCGGCGCATCCCAGGGCAAGGCGATGAGGGCCGCATCCAGTTTCCGCGCGCGCAAAGCATCGATCAGCCGCTCGGTCTGGTCTTCGCGCAGATAGAGCTTCAAGCCGGGATGCGCCTTGCGCAGCGCCTTAAGCGTCCGGGGCAGCAGGAATGGCGCAATGGTCGGGATCGCACCAAGCCGGAAGGATCCGGACAAAGGCGCGCCGGCCTGACGCGCCGCAGAGACCAGATCAGCGGTGTCAGACAGGATGATCCGCGCCCGCTCAACCGCCGCTTCTCCCGCCTGGGTCAGGGACGCGCCGCGCGATTCCCGCTCGATCAATTGCACCCCCAGCAGACCTTCAACTTCCTTGATCGCCGCCGACAATGTGGGCTGCGTCACATGACAGGTCTCAGCCGCGCGCGAGAAAGAGCCTTGATCAGCAATCGCGCATAGAAATTCCAGTTGTCTGAGGGTTGGAAGATGCATAGCCAAAACCTATGCCCGCATACGTAAATATCAATTATTTTTGTGCGGAGAGGGTCCTATATAGATCACAACGAGTTGATCAGAGGCTCGAAATCGCGGCTTGAAGCGCCTGGATTTCACCCCATCTGAAACTCGTGAGACGGCGTTAGTCGGCTCAAAGAAAAACGCACGGTGGCGACCGATCCCAAATCCCTCTTGCCACCGATACTGCGTGGTCCTGCCGGGCCTCCTTTCCTCCCCCCCTCTTAAGGTCATCCGGCAGGACCGTTCGCGGTCTTCCTCAAACAAGAATCATTTGCCTGTGACCCAGTTTTGACTTGCGCGGGCGTCAATCTCTGTCACCCTAGGATATTATGGACCTGTCAGCGCCCGGCCTCGCAAACGACTTGATTCGATTGGAACCGCTTACCGATCGGTTTCGCGAGGATCTCCGCAATAGTGGCGCGATCGAATATATGTGGCTGTCACTGCCCGCGATCCAGCGCGGGGCCGGTTTTGATGCCTATTTCGATCATGTGATCAAGCAAGGCGACAGTGGTGAAATGCTGGGCTTTGCCCTGCTCGACCCGAATGACCAGTCGCGCTTTGTTGGGGTCACAGCGCTGATGTATCCGAACAAGATGCACCGACGGGTACGGCTTGGTTACACCTGGATCGAGCCGCATCTGCGAGGCCGCGGCGTCTATGCCGCGATCCAGAAACTGCTGATCCAGCGCGCCCTGGACTGGGGCGCCAAGCGGATCGAGTGGTATGTCGAAGAGCGCAACTCCCGCGCAGTTCGGGCGATTGAGGCGATCGGCGCGCTCAAGGAAGGCGTGTTGCGCGAATATGAAAAGTTTGCCGACGGCGAATGGGTCGATGTCGCCGTCCTGTCCATGCTGCGCGATGAGGCGAAAAGCGCCGTGCATCGCCTCGACGCGATCATGGCCGACTCCGAGACTTGATTCTTATCCACAGCCGTGCTTTACGCGCGCAACATTCACCGCACTGACAGTACGTGCGCGTTGACCGGGACATGCTCTTGCAGCGGGAGCCCGGCGATGTCCCCCACTCGGCGAAGGCTCGCTCAGTGGGGCGCTACTGCTTTGTGTTGAGGGTTTGAGCGCTTATCTGTTCTTGGGTGGACAGATCGGCAAAAGGAGTGACGCGATGTTTGACGCGCTAACAGACCGCCTCGGCGGGGTATTTGACGGCCTTCTCGGGCGCGGCGCGCTGACCGAGAAAGACGTCACGGCTGCGTTGCGCGAGATTCGGGTCGCCCTGCTCGAAGCGGACGTCGCCCTGCCCGTCGTCAAAGACTTTATCGCGTCCATCAAGGACAAAGCGGTCGGCGAAGATGTCATCCGCTCGGTCAAGCCGGGTCAGCAAGTCGTCAAGATTGTCCATGATGGCCTGGTCGACCTGCTGGGCGGTGAAGACGCTGAGACGGGCCTGCGCGTCGATAACCCGCCCGCCGTCGTCATGATGGCCGGTCTGCAAGGGTCTGGTAAGACCACCACGACCGGTAAGCTCGCCAAGCGCCTCGCCGAGCGCGACAAGAAAAAAGTCCTCCTCGCCTCGCTCGATACGCGCCGTCCGGCGGCGATGGAACAGCTCGCCATCCTCGCCGATCAGTGCGGCGATAATGTTTCCTCTCTCCCGATCATTGCTGGCCAGAGCCCGGCCGAGATTGCCCGCCGCGCGCTGCAAGCGGCAAAGCTGGGCGGTCATGATGTCGTCTTCCTCGACACCGCCGGCCGGACCTCGATCGATGAGCAAATGATGGCTGAGGCGAGCGAGATCGCCAAGATTGCCAATCCGAACGAAACCCTGCTGGTCGCGGACTCGCTGACCGGTCAGGACGCGGTGGAAACGGCCAAACGCTTCCATGAGCGCCTGCCGCTGACCGGTCTGATCCTGACCCGGATGGATGGCGATGGCCGCGGTGGTGCCGCGCTCTCGATGCGCGCGGTGACCGGTCTACCGATCAAATTCCTCGGCACGGGTGAAAAACTCGATGGCCTCGACGCGTTTGATGCCAAACGCCTCGCCGGACGTATTCTCGGCCAGGGCGACATTGTCTCGCTGGTGGAAAAAGCCGGCGACCAGATGGACGCTGAAAAAGCCGAGAAGATGGCCAAGAAAATGGCCAAGGGTCAGTTCGACCTGGACGATCTCGCGCAGCAGCTCCAGCAAATGCAGAAAATGGGTGGCCTCGGCGGCATTATGGGGCTTTTGCCTGGTGCCAAAAAAGCCAAACAGGCGCTCGACGCCTCCGGCATGGATGACAAAGTGATTGCCCGTCAGGCGGCGATTATCTCCTCCATGACCAAGAAAGAGCGCGCCAAGCCTGCCCTGCTCAACGCCTCTCGCCGCAAGCGCATCGCTGCGGGGGCCGGGGTCACGGTGCAGGACGTCAACCGTGTCCTGAAAATGCACAAGCAGATGGCCGGCATGATGAAGAAAATGTCCAAAGGCGGCATGAAGGGCATGATGAACATGATGGGCCAGGCCGGGGTCTCACCCGCTGACCTCGCCAAAATGGGCGGCGGCGCGGCGATGCCCGGCGGGATGCCTGGCGCAGGCGGCATGCCGAACATTCCCGGACTGACTGGGGGTAAGAAATGAGCAAAAAAGCAGACGCGCTATGGGTCGGACCGACCGCCATGTTCGTCGGATTTTCCATGTTCTTTTTCGGCGCAATTTGGCGCGGATTCATGGTTGATCGGCCTAACCTGCCTTGGGAACAGTTAACCAACGTCGCGATCATGACTGTTGGCGTACTGCTCCTAGCCAATGGCGCGGCTCGAATCATGGGTAAGGACGAAGAAGAATGACCTCCCCTACCGACCAACTCGCCCAGTATCGCGCCAGCATTGATAATCTCGATGCCATCCTGCTGCACACGCTGGCGGAGCGCTTTAAAGTCACCCAGGCCGTCGGCAAGCTGAAAGCGACCCATGACATGCCGCCCGCCGACAAGGCTCGCGAGGCGCGCCAGATTGAGCGCTTGCAAGCGCTCGCCCAGGAGAGCGGGCTCGATCCGGTCTTTGCCGAAAAGTTTCTGAATTTCATCGTCGCGGAAGTCATCCGCCACCACGAAAAATTGCGGGAGAGCAAATGATGCGCGCTCTTGCACCAAAGATCAGCCTCATCCTGAGCGAAGTCGAAGGACGAGGCGGATTTCACGGGACGGTCCAGGCCACGCGCCCTCGTCCTTCGACTTCGCTCAGGATGAGGGCTCAAATCACCTCACTGGGCACATCTGAGATGCCGAGATATTAGGAGTACACCATGGCCCTCAAAATCAGACTCGCTCGAGGCGGGTCAAAAAAACGCCCGTTCTATAGCGTGGTTGTCGCTGACAGCCGCATGCCGCGCGACGGCCGCTTCATTGAAAAGATCGGGACCTATGACCCGCGTCTGCCAAAAGACAGCGAAAACCGTGTCCAGATTGACGGCCAGAAAGCCGCTGACTGGATCAAGAAAGGCGCCAAGCCAACCGACCGTGTCGCACGTTTCCTGAGCCACATGACCCTCGAAGGCGAAAAAGCCCCGATCTATGGCTGGACAGCTGGCAACAACCCTCAGAAGGGCGAGCCAGGGGCGAAAGCCAAGGAGCGTGTGGAAGAGAAGGCTGAAAAAGAAGCCGCTCGCAAGGAAGCTGAAAAAGAAGCCAAGGCCGCTGCCAAGGCTGAGAAAGAAGCTGCGAAGGAAGCCGCCAAGGCGGAAGCCGAAGCTGCTGAGGCGGCTGCTGAAGAGGCCCCTGCCGAGGAAGCTCCAGCCGAAGAAGCGCCCGCTGAAGACGCAGCGGCAGAAGAAGAAGAGAAAGCTGAATAAGTTTACTCTCGTAACGCAATTCAGAACCCCGGACTTTGCCAGTCCGGGGTTTTCTTTTGCGCAAGCCAATGATCCCAAGGCGCCCTGAGAAAGAATATTGCTCTTCGTCGACACATTTGATAGCGCTGTCATTTCGAGTACAGAGACAGGGGAGTCCAATCGTGCTGCGCCCAAAAGGCCCAATATCCGCCGCCGCCTGCCTTGCATTCCTACTCGCAGGCGGCCTCACCGCTTGCAGTGGCGGTGGCAGCGGATCCTCGACACCGTCGGGTCCAGTTGTCGGAACCTCCCCCCCTCCGCCGCCGCCGCCTCCTCCTCCACCCCCGCCTCCGTCGTCTTCGCTGGGGATCCCCGATCCAGCACCTTCCGGTCCGGACTTCCTACCGGCCGGAAAAGGCTGGCAGCTCGTCTGGAATGATGAGTTTGACGGCTCTGTACTGGATCGTACCAAATGGGCGCCGGAAGAGAGTTGCTGGGGCGGTGGCAATCAGGAACGCCAATGCTACACGGACCGCACTGAGAACATCCAAGTGGTGAACGGTCTTCTGCGCCTGATTGCTCAGGCCGAGACGTTTACTGGCCCTGAATTTCCGCCTGAATTCAATCAAAGCTCGATGGCGACACAGGCTTATACGTCGGGAAAAGTTCGCACGCGTGGAATTGCTGACTGGAAATATGGCCGGATATCGGCACGTATCAAACCACCAAGTGGGCAAGGCACATGGCCCGCTTTCTGGATGCTCTCAGCCGAAGACCATTATGGCAACTGGCCGCTCTCCGGTGAAATTGACGTCATGGAGACGGTCAATCTCGGGGCCAATTGCAGCGATTGCACCGGGGCCTTCGAAGACAGGGTCTATGGCACAATCCATTTCGGTGATGACTTTCCAAACAATCAGCAGTTTGGAGACCGAACCAATCTGCCAAACGGGGCGCTGCCTCAAGACGGCTACCACGTCTACTCGGTTGAATGGGGAGAGGGGCGGATCGACTGGTATGTCGACGATCAGCTCTATCTGAGCGCGACGGCCAGCGATTGGTTCACCACGTCCAGCGCCGCGGCGGGGAACGCGAATGCGCCGTTCGACAGAAACTTCTATTTGATGTTCAACTTGGCCGTGGGCGGTAATTTTCCCGAAAACACCAATGAGAACAGTTTCGAGCCCAGCTCTTTCCCGGCTCAACTCCTGGTCGACTGGGTGCGTGTCTACACCTGCGATGATCCATCAGGGACCGGGATATCTTGTCTGAGCTAGGACGCCCCCCAAATTGCAGGTCTAATTTGCGGGGCTGAGAAAATCCGAAAACGCATCGATCGCTTGCAAATCCTGTCGCAGCCGATCCTGCTCTGACGGCGACACGAGATTGTTTAGGACGGGCTGCGTCAAGATCAGATGACGCACGACATTCGCAGCGACTGGCATACCCGAAGCCAGCGTTTGCGCACTGATGAACCAGGTCACACCCCTTGGATGCATGAAGGCATTGCGCGCGTCGACCAGACGGTCGAACGCGTGTCTTGCAGACGCAGTGAAGGGCAAGGTGAACGGGGCGGGCAAGCGATCCTTTGAGGCCGCCCGCAGGAGCAATTCTGTCCCGCCCGCTTGCGCCGGTATCGTATCACCGGCCGCACGCAGGGCAATCACCGCCGCTTGCTGCGCCATCAAGACGCCACCGGTCGCCACCCAAGGGTCATACACGTCTTCGGTCACACAAAGCCCGAAGCGGGACATTGCAAATCCAACCGTGTCGAGCAGCTGCGCTTCCGGGGTCATTCGGTGCCGGGTGTCGTCAGTTCTGGCTGCTTGCGAAAGTCCCATCCGGTCTCGGCCGCGATATAGGCAAAGGCGGCATAGACGGCGACATTCTGCCGGAACTCTTCGGGATCAATCTTGTCGAACGTATCGTCTGGCGTGTGGTGATAGTCGAAATAGTCGATGCCATTCTGACCGGGGGTAACCACGGGCACGCCGCTTCGCGCGAGAATGCCAATGTCCGGCCCGCCAAACGCACGATTGTCGCCGGGGGTCACGCCGAGCGGCATCAGCACGGCCTGAATGGCACGCGCATAGGGCAGCGCTGCCTCGCCAAACCGGGTCTGGAACCGCCAGATCGGCCCGGCCCCGAAATCACTTTCCGACGCCAGCACATGCTTGTCGAGATTGTCACCATGTTCGCGCGCATAGGCGGTGGCGCCGAACAGGCCGACCTCTTCAGCGCCGTAGAGCACAACCCGGATGGTCCGCCGCGGACGCTCAGGCAGCTCGGCGATCAGCTTGGCTGCGCCGACGACGATCCCACACCCGGCCCCATCATCAAGCGCGCCGGTGCCGAGATCCCAGCTGTCCAGATGGCAGCCAAGCAGGATGATCTCATCCTTGAGATCGGTTCCGGTCACTTCGGCAATCACGTTTCCAGACGGCGCATTGGTCTTGATCTCGGTCTGGATGTTGACCGAGACGGTGACCGGCCCGCGTTCCAGCAGGCGATTCAGTTGATCCGCGTCCGGGCCTGAAATCGCCGCAGCCGGACCAGCGCCCTCGGCTCCATTGCGGGCCATGATGCCGGTATGCGGCATACGGTGCGGCTGGGTGCCGACCGAACGGATCAGACAGGCCAGACCGCCTTTGTCAGATGTCGCTTGCGCGCAGCCACTGCGCTTGCGCACGCCCATGCCATAGCCGGAACCATCCATGGTCGCGATGGTTTCCTCATCAATGAAAACGATCTTGCCATCGACTTGCGAGATGGGGGCCGCTTGCAACTCGGCGAGGCTTTCGAAGCGCACCAACTCTGCCGTGACGCCGTCGCTTGGGGTCGCCGCCGATCCGCCAAGCGCGGTGGCGACAAGATCCTGCGGCGCGGGTGAAAGGACAGAGATCGCTTCCGATTTGCGCGACCAGAACGGGATCTCGAATGCTTCCACGCGAACCTCATCAAACCCGAGCTCTGTCAGCTCGGCGACGGACCAATCGCGGGCGCGCGCTTCGGACTCCGACCCGGCGAGACGCTGACCGACTTCCGTCGTCAGGTCCTCGACAAAATCGAGACCAACCTCATCCAAACGCGCCTGTTCGATCAAAGCGAGCGTGGTGGCCTCGATCTCCGGATCGAGCTCAGCCGCGTCTTGTGCGAGCGCGCCGGGCGCAAGCATCGTTATCGCCAGAATCGCAGTCCCTATGGGCTTGAACATGGTAAATCTCTCCCATCACAGACGGGAGAGATTAGTTGTATTTGCAATCGGGTCCAGCGTTAATGACGTCGCTCAGGCGGCAATTGCATCAATCGATGCGGCCGTCGCAGCGATCTTGTCCTCACCCGTCGCCATCAGCTGGTCGGCGGCGATGATCGTGACATCATGAATACCGAGAAAGCCGAGCACATGGCGCAGATAGGGCGTGGCGAAATCGATATCGGATCCCGCCGCAGTGCCGCCGGACGCGACCACCACATAAGCCGTTTTGCCGTCCAGCAGACCGACCGGGCCGGTCTCGGTATATTTGAACGTCTTGCGGGCGCGGGCGACCAGGTCGATCCAGGCCTTGAACGCGGCCGGGACACCGAAATTGTAGACGGGCACGCCGAGGACCAGCGTATCCGCGGCCTCCAGTTCGGCGATCAGCGTGTCTGACAAGGCCAACGTGTCGTTCTGCTCCGGCGTCCGGGACTCATCCGGGGTAAAATTAGCGCCGACCCAATCCTCAGTGATGAGCGGCAGCGGCGATGCCCCGACATCTCGTGAGATGATTTGGGTGGCCGCGTTCGTCAGACGATCGACCAGGCGTTGACTGAGATCCCGCGTGACCGAGCCTGCGCTGCGGGCGGATGCATTCAGATGTAAAATCGTGCGGGCCATGAGAGCCTCCATTCTTGCAACGCAAATGAAATGGAGGCGCGGCCCGCACGTGAACAGGGTCAGGCTGTGGCAAACAGTTATGCCAAAAGCGAATATCAGGGCGCAGCAGGTGCCTCCTGACCGATCAGGGCAATGAATTGCGGGATGCCCTCGGTCGGTGGGCGATTGCGATAGCCTTCTTCTTTCTGCACGCCGGCGACTTCACCATCGGCCTTGATATAGATGATGGCCGGGTGCGGGATGCCGTCAAAGCGGCTGCCAGGCGTGACATCCGTGTTGCGAAGTCCGAACGCGTCGATCATCGCCGAGTCGGTATCTGAGAGCAGCGTGTAGGACAGGTCGTGCTCAGTGCCGAAATCTGTCAGCGTCTCCGGGCTGTCATAGGTGATGACATTCATCGTCCATCCCGCCTCTGCCAGATCAGAGGTGACGGTTTCCAGTTCCAGGGCCTGGGCCTTGCAGAACGGGCACCAGTCGAGCGAGCGACTGAACACGAGGACAGCGCCATTTTCACCCGAGACCGCGGCCAGATCGACGGCTTCGCCCGCGGCCGTCACAGCGGCAAACTGTGGCGCCATGGTGCCCGCTTCGACGCAGACGGTTGAGGTTGTGCCGTCCGTTTCGCCCGCCATGGCGGCGGCACCAGACAGGATCAGAGCGGAAGCGGTGAGCAAGGTACGGATCATCAAATCTCTCCCATGTGAGAACCATATGGGCGCGGGCTTACCGGTCGGGCGGACCGCTGAACAGGTCCCTCACGGGGCTGTGATTCAAGTTTGATGTCGCGCGCGCCATTCTTCGGCGGTCTGCCCGTAGACATCCCAAACCATCCCTTCAAAAGGCGGCGGCGTGGCGGCCTGGCGGAGATAGCGGCTGCCGAGGCGTTCGGCGACTCGAACGGAGGCGGTGTTTTCGGGCAGGATCGTATGAATGATTTCAGTCCAGCCGAGCTCTTCCACGGCAAAGCTCATCGCGGCGGCCGCGCCTTCAGTCGCGTAGCCTTTGCCCCAGGCCGATCGCGTCAATCCCCATCCGATTTCAGTTCCTGGCCATCCATAGGGCCGCCACGGGCCTAGCCGGCCAATCCAGTCGCCCGTGCTCTTTTCGATGATGGAGAACATGGAGAAGCCTTCGATCACCCATGCGCCAGTCATGCCGCAGACGGAACGCCAGGTCAGTTCAGGTCCTTGAACCCCGCCCAGAAAGCGCATGACCTCTTCATCGGCATGAAACTGGACCCAGGCATCAAAGTCCTCACTTTGGGGTTGCCTGAGGATGAGGCGCTCGGTTTCGAGAACAGGTGCTGTAGACAAGAAAAACCCTCCATTCTTGCGAATGGAGGGTTTCTCTAATTCGGATATGGGTCAAGTCAGGCGAGCGCAGGCTCAAGCTTCTTGCAATCCTCAACCAGGCCTTTGACGGCTTCGACAGAGGCCATGAACATGTCGCGTTCGCCGTCATTGAAGTCGAACTCGACGACTTTTTCGGCGCCGTCTGCACCGATCAGGGTCGGCACCCCGACATAGAGACCATTGAGGCCATACTGACCGTCACACCAGGCCGCAGACGGCAAGACGCGCTTCTGGTCCTTCAGGTAGGATTTGGCCATGGCGATCGCAGATTCTGCAGGTGCGTAATAGGCAGAACCGGTTTTCAGCAGGGCGACAATCTCGCCGCCGCCTTTACGGGTACGGTCAACGATCGCGTCGAGTTTCTCCTGGCTGATCCAGCCTTGCTTGACCAGTTCAGTCAGTGGCAGGCCGCCAACAGTGGAGTGGCGGGTCATTGGCACCATGGAGTCGCCGTGTCCCGCCAGCGTCCAGGCATGAATGTCCGCCACAGACACGCCGGTGGCTTCTGACAGGAAATAGGCAAAGCGGCTCGAATCCAGCACGCCCGCCATGCCGACAACCTTGTTGGTCGGCAGGCCAGAGAATTGCTGCAGCGCCCAGACCATGGCGTCGAGCGGATTGGTGATGCAGATCACAAAGGCGTTCGGCGCGTGGGCCTTGATGCCTTCGCCAACCGCTTTCATGACTTTCAGGTTGATGCCGAGCAGGTCGTCGCGGCTCATGCCGGGCTTGCGCGGCACACCTGCGGTGACGATGCAGACATCTGCGCCGGCAATGTCGGCATAATCATTTGCGCCCTTGAGGTCGACCGAGCTGCCATAGACCGGGGTCGATTCAGCCAGATCCAGCGCCTTGCCCTGTGGCAGGCCTTCGGCAATGTCGAACAGAACGACGTCACCCAGCTCTTCGCGCGCCGCAACATGCGCCAGTGTTCCACCAATCATGCCCGAGCCGATCAGGGCGATTTTTTTACGAGCCATCGAGGCCTCCTATCCTGAAAATAGATGTATCTGGCGCCTCCCCTAGCCGAGCCGGACGCCGGGCGCAATGTAACCTTGGTCGCAGGTCGGAAATTATGGGCTGGATTTGACGGGCGAACTCAGCCACTGGTGCCCTATGACCCCACGCGCTCCAAGATCCCCTGTCCCGTTAGACATTTGCCATCTGGCCAAAGCCATCGAAGCGATCGGGGATCGCTGGTCGCTTTTGATCCTGAGATCCTCGCTGTTCGGAGTTCGCCGATTTGATGATTATCAAAAGGAACTCGGGATCCCCCGCACGGTGCTGTCAGGTCGCCTGTCGCAATTGGTCAAAGCCGACGTGATGGCGAAACAGTCCTATAAGGAAGAGGGAAAGCGCGCCCGCCCGGAATATGTACTGACCGAAGCCGGGGAAGCCTTGCGGCCAGTGCTGATGGCGCTGACCCAATGGGGCGATGACTGGCTGAGCGAGGGCGCGGCCCCGCCAATCAGCTTCACGCATGCCAAATCCCGCCAACGCGTCCGTCCGGGCTTTGTTGATGAAGAGGGTAAAGAAACCAAAATGAGCGAGATGCGCGTCTCGCTGCGGCGCTAGCGCACCTTGCCCCACACGCGCAGCGGATCAAATGCCCCGGTCTCGGCGGCTTTCTGAAGCTGCGCCAATTGCTCGCCCACCGGGCTGGTACTGTCCATGACACCGCCGCCATAAATGGCCGCATCCAGGCGGCAGATGCGCTCAAACAGGTTTTCCGACCGCTCGACCAGATCCAGAAAGATATCGGGCAGCCCGCGGCCGCGCTGGGCGCGCGCATCGAGGGCCGGATCTTCACGACTGATGCGATACTTGGCCTGCATCGCGTCTTCCGTGCGCATATCGCCATCGCGCACAGCCTTTTGCATGACCAGCCAGCTGGCCGCCTGCATCAATCGCGTCGTCAGTTCCATGCTCCAGGCGGCATAGGTCAGGCTCGCTTCTCGCGGCAGGCTGGACGATAGTTTGCGGCCGGGACCATCCAGATAAGAAGCGGTTTCCTCAACCAGCGCCATGCCGTCGACAAACACTTTTTCGAACACTTTGCCTTCCGTGAAAGACAGGTCGGTGACGTGTGTCGGTGGGGTTTTGGACTGTTCGGCCATGTATATTGCTGCTTCCAGAATAGACAGATTTCGCGCGATTTTACCTCTGAGCTTCCTTAGAAGACCTTAATCCCCGCCCCCAAATAAGGCATCAGCTGCAGATTTATGCGATTGCTTTTTGTTCAGCTGGTCCTCACAGGCGGCGATTTCGGCTTTCAGCTCCTCAATCCGCTCCTGCAGCTCTTCCACGGACAGGCGCTCTAGATCGAGCGTCTTTTCCGGAATCGGATCGTCTTCAAACATGGTTCACCCTTTTCCATTTGACCGCGCTGGTTCTATGTGGGGAGGAAGACAGAATTTTCAGGAGAGTCAAATGGCGGAAACGATGTGGGCTGTTGTGGTCGAAGATGATGCCCCGCTAAAACTGGCGGATGTCGAGAAGCCGACATGCGGTCCGAATGATGTGCTCGTGGAGATTGTGACGGCGGGACTCAATCGCGCCGATCTGGTCCAGCGCCACGGCATGTATCCACCGCCGCCCGGTGCGTCCGAGATCATGGGCCTGGAATGTTCAGGGACCGTGGTTGAAATCGGTGCCGAGGTGACGAACTGGACGGTCGGCGATCGTGTATGCGCGCTCATGGCCGGCGGGGGCTATGCCGAGTTTGCTGTGGTTGACCAGGGCTCGCTGTTCAGAATGCCGGACAATATGAGCTTCGACCAAGCGGGCGCTCTGCCGGAAGTGATGATGACCGTCTGGGCGAATATTTTCGATCGCTGCCAGTTCAAAGCCGGCGAGAGCCTGCTCATCCATGGCGGCACCAGTGGTATTGGCACCATGGCGATCCAGATGGCCAAACATGCGGGTGCCGCAAACATCATGATCACAGCCGGCACAGCCGACAAATGTGCCTATGCCGAACAACTCGGGGCGGACATTGCCATTAATTATCGTGAGCAGGACTTTGAAGAAATTATCCGCGGGGCTGGCGGCGCCGATGTCATCCTCGACATGGTGGGCGGGGACTATGTGCAAAAGAACATCTCGGCCGCCAAGGTGGGCGGACGGATCGTCAACATCGCCTATATGCAGGGACCGCAGGTGCAGCTCAATTTGATGCCGCTGATGCTGAAGCGGCTGGTGCTGACCGGCACAACGCTGCGCGCGCGGCCCAATGCCGACAAGCAGCGCATCCGCGACGCGGTCCTGGCTGATTTCTGGCCCGCTGTGCTTTCAGGAAAGATCCAGCCGGTGATCGACACGGTCTACCCGTTCGAGCAGGCCGAGCAGGCGCAGGCGCATATGGCGAAAGGCGGCCATATCGGCAAAATCCTGCTGTCGCGACAGCAGAGTTAGGCTTTCAATATCGACCGGCTGGAGCTATAGTGACCGGGTTAGGTAATTTCATGCCAGAAACCTGACCGCCCGAGACCGACGTCTCGGGCGGCCGCATTTCTGGCCTTTGGTCCAAAGGAGCACCCCATGGCCGATATTCTGATGCCCAAGGCCACCGCGGTTTGGCTGATCGACAACACAACGCTGACTTTCGATCAGATCGCTGACCTGTGCGGCCTGCACCACCTGGAAGTCAAAGGCATTGCCGATGGCGATGTGGCTGAGAATATGCGCGGCGTGGATCCGATCTCTGGCGGCGAGCTGACCCGCGAGGAAATCCAGAAGGGTGAAGACGATCCTGATTATCGCCTGAAAACGGCGCCATCCAAGATCGCGCATATCCCGCAGCCAAAACGCAAAGGGGCCCGCTACACGCCGGTCGCTCGCCGCGGCGACAAGCCGGATGCGATCGCCTGGTTCATCCGCAACCACCCTGAGGTGACCGATCCACAAATCTCCAAACTGATCGGTACGACCAAGGCGACGATCACCAATGTCCGCGACAAGACCCACTGGAACAGCCAGAACATCAAGCCGGTCGATCCGGTCACGCTGGGCTTGTGCTCGCAGATCGAGCTGGACGAAGTGATCGCCAAGGCCTCCAGCCGCCGTCGCAAGATGGATGCTGAAAAAGCCGCGCAGGAGGAAGGTCCAGGCCTCGCCCCTGCTGAAGCTGTTGAACAGTCTGACGCCCCAGCCGATCCGTTCGAAACGCCGGCCCCGGAAAGCGATGCCAGCGAGCCGTCAGCAGACGACGTGTTCAGCGCCTTCAAATCCTAGTCGCGTATCGCGCGTCTGATCTCAATTCTCGTTCCGTCTGCGTCCGATCCGCGGCGGTCACGTATGGGGTAGCCTCATGGGCAGACAAAGAAAACGCAAAGGCGATCCGGTCCATGGCTGGCTCGCGGTCGACAAGCCTGTCGATGTCTCATCGACTCGCGTGGTGAGCATTCTGAAGCGCTTGTACAACGCCCAGAAAGCCGGTCACGGTGGAACGCTGGACCCGCTCGCAGATGGCATCCTGCCGATCGCGTTCGGAGAAGCGACCAAGACCGCGCAATGGGCGATGGATTGCGACAAGGAATATGTCTTCACCATCGAATGGGGCAGCTCGACCGCCAGTCAGGACAAGGAAGGTGAGGTCATTGCCAGCTCGGATGTCCGTCCGACTCGAGCGCAGATTGAAGCGACACTCCCGGAATTCATCGGCGACATTCAGCAGGTCCCGCCAAAATACTCCGCCATCAAGGTCGATGGCGAGCGGGCTTATGATCTCGCCAGAGACGGCGAAACCTTCGAGATCCCCTCGCGCGAAGTGACAGTGTATGAAGCCGAACTGGTGAACGTTGCCGACCAAGATCATGCGACCTTCCGGGTGGTCTCTGGGAAAGGTTTCTATATCCGCGCGCTGGCCCGCGATCTCGCTGCCGCGCTCGGCGCCGAAGGCCATGTCAGCCAGCTGCGCCGGACCCGCGTCGGGGCTCTGGATGCGAGCAATTCTGTGTCTCTGGCAGAGCTGGAGTCTTTGGCCGAAGACAAGGAGACCTTGCTGGGCCACCTCCTGCCGCTGGAAACCGTCCTTGATGATGTCCCCTTAATCGAGATTGACGCCGGTGATGCGGCGGCCCTCAAACAAGGCCGGGAAATCGTCTTGCTGCCGCATCTGGTCGAGCAATGGCGCGCAGACGCGGCGCAGTTCGAGTCTGATCGCCTGGCCCTGACGCAGACGGACGGCAAAGCGATTGCACTGGGCGAAGTGCGCGCGGGGCGGTTCCAGCCCAAGAAAGTGTTTCAGCTTTAGCCCATTCTGCCCCGGCAGACTTGACCGGAGGGAACAAAAATTGCACCAGTCCCGCTCATCTCAGGGGCGCGAGTAATCAAGAGGTAGTTCCATGCGTGTTGCAATGATTGGTACAGGCTATGTCGGCCTGGTCAGCGGAGCCTGTTTTGCAGATTTTGGCCACGTCGTGACCTGTGTCGACAAGGATGCGAGCAAGATCGATCGCCTGCATCAGAACATCATGCCGATCTACGAGCCAGGACTCGACACCCTGGTCGAGAAGAACGTCAAGGAAGAGCGCCTCTTCTTCACCACCGATGCCAAGGAAGCAATCGCTGACGCGGACGCGGTGTTCATCGCTGTGGGCACGCCGTCGCGCCGCGGCGATGGTCATGCGGACTTGTCCTATGTCTATGCCGCCGCCGAAGAAATTGCCGAACTGATGGACGGGTTCACCGTCATCGTGACGAAATCAACCGTGCCGGTTGGCACCGGCGATGAGGTCGAGGAGATCATCCGCAAGAAACGCCCGGATGCCGATTTTGCAGTCGTCTCAAACCCGGAATTCCTGCGCGAAGGCGCGGCCATCAAGGATTTCAAGATCCCCGACCGCGTCGTCGTCGGCACCGACAGCGAACGCGCCCGCGAGCTGATGCGCGAGCTGTACCGCCCACTCTTCCTCAACGAGACCCCGATCCTGTTCACGGCGCGGCGGACCTCAGAGTTGATCAAGTATGCGGCAAACGCCTTCCTGGCCGTGAAGATCACTTTCATCAACGAGATGGCCGACCTGTGCGAAGCGGTTGGCGCAAACGTGCAGGAAGTGTCGCGCGGCATTGGCCTCGATGGCCGGATTGGCGCCAAGTTCCTGAATGCCGGCCCCGGTTATGGCGGCTCCTGCTTCCCGAAAGATACGCTGGCCCTGACCAAAACCGCGAATGATCATGACTCGCCGGTGCGGATCGTGGACACCGTGGTTGAGGTCAACGCCTCCCGCAAGAAAGCCATGGCAAGCAAGGTCATCAAGGCCATGGGGGGGGACGTCTCCGGTAAGACAATCGGCGTCCTCGGCCTGGCGTTCAAGCAGAATACAGATGATATGCGCGACGCGCCGAGCCTCGATATTGTTCCGGCATTGATTGAAGCAGGCGCCACGATCAAAGCGTATGATCCGGAAGCGATGGAAGAAGCCGCCAAGCTGATGGATGGTCTCAACTATGCTGAAAACGCGTATGAAGCGGTCGACGGCGCCGACGCGATGATCATTCTGACCGAATGGGATCAATTCCGGGCGCTGGACCTGGAGCGAATCAAGGCATCTCTGAAGAGCGACATTGTTGTCGATCTACGCAATATTTACAGCCCGGAAGATATGGCCAAACGCGGATTTGAATACACCTCGATCGGACGGCCATAAGACCTCCCCTAAATCACTGGAGCCCCAGCCATGAAATTCTTTGTCGACACCGCCGACACGGCAGAAATCAAGGAGCTGGCAGCGACCGGACTGATTGACGGCGTTACGACGAATCCCTCCCTGATCACCAAGTCAGGCCGGGACTTCAAGGAAGTCATCGCCGAGATTTGCGACCTGACAGACGGCCATGTCAGCGCCGAAGTCGTCGCGACCGAGTGGGATGCCATGGTCGCTGAAGGCAAGAAACTGCAAGCCATTGCCTCCAACGTGGCGGTCAAGCTGCCGCTGACCATGGACGGATTGCGGGCGTGCCACGAGCTCTCGAATATGGGCACCGCGGTGAATGTCACTCTGTGCTTCTCGGCCAATCAGGCCTTGCTGGCGGCGAAGGCCGGCGCCGCCTATATCTCGCCCTTTATCGGACGACTCGATGATATCAATATCGATGGCATGGAACTGATCGAAGAGATTCGCCAGATCTATGACAATTACATGTTCGAGACCGAGATCCTCGCCGCCTCCATCCGCAGCGCCAATCACGTCAAACTGTCCGCATTGGCCGGAGCCGACGTTGCAACCGTGCCGCCAAACGTGCTCAAGGGCCTCGCCAATCACCCGCTGACAGACAAGGGCCTCGCCGCGTTCCTGGCCGATGCCGAAAAAGGCGGTGTGAAAGTCTAAGCGACCGCACTCAATCTCGGCATCCGGCTTTGCCAACGCAAGTTGGCACCCATGGCGGCTGGCTGATGACTCTCTCAACCGCCATGGGTCCTGACTTTCGTCAGGAAGGCGGGAATCGGGATTTGCCCTCAATGTAGGCGCAAGATCTGGTAATGCCCCTCGAACCAAGTCCGAAGGAGCATCAAGAACAGAGGCTGCCGCCTTAGCTCGCCAGCACCGTTTGCGGTTTGCGCTTGTCGAACATGGACCAGACACCAGCGTCGCCATGCCAGTCGCCTTGGGTCGCGCCTTTCGAATATTCAGTCGCCCGGGCTTCGAAGAAATTCGCATGCTCGACCCCGTTGAGGATCTCGGTCAGCCACGGAATTGGGTGTTGGTCGACGCCGAAGATCGGATCCAGCTTGAGCTGGCCCATGCGCCAATCAGCGATATAGCGGATATATTGCTGGATATCTTCCGGTGTCATGCCTTCGACTTCACCGGCTTCGAAGGCGAGATCGATGAATTTGTCCTCCAGCTTCACAACCGTCTCGCACGCCTCGCGAATACGGTTTTTGACGCGTGTGTTCAGCGCGTCGGTCTCGGCCGCAAAGGTGTGGAAGAGTTTCATCATGCCTTCGCAGTGCAGCGACTCATCGCGCACCGACCAGGACACAATCTGCCCCATGCCCTTCATCTTGTTGAAGCGCGGGAAGTTCATCAGCATGGCAAAGGACGCAAATAGCTGCAGACCTTCGGTAAAGCCACCAAACACCGCCATGGAGGTCAGGATATCTTCCTCGGTGTCGGTGCCGAACTGGCCGAGATAATCATGTTTGGCCGCCATTTCCTCATACTCCATGAAGGCGGAGAACTCAGAATCCGGCATGCCGATCGTCTCGAGTAGCAGCGCATAGGCGGCAATGTGCACCGTCTCCATGTTCGAGAACGCGGCCAGCATCATGCGCACCTCAACCGGCTTAAACAGCGGCATATAGTGTTCCATGTAATTGGCGCCGACTTCGACATCGGATTGGGTGAAGAATCGGAAGATCTGGGTCAGCAAATTGCGCTCTTTATCATTGAGCTTGTTGACCCAGTCCTTGCAGTCCTCGCCGAGCGGGACTTCTTCCGGCAGCCAGTGCACTTGCTGTTGCAGTTTCCAGAAATCGTACGCCCACGCATAGCGGAAAGGCTTATAGGATTTCGATGGTGTCATCAGTCCGGGAAGTTTCATTATACCGTCGGCCATAGCATTACCCCTGCAAATCTCATCAACACCATATATAGTGTCTGTAGTCGGCCTTGCACGCAAGATGTATCCTGCGCCCCCGTGTCATTTCTCCACAGGCTGCCCACAGGAAATCAGATATTAACCTCGAATCGGAAGGAATGCGCCAGCTCTATCCTCGCTTCGCCATTTCCAACGCCTCGGCAATTGCAGCCTCAAGCGGCGCGATCGCCGAACCACTCCGCACGAGGATCCGAAATCCGGCATAGAGCGCAAGCAGCGCCTGCGCGCGCGCGGCGCGATCAGCCTCTGAGAGCTGCGGCTGCGCGTCGGATAAAGCCGATTCCAAAGCGCGCCCAAGTTGCTCAAATCCAGTCCGTACCTGAGCCTTCGTATCCTCGTCGAGATCGGCCTGGTCAGCAGACGCGTTGCACAGGAAACATCCGGTGCGATCCTGCGCCTGCGCGGCTCTCAGAGGCGCCGTGAGGAAGGCCTCGATCCGGTCGAGCGGCGGGCTCGTCTCATCTCTCAGTGCCCGTGCCGCGTCAGCCACGACATCACTATGGTACTGCGCCAGGGCGTTCAGATACATCGACCGCTTGTCGCCGAACGCAGCGTACAGGCTCGCTTTGCGCAACCCGGTTTCAGCCATGATGTCCGACAAGGACACTCCCTCGAACCCGTTCGACCAGAACAGCATCATGATTTTGCGCAGCATTTCGGTGTCATCGAACTCGCGCGGACGCCCTGGCATTTTTTGATCACGCATGTGTGATCTCCTACATTCTTGACCGATCGGTCTGTATTTCATATTTCCAGCATCACGGACGCAGACTGCCCCGTCACACCCAATTAAGGACCGATTGGTCTATAACTAGAAAGGACGCCCGCCATGTCAACCTCAAACACGCTTCTCGCCGGACAATCTGCAGAAGACCTCAACGCGCTCGCCGACAAGGTCTCTGGCGCCAGCCGCCACGCCATCCGCTTCTCGATTGCCGGTGTGCTCGGCTGGATCGGGGCCATGAAGTTCACCGCCTATGAAGCCGGCGCCATTGAAGGCCTGGTCGCGTCCAGTCCGTTCACCAGCTGGTTGTACAGCGTGACCAGCCTGCAAGGCGCGTCAAACCTGATCGGTTCGGTCGAGATCCTGACGGCGCTGGCGCTCGTGGTTGGCCTCAAGTCCGCGCGTATTGGATTGCTGGGCGCACTGGCCGCGGCATTCACCTTTCTGCTCACCTTCAGCTTTCTATTCACCGCACCCGGTTGGGAAGCGAGCCTCGGTGGGTTCCCAGCGCTCTCCGTTGTGCCGGGCCAGTTCTTGTTGAAAGACGCTGTACTGTTTGCCGGGGCGCTGTTTCTGGCTGGCCATGAGCTACGCCGGATCGCCGACGACGTCTAACCCCCCCTCGCCCGCAGGCCGGACCTGTTTGGTCTGCGGGCCCATGAAAGGCTCCCATCATGATCCATCACACGTCTTTTACCCGCTACATCTCACTCGGCCTGCTCGGCGCGCTTGCCGCCATGGTCTGGGCCATCGCCCTCACCGAGCAGACGTCACTCTACGCATAGGAAGGCAGGCGTCCGACGCCTGAATCAGGAGAATCTCATGCCTCATATCTTGCTCTATACGATGGGCCACTGCCCTTACTGCCGCCGCGCCAAGGCATTGCTGCGCGACAAAGGCATTCGCGACTGGGAAGAATACGATCTTGAAAATGTCCCCCATAAACGCGCCGAAATGATCACCCGGTCGGGCGGACGTCGGACCGTGCCGCAGATTTTCATTGGCGACACGCATGTCGGCGGCGCCGATGACCTCTTTGCGCTCGAGGCCGCAGGTGGTCTCGACGCCTTGCTTCAACTTGAACCCCAATCCTGAGGAACAAACAGATGGAAAATCAGAATCTCGCTCAATTGGACCGGCTGCTCGGTCTGCTCGAAAACGGCCAGTTTATCGAAGGTATGGAGACCTTCTTCGACCCGGATGTGACCATCCAGGAAGTTGGCCAGGCGCCCAAGACCGGCCGCGACCTGACAATCGCGGTCGAAAAAGAGCTGCTCGAAGGCGTGTCGGAATTTATCCAGTATAGCGCCCATTCCAAGGGCGCTGGCGGCGACAAGACCTTCTATGAAGCCACGATGGAATTCAAAACCAAGGAGGGTCAGCACGTGGTGCAGAACCAGGCAGTTGTCACCACTTGGAAGAACGGCAAGATCATTGACGAACGCTATTATCACAGCAACGTCTGAGTCCGCTCTCCTGACGTAAAAAAAGACCCAGGTTGATCATCCAAGCAGGATCAGCCTGGGTTTTTCTGTGCCCCTAGCGCGCGATCGATACAGACACCGCCCCAAACCTCTGCGGTCCGGCCTGAGCAACGAACTCTTCTGTCCGGTGCACATAGGTGAAAGCCAGCTGCACATCGCCCTGGTGCAAGGCGACACCGAATTGCAGGTCACCGGCATAATCGCGGCGGTCCTCGACGCGGGCACTGTCGCGCCAGAGATTGCCGTCCAGGAACATGTCACGTGCCACGGCGCGGCCTTCGATCCCGGCAAAGACGTATCCGCCAAAGGGTTGGCCCGGCTTGAACACACCCGCGCCGGCCAGCGCCGGACGAATGCGGGGGGGGCCGAAATCCGACGACAGGTCCCAGCCAAGACGCGCCATGCCGCCCGCGCTGGCATAGGTCCGCACATTGCCCAGAGTTACGCCGCCATGCAGCGCATAATCGGTTTCGAGACCGAGCGGCAGGGTCGGGCCCTCGAACTGGCGCAGGCGTTGCGCGGTGATCTCGATACCGAGCTCATCCTTCAACTGCGAGTCCCAGCCGCGCGGCTCCACCGCCTGGATCAGGTCATGCCAGTTTTCCTGAACGAACTTGCCGCCCGCCGATGGCCCGACCACGCCAAGATTCAGCTGAAAGATATCCTGCACCATCTGGTTGGGGCCAAGCCGGGTCGTGCCGACCACGGTTCCGGACGCGTAGAGCCAGCCTGCATAAGGCCGGTCGGTTGGATCCGGCACGACCGCTTCAATGTCTTCCGGCGTGAAGATGGTGTGTGACAGCGCAAACCCCTGACGCAGTTCCGTCCGTTTCAGATCGAGCACGGGAATGCGGTCGGCCACCCATTTCAGGCCGGGCGTGATTTCATTGGCGGGGCGCACCCGTTCGATCCGCAGACCGTTCGAGTAATTCCGATCCGTTCCGCCGAACAGGTCGTTCTCAGAGGTCAGGGACCAAACGCCAGGGCTGCGCAAGGTCGGTTCAGGCTGCGCCGGTCCGGTGGGCGCCTGCGCCCAACCAGCGGGAACAAAAAAAGCCGCCAGGATGGCGGCTTTGATGAAATGATGTGCAACCATGCGGTCAGCGTTTAATCGTAAAGCTCACGCCCGCAAAGTCCTCGTTCTCACTCGCGCCCATATTGCGCTCATGATACTCCACCTCACGGCGGATATAACTGAATGAGATCTGGCCCAGACCGCGCTGGATCGAGACCCCAGCCTGAATATCGCCAACGGTAACCTTGTCGCGCAAGGCCATATCGCCAGCGGAAACGCCGCCAACCTGATCAGGTTCCCAGACCAAAGCCTCGCCATCGGCGCCGGCAAACAGGTACCAGCCTGATTCAGGACCTTCCTTGCCGCGCTTGTCGAAATTCTGACCAATCCGAACTTCACCCCCGAACCGGCGAGACGCAAACTGTCCATCGCGTGTAATCGCGACGCGCGGGGCGATGCCGACATCAAATCCGAGGCCGGTCTGTGAAGCGGGCGCAGATAAAGCGAGCTCTGCGGTAATCTGTTTCTGCTCACGCGGCACGGGCGAGAAGCTCGCTTCGACGCGGTTCGCGGCCAGATCCGTCATGATCGTACTCGAATAGAGGCGCCGCGAGTTCAGCAGGCTGGCAGCATCGACGCCAAAGCCGAGATCGGTGTCCTGAGGCACCTGAAAGCCAAAGTGGCGTGACGTCTCAGTTTGAGAGAAGGACCCGGAATAGACCAGATTGACGCGGGTGCGGGACTCATCGCCAAGCGATCGACTCGCGGCGATAATCGTCGCGTTGTCGATCACAATGCCATTATTCTCCTGCGCGTGAACACAGGTCTGGCAAGCCATGGCGGCTATCATTGATGCGCCTGCAACAATCATCTTACCCAAGCCTCTCATAGGTCTGCTCCACTCTACGCCCCCGAGCCTGACCTTTGATCCTTACCTTAGCATGAACGATTCCATGCCGGTTCTTCGTTCCCCTCCAAATCTATTAATCATTTCGATCTCACAGAATTGTGAACTTGCCCACTATTACTATCGATCCGAGGTAAAAAATCCTGTGAAACAAAGTTAACTGAGCGTCGGTTTTTTTTCATCTTTGCCGATCTTTCGGGTCTTTTTTGGGCAATTGATCGTTGAATCTACGAAACTTCCACAAAATTTTGTCCGATTTTGAAACGGTTTTAGACGTTTGTTTTTTTGCCACAGCGGGCAAAAAAAGAAGCGGGTCAGGGCGCTGTACTGGGGACGGCGCGCTGCGGACTAGCGTCCGTTTTCGGCGTCGAAGGGGACGTAATGATCAAGATACCCCCTTGAAGCCTCATCCTGAGCGAAGTCGAAGGACGAGGCGGGCTTGATGCAAACGCCCAGAAGCCCGGCCCTTTATCCTTCGACGTCGCTCAGGATGAGGGCGCGAAGAACCGAAATCCCATTCAAGCGCTCCCCACGGAATTTTCCGTGGGGTCCAACACGAGATCTGGCGGCTGAGGCCGGGAGAGGTGTTTTCGCTACCGATCTTCACGGCACGTGTGGGTGATGGACTGCCCAGACCGGGCTGGGCAGAGCGCCGGGAGGAGAGTGTGGTCGAAGCTGAGCGTCTCGTCCTGACCCCAAGCAGACGTCCGCTTTGGGAATCAAAGCGGACATTGAACTTTCCATCTGACACCTGGTTGCTTACTGAGGTGTTGCTCGTCTCGATTAGGGAATTCCAGAATGAAACTAGTCTTCACTGTGTTGGCTTGGATGGCTCTGTTTCCCTATGGCGCGGCTGATGGCCTTCCCAGGGATTATGACTTCTTCGGAGACAATCATTGCGTTGTTCAGGACGCTCGTGCAATTCCCCATCGAGGCGAAATATATGCTGGATCAATCGAAGTGATGACCCAGCACTTCAAACTGACCATGGTTGAATCTGGCGTTCGTGGCTTATCGCTTCAAGTTGAGCGTTTCGACGAAAGGGTTTCGGACAGCTATGAGTCCGCCAATGGTGAAGAGTCGTTTCATTCTGACACCGGCGCGGGTTTTGTGTGGCTGAGTGGAGCAAAAGCCGAAGCTAACTTTATTACTGTGGCGGGAGATTCAGAGTTAGACGATCTGTTCTACGTCATCTTTAGAGCGAAGTGCTCTAAAGCCACGTCGTAAGCACTCCTTCCACAAGCAATGTCTGCATGTCGGCGTCGAAGGGGACGTAATGGACGTATGCCCCCTCCAGGCCCAAACCACCGGCCCTCAATCAAAAACCCCGGCCATCCAGCCGGGGTTCTTTTATCTCTCAAAAGGCCCTGCGCTCTACTGACAGGCGAGGCACTCGTCATAGTCAGTGTTCGGCACTTCCATGCCCGCCATGCTGGCCTCTTTCTCTTCAGCCCCGGCAAAACTGGCGCGCTGGACAGATTTGGAGCGGCAGTAATAGAGCGACTTCACGCCTTTCTCCCAGGCGGTCCAGTGCAGCATGTGCAGGTCCCACTTGTTGATATCGGCAGGCAGGAACACGTTCAGCGACTGGGCCTGGCAGATATAAGGCGTGCGATCGGCAGCATGTTCGATGATCCAGCGCTGATCGATTTCAAACGCCGTCTTGAAGGTCGACTTCTCGTGCTCGTCGAGGCAATCAAGATGCTGCACCGAGCCTTCATGCTCAAGGATAGAGGTCCAGACATCGTCTGTGTTCTCGCCTTTGCTCTCCAGCAGCTGCTCGAGATACTTGTTCTTGACCGTGAACGAGCCGGACAGCGTCTTGTGCGTATAGACATTGGCCGGGATCGGCTCGATGCCGGCGCTGGTGCCGCCGCAAATGATCGAGATGGATGCGGTTGGCGCCACGGCCATCTTGTGACTGAAGCGCGCCATCATGCCAGCCTCAGCCGCATCTTCACAAGCGCCGCGCTCTTTGGCGAGTTTCACAGACGCCGCATCCGCACCCTGGCGAATGTGCTTGAACATTTTCTCGTTCCAGACCTTCGCCATCGCGCTCTCCATCGGGAGGTTCAGCGACTGAAGGAAAGAATGGAAGCCCATCAGGCCGAGGCCAACCGAGCGTTCCCGCTTGGCGGAATAGACCGCACGGGCCATTTCCGGTGGCGCGCGGTCAATGAAGTCCTGCAGCACATTGTCGAGGAAGCGATAGACATCTTCCAGGAAGGTCTCGTGCTTGCTCCACTCCATGAATTTCTCAGCATTCAGAGATGACAGGCAGCATACCGCCGTCCGGTCTTCACCATTATGGTCGATGCCGGTCGGCAGCGTGATCTCTGAACAGAGATTGGATTGGGTGACTTTCAGGCCGAGCTGGCGCTGGTGGGCGGGCATCGCATTGTTCACGGTGTCAGTGAACAGCAGATAAGGCTCGCCAGTCTGAATGCGCAGCTCAAGGATCTTCTGCCAGATCTTGCGGGCATTGACCTTGCGCAGCGGCTCTCCTGACTTGGGCGACAGGAGTTCAAACTCGTCATCATTCTTCACCGCTTCCATGAAGGCGTCGGTGATGTTGATGCCATGGTGCAGGTTCAGAGACTTGCGGTTGAAGTCACCAGACGGTTTGCGGACTTCCAGGAATTCTTCGATTTCCGGGTGGTGGACATCCAGATAGCAGGCCGCCGAGCCACGGCGCAGCGAGCCCTGGCTGATCGCGAGGGTCAGGCTATCCATCACGCGAATGAACGGAATGATGCCGCTGGTCTGGCCGCTCTTGCCGACTTTCTCGCCGATCGAGCGAACATTGCCCCAATAAGTGCCGATGCCGCCGCCATTCGAGGCGAGCCAGACATTCTCGGTCCAGGTGCCGACAATATCGTCGAGGCTGTCACCGACCTGGTTCAGGAAGCAGGAGATTGGCAGGCCACGGTCGGCGCCGCCATTCGAAAGAACCGGCGTGGCCGGCATGAACCAGAGGTTCGACATATAGTCATAAAGGCGCTGGGCATGATCGGCGTCATCGGCGAAGGCTTCAGAGACACGCGCGAACATATCCTGATAGGATTCACCGGGCAGAAGGTAGCGATCTTCCAGCGTGACTTTGCCGAACTCGGTCAGCAAGTCGTCGCGCGAACGATCGACCTGAACACTGGGTACGACTCGCAAGTCTGGCGCGCCGGTTTGCGCGTCCGAATTCTGTACCTCTTTTGCGAGCGTTGCGTTGCCAGTGCCTGCCATGTCTTCCTTACCCCTTGCATTAGGCCCATCATATATAGGGATTTCCCTGAAAACCGCCATATACGGTGTTTCAAATCAGCCCTCACACAACATATAGTGCCTACAAGGTTAATGCGAGGTCAACAGCGAGCGTCTCAAAAACGTCATTTTGGCGGTGGATAAGTGGTTAATAGCTGGTTAATTCCTGTCCATCGCGCCCGTCGGAATTAGGGGTTTGAGCGGGCTGCCTTTTCCGAAAAAATTTTTGTGCCGAGACGGCTTGAAAAAAAGACCGAATAGAGCGTCTCGAAGTACGGTTTCGAAACGAATCAACGAGCCCTAGAAATCGTGAGTCGGACACTAGATGTAGTGGTTGTTCGCGCCCTCGAAAAACCAGTTTGTCATCCCGGCCGAAGCGAAGCGTAGAGCCGGGACCCAATCTTTGTCTTCCTTTGCTGGGTCCCGGATAAGCTCTGGCGAGCTTTCCGGGATGACAACAGAAGCAATATCTACTCCGCCGCCACTTCCGGAAACGCGCGGGCAATCTCCTGGTTCCACTCATACAGCGCTTCCCAATTCTCGCCGGCATTGCCCATCAGGCCGAGGCGCACAATCACCAGGTCTCGGCTCGGCACGACCCAGATCGTCTGGCCTTCATGTCCGCCCGCATGGAATGCGTCCCAGGGCGGCGTCTTGGCGTTCTGGGCGTGGGTGCGCTCGTCGCCATAAGCGGTGATCCACCATCCCGCGCCATAGATGTTGGCATTCTCCGCGGGCGTCTTGGTCCGGGCGAAATCAACCCAGCCTTCGGGCAACAGACGCTCCTCTGCCCACACCCCATCGCGCAGATAGAGATAGCCAAACTTGGCAAAGTCCCGCGCCGAGGCCCAGATGAGCGAGCCGCCAAGGAAGGTGCCGGAGGTGTCGAATTCGGGCTGGGCGTCCATGCCTAGACGCTCTAACTCGCCGTGTACAAAGCGACGTAGTCTGACATTGTCCGCACCCGATATTTCTTCGGCTATGTGCGAACATTCTTCTGGAGCATTCTCGATAATGTTGAGATTGAAACAGCGCCACCACTTATGGAACAATGCCCCTTCGCCATAGATTGGTGAACGGTAGCCCGACGTCTGGATCTCATCGCGATCGTTTAATGTAACCGCGTGGAGACCCCAACTCACCAAATGAAACCCCGCCGTCGAGTAATTCCAATGCGTCCCCGGTTCGTGGATCAGCGACAGCTCCTCGCGCACATATTCGAGGACATCAAACTTGCCCCGACCATACATCATGTGGACGACATCATTTTCGGCAAAGCTCGGCGCGTTGATCTCCTTATAGTCGAGCCCGTCGGTCATGTTCAGCCATTGCCGCCAGGTGATCGCCGCGCGCGGGTCGTTTAACTCGAATGGTGTTGGCATCGCCGCATCAATGTCCTCGATCAGGCCGAGTTGCACCGCGCGCCCGACAAGCGCTTGGGTAATCGATTTCGCCATCGACCAGGAGACCTGCTTGGTGTCTGGCCCGAAGCCGTCTCGATAGGCCTCCGCCACCAGGCGCCCGCGAAGGATCACCACCACGGCGCGCGTTTCGCCCATGACGTCCGTTTTCTCACCCGCCATGGCGGCGGCGATCAGCGCATTGACCTGCGGTGCGGTGTCAACCGGCATCTCGCCCGTATCCCAAGCTCTTGTCGGCCAGGCCACATCGCTCGGGTGGTCCTGGAGGGGAAATAAATGCGCCGTGCGAAACGCCTTGTCGCAATCCACCGGGACGCCGCCAATGATGACCAGGGATTTGCACTCTGCCAGGTCGCTCTTCAGATCGATTTGAGATTGGCCCTGGGCAGACGAGACACTGCCCAGCCCGGCCAGAGCCAATCCTGTCAGTCCGGCCTTGAGCCAGAGCGCCAGTTCAAAACCGATCTTGTGCCGCACCCGCCCCTCCCATAGTCTTCTCACAACTCTAGAGGCAGGACATGAAACCCGTCAAAGCTCTTCTCATCCCGCTCGCAGCATTGATCCTTATCGGCGCGACGGTGTGGCAATTCTGGCTCAAAGGGCAAGTCGAATTTGCCAAGGTCGCCACTGCGTATGGTGCCAAGCAAGTCTGCTCTTGTGTGTTCGTCGCAGAGCGTGAGTTTGACTCCTGCCTTGGGGATTTCACCGAAGATGTCAGCCAGGTCAGCTTCTCCGTCTCCTCCAGCGAAATTGTGGAGAATGGCGCGGCGCGAACGGACCAGACCGTCATGGCGCAAGTTCTAGGGGGCATGATCAGGAACCGGGCGCGGTTCGAACCCGGCCTTGGCTGCACATTGGAGCGATTATGACCCAAACCCGACTTTGCTTACTTGCCCTCATCACATGCCTGACCCCCGTCTTGTCCCTGGCGAATGCCGAAGAAGCGGATCCCAACCGGCTCGATTGGCTGACCGGATGCTGGCAGGGCGACGATGACATGACGCGCGAGGTCTGGTCCGCCTCGGAAGACGGCTATTATTTCGGCTACTCGGTCGTGCTGAAGAACGCACACGCCATCTTCTTTGAGCAGATGCGGATCGATCCGGCGCCGATGCCAATCTTCAATGCCTATCCGGAAGGCAATGGCCCTTTTGCGTTCCCGGCCATCGAGCTCTCGGACACCAGCGTGACCTTTGCCAATCCGGATCATGATTTCCCGCAAAAGATCAGATATTGGCGCGAGGGTGAGGCGCTGAACGCCGTCATTTCCCGCATGGATGGCAGCAGCCCGGGCGCGTTTCGCTTCACCCCATGCGCGAGCGAGTAGCCGCCTGCTTAACACAGTTTCCATCATTCGCGCGCTTTACGCCCTTCGCGGTGATCCCTACAAGTTGCTTCTGTTGCCTTGGGGGGCATGACAGGCAGGAGGTGCGAACGTGAGGGGCGATGAGGAGCTGCGCATGCGCATCATGATCGTGACGGACGCCTGGGAACCGCAGGTGAATGGGGTCGTACGCACCATGCAGCGCGTCATCTCCGAGCTGACCGAGGACGGTCATGAGTTCGAGGTCATCCATCCCGGCGACGGTTTCAACACCATGCCGCTGCCGACTTATCCGGAAATCAAGCTGGCTTTGTTCGCCGAGCGCCGGATCAAGGAACGATTCGAAGCGTTCGAGCCGGACGCCATCCATATTGTCACGGAAGGCACGCTGGGCATGGCCGGGCGCAAAATGTGTCTGAAGATCAAACATCCGTTCTCGACCGCTTATCACACGCGCTTCCCGGAATATGTCTCAGCCCGGATGCCGATCCCGACCAGTGCCGGTTACAGCTTCGTGCGCTGGTTTCACAAATATTCCGGCAAGGTCATGGTTCCGACGCCCAGCATGGTTGAGGAGCTTAAAGCCAAACGGTTCATCAATCTGGTCGCCTGGACCCGCGGCGTGGATACCGAAATGTTTCATCCGGACCGGCGGATCGAAGCAGACGCGGACAATGATCCGTTCGAAGGCCTGCCTCGCCCGATCTTCCTGAATGTCGGTCGCGTCGCGGTCGAAAAAAATATCGAATCCTTTGTCGAACTCGACCTGCCTGGCTCGAAAGTCGTGGTCGGGGACGGCCCGGCGCTGGAGAGTCTGAAAAAGAAGTATCCGGACGTGCATTTCCTCGGCGCCCGTTTCGGCGAGGATCTCGCCACTTATTATGCCAGCGCCGACGTGTTCGTGTTTCCAAGCCTGACCGATACGTTCGGTCTGGTCGTTCTGGAGGCCATGTCCTCCGGCACCCCGGTCGCCGCCTATGAAGCAACCGGACCGAAAGACGTCATTCCTGGTTCGAATGCCGGAACGATCACACCGATTGGCGGCGATCTGGCGGCCGGGGCCAAGGCGTGCCTGGAGCTGGAGCGAGCGACCTGTCGCTCCTATGCAGAGGGCTATAGCTGGAAGTCCGTCGCCCTCGCCTTTCTCGACAATCTGCAACCCCTGCCGACACCTGAGCGGCGCCGATTCTGGCAGAAACTTCGTCGCAAGAAGAAAACCTGGGTCGATTGGGAACAATTCACCGACTGGATGAAACCGGACGAGAAAGACAAGACTGACAAGAACGGAGAGGACAAGGCATGAGCTGGGAACTGGGATTTAGTTTGATCAACGCGCTGGTTTTGCCCGCCTGGGCGCTGCTGCTGGTCCTGCCAAAATCGCCAATCACAAAAGCGCTGGTGCACTCCATGTTCTGGCCCGTATTGATGGGATCGATTTATGCGACTCTGCTCATGGCCAGCATGTTTTTTGGTCAGGCGCACCCGGATGCGGGATTCTCATTCCTCGGCGTCCAGGCCCTGTTCGATCACCCGAATGGCGTTCTGATCGGCTGGACCCACTTTCTGGTCTTCGACTTGTTTGTCGGCGCCTGGATAGCCCGCGATGCACAGCGACGGGAAATTTCACATATTGTTACAGTCCCCTGCTTGCTCGGCGCATTTTTGTTCGGTCCCGTCGGATTGCTGCTTTATGCGTTGATACGGGTGTTTTCAGGCAAAGGATTCGCCTTGGACGAGACCTGATCGGTCAAGAATTCTCCTCAAAGCGTTAGTGTCCCTATACTGACAGCGTAATCAGCTGTGATGCGCGCCTGCGCCGCGCTGGACTGGTCTCGAACTTGCGTCTAAAGACGCCACGAAATCAGCACTTAGGCAAAAGAGGTTTTCCATGGCTCTTCGCGTCGCAATCAATGGCTTTGGCCGTATTGGCCGTTTGGTCCTTCGCTCCATCATCGAACATGACCGCACGGACATTGAAGTCGTCGCGATCAATGATCTCGGCCCGGTCGAGACAAATGCACACCTGCTGCAATACGACACCGTCCACGGCAAACTGAACGAAGAGGTCACTGTTGACGGCGACACGATCCGCGTCGGCAATCGCGCGTTCAAATGCACCGCGATCCGCAACCCGGCCGAGCTGCCACATGGCGACATGGGCGTCGACATCGCGTTCGAATGTACCGGCATCTTCGCGTCGAAGGAAAAAGCCGCCGCACACCTCGAAGCTGGCGCCAAGCGTGTTCTGGTCTCTGCGCCAGCGACAAACGCCGACAAGACCATCGTCTACGGCGTGAACCACGACACGCTTTCTGCAGACGATCTGGTTGTCTCCAACGCCTCGTGCACCACGAACTGTCTGTCGCCCGTGGCAAAGGTCCTGAACGACACGGTCGGCATCGAGCGCGGTTACATGACCACGGTCCACGCCTATACAGGCGATCAGCCAACCCTCGACCGTATGCACAAGGACCTGTACCGGGCCCGTGCCGCGGCGAGCTCGATGATCCCGACCTCAACCGGCGCCGCGAAAGCAGTTGGCCTGGTGCTGCCAGAACTGGCTGGCAAGCTGAATGGCTCGGCGGTTCGCGTTCCTACGCCAAACGTCTCGATGATCGATCTGGTCTTCGATGCTGGCCGTGAAATCACGGTTGAAGAAGTCAACGCTGCGATCAAGGCAGCCGCAGAAGGCCCAATGAAAGGCGTGCTTGGTTATTCCGACAAGCCGCTCGTCTCGGCCGATTTCAATCATGATGCGCACAGCTCGACATTCGCTGCAGACGGCACCAACGTCACCGAAGGCACACTGGTCCGTGTGCTCAGCTGGTATGACAATGAGTGGGGCTTCGCGACTCGGATGAGCGATACGGCGCTTCACATGGCGAAATTCCTGTAGGGATTGCGCGTTTGATGGGTAGTTTCAAAACGCTCGACGATATGGACCTGGCCGGAAAGGCCGTCCTGACGCGTGTCGATATCAATGTCCCGGTCGAGACTGGCCGGGTCACGGATACGACCCGGATCGACAAGGTCGCGCCGACCATTCTGAAAATTCTCGAGCAGGGCGGTAAACCGGTCCTGCTCGCGCATTTCGGACGCCCCAAGGGCCAACCCAATCCGGACATGTCCTTGCGTGTGACGGTCCCTGCTTTGGAAGCGGCCCTCGGCAAGACGGTCACGTTCATCGAACGTCCAGACCGTGAGACGATTGATGCGGCCGCAGACGACGCCGTGATCCTGATCGAGAACACCCGCTTCTCGTCCATGGAAACCGAGAATGATCCCAGAATGGCCGGGTTCCTGGCCACGCTGGGCGATGTCTATTGCAATGATGCATTCTCAGCCGCCCATCGCGCCCATGCCTCGACTGAAGGTGTGGCGCGGCTCCTGCCGAATTGCGCTGGTCTGCTGATGCAGGCTGAGCTGGATGCGCTCGACGCGGCGCTTGGGTCGCCCAATCGACCCGTCCTCGCCGTGGTTGGCGGCGCGAAAGTCAGCTCCAAGATCGATCTGTTGAAAAACCTGGTGTCGAAAGTCGATGCCCTCGCGATCGGCGGCGGCATGGCCAACACATTCCTCGCCGCGCGCGGCTATAGCGTCGGCAAGTCGCTTTGCGAACATGACCTGACTGATACTGCGAAACAGATCGAGGCCAATGCCAAGGCCGCCGGATGCGATATCCTGCTGCCTATGGATGTCGTCGTGGCCAAGGCGTTTGCAGCCAATGCCCCGCATCGCGTCTGTGGACTGGATGAGGTCGCCGACGACGAGATGATCCTCGACGCGGGACCGAAGACGGTCGCAATCCTGGCCACCGCCCTGGATGTCGCCAATACACTGGTCTGGAACGGCCCGCTCGGCGCGTTTGAGATGGAGCCATTTGACACCGCAACGGTTCAGGCTGCCCAGGCTGCGGGCACACGCTGCAAATCTGGTGCATTGATCGCGGTCGCAGGTGGCGGCGACACCGTCGCGGCGCTAAACCACGCCAATGTCGCGCAGGACTTCACGCATATTTCCACTGCAGGTGGCGCGTTTCTTGAATGGATGGAAGGCAAACCCCTTCCCGGCGTCGAGGCGCTTAAAGGCAGTTAAATGACACCAGATTTCTTCTTCCGCTGGCCAGACAAGACCGCGGAAGCAGAAGCCGCCAAAAAGACAGCGGTGTCAGTTACAAATTCAACAATCAATTTCCGGGCTGGCTGCATCATGCATTCAGCCCTTTTTGTATCTTAAGAGGGATCACGAGATGGCTATTCAACAGATGACCGAACAAGCGGCGCAGAAAGCAGGTTTTGTCGCAGCACTGGACCAGTCCGGCGGCTCAACGCCGAAAGCGCTAAAACTCTACGGCATCGAAAGTGATGCCTGGGCGAGCGATGAGGAAATGTTCGGCCTGATCCATGACATGCGGGCCCGCATCGTCAAATCGCCTGCCTTTACCGGTGACAAGGTGATGGGCGCGATCCTGTTCGAGCGCACCATGGACGGCGAAATCGACGGCGTCCCGACAGCGCAATATCTCTGGGAAAAGCGCGGCGTCGTGCCGTTCCTGAAGGTCGACAAGGGCCTGGCCGAACAAGCCAATGGCGTGCAGCTGATGAACCCGATGCCGGAGCTCGATACCCTGCTCGAGCGCGCCTCCAAGAAGGGCATTTTCGGCACCAAGATGCGCTCGGTCATCCACGCGGCGAACCAGGACGGCATCGCGGCAAATGTGGCTCAGCAGTTCGAAGTCGGTCGCCAGATCCTCGGACACGGCCTGGTTCCAATCATCGAGCCAGAAGTGAATATCACGATCGACGACAAGGCCGACGCGGAAGACATCCTGCTGGCCGAGATCACCAAGCAGCTCGACACGGTTCCAGCAGATCAGCAAGTCATGCTGAAACTGTCACTGCCGGAGAAAGCCAACCAGTACAAATCGCTGGTCGATCATCCGCGTGTGATGCGCGTGGTGGCCTTGTCTGGCGGATATAGCCGTGAGGAAGCCAATCGCCGCCTGTGCCAGAATACCGGCATGATCGCGAGCTTCTCTCGCGCACTGACCGAGGGCCTTTCGGCCCAGCAGAGTGACGCGGATTTCGACACGCTGCTCGCGAGCACGATTGACAGCATCTACGATGCGTCCTGCGCAGGTTAATCGATTGAACGTCTGATAAATCAGGCGGCCCAATCGGGTCGCCTTTTTTTCATCTGGCCCTGGCAGAAAGAAACTGGCAAACAGAGGTCATGGCATTGGAGATGAGACCCGGCTGCGAACGCTGTGATCGCGACTTACCCGCCGACCAACCCGGCGCGTGGATCTGTTCCTTCGAATGTACGTTCTGTACCTCGTGCAATGACCAGACCCTTCAAGGCACCTGCCCGAATTGCGGCGGGGCGCTGTTGCCTCGTCCGACCCGCACGGGCACGGCACTTGAGCGGTTTCCAGCCAGTACCGTGCGCGTCTTCAAGCCGCCCAAATCTTGACGACTCGCCCCTGATCGGCGCAAACCCTGACCATCATGAGCGACCCGACCCGCGAACGCCCCAGGCTATACCTGATCACGCCGCCTCAGATCGAGGATGTGCCGGCCTTTGTCGATCAGCTCCGTGCCGCGATTCAGGGGGGCGATGTCGCCAGCCTGCAGATCCGACTGAAAAAGGGCGATGAGATCGATCTGGCGGCCACCCGCGCCGTGGCGCAGGCGGTCAAACGGATCTGTACGGCGGAACATATTGCCCTGTTCATCAATGACAGCCCGCAGCTCGCCCGCGCGCTGGAGGTAGATGGCGTCCATCTCGGCATGAATGATATGGACATTGCCGAGGCCCGCGAACTGATCGGGCCGGACATGATCATTGGAGCGACTTGCAAGAATTCCAAACATCAAGCGATGATCGCCGGTGAAGCCGGGGCTGATTATGTTGCCTTTGGCGCTTTCCACCCTACGCAGACCAAATCCGATACGACGCCAGCCGATCCTGAAATCCTGACCTGGTGCCAGATGTTCCTGACCCTGCCCTGCGTGGCGATTGGCGGCATCACACTGACCAATGCGGCGCCCTTGCTGGCCGCGGGTGCGGATTTTCTGGCCGTCTCTAGCGGCGTCTGGGACCATCATGACGGCCCCGCCGCTGCGGTGGCGATGTTCAATCGGCTGATCGATGAATCGATGACAGCGTCTTGATCTAGTCCGCTTTGGGCGGCGCAGCGCGTCCTGTCACCTGATCATGCAGCGACTTGTCCATCCGGAAATGGGCAACCAGATACTCGGCCACCACGCGCAGGACCATGATCGCAATGATCGCTCCGATCGGCGTCTTGATCATGCCCCAGATCGCAGTGTCCCAGTCATTGTCTAGATAGGTCAGCCAAAACCAGAACCGGCGCACGGCATGCCAGAGAATGCCCAGGATACCAAAATAATAGAGCAGACGCGTCAGCGTCGCGCCCATGGATTTTTCGAAACTCAGAAAACCAGACACAATGCCCATGATTTCCCCTCCTTGCTGAGTGATGGGTGCATTCAACCGCAAGCATCGCGGCCTGTCCACAAAACTTGACCAATGCGCCCGTCACCGCTACGCCGCGCGCTCTACTGATGAGGACGTCTCACATGGCCAAGATTAACGGCAACGAAATCAAGCCCAACATGGTGATCGAGTATAATGGCAGCGTTTGGCGCGCCATGAAATGCAACCATGTAAAGCCCGGCAAGGGCGGCGCCTTCAACCAGGTTGAAATGCGCAACCTGTTCAATGGGTCCAAGGCCAATGAACGCTTCCGTGCCAACGAAACGGTCGAGCGTGTGCGCCTGGAGCAGAAGGACTTCCAATTCCTCTACGATGCCGGTGAAGCCTATGCGTTCATGGATCAGGAATCATTCGAACAGATCGAACTGCAAAAGGACTTTGTCGGCGATGATGGCGACTTCCTGCAGGATGGCATGACGGTCGAGATCGAATTCTATGGCGACAAGCCGATCGGCGTCGCCCTGCCACAGCAAGTGATCCTGACCGTGGAAGAGACCGAACCAGTCGTCAAAGGTCAAACCGCCGCGAACAGTTTCAAACCGGCAACCTGCGAAAACGGCGTTCGCGTCACCGTGCCACCTTTCATCGGCGTGGGTGAGCGTATTGTTGTGCAGACCGAAGATCGCACCTATCTGCGCCGCGCTGACTAGGACCTGAAAACTCATGTCAAAACCTTCTGCGCTTGGAAATGTCCTCATCGAAGCGGCCCGCAAGGCTGGCCGCTCGCTCGCCCGCGATTTTGGCGAAGTTGAGTATTTGCAGGTCGAGAAGAAAGGCCCGGCAGACTTCGTCTCAAACGCTGATCACCGCGCGGAAGAGACCATTTATGAGTATCTGAGCAAGGCCCGTCCTGGCTATGGCTTCGTGATGGAAGAGCGCGGCATTGTCGAAGGCACGGACAAGACCAATCGGTTCATTGTCGATCCCCTCGATGGCACGCTGAATTTTCTGCACGGCCAGCCGCACTATGCGGTTTCAATCGCGCTCGAGCGGGAAGGCCAACTGTTTGCTGGCGTGGTCTATGATGTCGCCAAGAACGAGATCTTCTGGGGGGAGACCGGGCGCGGCGCCTGGCTTGGCCAGCGAAAATTGAAGGTCGGCGGGCGCAAGCATCTGGATCAATCCGTCATCGCCACAGGCACGCCCTGGATCGGCAAGTCGGAAGAATATCACAACCGCTTTGCCGCAGAGATCCACATGATGACCCGCTCCACCGCAGGTATTCGGCGCTACGGATCCGCCGCGCTTGACCTGGCCTGGGTCGCCGCCGGTCGATTTGACGGCTTCTGGGAAAGTCATCTGCAGCCTTGGGACATTGCGGCCGGCATGGTCCTGGTGCGTGAGGCAGGCGGGGTGACAACCGAGTTGAATGGCGGTGACGCGCTGACAACCGGGTCCATCCTCGCATCCAATCCTGACCTTCATCCGCAGATCGAGAAACGCCTGCGACAGGCGGGGAAAAACGCCCCGAATGTCGACTGAGCCGACCCCGGACTCCGAACACCGCCCCGGTCTGATTGGCCGCGCCCGTGCCGGGATTGAGTGGCTGAACGCCAACAAGAAACGCTTTTTCTGGTGGTGGATCGCCTATCAGGCCGTCAAAGGCACCATCACGCTGTCGCTGATCTGGATCCCGCTCTTGCTGATCTGGCTGCGGAGCCGTGGCGAAGCCTAGGCACCAAACGCTCCGGCATAGGCCGCTGACGCGAGCGCCAGTCCGACCGCCGATCCTGCGGCAATGACCACCCGCTTGAGCAGCTTGTTCACCGAGAGGCGCTTGAAGAAGAAGACGCCCAGCGAAATCAGTGGCAGGACAAAAATCAGGTAGAGCAGCGAAATGATGACGCTGGCGCCCGTCAGGTCATCTTCGTCACTCGTCTGCGCCACAGCAACGTTTGGCTCTGCCTCAACTGGCGTTTCCCCGAATGTATCGTCCCAGAAGACCAGTTGCCGGGTCATTTCCTCGCATGAGCTGCCATAGAAGGACGCCTCGGCGACCTGGTTCTTGCAGTTGGCATTGAACGTGTTGATCTCCACGATCGGCGTGGTCACCTGCACGACGATGGCCAGAATGATCACGATCAGCGCATACGGGATCATGAAGAAGCGGAAGATATAGCGCGTCCCCATCGCCTCTTCACGCGCCACCGATGACCAGACAATCAGCGTTCCCGACATGGCAATCGCCATGGCCATCACATCGAGCCCATTCACGGACCATCCAAAAGTGAACTTGAAGAAGCCGGCAATGAGCGGAAAGATTCCGGCAAACAGGCTCGAAATGAACTTGATTGGCCCGACCAGCGTGAACAGCATGCCGATCAACTTGATCAATTGCATGATCAAGAAGCCCACGCCGAGCGTGTCAGATATGGACCGCAGAAACTGCCACATCTCCGATTGTCCCTCTCTCCCAAGGCCAGCTTGGCAAAGATGAACGGGATTAACAAGCGGTAAGGCGCGCCGGAACCTAGCTGTTCAGCTCCACATCCCAGTAGAGATAGTCCATCCAGGTCTCGTGCAGATGGTGCGGCGGGAATTTGCGGCCCATCTCCTGAAGGAAATAATTGCTTGGCCGTTCCGGCTTGCGTTTGGGGTGCATATTGCACTCCTTCGGCATCCGTCCGCCCTTGCGCAGATTACAAGGCGAGCAGGCGGCGACGATATTGTCCCAGGTGGTCCGTCCGCCTTTCGAACGCGGGACCACATGATCGAAGGTCAGGTCCTCGGTCGCGCCGCAATAGACGCATTCGAAGCCGTCTCGCAGGAAGACATTGAAACGGGTAAAGGCGGGCACGCGGTCCTGGCGCACAAACTCGCGCAGGGCGATGACCGAGGGCAAGCGCATCTCGAAGCTCGGCGAGCGGACAAATTGATCATACTCGGCAATGATATCGACGCGGTCGAGAAACACAGCCTTGACCACATCCTGCCAGGGCCAGAGCGACAATGGATAATAGGAAAGCGGGCGGTAATCCGCGTTTAAGACCAGAGCTGGCCGACCATTTGGTGGGGTGGAAAGGACCTCAGCCATGACGCATCTCCGCGGTCATGAGGGTCTTGCTATGTCGTCCCTTGGTCTTGAAAGCGAGCGCTCCTCTTTTCTGCGCGCATCATTACTGATTCGCTATGTCGAGAGTATGACAATCGGCGGAGCTGTCCAGACTTCGCGGCGATCAACGCATAACCACTTGATTTAACTATTTATTTCTATTGGAATTGTACCAATCATACAGCAAATGTGCCGCCACTGAACGGTAAGGACGCCAGTTTTCCGCGGTGGCGTGGAAGGTTTTGGCGGTCAGTCTCTGCTTCAATCCGTTGAGGCGCTTATGGGCCTCCATCAGCCCGACATCGCCGGTCGGAAACGCGTCCAAATGCCCAAGCGCATTCATCAAGAACGTATCGGCACTCCAAGGCCCGATCCCTTTGACAGAGAGGAGCTGCTGACGCGCCGTGTCGATGGGTTGAGCCGCGAGGGCGTTCAGGTCGAGGGTTCCGCCCTCGATCGCCATCGCAATCGAGTTCAGATGAGCGAGCTTGGGACGAGACAGACCACAGGCACGCAAGGCCTCCTGATCGTCCTGCAGCACCGCCGCCGCTGTCATATCCGGATATCGCGCCAGAATTCGGGCCCAGATCGCGTCCGCCGCCTTGGTGGATATCAGTTGATAGACGACAATCCGGGCCAGCGTTTGATAGCTCGCCTCCGTCTCTCGCCAGGTCGGCAGACCGATCTCTGCATAGGCGCGCGCCAAAGCCGTGTCTTTCGCCGCCAGCACCTCGCAGGCTTCGGTCAATTGGTGAGCATCAGGCGCAGCCATTACAGGTCGGCGCGGGTGCGCCCCTGCTCGGCCAGTCCCTCATCGATCAATCGATCGCACGCACCTTCGAGGATGGTTTCGAGCTCCCCCAGCATGGCTTTTGGATTGAGGTCATGCGCGAGCGCCGGAAGCACTTCATAGACCACCCGGCCAGGACGGCGCGTCAGGCCTTTGGCCGGCCAGCACAGGCCCGCATTTGTCGCCAGTGGCACCAGTGGCAGGTTCAAGCTCTTGTAGAAGGCGCGAATACCTGCAGGCTTGTAACTCGGTGGCACCCCAGGCACCGAGCGCGTACCTTCAGGATAGATCAGCATCTGCCGCGACTCGCCATTCACCCGCGCGTCCGCCGCCGCGAGCATCTGCTTCATCGTCTTGGCGCCGCCATCGCGATCGATGGCCAGCATTCGGGTCTTCAAGGCGTACCAGCCCAGGACCGGGTACCAGAGCAATTCTCGCTTCATCACCAGCACCGGGTCGCGGAAGATCAGAAAGGGAATAAACACGTCCAGCATGGCCTGGTGTTTCCCGGCAATCAGAACCGGTCCACCCGGAACATGCTCTCGTCCGCGAAACTCGACGCGAATACCGCAAATCAAGGACAAGCCGAGCACGACCATCCGCGCAAAGGTGCGAATGAACCAGAGCAGTGCCGGGCGCGGCAGGAACAAGGTCGGCAAGGCAAGGATGCCAAGAATTGCCATCCAGCCATACATCCAGGCCACAAAGATAACCGATCGAATGGTGTTCACAGCGTGTCCTTCAACGAGGCGAGCACCGTCGTGCGCGCTGCAAACCGCGCAGCCAGACCGGCCATGAGCGGTGTCACCAGAAGAATGACAATGTCCCAGAAGTCGAGGCTGAGCCGCGGCAAGAGCTGCGCCTCGACGCCGTCAGAGCCGCTGCCTGTGAACACGATCAAGGCGGTGATCATCAGCGCCGCCACCGACCCGCCCAAACCCGCTTGAAGCGCCAGCACCCAGAACCTTCGTTCAAACAAGCCGGCAATGTATCGATCCTCAGCGCCGGACAGGTGTAACACTTCAACAATGTCCTTTCGCGCCAGCAGCGCGGCATGAGTGGCGAAGGCGATCACGGCGACCGCCGTCGCCGACAAGAGGGCGACAATTGACAGGGCAACTATTCGCAAGACGCCAAGCGCACCGCGGACGTTCTCGGCATATCCGGCATTGCCGGCGACGTCGCCATCGATGCTCAAATCATCGAGAACGCCTTCAATCGAAGCCGTCGGGTCTCCCACACTCGTATCGGCTTGTACGACCATCAGCATTGGGACCGGCAAGCCATCTGGCATGCCGCCCGGTCCGAGGCTCGGTTCGAGCAGCGCTTCTACCTCCTCGCGACTGAGCACGCGCGCCTCGAACACGCTGGCAAGCTCCGTCACGCGGTCGGCGGCTTGCTCGGCTGTGCGGCGATCCGTGTCGCGCATGATCACGGTAATGTCGCCTTCGATCTGGGCGCCCCAGGCTTCTGCGGCCTTATAGGTCCCGCGCGTGGTCAGTGCCGCCAGAGCGGCCAGAAAACAAAGCGCGCCGACCACGAAGAACAAGGCCGCCTCGCGGGCATCGCTGACCGGCAGAAGCGGAGTTTCACGTTTGCTCATGCAGCGCCTCCATATTCGGCGTCCCGGACCAGCAAACCATTGCTGAGCCGCAAGACCGGCGCCTCAAACTCGCGAATGAGATCCAGGTCATGCGTCGCGATCAGAATGGTTGTGCCGACGCGTTTGTTCAGCTCTGCAAACAGGCGCAGGATTTTTTGGCCCATTTCAGGATCGACATTGCCGGTCGGCTCGTCAGCGATCAGCAGGTCCGGTTTGTTTATCAGCGCCCGGGCAATTGCGACGCGTTGTTGCTCGCCCCCTGACAAAGACGGCGTCGGTGCATCAACCCGCTCGCCGAGGCCGACCCAGCGCAGAAGATCGATCACCTCATTCTCGTAGCGATCCGGCTTCTGACCCGAGACCCGCAGGGGCAAAGCGACATTCTCGAAGGCTGTGAGATGGTCCAGCAAGCGGAACTCCTGAAACACGACCCCGATACGCCGCCGAAGCGCGGCGAGCTGCTTGCGCTTGAGATCATAGGTCTGGCGGCCAAACAGTCGGATGCCGCCGCGATCCGGCGCGTGCGCCAGATACATCAGCTTGAGCAGTGAGGATTTGCCCGCACCAGAAGGGCCGGTCAGGAAGGTGAAGCTCCCCTGCTTCAGAACCAGATCGATCTCGCTGAGTACCTCACCGGTGCGCTCATAGGACAGGCTCACCCCATCCAGGCGCACGGCGGGTTCATCGCTCAGGTCGGGCCGAATACGCGACATGTAAATCCTTCATCAATAGGAAACCGGGCATATCGACTATTCCTAAAAATTGAGCGAATGTCCAAGCCATGATCCTCACGTGCCCAGAATGCGAGACTCAGTACTTTGCTGACGACGCCACGATCGGCGAAAGCGGCCGAACTGTGAAGTGCGCGGCCTGCGGGCATTCCTGGTTTGTCGGGCCCGAGGGCGCAAAGCAGGGCGAGGCATCGCTGGGCGCGCACGAGACCTATCGCTTGAAAGTCCGCGAGCGGCGGCGCCGCAAGAGCCGCAACGCCGCGTTCAGCGCCTGGACTGCTACCGCAGCCGCGGCGATCGTACTCCTGGCTGGACTGGTCCTGTTCCGCGGAGAGGTTGTGAAGCGCTGGCCCGAATCAGCCAGCACTTATGCCTCCATCGGCATGCCGGTAAACCGGTTTGGCCTGGACTTTCTGGAAACCGAAGCTGAGCGTTTCTTCGATGGCACCACGCCGATTCTGGAGGTTCGTGGCGCCGTCCGCAACACAGCGGGTCGCACAGTCGCCGCGCCGCATGTGCGCGTCATTCTGCTAGACGACCAGGGGGCGCAGGTCGCTGAAGCCTTCGCGCCGATCTCGCCCTCCTCCATTCCGGAAGACGCCACCGCGATCTTCACCGCGCGGATAGAAAACCCACCCTTTGAGTCATTTGAGCTTGAGCTTGGGTTCGTTCCAGCCGATACCGCTCTCGCAGCGACCGGATCCCAAACGCAATGAGCCTACCGAAAATCGAAACCGTTCTCTCCGAGACTGATCTGATGGCCCGGGTTGAGGACGTTGCCGCGCGCCTTGCCCCGCGACTCACAGGCGAGTGGACGGCGATCAATATTCTGATTGGCGCAACCCCCTTCACCAGCGATCTGATGAAGGCGCTGGCGCGGCGCAATATCCACCCCGTGCTCGATGCCCTGTGGCTGGAGAGCTATCGCGATGCGCGTGAAAGCTCTGGCCGCATCGTTGTCCGCGCCGATATTGCCCGGCACGTGAAGGATCGCGGAGTGCTGATCATTGATGATGTGTTCGATACCGGCCGCACGCTCGCCTTTGCTCGCAATCACATGCTGGCCAAGGGGGCACGCGAAGTGATTACCTGTGCCCTGGCGCGAAAACCCTGGGCCCCGGAAGGCGACGATAATGTCGATTTTCACGCCTTCGACGCCCCGCCGCGATATCTCGTCGGTTACGGCATGGATGATGCCGGCCTGTATCGCGGCCTGCCCTACATTGGCGCGCTCGACTAGGTGAGCTTCTGGTCCAGCCATTCAAGAATGTCGGCGCTGACCTGCTCGGTGCCAGGCTCATCGACAATCCAGTGGGCATGGTTGCTATATTCGAAATAGTCGCCAGGAACAGCCGCCTGAGCATACTTTGACCCGACCTTTCGAACCGACTTGATGACCGTGGCGCGATCCTTCTTCGCTCCAATGGTCAGGGTCGGGAGGGAGATCGAGGCTTCATCGATCTCAGGCGCGTCCAACAGGTCTTGATACACGCGTCCGCTATCAAACAGCGCGCCTGCATAAATCTCGTCATGCCGCGCTTTGTCCACGGCGTTCAGGACACCGTAGCTGAACCCTTTCGGACCGACCTTGAAAACGCCGCCAGGGATGTTCTTGCGCCCGACCTTGACGATGGCCCAGAACGTTCGCAGCGCGCGCAAATCTGTCACCGAGCAGCCTTTGGGAGCCGCCGGCGTGAGAAATATGGCGCCACGCACCACGCCCCGCTCGGCCAGTTTCTGCGCGATGATCCCACCCATGGAATGGCCGATGACGACCGGCTTTTCGCCATCGCGCTCTGCCATCTCATTGGCACTCTGTGTGGCCGCATCGAAATAGTCTGACAGGGTCAGATCGGCGAGCGCGTCCGGCGGATTATCCTTGGTTCGCAGGTCCGGATACAGGGTCGGGGTTTCGCACGTCCATCCGGCCATGGCGAAATCGCGCTTCATGCGATCCCAGACCTCACCGCCGCAGCCAACGCCATGGATCATAAGCAGCGTCTTGCTCATCAGAGCGGCCCTCCCGTCTATCTTATCTGGGAGCACCATAGGCAAAATTGCCCGATTCTGGAAAGTGCGGCCGCCTAGGAGGCGTTGACCGGCGCGCTCCAGCGCTGGAACCGGCGGGCCACCTCTTCGTAAACCGGGCGTTTAAAGGGCACAATCAACCCGGGTATTTCGTCCAGCCGGGCCCACCGCCAGGCGTCAAATTCAGGCTTGTGCTTGTCGAGCCGGACATCACTGTCCGATCCCTTGAAGCGCAGCGCATACCATTTCTGCCGCTGACCGAGATAGGGCCCGCCCATACGGCGCAGCAGGTCCGGCGGGAAATCATAGTATAGCCAGTCTTCGGTCTCTTCGAGCACATCGACCAGTTTTGCGGCGACGCCAATCTCTTCGTCCATTTCGCGCAAGGCCGCTTCGACCGGCGCCTCGCCTTCATCAACGCCGCCTTGCGGCATCTGCCATTGAAACGCGCCGCGGCCATTCACTCGGCGACCGACAAAGACATGCCCCGCCTTGGAAAATAGAGCGAGGCCGACATTGGCGCGGTAATGCGCTGGATCACGTTTCTTGGAACTCACCCCTGAGGGTCTAGACGAGCTTGCTGGGTCTGGCCAGCACTCTGTCCAGCACCGAGCGAACGCTTGGCATAGTAGGATGCAGGTGCCAGGGCGATGCCCTTGTCTTCCAAGGTCGGGATCCACTCTTTCAGGAGATCGATCGAGACCGGGAATGGCATGCTGGTGCCGAGGGCCGCGCCGCGCTCGCGCGCCGTGGTTTCGAGCACCAGGAGTTGTTGGGAAATCTCGTCCGCGACGGGCCGCGCATCGACCCAGGCGGTGGCCTTGCCGAAGGCGAGATCGGAGTCGCGGGCGCTGCGTTCAAACTCCGAGCGGATCAGGCTGCCATCCTCGAAGAAGGCCACACCCTTGGCGCTGAGCTCGGCCACGATCGGATCAACGGCAGCGCCTTCGGTCGCAAACTTCGCGCCCTGATAGTTCATCACCCCGACATAACCGGGTGTCCGCGCCAGTAATTTGGCGAGGCGCTGTTTGTTCGTGTCGGCTGAGACCCCGACCTGCATGACATAAGCGTGCGGACGCTGACGGCCGTAATCATAAGGCTCCATCGGCAATTCGATCAGCACCTCATGCCCGGCACGGCGCGCGCGGCGGACCCAGGTGCGCAAATTGTCAGAGGTCGGCGCGAAGGACAGCGTGACCTCCGGCGGCAATTCATCAATGGCAGCCCGGGTCCGGGTCGCATTGGTGCCGAGGCCGCTGACAATCAGAGATACTGTCGGTTTGCCCTCCGGGTTTGAGAAGGCACGAGCATTGCGGGCAAGGGGCGAGTCATCAGCAATCTCTGCGCCCACCTGAACCATTTTCGAGGTGATTTCGTTCGGATCAGCGGCTGTATCGCCGTCGCCGATCTGGCTGATCTGACTATAGGTCTGACCCGGCAGCACCGTCTTGCCATTGATGCGAATGCCTTGCGGTTGTTCGGTCGCGGTCGCTGAGGCCGGCATACGCGTCGCGCCATTATATTCCACGCCGAGATCAGGCTCATTCCCGGCGCCACCCGGACCTGTCGGCGCAGTGTCCGCCTGAGCAAATCCGACCGCTGCCTCATAGCCAGGCAGGCGCGGATTGAGTTGCGGCGCGTCGGATGGGGTCTCGTCAAACAGCGCCATGCGCACCGTTGGGCCCGCGGCATCGGCATCGCCCATGACGTGCATGGCCATAGCGCCAGACCCGAGCAGGAAGGTCAGGGTGAATGCCCCAAGTGCGGAGTGCACCAGGCCGCTACGGAATGGCGATGGATCGCGCGCGATGCGAGACGACATTGAGGCTCCTGAGAACACTTTAAACCCGAGCGTCCAGTTTGCCGTTCGAATGGTTAAGAAGAGGCAAACTCCAATTAACCTTTGGGGTGATTTGCAGCGTTTCGCGAGCCGAATTGCATAACAATTTGGTTAGTCGCTACCTGCAATTGAAATCGGAAGTTTCGACCGACTAGCCAGCGCGTGTGTCCGTGCTGGCCAGGACGCCGCCTGCCTTAAGAAATTCGATCGCTTTCTCAAGTTGATAATCCTCGCCTTCATAGTCTTCCGGCGGCATGTCGTCGGGAATGTGTGGCAAGTTGCGGGCAGTGCCGTCTTCATTGTCGAGCGCGTTTGGTAAATCAGCTTCCGAATAGCGGCGGATCTTGTCGAGATCCTCTTCGCTGACGCGGCGGTTGGAGACTTCCAGATCCGGCACGATACCCGTCGCCTGGATCGAACGACCCGCCGGCGTGTAATAGCGCGCAGTGGTCAGGCGGATCGCGCCGCGATCGGCGCCGAGCGGCATCACAGTCTGAACCGAGCCCTTGCCGAAACTGGTCATGCCAATCACGGTGGCGCGGTCGCGGTCCTGCAGCGCCCCGGCCACAATTTCCGAGGCCGAAGCCGAGCCATTATTGATCAGCACAACGATCGGCACACCCTTGAACACTTCGCCGCGCTCAGCATTGGACCGCATGACATCGCCCGGTCGACGGCCAATGGTCGAAACGACTTCCCCGCCGGACAGGAACTGGTCGCTCACCGATACGGCTTCGTCCAGCAAACCGCCGCCATTATTGCGCAGGTCGAGAATGATCCCTTGCGGATTGCGGCCAATATCATCGCGGATATCGTCAAACGCCTCGATCAGCTTGGTCGTGGTCTTCTTGTTGTTGAAGGTCGCGATCCGGATATAGGCAATGTCGTCGCCCTTATTGGTGTACTCGACATATTTTGGCTCGATCACTTCACGGATCAGGGTCACGTCAAATGGATCCTGACCTTCGCGATAGACGGTCACCGTCAGCTCTGTTCCCGGATCACCGCGCATGTCGCTGACCGCATCATCCAGGCTCAGCCCGACAATCGCGCGGGAATTGATATGCGTCAGCAGATCGCCTGGCTCGAGACCGGCGCGGCTGGCCGGTGTGTCATCCATCGGGGTCACGACTTTTACAAAGCCATCTTCCATGGTCACTTCAATGCCGAGCCCGCCATACTCGCCGGACGTGGTGACTTGCAGCGCCTCAAACTCATCCGGAGACATGTAACCCGAATGGGGATCCAGCGAGCCGAGCATGCCGTCGATGGCTGCTTCCAGGGCCGCAACTTCATCAATCTCTTCGACATAGTCCGCTTTGGCGCGCGCCATGACTTCGGTGAACAGCGAGAGCTGCTCGAACGCCGCCTCATAGCGCGGCGGATTGTATTCAGAATCCGGCCAGGCAACAGCTGACACCCCAACGGCAGTGGCCCCAAGTACGACCCCCAACGCGGCTCCGGTCAGCATAGCTCTCATCGGCACTTCTCCTGCGTGCGGCGCTAGCCGCGTTTCATCCATTTGGCCGGGTTCATCGGCTTGCCTGATTTACGGACCTCAAGATAGAGTTCCGGTTCACCATTGGCCCGATCGGCCATCTTCGCCACCGGCTCGCCCTGTTTCACTGCTTGGCCAACAGCGACATAGCTCGACGACATTCCGGACAACAGTACATGGTATCCATCGCTTGTCGAGAGGATCAGTAACTGCCCGTAACTGCGGAATGGACCGGAAAATTCGACCACCCCGTCCACAGGCGCGGCGACCTGCGCGCCGCTGCGCGTCAGATAAGCGATGCCCTCGGATGTGCTGCCGCCCGGCATCTTGTCACCCCAGACGCGCACCATTCGACCGGCCGTCGGCGCCGCGAGCACGCCGAGCGGCTGCGAAACCGTCGCGCGCGGCAGGCTGGCGCGCTGACTCGGGCGCGCGCGCGGCGTTTCGGCGAAGGTCAGACGGGGTTTCAGCCGGGGGGCACCCGGCGCAATGGCTTCCAGCGCTGCGATCAACTCGCGCACTGTACTGGCTTGTTCTCCAAGCGTTTCCGCCCGCTGGCGCAGTTTCTCGGCATCCGCTGTCACGTCTTCAAAGGCAGAGCGTTTCGCCGCCGTGAGCTGCGTGATCTCTTCCCGCTTCAACGACAAAGCCGCTTCTGCTGCGGCCAGCGATTTCTGTTCACGCAGGACCTGTCTCTCGAGGCGGCGCAGGCCGGTAATCTCTTCCCCGAGCGCGGTGGTACGCTCGCGGACGTTTGGCGCGACCTCGCCCATCAAGATGGCGGCACGGATCGCCTGATTGGCGTCTTGCGGCTGGGTCAGCAAGGCAGGCGGACGATGACGTCCGGACAGGGCCAGCGACGCCATCAAATCTTCGAGAGCCGATTCTCCATCGACCAACTGCGTGCGCGCAGAGCCCAGACGGGTGCGCAGAGAGACCAGTTTCAGTTCAGCAGACGTCGCCTGCTCCTCCCGCCGCTGGCTTTCCATGGCAGCAGAAATCAGTTCGCGCTCAAGCCCCTCCAGGTCATTCGAAACAACGCTGCCCGCCTGTTCCAGGGCCGCGAGCTGTTTGAGTGCGTCTTCGCGTTCCGCCTCCAGCGCTTCCAGCTCGGCGCGGGAAACATCGCCCTCACCAATAGCGGGCACGCCCGCAAAGCCAATAATGGCCACACAGGCGGCCAATCGGCCAAGAGTCGAAGGCGGTGCGATTCGCATGGTCAAATTATGCCACGGGCAGAGTGATCAGGACATTAACAGGACCTGATCAGCTCAAATCGTCATCAATATGGCGATGTTAACCGTCTTTGGCGGCGATCTGGTCGGCCAGATCAACGATCACCTTGGCCTGTTTCCAGGTCGCGTCGTCCTGCATCTTGCCATCCAGCATGGCCACACCGGCGCCATCTGGAATGGCGTCGAGAACGCGGCGGGCGAAGGCGACTTCGTCCGGATCCGGGCTGAACACTTTCTTGGCCACCTCAATCTGGCTTGGGTGCAGCGTCCAGGTGCCGACGCAGCCCATCAGGAAAGCATTGCGGAATTGCTGCTCGCAGGCTTCGAGATCGGCAATATCGCCAAATGGGCCATAGAAGGGCTTGATGCCCGCCATGCCACAGGCGTCGACCATTTTGCCGACCGTATAATGCCACGGGTCCTGCTGGGCGCTGGTACGTGGGCTGCCATCCGCGTTCGGATCTTCGATCACGCGATAGAACGGATGGCCGCCGCCGACCCGTGTTGTCTTCATCTTGCGCGACGCTGCGAGATCGGCGGGGCCAAGTGAAATGCCCTGCATACGTGGCGAGGCGAGCGCAATGTCCTCCACCCGTGCAACCCCCTCTGCGGTCTCGAGAATGGCATGCAGCAGGATGGGGCGCGTCAGCCCGGCTTTGGCTTCGAGCTGAGCGACCAGTTGATCGACATAGTGAATGTCCCAGGGCCCTTCGACCTTTGGAATCATCAGCACATCAATCTGTTGCCCGGCCCTGGTCACAAGCTCAGTGACATCGTCCAGGAACCAGGGCGAGTTCAAACAGTTCACTCGGCTCCACAGACCCGTGCCTTTGGCCTGCCAGTCGAGCATGTTGGCCATTTCGATGACGCCCGCGCGCGCGGCCTCTTTGGCATCGGCAGGGATCGCATCTTCAAGATTCCCGAGTACGACGTCACATGTATCGGCCATGCCAGGCACCTTGGCGCGGACCTTGTCGAGATGCGGCGGCACGAACTGGATCATCCGTTCGACCCGGACGGGCAGCTCGCGCATCGGGTCGGGCGCTCCCGCCGCAAGGGGTTTGAAAAACTGTCGCGGCGCTTTTTGACTCATGATCCGATCTCCATTGCGAGGCGCAAAATAGCCAGCCGCCATAAACTGACAATGGGGGGATCGTCGCAGGCCTACCGCGTGAACGAGAAAACGTTGCGACGGAAGGCGTCCGTCTCGCCCTCATACGTCACCATCTTGCGCATTTCGAACGTCTTTGAGCCAAGCGTGTAGATCATCTCGCATGTCGCTGCCTTGCCCATATCCTTGCAGGAAGAGGTTGTGCGAATTTCACGCGCCCCGGTGTCCAGCAAGGCGTTTGCGACCACGGTTTCACCATTGATTTGTGTCCCGTCGGCGCTGATGCCCGTCAGCGAGGTTGAATTGGCGTGCGGCTCATCGGGATACTGGAAGCTGAACTTAAACCCGCCCTCGGTCTCAGCCACATCGATCTCGGCCGGGATGGTGAAATCCTTCACTGGCTCGCCATAATTCAAATAGGTGAGCGATCCCGTCCACTCTGTGCCGATCACGACGGACAGGTCCTCCACAGACACCGTGACCGGGTCTTCTGCAGCACTCGAAAAGACAATCAAGGGCGAAATCAACAGGGGTAGAATGATCCGTTTCATAAGGCGCCTTTCAGTCAGATTGCCCATATTCTACGGCCCTGGGCGTGAATTGGATCAGCCTGAGACAAACTTGCTCTAGCGCTTCCGATTTAAAAGATATATCATTTAAAAATTCGGGAGGTTTTAAATGACGGATTTCTTCGTGGCGAATGAGCTCGCCATCCTGCGCTGGCTGCATATCGTGGCCATGGTTTACTGGCTCGGCGGCGAGTGGGGTGTGTTCCAGACCAGTTACAAGGTGGTCAACCAATCCCTGCCGCTGGAAGAGCGCCAACGTCATATGGATACGGCCTATCGCATCGATATCATGGCCCGGACCGGGATCATCTCCTTGCTCCCGCTTGGCCTGCACATGGGCTATTTGTGGGGCGTGCAGCCGCTCGGCGGTGGCTGGCTCGTCGCGATGTGGCTCATCTGGTTGGCCTGGATGGGTATTACCTGGGGCGCCTTCGCCAAACGCGGGACGAAATGGTTCAAACCACTTTCTGACACCGAAGACTGGACTCGTTACATCTTGATCCCGACCCTTTTATTCGTGTCGATCTCATCACTGATGGGCAACGGGCCTTTTGGCGGCGAAGCTGGACAGCTCTGGTTCTCTGCCAAGGTTCTGACCTTCGGCCTGGCGCTGATCATTGGCGTCATCCTGCGTCTGATCATGCACGAATGGCAGAAACTCTTCCCGATCCTCGCCGCCGGTCCGAATGCCGAGGCTGAAGCGAAACTGGAAAAGTCGATCGCGCTGGGTCGATCGGTTGCCTATCTCTACTGGATCCTGATCCTCACCACCGCCTTCTTTGGCGCGGTGAAGCCGTTCTAGCTAGTTCGCCAGTGGATGACTGGTCTCGAGCAGCTCGGCCAGCTCATCCGTAAGCACGTGTGTGTAGATCTGTGTGGTCGCAATATCGGCATGCCCGAGCAGGGTCTGCACGCTGCGTAGATCAGCCCCGCCTTGCAGCAGGTGCGTGGCATAGGCGTGACGCAAGGCATGCGGATGCACCCGCGCAGGATCGATCCCAACGGTGTGTGCCAGCCCTTCCAGCATCTGCGCCAGGCGCCTGCGCGTCAGATGCCCGGACTTGCCGCGGGACGGGAACAGAAAGTCACCGCTGCCGGTGCCATACCTGTCGCCATCGCGAGTCTCGAGCCAGTTGCGAAGCGCCAACAGCGCCGGCGCGCCGAGCGGACAAAGGCGCTCCTTACCGCCTTTGCCGCGAATGATCATCTCCCGCGTTTCCCACAAGCCGAGCCGCCGCCGGGGCAGACTGCCGAGCCGCAGCGTGACCAGCTCGCTCACCCGCAATCCGGCGCCGTAGAGAAGTTCCAGCAGACACGTCATACGAGGATCGTCGGCGCAGGCCTGGAGCAGCGCATCGACCTGCTCACGCGTAAGCACGTCGGGAACATCCCGTTTGACCTTGGGCGCATCGAGTTTGGACGTGGGGTCATCCTTGCGATCACGCTCTTCGAACAGGAAGCGGAAGAAGCGTTTCAGGGAAGAGAGTTTCCGCGCCTGTGTTGACGCCGCGAGGCCATCCTTGGCGAGGCTCTGCAACCAATCGGACAGATCCCGTGCGTCGGCGCTGCAAAGGCCGCCGCCCAGATAGCCGGACGCGTCCAGAAGATCGCGCCCATAGGCATCCAGCGTGTTCGGCGAGGCGCCGCGCTCGGCGGACATCATCTCCAGAAAGGCTTCGATACGGGCGATATCGGACATGGCGCGCACCCTAACCCCCAGTCCTTAACGCCAAACAAAAACGGGCGCTCTGGAAAGAGCGCCCGTCAGGGTTGGGTGTTGGGGTGCCTTACTCGGCGGGGGCCTGATAAGGCTGTCCGTCGGAATTCAGCATGACACTGTCTCCAGACTCGGTATCGGGATCGCCGTTTTTCTTATGCATCGCCATGACCACACCCGAGAGCGCGAGAATGGCGATCAGGTTCGGCACCGCCATCGTGGCATTTGCGAGCCCGCCCAGCATCCAAACGAAACCAACCTGCGTAAGAGCTCCAACGAAGATCACCCCGACCCAGACAAAGCGGATCGGATGAGTCGCCCATTCGCCTAATAGATAGGTGATGGCCTGTTCGGCATAGTAGGACCAGCCAATAATTGTTGTGAATGCGAACAAAGCAATCGCAATTGTAACGACCCATCCGCCGCCCGGTATTGCGGTTGCATAGGCTGCATTCGTGATCGCTGTCGCTTCCAAGCCAGCTGCCTGATAGGCATACTTAACCGGTTCTCCAGCCGCATTCACGAAGTCGCCCTGCACGCTCAAGATTACCAGCGCGGTCATGGTGCAAATCACCAGCGTATCGATGAACACACCGATCATCGCGATCTCGCCCTGCTGTACAGGGTTTTTCGTCTGTGCCGCGGCGTGAGCGATTGGGGCGGACCCCTGTCCCGCTTCGTTGGAGAACAGACCACGGTCAACGCCAGCTCGAATGGCAATCGCGAGTACGCCGCCTGTAAAGCCACCGACGGCCTGATCCCAGCCGAACGCGCCTTTGATAATGGCCATGAACGCTTGTGGAACTTGCGGCGCATTCATGATCAGTACGATCAGAGCGATGCTGACATAAGCGAGGGCCATGATCGGTACAACTTTGCCCGCAACATTACCAATCGACTTAATTCCGCCAATGATGACTGCGAATACCAATGCCGCAAGAATTAAGCCGACAATCCAACCTGCAATACCCGTTTGGAGCGCCGGTGAATCTGCTTCCACTGGAGCGACGGCAACCAGGGTCTCATCATCCGCCACGTCGCCGGTCACCAACACAAGATTGGCGGGATCGGCTTTCTTCAGGTCACATGCAGAAACGCGCGATAGGCTGTCTTCCGCTATTTGCCCGTTTTCGACTGTGCCTTCCGAAATCATTCGAACGTTGGACAATGCGGGTTGGCTGATCTGGCACGGCAAACCGAAGGAACGAGACGTTTCCTGAACCGACTGCGTAATTGAGTTGGCCTGTACCATCCCTCCGGTCGCCGTTGCAGAGAACACAGTACCGATACAGAACAACACCGCGAGCCAGCCCCAGGACTTTCCCAAACCGTTCTTGATATAGTACATCGGCCCGCCGTTCACGCGGCCATACTCATCTGTCTCACGGAACTTGATTGCCAGGCTCGACTCCGCGAACGCGAGCGCCATGCCGAAAATTGCTGTGATCCACATCCAGAAAATCGCACCAGGCCCGCCCAGCGTGATCGCGGTTGCAACCCCTGCGAGATTACCGGTTCCGACTTGTCCTGACAGCGCAGTTGATAACGCCTGCCACGCTGTAATCTTATTGGCGTCCCCGTCGCCTTTACGGCCCGCCCAAACCTCGCCTAGAGCCGAGCCGAAACGCCGAAGTGGGCGAAACTTCAAGCGGATCATGAAGTACAGGCCTGATCCCAATAGAATTGCTACCACAGGACCAATCGGTAGAATAGTGATCGTGTTGCCGGCTTCGTCCGTGCCCCACGTTCCACCCCAAACAAAATCTGTAATGAGCGTGATATACTTTGATAACGCTTCCATAATGCCTCCCCGGCAAAGCTGTTATTCTGACTGCCGGGCACCCTAGAACAGAAACGGGCGCTGTGAAGCGCCCGTTGCAAAGTTTTTGCAGATAGGTCGCGCTGCGCGCCAGATTTATCCCACGAAGCCTTCGCCCACACCAAAGTCGCGGCGGGCCGAGACGATCGTCACGACGACCCCGGCCAGGACGTCCAGCAGGGCCATGACGGTCAGGATGAAAAAGACCGAGGTGGCAAAATTCGGATTGAGCAGGAACAGCATCAGGCAGACAATGAAGACAATCATGGACAGCGCGTGATTCATGATCGTCGCCGTACCGGTGCTGGTCGATTTAAGGATTTCCATGAACAGGACCGCAATCGACAGAACCAGCAACGCATCGCCTTTGGTCAGCACCCATTCCACCTCACCGCCAATCATGCCGATGGAGAAGAATTTCTCTCCCAGAATGGCCATGAGCGGAGACGCATTTGGCGTCAGCTCCACCCCGCCATGCGTCAGCGGCACCGGGTCTCCCGTCGTCGTAAACGCGATCAGGCAGTAAATGCCGACCGGAATGATGAACAGCGGAAACGCGCTTAACATGAGCCGCATTGGATTACCCCTTCTAGGCGGACCATCGCCATTCGAGCGTTTGGCCCTTTGCTGTCGATCGTCGAGACGGGCAGCGGCAGCGGCTGGAAAGATCACTGACATGCGCGTCTCCTCGCCCACCCAGTTAACCCTATTGAACCTTAATGCAAAGTGAGGAAGTGAGACACGGAAATGTCGTCAAACCGCTTCTACATACTCGCCGGGCCTCCGGGGGCTGGCAAAACCACGCTGCTCAGCCAGGTTTCAAGTCAGATCGCGACGGTTCCTGAATATGCACGTCGTGTCCTCGCGCATGAGCGACAAACAGGCGGGCGGGCCACCGGCGATCAGGACCAGGCCCTGTTCGTCGAGCGCATGCTGGAGCTTGCCCTGAACGATTATCGCCGCGCAGAAGGCGTGACCCTGTTTGATCGCGGATTGCCGGATCTGCTGGCCTTCTGTGCGCATTATGGATTGCCGGACGATCACGTCCGCGACGCCGTCTCCGCGCATCGATATCATCCCACCGTGTTCTTTCTTCCGCCTTGGGAAGACATTTACGCAACCGATGATGAGCGGCTGCTGGATTTTGTCGGGGCGGCGGCTTTTGGTAACCTCATTCAATCCGCCTATGAGCAATCGGGCTATGACCTGATTGACGTCCCGAAGACGCCGCCACATGAGCGCGCAAAGTTTATTCTGGAGCGAATGACGCTCTAGATCTCGTCGGCCCCGCCCGGATTGCGGCGGCGGCGGATCAGCCACATGACACCACGCAGATCTGACAAGGCGTCCGCGAGGCGACCAAAATTGGTATACTTGGATTTTCCCGCCCCGCGCTCGCGGTGATTGACGTTCAGAAACTCGACTTTCAATCCTTCCGCACTCATCAGCGCCGGCATGTATCGATGCATATGATCGAAGTAAGGCAGCGCCAGAAACACGTCCCGCTTCATCACCTTGATCCCGCATCCGCTATCATCGCAATCATCTCGGAGCAGGCGTTTGCGGATCGAGTTGGCGAAACTGGAGCCGAACTTCTTCCACGCCGAATCCTTGCGACTGGCGCGTCGCCCCATCACCATGGCAAGGCCTTCCGGCGCTTCGGCACGGGTCAGGCTGCGATACAGGGCGGGCAGGTCGGCAGGATCATTTTGGCCATCGCCGTCCAGGGTCCCGACAATCGGAGCCCGGGCATGCTGGATAGCGGTCCGCAAAGCGCGCGACTGTCCGGCATTCTGGCGATGCGAGATCACCCGCAGCTGCGGATACTTGTCCTTCAACCCGGCCAGAACCGCGCGGGTATCATCCGTGGACGCATCATCGGTGATGACCATTTCATAGGCCCGCCCGTCCAGCGCGGCAGCGATCTCGCCGATCAGCTGCTCTGCATTGCCGGCTTCATTATGCATCGGCACGCAGACTGAGAATTCTGGCGTCTGGGTCAAATGATCTACTCCACAAAAGGCGCGACCGCCTGCCTTTAGTTGAAAACGCGCAATTGCGAAACCTCAAGACTGACGACAAGAGTGTAAGCATGGATGCCTTGCCGATTGAATCCCTTCTCCTAGAAATTGCCGACACGCTGCGATCGAAGCGTCGCCTGATTCTCGGCGCGCCGCCGGGCGCAGGCAAGACCACGCGTGTGCCGCTGGCGCTAGCCGGAGTCATCGATGGATTTGAGCCCCTTCCCGGCAAGATTATCATGCTCGAGCCCCGCCGCATCGCCGCGCGTATGGCCGCGCAGCGCATGGCGCAGACATTGGGCGAGCGGCTCGGGCAGCGCATCGGTCTCTCCACCCGCGTCGATCGCCAGGTCTCGCAGGAGACGGTCGTCGAGGTGATCACGGACGGATTGTTCACCCGCCGCCTGCTCAGCGATCCCGAACTCTCGGGCGTCAGCGCGGTGATCTTTGACGAGATCCACGAACGCAGTCTCAGCGCCGATATCGGTCTTGCTCTGGCCCAGGAAACCCAAGGCGCGCTGCGCGAGGATCTACACCTGCTCGCCATGTCGGCGACGCTCGATACGGATATGATGGCGCGTAAGCTGGAAGCTCCCGTCATTGTCAGCGAAGGACGACAATATCCGATTGAGACCCGCTATCTCGGCCGCAACCGTGACCGGCTGGAGGACCAGATGGCGCGCGCGATTGAGCGCGCCGTGCGCGAGACTGAGGGGTCCGTGCTCGCCTTTCTGCCCGGCGCGGGAGAAATCCGCCGCACCGCCGAGCGCTTGTCTTTGCCGCAGGATGTCCTGATTGCGCCATTGTTCGGCGCGCTCAGCCCGAAAGAGCAGGACGCCGCCATCAAGCCTTGCGCAGACGGCTGCCGCAAGGTGGTTCTGGCCACCGATATCGCCGAAAGTGCCCTGACCATTGAAGGCGTGTCTGTGGTTGTCGATAGCGGTTATGCCCGCGTGCCGCGCTATGTCCCCGGCGGGCTGTCGACGGAGCTGCAGACGGTGCGCGCCGCGCGGGCCAATGTCGATCAGCGTAGGGGTCGCGCCGGACGATTGGGCCCAGGCGTTTGCTATCGCCTCTGGGACGAAGCCGAGACGCGCGGCCTGACCCCGGCCCCGGAACCCGAAATCCAGAATGCCGATCTGTCTGGCCTGGTCCTGACACTTGCCGACTGGGGGGAGACCAATCCGCAGCGATTGAACTGGCTGACGCCGCCGCCCAGGGGTCGCCTTGCCGCAGCACAACGTGACTTGCGCGGACTTGGTGGGATTTCAGAGGCCGGGGGGCTCACGCCGAAAGGCCGGGACATGTCGCGCCTGCCGCTTGCTCCGCGCCTGGCGGCGCTGATCATCGGCGCGGACAGTGACGGCGAGAAAGCCCGCGCGGCGCAGATTGCAGCCCTGATCAGCGAGCGCGGCATGGGCGGCAATAGCGCGGACCTCGCAGATCGTCTTGCCCGCTTCGAAGCCGAAACCAGCCCGCGCGCCAAAAAACTGCGGGCGCAAGCCGCGCGCTGGGGCGGATCCGGCGCGCCGACGGGCGATGCCGCGACGTTGCTCGCCAAGGGCTGGCCGGACATGATCGCGCGGCGGCGAAGCCCGGGCAGCGCTCAATACCTGCTCGCCAATGGCCGCGGGGGTCAGGTCGATGAAACTTCGCCGCTGGCAAAATCAGACTGGCTGGTCGTCGCTGATATGGCTGGCAGCGCGAAATCCGCGCGGATCACGCTCGCAGCCGTGATAGATGAAGCCACGGCGACCAGACACGGCCAGCTCGAAACCCGCGACGACGCCGAATTCGATCCAGCCAAAGGGACGTTCAAGGCCCGGCGTGTGTCGGCGCTCGGCGCGATCATCCTGTCAGAGCAGCCCCTGCCCAAGCCCTCGCCGGAAGCCTCCAGGTTTGCCTTCCTGACCCATTTGCGGACAAATGGGTTCGAGCCAACGGGGCTGGACCGTCCTTTGAAGGAAGTGCTGGCGCGCCTGCGAGCCCTGTACGAGGCGTTTGGTGACCCCTGGCCAGTCTGGTCACTGGATGATCTTCAGGAAGACGTGTTCGACTGGCTGGGCCCGGTTCTCGGCAATGGTTCATTTACCATGCCGAAGCCCATCGCGCTTGCGGATGCGCTGAAAGCGCGGCTCGACTGGCCACTGCCTCAGGCACTCGACAGCAAGGCCCCGCGCAAGATCAAGCTGCCCTCCGGTCGCGAGGCGCCGATTGACTGGCTCAGTGACCGCGCGCCCCTGGTCGAGTGCAAGGCACAAGAGCTGTATGGCGCCAGCCAACACCTGTTCGTCGCCGAGGGCCGCGTGCCGGTCACGCTGCAAATCCTGTCGCCCGGCGGCAAGCCCGTGGCAACAACGCAGGATCTACCCGGTTTCTGGAGCGGCGGCTATGTCGACATGGCAAAAGATATGCGGGGGCGTTACCCAAAACACGATTGGCCGGACGATCCGGCGCAAGCGAAACCGCATGCCGGGATGACCAAGGCGCGGCTCGGCAAACGCTAGGCGTCGCGCCAGGCGCCGGTGTCGAGCCCGTCCAGTGTCCAATTGCCGACCCGGCACCGGATCAGGCGCAATGTCGGGTGTCCCACCGCTGCCGTCATCCGGCGTACCTGTCGATTGCGGCCTTCGGTAATGGTCAGCTCCAACCAGCAATCAGGAATCGACTTGCGCACGCGAATGGGCGGAGTGCGCGGCCACAGGGCTTTGGGCGCTTCAATCAGGCGCGCCTCCGCGGGAGCCGTCCGACCGTCTTTCAGTTCAAGACCTGCTCTCAGCGCCTGCAATGCGGCTTGGTCGGGCAGGCCCTCTACCTGCGCCCAGTAGGTTTTCGGGGTCTTGTGTTTCGGATTGGAGATCTGGGCCTGTAGTCGACCATTGTCGGTTAGCACCAACAAGCCTTCGCTATCGCGGTCCAGGCGCCCCGCAGGATAGACGCTCGGGACCTGAATATAGTCCGACAGCGTCTCGCGCGCGCTGCCTTCGGTACCGCGATCTGTGAACTGTGACAGCACGTTAAACGGCTTGTTGAAGAGCAATATTCGGGTCATTTCTTCGTGAACAATAAGATCAATTTAAGCACCTGAAAACATCCCGGAAACACCTTGTTTTATTACACATTTCGAGTAATATTATTCCGGTTATGGCTCATTTTTAATCCGTATTGATGCATATTATTTGTCCGAAACCGTTGTTTAATTCGAGAACGCTGATACTATGTCTGACCATTAGTAGCATACGCGCGAAAGGAGATAGAGATGACCACACTTCTCGTGCACACCGAAGCCGACTCTCGGCTGGAAAAATTCAATGGTCCGATTCTGGACCACGACAAGCTGCGTCAAGGCACGCATATTGCCGTCCTCACCGCGATCGCATCGGTATTTCTGGTGCTTGTGGTGAAAGGCCTCTACCTGATCTTTTAGGCGTCAAATAACTGAAGCCGGATATGGCTTTTTGGCTGGTTTTCAGCCATAAGCCGCCGGATGAGTAAAACCGGCCCTAATACCAATACCAAATCTGTGTTCATCAAGACCTATGGGTGCCAGATGAACGTTTATGATAGCGAGCGCATGAAAGATGTGCTCGCGCCCATAGGCTATGCGCCTGTGGACAGTCCGGATGGCGCCGATCTGGTTGTGCTGAACACGTGCCATATTCGCGAAAAAGCGACCGAGAAGGTCTATTCCGAACTCGGCCAGATGAAGAAGCTGAAACAGGCCCAGGGCGGCAAGATGACCATCGCGGTCGCTGGCTGCGTCGCCCAGGCCGAAGGCGCTGAGATCATGCGTCGCCAGCCCGCGGTCGATCTGGTGCTGGGCCCGCAGGCCTATCACAAGCTGCCGGAAATGATTGCTCGCGTGCATCGCTCGACCGGCGAACGACTCGAAACCGAGTTTGAGACGCTGGAAAAGTTCGATGCGCTGCCAAAGGCCCGCACCGCGGACGGCCCGACGGCGTTTCTTTCGGTCCAGGAAGGTTGCGACAAGTTCTGCACCTTCTGCGTCGTGCCTTATACGCGCGGCGCCGAGCTGTCGCGCCCGGTCGATGATATTGTGCTGGAAGCCCGCAATCTGGCGAGCCAGGGCGTGCGCGAAGTCCAGCTGCTCGGCCAGAATGTGAATGCCTATCATGGCGCTGCGCCCAAGGTTGACGGCGGCGATGAATGGACGCTTGCTCAATTGGTCCGGCATCTCTCGAAGATTGGCGGCTTTGACCGCATTCGCTACACGACCAGCCATCCGCGCGACATGGATGATGATCTGATCGCCGCGCACGCGGATACGCCGGAGCTGATGCCCTTCCTGCACCTGCCGGTTCAGTCGGGCTCTAACAATATCCTCAAAGCGATGAATCGCGGGCATACGCGCGAGCATTATCTCGACATCATGCGCCGGATGAAAGAGGCGCGGCCCGATATGGCGCTGGCGTCGGACTTCATTGTTGGCTTCCCGGGCGAGAGCGACAAGGATTTCGAGGACACGATGGATCTCGTCCGCGAGGTGGGTTACGCGATCGCTTATTCGTTCAAATATTCCGAGCGCCCAGGCACACCGGCGGCGGACATGTTCGGCCAGGTTCCTGAAGACGTGAAGAATGAACGGTTGCAGGCGTTGCAAGCGCTGCTGCGTGAACAACAAACGGCGTTCAATGCCTCCAAGATCGGCGAAACGGTTTCGGTTCTGGTGACCGGCAAAGGCCGGAACGAAGGTCAGATGCATGGCCGCTCGCCGTGGTTGCAAGCCGTGCATTTCGATGGCGGCGAAGAACTTGTCGGCCAGATCATCGACGTTGAAATTACCGGCGCCAGCCTCAATTCCCTCGCTGGGCAGCTTCCCGGACAATCGAAAGAGGTGGCCGCTTGAGCCAGATCTGGGAACCGAGGGACGCGGCGCTCTTACCAGTGATTTGCGGGCCCAATCACAAGAATCTCCTGCTGCTCGAAACCAAGCTGGCAGACGGCGACCTGAAAGCCGAAAGCCAGGGCGGCGGCATCCGGCTGCAAGGCTCGGCCGATGCCATTGCCACGGCGGAGCTGGCGCTGACTGCTTTTGAAGCCACGCTGAGCAAGAATCCCGATGCCGGCCTGCCTGCGCTGGAAGGCGCACTGGAACAGGCCCGTACGCCGGATCAGAGCTACCAGACCCTGACGGGCCTGAAAGTTCCGATCAAGCCGCAAACCAATACGCAGGCCAAGTATCTCGATCTGCTGACCGGCACCAAGAATGATCTCATCTTCGGAGTCGGCCCCGCGGGTACAGGCAAGACGTTCCTCGCCGTCGCGGCGGGCGCAGCGGCGCTGAAGAACAAGTCGGCCTCACGCCTGATTATCACCCGGCCCGCGGTCGAGGCAGGCGAGAATCTCGGCTTCTTGCCAGGCGATCTGGAAGAAAAAGTCGAGCCCTACCTGCGGCCGATCTGGGACGCGCTGGACGAGACCCTGGGCGCCGACCAGGCCGGACGTTTACGCGAGAAGCGTGTGATCGAAGTCGCCCCGCTTGCCTTCATGCGCGGACGAACTCTGAAGAATGCCTTCGTGATCATGGACGAGGCACAAAATGCCACAGTCGCCCAGATGAAGATGGTGCTGACCCGGCTCGGCCGTGACAGCCGAATGGTCGTCACCGGCGACCCGGGCCAGGTCGACCTGCCACGCAATCAGCCGTCCGGGCTCGCGCATGCCTTGCGGATCCTGCGCGGCGTTGAAGGGGTTGGACGGGTCACATTCTCTGCCAATGATGTCCGGCGGCACGCATTGGTGAGCCGGATTATCCGTGCCTATGATCAGGATGCCGAGCAAAAGCGCGATGATTGAGCTTGATCTGCGCATCGCCGCGCCCGCCTGGGACGAGGCCTTGACACACCTCCCGGACATCTGCCAGGCGGCGCTGAACGCGGGCGCTACTCAAAAAGGGGCGACGGGTGAGGTCAGCGTGTTGCTCACTGATGATGAAGAGATCCAGACGCTCAATCGCGACTGGCGCAATAAAGACAAGCCGACAGATGTCTTGTCTTTTCCCGCCAGCGAGATGGACGCGCCATTTCTGGGCGACATCGCGGTCAGTCTGGGCGTCACACAAAAGGATGCCGCGGTGCGCGGGATTGCGCTCGATCAACACCTTTCCCATCTGCTGATCCATGGATTGATGCATCTCTTGGGGCATGACCACAAAGATGACACAGAGGCAGCTGAGATGGAGTCGCTGGAGATCGCGGCGCTTGCATCCCTGGGCTGGCCTGATCCATATAAGTAGGGCGCGAGTCGCGCGTCAGGACCTGAAAGAGAATGTCGGAAGGACGAAAAGGCTTGTTTGGCCTGTTTAAGAAAAACGAAGACGCAGCAGAGGACCCTGCTCCGGAAGACCCGATAGGGCCATCGCAAACCGAGATGCGGCTGCGCATCGTCGAATTTGAAAGCGCGCGCGTGGACGATGTCATGATCCCTCGCGCCGAGATTATCGGAGTCGAACTCTCCACCTCCCTGGAAGACCTGATCCAGCTCTATGCCAACGAGGCGCATTCCCGCCTGCCGGTCTATCGCGAAACGCTGGATGACCCGGTCGGGGTGGTACATATCCGCGACGTCATCACCGAAATTGCCCGTGCCAATGGCGAAGAGAAAGATCCTGAAGATACCCCGCTGGAGCGATTGCGGCGCGATATCCTGTTTGTCCCGCCGTCCATGCCTTTGCCCGATCTGCTGGTGAAGATGCAGGCCTCGCGCACGCACCTGGCCCTGGTCGTCGACGAGTATGGTGGCACTGACGGGCTGGTCAGCCTGGAAGACCTGGTCGAGGAAATTGTCGGCGAGATTGAAGATGAGCATGATGAAGAAGTCGCCATGCTGGTACGCCGCGGCCGTCTTGCCTGGGAAGTGGACGCCCGTATGGAAACCGAGGATTTCGCCGAAGAAACGGGCCTGGAACTCGAACTAGAAGACCATGATGTCGACACGCTGGGCGGTGTCGCCTTCGCTCTGGCAGGGCGCGTGCCCTTACGCGGCGAGGTGCTGCCGCACCCCAAAGGCGTCGACATTGAAATTCTCGATTCGGACGCCCGGCGCATTCACCGCCTCGTGGTCCGCCAACCCGCTTCGGAGCTGAAAGCATGATCGAACAAGGCCACGCGCGCAGCCACGGTTTGCGCGCGTTCACCGCTCTCCATGAGGCGATTGCCCGGGTGCGCGGAATGACTGCGAGTCTGTTCGCGATCCTGCTCGGCGCCTTTTGCGCGCTTGGGTTTGCCCCGTTTCACCTGACCCCGGCCCTGGTTGTAGCCTTTGTCGGATTGATCTGGATGCTTGATGGCGCGCGGTCACAGAAACGCTGGGGGCGCGCCATGTTCTGGCGGGGGTGGGCTTTTGCCTTCGGTTACTTCCTCGTCGGGATGTATTGGACCGCCCTGCCCTTCCTGGTCGAGCCAGAAAAACACGCCGTCTTCCTGTGGATGCCACTCATTGCTCTTCCCGGTGGAATGGCCTTGATCTGGGGCGCGGCGTGCGCGCTCGGGGGCGCGTTCTGGTCCGCATCTCCCTCCCGCGTGTTCATATTTGCGCTATTTCTCGGCGGCGCGGAATTGGTCCGAGGAACCCTGTTTGGTGGGTTTCCGTGGAATCTGCCCGGCACGACCTGGGCGCCTGGCGGCGCGCTCTCGCAAGTGGCATCGCTGGGCGGGATTTACTGGCTGACCCTGATGACCCTGTTCATCGCCGGCGCGCCGGCCGGTCTGGTCGACACACGCGATGATCGCAGCGTTCTTGGACGTGCCCTGCCCGTCCTGATGGCCGTTGCCCTGATTGGGTTTTCCTGGGCCTGGGGCTCTCAGCGCCTGGCCAATGACACGGTCATGACGGAGCGAACCGTGCTGCTGATGGATGCCGGCGTCCCGCAAGCCGTGAAGTTTGACGAAGGCGGCGTCCCCGTCATCGTGCGCTATCTTGAGCTGATGCAGGAGGTTCCAAGTGAGGCTGGCGATATCATCATCTGGCCGGAAGGCGCGTTTCCATTTGGACTGCTGCCAAACCGCGAGCGGCGCAACACGCTGGACCCCCTGCCAATGGATTATGTCCAGGAAGTGCTCGGACGGCGTGCGCTGATCGCTGGAACCGGTCGCGGCGACACGCTGGAGGACGGGACAGAGGTCGATCGCAATAGTCTGGTCATGTTTACGGCTGGCGAGACGGGCGCGAATTGGGCCGGGCTTTATGACAAGCACCGCTTGGTGCCGTTTGGCGAGTTACCGGCAACAGAGATCATTCCTTTTGGCGATCAGCTCTCTGGAATCCTGCCGAGCGGGATGCAGCGAAGCGCACGGGCTGGATTTGTGCCCGGCGCCGGTCCGACTGTATTGCTGCCGCAGGTTGGGGCGCCGCCCTTCATTCCCTTGATCTGCTATGAGGCACTCTTCCCGGAGGCGGTCCGCAAGGCGGAGCCGCAAAGGGAGGCGGCTGAGTGGATTGTCGTAATCTCGAACGATGCCTGGTTCGGGGCCGGTCTTGGCCCGGCGCAGCATTATGCGCAAAACCGCTACCGCGCGATTGAAAGTGGCCTGCCGATGGCGCGCGTCGCGACGCGCGGGATGACGGCCATGGTGGATGGTTATGGTCGCGAAATCGCCCGCGGCAATCCGGCTGAAAACGACCCGGCTGGATGGCGTTCCGCGGTTGTAAGGACAGGTTTGCCAGCAAGGCTAGAAAACCCGCCATATCAGCGCTTCGGAGAGACGTTTTACTGGTTGACTCTTGTCCTTTTTGGTGGACTAGCCTTTGTGAGCTGGCGACGTTAGAATCACAATAAAAGTATACGCAAGAAGAGTGGCGGATGTCAGAAAACAAAACACCAAGCGGAATAGATCGAATTGTTGGACAGCGCCTGCGCTGGCGCCGCCGTGAATTGAAACTGACTCAGGAACAACTCGGTGAGAAACTCGGACTGACCTTTCAGCAAGTCCAGAAATACGAGAAAGGCGTCAATCGGATCTCGGCTGGCCGCCTGTTCGAGATCGCTCAGGCGCTCGGCATCACGATCACCTATTTCTATGAAGGCGTTGACGAGCTGCTGGAAAATCCCGCCACCGTAAGCGTACATGAGCAGGATCATCCGCCGACCTTGCCAGTGATTGATACCGAAGCCATGGAACTGGTCACGGCCTTTCAGAAGATTGGCGACAAATCGCTGCGTCGATCGCTGCTCGAGACCATTCGCGCTGCAGCCGCCACATCAGATCTCTCCCCGGACGCCTGAGCGCGGTCAAACCGGACCCAGCCGCTGTGGCCGCGATGCGACACAGGAAAGATTTCGCACCTGCAACAAATAATCAGTGGTTGCTTTGCCGCACTGCACAAGCAACCTATCTCGTCTAAGATATACTATTGCTGACGGGAGAGCAGTTTTGTCGGATATCAAGACGATTGGCGTCGTAGGCGCAGGTCAGATGGGCAATGGCATCGCACATGTGTGCGCATTGGCCGGGTACGACGTGATCCTGAATGACGTGTCCAAGGATGCCCTCGAGAACGGCCTGGTGACGATCGAAAAGAACATGACGCGCCAGGTTTCGCGTGAAGCGATTAGCCTCGAGGACATGAAAGCCGCGCAATCACGGATCAAGACGAGCGTTGAACTCGTCCCATTCGCTGGCGTCGATCTCGCCATTGAGGCGGCAACGGAAAATCGCGACGTCAAAGAGAAGATCTTCGCCGCCCTCTGCAATGTGGTGCCGGCGCACGCCTATCTGGCAACCAATACATCGTCCATTTCTGTCACCCGTCTGGCCTCGACCACGGATCGTCCGGAGAAGTTTATCGGTCTGCACTTCATGAATCCGGTGCCGCTGATGCAGCTGATGGAAATCATTCGCGGCCTCGCCACTGATCAGGACACCTATGAAATGGCCACCGGGTTCGCTGAGCGCCTCGGCAAGACCACGACGAATGCGGAAGACTATCCCGCGTTTATTGTGAACCGAATCCTGGTGCCGATGATCAATGAAGCGGTCTACGCGCTGTATGAAGGCGTCGGTACGGTCGAGAGCATCGACACGGCCATGCGGCTCGGCGCCAACCATCCGATGGGGCCTTTGACGCTGGCGGATTTCATTGGTCTCGATACATGTCTGTCAATCATGCAGGTCCTGCATGACGGCCTCGCCGACACCAAGTATCGACCTTGCCCCCTTCTGGTGAAATATGTCGAAGCCGGCTGGCTCGGCCGTAAGGCTGGCCGCGGGTTCTATGATTATAGCGGTGATGCGCCGGTACCGACGCGGTAGGGGTTAAACGCGATTGAGGTTCTTGTCGGCGGCCTCTCCCTCGTTGTCCATCTGGATCGCTCAGACGGTTTCAAAGTGTGGTAACCCAAGCGCTTCGCGATAAGACCGATGAAAATGATGCAAGACCGGTTCATTCCGGCCAAATAATGCCTCGCCCGCAAGACCGCTTTCCGCGGCCTGTTGTTGGTACTCCCCCATGACATAATCTTCGTGTTCGATCGTGCTGGTAAAGACCTCCAACGATGCCTCGAAAGAGGGACTCCGTCCGGGCCCCGAAGAGGAGTAAGTGTCTTTGACGGCTTGTTCTCTTTCTTCTTCGCTCAGGGCTGCCGCCTGATCGTAGGCTGCCTTGGTAAAATAGATGGAGACCTGTGAGATGGACCGACCCGGATTGTCCGCATCAGGATAGATGCGCACCAGTGAAACTGTATCGCCTGCCCAAAACATCTGGATGTTCGGAAACAAGTGATACGCGACAAATGTCCCGCGTTGAATTTCCCAATCTTCTTCCGGCATGTCTCGAAACTCGTTGATGCCCTGACTGGCTGTGGTGAACCTGTGATTGCGACCGAACTCCTCGTAATGCGTGTTGTTGCCTATGAAGATTTGGCCGAGCGTATTCTTGTGCAGTTTCTGGAAGTGATATGTTTCACCGAACGTGTCATTCGCGAGTTTCCAGTTCAGTTTCATATCAATCGTCTTGTTCGCGCCAAACACGTATTCATCGAATCCAATCGACCTCATCTCCTGGAGCAGATCGCGTCCGAGCAATGCCTCGACATCGAGTTTACCGCTCGGGTTGGGATGGATAAACAACATTCCGGCCGCCTCGACAGCCGGCAGCTCAATCAAACCGCGGCAGGATTTATCGACGTCGCCAAAATCACTTTGATCGGAAACAGCGATAAGCTCGCCAGAGGTTGAATAAGACCAGGCGTGAAATGGGCAAACAAACAATTTTCGCTTTCCGCGCGGTTTCGTTTCAACACGTGTCGCCCGGTGCCTGCAAATATTCAGGAATGCTCGAAACCGTCCAGTTGAATCTCGCGTTGCGATGACCGGAACACCAAAATCGTTCATTGTCAGAAAGCAGTTCTCGGCCGGCAAATCACCCGACAGACCGATCATCTGAGGATGATCCTGAAAGAACACTTGCCATTCGGTTTGCGCGAGATCGGGATCGGCATAGATCGAATTCGGAACTTTATATTGAACGCCAGCATCCATGTTCGATTTCTCATCGATCTGCCTCATCAGTTCTTTGAGAATGCTGACCTGAAGTTCTTGATCCATCGGTGCCTCCCGCACGAATTTGCTTTCATCGTTTAGAAGTTTCGGCTGGTTACCGCCGGGGAAGTAAAATCAGGCCCCCGAATCGAGACCATTCGGGGCTATGCGTGAACGTCCGCCCCTGACCCGGAGCAAGCCGTCGAAGCCCCTAGCTCCGCCAGCGCAGAACAGTCGGTTTGATCTTGTTCTTGAAGGCGCGTCCGGCCTTGCGGGAGGCGGCCCATTCCTTCTTGAGCATCTGATACCACTTGGCCTGGACATCGATATCGTCGATCCACATCATCGCCTTCTGGTGTTCCATGCCGAGATTTTGCAGATCGACCATGTCCCCGTCCTGACGCAGAAATTTGCGCGCCATCGGTTTGGCGATCGGAATGGCAAGATGCAGCAGCGGGGCGCCTGTCCACCAGGTCAACTGCGTGATCCGCGTGCGTTTCGGGGCCTCTGGCGTCAGGCAGGTCAGCGTCAGCAGTCGGGCCTTGTCGTTGGAAATAATCTCCCATCGGAATCCGGGCAGCTGAAAATGAATTTCTGTCTCTACGTCGTCGCCGAACACCCATTTATAGAGTTTCGAGTTTGAGCTTGGTTTATGGCGATCGATCGCCCAGCCGCGATCGGCCGGTATGAACGGCTTTTCCTTGAGTTTCAGCCCCACAGAAGGCGGGCGCCACCACCATTGATTGTGGACAAAAGGCACGTGCGCCGGGTCCATCAGACCGACCACGGCATCGTCCATATGGGCGTTGAACACATCCTCGATGACAAATTTCGGCTTTTCCGGCAGCGGCCCGAATTGCGGCGCCGGGACGTCAGGCGCTCCGGCGAAACGAGGATCGTCCGCGATGAAGACATAGATGGCGCCATGCGCTTCATGCACCGGATAGCGCCGCACCTTCACCTTGGCGGGATCATAAGGCTCGTCGCCGGTCAGGCTCGGCATGTGCCGACACACACCATCAGTGCCAAATCGCCAGCCATGATAGGGGCATTCCAGCGTCGCCTCACCCTCGGTCTCAACCTGCCGTCCAGCGCTCAGTGGCACGAGGCGATGCGGGCAGATATCCCGCAATGCGAAGACTTCGCCCTGATCGGTACGCGCAATCACGAGAGGCTGTCCCAGAACGATCCGGCGCACCTGTTTGCCGGCTTTCAGCTCTGACGACACACAGGCAAGGTACCAGCTGTCGGTGAGCCAGCCTTCCGGGGTCAGACCGGTCTGTGTCTTGGGTTTGGTCTCGATGAGTGTGTTGGTGTCGGCCATGCCCAACCTATAGCTATTCCTGATAGATGCGGGAATAGTCAGCAAACTCCGTGCCTGTCATTTGTTCTTCAATGCGCGTGCGGGCAAGGTCGGGGTCCAGAACACGGCACGTCAGCTCGATCGCCGTATCTGTTACGGTTTCCCCCTCGCAGAAGCCGAGACCCGTCCACCCGAGCACCTCGGAGAGCGCCTCCTCCGCCTCACGGATTTTTAAGACGTCGTCGCGCCGCCAGGCGTCGGATAGCAGGAATTCGACGATCAGGGTCTGATAGTCACCGGGGTCAATCTCGGTAAACCCGAGGGCTCGCGCCGGATCCAGCAAGTCGTCGACCTGCCTCTCCAGCGATCGCAACAGTTTGATCCGGTGCGCGTCAGTGTCCCCGCGCGTGCCCACCATTCCCCAGTGTTCGATGATGCGGCGCGGTTTCAGCTCGACCCAGACCTCGTGATAGGCGGCGATCTTTCCAGTTTCATCGCGTTTGAAAAGTCTGAACATGCGGTGTGATCCTGGGTTAAAATAGGGGAATGGCAAAACCGGGTTGCAGTCACAAGCCTCATTTCATTAGGCCTTGCTGGCCCCGCTGTTTCGATTACAGTAACCACAATAATGGGGACAAAATAGATGCTTGGTCAGGTGGAACACAGCCATGGACGCCGGAAAGTCGCGACCTTAGCGCCGCTTGAACAAGCTGTCATCGCCCAGCAGAAAATCGAGGACCTGGTGGCCGCTTCATCCGAAACGGATGCTTTGTGCGCGCTTCAGGACTTCGTTGCGGACTTCGTTCCGAGCCTGCGCGAAGCGGTCATGCAGCTGCGCAACAGCTATGACATCATTCGCTATGAAGAGCGATCGATGAACAGCGACGCCACGGCGGTGAACCGGATTCGCAACGAAATCCTGGAATTGGCCTATGACGCGGTCGATTTTGTGGAAAGCAAGTCGGAGGGCGCGACCCGGACCGCACCGACCGGTATTCCCACCTCGGTCGAGGATGAGCTGGGAATGTCGGCCGCTCCCGCAGCTCTGGACGCTGAGGCGGCCCAAATTATCCCTCGAAAGAAACAAAAGAAAAAGCGGCGCAGATCGAGCTCGAACGGCGCCGACACAGATATTGTCTGCCGACTGGAAGAGGTCGGCCGGACCTTTGGCAAGGGTCGGTTCAAAATGGACCAGATCAGCCTCGACATACGGCGCGGAGAGATCATTGCCATTGCCGGACGAAATGCGAGCGGCAAGACCACTCTGCTCAACATGATGCTGGGGGATTTGCTGCCGACGACCGGCAAGATCAGCTATCCGGCCCTTGAAGGCACAGGCCTGCGCCTGCGGCGCAACTGGACGAAAATCAAGAGCCAGATCGGCTCGGTTCCGCAATTGCCGGAAAAGTGGTTTGGTCGCTTGCGCCACAACCTCAACTATATTGCCGCCGTGAACGGAACCCGGGACCAGGACCTTGAGAGTTTCATCGACTGGCACTTGTCGCGTTACGAATTGTTCCGGTTCAGACATTCACGCTGGGACGAGATTTCAGGCGGATACAAGATCCGGTTCGAACTGGTCAGGGCCTTGCTTTCACAACCGAAAATGCTGGTTCTGGACGAACCCCTCGCCTATCTGGATGTGGTCGCCCGCGACCGGTTCCTGCGGGATATCCGCGCCATTGCTGACTCGCGCGACAATCCGATGCCGATCATCATCACCTCACAGCACCTGTCAGAGGTGGAAGCGATCGCGGACCATATCCTGCTGCTTGATGACGGCGTGCTGAAATATCAGGGCTCGGTCGACGACCTTCAGGCCAATCAGCAATACCGGGTATTGGAAATTGCGGTCGATGCTCCCTTGAGCGCAATTGAAACCGCGCTCTCCGGAGCGCAATTGCAAGGCATCGAACCGACGGTTGAAGGCTACATTCTGGCCATTCCCAAATCGGCGTCGGGCAGCTCCATCTTCACGCGGCTCTCAGCCGCCTTCGGCGATGATTTCACCATGATGCGCGACATTACCGGATCGGTTCGCGCCATCATGAGCGATGTGGGGACGTAAGGCATGGCGGACACAGCGAACTTGTATGCGCCGAAAGCGAAAAAGGGCGCCCGAAGCGAGCGCGGCAAACCTTATCAGCGCCTACTCAGCTGGATGTCGATCAACCATCCCGGGTACTGGCGACTGAGGATGGACATCCTCTTACTACTGTATGTGATATTCGGAATTACCGCATTGTTTTCTCCGCTCTTTTTCTCATTCTTGGCGGGAGCAGATGGTAGATGCACAACAGATGGGTCCTCATATGTCGATTGCGTGGGCGGCATTGGCCGATACGATTACGATCGCGGCGTTTCCATCTCGAACTACGTTTGGACGGAAGGATTTACGAGAGGCGACATCAATCTGATCTTCACCACGTTCATCTTGTCGAGCATCGCGGCAGCCTTGATCTGGTGTTATTTCGTTTCGCGCGGCGCGCGCCTCACCAGTGTCGTGAAAAAGCTGGATTCGCCGCGATTCTTGGCGGTCACATTGCTGCTGGTGCCATTTGTTCTCGCCCCGATGCTCGCGGCTTACTCTGCTTTCCTGGCAAGCCATGGCGGGGGTCTCGACACATTGTGGACGGGAAACACGACCGTCCGAACCGTGTCGGGCGAAAGTCTGAAACTTCAGTCCCCAGGATACGAGCATTATGATGATGTTGGCCCTGTTCTCATGTTCCTGCTCGGACTGGCGATCGCCACCACAATCTCTGTCGGTTTGAAAATCGTCATGCTCGAAGGGCTGGTTGGCCTCGTGAAGTCAATCGTCATTGCCGCCATTCTGGGGACGCTGACCATGGTCGCGTTCGGCTTTTGGATCGTCATCTATGACGACTTTGTCTTCGCGGGAGTCATGCTCGCAATCCTTCTGGTCTATCTGTCCCTGTTCAAACGCGACCTGTTGATGAATCGACGGCATCGATTTTCGCAGACAATTGCGCTCAGCTTTGCGCTTTACTGGCCCGGATGGGTGATCTTGTTGGTTGCTGTGTTTGAAGCCGATACCACTTACATATTTGACGATTTGTCCGGATTTGATGGCAGCTTCCTGGCTATCATGATCATCTACCTCGTCGCCCTGCTCGTTGAAGCCATGACCTTCCGGGATATTGCCCGCCTCAAAATGTTGCCAAAACCATGACCGATGCCCGCGAAGACCTTCTGAACCTGATCGGCAAGGCGCAATCCTTGAGCGCTCTCAACGATGCCATGCGGATCATGCGGGAATTGCTGCCCGCGAGCTCGCCGGATCGCAATCTGCGCAAGCAGGTCACTTTGTTGCGGGCGCGGCTGCGCGACGCGCTGGAAGCAGATCGCCTCGGCCTGCGCAGTCAGACAGAACTGCGCGAGGAGGAATTGAAACTCGCCCACATTGCGCGCGAAGTGGCAGCAGATGTCGTTCGCACCGCCGATCCTGATCATTTGCAAACCTCGGTCCAATCCCTCTCCGTCTCACTCGCCTCGCGCCAGCCTGAGGGCCAGGCGGACAAGGCCGGTGGTCAGATCTTCTTGTCATACCGGCGCAAGGATTCCGCAGATGTCACCGCCCGCATTCGGGAGCGTCTGGTTGGCGAGTTTGGCCGGGAAGCGGTCTTTTTCGATGTCGACTCGATCCCGCTCGGCGTCAATTTCCGCGCCCATATCGTCGCGACGCTCGCACAGTGCAAAGCCTGCCTCGCCATAGTTGGTCCGGAATGGGTGAATATTTGCGACGACAAGGGCAATCGACGGCTGGATGATTTCAATGACCCCATTCGCGTCGAGATCGAAACCGCCCTGCGGATTGACCGGCGGGTGATCCCTGTTCTGGTTGGCAATGCAAATGTCCCGGAGCGGGACCAGGTGCCCGACAGCTTGCACGGCTTTTGCTCGCAGAATGCGTTCAAGGTGCGCCCTGACCCCGACTTTGATCAGGATATGAGCAAGCTGATCGAATTGCTGCAGATGCAGGTCCTGTAGGACGTCGCTGGAACCACGGACCTGCGCGCCCAAACGAACGCCGCTTCTTGCCAAAAAACTGAGTCCCCTTTCTGCGCCGCATGGGTTAAGTCCCGCGCCGGGGAAGACATTCATTCCACACCACTCGGGCTGCGTCGGGTCAGAACACACGGACGCTGCGCATGCCCTACACTTCCGCACCCCCCGGCCCCACTCGCCAGAGTGATCGCTACGAGATCATGGACGTCCTTCGCGGCTTTGCCCTTCTGGGCGTTTTGATCGCAAACCTGGTTGAACTGGGCGGGGTTGACGTGCTGGCCACCGCGCACCAGCTCGCCGCCTTACCCTCCGCTGCGATCGACGCGCGCACCAGCTGGTGGCTGGACCTGCTGGTCTTTGACAAGGCCAACACGCTGTTCGCTGTACTGTTCGGCGCCGGATTCTGGATCATGCTGGAACGCTTGAATGCCCGCGCCGCCCCGTTCGAGCGCATTTACCTGCGGCGGATCTCGCTACTCACGGCGTTCGGCTTGCTCCATCTATTTGGATGGTTCGCCTGGGACATTCTACATGTCTACGGGTTGATGGCGTTCCTTCTTCTTCTGTCCCGTAACCTGTCCTCGAGAACCATGCTCCTGATCGGGCTGCCCTTGCTCTTGTTCGCCCGCCCGGTCCTGGAATGGACGATCGAGCAAAGCGAAACGCTGTCGGGCATGATGAATCTCGCTTACACGGACGCCGCCATTCTTGAGCGCCAGTCGGTGGCTTTGTCCGGAGACATTGTCGCCTGGGTCAGCGCTATGAATGAGATGACCTGGCAGGACTGGATTCTCAGCGGCACCATGGTGGCCTGGTTCGCCTATGCGCTCGGCCGGTTCTTTATCGGCGCCTGGATCGTCCGGCAGGGCGTGATCCAGAGTGCCGAACGCCATCTCCCCCTGGTCAGGGCCTGTACCATCCCTTTGCTCGGATTGGGATTTGGACTGCAAGTGATCGTGCTTACCCTGCAGGACGGCCCCGCGGGCACATGGACGTCCTCGGCCCCTCTCGCGCTCGACCTGACGCAAGGCGTCGCGACCCCGTTAATTGCGGCGGGCTATGTCTGCCTGCTGACCCAGCTCTTTTTCGGCACCCGCACGCGATGGCTGGTGCAGCCCTTCGCTCCGGTCGGACAGATGGCCCTGACAAATTATCTCTTGCAGAGCCCTTTCATTATCCTGGTGCTCGGCGGGTGGGGTCCTGGGCTCGGCCTTGCGGGCGAGGCCGGCAGCACCGCTTACACTTTGCTGGCGCTCGCCTTTTTCGCCGCTCAGGTCCTGTTCAGTCACTATTGGATGAAGGCCTTCGCATATGGGCCCGCAGAGTGGGTCTGGCGCGCCTTGACCTACCAAACGCGTCCAAAAATGCGGCGAACGTCAACGCCAACGGCTTGAACGCTGCGCTTCCCGCCACGACACCCTTGGAAAATGACCCCGCGCACGTTACCTTTAACGTGAACGTCAGGAGTCCGCCCATGTTCCTCAACTTCTTCAATGAACTTCGCGCCGCCAAGGTTCCGGTCACGCTGAAGGAATATCTGTCGCTGATGGAAGCCATGGATAAGGGCGTCATCGACCGCGATGTCGAGGATTTCTATTATCTCGCTCGCGCCGCTCTGGTGAAGGATGAGCGCAATATCGACAAGTTCGACAAGGTATTCGGTCACGTTTTCAAGGGCCTGGACAGCCTCGGCGAGGCGATCGAAGCGCAGGACCTGCCGGAAGAATGGCTGCGCAAGATGACAGAAAAATTCCTCAGCCCGGAAGAAATGGCGGAAATCGAAGCCATGGGCGGCTTCGAGAAGCTGATGGAAACGCTGAAGAAACGTCTCGAAGAGCAGAAGAAGCGGCACGAAGGTGGCAATAAGTGGATCGGAACCGGCGGCACCTCGCCCTTCGGCGCCAATGGCTATAATCCGGAAGGCATCCGCATTGGCCAGGACAAGTCGCGCCACCGCCGCGCCACCAAGGTCTGGGACAAGCGCGAGTTCAAGAATTATGATGACAGTGTCGAACTCGGCACGCGCAATATCAAGGTCGCGCTGAAACGCCTGCGCAAATGGGCCCGCACCGGCAGCCCGGATGAGCTGGATCTCGATGCGACGATCCGGAACACGGCTCGCCAGGGCTATCTCGATATCGAAATGCGCCCGGAGCGCCGCAATTCTGTCTCTGTATTGCTGCTCATGGATGTCGGCGGCTCGATGGACCCACATGTTAAGGTGATGGAAGAGCTATTCTCTGCCGCCCGGACGGAGATCAAGAATCTCGAATACTACTATTTCCACAATTGCCCTTATGAGGGTCTCTGGAAAGACAATCGCCGTCGCCGCGCCGATGTCATCCCGACCTGGGACGTGCTGCACAAGTATCCGAGCGAGTACAAGGTGATCATTGTCGGCGACGCGACCATGAGCCCGTACGAGATCACTTATGCTGGCGGTTCGGTCGAGCATTGGAACGAAGAGCCTGGTGGCCTGTGGATCCAGCGTCTGGTGGAACAGTATCCGAACCTTGCCTGGCTGAACCCGGTCAAATCCGGAGCCTGGGACTATACAGGCTCGATCCAGCTGATCCGCGAACTGATCGGCCCGGACCGGATGTTCGAAATGACACTTGAGGGCCTGGACGGCGCAATGAAAGAGCTCGGGCGCTAGGCCTCAAGTCGGCCACTGGGCCTTGATTGACCAGCGCGTCTCATTGATCTGACGGGTTTCGACCGTCATCCCGGCTTCACGGCAAATCACATCGGCTGCGGCAATGTCCCAGAGACCACAGCCATGTTCGTCATAGCCGCTGAGGCGACCCATGCCGGACATGGCGAGCGCGAAGACCGCGCAGCGATAGCGCACAACGGAATAGTCGCGCGCGCGATAGGTTTGCGCGCGAGTGTCGGTTTGCGGGCCGGTTTCAAAATCATTCTCGCCAATCGCAAAAATCTTGACCGGGCTCCTGGGGCGAAGATCGCCTGCGGGCACGCCATTGATCCGCACGCCCGCACCCTTCGCCGCCGACACGGTGAGCCCCAATGCCGGTAAAGCTATCGCCCCAAGCGAGGAGTGTCCGTTATCCCAATGGCCGACCGAGATGCCCCAGATGGGCAAGCCGAGGACGAAATTCGATGTGCCGTCAATCGGATCAATCGCCCAGCCCCTGGCATCGCCGGTCAATGCTCCGCCCATTTCCTCCCCGATCACAGCTTGACCCGGAAACTGCTCCGCCAATCCGTTCCGCAACAATTGCTCGATCTCGATATCGGCATTCGAAGCAAACTGACCGGCGGACTTTTCGTCCAGGATGAGCGCCTCGCGCTTGCTTGCCCAGGACAAGCCCAGGCCAGCGGCCGGCGCCATCAGGGATTCCAGTTGCAGCACAGCTGATGGCGGTGGCATCGAGTTATTCCGGCAAGGCGAAGGCGACCACGTGATCGCCAATCCGTGTGCCGGACTTGCCATGTCCTCCGGCGGCGATGACAACATATTGCTTGTCATTCCAGACATAAGTCATCGGTGTCGCCTGTCCGCCCGCGGGGAGGCGGCCTTTCCAGAGTTCCTTGCCGGTCTCGACATCGAGCGCGCGCAGGTAATCGTCCATGGCCGCGCCAATGAAGATCAGTCCGCCTTTGGTCACGACTGGTCCGCCAAAGTTCGGCGTGCCCAGCTTCAGGGCCAGCCCGCCCGGGGCAAGATCGCGGGTTGTCCCGAACGGACGTCGCCAGACAATCTCGCCGCGGGCAATATCCACTCCGGCGATCACCCCCCAGGGTGGCGTCGAGCAGGGCAGACCCAGCGGCGAGAAAATCGGCTTCCGGCTCATCGCATAGGGTGCGCCTTCCATCGGCGCGAATTCAGCGTCATGATCAATCTCTGTCGCCTCCCGCGCCTCGGTATTCGGATGCAGGTGCACAGATTGCGCGACATTGTTCATATTGATCACAACCAGATTGCGGGAAGGGTCAAACGCCGCGCTGCCCCAATTTGCGCCCCCGCCCGTGAACGGATAGGCAAGCGTGCCCTCGACTGTTGGCGGCGTGTACAGCCCCTCCTGGCGCAGCGCGCTCAGCTTGCTGCCGCACGCCATCTTGTCCCAAAGGGTGACGCCAAATGCCTTGCCAGGATCCAGCCGGTCCGGCACCACGGGTTCCGGGCGCACCGGGAAGGGCTGGGTTGGCGACAAAACCTCGCCCTCGACGCCGTCCTGCGGAACCGGGCGCTCCTCGACGGGAATGACCGGCACGCCGGTCTCGCGGTCGAGCACAAATATCAGCCCCATCTTGGTGACTTGTACCACCACATCGCGAAGCTCACCTTCAACTGGAATCTGATACAGGCCCGGCTGAGCCGGCAAGTCATAATCCCAGACATCGTGATGCACGATCTGATACGCCCAAACGGTTTCACCCGTCCGGGCATCCAGAGCCACGACCGAATTGGCATGCTCATTATTGCCGGGGCGCTCACCGCCAAAGTAATCCGGGCTGGCCGTCGAGGTGGGCAGAAAGACCAGGCCGCGTTCAGAATCCACGGACATGCTCGTCCACACATTGGCGTGCCCGATCCTTGTGTCGCCGTCTTCGTTCCAGGGAATTGGATTGTATTTCCATAGCGGCGCGCCGGTTACCGCATCGAAGGCGTGCACGGTTCCGAGCGGCGCATCCGAGCGCAGATTGTCGCTGATCGAAGTGCCGGTAATGACCACATCTTCGTAGACGACCGGCGCCGACGTGATCTGAAATTCGCCCGGCCAGCGCAGGGCCAGGCTCGGCTCGATCTGCACCCGGCCGTCTTCGCCGAACTCGGAACAGGCCGCACCGGTCGCCGTATCGACGGCAATCAGTTCTGCTTCGACAGTCCCCATAAAGACGCGTGATCCGCAGGCTCCATCTGAAACAGACGGCTGCTCGAAATGCGCCACGCCGCGACAGGAAAATTCGTTACCAGGGCGACCATCAATCGGGACGCCGGGATCATATTCCCATTTCAAGGCGCCGGATCCCGGGTCGAGGGCGACCACTTCATTGAACTGCGTACACAAGATCAATGCATCATCGACGAGAATGGGCGTGGCCTGGAAAGAGGCGCGATGTCGGGCGGAGTCGCGCCCCTCAAACGCGCCTGTCTGTTGAGTCCATGCCACTTCCAGATCGTCGACATTATCGCGATCGATCTGACCCGCCGCAGAGTAGCGATTGCCGCCCTCGTCACCGCCATAGGCCGACCAGCCATGACCAAGAGCGCCTGGAGCGTCGCGCACGGGTTCGGACCGTCCATCAATCGACAGGTCGTCACCAATGCCCATCACCCGCCACATCGCTGTGCCGCCGAGAAAGCTGATTGCGATCAGGGCCAACAGCGCTGCGAGGACAAGTCTAAGCGGGGTCAGTTTCATGTCGGGGTCCCTCGAATTCTTTCACCCCATGTTGGCGGTTGGAAGCTCTGCTGTCTACGTTAGCGCGTGTCAGCGGCCCCCAGCACACGCAGGAAATTGCCGCCCCAGATCTTGTCGATCTCCGCCTCGTTATAGCCACGCCGGAGGAGCTCAGCCGTCACATTGGCGGCCGAGTCGGCTTCCTCGAATCCGGCAATACCACCGCCATGATTGAAGTCCGTGCCAATGCCGACATGATCAATCCCGATGCGATCCACGACATAATCGATGTGATCGACCATGCGGCTGACATCCTCCCGTCCCACCAGGGCGCGCATATTGGTCAGGAAGGTGAGCTTCTCGGCGTCCGATTTCAGCTCCCAGTAAAGCTCATAAGGATAGGAATATGTCTCCGGCAGCCCCGCCGCGAGCCGCACATCGCGAATGCTGGCTTTCAGGTCGGGGTCTGACAGATCGACCAGATAAGCGCTGAACGCAGCAATGTGGATCACGCCGCCTGTCTCGCCGATCCGATCGATCTCCTCATCTGACAGGTTACGCGTCACATCGGACAAGGATTTTGCGTTGGAGTGGCTGGCAATCACCGGCAGAGTGGTGAGATCGATCGCCTGAAGCGTCGCGGCTTTCGACATTTGCGAAACATCGACAAGACCGCCCAGCGCGTCGATCCGCTTCACCGCGGCAATGCCAAGCTCAGACAAGCCGCCATGTTCTTCCGTCGCCTCATAAGTGCCCGTCTCACCGTCAAAGCGCGGACGCGAGGAATCGGCAAAGTCATTGTGTCCAAGATGGGTCAGCCCGAACAGGCGGACACCCGCATCATAGAATTCATCGATGCGGTCCAATTGCCCTTCCAGAGCTTGCGCGTTCTGGAACCCTAGAATGACAGAAACGCGGCCCGCGGCACTATTCTGCCGCACGGCTTGGGCCGTGGTGGCGAGCGCCAACATGTCCGGATTTGAGGTGACGAGATCCTGAACGGCGGCGAGTTTGGCCAGGCTTTCAGCCCGCGCCAGCGCATCACCCTCCGCTGTTCGCAGTTGGGGCCCCGCCGCAACCGCCATGACCACGGCGTCAAATCCGCCCGCGATCAGTTTCTCCGGCGCGACCTTGGAACGACCGTCCGGGCCGAGATAGAGCGGGGATGTTGCCTCGATCGCGATATCTGCATGGGCGTCGAGGACGACCGCATCGGCATGGATATCTGCCACACTGCGCTCGGCGGCGGGTGCCACAGACTGACACGCTGCCAGACCAAACCATGCCGCACCCAAAATCATTCGCTGGCCTATTTTATCGATCCGCATTTGACCCTCCACTGTTGTGCGCCCAGCCTCATGCCCCCTCCCCTGCGACAAGCAAGCGTAATCTAATTTGGGCTGTCCGGACACGAAATCCCTCGCGTATGAACGAGCTTTCGGTTTTATGTCGGGACAGGAATGCTTCGATGTGAATTCCGGCATGAACGTTAGAGATAGGTATGGCCACGGAACGCCCTGAAAAGAAAACCGAGATGATTGAAGTGCGCCTGCCGCACTCCAAGAAGGAGGCTTTCAAACGGGCGTGTGAGGAGGAAGGGATCACAGTGAGCCATGCTGTGCGAACCTTCATCGATGCCTATTTGCGACGCGCGCGCCGGGAACGTGCCAAACGTATCGCAAAGGACATTTCCATGACTCTCATTCGCAATCCGATCAAAACGACCGGCGGGGTCGGCACCGCGCTCGCTGCCACCATAGGCGGACTCGCGCTGCTATCCGCGCCGAGCCATGCTGATCGAAACATGCAACCGATCGAACATCCAATCCCGGTTTATCCTGAAGGCCTCGCCATTCAGAGCGTCAGCGCCCGGTGCGAAAACTATTTCGACGTCACGCCCGAAGGCTATGTCACCAATCTTGAGGTCAAATGCGGACATCCCGGCTTTGTGAACTCGTCACGAAATGCGATAGCGACGCTCAGATTTGAACCCAAAATCGTAAACGGTGAGGCGGTAACACGGACGGGTGTGGTCTACCCGATCGAATATTGGATCAACGATGAAGATGGAAACCCCACCGAGCTGCTTTTACCGGAACAATAGTCCCCGGAATTCGGTTCATTTCTGAACCAAATCTACACCACTTCAACCCGTTCGAAAAAAGTGGGCTGAATCCCCTGAATCTGGCAGAAGAGTTGCATCTACACGGACACTTTCAGTCTTGATTGGGAACGAAGATGCCGATTTCGGAGAATGTGACCCTGAAGGGCGCGGTGAAAATCCCGCATCCGAGCCTCGTTAACCTGTATGGCTGCACGGTTGGCGATGGCTCGATGATCGGGACATTCGTCGAAATTCAGAAGAATGCGACGATTGGTGAGCGCTGCAAGATCTCGTCTCATACCTTCATCTGTGAAGGCGTGGAAATCGAGGACGAGGTCTTTGTCGGTCATGGTGTGATGTTTACCAATGACCGCTTCCCACGCGCCACCAATCCGGATGGCAGTGCACAAACGGATGATGACTGGACGCTGGAAAAGACCCTGGTCAAACGGTGCGCCTCGATTGGCTCAAACGTGACCATTGTCTGCGGCGTGACCATTGGCGAAGGCGCGATGATCGCAGCCGGCGCCGTCGTAACGAAAAATGTACCAGATTTTGCCATTGTGGCCGGTGTGCCGGCCACAGTGCGCGGGGATATGCGGGATATGGATCAGTGACCCTTAGTGACGAGAAACTCAACATTGCCGTCATTGGCTATGGCTATTGGGGGCCTAATCTGGTCCGCAACTTCGCTGAGCTGGACGGCGCGCGTATGCATTCGGTGGCCGATCTCAGCGAAGCGGCGCTGGAGAAAGTCAGCAAGCGCTACCCGACCGTGAACACGACAACGGATGCCATGTCCCTGATCAACCATCCGGACATTCATGCCGTCGCCATCGCCACCCCGGTCTCAACCCATTTCGACCTTGCCATGGCAGCGCTGAAAGCGGGCAAACATGTCTGGCTAGAAAAGCCGATGGCCGAAACGGCGGAGCAGGCTCGCAAGCTGGTCAATGAAGCCGAAGCCCGCGGCCTAATCCTGCATGTCGACCATACTTTCCTGTACACGGGCCCGGTTCAGAAGATGCGCGAGCTGGTGCAGACCAAGGCGCTCGGCGCGCCGCTCTACTATGACAGCACACGGGTCAATCTCGGGCTGTTCCAGCGCGACGTGAACGTGATTTCAGACCTCGCGGTCCACGATTTTTCAATCCTGGATTATGTGTTCGATCAGCAGCCGACAGCTGTCTCGGCATCTGGTATCAACCACTATCCCGGAACGCCGGAGAATCTCGCCTTCATCACCCTGTTCTATGAGTCCGGCTTCATCGCGCATGTGAATGTCTCCTGGCTCGCGCCCGTCAAGGTTCGCAAGATCCTGATTGGCGGGACTGAGAAGATGATCACGTTTGACGAGCTGGAACCGTCGGAGAAGCTCAAGATCTATGACAAAGGCGTTTCCTTTACTGATGATCCTGAACAGATCCAGGAAATGCGGGTCGGGTATCGCGTCGGCGACATGTGGGCCCCAAAGGTTCCCAATGTCGAAGCGCTGCGCAATGGCACCGAACATTTCCGCGACTGCATCCTGACCCGGACTCAATCGATCTCGGACGGTCGGTTCGGTCTGCGCATGGTTGAAGCAATCGAAGCCGCCACCCAGTCCATGCAGTCGCGCGGCGCGACCGTGCAACTGCCATCATTCGAGGATGCCTGACATGGTCCCGTTTGTAGATCTCAAAGCCCAGTATCAGTCGATCAAACCTGAAATCGACGCCGCCGTGATGAAGACGCTTGAAAACTGCGCTTTCGTGCTCGGTCCGGAAGTCGCGGCGCTGGAACAGCGTTTTGCCGACTATTGCGAAAGCGGTTTCGCTGTCGGCGTGAACAGCGGTACCAACGCCCTCTATCTTGGTCTGCTGGCCGCAGGCATTGGCGAAGGCGACGAGGTGATCACCGTCCCGCACACCTTTATCGCCTCGGCCTCGGCCATCCACTATACCGGCGCAAAGGTCGTGTTCTGTGACATCGACCCGGTCACCTTCACCATGGATCCAGGCGCGCTCGAGGCGGCGATCACACCACGCACCAAGGCGATTGTCCCAGTCCATCTCTATGGACAGATGGCGGATATGGACCCGATCATGGCGATTGCGAAAAAGCATGGCCTGATCGTCATGGAAGATGCCGCGCAGTCCCACGGCGCCGAGTATCGGGGGCACCGCGCTGGATCAATTGGCGACATTGCCGGCTTCTCTTTCTATCCCGGAAAAAATCTCGGCGCTGCCGGTGAAGCCGGCATGACCATAACGGCGAATGAAGACTGGACCCGAAAGCTTCGCATGTTGCGCGATTGGGGCGCGGAACAGAAATACCACCATGAAATCATCGGCTACAATATGCGTATGGAAGGCCTGCAAGGCGCCGTGCTGAACGTGAAGATGAACTATATCGAAAAATGGACCGAGGCCCGCCGGGCCGCCGCAGCGCGCTATCGCGACCTGTTTGCAGGGACTGGTGTGCAGATCCCGGTTGAAGCCGACGACCGGCGCCATGTCTATCATGTTTATGCCATCCGCACGCCGGATCGGCTGCGCTGGATCGATGAACTGAAAGCCGCTGGCGTTGCGACGGGCATTCACTACCCGTTCCCGCTTCATCGCCTGAAGGCGTTTGAATTCCTCGGATATCGCCAAGGGCAGTTCCCGCACGCTGAGAAAGCCGCAGCCGAAGTCCTGTCGCTTCCCATGTTCCCGGAAATCACGCCGGCCCAACAGGAAATCGTCGCCAAGGCTGTCAGCAAGCTTCAGACAGAAACCGAAATCGCCGCTTAGCTTCGGTTCGCGGAATAACAGACAGAAGGCCGTCACACATGAATCTTGAGGGTGCGAAAATCCTGGTGACAGGTGGCTGTGGCCTGATCGGGTCTACCACCATCGATCAGATCCTGGCGCAGGATTCGCCGGAGGAGATAGTCATCTTCGACAATCTGGTGCGTGGCTCGATGCGCAATGTCGAGCAGATCCTGAAGGATCCACGCGTGCGCCTCGTCAAGGGCGACATTCGCGATCGTGCCGCCATCGAAGCTGTGACCCAAGGCATGGATGCCGTCATCCACATGGCTGCGATCCGTATCACGGCCTGTGCCGCGGATCCGCGCGAAGCCATGGAAGTGATGAATGACGGTACCTACAATGTCATCGAAGCCGCTCACAAGGCCCAGGTGAAGCGCGTCCTCGCGGCGTCGTCAGCGTCGATCTATGGCATGGCGGATACATTTCCGACCACGGAAAACCACCACCCGTACAATAACGACACCTGGTATGGCGCCTCGAAAGTCATGCTGGAGGGTCTGTTTCGGTCCTTCCACGCCATGTACGGACTCGATTATGTCGCGATGCGATACTTCAATGTTTACGGCCCGCGAATGGACATTCACGGCAAGTACACAGAAGTGCTGGTCCGATGGATGCAACGGATCGAGGACGGCACACCGCCGCTTATTCTGGGCGATGGACTGACCTCAATGGACTTCATCTATATTGAAGAGCTGGCACGCGCCAATGTTCTGGCACTGAAGTCCGATGTCACGGACGAAGTGTTCAATGTCGCCTCCGGCGTCGAAACCAATTTGAACGAATTGGCGGCCACCCTCATGAAAGTGATGGATGCCGACCCAGACATGACACCCGAATATGGCCCGGAGCGCAAAGTGAACGCCGTGCCACGTCGCCTAGCCGATACCAGCAAGGCGAAAGAGCTTCTCGGCTTTGAGGCTGAAATTGATCTGGAAGAAGGTTTGCGCCGTCTTGTAGACTGGTGGCGCGTCAATAAGGACCTGATGGAATGATCCCGATCATCAAACCATTAATGGGGGAAGAGGAGGCCGCTGCCGCCTCGCGGGTGATCCTGTCCGGATGGGTGACGCAAGGCCCGGAAGTCGCCGCCTTCGAAACCGAATTTGCTGACTTCACAGGCGCTGAGCACGCGGTCGCCGTCTCCAATTGCACGACCGGGCTGCACCTGGCATTGCTCGCTGCCGGTATCGGCCAGGATGACGAGGTCATCACGGTCAGCCATTCCTATATCGCGACCGCAAATGCGATCCGCTATTGTCAGGCGAGCCCGGTCTTCATCGATATTGATCCGCTGACCTGCAATATGGATCCGAACCTGATCGAGGCTGCGATCACGCCCCGCACCAAGGCGATCGTGCTGGTCCACCAGATGGGCATGCCAGCGGATCTGGCGGCCATCATCAAGATTGCCCGCGCGCATGATCTGTTTGTGATCGAAGACGCTGCTTGCGCGGCAGGCGCGGAAATCCTGTGGGATGGCGCCTGGGAAAAAGTCGGCCGTGCGCGCGGCGACGCGGCTGTTTTCTCATTCCATCCGCGTAAGGTCCTCTCCACCGGCGATGGTGGGATGATCACCACACCGCATGCCGACTGGGCGAAGAAGTTCAAGCGTTTGCGCCAGCATGGCATGAGCGTTCCCGATACGGTGCGACACAAGTCAAAGCAGGTGGTGTTCGAAACCCATCCCGAGATCGGTTACAATTATCGCATGACGGATATTCAGGCCGCCGTCGGACGCGAGCAACTCAAGCGCCTGCCAGGCGTCGTTAAGCGCCGCCGGGAGCTGGTCGATCTTTATCGCGCCGAACTCGCCGATGCGCAGTGGCTTCATGTCCCAAGCGAACCAAGCTGGGCGCGCACCAATTGGCAAAGTTTTTCAGTGCGCTTGCCGGCGGCCTGCGACCAGCGCACGGTGATGCAAGTCATGCTCGACAAGGGCGTCGCGACCCGACGCGGCATCATGTGCGCGCATCGCGAAGATGCCTACAAGGATACGCCTCTGCCTGCACCACTGCCGCACTCGGAAGCCGAGCAGGACCAGCGCATTATTCTGCCGCTTTACGGGCAGATGAGTGACGAGGATGTCCGCACCGTGGCCGTAGCGTTGAAAGCGGCCACTGCGGATCAGGCCGCCTAATGCCGAGCGTCGATGTCGTCGTCCCCTGCTATAATTACGCGCATTTCCTGAAAGACTGCGTCGCCAGCATCCTGACGCAAAGAGACGTCGAGGTCCGCGTTCTGATTTTGAACGATGCCTCACCAGACAATACACGCGAAATTGGCGAGGCGCTCGCTGCTGAAGATTCGCGCGTCACCTATCTCGAGAACGAAACCAATCTTGGCCTGATCGGCACCGCCAATCGCGGGCTGTTGGACTGGGCAAGTGGTGACTATGCATTGCTCTTGTCCGCTGATGACTTGTTGATGCCTAGCAGCCTGGCCCGCTCGACCGCGTTGATGGAGGCCCATCAGGACGTGCACCTGGTCTATGGCCGCGCCTTGCTGATCGGCGACGATTTCGACCATACGCAAATGCCGGAAGATGAAGGGGAGAGCGAAAGCCTTGTGCTCTCTGGCGCTGACTTCATTCGCCGCAACTTCACAGAAGGCAATCCGGTCGCGTCTCCCACCGCCGTGGTGCGCACAACGGTCCAGCAAGACCTGGGCGGGTATCTCCCGCAATTCTATCACACCTCGGACATGGAAATGTGGATGCGCTTTGCCGCAAAAGGCCCGGTCGGTGCGATCAAGGCCCTGCAAGCGGGCTATCGCATTCATGGCGCCTCGATGAGCGCACCAAAGATCAATCGCGCGATCTCGGATCGTGAAGAGATTTACGAGACCTGCAAATTCGTCACCGAAACCTGGTGCCAGCCTATTCCCGAAGCGCGAGACTGGTTGATCGCTCTGCAGCGAAAACTCGCGCAAGAAACCTATTGGCTGGCCACGAAGTCGCGATATTCCGCTGATGAGCGTCGCGCGTGCGCTGCATTTGCGACCCGGATAGACCCCGACGGACTCCTTTCCGTGCCGCGCTTGAAATTCGAGATCAAGAAGCGGGTGCTCGCATTGAAGCCGCAAGCCTCGCCGCCCGAAAATTTCGAGTATGTCCCGATGACGTCCAATATCTATGGGTGGTGGCCTGGCGAAGACTGACGGCGGCGTATGATGCGCCGATTCAGGCCCGCATCGATTTGGGCAGGAATGACTGCACCATCTCTATCACCTCGCGCTCGGCGCCGTCCGGTTTACCCGCGAATAGCCACAACCCGATCGTGGCGGCGAGATAACTAATCCCTCCCGCACCAACCAGAATCGCGATGTGCGGAATTGTCGGTGTGTGAATTCCGAGCACCTGCAGGCTGATCACGATAATTGCCATAAAGGCAGAGGCGACGGTCGCGCGCCAACTGGAGAAGATTTGCTGCACGAACGTGGCCCCGGTCAGACGACGCGCGAGAAACAGGTCTTGCCAGAGAATAAAGGCGGTCGACACGCCGCGCGCTACCAACAGCCCGACCAGTCCGCCTGAGACAAATCCAACAATCAAAATTGGGAAGCGAACGACAAGATTGATCACATCCCGAATAAACAACAAACGGGTGCGCCCGAGCCCCAGCGCCAGGGGTGCGAACGGCGTCGCGATCGCCTGGATCGCGAACAACACACTGAGCACTTGGATAACCAGCCCGGCTGTCGCCCATTTCGGACCGAGCGCAAACTCGATCAGGGGCGCAGCCACGAGGGCAAATCCGATCCCGACCGGGAACGCAATCATGGCAAGCATGCGCTGCGATCTCAGATAGGCATTGCGCAATCGGTCGGTTTCGTCCTGCAGTTTGGCGAACGCCGGAAACAGAACGTGGACCAGAGGCGCCACGGATTCCCTTACCGGTAATGCGGCCAATCGGCCCCCGACATCATATTGACCAAGAGCAGCCGAGCCCAAGCCCGCGCTCACCATCAATTTATCGCCGCGCCAGTTCAGCTCGCGAATTCCCGACCCCAGGGCGACCCAGCTGGAGAAGGAAATCAAGGCCCGCCAATGGTGAAACGTGAAGCGTGGAATATACGGGATGAGAAGATAAGAGAGTGTCACGACAACGATCTGAGACACCACCCAGCCAGCTACGATCGCCCAGAAACTTTGATAGATCAGGGCAATCGCCACCGCTGCTGCGAGGCTGGCCAACTTTTCCGCGAGTTGAATCAAGAGTTCCTGATGAAACGACAATCGTCGTTGGAACTCGATCAATTTGGGGTTCTTCAGGGCACTGATTATGGCCGTCAGACCGAAAGCGTACATGATGAGTTCGATGCGCGGGTCGCCAAAAAAAGCGAAAAACAGGCCAATGCCCCCGAGAATCGCAGCCACAAATGCGCCGCGCACGAGTTCAATGGTCCAGGCCGTATCGAAATGGGCGCGCTCGGGATTCTTGTGCTGGATCAGCGCAGCGGCCAGGGACAAACCGGTGAAGGCGCCGATAATGGCGTAGATGACCGCTGCGACGGCGACCAGGCCAAAATCCTCTGGTGTCAGGAGTCGGGCAAGTATGACCGTGTTTGCCAGCCCCATCAGACTGACCCCGGCGCGCACGCCAGCCGTCCAGATCGAACCGACCGCCAATTGCTTGCGCATCGCCATCCAGACCGTCCTTTCTAGTTTAAGTCGCGAGGGCGCCCTCGTCACAGCTCTGCAGCTGCCACCACTTGTGTATGCCGCCATTCATGCAATATCGAGACCCGAATTTGCTCGGGATCAGGACTTGAACACCATCCGGGCAAAATTGCTCTTGGTATCGGCCATACGAGGACGCTTTTTCAGCCATCTCGCCCAGATCTTCAACAGATTCCGGCGAGAGATGCCGTTTGCGGCTCGGACTTGTGAAAAATAAGGCGTATCGGCCAGGGCATCCCAATAAACCCACCACCAGGGGTGATACCCTTCCATGTTCCAGGGCTTCTCCGGACCGGTAAAATGGACAATTTTTGGATCCTGACAGGCCGCCAGTGTTTCTGCTGAAAAATACGACTCAAACCGCTCAAGTAATTGGAATCTTTGAACATTCCACTCCAGAGGCAATTCTGTCCATTGGCCCCAATAGATCCAGTTTATCGCATCCTGATCCTGGTAGGGCAGGTCCGCGCCGTGCTCCGAAATCACATCCAGCGCTTTCGAAAACCCGGAGTCCCGCCGAACTTGGTCAAGGTCAATCACCATCACACCGGCATTCAGGTAGGGAGCGGCTTTATCATCCCCCCATTCACGCCAATGCTGGTCCACACCGGGAATATCGACACTCAGACCCGGGTCCGGCACACCGCCAATGGCAGCCCCTTTCAGATCCACGTCCCATAGCTTTTGCAGATCATCCATGACGATGAGATCCGCATCGAGATAAATCAGTCTCTGGCACGCCTCAGGCGCGAGTTGCTCCAGACCCAGTCGGAACAAGGTCGCATATGAAATATGATTGGAGACAAGATAGTCCGGGAGCTCAATGTCGGACATATCTATCCAGGTGAACAGTGCTCCATCTGCCAGCGACTCAATGACCTCCTTTTGCTCGTCATCAAAACCGTCCTGCATCATCAGGATATGCAGCTTGTTCGGATCGGTATGACGGACGATCGACGCGATTGTCGCCGCAACATGAGGTGCGAATCCTGCATCGCAGCCAAAGGCTACCCAAATCCGGTCCGACACGCTCAAGATATTCTTTCGTCCTCAGAGCAAACCTAGGGTATCACTTGGAGGATCTGACTCCCCGTGATTCTGCCGCGGTTTAAGGTGATTTCGAGAGATATATGTCAGTTCGCAATGGCTGCAAAGCACAAATTGCGATTTATTCTCAATTAGACACAGCTGGTCGGTAGACGCGTTCAAAACAGGTCTGCTGACCATCATTTTTTTGGTCAATCCACACGGACAAAATGGGAGCAAAGAGCTGGCACAGACGCTGCATTGAACGCTTATCGCTTGTCATCGATCCACAACGATCGCTAGACCATCGAACAAGCAAGGGATTTTCGGGAATCGTTCATGAATCAGCTGGCCAGGAAAACCGCGACCGGTGCGATGATCAACATCTCGGTCACCGTGACGAAAAATCTCGGTCAATTCCTGATCGTGATTCCGATTCTGGCCCGGATTCTGACCCCCGAACAGTTTGGTCTCGTGGCCATGGCGATGACCTTGGTTGGCTTTCTGACCATGTTCAACGATCTCGGAATCTCCGCGGCTTTGGTCCGGGCTGAGAAACCTTCGGCCGCCTTCTGGTCAAGCGCGTTCTGGATCAATGTTGGATTTGGCGCTGCCATGACCGTTGCGGCCTACTTTGCCGCCCCCTGGGTCGCGGCCTTTTTTGGCGAACCGCTGGTCGAAGATCTGATCCAGGTCATGTGCTGTATTCTGATCCTGCATTGCATGTTTCTTGTCCCGGTGGCCTGGCTACAGCGAAACTACAAGTTCCAGACCATCGCGGTGATCGACCTGGCGTCCATCTTCTTGTCCGCGGGTGTGGCGATTTATCTTGCGCTCAACGGCTATGGCGTGTGGGCCCTCGCCTGGCAGCAAATCGTTCTTTATGGGGTCAAGGCAGCGGTCGGCCTCGTCCTGCACAAGGCGCCCATCCGGCTGACATTCGAGTGGGCAACGATCCAGGCCGTCCTGCCATTTTCGCTGGGACTGACGGGAACGGCCTTTGTTCGGTTCCTAAACCGCAACACCGATAATGTCCTGATTGGTCGATTCCTGGGCGCCGACGCTTTGGGGTTCTATTCTCGCGCCTATCTGATGATGCGCATGCCCATCAAGACGCTGTCCAGCGGCCTCAATTTCGCACTCTATCCCGCCTTTTCCGCCGTTCAGGCCGATACGAAGAAACTCGGGCAGGCCTTTGTGCGCACAACAGCTCTGCTGAGCGCTCTCGTCTTCCCGATGATGACAGGGCTCGCACTTGTCGTCGTGCCCTTTGTCGATGTTCTGTTTGGATCGCAATGGGATCCGGTGGCACCGGTGCTTAGAATTCTCGCTTTTGTGGGATTGTTGCAGTCGGTTTCCTCTACCACGAACGAGTTGTGGAAGGCGCGCGGGCGCTCCGGCGTAATGCTGCGCTGGTCGCTGATACGCGCAGCCGGTTTCATAACAGCCTTCTCGATCGGTGTTTCGATGGGCAGTATCGAGGCCATGGCTGCCGCCTTTCTGATCGCCAATATTGTTCTGCTGATTCCATTCGTGTTCGAGGTCCTGAACGAGATCGACGTCAAACTGTCGACCTTCCTGGCCGCGCTGAGACCGCAATTCGTTTCAACGCTGGTGATGGCGGCAGCGATGCTGGGCTTCATGCAAGCGTTTCCTGGCATTCAGGCTTGGGCCAGCTGGTTCCAATTAGTGGTTCTCGTGACCGCGGGTGCGACCGTCTATCTCGTCAGTCTGGCCGTGTTCTTCCGTTCATTCGTGACGGGTCTTATTCAGGACGTACGCGATCTGCGTCAAAAGGACGGCCTGCCGGCACCTTCTCAAGCGGAATGAAGATCGGAGCAGCGGCGCTGACCAGCGCTTGGCGGGGTCTTATTTGAACAGGATAGCTCGTAACTGGTCGGCCAGGTTTGACACCATGGGTTCGTCAAACAGCGTGGCGTGATTGGCATCCACTTCCAGCACGATCGGATCCTCTTCGAGGTGTGGTTTCCATCCAAGTGTTGGGCCGAGCCGCAAATATCTGAGATTGGTGCGCAAGGCACGCACGATCACGACCTGGCCGTCATAGTCAGCTGGAGTGTAGACCTTCTGACCCTGAATATAGGCTTCATAGACACGGTGGCCGGCGCTCTCCAGGTCCGTCTCCGGATGCAGAGGGGAACTCCAGTTCGCCAGCAATTTCCCCAACACAGGTAGTTTCTTGAGTTTCACCATCACAGTCGCCACGGCGATGCTCGGATGCAGTTTCGGGAGCTGCTTCAGCCGCTCCATGAAACTGCCATTATCATCACAGGCCTGCGGATGGAAACTGTCGAGCAGGATCAGCGTATCGGTCGTCTCTCCGGCCTGTTTCAGCTGCTGGGCCATTTCAAAGGCGATCACACCGCCGCCTGAATAGCCCATCATGCAATAAGGCCCATGCGGTTGAACCTTGCGCATCGCCTCGATGTAGCGGCGCGCCATTTCCGGTATCGAAGTCAATGGCTCGAGCTGCCCGTCAGAGCCAAACGCCTCCAGTCCGTAGACGGGCCGCTTGCTGGGCAGCAGGTCCGTCAGCGGCTTGAAGCCCATGACATTGCCCTGCGCGCCGTGCACCGCGAAGATGCCGCGCACCCCAGGCATGCCCTGATTCATCACCACGAGAGGCGACCATTCAGGTGCGACTTCGTCCGCACCGGTGTCGCCTGTCTCAGGGGTCTCCCCGACGCCGCGTTTTGCCATCAAGTTTGCCAGCTCGCCAATGGTCGGAGCTTCAAACAAGGTCGCGAGCGGCAAGGACAGGCCGTGCTTTTTCCGGATCGACGCGAACAATCGCACCCCGATAAGGGAGTTGCCCCCGAGATCAAAGAAATCATCACCGGTGCCCACTTTCTTGACCCCGAGCAGATCGGACCAGGTCGCGGCCAGATCCTTCTCGATTGGGCTCTCCGGCGCCTGATAATCAGATGCCAGCTGCGGACGCTCAAAGTTACCGTCGCCTTCGTCCACGATCTCTGCCGCTTGAGCGTCTTCGGCCAGCTGGCGCATCCAGACGCTCGGATCGACAGAAGAGGCAATGGTTTGCACCAGACCCGGTTGTGACATGATCCGCGAAAAGGCCTCGACGCCTTCCTGCGGACGAATACCTTGCTGCAGCAAGGATTCCAGCGCCACGTTTCGCGGCATGATCCCGCTCGCTGCGGGCGACGTCTCGCTGGCAAACGCTTCATCCGCCGTCAGCCGCGTCATCGTATAGCGGGTGACTTCCGCAAACACGTGGCCGGTTGCGTCCATCAAGGTCACGTCGAAATAAGCAAGTCCATCGCCGCTGCCCGGCAAACAGCTCACATGGCTGAACACATGCGCCGGCATATCGCCATAGATACGCACCGTGTCGTAACTCAGAGGAACGTAGAAATCCTGACTCAGATTCGCGCCCGGGATCAGGCGCTGAACACCGCCGGTTGCCATATCGAGCACCGCAGGGTGCAGCCCGTTTGAGGCCAGGTCATCCAGGAATGCTTCAGGCAGACGCAGCTCCACAAGGGCTTCATGCTTTCCATAAGCAACTTCGATCATATTCGCCCAGCGCGGGCCGAAATCCATGAAGTCCTGCGCCAGGAATCCATCTGGCGAAACCCAATGTTCTTGCTGGCACCGTGCCGAAATCGCCGTCAGGTCGAACGGCAGCGGAATCGGGTGCTGTGAGACTGAAGCATCGCAGACCACCAGCGGCGGCGCATCGAGATTGGAGTTATCCCGGAAGGCCATTTCGACATGACCGGGACGGGTCTCAATCACATGCAGGCTCAAACGGCGCACTTCATCTGGCGCGACCACAAACGGTGCCAGAAAAGTGAGGTTGGACAGTTTGATCTGCGCACCTGGATGAAGATCGGCCATCGCAGCCCGCGCCAGCTCCAGCATGGTCGTGCCCGACAGCAGCGTATTGCCGTCCTTGACCTTGTGATCGGCGATGACCCAGTCTTTGGCTGCGGACAGGTCTCGGACATACAACCGGCCCCCCGACACATCGCTATAACCATCCCAGGCTGGGCTCTGACTTGGCATGTAGGGCAAGGCTTCGCCGCTCTGCGCCCGCTGCGCAGCCTCGGCCATGCCGATCTCGCGCCAGGCATTCCAATTGATAACCACAGATCGACCCGCGGCGCGCGTACTGCGCTCACGGGCAAACGCATCAAGAAACGCATTGGCCGCTGTATAGTCCACTTGCCCCGGCAGTCCGAGGAAGGAGGCGACAGACGAGAACAGGACAAACAGATCGAGATCTTCACTGATCGCGCGGTCGAGATTGACGGTGCCTGCGACTTTCGGCGCCAACAGGCGCGTCATGGAAGCAGCGTCCTTCATCATTAGCGGTGCATCATCCATGCTGCCTGCTGCGTGAATGACGCCATTGAGCGGACCGAATTCGGATCGGATTTGGCCAAGCGCTTCGGAAAGACTGCTCGGATCTGTGACGTCGCCAGAAACGACCAGAACCTTCGCCCCACGATCACGCAGCGCACGGACCTGGTTGATCTGCTGCGAGACCTGGCTTTCGACGTCGGACGACAGGATCGCATCCCATTCAGATTCCGGAGGCAGGCCTTTGCGCCCCATCAAGGCAAGTCTGATCGGCTTGAGCGCGCCCATAGACTGCGCGATTTCCATGCCGATACCGCTGAGCCCGCCTGTGATCAGGTAGACACCGCCTTCGCGCAGCCAGTCGGATTCGTTCGCATCACTTGCCGGTAACGGGCTGGAGGAAAGAGTGCGCACCCATCGTCCGGCGGCGCGCAGAACCACGACTGACTCACTTGTCTCATTGCGGAGTTCATCGGTCAGGCGGTTCAGTGGCGTGGTGTCCCCACGCTTCCACAAGGCTCTACTTGGCAGATCAATGCACCGGGTCTGTATGTGCACCAACTCACGCGGTGTCGTGAGTGCAGGGCCGAGGGCCAGCGCCTGATAAGGATCGAGCGTCTCTCCGCCCAGGTCCGTCAAGCCTGATGTCAGAATGGACAACTGTACTGGTTCTGAACGTCCGGCGAGCGCTTGCGCCAGATAGGTCGGATGCAGGAAGAGACGGTTTTGCTTGGCTGCATGTCCACGAGTCGAACGACGTGCGTCCTGGGTCAGGATGACGATATGATCCGGGGCGCCATCCGCCGCCTCTATCTCTTCCAGCACCTGTCCGAACTGATCGCTTTGATCGAAATCTATGGTCCAGGCCTTCGCGTTGGTCTGTTGATAGGCGCTGCCGGAGATGACGATGTGAACATCGCTCTGACCCAAGCTGGAGACAATCTCATTCACCAAGGTCGCCGAGTGACCGAAAATCACCCATTTGCGCGGCGTGTCAGCGTTGGGCATGCGCACGAGCGGTGCCTCATGATAGCTCAACTGGGCAAACCAGTCCGTCATGTCGGCGCGTTTGATCAACGCCTGGCTGGCCGGATCCGCGCTCGTCTTTCGCGGCTCGATCCAGAAGGAATCGCGCGCAAATGGATAGGTTGGCAGCGGGATCCGGTTGCGCAGCTGCGCGCTGTAGAATTCGTGCCAGTCAATCTCAGCCCCGGCGGCCCAGATCTTTCCGAAATTGAGCATTGCAAACTCAAGATCGCTGGCCGTTTCCTGCGGGTGGCGAACCGTGTTGAAGGCAAAGCGGAACGGGGTTTCCTGCGCCTTGGCCAGCATGGACAGCGTCCGTCCGGGACCAATCTCGACCAGGATCGGTTCCCCTAATGAGCGCAGCGATGCCAGTCCATCGGCAAAGCGTACGGTCGAGCGCAAGTGATTGACCCAGTATTCGGGATCGCAGGCCTCCTGCGGTGAGATCCAGTTGCCGGTCAGATTCGACACGAAGGGCATGGTCGGGACCTGGAAACTGATCTTACGGCATGCCGTGCGAAACCGTTCCAGGATCGGGTCGAGCATGCGCGAATGCGCGGCGACATCGATGCGGATCGGAGTCGAGTCGATTTCCTGTTGGGTCAGTTTGGCCTGGAACGCATCGATCTGATCGCGCGGGCCTGAAGCAACGCAAAGATCGGGCGCGTTGACGGCGGCGATGTCAAGTGAGTCCGGTGCGAGGGCGCGAACGTCGCCTTCAGACATCGGCACGCTCAACATCCCGCCCTGATCGATACATTCGAACAATTCACCGCGCAGCATGACCAGCGTGATCGCATCTTCGAGCGAAAACACGCCCGCCTTACAGGCCGCCACATATTCCCCCATACTGTGACCGATAAAGGCGTCGGGCTCGAGCCCCCACGACTCGTACAAGGTCGTCAGCGCATAAGTCGTCGTGAACAAGGCTGGCAAGGTCAGTGAAGGTTGTTCCAGGGTGCGGGTCGCCGCATCCACCTGATCAGCCGGCGGATACATTAGTGGCTTGAGGTCGCGTCCAAGTTTCGGCGTGATAATCGCCAGGCACGCCTCGACAGCGTCGCGATAGACCTCGTCCTGCTCATACAGCTCGCGGCCCATACCCGCATATTGGGCGCCGCCGCCCGGGAACATGAAGACTGTTTTTGGTCGATCCGCACTGCTCTCAAGCGTCGCAGACATCTTGTCTGACGGGTCCCGCAGCCGCGCCACGGCGTGCGCCAGATCATCCGCGACGATGGCCCGGCGATGCGGCATGGGTCGCCGTCCCAGCGCCAGCGTGTAGGCCGCATCCGCCAGATCCACATCCGGATTCGCTTCAAGGTGATCGGCGAGATTCGCCGAAGCACGAGCGAGCGCGTCCTTTGTCTTGGCCGACAAGACAAGCAACTGATCTTGCCGGGCATCCTCGCCTGGCAATGCAGCGGGTGCCTCTTCAAGGATCACATGGCAATTGGTGCCGCCGGCGCCGAGCGCGGTGATCCCACAACGCAGCGGTCCTTCACCGGTCCAGTCCTGCAGCGACTGATTCACATAGAAGGGGCTTTGCTCCAGATCCATGGCCGGGTTGGGTGATTCAAAGCCGAGACTGGGCGGTAACTGGCGGTGTTTGAGCGCCATGATGGCCTTGATCAGGGATGCGGCCGCAGCCGTCTCGCCCAAGTGTCCAATATTCGATTTGACCGAACCAATGCCGCAATAGCCGGTTTTGTCCGTATGCTGACCATAGGCTTCGTTCAGCGCCTCCACCTCAATCGGATCACCGACCAGCGTGCCGGTGCCGTGAGTCTCAATATAAGTGACGCTTTCACCCGGGACGTTCGCTGCCTTCAGCGCATCCGCGATCACATTTGCCTGACCATCGACGCCTGGCGCGAGATAGCCAACTTTCAATGCGCCGTCATTGTTGATGGCGGAGCCTTTGACGACGGCATGGATCGTGTCGCCATCATCCAGCGCATCATCAAGGCGTTTGACGATCAGCGCTCCTGCGCCGCTGCCAAACACGGTGCCGGCGCTCTTGGCATCAAATGGGCGGCAATGACCATCTGGCGACAGGATTTCGCCATCGCGATACATATAACCCTGGCCTTGCGGGAACAGAATCGTCGCGCCGCCTATCAGGGCCAGATCGCACTCGCCCTGACGCAGGCTTTGAGCGGCCATATGCAGCGCAACCAGCGCCGAAGAACACGCGGTCTGGACGTTCATGCTCGGTCCGCGCAAGTCCATTTCATAGGACACGCGCGTGGCCAGGAAGTTCATATCATTACCGGTATGACGGACGAGGAAATCGCCCATCGAGTCCATGATCTCCGGATGCGTTCGAACATTCTGGACATAATAGTCCGGTGCACCTGCGGTCGCGAACACCCCGACCTTTCCGTCTTCCGGCAGAGCTGTGTAACCGGCATTCTCGAATGCGGCCCAGGCGATCTCGAGAAACACCCGATGCGCGGGATCCATGACCGAGGCTTCGCGCGGATTGAAGCCAAAAAAGCTCGCATCGAACTTGTCGACATCGGTCAAGAGCGGGCAGACTTTGACATAGTCGGGATGGTTGAGATCAGCTTCGCTGACTCCCGCTGCGCGCAAGGCCTCATCATCCAGGGGCAAGATGGATTCGACGCCATCGCGGACATTGGTCCAGAACGTCTCGACATCCGGCGCACCGGGAAAGCGCGCGGCCATGCCGATAATGGCAATATCGGTCGAACCGAGTGGAAGGGCGCCGGTATCTGCCATCTACTCTACTTGTTCCCGTCGCTTTGCCCGGCGCTTGGCCGCGGCTTCTTCGCGTCTGTTTGGTTTCCTGGCGGTTTCCACCGGTTTCGTTGCAGGACCTGAAGTCTCTTCGCCAAGATAAGCGGCGAGCGCCTCCACCGTTGGATACCGGAACATCGAGACCAGGGATACACGTCGCCCCAGCGCCTTGGACAGGCGTTGATTGGCCTGCGCCGTCATGATCGAGTTGGCGCCAATGTCGAAAATATTGTCGCTTCGTCCGACCTGGGCGAGTCCGAGCAGCTCCATCCAGATCCCTGCAATTGTCGTCTCGAGCGCATTCGATGGCGGGACGTACGCCGTCTGCTCGGGCTCAGCAATTGCTGTTGGCGCTGGCAGCGCATTGCGGTCAATTTTGCCATTCGGGGTCAGTGGAAAGGCGTCCATTGCGACAAACGCGGACGGGATCATGTAATCCGGTAAATGCTCACGCAAATGCGCACGCAACTGGTCGGCAAGCTGGCTTTGACCTCCGGCCTGCGCCGCGGGTTGGTTGGCATAAGCGCGAGCGGTTTTCAGCGATGGCATGTCGACATTCGGAGCAACACGTTTTTCAACTTGCGACGTGTGGCACAGCACCACATCGAAAGCCGAGGGATCGGCACGATTGAAACGCATCTCTGCAACCTGATAATCGGAATGCAGGCCAAAAAGGGAATCCGGGTCCACGCCGGACTCTCTCTCATGCTCAAGCAGGCCCCGCAGGTCGGCAGCGCTAGTGCACGCTCTGTCATCCAAGACCGCACGCGCTGAATAGATCGGTAACAGACGCGCATTGTTTAGCCCTTGGAGGAGAATGACAGGCGCGCCTTCGGCCAGCAGTGTTTCGACATCCGCCAATGTCTCTGCGGTCTGCGGCGCGGGCAATTCCAGCACTTCCACCGCCTCGGACCCGACGTGCAGGACGACATCATATCGGTAATCCGTCATCTCATTCGCGTGGGTGCCGCGCTTCAGTGTGACGGTCAGGCCCTGGAGACGTGGAACATCGCGCAACAGCGCGTGGAAGAAGTCTTCACCCAGCAACAGTTCGCTTTCGCGCTGCAAGCGTTTCGCGATCCGGCTGTTCAGCGCCGCAGCATCCAGATGCGCGGGTGCCTGGTGCAGTTCCACCGCTGTGTGGAAGGCGGTCAATTGTTCGAGGCTGCGCACATCGCCAATGAAAATCTGGCCGCCATCAGCCACCAGGTCCGCGGCGCGCGTCAGGACATCAACAAGATAGTCCGCGTTCGGAAAATACTGCGCCACCGAGTTGATCACCACCGTGTCGAAGCGGCCGGCCTCAAACTGGCCGATTGCATCGGCTGACATTTTCCGCAGCGCCACCTTGCTCTGCTCGGCCGGTGTCAGTTCTTCGCCAATCCGCTCCAATGCATTCGCTGAGACGTCGATGCCGGTATAGTGCTCAACCTGATCGAGGACCGAGAACAGGACCATGCCTGTGCCACAGCCAATCTCGAGCACCTTGCGCGGGTCGAGATCCAGGATCGTGCGTTGCGTGGCGTCCCGCCATTCCCGCATCTGAATTTCAGGGATCGGCGCTCCCGTATAGCTGTCATTCCAGCCGGAGAAATTGAAACGCGCCTCGCGATCATCATCGCTTTGCAGATAGGCCGCATCCCAAAGACCCTGCCAGTGATCGACCAGATCCACATCACCTTCCTGGCCTTGCGACGAGGCGTAATAAGCGACCAGTTGCGACACGCCATTTTCCGTATGCGCCGCGACCACGCTTTGCCAGATGTCCGGATGACGGCTGAGCTGCGTTTCGATCTCGCCAAGTTCGATCCGGTAGCCATTCAGTTTGACCTGTTGATCCATCCGGCCAAGATATTCAAGCTCACCAGACGCCTTGTATCGGGCCAGGTCGCCGGTGCGGTAGAGGCGCTCTCCCGGGGCATAAGGGTCATCAACAAACCGTTCGGCGGTCAGATCATCGCGGCCGAGATACCCCGGTACGACGCCATCTCCGCCAATGCATAACTCACCCGACTCGCCCAAGCCGACCATGTTTCCTCCCGCATCCAGCAGACGGATGGTCGTGTTGGCGATCGGGCGCCCAATCGTAATCGGCTCGCCTTTGATGACGGGTGCGGTGGTCGACCAGATCGTCGTTTCGGTGGGGCCGTACATGTTGGTGAACTGACCGGTCAGCACCTCGTGCAGCTGATCGGCAAGATCGCTTGGCAAGGCTTCGCCGCCCAGCATCAAATGCTTCAGCGATCCGAACCGAGCGAGGATGTCCGGATCATCAATCAACATGCGGGCCATGGACGGCGTGCACTGCAAGTGGGTGATCTCGTGTGTCTTGAATGTCTCACCAACAGTGACGAAGGCGTTTTCATCCGCGCTGGCGCGACCAGAATGGGCCAATTCTCTGAGACGGTTAAGGTGTGGAAGGCTGTCCAGCACGAGGTCGGACTCGATGCCGAAATCAACCAGGCAGGCAATCTCATTAACGCCAATCGCTTTTAGTTTCTCAACCATGCCGAGCGCATGTTCCGGCGCCCCGAACAGACCCGCCGTTTCGAAATAGCGGTCAAAGGCGTGATCCATCAGCGCCGCAATGTCGTCATCAGTGAATTGCGATGTATCGAGCTGCGCTTCGGCCCCGTCCAGAGAGGGACGCTTGAAGGCCGGGAACATCCAGGGGGCAACTTTGACCAGATCGAACGAGCTCTGCAGATAGTTGCAGAACGGCTCTCGCGCGATCTCTCGCGCCTGTTCGGTATTCTCGCAAACATAGGTGTGGAGCATCAGCGAGACCTGGCCTGGTCCGTCAAACCCTGCGTCAGCCCGGGCCTCGCGATAGGCCGCCAGTTTGGTGCGCAGGTCGTCCAGATCCTGGCCCAGCATATTGGTCAGAATGTTGGCCCCCAGACGACCGGCGGCTTTGAATGTTTCGATATTGCCCGCAGAGGCGATCCAGATTGGCGGACGCTCCTGAATGGGACGTGGAAAGGTCGAGACCTTGATCCTCTCGCCTTCGCCATTGGCCACTTCAACTTCTTCGCCCGCCCAGAGTTTGAAGACTGTGTCGATGCTCTCAACCATGATCTCGCGGCGGCGTTCATAGTTTTCAGGCATCAAAGCAAAATCATTGGCATGCCAGCCGGATGCGAATGAGAGGCCCACACGGCCATTCGACAATTGGTCGATCATCGACCAGTCTTCAGCCACACGGATCGGATTGTGCATGGGCAGAACGACGCTGCCCGCGCGCAAGGCGACATTCTCAGTGATCGTCGCCAGCGCCGCCGTCGTTACCGCTGGGTTCGGGAAGATACCGCCGAATTCGTGAAAGTGCCGCTCCGGTGTCCAGACGGATTGGAAGCCATTGGCATCGGCAAACTTCGCGCCTTCGAGAAGCACCTTGTAGGTCTCACCCGGACGCGCATCGCCTTGCGAGGAAGAGAAATAGAACAGACCGAAATCCATCGGCGTGTCTGAAACTTCAATGCGCGCCGCGTCGGCAAGGCTACTCTGATCGGTTTCGCCCTGAATGATCACCTCAAAGCCGCGCGCCAGTGTCCAGAAGATCTCCAGAACCGAGATGTCGAAACTGACGCTTGTAACCGCCAGCCAAACGCCCGGTTCAGTGCCGATCACATCGTCCATTCCGGCAAAGAAATTCGCGACATTGCGATGCGCGACCTTGACCCCTTTCGGGCGCCCGGTCGAACCGGACGTGAAGATAATATAGGCCAGATGGTCTGAATTCACTGCGACGTGCGGCGCGCTCGCGTCCGCGTCCTGGGCGATCGCGTTTAGCGTCACCATCTCGGCGTTTGCGGCCGGTAGCCTGCCCGCCAGTCCGGTCTCGGTCAGCAGCACTTTCGCCTGTGAGTCTTCCAGCATGATGGAGAGACGATCCTGCGGATAGGATGGATCCATCGGCACATAGGCTGCACCCGCCTTCATCACGCCGAGCAATGCGGCGACCAGCTCGGTAGAGCGTTTGACGCAGACCGCGACAAAGTCGCCGGGCACAACGCCCTTACTGATCAGTGTGTTGGCAATCTGATTGGCGCGCAGATCAAGCGCGCGATAGGTCAGCGAATGGCCCTGAAATTCTACGGCCGTGGCATCGGGTGTTCGGTCGACCTGCGCCTCGAACAGCTGATGCACGCACCGATCCTTGTCGTAAGACTTGACCGATCCGCGGGAGCGCTCGAGCAGCTGACGCTTTTCGTCTTCTGGCAGCAGATTGAGCTGCGAAATCGGCGACTCGGGTTGCTCCCCTGCTTCGACAAGTAGTGTCTCAACGCGCGCGGCGAGCGCGAGAACCGCGGCTTCCGAAATCGCGTTCCGGTCATAGCTGAACGTCGCGACGTCCGACGTGTCGGTAACATGCAGAGTCAGGGCTGAGTCTGGTAACAGATCTGGCGCCCCGTCCAGTTGAATTCCGATCGGCAGCGTCAACACCGTCGACGGGAGGTCACGCAACCGCTCGTAGCGCGCCCGCATGTCGCGGGCAAAGGTTCCGCGTTTTTCGATTAGCTCCAGCGTGCTTCCAACTTGCCGGCGCACGGCGTCAAACGGCGCGGCCTGATCCACATCGACCCGCAAAGGCACCGAGGTCGCATAAAACGCATCGGCTCCTTCCGGCAGCGACGTGGATAAGGCGAGATCAAATACTGAAGCCTCTCCCGCGCACGCGATGTAGACGGATAGCGCGGCCAGATAGTCCTGCGCACCATGCCGGCGATTGATCGAGAACTGGCCTTTTACCGGTGTCTGTGAAGCTTCCCTCAGCTGCGCCAGCACCGGCGCCGATTGCTCAGCGACCCGCCGCACCCAGAAACGCTCATGCTTTGTCTGGGCGGTGTCAAAATCTGCGAGTTGTGTCTGCGTCGCGGTCAAAGACGAAAGCGTTCGATTGACCGCGCCACTGAGTTCGCTCGTATCCAGAGGCCGTCCATCGAGACGGGTCAAACCGCTCAAGCGCACCCCACCATCCGTGGCCGCGACCGTAAGCGTGTTCTCGTGGGCATTCAGCACCCGACCCGGCTCGGACGCTGCCTCGGAAGGAACCAGGTCGGCATGATCGACGAGGTAAAAGGTCTCACCAATTTGCAGCTTGGGCAGGCACATCCAATTGTCTTCGCGACCAAGGTGCAGGCCGCGCACAAACCGGCTGATCGCGACAGCCGATTGGTTAAAATCGATCACACCCACTCCAGGCCGATCAGAGCGCAGATGGAATCCACCTTGATCGCTCTCGGCTTTCGGCGCCATCGCCTCGCCAGACAGGGTCCCGGCTTCAATCTCGATCAAAAGATCCGCAAACGACTCGCGGCAGGCATTGGCGCATTTCACGCCCAGAGAGAAAGCGGTGTCTTCAGCGGAGATCCCAAACGTCTTCTGCAGCAGAATATCACCGCCATCGACCTCTGCGGTCATCGCGTGCCAGGTCACGCCATGACTGTTCGCCCCCTCAATGATCGCCCAAGAGGTCGCGTTAAAGCCGGCATAGTCGGGCAATGCCGAGTCGTGATAATTGATCGCACACTGCTTTGGCAGGGCCAGCAACTCATCTGGCAGAATGGCATGGTTGATGATCGAGAACAGGTAATCGAACGCGACACCTGAAAGCGCTTGGACGAGATCCTGCTTCGCGGAAACAAGACGAATATCGGTGCTCGACAACCAGGTGGCGACGTCCGGACAGTCGCTGATGACGGACTCGACGGCATGCCCGGCTGCAAGCCATTGCCGCACGCAATCGATGAGCACCTGCGTGCTCCCGATAAAGACGGCCTTGTTCTGCATCCCTGACATTTTGTCGTTTACCCTACGCAGCATTCAGTTTCGCTCTCAACATTCCCGGATCGCCCGCAGACTCTGGTGTTTCGAAGCAAAATTCGTTCCAACTGATACCTCTAGTTCCAATTTTTCGCGTGGTAGGTGATTTTGGGAGTTCTCCCACAAGAATTCACAGCCAAGGCGAACCACAGATCAGGCTTGATCTGGCGGGCCTTAAAGTCCCAATTTTCTACGGCTTCAGGCGCTCCCGCGACCCTCAAAACCGCCGGTTTCGCACCGAATGCCGACATGTCGAAATCTTCGAGCGGAAACGACACGCCCAAGCCCAAAGCCTTGATGAACGCCTCCTTCAGGGTCCAGTAACGAAAGAAAGCCTGATGGCGATCTGACGGCGCGACGCGTGCGAGATCAGCGCGTTCGCGCGGCGAGAGCGGCCAATCCATTTCTTCGCGATCGAGATGTTGAATTGATTCAATATCAACACCCACCGACGCATCGCGGCTCACGGCCAGTACGGTCCAGGACCCATCATGGCTGACGCTGAAAGACAGGTCTGATCCGACCAGGCATGGCCGACCAAAGTCGTTTTCCTCAAACTCCAGCGCGCGAGGGTCGCTACCCGTTATGACGGCCAGATGTTCGCGGACCTGGGCGCGCGATATCGCCCAGTGCCTGCCTTTTTCAGGAGAAAAATGCCGGTCCCGACGCGCCAGTTCCATCTCGTTCAAGGATTTGAACAAAACCGCCGATCGATCAGTCTCATCTGCATTGTTCCAAAACCAGAGATCGACGCTCACTTCACTTTCGATCTCAGCGCTCACCCTGTTCCGCGCGTCTTCGCCCATATCGCGGAACGCAGGCGAAAAAGCGCGGGACTCGTCGGCCGATGGATTCTGGTTCTTCAACATCGAACGTCCCCCTCACCGCGTCATCATCATGAAGCGAACAAGCTGAACCAGATCACTTATTCTGCCGCCCATTGCGGCTCGTTTTGCACGCCATCGCACCGACCGCCCCAATTCCCCGATGATCTTACGCCCAAGCGGCGACGACGCCTTCAGATCCTTGACTTTCTGCTGGACCTCCTCGGACTCCAGCAGCGGCGCACAGCCAAGACCATAGCTGGTCGACATCCGGATTCGTTTGATTTCATAATCGCTCAACGGCTCGTTCGCAGAGGGATCAATATTTGCCCAGGTCTCCAGCGCTTCGTCCCACAAGACGTGGCGACCCAGCACCGATCCTCGACGGATCAGCGCGGCCCTGGAGCGTTTTGTCTTCTGCTTCGGGTCGTTCCAGATATCGGTGGGCAAGACCTCTTCGTCGGGCAATTCATCGAGCAATGGCTTGATGATCTGGCGGTGATACTTGATCCACTTTCGGTTGGCATCCTTCATCGCAAATCGCTCGCCGCCATACCCGCGCGTCCCCTGGTGTTCGCGATGCAGAAACACGACGTGCGGCACCACGCGTCCGGCCCCGTGGCGGGCGAGTCGCAGCAACATATGATAGTCCTGAGACCGCTTCAGGGTCTCGTCAAATGCGCCAATCCGCTCATAAAAAGCGCGCCGGACGATCAGGCCCGGTTGGAAGATATGACAGCCATCCAGCGCATCCGAGAATATCTCGTCAGGACGGGACGCTTTGGAGTAACCCGGCTCCTTCCGCACGATTTCTCCTGACGCCTCGTCGACGAAAAAATCCTCATGCAGACCAGCACAGAAATCGAGCTCTGGATCCGCCTCCAGCTCCTGCATTAGGCTTTCGCAGGCATCGGGCAGAACCAGATCATCATCATCACAGATCCAGACAAAGTCCCCCTCAATCATCGTCATGGCCAGGTTGAGTGCGGCTGATTTCCCACCATTTTCGGTCCGGTGATAGCGAACCTTTTCGCCAAACGACGCGATGCGTGCTGCCGTATCATCCGTGGAGCCATCATCGATGATGAGGATTTCATCCGGCGCGCGCGTTTGCGCGAGCAGGCTGTCGAGCGTATCCGTAATCAGGTCCGCGCGGTTAAAAGTGGGCAGGATGACACTCACACGACTGTCCATCGGTCTCCCCATCACGCAATCTACATCCCACACTTCAGGTTCTTCGACCAACACTCAGTCCATGACCGAAAACGAGGCGCCCCACGTATCCCTCAGGCGCGCTCGCTCTTAAACGCAATTTATATGCCACTACACCCATACAGTATATGCAATTGTTTTTTGGCACTTTCATGACCTGAGCAGTCAGTCTGTCCAGGCCTTGAGCAGACCTCGTTCTGGCACGTGACTTGCTCCGAGCACACTTGCTTTCGCGCGTCTGGACAGCCACAAAAAATGAAGATGAAATTTGACGCTCTGATCCTCACAGATCCCCGGTTTTCAGGTGGCACGTCGGCGGCCGTTGCAGCGGACGTCAAAGCCATGTCCGCCGCCGGGCTCTCGATCGGCGTGGCCTTAGTCCAATCCATTGGTTTCTTTCAGGATTTTGACAAAGAAAATGACAATATCCTGAGTCTCGGCGCCCTCCCCGGGGTCACATTGCTCGATCTTGAGCGCACGCGGGCGGTCGATTGCGAGCTGGCCTTCTTTCATCATCCATCCGTATTTGAGAACCGAGTTGAACGCAGCCTCAAAGTCCAGGCGAAACGAAGCGTACTGGTGGCACATCAGCCCCTGTTTCTGGGGGATAGCGCGCTCGCCTTCGATCCGTTCAGAGTTCAGCACAACATCCGCCGACAGTTTGGCCAATCATTGCTCTGGGCGCCGGTGTCCGGGATTTGTCGCCAGCAGTTTCGCGCCTACGCTCCCATGCTTCGACTGACCAGTCAGGATTGGCCGAACGCTTTCGATGTCAGCCACTGGCAACCGCAGCGCGAGAAACTGCAAAGCGCTGTGCTGACGATAGGACGACACGGTCGTCCGCATCCCGACAAATGGCCAACCTCAGGCGCGGACATCGCGCTCAGTCTGCCATCTGATCCTCAGAGCAAGGTTTCGATCATGGGCGCCGATCGAAGATTTCTGCAGGAAAAACAGGTCGATACGACTGGCTGGACCATTCTGGATTTCAACGAGATGCCGGTCTCGCAGTATCTCGATACGCTTGATGTGTTCTCTTATCATCACTCCCCGCTATGGGTCGAAGCCTTCGGGCGGACGATTGCGGAGGCCATGCTCATGGGGGTTCGGTGCGTCCTTTCACCGGCCCTGAAGTCTACCTTTGGGCCGCATGCGCTGTACGGTGAACCACGCGAGGTGCCAGCCATTCTCGATCACATTCGCGCCAATCTCGACTCAGAACGCGCCGCGGCCCTCGCCGCCCGCGATTACTGTATCAAAGCCTATGCGACCGACACGATCGTTCCACGACTGAAAGCCTTGAAATCAGACACCGGCACCATTTCACGCAAGCCTCGGCCTGACGTGACACCGCTCATCGCGATGAAAAAACTGGTTGGGTTTCGGCGCCGTCGCTGGCAGGCTCGAAAAGAGGTTTAACTGATGGCGCAATCCCCTCCCCTTTTCATTGTCGGCGCGCCGCGCTCTGGCAATACTCTGACGCGGCGCGTTTTGATGGCATCCGACCAGATCTACATTCCGCCCGAGACCTATGTCCTGGGCGAAATTCTGACTCGCTGGCGCAAGTGGAATGGGCTGACCTGGCGTGAGCGGGTCTGGTTGTTTTGCGCCTATTTTGATCGTCACAAGAAATTCGGTGATTTCGATCTAGAGAGCCTTTCACCGTTCGCCGCGGAGGCGATCGATTTCAACAAGGCGCAGCAGAGCCTGCATCATCTCCTAGATCGGTTCTACGCATTCATGGCCCGCGAACATGGCTTTACCGAGCAGCGCTGGGGAGACAAGACTCCCTGGAACACGGTGCACCTCAAGGACATCGTCAAGGCCTATCCTGATGCCTATTTTCTGTATCTGAAGCGCGATGGCCGCGATGTGGTTGCCTCTCAGATAAAATCCGACATGCGGGATTTCGAGGCTTCAGCGCAACGTTGGATCGATGCAAACACGGCCTGTCGGCGGCATTTGAAACGCGCGCGACGCACGCCGATGGAAGTCGCTTATGAAGGACTCGTTCGCCGCCCGGAGAAGGTTTTCAGATCGATTTTCGAGTGGGCGGATCTTGAATATGACGTGGACTATCTGACCCGCGTCCCTGCCCGGATGGGCGACGTTGATCGTCACGAACATCATGCCGCCGTCACGCAGCCCATCACGGCCAGCTCGATCGGAAAATGGCAGCACAGCCTGTCTGCGGACCAGTTCGAATCTTTGCCACCAGCGTTCGAAGAGATGATGAAACTCCTCGGCTACCCTGAACAGGGTGACGCTGCTACATCCAGTTAGACAAAGGCGCTCTATTTGGCGGCGATTGTGTCTGGCGCCCCGTAATACTCGGCTTCCTTGACCGAGAAGAAGGCCGCAATGATGCCGCTATGAAACACGGCACGGATATAATGGCGACGGCTGGTGGCTTTCGACCAAAAGGTCAGTGCCGCGAGCCCCATCAGATACGCGACTTTCGCCATAGACGCTGCGAGCTTGAGTAGATTACGCACAAGATTGTCTTTGTAGACGATCACTTTTCCGTACGTGATTCCCGATCGGAACTTGTTCTTGACGAGCCAGTCGAGGGAGAGGCGATTATCCGCCACCGGTTCATGAACGACCGCTTCCCTGGTCTCATCGATTTTCACGCCGCCCAGGAAGCACTGATAGAAGAATTGGGTATCCTCGCCGCCCGATCGGCCGCGATCCTCACTAAAGCGCAGCGGCGCAATCGCCGGATGCTGGCGCTTGAAGAAAGCGTTGCTGGTATGTCCTGTCAGAATGGGCTGCAGGTGGCCGACACTGATCGAGTGCAAGTCAATCTCGCGAATCCAGGCCGGCGTGTGGTCGGGGTAAATCGAGATGACAGGGCCGAATGACAGATCGAGATCGTTCTGCATCGCGCCGTCATAATGATGCTGCAGCCATTGATCGCTGGCGATCTCATCATCGTCAATGAAAGCGATCCATTCGCCGCGGGCATTCTCGACGCAGGCATTTCGCGCGATCGAAATATTGCGTGCCGGAGCGTGGACGTAAGTCAGTTCAAGGTTGGGAAACCGCGCTGCCGTTTCTTCGACATAAGGCCGCGCGGTTGGCTCGACATCATTGTCGACCACGATCACTTCGAAACTGATCTCCGGATCAAGTTTCTGGTGCGCGATCGACTCTATCGTCTCGCACACGGATCTGCGCCGAAACGTGCATATGCAGACGCTGATGAGCGGAGATGTCATTGTGCCAGTCCTCGCTTCAGGCCTGATCCAGTTGCCCGATCGCGATCGGCGTCTTGGACATTGGCCCCTTGGCGTCGAGGATCTGATCCAGGATATCTTCCATGAATCCATCTGGCTCAACCAGGGCTGTTTGCGGCATTGATCCGAGCGCCTCGCGACGGGATTGAATCGCATCGCGATCAGACATCAATTCACGTAATATGACGATCAAGCTCTCTTCAATTGGTTCGGCAACGACAAATCCGGCTTCGTTGTCCAGCACCCAATTTGCGGTTTGCGTCTCGGCCGGTGCGATCGGTGGAACGGCAAAATAGCCGCCCTCGTAAATCCGGTTTGGTAACAGCCATTTGGAATTGAGGCCGGCTTCCATGAAATCACCGGACCAGACCAGATCAAGCTCACCATAAATACCCGGCAGGTCACCTGGGGCCTTGTACGACCCGAAGAATGAAATGTTGTCGACACGCTCTATCGTGTCGTGAAAATTCGGCACGCTCCAGAGGTCTGGTTTGCCATGCACTCTGATTTCAATCGCATCGCCAAATGCTTGCGCGGCGCGCACCATCAGATCGAGCGTGCGCTGACAGCGCAAAATACCAACCCATCCGAGGCGCAAGGGCCTCGAGGACGCGGGTTGAGGATCGAGTGTTGGACGCCCCACCGAACGGGCAAAGCTTGACAGCAATCTGTTCTCGATCAGGAAAAACCTGAAGCCATCATCATAATGGCGATCAAAATGCTCTCTTACAAAAGCCGGCGAACTGACAATGACACCGCGGCTGCGTTTGAGGAAGGCCGCCTCGAACTTGCGTGCGATCCAGCCGATCAGATCCTTTCGACACAACATGCGGTGGACATCCAGACACTCATATACGACGGGCGTACGCAGCCCGGTCAGGCGTTTGGTCAGAAACGCCGTGGCGAGCATATCCAGATTTCGCGCAACGATCAGATCAGACTCGGTCAGGGCCTGCTTGTGTTTAGCCGCTCGAAAGGCCCCTCGAAAAATACTCCAGATTCGATCGAAATACGCGCCATTCTCGGTCTCGCCGAGCGCAACATTTTCCCAATCCGGCTCGGGCCCATCGAGCCGCTTGTTCATGAAGCCGAGAACCTCGACGCCGCATCTCTGGAACGAGTGGACCCGTTTGCGGATGCCTGCGTCTGACGAGTCATGCCCAAAATAGGAGATGCGCTTCGTCTTAGCCATTGTTCAACATGGAACGCAGCTGGGTTGAAGTTTCCTCGTCCTCTCCCGGCACGTTAGGCTCATTCAGGTTTGCCGCTGGCAGTTTGGTGACCGTCCGATTGCGACGCGGGTTCAGCCAGCGCCAGCGGGATTCGGACGTATAGTATTTTCTGTAAGCAGAAGACGTCGAGGCCTGTTCGGTGTGGTGACGACGCTTGGTCAGGTCGACCATATTGAGGCCGATACCGAGCACTTCAGCTTTCATGCTCTTGAGCATTTCCAGGGCGCGGCGCACCGACGATCGACGCGACTTCATCCAGCGGACAATCAGAATGGTCTTGTCCGTTTTGCTGGCAATCACGCCCGCTTCGGCGATCAGCAGCAACGGCGCCGTATCAATCAGGATCAGATCATATTGCTCTTTGAGCTGCTCCAATAGGGAGTCGAATGCGCGCGTCCCGAACACATCGTACAAGGTTCGCCCATTCAGGGTCAGCGCCAACAGGTCGAGACCCGTATGTTCTTCACGATAGATGGCATCTTCCAGCTCACACTCACCGGACAGGTATTCGACCAATCCGGTTTTCGGATTCAGGCCAGCCGAAGCCGTCAGCTGACGGCGGCGGAAGTCGCCATCGATGACCAGCGTCCTGTCACCCGACAGAGCCGACATGCGGCCGAGGCTCAAGGTCAGGCTGGTCTTGCCTTCGTCGGGCAGAGACGAGGCAATGGTAACCGTTTTGGTTTGGTCTTCCATGGCTGAAATGGCAATCGATGCGCGAATATAGCGCATACTTTCCGCATAGGCGGATAACGGGTCCTGAACCAGGAAGTCCGCTGGAACCTTGCTGCCGAATCCCAGGAATTTCAGCGACTTGATCAGCGGCACGGCGCCGAGACTCGGGAAGCCGAACTTGCGTTCAATCTCTTCGACAGAGCGGATCTGATTGTTGAAGATCTCGAGAACGATTGCGAGCCCTGCACCCGTCATGGCCCCCAGCATAAGTCCGACAATCAGGTTCAATCTGGTGCGCGGCGATGACGGTCCCCATGGGATCGCGGCCGGCGACAAAATGCGTGAGTCGGGTTGTACCAGCTCATCCTGTTCACGTGTTTGCGTGAAACGCTGCTTGAATTCTTCGAGAATCAGGCGGCTAGCATCGGCCTCGCGCTGCAGCTCGTTCAATCGGACTTGCGACCGGTTGTTGCGGGCCAGAGTGGCGCGCGACTGACTGATGCGGCGATCTAGTGAGGCGATCTGGTCATTCGCGACCGCAAGCTCGACCCGCAAATTGTCGATGATACGGCTCATCTCGGCGTTGATCTGAGCTTCGTAGTCTGCGATTTCGCTGTCCACAGCAATCATGCGCGGGTGTTCGGGCCCGAGCGATGTGGACAATTCGGCCTTGCGACGCTGGGCGTCCGACAACTGGTTCTTGAGCGAATTGACGACCGGGGAGCTGAGCACTTCACCAATCGCATCGGCGCCGGCACCGGAATTCAACTGGCGACGCATCCCGTCATAGCGGGCGCGAATACGCGCAACCTCCGCTTCTTGGTTCACTTTCTGGCTTTGCAATTGCGCGATACTGGCTTCGGTCAAAGTCGTACCCTGCGCCGCCAACAGACCGGATTCTGTCCGGAAATTCTCAACGATGAGCTCCTTGGCGGTCACTTCCGATTCGAGAACCTCGACGCGTTCAGCCAGGAAACGAGTGGCTCGGGCGGTCGCTTCGAGCTTCACTTCCAATTGCTCAATCCCGTATTGCTCCGCCACGGCATTCGCCAGACGGGCTGCCATTTCCGGCGACTTACTGGTGACCCGGATCTGAATGAGATAGGTTGCGCCGACACGGCTGACCCGCACCATGCCGCCCAGACGACCTACGGCGCGCTTCTTCAACTGGTCTTCCGTCGGAGGTGGAGGCGCAGGCTCTGAAGAGTCTTCCCCCCCACTCAAAAGACGATCCAGGAAACCCGGCTCTTCTGGCGGCAGAAGCAGCGGATTAAACTCCGGCTCGTTGATCAGGTTTTCCTTCTCGACCACTTTTGACAAAAGCGCCTGCGATCCGATCACGCGCACCTCTGTATCCAGCACGGACGTGCTGAGGGACGTGCCACTGAGAACGTCTCCCAAGTCGATGACATTGGTCCGCTGGCTATCGACAATGACGGTCGATGTGGCCGTGTAGAGCGGCGTTTGCGAGAAGGTGTAATTGGCAATCGCTGCGAACACCAAAACGGCGGTGATTGAGATCAGCATGAACCGGCGCAGCGCCAGTTCGACGATCGATTTCACATCCCGAAAGATGTTGTCACTCATCGAGTCTGAATGCTCTTTGAAGTCCGGAGCAAGCTCGAAGCTAATCTTCTGTGACATAATCGACCACCACGTTCTGTATCATCAATTTATTATTCTTCGGCATTCGTCGCCTTTACGACGTCGCGCCTTGCACGTCCTGTGCCGAATTTTGCCAGTCCCACGATAAAGCCGAACCCCCATGGCATATGCATCGCCGCGAGCGCTGGACCGGTCCAAAGACCGCATAGACTCTTTCTGGCAATCGCAAAGGCGACTGATACGCACAAGAGCAAGGTAAAGTAACTCAATGGAAGTAAAGCAAGCCAGGGCGTCACCGGCAATAAGGCAATCCCGAAAATCGTGCCCAAAAACGCCAGAACCGGTATCATTTGGCGAATTTTCGGGCGCATCGCATGTTTCAGGGTCGTCCGTGCACGGCCTTTCCCGTAATTATAGTACTGACGGGCCAGCGCGCTGAGCGATCCACGCGGCGTATATTCGATCCGAATATCCGCATCGAGATAGACCTTTCCTCCGGCCAGGCCGAGGCGGTGATCATATTCAGCGTCCTCATTATGCGTGAACGCCTCGTCATACCCGCCAATCCTGCGAAACCAGTCAATATCAAATCCTGCATGATGACCATGATCGACATAGCCGGATCTGGAACCACCCCGATGCGCCGAACCGCCCGACCCGAGTGGCGTGTCCACCACCCAGGCATTGGCTTTCTCGAAACAGGTTTCACCAACTGAATCCATAACAGTGACAACAGATGCAGCCCCTGTCGCCTCGAGGCTTTCAACGACGCGCGCGATAAAATTGTCAGGGTAAATTGAGTGGGCGTCGCACCTCACAACATAGCGCGTCTGATCGGTGCCCAGCGTTGCGACGGCATGATTGATCGCCGCCGATTGCAGGCGCTTTTCATTGTCGAGAAAATGTAGCTGCGGGTAAGTGTCCTGCAGTCCCATGACGATCTCACGCGTTCTGTCCGTGCTCAGGCCATCGCAAACAACCATGGCGCAATTCAGACCGCCTTCGCCCAATAGTGACCGAATACAGGCTTCGATATGATCTTCCTCATTGAACGTCGGAATGATCGCGAGAATGCGCTCGGTCTCCGGAGTCTGGCTGGGCATTTGATCCATATGTCTTCCGTGCACCTGACTGGCGGCTGAACGCAATGTGAAATGACGTCAAATGACAATCTGTCCCGTCAGTTGCGTCTGCGCCACCCGCGTACAAGTCTTGTGCCAGAGCGCCCTCGCCCGCAATTGCCTGGTGAGGCGTGTGTGCCGATCTGAAACGGCGATCAAGGCGCCGTTGGGCCTGACCTTGCGGGTTTGAGTTTCTGGCGCAGGGCACGCATCAGGAATCCTGGCGCGTGCCTTGAGATGAACAGCCCCGAGATCAGCTTGATCGGATTACGCTCTCGCACCGCTTCGATCAGTGTCCAGTTCGCCCACTCCTTTTTTGAATAGGCAAAATGCCCCTTGATCGCGCGGCGTTCACCCGGCGACAAATCCCGGCGATTCAGGAACTCACGATCGATCATCGCGACCTTGCGATGCTCAGCTCCCGCCTGCGAACGTGAGCTGCTAAAATCGCGCTGAATGAAGTAATATCCCAGCCCATCCGTGAGGACCGCCTTCGCGCCATCCAGGAGCAGGCGGGTGTACAACTCATAATCCTCTGCGAAGCGAATCTCGTTGCGATAAGGCTCATATGGATCGCTCAGGACTTTCCGCGAGATCAAGGGTTTCAGATATCCGAGTTCTGACCGCGGTTCGGGCATGTCATAGGAATGACTGATAAAATACTCGGCCGTCATATGGACGATCCCATCGGGTTTTGATGGCCACAGGGGCCGAACAATCTCAAACGGTTGATCGGCATGCGTGATGTAAAGATTGTCGGCAACGATATCCGCCTGTTCCGTATTCGCGATGGCCAGCAATTTGCCAAGGCGCTCAGGGTCGAGTGCATCGTCACTGTCCAGCGGCATGTACCAGGCCGCATCGCTGTTTCGAAGCGCCTCATTCCGCGCCCCGGACGGACCGCCATTCTGCGCCAGTTGCAAAACGCGCGCGACCGGAAGCTCAGCACACACCGCCGACGCTATTTCATGAGAGTCATCCGTCGAGCAATCGTCGACCACGACAACGTCCAGCGTGATTCCGTCCGGCACCACCTGCGCTGCGGCCGAGCGAATGGCGCGCTCGATATTTGCGCGATCATTATAGACTGCGATGATGATGGCGACTTTGGTGTCAACGAGCGGGCGGTCCATGGGCGAGTTCGGCTTTCGTCGTCTCGTGGGGAATCTAACGCCGCAACAGACGTTTGACAAAACGCCCCATGGCCTGGAACCAGCGCGGGCGGGCATCGGCATCAATGGCGGGTTTGATCAGAGCGATCCGAAGCCCCCGGGGGGCCATTTGCAACAGCGTCCACCAACCGAATTCCCAGACTTTCTTCATGCCGCCAGCCTGCTGGATCTTGCGCGCTTTCGAGGTCGCCAGAAGCTGCTTGAGCGTGTCCCCTTCGATCGGGTGCTTGTCCGGCTCGATAATCATCGAAACGACCCGTTCCTGAAGTGCGAAATCGTCATCATCGAACAGGTTGGGATTGACCTCCAGATTCAGTTTTTCGGCGTGCACTCGCGTCGAGTTGTGGCGATCCATTGTGTGCTTCAGGCGCCATCGGGCACGTTCTGCATAGACTTTGCTGAACTGTGAATGCTGGCGGGTGTGTAAGCGATAGGCTGACATGGGTGTGGCGATGGTGACGCTGTCGCCATAAAGCGGCACCGTGGAGCAAAGATAGCCGTCTGCGCCGTACCGGTAGGTTTCTTCGTTCATGGGCATGACATTCGCGACGGCTTCACGGGAAAAAACCAGGCCTGAAGTGACCGTGCCATCATAGTGCCCGGTCGTGCGCAATCGCTCGGATACATTCCCTTCGGCAAGCGGTCGTTCGACCGGCGGATAGAGACCATAAGTGCCGCCCTCCTCATCCCCATAATGCATGCGGTAATGGTAAATCGCGACGCCGGTCTGGTAATTGGACAGGATCGTCTCGACGCCGCCCGGAATGAGAAAGTCGTCGGCATCCAGGAACATGACCAGTGTCCCGGTGGCCACGGCGAAACCGACATTCAGCCCCCCGCCCTGTCCGCGATTTTCTTGCAGTAAGATGGTTTCGACGCGATCGGCATACTGATTGATGACGTCGACCGAATTGTCGGTCGAAGCATCGTCAACGACGATGACCTGGACGTCCGGGCCTTGCGACAAAACACTTTCAATCGCCGCGCCCACGAATTTCTCGTAATTGTAATTGGCGATGATCACAGACAAGGTTGGGGAGTCAGAGGTCGTCAATTTCACACCTGGCAATCACGGGTCGTTTCCTTCTGGCCGTAGCAGCCATGCCTTTCAAGCATGTTTATCCGACCGATCCATTCCGGCCCATTCATCCCTTATGCCAGACGGCCAAATCCGGTCTTTCTGGTCGCGAGAAAGTCCCGGATTCTCCGCCACCACAGGGCGTTCAGCAATGGCACTGAGTTTGCAGTCGACTTTTAATCATCTAAGGTGAAAGCCGTGATTGTGCTATTCGTGTGCAGTTTGTGTAGAGTGAGGCGTGACGATGCAGGGACTTAGAACATTCGCAATATTATCATTGGCTTCGGCCACACTGGCATCATGTGCCAGCGTCGATCCCGCCAATCAAACCGCGACGGCGTCAGGCACGTCATCGCAGAACAGCGTGGCGGATGGTCCTTCCGACCCGATTGAACCTGCCTTTTTTGTCGACTGGACACAGCAAGCGATAGATTCCCGCTGGCGCGTGGCCAATCACAATACAAGACAAGGCGTTTGGGAGAGTGACTGGCGCAGCAAGAATGTTGTGGCGCTGCCGAACGGGCTGAACCTGCAAATGACCGCAAAAACCCCTTCAAACGGCGAATGGCCATGGGCGGCAGGTCAGATCCAGACGCGTGAGCGCCTCGGTTTCGGCGAATACCAAATGGTCATGCGCGCCGCAGAGGGGTCCGGCCTGACGAGCGGTTTCTTTACCTATACCGGCCCGTTCTACGGCGATGCACATAACGAAATCGATGTAACTTTTGTCGGTTTGTCGCCCAATGAAGTTCAGCTCAACGCCTTCAATGAGGGCATGCAGGCGGGTGTCATGAAATACCCGCTCGACTTCGATACGACCAAGAATTTTGCCCTGTATTCGTTCATTTGGGAGCCAGATCGCATCACCTGGTATGTAAATGGCGAGTTTGCCCATGAAGTAACGGCGGAAAACTTTGCAATTCCACAAACGCCGGGTATCCTGTTTGCCAACGTCTATCAGGCGCGAAACAAGCAGTGGGTGGGAGAGTCGAACTTCAGCGACGGTGCGACGGCGACATATCGTTGTATGTCCTATCGTCCTTTAGGGGACTCATCCTCACGCACATGCGCGGACACTTATGCGTCCTATATTGTGGGTGAGTAGAAGATGGGACTGAACACACTTGTACTGGAATTGAACGAGCTTTGCCCTCCACTGCTCGATCGTTTCATTTCCGAGGGGCACTTGCCCAATTTCGAGAAGCTGAAAAAGGGCGGAGCGACGTTCGTTACCCATACCGACGATGAGAGCCTGGAACCCTGGGTTCAGTGGGTCTCATTTCATACCGGTCTGACGCAGGACGCACATCAGATCACCGAACTTGATCAGGGCCATATCCTGAAACAACCGAGCCTCTGGGACAAACTGGCTGAAGATGGCCAGACCAGTCTGGTGTTCGGTGCAATGAATGCAGGCCCGTCCTCGAATGACCTGGTCACGATCGTTCCGGACCCATGGTCGAAGAACGTCCCGGCATCGAAGCCGGAATTTGGCGCCTTTCACAAATTCATCGCCCGACAGGTCGCAGAGCATTCCAATCCGGATGACAAGATCACCTTGTCGGAACTGACCAAATTCGGCGTGTTCTGCCTGCGCAATGGCCTGTCTCTGGAAACCGTCTACAAGGCGGTCAAGCAGATCCTCAGCGAGAAAGTCAGTTCACGCGATCTGTACTGGAAACGCGCCTGTCTTCTGGATGACCTGCTCTGGGATGTGTTCTCGACCACCGTCAAACGCCAGAAGCCTCAGAACGCCTTCTTCTTTGGCAATTCTGTCGCCTTCCTCCAACACCGCTATTGGCGCCACCTGATGCCTGAAGTGTACAAGGTGAAGCCATCGGAACAGGAAATGTCATCCTATGGCGACGCGGTCTTGCACGGCTACAAGCGCTTCGACCGAACCATAGGCAAAGCCTTGCATTTGCTCGGCGATGATGGCGTTCTGGTGCTGGTCACCGCGCTCAGCCAGGAACAAAATCTGCGCTATGAAGAGCAGGGTGGCAAGTTCGTCTATCGCGCCCGAAACTTCGAGAAAGTGCTCGACTTTATCGAGGCCCCTGCGGGTGTCACGGTTGAGCCTGTCATGACCCATGAAGCCTGGGCAACGTGCGAGAATGATACCGATGCGGAGACCTTGCTGCAACGCTTTCAGGATATGCGCCTGAAGCACTCAAATGCGCCGATGTTCGGATATCGCGAAGCCAAAGGCAGCCGTGTCATGTTCTGGTGTGATCTGGAGACCAAGATCCCGGATGAAACAGTGATCGTTGACACCAAAAGCGGCCGCGAGATCGCCTTTTTCGATCTGTTTGCCAGCGTTGGTCAGGTCAACAATTCCCAGCACAATCGCGATGGCGCGTTCTGGGTCTATCGCAGTCCCGTCAAATGGGAGGCATCGGACGAGAAGATTGATCTGACCGATGCCACGCGCATGGTTTTGGAAGTCGCGCGCGCTTAAAACCAATTCTATTCAATCACTTGGATCGAGTGAACGTGTCTCAGGCGCTTTCGCTTTTCTGGTGGTACTGACCGTACGGGCGGAAGCGGTACAGGTAGCTGGGCACCAGGGCTTCGATGGATTCCAGTGTCGTCACGCCAAGCTCTGACAGCGTAAGAGCCCCCTCTGACACGACATTGTCAAATTTGAGCATCTCGACCTGATCGCCGGTAATCGGCGGCGCGCCGAGAATGCCGGACGAGAGGGGCCAGATGAAACGATAGATCGTCCCGAATGCCAGGCCGAGCGGTTTGGCCACGAAGAAGGGGAGCGGCAATGGGAAGCGCTTGCGATCAATGGTTTCCCCGATGAAGGCATAGAGCTCTTTCATCGAATACACGCTCGGACCGCCAAGCTCGTAGGTGTTTCCGCGCGCATCATCGCGACCGATGGCGTTCGCAATCGCATCCGCCACATCACCCGCATAGACGGGCTGCAATTTGGTTTCACCACCGCCAATCGCCGGCAGAACCGGAAAGAGATTGGTCAGGGGATGTGTCGACAGCGCCGCGAACCGATTGAAGAATTCGTCTTCAGGGCCGAACACTATGGATGGGCGCAGAATAGTCGCGGTCGGCAAAACCTCACGAATAGCGGATTCAGCTTCGCCCTTGGTTTCGGCATAATCGGCCTTGCTGGCCGGATCGGCGCCGATCGCAGACACATGCACCAATGTCTTAATCCCGGCCGCCGCGCAGGCCTCAGCCACATTGATGGCCCCATCGCGCTGCGCACTTTCAAAACTCTGGCGGCCTTTCTCGTAGAGAATTCCGACCAGATTGACGACGGCATCAGCGCCCTCAAGTGCGGCCTCGACGGACGCCTTGTGACGAACATTGGCCTGGACAATATCCACCCAGCCCGGGGCGCCGGCGAGCCGCACATCTCCGGCCAGATGCGGACGACGAACGGCCACCCGGACACGGTAACCGGCTTTGACCAGGCTGCGGGCCGCATAGCGTCCGATGAAGCCGGATCCGCCAAACAGAGTAACCAGTCCTTTGGGCATCACTTGTCTCCTGAAAGATCAGAATGAATTGGTCTGGCGGCGTTTGATCATGAGCCTCGCAAAATGTCCATGTTCAACAGGTGTGACTTGCTGCCCAAATGCAGATTGAAATGCGGCCGCAGAACAGATTATGGTTGAGATATGGCAATCGAGATCCAAAACGGACGATTGTGCCGGGTAAATGCGAGGACTCTATTCAATGACTGATCAATATGACCCGCTGGAAGTGATCGACAATTTCCTCGGCGCCTTGCGGTCTGAACTCGCCGCAAATCCGGAAATGGCTTATCGGATCATCAAGGCGCTGCCCGTTAACGTGACTTTCGAAGCTGCCGACATGGCGGAAATCGTCAATCCGCTGGAACTGATCTCTCAGAACGGCACCGAGCGCGCGCGCGAACAGCTGCTGGCGTTCAAACCGGCAGATCTGAAAAAGATGGCTCGCCGGATCAACCTGGCCAGCAGCACCGATATGAACCGGCTGTCCAAAGAGGATCTGATCGATCTGATCATCAGCCGCGGCGCCCGAAAAATTGCCGAACGCTCGTCGACTGGTTGAGTCGAAAACGGAACACTCGCCTCAGGCACGAAGATCGAATTCAATTCGACATTTCTTGATCTCGGAAAACGCGAACGCCAGGACGCGACGAAACTGTGATTTCCGCACAATCACGGCCTGTGGACAAAATTGCGAGCCTGTGGACAAAAATATGGTGCAAAAAAACCGCGCAGTTAAGGTTCATTCGTAAGCATTTGATTTTTTTCTGCTTTCAGAACCATTTTTGTCATCGTCTTGTCTTAGTTCAACGCGAAAAATCTGGTATATTAATTGCACACGGGACACAGGGGACGGGTTTCAAGCCCAATCGATTGGTTTTCGCGTCAAGTCGGACGTTCAGAGTTTTTGATGGACTATCTGTATAAAAAATTGACAGGGTTCTTCTCGGCGCTGTTTGGGTTTCTCCCATTCGTGCGGCGCCGCAAGGCCGAGTCTCTCAGCAGATCCGAAACGCCTGCGCGAACCGTGGCAAAGTTCCAGCGCCTCAGCGATGTCAACCGCCGCGAAACGGCCAGTCGTGCCCATCATCATTTCGAAGGCAGCATCATCCATGCCCCTGAGCTGCCATTCGCGGCACCGGTCTATGCGATCGGAGACGTGCATGGCCGTGCGGATCTTTTGCACGCCTTGATCGACGTCATCACGCATGACGCCAAATCCAGCACAGAACGTGCGCATCTGGTGTTTCTTGGCGACTATATCGATCGCGGCTTTCAATCGCGCGATGTAATCAGCACATTGATCGAGCTTGGCCGGGACAACACGTTCGAAACCGTCTTCTTGAAAGGCAATCACGAACAAGCCATGCTGCGGTTTCTGCGCGATCACAAAATTGGCCCCGACTGGGCCAATTTCGGCGGTCGCGAGACTTTGATTTCTTACGGAATTTCACCTCCCAAATCAGTTAACGCTGTTGAAGAATGGCAGGAAATCCAGGCTGAGCTGGTCAAGACTATTCCAAACCAGCATGTTGAGTTTCTCGAAAAACTTGAAGTCAGTCACAAGATCGGCCCTTATGGGTTTGTTCATGCCGGTGTGAAACCTGGCATTCCTTACGAACAACAGACGGACGAAGACAGGATGTGGATCCGCGATGAGTTCCTCAACGCAAAAGACAAGGAAGATCTGTTTATTGTGCACGGGCACACACCGGTAAATGCACCCTATTCGGATCATCGCCGCGTCAATGTAGACACGGGCGCGTACTTTACAGGCAGATTGACGGCCGTTAAAATTGAAGGCGATAAAATGTCCTTTTTAACCAACCAATTCCAGGCTCGGGAGGCATCATAATGACACGAGAGTTACGGGGCGTTCTGCAATTGGTTGTTAGCGTGCTTTTCCTGGGCCTAGCGACCGCATGCCAGACGGCTCCGACCGTGTCCGCGCCGACTCAAGGCACGTCTGATCCTTCCAGTTCGGTTTATGATGGCGAATACCGCCTCGGGCCTGCCGATCAGCTTCGGGTCACGGTCTTCGGCCACGATGACCTCTCGAACCAGTATACGGTTGCCAGCAATGGGACGATTTCATTTCCGCTGATTGGCGACATAGAAGCCGCAGGCCTGACCGTGGCTGAATTCCAACGGTTGACCGAAGACCGTCTCAGCCAGGGATATTTGAAATCGCCACGAGTCACGGCCGAGATCATGACGTTCCGCCCATTCTATATCCTGGGCGAAGTGAGCCGCGCAGGCGAATATCCATACACAAACCGCCTGACAGTCCTAAACGCGATTGCGACCGCGGGAGGGTTCAGCCATCGCGCCAATCGCCGGGTCGTCGCGATCAAGGGGTTTGATGATATCGAGGAGCGCCGGGTTGAACTGACGCCCACGACGTTCGTGCAGCCAGGCGATACGATCCGCGTCCTGGAACGCTTTTTCTAGTCAACGATTCACGCGCATTTAAGGGTGAGCGCGTAACAGGAAATCATCCTTCAGTTTGGTCAAAGGGGTAGAGTACCAATGTCGAAATTTACGTCAGCCGCGGTGGCGGCCTTAGTGCTCAGCAGTTCGACATACGCGTTCGCACAGGTCGCTGATCGATCCTATTATGGTGGCGCCACCGTTTCATCCCCGAGTGCCGGTCAATTTTTTGCTCGCGATCGCTACACGGCTGCGAATGCCCGCTCCTATCCCGGGATCGATCCGGTTCCGGTGGACCTGGGCGCCTTTCAGGCCCGGCCAGTCCTTTTGCTCGGCTCCCGCACCCGCAGCAACGTGTTCCTGACCGATACGAACGAACAGTCAGATACGGTCGTCAGAATTCAGCCTTCCATCTCGGTTGCCTCGACCTGGTCAAGACACCGCCTGGGCTTCGACGCCGCCGTCGAGCATGAGGAATTTCTCGACCTCGCCAATCAAAGTGAAACGACTTATGGCGTCCGGGGATTCGGCGAATTGGATGTCACATCGAACTTTGCCGTGGCAGGCTCTCTCACGCACCAGAACGAGCGTGAAAGCCGCCTGTCCATTGGCGGATTGTCGGGTACAAGCCTGTCCGAACGGGTTGAGTTCGACCGCAATGGCGGCGAAGTGAATGCCCTTTACGCAACAGATCGAATTCGCCTGACCGGCCGCGTTGCCGTGAACGAATTGGATTATTCGGATACGAGCGGTCCATCCGGAGTTATTATCGATCAGGATTTCCGCGATCAGGAAGCGGTGACGGTCACCGCGACCGCCCAATATGCCGTCACCCGCGACTGGGCGATCATCGGCGAAGTTCAGACCGAGGATCGCGAATATAGTGCAGCCGGCTCCAATCGAGACATTTCAGGTATCACCTATCGCGCCGGGGCAAACTTTGAGCTTCCGGTCAATTTGCGCGGTCAGGTTACCGCTCAGTATCAGGACTTTGACCCTGATGATCCAACCCTTGCCAACATTCAGCAAACGGGCCTGAGCGCATCGGTTCAATGGTTCCCGACTCAGCTGACAACAGCAACCTTTATCGCTTCGCAAAGTGTTTCGGATGCGGGCAACACAGCAGACTCAAACGTCCTCGTCACGCGCTACGGCGTCGGGCTCGACCATGAGCTACTCAGAACCCTGGTTCTGTCCAGTGACATCTATCTCGAAAACCGGGAATTTAATCCGTCCAATCGCGAGGACGATCAGACCGTGTTTTCTGCTCGTGCGAACTGGAAAGTAAACCCGAACATGCAGATTGGGGCCGGCTATCGCTTTGCGACACAGGACTCGCCGGTCAATCCGTTCGATGATCATTCCGTATCAATTACTGTTCGGTTCTTCCCGTAAACGGAACGCGCCGTAAGAGCGGAAACGGAATAAAACGAAAAGGCACATGTGGACGGAAATCACATGTGCTTTTTTGTTCGAGCCCTATTGAGTTTTGAGCGATCAGGCCGCAACCGGCTCCCTTGAGACCATGTTGCCAATATAGCTTCGCCGCTCGCCCCGCGCGTAGACCGCGCCGCTGACGAAGAACAGAAACGCCTGAATGTTAAAGCCCGACCAGAGAGACGACTCGGTGAAAGAAGTAATGACCGACACCGCAATAATCGCACAATACCCCACCGCCGCCATATCCGGGCGCGTGAAGAGTTGTTTCAGAGCCAGCCAGATCACAAACAACATGGACAGCAGAAATCCGCCATATCCCACCAGACCGACATGTACCAGGACTTCAAGATGCACGTTATGGAACGTCAATCGAGTGCCGATGGGTTTATGGTCATTCTCGTTCAGGGTCTGAGCCGATCCAACGTCATATTGCCAGAATCCATCCAGCCCGACCCCAAGGATTGGGCGCATACTGATTTGTCGCCCGGCCTCCTCCCAGAGACTGGTTCGACCCGTCAGACTTGAGTCTTTACCAAACCTGCCGAGAAAATCGTCGATCACTTGCGCATCCACAAAGGCAAGGGCGGCGTATAGCAGCAATAGTCCAGTCATCAGCACGATGACGGCGAGCAAACTGGACAGGTTCTGAACCGCTCGACTGTCGACGAAAAACACTCTCATCCCAAAAATCAAACCCGCACTGCCCATCAACATCAACAATGCGGTCGTGGAGTTTGCGGCCATCACCTGAGAGGCAAATACTGGCATGAGCGCCGCGCCCAACCATCGAAGTTGTTTCAACTCCTTGGGGTTCAGCGCCACGGCAGCGCCGACAATAAACCCGGTCAGCATGAATTGCGCGGCATAGTTCTTACTGCCAAAGCCGGCGCCGCGATTGATTGGAATGTCTTGCGAGAAAATGTACAAAATCACCACTGCACACGCGATCATCACGCAGCGAATGATCTGACCGGGGGTGAATTTCGACGCCACAACGACAGTCACGATCGTGGACAGAATAAGCAGCATCGAAGATCGAACCGCCTCTGAGGCATAAGGTGACCAGAAGATCGACAGGAAGGCGACAATCTGAAAGGGCCATAACCACCAGGTCTTTGCCAGCCCTGTCAGAATATTGCGCGTATCGAACAGGAAGAAGCTCAGGAAGTACATGATGAACAAGTATCTGAACGGCGTCAGCCCATTCATCGGCAGACCGATCACCAGAAACCAGATGACCAGCAAGGCCTGATCATACAGTCTTCCGCCAGAAAATCGTTGATAGACTCGCGCAATGAGCTGTTCTGACTGCATCTCAGGTCTCGCTGTCCACTGTCTTACGCATCAAAGCGTCGGGGCTCGGCGATTGAGCGGTATCAGCAGCATTCTGCCGACACATCCACCGTTGACCTGACGCTCGGGATTAACCTCGTCATTGTGACTGTATGCATCCATCATACCAATGCAAAGGCTGCATTAGAAAATGATGCTGAACAATGCCGTCCAAAATGTGGCGCAGAACGCGATGACGCCCAGAACCGTCCACCACAGGGGCCACTTTTCATTGCTCGCGGGCTGAGCCACATCGTGATAGGATGACGCCTCTGCGAATGCCCCAATGCTGGACCCCGACAATTCCATCGACGTGGCAGCGGCATTGGAAGATCCGGTCAGATAGGTCATCAAGCTCTCGTCACAAGGCGCTGCGGGGCAGCTGCAATCGAAAGCAAACATAGATTGGCTTTGTTGATCAGACCTTAAGGCGACCCGGAAGTTTTCGGAGATTGAGTCTACCGTGCACCGGCCCGGCGAAGGACGGCGGGTATCGTCATCAACAGGATCTTGAAGTCCAGGAAGAACGTGTTCACGGCGACATATTCGACATCGAGCTGGACCCGCGTTTCATATGTGGTCTCGCTCCGCCCGCTGACTTGCCAAAGCCCCGTCAATCCTGGGCGAACTGAACAATAATGCTCGAAATACTCGCCATACTTTTCGATTTCACCTTTGGTAATCGGGCGCGGCCCAACCACCGACATCTGTCCATTCAGAATGTTCAGAATTTGAGGCAGTTCATCGAGTGATGAACGGCGAAGGAAATTCCCGAACGAGGTGATGCGAGGATCATTTTCGAGCTTGCGCGTGGCGTTCCATTCGGCCCGCGCATCAGCATCTGTTTCGAGCAGTCGCTCCAGACGTTCGGCGGCATCCGGGACCATGGAGCGGAACTTGTAGAGCATGAACTCCTTGCCGTCCCGGCCAATGCGCTTGTGCCGGAACAGGACCGGACCGCCATCAGAGACTCGCACGATGATTGCAATCGGAAGCAGGATTGGAAGCAGGAAGAGACCGGCAGAGAGCGCTACGACAATATCCAGGACGCGTTTGGCAAAATTCGACACAGGCCGAGCCGAAGTCTTGCTGTCCTTCGCGGCATACTCTGCATTCTGCAAATCACCCGTGTACGGTTGATAGCCCATTTCTTGTCCCACACCGATCTCGATCTTGAGGTTTTCTACATAGCTCCCAGAGCGTTGAGCAATTTTCCTGCCAACTTGCTCGTTCGAGCTACTGTCCCCGTGAAAATCTCTGGATGTCGACCACAAAAGATACGTTTACCAATTCTTTATGTTTCAGGATCTCTGCCAATGCAAATTACTTCGCCTGTGACGCGAGTGATTTTCTCAGTTTGATTGAAGATCATTCAAATGCCCGACCCACGCCATGCCCCTGACACGCGAGTGAACAGTCAAGGACGCGGGCGCGGCAAAAGAAAGCATTCAATTGCATCTCTGCAATGCGGATCGGCCCTTTCGGGATCGAATAAGATATGCCAGAACGAGAGCTCAGGGAGACTGTTTCAATGCCAGCTACAATTGCGGCGATCGCCAACCTGAAGGGCGGCGTTGGCAAATCCACGACCACGCTGATGCTCGCCGATGGGCTGGCATACTATTACGGGGCCGATGTGCTGGTGGTCGATCTGGATCCCCAGGCAAATTCAAGCCAGATGCTCCTGACCGATCGCGGATTGCAGCTGGCATTCGAGCAAGGCAAGGGTGTACACCATTTGCTGGAGCAGTTTGCTGCCAATCAGCCGCCCAATATCGCAAATCTGATCCTGCCTAATGCCGTCACCCTCGAGGAATTGAGACGAGCGGAAGAACGCGATGAAAGACGGGGATGGATTTCCATCCTGCCGTCGCACACCCAGCTGCGACTGACCGAAATGGAGCTGGAAGAAAAGATCTACACCAAAGGCATGGCCCCCAGCCGTCTTGCCAGCTATCTCGCGGACCATATCGCTAAGGCGCTCGAACCGTTGACCAATCTTTATGATGTCATCCTGATCGACACACCGCCATACCTCTCGCCGGTCTCTCGCGCAGCTCTGTCAATCTCGGATCAGTTCATCACACCAACCCTTGCCGACTCCGTTTCGATTTGGGGCACCAAACAGTTTTCCGACTGGATAACGGCCAACGTGACGCCGCATTTGGCCTCGCGCAACTTCGTTGTCATCACCCGGTTCAAAAATACACGCTACGCTCGCAATGCCGAAATGGAGCTGAAAGAGATCTATCTGAAAGATCGCACATTCGGCCCGACCATCCCGGAATCCGTTCAGGCGTTGAGTGCCATGGATCGACCAGATCTGGACAGTTATGATTCCATTCGCGGCAAGTATGGCCGCCTGCGGGGCGAGGTGAAACGCCTGTCTGAGAGCTTCGCGGAATTCCTCGCCAAGCGCAGCAATGTCGCGCCGCCAAAGCGGGTGCGAGATTGATCAGAGCGCGTTCAGAGCCGCCCGCAACTTCTGGAGGTCCGGCGGCAAAGGCGTTTCAATGAAAATACGTTCTCCGCTTACCGGATGCGCAAAGCCGAGACTGGCCGCATGCAGGGCCTGGCGCGTCAATTTCCGGGCCAGACCCGTAGCGGTGTCAAACGCCTCGCCACGACCATGCGCCTTGATGCCACGATGGCGACCATAGACCGGATCCCCAATCAGAGAGCAATTCTGGTGTGCCATGTGAACCCTGATCTGATGCGTGCGCCCTGTCTCAAGCCGACACTCAATCAACGCCGCCGCCGGTCGGGCTTCAACCTTGCTGATCTCGCCATAGGTCTCCAGCGTCTTGTAGTGAGTGATCGCACTGCGTCCCTCGCCATCGGGGACGACCGCCATTTTCTTGCGGTCCTTCGGGCTGCGCGCGATATCGGTTTCAACCGTTCCAGCACCCGGTCGCGGCGCCCCGCGCGTCAAAGCCAGATAGGTGCGGTCAATGTCGTGTGTCGCAAACAGATCCGATAGGCCCTTATGGGCCTGCTCCGTTTTGGCGACCACCAGGACACCCGTCGTATCCTTGTCTATCCGGTGGACAATGCCGGGCCGCTCCACCCCGCCAATTCCAGGCAGCGCGCCCTGACAATGATGCAACAGCGCATTGACCAGGGTTCCCTGCCAGCTGCCCGGAGCCGGATGAACCGCCATTCCGGCGGCCTTATTGACCAAAATGAGGTGCTCGTCTTCGAACAGCACATCGAGCTCGATGGCTTCGGGTTGGGGAATGGCGGGCACCGGGGCAGGCATGTCGAGTTGATACATGACCCCCGGTTCGACGCCTTTGCGGGGATCGATCTGCACCGCGGATTTCCCCCCACGCTGCTCTGTCACACGTCCCTCTTTGATGAGCGTCTTCGCACGCGATCGGGACAAGGACTCGATCTGTTCGCTGAGGAATCGATCAAGCCGGGTTCCCTTATCGGATTCGCCTGCTAAAGCTGATAAATCTGTCATCAGATGGGTATAAACCCACGGGGCACGGAAGGACATGCTGTAATCGCAATAGCGGCAGCGAGCGGAGAGACTGGTTCATGAGTAAACTGACACGACGCGGCCTGTTGGGCGCCAGCACGAGTATATTTGGCTTGGCGGCCTGTAATCGCGATCCCATTCTCGATCCAGAAACGCGCATTTTGGTCAGCGCGGACGAGCGTCCAGCTTATCCAGGCACAGTCAGCTTTATTCATGGCGTGGCGTCTGGAGACCCGCTGCCGGACAGTGTCATCATCTGGACACGGGTCACCCCGGACGCGGCCTATCCAGGCATGCGAGTTCCAATCAGCTATGACGTCTTTGAAGACGCCGAAATGCAACGCGCGGTCAAATATGGTCAGGGCTATGCGGTCATTGAGCGCGACTATACGGTCAAGGTGGAACTCAGAGAGCTTGAACCGGACAAGGCGTACTATTTCCGGTTCCGTGCGAAAGTCACATCTGGCGACATCCTCTCGCCTTCTGGCCGGGCCAAGACCACCGCTGCCAGCGGCGACAAGCCGGTCAAGTTTGCGGTTATTTCGTGCTCAAACTATCCGTTCGGCTTCTTTCATGTCTATCGCGAGATCGCCAACACGCCGGATCTTGATGCGGTTATCCATCTTGGCGACTATTTGTACGAGTACGGCATAGACGGCTATGGCGGCACCACCGGTCAGGCGCTTGATCGCAATCATGAACCGCCCCTGGAGATCGTCAGTCTGGACGATTATCGCGCCCGTCACGCACAATACAAAACCGACCCGGACTTGCAGGCAGCCCATGCGGCGGCGCCCTGGATTACCACTTGGGACGATCACGAAAGCACCAATAACTCCTATCGCTCTGGCGCCGAGAACCACAATCCGGAAGCGGGCGAAGGCAACTGGACTGATCGCAAGCAAGCCGCCGTTCAGGCGTATCTGGAATGGATGCCGGTCCGCGACCCGGAAGTCGGTAAGCCAAGAGAGGCGCTGTATCGGCGGTTTGATTTCGGCGATGTGGCTTCGGTCATGTGCCTGGAGACGCGTCTCACCGGACGCTCTGACGAGATCAGCTGGTTCACGGAGATTGGTGGGCTTCCGGCAGCGGACGTCCCAATGGCGGCGGCCGCAACCATGGTTAAAGTCCGAGACCCCGAGCGGACCATGCTGGGGGCGACACAGGAAGCGTGGCTAGATGCCGAACTCAAGGATTCCACGGCCAAGGGCAAAGCCTGGCAAGTGCTGGCCAACCAGATTGTCATGGCCCGTGTACGCCCACCGAATTTTGAGCTGAGCATGACAGACGAACAGAAGGCCGCGCAGGATGTGGGTTATATCCAGCAATTGATCCCTTTCAGCCAACTTGGCCTGCCTTTCAATCTCGACGCCTGGGACGGGTTCCCAGCCGCCCGCGACCGACTTTATGCCAGCGCCAAAGAAGCTGGCGCGCGCCTGGTGACGCTGACCGGTGACACCCATACCGCCTGGGCTAATACTCTGGTCGATGACGATAATGAACGCCGGGGCGTCGAGTTTGGATGTACATCCGTCACCTCTCCCGGCCTCGGCACCTATATCAAGCAAGTGCCAGATCTTGGACCGCAATTTGCCGATGCAAATCAGGAAGTCGATTATCACGACCCGTTCGACAGCGGCTGGATTCTGGTCACGCTGACTGGAGACGAAGCCCGTGCGGACTTCAAGAAAGTGACAGATGTCACTCAGCCTACTTACACAGCGAACGATGTCGCCAGCTACGCCGCGCAGCGTGACGGGGACAGCCTCACGGCGCTGTCACAGGCATAACTCCGGATCGCCTCGCGGTACCCTTGCCTGAGCGGATAATCCATGCTGACACAGCGCGGATTAAGACAAGATATGGAGGTCGCGATGGGTGTTTTGGATGGCAAAGTGATTTTGGTCTGCGGTGGCGGCAACGGCATCGGCAAGGAATGTGCTCTGCTGGCCGCTCGGGAAGGCGCAAAAGTCCTGGTCAACGATCTTGGCGGCGCACTTACCGATGACGGTGCCTCAGCCGGCGATGCCGGCCTGGCCGCGCAGGTCGCGCAGGAAATCAAAGACGCCGGAGGCGAGGCCGCGTCCAACTCTGAAAGCGTCACCGACATGAACGCGGTCCAGGGCATGGTCGAACAGGCCAAGGATACGTTTGGCGGCTTGCACGGCATCATCAACCCTGCGGGTATTCTGCGCGACGGCATGTTCCACAAGATGAGCGAAGATGACTGGAAATCCGTCATCGATGTTCACCTACACGGCTCGTTCAATGTCACCCGCGCTGCGGTCGAACATTTTCGCGAGCAGGAAGATGGCAGCTTCGTTCTGTTCACCTCGACCTCCGGCCTGATCGGCAATATTGGCCAGGCCAATTATGCGGCGGCCAAGATGGGCATTGCTGGACTGTCCCGGATCATCGCCATGGAAGGCGCGCGCAAGAATGTGCGGTCGAACATCATCGCACCCTTTGCCTGGACGCGAATGATTGCTTCCATCCCGGTCAAGGATGAAGCGGGGGCGGAACGGGTCGAGCGAATGCGCACCGGAATGCGGGCCGACCAGGTGGCACAACTGGCGGTGACGCTCTGCGCGGATGGCGCCAAGCATGTGAACGGACAGATCTTCAGTGTCCGCGGCAATGAGGTCGTTCTGTTCAGCCAGCCACGGCCGGTGAAATCAGTTTCACGCATGGAAGGCTGGACGCCGGACTCCCTGATTGAACAGGGCTTCAGCGCGATGGAAGGCAGCTTTACCGATCTCGGCGCCACAACCTCTGTGTTCCCTTACCCGCCCGTCTGAGCTATCCCGAAAGGCGTAGGGCTTACAGAAGGTCAGCCTTTGATAGAGTGCGCCGCAAATGGAAAATGAAGATCAGATTCAGGTCGAAGGCTGTGTCACGATAGAGGACCAGCGTGTGTGCGGGGAGAATCTGTCGGTCACCGAAGTCGCCGTCACTTCCGAAACGGCGGGTGAGGGCACTCAGCAAACGACGGTCGAACCCGGCTTGCTCGACTGGGCTGAGCCGATTCTGAACGACCCCATGGCCTGGGTGAATGAGAACCTGCTGGACATGACCGTGCTGTTGCCAGTGCTCTGGCAAGTCAGCGCGATTCTGGCGGCGCTGGCGCTGGGTGTCCTGTTCGCCCCGCGCGCACGTGATCTGGTCCTGTCCGGCCTGGCCCGGGTACCGGAAGGCACACGAACCATGGTCGACGAGACTCTGCCGCGGCTGGTGCGACCGGCGCTGTGGGCGGCGTTTCTCTATGCAGCTCAAGCGGCCATGGCCGGCAATGGCATGGACAGCGCACTGGTCCGCGTTGCCTCCTCACTGGCCGTGGCCTGGCTGCTGATCCGCCTGGTCACGACCTTCCTGCCTGATGCATTCCGAAAACCAGCAGGATGGGTCATCTGGATCTTCGCGGCCTTGTACGCGTTCGGCATTCTCGATGAAGTCATGACCTGGCTCAGCAGCATCGGGCCACCGTTCGGAAATCGCACGATCAGCCCGGTCTTTGTGGTTCAGGCGATCGCCACCGTCGCCCTGTTCATGTTCGCCGCGAACTGGCTCGCCAAGAAACTCAAGACCCGCGTCGACGATTTGCCGCAAGTCGAGCCATCCCTGCGCATCCTGATGGGGAACGCTGTACAGGTCGGCCTGTTCTTTGGAGCGGCGCTGCTCGCCATGGCCGGATTGGGCATCCCGCTCTCAGGTCTGGCCGTGCTCGGCGGCGCGATCGGGGTGGGGCTTGGCTTCGGGATGCAACAGATCGTCGCCAATTTCATTTCCGGCGTCATCCTGCTCACCGATCGCTCGATCAAGCCGGATGATGTCATCGAGGTGGACGAAACCTATGGGGTCGTGAAATCGCTCGGGCTTCGGTATGCCTCTGTGATCACGCGCGATGGCAAGGAACATCTCATTCCGAACGAGATGCTGATCACCGACAAGGTGGTCAACTGGTCCTACTCGACCAAGGAAGTGCGCGTGAAGCGGCGCCTGCGCGTCGAGTATGAATCCGATCTGCGCCAGGCCGTCGAACTGGTTCAACAAGGCGCGATGGAGACCGACCGCGTCCTCGCGCGCCCTGCCCCGAAATGTCTGGTGATGGAATTTGGCGATGAAGCCATCGAGATCGAAGTCCGTTTCTGGATCAATGATCCGGAGAATGGCGTCTCCAATGTCTCGTCCGCGGTGATGCTGAACATCTGGGACAAGTTCAAGGAGGCCGGCATCGACATTCCGCTGCGCCACGAAGACGTCCTGATTACGCCCGGATCGACCCTGAAAGTCGAAATGGTCAAGCAATCCAAGGATGAAGACGCTTAGGGCGCGACGCGTCGCAAACCAATATTAATGATGACCTGCTAGGGGTTCCGCACTGCGTAATCCGAGAGCGAACTGTGTTTCATGCCCTGAAATCGCACCGGCGCCTGGTCGTCTGTGCCTGCCTGTTGAGTGTTGGCCTGCTGGTGTTCCATGGACTCACGGGCACGCCCGAAGGCAATTCCTACAAGTATAATCTGCCCTGGTTTGACGCCTTTTTCAGCGCCTTCTGGCAGGGCGACCTGTATCCACGATTCTCGCCGGAGCTGTGGTACAGCATGGGCGCACTGGACTTCTATTTCTACGGCCCTCTGCCTTTCTGGATGGGTTCAACACTCGGCGCCGCAAGCTGCCCGGGCTGCGATACGGCAACGGTGTTCTCGTTGACAGGCGCCTGGATTGTCATCCTTTCGGGCATTTCATTCTTCGCCTTCGCCCGCCGATTCTTCGAGACGAGATGGGCGGGGTTTGGTGCGATTGCCTACACGATCCTGCCTTATCACTACATCGCGGACTGGTATGATCGTCAGGCCGTTGGCGAGCTGACCGCCTACATCTTCATCCCGCTGATTGCGCTTGGCGCCACCAAGTTGATCGAGGATCGAAAAGGTGGCGTCTTGTTCGCCCTGAGCGTCGCCGGGCTCGCCTTCAGCCATTTGCCGTCAACGCTCATCGTCGGACATCTGATGGCAGCGATTGTGATCTGGGCCGTCGTTCAGCTGGAGCGCTTCATGGACCGGGTCGAGATGCTGGCCCGCTTCGCCGTGTGGGGCGGTCTCGGCATTGCGTTGAGCGCCATATACTGGGTTCCGGCCCTCGGCCTGCTTGGGACTGTGTCACCCGACATGCTGGCGACCGATTATTATGATGCGACCCGCTGGCTTCTGCTCGATGGCCTGCCGGAGATCACGCCGGAAACCTCCAATTTCGTCAAAGCCTGTCTGGCCCTGATCGTCGCCGTGACGGTCATCTCAGGCCTGATCTTGAAACAGGTAAAAGCCCCGAATGCGCTCTGGCTCTGGATCATTGGCCCCAGCCTGTTTGCCTTCTTCTGCATGACCGTATTTTCCTACCCGATCTGGAAGTTCTGGATTCTCAACAAGGTCCAATTCCCCTGGCGGACTCTGATCGTGGGTGAATTGTCGCTCGCGCTCGGAAGCATCGTGGTCGCGAGATATGTGGTTCAAAACTGGACCGGCGCGCAGCGGCTGCGGGCGCAGGTCTTCGCAATCGTTTCGATCGGGCTTCTGGCCACAGCCTATCTCGTCCAGGCCCCCCGGACCCTCCAGACCCTGGAAGACAGCGCCGTCCGCGCTGGAACTTTCGAGCCCGTCGGCACGCCTGAATATGTTCCGCCGAGAACGTTGGAACTCGCACTGACCAGATTTCGCGCGGTCGCCAATGACAGCCATACCAGCGAGGAACGGTTCTATCTCTTTTTCGACGAGATGGAGCGGAGCGCTGAAATCGCCAAGCGGGCCTTCCAGGACGATGCCCCGGGCGCGACCCTGACCGCGCATCCGCATGATCGCCTGACGCTGACAGCGACTCTCACGGAAGCCGCCGACATTCGCTTGCCGATCGCTGCGTGGCCCTATTGGCGGGCAGAGACATCCGATGGCCGGATGCTGATTCTGGGCGAAGATGAAGCATTGGGCCTTGTGACGATCCATCTGCCTGCAGGGGCCTCGGAAGTGGATGTCTATCTGGCGACGACACCGCCCGAGAGACTGGGTAGCCTGCTCAGTACACTCGCCTTGATCTTACTCATTGGCGGTGCGTTGCTTCGCCAGATCCTGCTTAATTCCAGACCCGAAAAGCCTTTGGCAACTTCTCTGCGCTAAGAGTTCAGATTGAGGTCAACGGGAGCGCGTACGATGCCGACACTGTCCATCATTGTTCCGATGTATAATGAAGAAGAGGCCATGGATGGCTTTTTCAAACGGGTTCAACGTGTGCTCCAGACCGTGACCCCGTCTTATGAAATTATCTGCGTCAACGATGGCAGCCGCGACCTCACCCTGGCTCGATTGCGCCAGAGAGCGGAGCAGGACGAACGGATCAAAGTGGTCAATCTGTCCCGCAATTTTGGTAAGGAGATCGCGCTCTCAGCGGGGATTGATCATGCCACCGGCGACGCGGTGATTCCGATAGATGCCGATCTGCAGGACCCACCTGAAGTCATCCCATTGATGATCGCAAAATGGCGCGCCGGAGCGAAGCTCGTCCTCGCAAAGCGACGCGATCGCTCCTCCGATGGCTGGTTGAAGCGCGTCACGGCAAATGGTGCCTATTGGCTGTTCTCCAAGCTCACCCATCCGCGCATTCCGCAAAATGTCGGCGATTTTCGTCTGATGGACCGGGATGTCGTCAACGCGATCAAGCGCTTGCCAGAACGCTCGCGTTTCATGAAAGGCCTGTTCGCCTGGGTCGGCTATGAGGCCGAGATGGTCGAATATGACCGAGAAGCGCGCTCGGCAGGCGAGACGAAATGGAACTATTGGAAACTGTGGAACTTTGCCCTTGATGGCATCACTTCATTCTCCTCCCTGCCGCTGCGCATATGGTCCTATCTCGGCTTCGGCGTGAGCCTGTTCGCGATGGCGTATCTCGGGTTTACCGTCGCCAAGACCATGATTTTCGGGCTCGACGTGCCAGGCTATGCCTCACTGATGAGCGTCATTCTATTCTTCAATGGCATTGTGCTGGTCGGTATTGGCGTGATTGGCGAGTATCTCGCGCGCATTTTCACCGAGGTAAAAGCCCGCCCCCTCTACATCGTTTCCGAGACGATCGGTCTGAAGGCGGCGACGGCGACACAGGACGACCTGCCTCACCAAAAAGTCGGCTAGTTCGGAACGCCCGAAAGTTTAACAAAGAGTCATATTTTCCCTATTGACCACATTTGTAGTCACGTCTATTGACCACAACTGTAGTCAAAAGGTGAGATGATGAGTCTACAAATCACGCCAGCCGAACTTGAAATCATGAAGGTGCTTTGGAAGCAGCCCGACATTGGTGCCTCCGAAATTGTCGATGCCCTGGACGGCGAACAGGATTGGAGTCCGCGGACCGTCAAGACGCTGCTGTCTCGCCTGGTCGAGAAGGGCGCGCTGGAGACCGAGGCTGATGGCCGGCGCTATCTCTACCGCCCGACCGTCGCCAAACGTGACTATCAGAAAAAGGAAGCCGGACAGCTGATTGACAAGCTGTTTGGTGGCCGCGCCGCCCCGCTGGTGGCGCAACTGGCTGATGCCCGCGGGCTCAGCGATGACGATATCGAAGAACTCGAAGCTTTGTTGGGGAGACTGAAGCAATGAGCTGGACAGAATTTCACCCGCTGGTTCAGGAAGCCATTCTAACCACGTTTGCCGTCGGCGTTCTGGTACTGTTGGTCCTGGTGATCCGCAAACCGTTCGCTATGCGCTTCGGCGCCAAGGCCGCTTATTTACTCTGGGCGCTGCCTCTGGCGCGCTTTGTGACGCCGCCATTGCCCGGGAACTGGTCGCTGGCGGGTCTACTCGGGTTTAACCGACCCACGCCGGTCGAAGAAACGGCTGCGGTAAATGAGTGGGTCTGGAACCCGGCTGCAGAGGTCACCGCCCATGTTTCGGTCGAGGCTGACACAGCCTTTACCGAACCGTCTGTCTTCCCAATCCCTGACGCCGCTGCCCCGACAGCCGCGATGGGTCCAAGCTTGCTGGAGGCCATCCTGGCCCAGGCACCCCTGATCCTGACGTGTGTCTGGTTCACCGGGATGGTCCTCTGGCTTGGCCGCTCGCTGTATCAACAGCGCCAATTCCTCTGGCTGATCAAAGCCGACTCCGAACCCGCCGAAGCCGCAACTATCGCGGAGACCGCACGGATCGCCAAGCAGCTCGGCATCAAGCGCGTACCGGATGTCCGCGCCAGCCTGTTGTGCAGTGGTCCGCTGGTCACGGGTCTGACCAAGCCGGTCATCCTGCTGCCCATGTGGTTCGAGGAAGACTATGATGCTGCCGAGCGCCGCGATGCCCTGGTGCATGAGTTGATGCACCTGAAACGCCGCGACCTCTGGGCCTTCCAGGCGGCGCACATCGTCGCCGCGACGCAGTGGTTCAATCCACTGGCGCATGTCGCGCTCCACGCCTTCCGCACCGATCAGGAAGCGGCCTGCGATGCTGATGTGATCACCCGTGCGAAACTCTCTCCTGCCGCTTATGGCCGGACCCTGGTCAAGGCTGCGCGCCTGGCCCGCCCTTCAGATCGCCGCATCGCCGCGGCGAGCCTGACCCTCGCTCATCCAATAAAAGAAAGACTAATAATGATGACGCACCCCACTCCCACACTGCGAAGCCGACTGATGGGAGGCACGCTCGCCGTGGCTCTCGGTGCCGGCGCCATTTTCGCCACGGCCTCCTGCACCTCCTCGGTTGCCCAGGAACTTGACGGCGCGCCGCAAGAACAGGCCCTCAACGAAGACGAAAGCCACAATGTCATCGTCGTCGATGGTACCAGCGATATGAGTTTCGCCTTCACTATTGATGGAGAAACCTTCTCCTTCGATATGGCCGATATGCCTCCGATGCCACCCATGCCCGAAATGCCTGCCATGCCCGGGTTTGACGGAATGGCCTTCGAGCAGGACGGCAACAGCTTCCATTTCGAGTTTGACACCGAAAAGCTGAAAGCCATGGAAGACTCCCCTGAATTCGCCGAATGGGAAGCCAAAATGGAAGCCTGGGGCGAGGAAATGGATGCTTGGGGAGACGTCGTCGAGGAACGCGCAGAAGCCTGGGCCGAGCAGATGGAGCCACAGATCGAACGCTGGGCCGAACTGCACTCCGAAAACATTGAAAACCAGATCGAGCTGATGATCGAGCGCTCAGAACTGCAAGCCGAACGGGCCGAACGTCTGGCCGAGCGCGCTCAGGCTCAGGTCGATCGCGAAGCCGCGCGCGCAGATCGCAAGAATATCTGGATCATGCGTGCGCATGGCGATGATGAAGTATCTGGCGGCGTCGAGGCGCCTGAGACGCGCGACTTTGGAAACAGTGATTTCGAACAGGTCGAGGTCGGCAGCGGCATCTCCATGGTCTACACGCAGGATCCGAATCCATCTGTCACGGCTACTCTGTCTCGCGGCAGCTGGGACCAGGTAGATGTATCAGTGGAAGACGGCACCCTGACCGCTAAACGCAAGCAAGGCAGCAATTGGGGTCGCCGCGGGCCGAGCCTCGTCGTCTATGCCGCGTCGCCAAGCCTAACCTCTGTCGACACCGCGTCCGGGGCCGCATTCAACGGCAATGTCGTGGCAACCGACCTCGACGTTGACGCCTCGAGCGGCTCGTCTGTGAGCATTGAAGGGGCCTGCCAGACGCTCAATCTGGACGCCTCGTCTGGCTCCAGCATCTCGCTGGAAAAACTCGAATGCACGGATGCTGTCGTCGACGCCTCGAGCGGCTCTTCGATCCGCATCTATGCCTCGACCAGCGTCGATGTGGATGCGTCCAGCGGCTCGATCATCACCGTGAGCGGCAGCCCTAAAGATGTGACCAAAGACACATCCAGCGGCGCGACGGTCCGGATCAAATAGACCGTTCATCTCCCTGGAACCCTTCGCACAGGTTCCCCCTTGAGAGAAAACCCCCGCCGCTGGCGGGGGTTTTTGCTTGAGCCGATCCGGCCGGCTGCCGCAAAGACCCATACCAAAACCGCATAATTGAATTCACCCGCCCTGCTCTACCCGCATTGCCGGCGGCGCTCCATCTTGGGGTCAACGCAACTCTTGAAGGAGGCAAACATGATTGAAATCAGACGCTTTTCCGATCTCGGCACGTTCGAGAATGACTGGCTGAACGCCCATTACCATTTCTCGTTTTCTCACTATTACGATCCGGCGCGCCTGGGACACGGCAAGCTGCGCGTATGGAATGATGATACGATCAAACCGCAAACCGGTTTTCCACCGCACGGCCACCGCGACATGGAAATCATTACCTATGTCCGCACCGGCGCGATCACGCACCAGGACTCCATGGGCAATAAAGGCCGGACAGAGGCGGGCGACGTCCAGATCATGAGCGCGGGTCGCGGCATCCAGCATTCGGAATGGAACGCTGAGAATGAAGACACGACGATCTTCCAGCTCTGGATCGAACCGGCTGAAGCGGGTGGTGACCCGGATTGGGGGGCCAAAGCCTTCCCCAAAGCCGACCGCTCGGGAGAGTGGGCGGTCCTGGCCAGCGGTCGCGGTGAAGCCGACGCTCTGCCGATCCGGCAAAATGCGGCTGTTCTCGGCGCTACGCTGAAGGCGGGCGAGAGCCTGGATTATGAGGTCAAGGCAGGTCGGTATGGCTATCTCGTCCTCGCGGCCGGCTCGATCGAGCTGAATGGGGAGACCCTTCATGCCCGCGACGGCGCCGCCATTACGGGGGCTGCGAACCTGAAACTGACCGGGGTCGAGGACGCTGAAATCGTGTTTGTGGACACGATTTAATCTGGCCCTCTCGGGCAAGTGATTGGAACAGGATGGAATTTTACCCTATATTCTATCCTGTTCTGATCAGGAAAGGACTGAAGCCCATGAAGACCATCTTTGCTGCGATCGGCGCCCTGGCCATCCTGCCAACCGCCGCCGCCACCGAAGTCGCTGTGACCTATAGCGAGGATTTCGCTGAGGAACTCAGCGACAATTATGGCGAACGCGAAGGCGAAACGCTGACCGAAGAGATCATCGAAGATCTTGATCGTGCCTTCGACAAGGCAGGTGTCTCCCCGGCCCGCGTTGATGTTGTCATTGTTGACGCCAAGCCGAACCGGCCAACCTTCCAGCAATTGTCTGACAAGCCAGGTCTGGATGCCATTCGCTCGATTTCCATCGGCGGCATGGAATTGACCGGCACCGCTTATGACGCCGACGGCAATGTGCTGGCGACCCAGGAATATGAGTGGTTCGAGAACAATATCCAGGACGTCATCGGGTCCGGCACCTGGACTGATGCCAATCGCGCCTCGCGCCGCTTTGCGTCAAAATTCGCCAAGCAGCTGACCGACAGCTAGACCGATCCTTACCCCCGGTCCCCGGGATAGATTTCGCGGCCATCGACCTCCAGCCTGAAGAGGTCTGGCCGCGAATAATGACCGGCAGGGTCGCTCGCCACCTTGCAGGCCCGCGCGAGCGCCAGATCCGCGTCGGTGACCAAAAGCCCCTCTTCATCTCTAAGCAAGCCGGCCACGACTTCGCCGCGCGGATCGATAATCGCCGACCCGCCATTATGATCAAACTCATAGAGCGGCTGATAACGCTCCGGCACGTGCGCGTTCATGCGCAATCCCGCTGAACAGATCACCCAGGCCCCCGCCTGACTGGCAAAGGCCCGGCTGAGCAGCAATTGACGGGCCCAGACCGGCTGAGTTGGGGCCTGTTCCGGCTCGCGCCCCGGCCAGGCCGCGACATGCACATCCACGCCTTGCGCCATCAGGGCGTATGCGGGCAGCACCGCATTATGCTCCCAGCAGTTCAGGCTGGAGAGCCGCCCCCAGTCCCGTTGCACCGGTGTCAGGCCCTTGGCATCACCATCGCCCCAGACGGATCGTTCATGATGGGTTGGTTTGAGCTTGCGATGCCGGTTGAGCAGTGTGCCATCCTTGCCGATGGTCAGCATGGTACAATATAGCGTGGCTTCGGTTTGCGGATCGAGTTCATTGACCCCGATGACCAGGTCTGCCCCTGAACGCTTCGCCGCCTTGCACAGTGCCGCGACTTCCGGGCCGTCCAGGCGCACGCCATTCTTGAGCAACTCACCCGCCGCCTGCCACCAGATATCCGAGAGCGGACTGTCGATAAAGAACGGGTAACCCGGCAGCCAGGCTTCCCCAAATGCAATTATGTCGGGTTTTTCCTGCGCGGCCTTGTCGATCCAGCTGAGCGCAATCTCGAGGCTATCTCGCTTGTCAAACAGAGCGGGCGCGGCCTGTACGGCACACAAACGAACAGTATCAGTCATGCCCCTCGATAGGCCCGATCCTGTCCGACGATCAAGATGATCACAAAAAGTTTGATCCGTTGAGCGAGGGCGTGCCTAGACCAGAAATTTCTTGCGCAGACGATCCTTTTCCGCTGCCCCGACGCCGATCGTCTCGGCCAGGTAAGCATCGAGACCACCTGAGCGATCAGCGATGCTGTCCAGCGCGCCGTGGAGGAATTCAGCACTGACCCCGACGAACGGATGGTAAACCTCATCGGGAAAGTCCTTGCCGATATGCTGATTGAACATGCGGGCCATTTCCGGCAAGCGTTCGGCCACATTAGCGGCCTCATTGGTCAGCTCGTAGTCGGCAAAAATTGTATCGCGATCAACGCCCAGCACGTGATGGGTCAAGGCGCAGAGAATCCCGGTGCGGTCCTTGCCAGCAGCGCAATTGACCACTGCGGCTTCATCGCTTTCGAGCTCTGCAATCGCTGAGAACCAGGCTGAGAAGGTTTCGATGTGCTGCGGCTTGAACGGTGCCTCGCGATAATAATCCACCATCCAGCCTCGTGCCTGCGGCGCGTCGACGGCGACTTCTGTCAGGAACCGAACATGGGGGGCTTGTGAAGCTGTCCCGAGATCGCTGGACAGGACGGTCACATCCGCGCCTGGCCAGCGATGGCCATGACGTTCGCGCTCATCCGGGCGGCGAAGATCGGCCTGCACTTTGATCCGATAGGTTTGCAGCGCCGCCATATCGGCCTCGCTGGCCTCGCCAAACTGCGCTGAACGGAACAGGACCCCGGTGCGCACGTGTGCCCCATCGGCGCCTTGATAGCCGCCAAAATCGCGAAAGTTTCGGACATTCTCAAAGCTTTTGACGCGGTCCTGCATGGGCTTGTCCTTCTGATCCTGCGTCGCTGACATAGGGCGTGCATCAAACGCGGTCCAGCTTGTCGTTGCGCAAGCGGGAGAGCGATCGCGCACTAGTCGAACACGCTGACATCGTGCCCGCCTGTGAAACCGAGCTCCTTGTAAATCGCGACGTTCAGATAGACGCCGATCCCGCCTACCACCGCCGCGAAGGCGGCATCGAGGATCTGCAAGCTCATTCTACCCTCCCTTTCGGTTGCATCGAAAACGCCGGTCAGCCCGCCGCAAATCAGCATCCCAAAAAAATAGATCGCAATGAGCCCGAGCACCGGCCAGAAGACCGATTTCAGTCTCGAAAAACTCGCGCCGAGCGCTTCAATCGGATTGGCCCGTTCGACAATCAGGATGGGAAACGCGATGGACCATAAGACCCCCAGGGCAATTCCTGGCAGGATCAAAAACAGGATACCCGCAACCACCCCGAGGGTGCTAAGCACGGACAGGATCAGAAGCGGAAGATAGCGATTGAGAACAATTCCGAGGCTCACCCCCGGCGTCATGCGATCATGACTCAGGCCGATGACATACAACATGCCAGCGAAAAGAGGTTCGGCCAGCTGCGTCGTACTGAGCCACGCATCCCCGGGCGTAAGACCAAGCGCTATGTCGATCTGTCGGAGAATGATCCCGCCCGCGAACCAGGCGAGCACCGCAGGCATGATGGCGCGGAGATCCCGGCCCAGCAACCACCACCAGCCACGCAAGACGCGGCCAAATTGAAATCCCGAAACCGGGCGCTCGCTCATCGGAAGGGCGGCTCGTCGAAGGCGCGCAGCTTGCGGCTATGCAGGGACGCGCCTTCACTGGCCAGTTTCTCAAGTGTCGCAACGCCAATCTGCAAATGCTGACCAATCGATTTCTCGTAGAACTTGTTCGCCGCGCCAGGCAGCTTGATCTCGCCGTGCAGAGGCTTGTCCGACACGCACAGCAAAACGCCATAGGGCACGCGTAGCCGGAAACCATTCGCCGCAATCGTCGCGCTTTCCATATCGATGGCAATCGCCCGCGACTGGTTGAACCGGCGCGCACTATCAGTAAAGCGCAGCTCCCAGTTGCGATCATCCGTGGTGACCACGGTGCCCGTGCGCAGGCGCTTTTTCAGATCATCGCCGGATTCGCCGGTGACATCGGCGGCGGCCTCCTGAAGCGCCACCTGAACCTCGGCGATGGCCGGGATTGGAATATCAGGCGAAAGCACATCATCGAGCACATGATCATCGCGCAGATAGGCGTGGGCGAGGACATAATCCCCGATAGTCTGACTGTGGCGCAGACCGCCGCAATGCCCGACCATGATCCAGCATTCCGGACGCAGCACCGCAAGATGGTCCGTGATCGTCTTCGCATTGGACGGCCCGACCCCGATATTGACGAGCGTGATACCGGAGCCGTCCTCAGCGGTGAGGTGGTAGGCTGGCATCTGGAAACGGCGCCACGGCGCATTACTGATCTGCTTGCGCGCATCCTTGGTGTCACCATCGACCACCAGACCACCCGCCACCGACAATTTCTGATAGCGCCCGCCATTGCCAAGCTGCTCCAGCCCCCAGTCAACAAAGGCGTCGACATAGCGGTGATAGTTGGTGAACAGCAAATAGCGTTGGAAATGCTTTACCGGCGTGCCGGTATAGTGCTGCAAGCGCTTGAGAGAGAAGTCCGTCCGCGCGGCATCAAACAGGGCCAGTGGTCGATGGTCATAGGGCTCGAACAACTCGCCATCGGCAATCTCGTCGCCGATGTCGGTGAGTTGCGGAGAGGGAAACCATTTGGCGAGTTCCGCCGGGTTGATCTCATCAAGGCCACTCGCCTGGCCTTGTTCCCAGACATAGGCATAGGGAATTTCTGTCGTCGACCGTCGCACTGAAACAGTCACGTCATAGTCCCGTAGCAACAGCTCCAGCTGCTCGCTCAGATATCGACTGAAGAATTCCGGCTGCGCGATCGTCGTCGAATAGGTGCCGGCTTCCGACATTTTGCCAAAAGCCCTTGAAATGGGCGGCGGCGCGCCGTCGGGATTGTATTCTATGACCAGTTCCGGATAGCAGAACGCCCCGTTCGCGCGGGCGTCGGGATCCGGTGTTTCGCCGTCCTGAAGGAAGTCTTGAAGAGCCGAGCAAAGCGCGTCGACCGCTTCGGAATAGAGCTTTTCCAGCTCACTTATTATATTTTTTGGATTATCTAGTTTTGTCATGTCCTCCTTTGCCGCAAACGCGTTTCGCGGTCAACGGCGCGGAAGGTAACGCAGAACGCCTATTCCGGTTTGACGCGGTAAAGGCGCACCACGCCGTCCGTCTCGGCCAGCGTGTCAGCCGGTTCGAGCCAATCCGGCAGCTGGTCCTGGTTGAGCTGCGCAGCCAGTCCGTCCGGCCAGATCTCGCCATAGCGCGTGGTCTCACGCAGGCCCTTGCAGAACACCAGATGTGTTGCGCCCATGTCCAGCAGTCTGGCATGCGCCTCGTCAACCGGTCCGATCAGGACGGCATTGGAGCGATCGATGCCCTCAATATTGCGGTGATATGGTCCGGCCAATACCGTATGCGGCGTCCGGGCAATCAGCGATGACCCAAGTATGATCGGCGCATGTAGTCGCATTGGCGCGCGGTCCGCCAGATCCGTATAGGCATCCGGATGAATGCACGCCATGTTCTTCGATGATGGCAGGCGGCTCGGAACCTGCGCCGACACCTGTTCCCAGGTGATTGGCGAGAGCAACAATACGCCAGCGACAAAGACGAGTAGCGGCTGCACACCGCCCGCTTCGCGCCATCGCGAGAACAGCGCGCCCGCCAGCCAGGCCGCGCCAATCGCCGCAAAGACGTGGGAAAAGGATTGCCCGCGAATCTGCCAGATCGTGGTGATCACAGACAGGGTGAAGAGAAGCGCAATCCCGACGCGCGCCGTGCGCTGCGCGTCCGTCGAAGAGACAACCATTCCGGCCGTCGCCAAGCTGGCTGTGGCGAGAAAGCCGAATACCCAGACCACACGCCCTGGCTCTTCGGCCCAGAGCGTTGAGAGCGGCTTGGCTTCGCCGACCATGCTCAGCCAGGAGACACGCACCGCGTCCGACACATTCGCGTACGGGTCTGCGAGACAGCCCGGATTGACCAGATAAATCACACTCAGGGTCGCCGCGCCGGCCATGGCGCCAGCGATCAGCCGAGACGACCAGGTCTCCAGCGCGCCGCCAAAGACGCCGAGCAATGCCAGCAATCCGCCGCCCAGCATAAATCCTGCCCAATGCGAATTGCCGTAAGCATCACACGCCACCCGGCCTGCCCCGAGGCCCGGCGCATCGAAAAGATAGTAGCCGGTTGCAAACACCATCAGGGCCAACCCGAATGTCGCCAGACGGACGCCCTCGCGGTGCCCCCGCACGATCCAGAACAGACCCTTAATCGCGATCAGGCCCGCCACATATGGCAGGGATTCCAGCGCGATGGTCAACATCGACGCGATACTCAGCGCTAGAATCGCACCAGATCGACCGGTGAGGCCGGGCGATAATACGGCGACAAGACCGCCAAGCGTCAGCACCACAACCAGACCATGATGATCGATCCGGCCCGGCCAGAAATTATAAACCGCCGCAGAGGTCGCGAAGCAGATCAGTCCGAAGACCTGCCCGGCCCGATTGATCTGCAATCGGCGCATGATCAGGGTCAAAAAGGTAAACGCCGCGGCCAGCAGGAGGATTGGCCAAAGTCCGATGGCGAGCGCTTCGGCCAGGTCGCGTCCGAGCACAGGCTCGGTCAAAAGAATAAATGCGGCGATGAACAGATCCGGCAGGCGTGACCAATGCATATCCCCGCCTTCAGGCGTCAGCATCCGCGTCTGGTCGACATTGAACCAGCCCTGCCCATCGAGCAGATCGCGGATCTGCTGCAGGCGCATCAGATCATCCGCCCCGGGGATCCATCCCGCCAATACATCCGTGATGCGCGGCAGCAGCATGAGCAGGAAGAAACCTGCCACAAACCAGACAGCCCATTTACCTTGGATATGCCCGTCAGCCGGGCGAATGTGTGAAGACGCCATTAGTAATTTGCTCCCGGAGCCTTACCCGTCCTTAAGTATAGTCGGGCTATCGCATAGTGAGGTTACTGAAAGGCTTCATCGATGCGCCGTGCCTTTGAAGGGTCAAATCCTTACGCCGTCAGCGAGACCGCTGAACCACGCATCGCCGTGACCATTCCGTGCTATAATGAAGGTGTTACGATCGCCAAGGTGATTGCCGATTTCAAGGCCGCCCTGCCGACTGCTGAAATTTACGTCTTCGACAATAATTCGACCGACAGCACGGCTCAGATCGCCCGCGATGCTGGAGCCATCGTCCGCACCGAGCGCCGCCAGGGCAAGGGCCATGTGGTCCGCCGCATCTTCTCTGATGTGGAAGCCGATATCTATCTGATGGTCGACGGCGACGACACCTATGATGCCACCGTCGCCAACACGCTGATCGAGCTGCTCAAGCGCAACCATGTCGACATGGTGGTCGGCACCCGCGCCAATGTGACCGAGGATGCTGGCCGTGAAGGCCACGCCTTCGGCAACAAGATCTTCAACAAGATTTATGGCCGCCTGTTCGGTAAACAGTTCTCAGACATTTTCTCTGGCTACCGGGTCTTTTCGCGCCGGTTCGTGAAATCTTTCCCGGCCTTGTCGAGCGGGTTCGAGATCGAGACCGAGATGTCGGTTCATTGCAGCCAGCTCGGCATTTCGACCCTGGAGCGACCGACCCATTACGGTGTGCGCCCGGAAGACAGCCATTCCAAACTGCGCACCTTCCGGGATGGCTTTCGTATTCTCGGCATGTTCGCCATGCTGGCCAAGGAAACCCGACCGGCCGCCTTTTTCGGCGCCATTGGTCTGGCCCTGGCAGCGTTTGCCGGCCTGCTCGCCGCGCCGCTCCTGTTGACCTATTTCGAGACCGGTCTGGTCCCGCGCCTGCCGACTGCAATTCTGGCCACGGGTCTCGTCTTGACCGCGTCTATCTCAGCTGTCTGCGGCCTCATCCTGGACAGTCTGGCGCGTGCGCGCACCGAAGCGAAGCGCGCCGTGTTCTTGAGCTTCCCGGCGCAGGACTGGACCAAATGAACAAGGCACTGGTCAGCAAGTTCGCCCGCTTTGCCGGTGTCGGCGGCACCGGATTCATTGTCGATACTGGACTGACCCTTCTGCTGATCCATCGCGGTATTGACCCTTATACATCGCGGGTCTTTGGCATCCTCTTTGCGATGATCACGACCTGGCGCCTCAATCGCGCCCTGACCTTCGGGGCGAGCCGGACGAGCCAGGCGAGCGAAGGGGCCCGCTATTTTGTCGTGGCCATACTCGCGGCCATACTCAGCTATGTGATCTATGCCAGCTTGCTGATCGCCTTTACCGGTTTTCCACCGGCGCTGGCCATTGTCATCGCGGTCGGCACGACCACGATGGTCTCGTTTTTTGGCTATAACCGGTTCGCGTTCAGGACCGCCGTCTGACCAAATGCCCCATCTTGCGCCCGGGCTTGGCCTCGCGCTTGCCATAGAGCGTCAGCACGCCATCCGTCGCCAGGGCATCCGGCGGCACCAGGGCCTCTTCACCGAGCAGGTTCAGCATTTCGACGTCATGAAAGCGAGTTACCGGGCCGAGCGGCCAGCCTGCTACCGCGCGAATGTGCTGCTCGAACTGGCCGGTCGCGCAGGCTTCAGGCGTCCAGTGCCCGGAATTATGCACCCGCGGCGCAAACTCATTGGCGAGCAATGTGCCGTCCTCGAGGACGAAGAATTCCAGCGCCAGGACACCAAAATAATCCATCGCATGCACGAGCGCATCTGCCGCCTGTTCGGCGCGCTTGATCACCTCATCGCTAAGGCCGCAAGGAACAACTGACCGTTTCAGGATGCCGTTCGCGTGCTCATTGCGCGGCAGGTCGTAGCAGAGTGTATCGCCGACGGCATCGCGCGCAACAATGACCGAAACCTCTCGCTCGAACGGCACCATGGCTTCAAGAATACATGGCGCGCCAGCGAGGGCCTTGTGCGCTGCGTCGAAATCATCACCAGTTTCGAGGCGCACCTGACCCTTGCCGTCATAGCCATCGCGTCTCGTCTTCAGAATACCCTGGCCCCCGAACGTCTCGAGCGGCGCGGCAATATCGCCGGCTGTATTCACCTCGGCAAAATCGGCTGTCTCGATCCCACAATCTCGCAGAAAAGTCTTCTCGACCAAGCGGTCCTGAGACACTTCCAAAGGCTGCGCCCCGGGACGCACGATGATACCTTCCTCGATCAGCGCGCGCGCCGCCGCGACTGGCACGTTCTCAAACTCATAGGTGACGACATCGCAGCCCTCGGCCCAGTCGAGCAAAGCCGCCGCATCATCATAAGCGCCAAGCGCATGGCTTGCCGCCACCCGCGCGGCCGGGCAGTCATGTTCGGGACAATAGATTGACACATCAAAGCCAAGCTGAGCGGCTGCGCTCGCCATCATGCGCCCGAGTTGGCCGCCGCCAAGAATTCCGATCGTGGCGCCAGCGGTCAGAGCGTTCATGTCTGCGGCGTCTCCTGAACCGCGTCAGTCTGCGCCGCCCGGAAGGCGTCGAGTTTCTCCGCCACGGAGGTCTCTTCCAGCGCAATGATCGAGGCCGCCAGGATCCCGGCATTCGCCGCGCCAGCTTCGCCAATCGCCAGGGTTCCGACGGGCACACCTTTCGGCATCTGGGCAATCGAGAGCAGGCTGTCTATGCCGCTCAGCGCCCGAGATTGCACGGGAACGCCCAGCACAGGCAGTGGGGTCATTGAGGCGGCCATGCCGGGGAGGTGCGCAGCGCCGCCAGCCCCAGCAATGATGACTTTGAGGCCCTTTGCCTTGGCGCCGGTTGCGTAATCGTAGAGGCGTTGCGGTGTGCGATGCGCAGACACAATCTGTGCCTCATAGGCAACGCCGAGCTCATCAAGGATGGCGCAGGCTTTTTCCATGACCGGCCAATCCGACTGGCTGCCCATGATCACGCCGACGACGGGTGTATCGCTATTTGAAGTTTGGGTCATCCGGGAGGCCCTGTTTCAAAGCGCGCAACATAGAAATCTCGCCTGCCGCGTCAACCACTGAGAGTCTGGGCTTCGCAACCAAGTTCCGGTAGGATTCTCAAATGCCTGAATCGCTCGACAAAGCCGCCATGGATCGTGAGTACCGCGAGCGGTGCCGGGCGCGACGCGACTTGCTCGCTGCGATAGGCCTGGACGCTCAGGATTTGCCGGTTCGGGAACGCGCTGCGATCGAGGCGCTGGCCGGAGAAGTGCTGAGCCTGCGAGAGGATCGCGCGCGCCTGAAACGGGAGCTTGAAAGCGCGGCCCAGCTGGCGGATCGTGACACGCTCTGCCCGATCTTCAATCGCCGCGCTTTTGAGCGCGAGCTCTCTCGTGAGATTTCTCTCGCCGAGCGCTATGGCACACCGCTCTGTATGATTTTCATCGACCTGGACCGGTTCAAGCTGATCAATGACCGGTTCGGCCACGCCACAGGCGACCATGTAATCAAGCATGTAGCTGAAACCCTGGTCGAGAACCTGCGCCAGAGCGATATTGTCGGACGGCTCGGCGGCGACGAGTTCGGCATTGCCTTCACCCATGCCGAAGCCTCAGACGCAAAGGCAAAGGCGGCGCGACTGGAAACGCTGATTGGCAGCATTGTGGTCCGCGACGCCGAAAACAGCGCGATCGAATCAGTCAATCTTGGCGCGTCTTGCGGGGTCGCGGAATGGCGCCGCGGACGGAATGCTGCCGACCTGATCGCTGAGGCAGATGAAACCATGTTTCGCAGGAAAAACGAAAAAAAGCGGGCGTGCTGAGCCTCTCAGAAGCAAGATTGTTTCTAATTCGAAATTCATCGCGCACCTGTCGTGACTCTGGCATCAAGCTATGGTTAGCTGTTGCCGATAAGTCACAGATGCCGTTTAGCGAGAGAGAAGGAGCCTGCCTATGTCACTGCAAGGTCGAATCGAAGAGCTTAAGAAACGCCACGAGCAACTCGACGAACAGATCCATGAAGAGCAGAAACGACCGGCGGGCAATGACATCATCCTAAGGGATTTAAAGCGACAGAAACTTCGACTTAAAGAAGAGATCGGTATGTTGCGCGCGAGCTAGGCTCTGACGCGCAACGCAAGCGCTCGGTCAGCGCCTGAACACTGCTGCCGGGAGCGCATACATGGATAAACCTGTCACCCTGATCATCGGGCTTGGAAAGACGGTGGGGGAGTCTGTTGCCCGCCGTTTTCTCGATGAAGGACACGATGTGCTTGCCGTCGATGCGGACGCAGCAGCGCTGGCCGAATTACGCAAGACCGCCGGCGACAAGGTCGCTATCCATCAAGGCGCAACCCACACCAAGCTTGGCCTTCGCAATGCCATGGCGGCGGCGTTGGAAACCTATCATTTCGTGGACAATGTTGTTTGCATCCCACCCCTGCCAGAACCGGATCGACTGCTTGAACTCGATATGGAAGACTTTGAAGCCGTGCTAATGAAAACGGTCCGCGGGGCAGTCCAGACATTACGCGTGTTTACCCCAGAGCTGATCGCCGAGCGCCCCGTGACCGAGAATGCCGCCGATCGCTCCCGCCAGACCGGCACGTTCACCTTTGTCTTGTCCCTCGGCGCCCAGTTGTCCCAACCGGGCTGGTTCAGCGAAAGCGTCTCCCAGCATGCCATTCTCGGCATCGTCAAAGCCGCGGCGATCGAGCTGGCAGACGAGGCGGTCCGCGTCAATGCGATCATCGCCTTGCGCCCCCGCGCCGAAGGCCGCGAGCCCTGGCTGCGCGAACGCACACCCATGGGACGGCCATCCATCGGCGAAGAGATCGCTGAAACCGCCGCTTTCTTGAGCAATCCCAATAGCGCGATCATTACCGGCGAAGCGATTACCCTGGATGGCGGTCGCCGGCTTCTGTCAGGCTTGATCGAACGGGACGACGATTAGCAAATCCCGATATGACCAATATCACCCTTATGACTGGCGCACTTTTGTGCACAGGCTGGAAAAACATTGGCACTCTTCTTGCTCTTAAGTCTTTGGCTAGACGCAGGATTTCCTCGTGGCTAGGGTTTGAGACGGGCTGGGATGGAGTTTGGAGCCGGGGATGAAATCTATTCTGAACAAACTGCTTCAAGATGGGCGTCGCGCATTCAGTCAGCTCGACCATGCAAAACTTGCATTCATTGGCTCGATAGCGGTCGCTATTTTTCTCGCCGGCATGGTCGCAGGCAGATACCGGTTGCCGCCGTATGGCGTTATCAAATTCGTGGTGGATCAATCGAGGGCGAGTGTTTCCGAGCTGACCACGACCCGTCCAGATGTCTTGCGACCCATTCGATATGAGGGTGATGGTGTCGTACTGAAAAATCAGACCGAGATGGCGCCTGGTCTGACGTTGATGCAAGGATCTTTCAAAGAAGGCGTTCAGATTCGTCTGGTTGATTCCGATGGTATGATCGTTCACACCTGGGATGTTGTGTTTGATGACATCTGGCCCGATCCATCACATGTTCATCCTCAAGCGTGGGTCCCAAAGAGCCATTTGAACTATCACACCCAAGGCATGAAGGCGCTGCCTGACGGGTCGATCGTTTTTAATGTCGGCGAAATGGGTTCAGCAAAGCTGGACAAATGCGGCCGTGTTGTCTGGACCATCGATCGCGCCAATCATCATTCGGTCACTCAGGCGTCTGACGGGAGTTTCTGGATGCCGTCCAAGCGGGATTTCAAAACGGTTCCGGACACCTATGACATGTTGATTCCCGGCGTCAAACGCGAAGATCTGGGGGACGACATGCTGGCCTGGTATGAAGATACCATCATGAATGTTTCCCCCGAAGGTGAGATCCTTTCGGAAGTGTCTCTCCTGGAAGCTCTCTACAATTGGGAGTTCGAAACAGAACTCTTTCAATATAGCCACAGCAGGAATGGTGATGCCCCCGAGCCGACTCATTTGAACGATGTCGAGATCGTGACACCGGCACTTGCTGCAAAGATAGATGGCGTGCAGGCGGGTGATCTGCTCCTGTCGATCCGGAATCTACACATGTTGGCGATCCTGAACCCGGAGACGAACAAGATCGTGTGGTGGGATACCGGTCCCTGGTGGCGTCAGCATGACCCGGATATCATGCCGGATGGAACCATTCGCTTATTCAACAATGGTCCGGACCGTTTCGCACTGGATCGCAAATGGGGATCCAATATCATCTCGTATGACGCAGAAACCCGTCATAGTGAGATCCTTTTTCCAGCCTCAGGGGAACGCGCATTCTGGTCATTTATCATGGGTGCAGTGGAGACTCTGGAAAATGGCAATTTGCTTATCTCTGAGTCCGTCCACGGTCGGGTGTTTGAAGTGACCCCTGAAGGACAGATTGTCTGGGATTATGTGCTCCCTTATGACTCCACACACGCCGCCTTGATCGAGATTGCGGCACGAATTCCACCTGACTACTTTGACGTCGATGACTGGAATTGCGATGACTGAGGGTTGAAACCGATCCAGTCGGTTGAGTAGGAAGAGTGCATTAGGCCCGGCAATTGCAAAGCGCCTGATGAGACAACTGGGGACACCTATTGGGGACGCCTATGAGAGTATTTCTGTTCTTTTTCATCGCCGCCTTGTTTCCGATGTCGGCGCACGCCTATATCGGCCCCGGCGCCGGCTTGGGGGCCCTGGCCTTTCTGGTTGGGATGATCATTGTCGTCTTGCTGCTTTTTATCGGATTCATCTGGTACCCTCTGAAACGTTATCTCAAGCGGCGCAAATAGCCGATGGACTCCCGGGATGAATGAGATTCTGGTCGCCAGCTGCAGCGTTATCTTTTTCGTCACCGGCTTTCTACTCCTGAACATTATCGGGCGCTCGCGCGATATTCTGGATGTGGCTGCGGGAGGCCTGAAGGCCCTCACAGATTCGACCATGAGCGAAGACGACAGGGAAGCCGCTGTGCAACAGGCCGCTCTGTCTCTGCTATTGCGCGTGACGCTCACCACGCTCTGTTTTTTCCTGGTCCTGGGAGCAGCGTTCACACCGATCCTGTTGGCGGATCTAACAGCATACTCAGAATTGTCCTCCGTCATTGGATTGATGACGAGGCCGTTTTTCCTGATTGGGTCGACACTGATTGCGACCCTCATATTGTGGCTGTTGTCGAACCTGTTTGGCCGAAAGTCCGCCCCAGAGCAGGACGGTGCGTATAGCGCCGCGGAACAAATGGTTCATATGATCGCCTTCTCTGGCGTCATGCAGACGCTGGCGATCGCGTTCGACAATTTCGTGTTTGACCTTTTTGGCAGAAAGGTCGTCGTGGAAAAACACGTCTTCATAACGTCGCTGGCGCGGGGCGGCACCACAGCCTGCCTGAACGCCCTGGATAGTCTCGAGGCCTGCGCCACGACGACCTACCGTGACATGCCTTTCATTTTCTCACCCTTCACCTGGAACGGTCTCGGTCGGTTGCTTGGACGAAAAGTCGAAACGCGCGAGCGCGCACATGGGGACGGCCTGGAGATCCACCTGGACAGTCCGGAGGCCTTCGATGAAACGTTCTGGCTGCGGTATTGGCCGGACCATTATGAGCAAGACGCGATCAAGCCCTGGACCATTGCGTCACCGCATCGCGCTCAGGCACTGACCCGTTTCTTCCGCAAGATTGTCGCTATTCGAAGCCGCTCAGCAAACATTTATGTCTCGAAGAACAACGCCAATATTGCCCGGCTACCCGCTTTGCGGTCCCTGTTCCCGGATTGCGTCATCGCCATACCGTTGCGACGCCCCGGACCGCATGCTGCATCGCTACACCGGCAACACCTCAATTTCACCAAGCAACAATCCGATGATGCGTTTGTACAGCGATACATGGAAGATATCGGACATTTCGAGTTTGGCCTGGCGCATCGACCGATCGCATTTCCCGGGTGGCAGAAAGACCAATTCACGCCCGACCAAGCCGACTATTGGTTGAATTACTGGATCGCCTGCTTTGAGACAGTGCTTGAGCAGTTAGACCATGTGCAGATCGTAACACAGGATGATCTTCGCGCGCAGCCCAACCGGGTCTTGCGCGCCCTGCTGACTGCGAACGACATCCCATTCTCCGACGCTCAGGACTTTCGCAGTTTCTTCCGGGCCGGGGAGGACACAACCGATGAACAGGTCTTTTCCCCTGATCTACTCGACGCAGCCAATCAGCTTTATCAAAAGATCGTCGACACGGTGAGCGCTCAAAACTTGGTCTGATCAGTCCGAGAGCTCAATCCGATACGCTTAATTCTCAAGAATATTGCCAGCTGGACGCGGAGTTTCATAGGGCACAACGAGTTTCATCTCGTCGGCCTCGCGCCTGGGATTGCGTTCAATCGAGACGGTCTCAAAATCTCGCAGCCTCTTGGACACAACCCGCACACAGGTCCCGTTTACGGGGCTCGATCGGTACTGATGGTGCAACATCAGCGACTGCTTCTCGGTCGTTGATACAAAGTCCAGTTTCAAATCTCCTCGATCCAGAGACAGCGTATCGCACTGCGCGGCCGCGAGGATGACGAGATCTTCGGTCCAGCACAAAGCCGCTCTGTTCTCGTCCAACCCAACCGGCAGGCATTGATCCAGCGCGGGTGGTCCAGACGAGCGCTCCAGACAGGCATACAAGACATCGTCCGACAGGAAGATCGAGCCTGGCGCTGGAAATTCCGGGCAGGCGCGCGGAGAAAACGGAAGCGATCCGGCAGGATTGACCGCGCCGTGGCGGACCATGAAAATCGAATTCATGTCCACACCCCGATGAAATGTGCTGAGCGTTCTGAAGCGGCCGAATGCCAGATCATCGTATCTGACACCGCCCACAGTGCGAATTTCGTTCTGTTCGATGTCAAATCCAGGAATGTCCCCGGCCGCCGACAGAATATCGTCCGCCAAAGCGATGTCCCGTGTGGCTGTTTCTCGAAAGGACGGCCAGAACTGTGCCGACGCCAGAAGCGACGTGGCGGCCACGGCACCAAGGGCGCATATCGCGAACATGGTGGTGCGGAACTTCGACTGCGGCGCTTCCCACTGGTTGCTGATCGTCTGCACGTTGGCCAGCAAGATGGCAGCGAATAGAAATCCGACCCATCCAATCGAACGCGGGATCAGCCAAGGCTCAGGATAAACAAACCATAGCAGAGTCGGAAGAAAAGCCAGAACCCCATAGCTGCCCACGAGAATGCGTAAGGCATCTATTGTCACACCCGTCTCTTTTTTCCGGAGGGTCAGTGCGGCACCGATCAAGGGCAATAATAACACCAAACCCGTCAGGCTCTTGAAGACAATCTGGAAGCGCCCGGGAATACCCAGTAAACCACCGCTATAGATCTCGCTGATCCGCCAAGGCAACTGGCGCAGTTTCTGGACGATAATCTCGAGGCTCGGCGCGTCTCCAAAACGGAAATAGGGATCCAGACCCAGTATCAATATGACCGCGCTGAGCTGTAGCTGGTTGAGAATGATGGCGAGCGCCGCAGCGATGAGAACGCGCGCGAAATACGGTATCAGTTGGCCAATGGAATATTTGTCTGTCCGGATGAGGGCAATGGCCGGCAGCGCGAAACCGAGGAATACAAAGCTCTGATAGAAGCCAAGACTGAGCGCGATCAGTTCCGCGGCGATCGCAACGCGGATGCATTCCCCCAGAAACGTGGATTTCGATTCACGCGGCTCGATCACAACCTGCGCGCAAACAGACAACAACAACCCTAGCGTGAACCATAATGCAAGGGTCTGATAATGCAGAATTTCGGTGAGATAAACATGCAGGCTTCCAGCAAGGAAAAGCAGGACCGCCGTCGCAATCCGTACCCAACTTGTCGAACCCGAGAATGCGCGCTGACTGATCAGCCAGGCGACAAAGAACAAGGGAAAGAAGGTCAGACTCGCGTGCGCGAAATCAAAGAAGGCGCCCCCAAACAGGACATTGTGCCCGATATGCGTTGCCCATCGCATGTGCACATTCGCAAATTCGACTTCCAGACCCGAGGCAAAACGCCATTCGTCGGGATTGTACCCGGACGTATAGATATTGAAGCCGACAAACGGGATGTAGAAGACCAGGCATAGCAGCGCCGCGGTTATCATCGGGCGATTATCGGCAACCGCCTTGAGCCTGGCTCCTATCATCTCGAAATCGCCCCCGACTTTCATCGTCGCCTCGTTTTTGCACCTTTGGCACGCTCCAATCAAATGCCGGGGCCGCAAAAGTCTCGCGTATTGCTTATCTGCTTGTCTAACTGCTGTATTGGCAAGACTTATGCCAGCCTCTCTGACCGATTTGGCGTGTGATCGAACACTGCCAAACGCGCGTACTAACACGCGCAGGTAGCGGATTAGCTCAAGTTCCAAGGTCGAGCTTGCTTTTGTCACGGACCCGAGCGAACCATTCCATGGCACAGTTAGTGCATAATCGGATCAAGCTTCTGCTTGCACCAGGCTGGCGCGGAGGAACCATGAGGACGAAACCGAAAATTGCAACTTCCACAGACGCCGTAGTGACAACTCCGTCGGAGGTCGGGCTGTCCATCGTTGTGCCTTGCTACAATGAACTGGAAGTTCTGCCGGAATTGGTCGAGCGCGCAACGAAGATCGGTCGGCAGTGCTTTCAGTCAGATTTCGAACTCATTCTGATCGATGATGGCTCGACTGATGGAACAACCGAGTTAATCGAGCAGTTTGTCGCTTCAAACGTCAATGTTCGCGGCATAATCCTTTCGCGAAATCACGGACACCAGCGCGCACTATCCGCGGGGCTGGCCTATTGCCGCGGGGCGGTGATTCTGGTCATCGATGCAGATCTCCAGGATCCGCCAGAACTGCTTCCCGAGATGCTTGCTGTACTAGAGGATGGTGCTGACGTTGTTTACGGGCAGCGGACAAATCGTGATGGCGAGACCGCGCTGAAAAAAGCAACGGCTACCATCTTCTATCGAACCTTGCGCGGCGTGACGGATGTCGAAATACCGGTCGATACTGGCGATTTTCGATTGATGCGTCGCATAGTGGTTGATTATCTGAACGCCATGCCGGAAGAAGATCGCTTCATCCGCGGAATGGTCGCCTGGCTTGGCTTCCGACAGGTCGCTTTTCCCTATAGCCGCGCGGCGCGCGTCGCTGGCGAGACCAAATACCCGTTTCGCAAGATGCTGCGCCTGGCCATCGATGCGGTGACCGGATTCTCAATTGTGCCGCTACGAATTGCGAGTTGGATGGCGCTTGCCATGACCGCTTTGAGCATGGTGCTGATCTTCTGGGTCATTACACAAAGGCTGTGGGGCAATGTGATTTCCGGCTGGGCATCTACGCTGGTTGTGGTCCTTTTCGTCGGATCCGTACAATTATTGTCGATCGGCGTTCTGGGTGAATATGTCGGCCGTCTGTATATGCAGAGCAAGCGCCGCCCAAGATTCATAGTCGACCGCGTGATCGCCGCCGAAGAATCCGAATCTACCAAATCCTAGCTCTCAATTTAGGCCAGACGCGCGGGGTCTTTTTTTGGACACGTCCAAGGAGGAGCGTATCACACGCCCATCCGCACAAAAAATCCCCCCAAACCACAATGCGGTCGAGGGGGATTTGTACAGTATCTTTGAGCCGCTTCGTACTCTATTTGCCGTGACAGATAACCGGCATCCAGGTGTAGCCCTTCACGAACGCGCCTGAGGTCAGGCTTGGCTCGTCGAGCACCTCGATATGGCTGAAACGCTCCATGATCTCTTCCCAGAGAATGCGCAGCTGCAGCTCGCCCAGACGGTTGCCGACGCAGCGGTGAATCCCGAAGCCGAAGGACAGGTGGTTGCGGGCTTGTTGGCGGTCAATGATCAGCTGGTTGGGGTCCTCTTCCCAGAACCGCTCGTCGCGATTGCCGGAAACATACCACATAGCGATCTGGTCGCCTTTCTTGATCGTCTTGCCGTGCATTTCGACATCTTCCAGCGCGGTACGGCGCATGAAAGCCAGCGGGGTCTGCCAGCGAATGACTTCCGACACCATATTCGGGATCAAGGATGGATCCTTTTTCAGCTTGGCATACTCGTCGGGGAACTTGTTGAGGCCATAGACGGACGCGGTCATCGAGTTCCGCGTGGTGTCATTGCCACCCACGATGAGCAAGATGACATTGCCGAGCAGCTCCATTGGCGCGAGGTCTTTGGTCTTCTCTCCATGCGCCAGAAGGCTGATCAGGTCATTCTTCAGCGGGATGCGCTTACGTTCCTCATACATCTGCATGAAAACTGACAGGCATTCGAGCAACTCCTGCTTCCACTGTTCCTCGCCACCCGGGCAAATGTCCGGGTTTTCTCGATTGGTCACAACATCCGACCAGCGGGTCAGCTTGCGACGATCCTCGAAGGGGAAGTCGAACAGGGTTGCGAGCATCATTGTGGTCAGCTCGATCGAAACAGTATCGACCCAATCGATTGGTTCGCCAACTGGGATTTCGTCGAGAATTTGCTGCGTACGCGCCCGAATCAGAGGTTCAAATTCTTTGAGCATGTTAGGCGCAACGGCGGGCTGAACGGTCTTGCGCTGTTCGGAGTGACGCGGCTCGTCCATGGCGATGAACATAGGCAGCTCGAAATCTTCCATCGGCTCACCCAGCACGATGCCGCCATGTTCCCAGCTGGACGAGAAGCGCTTGTGATCGATATCGATTTTCATCACGTCTTCGTAGCGAGTCACGGACCAGTACGGGCCAACAAAGCTGTCCGGCGTCCAATGCAATGGATCTTCGTTGCGCATGCGTTCGAACCGGTCCCAGATTTTGCCCTGACGCCACAGCTCCGCATCGACGATATCGAGTGTCGCCAGATCTACTTCAGACGCCGGGGGAATGTCCGCGCCATACTTGTACCAGGTGTCGTGCAAGGGATCGCGGACCGTGATTTTCGGGCGCTCGAGATTGTGCGGGATCTTGGTGAGTGTGTCTGCCATCTATGCCTCCGTGTACGCGGTCTGGGATGCCGCAATTATGACGTCAGCGTCACCTTAACACAGGTAAAATGAAAAAACTATGACGCATGCGTCATTTTTTGCGATTTCAGGTCGAATATCGCTCATTTTGGGCACGCTGGATGGCGTTCTCCAGGGCATCTTTCAACGTCTTTCGTTCCTCCGGGGTCAAAAAACGGCCAATCACCCAGGCCTGTCCGGCATGCGCAAGCTTCAATTCGCTGGGGCGTCGCGCTGGAAACTCCAAGCGCACGCGTGTGAATGCGGTCGGCAGGCTGGCCGTGCGCGTGGGTTTGCCGGGTTGTGCATGTGCGAGATCAATCTGTTCGGCCGTGACGCGAACCCGAGTTTCCTGCTTCAGATTGCGAAAGCTCAATCGGAACGCGAACCAGATGGCGAGCGCGTCGAGCCCGAAAAATCCAATCACCGGAAACGCGCCCATGGAGACGAAAGAGAGCCCGGCAATGAAGCTCATCGCCACCACAACCGCCATGACAATGGTAAAGGCCCGCGGACTGAGCGAACGGTTCGGCGTCAATGTGGCGTCGAAATAGATGGTGTTTTCGGTCGGCTCCATGCCGGGAAGTATAGCGCGAAAACACCGGCCGGCGGCAAGCGTGGCGGGTGGTCGCAAGAATCGGATGTTCAGCGCACCGGAACTACCCTAGATAACTGCCCATGACCGCGACCAAGACCAAAACGAACCGCAAACGCGCGCCGCGCACCTTCGGCAAGGAAAAGGCGGCAGAGCTCTATGCCGAACTCGCCAAGGTGCGTCCGGATCCGAAGACGGAGCTCGACTTCGTCAATCCCTACACGCTGGTCGTCGCCGTGGCGCTGTCGGCCCAGGCCACGGATGTCGGCGTCAACAAGGCGACCAAGGAGCTGTTTAAGATTGCAGACACGCCGGAGAAAATGCTGGCCCTCGGCCTCGAAGGCGTCGAGCAACACGTCAAGACGATCGGCCTGTGGCGCAACAAGGCCAAGAATGTCATCGCACTCAGCCAGATGATCCTGAACGATTTCGGCGGCGAGGTGCCGCGGACTCGCGAGGAACTTGTTCGCTTGCCTGGCGTCGGGCGCAAGACCGCGAATGTCGTCCTGAACGAGGCGTTCGGGCAGCCGACCATCGCCGTCGACACACATATTTTCCGCGTCTCAAACCGCACCGGTCTCGCGCCTGGCAAGGATCCGGACCAGGTCGAGGCAGGCCTGGAACGCACCACACCGGATGAATACAAACTCGGCGCGCATCATTGGCTAATCCTGCATGGCCGCTACACCTGCGTCGCCCGCAAGCCGAAATGCTGGGACTGTTCAATCCGTCACTTGTGTAAGTTCAAGGACAAGACCCCGGACCCGGCCAAGACGTCGTCACTGGGACCGAATAAAAGAAACCATGTCTAAAATACAACTCACTCGAATCGCAATAAAGTAGGAGCGTCAGTCTTTTAATACAGAGCGCGAACCAATAAAATGGAAAATGATCCCCCGCTTGCGAATTTGAGTGCATTGGAATGGTTGTATCATTTTCAATCGCTAGTAGCTGACGTACTAGCTCTGATCGCAGCGATTGTAACGATTTGGTTCCTTCATCAGCAGTCGTTGAATACGCTAAAACGAGATCATAATGCTGGCCGCGCAAATCTACCTTTAGCACTTAGTTCATTGATCGATTACGCAGACAGATGTTTGTCGGAGTTAACGACATTGCTTCAGGAGCACAGCGAAGAACATGATATTCGCGCCGAATTAGAGATCCCGGTGTTGCCTGAGAAGAGTTTGAGAGTTTTGACCGAACTTGTTCGAACTTCCGAGAAATCTGACTCTTCCAAAATGCAGTCTTTATTGAAGTTTCTTCAAGTCTATGACGCAAAGTTGCGCGGCCTTATGAACGACGTCGATCCAGAGCGTCCGGAAGGACAATTGGCAATCGCCGCGAACGTACGCCCGAGCGTGCTGGACGCCTCTGTTCTGCAAGGAATGGTGAATCACATGTTCGAGTACGCCCGATGGGAACAGCAACGCATTCCTGCTTTCGACCCGGACTCGTTTTCGCCAGTTATCGGATTTAGATGGCACCAGCGGATGGATGAGCAATCTCGCACCCTTGTGCTCGAACGATCGGGTTGGTCGATCGCGTATTGGTTCAATGAATAGCTTGCGGATGGAATCTATCGGTAGGGCTTGCGCTCAAGAGCTATCCAACCTTTAAGCCCCCTATGCTGAAGACCCGGATCATTCCCTGCCTTGATGTCAAAGATGGCCGCACCGTCAAAGGCGTGAACTTTGTCGATCTGCGCGATGCCGGCGACCCCGTCGCCCTGGCCAAAGCCTATGACGACCAGGGCGCGGATGAGCTCTGCTTCCTCGACATTACCGCCAGCCATGAAGGCCGCGGCACACTGCTCGATGTGGTCAGCGCTACGGCGGAGCAGTGTTTCATGCCCCTCACCGTCGGCGGCGGGGTGCGCAGCGCCGACAATATGGTGCAGCTCCTACGCGCCGGAGCCGACAAGGTCGCGATCAACTCCGCCGCGGTCGCAGACCCGGACGTGATCTCACGCTGCGCCGCCAAAGCCGGCAGCCAATGCGTGGTCGTCGCCATCGATGCGCGCAAGACCAGTGATCATTGGGAGATTTTCACCCATGGCGGCCGCAAGCCGACCGGGATCAATGCGGTGGATTTCGCCAAGCTCGCCCAATCCAAAGGCGCGGGTGAGATCCTGCTGACCAGTATGGACAAGGACGGCACCAAGTCCGGCTTCGACCTGCCGCTGACCAAGGCAGTCACCGATGAGGTGACAATCCCAGTGATTGCCAGCGGCGGGGCGGGCAGCGCCGAAGACCTGGCCCCCGCCGTGCTCAAAGCCGGGGCGAACGCGGTGCTCGCCGCTTCGATCTTCCATTTTGGCGAAGTCACTTTAGAAGAAGCCCGCGCGGCATTGACCGCCGCTGGTGCCCCGGTTCGCCCGCTTTAGGAGTCCTTAGGAGATTGGCATGACTGACAAACCTCTCGGCAGTGCAGCTGAGTTCGCCGACCTGATCGCCTATCTTGCAAAAACGGTCGATAACCGCGTCGGCGGGGATCCGAAAGACTCCTACACGGCGAAACTGCTCGTCAAGGGCCCGCTGCATTGCGGCAAGAAGATCGCTGAGGAAGGCGCCGAGCTGGCACTGGCGCTAGCAGCAGAAGGGCGCGGTGAAACCGCCTCGGAAGCAGCGGATCTCATCTATCACATGCTGGTGGGCCTGCGGTCAAAAGGCGTCAGCCTGAACCAGGTGGCCGCCGCCCTGCGCAGACGGCAGGGAATTTCGGGGCTGGAAGAGAAGGCTTCCCGCGCAGATTGATTGCGCTGCGCCCAGCACTCCCTTATATCTACCCACATGCTTCGCGCGATCACATCGGTGCTCTGGTTCATTGCCGCCCTCGCCCTTGGGTTTGAGGCGGTGGCGCAACCGTGCGACTTGCGCGCCGAGATGACGGCTGGACCCGCGCACGAGATGATGGCCGACATGCCCTGTCATGACGGGATGATGATGCCCGAGATGACAGATACGGCGGAGCACCACGCTCCCGGCCAAGATATGCCGCGCCATGATAGCCCGGCCTGCTGCTGCGCCGCCTTGCTCGGCAATGGCGTGACCTCAGACCCGGTCAGTCTCAGCCAGCCTGTGCCCGGCCTGACCCTTTGGGCAATGCCGCTGCCGGACACGGCTAATTCCATCCTGCTTGAGTATGAGCCGCCGCCCCCGCGGGCCTGATCCTGAACCCAAGGATCAACTCAAACAGGAAACACTTATGAAAAGCACCCGAAGTGCAGGCATTGCGCTTGCGATTGGCATTGCTGTCGCCCCGGCGGCGGAGGCGCGACCCGTCTCCTATCCGGGCGGCTGGACGCTGATGCAGATGAATAATGGCGACATGTCGTCGGCTCATATTCACTACTCACCGACCTTCAAGGACTCGATTGGGCTCTATTCCGAACGCAATTGGGGCGAAGACTGGCACTTTACCGGCATACAGTACAATCGCCTGGTAAAGCGCTGGAACACGCCAACCTCGCAAGCCAATCTCTATTTCAAGGCCGCTGCAGGTCAGGCCGATCCGTTCGGCGATGGCGCCGATATCGAAGCCGCTGGCTTTATCGGGGTCGGAGCCGACTGGGAGACACGCCGCTGGTTCGTCTCTTATGAAGGCCGGGCCTATGATCTCGGCTTTGACCAGGACGCCCGCCAGTCCGCCCGGATTGGCGTCGCCCCCTATATTGGCGACTATGGCGACCTGCACACCTGGCTGATGCTTCAGGTTGAAAACCAGCCTGAAGCCGAAACCCCAACCACGCTCACCCCTCTGGTGCGCTTTTTCTATGACGTTCAGTTGCTCGAAATCGGATATACTCCGGAAACTGAAGAGCTGATGCTGAACTGGATTGTCCGCTTTTAAGAAGGAACAGGACAGATGAAACTTATGAAACTCGCCCTTGCGGCCACCTCAATCATGTTTGCGGCGCCGATCGCCACAGCTCAGGACGCGCCCGTTGAAACCGCGATCAGCGCCCAAACCCTGGTCACCGCCAAGGTCAATGGCATGGTCTGCGACTTCTGCGCCCGCGCCGTGACGAAAGTGTTCGGAAAAGAAAACGCGGTGGAAAACGTGCATGTCGATCTCGACAAGGGGGAAATCCATGTGACGCTGAAAGCCGGTGCGGATCTCAGTGATGAGACCGTCGCCGATCTGGTCAAGAAATCAGGTTATGATCTGGTGTCGATTGAAAGAGAGACCGCATGACCGCCGTTCAGGATGAGGTGAAAGCCCCAAGCGTCCTGCCAGCGACTCTGGCTTTGTTCACCTCGGCCACAACGCTGATCTGCTGCGCCCTGCCCGCCATGCTGGTCATGGTCGGCATGGGAGCCGTCTGGTCGGGCGTCATTGGTACGGTGCCAGGCATCACCTGGTTCGGGGCCAACAAGAGCCTGGTCTTCAGCGTGACGGGTTTGGTGCTGGCTGCCTCCGGGGCCTGGCAATGGCACGCGCGGACGCTGCCTTGCCCGGCAGATCCGGTCAAAGCCCGGGCCTGCACGCGCTTGCGCCGGATCAGCTGGACGCTCTGGGGCATCAGCGTTGCCGCCTTCTGTATTGGTGGATTCTTCGCCTTTTTCCCCGATGTTGCGGCGACGCTCTTCCTTTAGGGCATAGCTGGACAAGTTGCTGTCGGGCGTTCACGATTTGCGCAATGCAAGTGGAGGACGCCCGATGGCGCGAGAACATGACGTCCCTGTCAAAGGGTATCAACCGAACCTGCAATCCTGGTTCGACTATATGATGGAAGGCCACGGCCGGGATCAATTATGGGAGATGCTGCATCCGGACGTGGTCTTTCGCAGCCCGGTTGTGCACACGCCCCAGGAAGGCCGGGAGATCACCTTTGCCTACCTGTCGGCAGCTGGAAACACGCTCGGCAATAACACGTTCAAATATGTCCGTGTATTCGATTGCGGTAACAAAGCTGTCCTCGAATTTCAGAACGAGATGGATGGCATTCAGGTCAATGGCGTCGACATGATCGAGTGGGACGCTGACGGCAAGATCATCGACTTCAAAGTCATGGTTCGCCCATTAAAAGCGATCCAGACTGTCCACGCGGCTATGGGCGCGATGTTGGAGAAAATGAAAGCAGGCGCTTGAACCCACCCACCCTTCTGACCCAGCGGCTCAGCCTCAAACCCTGCGAATTGACCGATTATGACGATGTCGCCGCGATGTGGGGGGATACCGAGGTCGTGCGCCATATTGGCGGGCAGATCCGCCCACCGCAGGACGCCTGGTTCGCGCAGCTGCGCGGTCGCGGGATGTGGCCTTTGCTCGGCTATGGCTACTGGATTGTCAGAGAACGGCGCACCGAAACCTTTGTCGGCGAAGTCGGCTTTGCTGATTTCAAGCGTGGCATCGATCCTGATATTTCCGGACGCCCGGAAGCAGGCTGGGTTCTGGCGCGTTCTGGCTGGGGAAAAGGCTATGCGAGTGAGGCCGTGCAGGCCGCACATGACTGGCTGGATGAGGTCATTCCCGGACGGTCTACCTGCATCATTGATCCGGACAATAGCGCCTCCATTCGGGTCGCGGGGAAGGTCGGATACAGTGAAATCGGCCCAACCGACTATCGCGGCGACCCAGTCCTGGTGTTTGAGCGCTACAGTCCCGGGACACGAAAAGGCTAGCGATTCCGGCGAAGCAGGGCTATTTAGGCCTCATGGTTACGACATATCTCGACTTCGAAAAGCCGCTCGCCGAGCTTGAAACCAAGATCGCCGAGCTGGAAGCCGTCGCCGCCCAGGAAGGCGGTCCACAGATCAATGATGAGCTGAAAAAGCTCAAGGAGAAGGCTGCCAAGCAGCTCAAGGACACCTATTCCTCGCTCAATCCATGGCGCAAGACGCAGGTCGCGCGGCATCCGGAGCGTCCGCATTTCACCGACTATATCGAACATTTGTTCGAGGATTTTCAGGAACTCGCTGGCGACCGCGTGTTCGGCAATGATGAGGCCGTGATTGGCGGTCTGGCGAGCTTCAATGGCCAGTCGGTCGTGATTATCGGCCACGAAAAGGGCCGCACCACGGAAAGCCGCCTGAAGCACAATTTCGGCATGGCCCACCCGGAAGGTTACCGCAAAGCAGTTCGTCTGATGGACCTGGCAGACCGGTTCGGTTTGCCGGTTATCTCCTTTGTCGACACCTCCGGCGCCTTCCCGGGCAAGGCTGGAGAAGAACGCGGCCAGGCCGAAGCGATTGCCCGCTCGACAGAGCGATGCCTGACCCTCAACGTACCGATGATTTCGCTGATCATTGGCGAAGGCGGATCCGGCGGGGCGATCGCCATCGCCGCAGCCAATCACGTGCTGATGATGGAGCATTCCATCTATTCGGTGATCTCTCCGGAAGGCTGCGCTTCAATCCTGTACCGTGACGCGGCCAAGGCCAAGGAAGCGGCCGAGGCGATGAGGATCACCGCGGGGGACCTGAAGAAGCTGAAAGTCGTCGACGGCGTCGTCAAGGAACCGGTCGGCGGCGCCCATCGCGCGCCAGAAAAAGCCATCCGCGCGGCCGGCAAGGCGATCGACAAGGCTCTGCAGACCCTGGTCACGCTGAGCCCGCAGGAGCTGAAAGCCCAGCGCCGTGAGCGGTTCTACGCGATTGGCCGGGAAGGGCTGAATTAAGGCGCAACGCCATGAGAGTCATGTCATCCAGAGACACCTGCGCAGGTATCGGCGGGATGGGTGCGAGAGACAAATAACCAGCCGCCTTGAGCCCGATCCATGCGCGCGCAGCGAGCGGGATCAAACAAAAAAGGGCGACCCGTATGGGTCGCCCTTTCTGATTGTGTTTCAAGACTGAGCCTTAGCCGCCGAGGCCACCAAAGCGCTTGGTCACGCTGATCTTCCACGTCCGCCCAAATGGGTTGTGCGTGTATGGATCATAGCTCAAGTCGAACTGCGCGAATGGTGGATCTTCGTCAGTCACGTTGACGACTGACAGACCGAGATCCAGATCCCATGGCGAGGTCCAGTTATAGAAGAGGTCAAACGTGGTTTGAGACTCAATCTCTGGAATGCCCAGGCTTGGCTGGAAGGTGTTCGGTGCAGACGCTGCGGTCGCGGTACCGCGCTCATCATCATAAGCAGAGATGTAGCGGGCGACGGCGCGCAGATTGTGATCGCCGACCGACCAGTTCGCGAAGGCATTGAGCTTCAGCTCAGGCAGCGACCGAACGAAGTTCGAGCGGTTGAACTGTCCGACAACATCGCCAACAGACAGCGAAACACCTTCGACCTGGTAGGCATCAACGTCATACTCAAGCACGTAGGTGGCGTCACCACCGACCGAGAACTCACCATTGTTACCCAGATCCCAGATATTCTCGACCCGGAAGTCGATACCGGAGGTTTTGATGTCCGGACCGTTCACGATGTTCACGGCAATCCGTTCAATACCTGGTCCTGTTGGGTTAGCTGGATCCTGGAAAGTGATCCGCGCCAGAACTGGCATAGCGGTCGTTGGATCAAGTCCGCCACCGCAGAACGCACTGGTTGGGTCGCCGCCCAGAGCGCAGACGGCCGCGTTCACAATATTCGATTGTTCTTCGACGATAATCGGATCGGTGAAGTCGAAATTGTAGTAGTCGATCGAGGCGGAGAATCCGCCATGTTCGAACAACGCGCCGAAATTGTAGCTGAACGCCGATTCCGGATCGAGATCGGGGTTACCGAACGTGTCCACGGCCTTAAACGCGCCGGTTGGCGACACGAATTGAAGGCTCGTTCCAACACCGCCTAGTTGATTCAGCGTCGGTCCGCGGAATGAGGTTTGAGCCGAACCGCGAAGTGCCAGACCATCAGAGACCTGCCACTTTGCTGCAACTTTCGGGTCAAACGTCGACCCAACGCTGCCACCATAGTCCTCATACCGCGCGGCAACCTGGATATCCAGGTCATCGTATAGCGGCACCTGAAGCTCGCCGAACAAGGCATAAATGGTCTGATCTTCATCAGTCGCATTTGTACCCGCCAGGAATGAGAACGGGCCGTTGCCCGAGGCGCCTGGATTTACAGCAAGATCGGCGAAGTCGTTCGGATCCGTTTCGAAAGTTTCACGACGAACTTGGAAGCCGGCCGCCCATCCTATGGAGCCCCCGCTTGCTTCGACATTGCTTTGACCGGAGAAGACACCTTCGAAGGTCAAAAGCGAGGTCGTGTCCGTAGTTTCCAACGGCGCAGTCAGCCAATTGGCCAAGGTTACGCTGTTTTCAAGTCCCGATACAAATCCTGGATTGGCCGCACCGGTGATCGCATTCGAGGCGATCGCATTGGAGAACGGGTTATAGTATTCGCAGTTACCTTGACCGGCCACTGCGCCAGTTGGAACCGCTCCCGTAATTGGGTCCGCACAAACACCGAAACCTTGCAACGCCGCCGCGAAACCAGCGGTAAAGGTGTCGTTTGTCGAGAGGAATGCTTCCGTGGTGGAATATCCCAGCCCGATATCGTAACTTACACCATTGGAAAACTCGCCGGTCAGGTCGCCCGCAACCCGCCAAGTTTCATATTCGCGAATTCCTTCTTGTGCGCCACCCGTCCCCGGGAAGCCGCCAAAGCCGAACGAACGGCCAAAGAAGATCAGCGGCGTTGTTGCCGTGCTGAGCCCACCCGGAACAGGCGCGCCACCGGTCAACAATGGGTTGAAGTCGGTATAGGTCGCCGCCGCCCAGGCTGGGTTGTCAGCAATGTATTGCTGCAAGCCAGGGTGGCTTGGCAAAATGACCTGCCCAAACAGAGATTGAGGTGGGTAAGACGGAGAAGTCTTCCACTCCGGCACTTCCGTCGACGCATAGAGCGCCTCCAAGTGGAATTCAGCGCCGTTACCAAGTGTCCGATTATATTCGGAGAAGATTTGATAGCGCTCTTCTTCCTCCACAAGATTGTCGAACTGAGTGAACTGGAAGCGGCAGACGACCCCCGCGTCGACACCGCCCAGGCTGGCACAAGCATCGTCAGTGTTCGCAAACGCAAGCGGCGAGCCCAAGGCGCTGCCAGGCGCAACGTTCGGAATGGCGACAAACGCACCCGGATTACCAATGGTAGACCAGCCGCCGACAAAATTCTCGTCGAACGGAAGCACAGCCCAGTCTTTCTCGAGCAGCGGCGTCTCAGCGCGGAACTGATAGCCCGCTGAGGTGACCCAGCTCCAGTTCGATCCTTGGAGCCCATACGCAGCGGAAATATCGTATTCGCCATCAGACCCTTCAAACTGCTGGAAGCTGCCCGCGAGTTCCAGGCCGTCCAGATCGCTACGCGTGATGAAGTTCACAACACCGGCAATCGCATCAGAGCCATAAACCGCGGCCGCACCGTCTTTCAGGACTTCAACCCGGCCCACCGCAGCGGCGGGAATGTTGTTGGTGTCCACGAACAACGCCGCTTGCTCTGCAATCGCGTTTGGATTGAAGGTTTGACGACGACCATTGATCAAAACCAGAGTTCTGGCAGCGCCCAAACCGCGCAAGTTGATGTTCGCTGTACCTTCCAAACCATTGGATCCGAACTGGTTGGTTTGACCATCAACGCCGGATGAGACGCCAAGGTTGCGGACAAGTTCCGTAATTGTCGGGCTGCCTTCCAAACGCAAGTCTTCCGCTGTCAGAACATCAACTGGCAAAGCCGCATCTTCCGGTGTGCCCGCAATTGCCGAGCCAGTCACAGTGACTGTTTTCTGGCGCAATTCGTCGCCATCGTCCTGAGCATAGGCGGCTCCGCCCAGGCTCAGCGCAGCGAACGATGCCCCGCAGATGAGTTTTCTACTTAGCGTCATATATTCCTCCGTGATTAACTCTATAAATCGACTGTCATTGTCTTAGCGTCCCAAGTCGCAGTCGTGCGACTGAGCTTAGGTCAGTAAAGTTTCCGTGAAAGAGCCTATCTATGCTGCGCCGCACAATAGATTTGGTACAAGTAAAAACCTTAGCGGGTTGTCTCAGTGAATTTCAGAACGAAATTACCTGAGACATCTATTAAAACAGGCTTGATTACGGATAAAACGAGTTATGACGCCCCCTATTCTGGAAATTTCTTCCCACTTCGCAGATGCAGCAAATCCGGCCTCGTTTCCACAAACTGTGTTGCGCTACAGCAACACGCGTTGGGCGAAAAAACTGGGCCTCCATCTGAGTGACGCGACGGCATGGACGCGCCACTTTGGCCGCTTCGAATCATTGCCTGGAAATCTCGAGACGCCGCTCGCACTGCGCTATCACGGCCATCAGTTTCACGTCTACAATCCCGAGCTGGGTGATGGGCGCGGCTTCCTGTTTGCACAGCTCCGGGCACCGGACGGACGGCTGCTGGACCTTGGCACCAAGGGCTCTGGCCAGACAAGGTGGTCGCGTCAGGGAGATGGCCGGCTGACCCTGAAAGGCGGCATCCGCGAAGTGCTGGCCGCGACCTATCTGGAAGCGCTCGGGGTCAATACGTCGAAGATATTCAGCCTGATCGAAACCGGAGAGGACCTGCATCGCAATGATGAACCTTCGCCGACGCGGTCCGCGGTCATGGTCCGTCTCAATCACAGCCATTTGCGCTTTGGCACATTTCAGCGCGCCGTCTATTACGATGATACGGAAGGCGTGGCAGCGCTCATTCGCCATGTGATCAAACATTATTATCCCGATTGCGCCGATGAGGCGCTCGGCAAGGCCACGCCGGCCCTGTTCGAGCGGATGGCGGCCGCCACAGCCCGCATGATCGGCCAGTGGATGGCGGTTGGATTTGTGCACGGGGTGATGAATACCGACAATTTCAATATTACGGGCGAGACGTTCGATTTCGGACCTTGGCGCTTTCTTGAAAAGAGCGACCCGAATTTCACAGCCGCCTATTTCGATCAGCAGGGCCTGTACCGGTTTGGGCGCCAGCCGACACAAGGACTGTGGGCGCTGCAACAACTCGGCGGCGCACTGAGCCTTGTCGCTGAGGCGGATGACCTGTCGGCGGCGATGGCCGTCTACGAGCCGACCTATCAGGAGAGCTTCGCCGCGCATACGCTGGCGCTACTCGGCTTGCAGAGCTCCGCAGTGTTGCGGGATGATCTTCTCTTCTTGCAGGAGTTCTACGCCTGGATGACGGAAAGCGGTGCGATCTGGCCGCAAGTCTTCTTTGACTGGTTTGGCGGCGAGGCGAGCGCAGCCCGCGCCAAGGACAGCCCGCAAGCGGCGCTGTATGAAACAGACGCCTTTGCAACAGTTCGGACTCAGATCGACGCGCGCTCACCTGAGCGAGCGGAGCGATTGCAGCATGCCTATTTCCAGGCCGCGCGCCCGGTCGATCTGATTATCGAAACCATGGAAGCGCTATGGGCGCCGATCGCTGACGCGGACGACTGGGCGCCGCTCAATGCGCATCTCGATCACATGGAGCAGGCGCGTCAGGCCTATGACTGGGAGGTGGCGTGAACGCGGCGCCAGCCGAGAATATGTCCGGATGCCAACATGATCGCGCCAAGCACGGTCAGCGGCGTTTCCAGATCGTGCAATTGCTCGACAAAGGCCGCCCCGGTCAGGAGCCATAGACCACTGACGATCAAGGCCACCGTCGCTGCATTCACCGACGGCGAGGTGAGGCGGATCAGAGAGAAAGGAATAGCAGCGACGACAAACGCTTTATGGAGCCATTCTGTCTCCGCCCACACGCCGGCGATTGGGAGTGCCGCCGACAGGATCGGAAGGACCAGACAATGGACGAGGCAGAGGCCCGAGAGTGAGATCGCTAAACCATCTACCGTCGCTGCTTTGAGGGCACGGGTCGCCATTAGAAGGCCACCCGAACGCCAACACGAATATTCTGACCCGGCGCCGGGGCCACATCTTTCAGGACCGATGAGGCGTAGCGTACTTCTTCATCGGTCACGTTTCGCGCCTCGACAAAGGCTTCAGTCCCATCGGCGCCAACACCGAAATCTGAGAGATCGACTTCTGCGCGCAGGTCCAGGGTCGTGTAGCCGCTGGTGACCAGCGAGCCTTCGCCTTCATCGACCTGATCATCTGCAACTGTGATGGCGGCGCCGAACTCATAAGCGCCCCATTCCGCACTCGCCCCGGCGTTCAGTGTGACCGGCGGAATGAAGGGGACGTTGCCGCCACTGTCCAGATCGCCTTCGACAAAGTCGATGCTGGCATCAAATTGCCAGTCGGCGCCGAACGGGCCACCTTCGATCAAATAGTCGGCATAAATCTCACCGCCGAGGAAGCTTGCGCCCTCCTGCGTAAAAGCAAAGACCGGCAGGCCATCGAGCTCATCACTGATCACGCCGTCTTCCTGGCCCAGGCCAGGGGTCAGATAGATGAAATCATTGAACTCCGTCGCGAAGACATTGATGCCGATGCCGCCATTGCGACCGCCCCAGCGCGCCGTGGCCTCCAGATTGAGTCCGGTTTCCTTGTTCAGGGTCGCGTTGCCGATCTCGAATTGCTGGGTTGCGAGGTGCGGACCATCGGCGAAAAGCTCTGTCTCGCTTGGCGCGCGCTCGGTATAGGACACCTGGCTACCGATCCAGAGGCCATTGTCCAGATGCGAATGCACGCCCACTGAACCGCTGACCAGATTGAAATCAACGCTGCCGGAATTGACATTGTCCAATTCGACATTGTCGAACCGCAGACCGCCTTCAAGTCCGAACCCACTCTCATATTCCTTGGTCTCGTAGAGGAAGACGCCAATGCTTCGCGTATCGGTCGGTGTGACGAACGCTTCCTCACCAACCGCGCTCAGGTCCTTGTCGAGATATTGCACCCCGAAGGCGCCCTCAAATCCGCCAATGACATGACCGAACTCGACCCGGCCTTCAACGCCTTCAGATGAGAATACTGTTCCGGCTTCACCTGGAGCTTCGAACTCGGTGTGCTCGTAGTCCACGATGGCGAGCGTGCCGACGACGTCCGTGAGGAAGCCATTATTGACCGAAACACCGCCCCGAACATCAATGCGGGTATGTTCGAGGTCGATGAATGGATTTTCTTCCTCTTCCTCCTCTTCGCCGCCATGATCATCGTCATCATCGCCTTCGTGTTCATGTTCGTGACCATGCCCCGGCAGGCCATATTCCGCCGTTTGCTGGCGCACCGCGACACCGAGGAAGGCGTTATCCCCCACCCAGCTCAGACCCGCGGCGAGGGTTTGTGTTTCAAGGAACGAGTTTTCCAGCGTGTCGCGGACTTCCTCTTCTTCCTCGTGATCATCATCGTCATCATCATGATCTTCTTCGGCTTCTTCCAGCGCGCGGAGAAGCGACGACTCGGCAAAATCAGGAATATCGTAATTGTCGAAATCGCGTTGAGACGCCGACAGGCTAAGCACGAAATCACCGGCGACGAACTGGCCGCGACCAGCAAGCTCACTGCCTTCATTGACGCTATTATAGGCGCCAAACAGATCGCCTGACACTGGCGCGTCCGGCAGCTCTTCGACGATCAAGCCGTCAATCACGTTGACGACGCCGCCAATCGCCTGACCGCCATAGGCCAAGGCGGCTGGGCCGCGCAGGATTTCGATGGCTTCGGCATCGATGCCGTCAGCGGAGACCTGGTGGTCGGGGGACGCGGCAGAGGCGTCGATCACGCCAATGCCATTGGTCAGCACTTGCACTCGCTCGGCCCCGAGACCGCGCAGAACTGGACGGCTTGCGCCCTGTCCAAAGAAAGTGGTCGATACGCCGGGTTGACGATCCAGTGAATTGCCCAGTGAGCCCGACAGGTTGTCCAGAATGTCTTCACGATCGATGGCTGTGGCGTTCCCGATCAATTCGTCGGCCGCGCGATCCGGACCTGGAGCGGTCACGATGATCGGAGCCTCTCGGCGTTCGTCATCCTGCGCCATTGCGGCAGGCATCAGCACCAGAGGAGACATGGAAGCGAGAAGAAGGTAGCGCGACATGGAGGATCCTCGTGTTATGTTATCACTTTTCATGGCTTCTATCGCCTACACGCCCCTTTGCAAGGGAATTCTGCGGCACTTTCTGACAAACGACCTCACCGCGGCTCCGCTGCAACAGTGTAGAACTCCCACCCCGGCGGCATGCTTCGCTGCGCCGCAGCAATACCCCGTGACTTCCGCAGGGTCGCGGCATAAATAAGCCGAACAAAAGATCGGAGGAGAATGGATATGGATGGATCGGTAGGCGTTCAGGACAATCAGGTGCTCGCAGGCTTGACCGGCCTTCTTCAGGATGCGGTTGCCGCCACCGATACCTACAAGTCCGCGCTGCACAAAAAAGTCAGCGCCGTACTCGCACCCGACGGCAAGATTGATCGCGCCGCTTTTTCCGCCAATCAACACCTCGCCCACGGTTATGGCTGGATCGTCACCTATATCGAGACGCTGCGTGAAACTGCCAATTGGGCGAGCCGCCTGGAAAGCGACGGCAAGCTGGGCGAGATCGATGCTCTGCTCGCGCAGATCCTGTTCAGCAAGTATCTCGCAGATCTCGTCTCAGGCGTGCCGATGAACCAGGGGGAGACAATCCGCCCACATGAACTGGATGCGCTCGAAGAGGTCGAGACCCTGTTCGAAACGCCCGCCGTCCGCACCCTCATCACGGAAGGCCTGACCCCGGACAGCATGGCCGCTGCCGCCGTGCATCTCCCCGACAGTCTTGGCCGCGCGACAGTTGAGAATACCGGTGAAGACGAAACCATGTCGATGATCCGCGATCAGTTCCGGCGCTATGCCGAAGACAGGATCGTGCCGCATGCCCATGAGTGGCACCTGAAGAATGAGTATATCCCGATCGAGGTCGTCAATGAGATGGCCGAGCTTGGCGTGTTCGGGCTGACCATTCCGGAAGACTTTGGCGGCCTCGGCATGGGCAAGACCGCGATGTGCGTGGTCTCGGAAGAACTCTCACGCGGCTATATCGGTACCGGCTCGCTGGGCACTCGCTCGGAAATTGCGGCCGAACTGATCCTCATCGGCGGCACGCAGGCGCAGAAGGACAAATACCTGCCTGCCATTGCCAGCGGAGAGATCCTGCCAACCGCAGTGTTCACCGAGCCGAACACCGGTTCCGACCTCGGCTCGCTACGCACCCGTGCGGTCAAGGATGGGGACACCTACAAGATCACCGGCAACAAGACCTGGATCACTCATCCGGTCCGCGCCGACCTGATGACGCTGCTGGCGCGCACCGACCCGGCGACGAACAATTTCTCCGGCCTGTCCATGTTCCTTGCGGAAAAGCCGCGCGGCAGCGACGCGCATCCATTCCCGGCTGACGGCATGACCGGCGGCGAGATTGAAGTGCTCGGGTATCGCGGCATGAAGGAATACGAGATCGGCTTTGACGCGTTTGAGGTGCCCGCCGCCAACCTGCTCGGCGAGACCGAAGGCATGGGCTTCAAGCATTTGATGGCGACATTCGAGTCCGCCCGGATCCAGACAGCGGCAAGAGCAGTGGGTGTGGCCCAATGCGCCTATGAACTCGGCCTTCGCTATGCGCTCGACCGCAATCAGTTTGGCCAGCCAATCTTCAACTTTCCGCGCGTCGCCAACAAGCTGGTGATGATGGCAGCGGAGCTGGTCGGCATTCGCCAGCTGACCTATTTCTCGGCGCGTCAGAAAGACTCCGACAAGCGCTGCGACCTCGAAGCCGGAATGGCGAAACTGCTCGCCGCCCGCGCGGCCTGGGCGGCAGCGGACAATGCGCTGCAGATCCATGGCGGCAATGGCTTTGCCCTCGAATACCCGATCAGCCGGGTGCTGCAGGATGCCCGCATTCTCAACATTTTCGAAGGCGCTGGCGAGGTTCAGGCCATGGTGATTGCCCGCCGGGTTGTATCTGAGAGCAATTAGAGGTTTGCTCTCTTGAACCGGGGAGACGCACACATGACCCTCAAATACATTGCCGTTGCGAGCGCCCTTGCCCTCGCCGCCTGCGCCATATCGCATGCCGAGCCCTCAGACCTCGAAGCCCAATTGGACGAGCTCCTGACCTGGTTCCCCGGCACCTATGAAAACCATCAGCAGGTCTATGCGCAGGCCATAGCCGACCTGCCAGCCTCTGAGCGGCATCGCCACCGCCATCATACATTTGCACCGGTGAGCATTTCCGGCCTGCCTGGCCGGCTGATCTATGCGCAGCAATATCAGCATTATGACCCGCAGGACCTGTATCGCCAGCGTATTTACGCGTTCACTGTGAACGAGGCCGAGCAGGCCATCCAGCTGACCATATACACACCCACCGATCCGAGCCGGTTAACCGACATGCACCTCGACCCGGCCCGCCAGGCGGCGCTTTCCATGGACGATTTCTTCCTCAAGCCAGGGTGCGAAGTGTTCTGGCAAAAGCAAGGCGATCAGTATGAAGGCTACCTCAAACAGAATACCTGTTCCTATTACTCCGAGCGCTTCCAGACCGATGTGTTCCTGAACGAGACCCTGATCATGCGCCAGGATGCACTCCTGCTCGATGATTTCGCGGTGGATGGCGAGGGCAATCAGGTCTTCGGCTCAGCCGGCAACGGACCGAGCATCAATCTCAAATACGAGACCTGCGACTAGGAGCGCGGCGAGCCGAACGGGGCCTCGGCCCGGCGCCGGAGCAAGGGGAAGCGCATGCCCTTGTCGGGGTCAGACTTGCCACTCTCATATCGTCCGACCAGGCGATAGGCGAGCCAGAAGCCGAGTATGCCAAACAAGACGCCGCCCACAGCCTGCCCGATCAGCACGCCGGACGCCCCGCCCATCTCCGCGCCAACATAGATGAAAGGCACGACGCCAATCGTGTTCTTGCCCCAGTTGAGAAAGGTCGAGAAAAGCGGTCGACGAAGATTGTTGAACGCCGCGTTGGAGACAAACAGCGTCCCATTGAAGATGAAGAGCGGCGCCACGGCGACGGCGAACCAGAATATGATCTGCGCACCTTCCTCACTGAGGCTGAAGCTTGCCGAGATGGCGCCATGCCCGATCAGCAAGGCGATCCAAATCACCACGACATAAGCTGCGGTGAACTGCACCGACTTGATCAGCGTCCCGCGCACCCGGTCAAACTGTTTCGCCCCGAAATTCTGGCCAATGATCGGCCCGACGGCGCCGGACAGCGCAAAGATCACACAGAATGCCAGCGGCGTGAGCCGCCCGGCAACCGCCATCGCGGCCACCGCCGGATCGCCAAACTCGGAGATCGCACGGGTCACAAATCCGTTTCCGAACGGGGTCGCGACATTGGTCAGCATGGCCGGCGCCGCGATCGCGACAATCGGCTTCAGGTCCGACTTGAACCGCGCCATATCGATCTGGGCGAAGCCACCATAATGCTTGAAGATCGGATACAGCGCCGTGATCATGGTCGCAAAACGCGCCGCCACCGAGGCATAGGCCGCGCCATCGAGGCCCAGCCCAAATCCAAAAATCAGGATCGGATCGAGAATGGCATTCACCGCCCCGGCGGTAAGCGTCACGGTCATCGCCCGTCGGGCATCGCCATGGGCCCGCAGGATCCCTGTCGCCATCATCCCGATCGCCCCGATCGGCATCACGGTCACGACAATCCTGAAATAGCGCACCGCCAGATCCAGTGTCGTCCCTTTCGCCCCGATCAGTCCGATCAGCACCGGCGCATAGATCCAGCACAGCACCGCCAGGATACCGGTAATCACGATCCCGAACACGAGCACGCTGGTGGCAATCTTGCGCGCTTCTTCGGCCACCCCCTGCCCCAGCCTCTGCGCGACCAGGGCGCTGGTCGCAATCGTCATCCCGATCGAAACAGAGAAGGTGAAAAACAGAACCGTCCCGGCAAACCCGACGGCCGCTGCAAGCTCCTGTTCGCCTAGCATTGAAATGAACAGCAGGTCGGCAAAATCGACCAGGAACATGGAAACCAGACCAATGCTCGCCGAGGCGGACATTATCGAGATATGGCGCAGCAGGTTGCCCTCCAGAAAGATCGCCTGCTTGTTCGCCATACTATGTTCCGTTCGAGAGGTCCCCACACGACCTCCCAAACAAGGAGGCCGCGCGTCTATATGGACCCTAACCACTCAATTGCGACCAGGCGAGCGAGATTTTCTACAGAGTGGGTGTGGGCGTCAAAGCGGACATTAGTCCGAAATTGTTTTGGACACTCACAGTCGTTATGTGCGTCTGACCTGTTTCTTGCTGCGTTTCTTCTCACCATTGGGTCCACGTGGTTTTTTGGGGCCGGTGCGTTTCTTTTGATGGGTGTTCGCGCGGCTCTTTTCAGAGGCCGGGCGCCTGACTTTCTTGGGGCCATTTTTTGTGAAGGCTTTGGTGTTCCTGGGGCGCGGTGCTTCAGTATCTGGCGCTTCTGAACGCCCCACCCAAATGCTCTTGTCGATAATTTGGCGTTCGCCCGCAGCGTCCATCAAAAGTTCTGCAGCCTCGGGTTTCAACTCTACAAATGTGGCGTCTGCTTCAATGCGGATGGCACCGATACTGTTGCGAGAGAAATTCCCAGACTTGCACAACATTGGAATCAACCATTTCGGGTCAGCCTTTTTCTTGCGGCCCACGCCGAGTTTTATCCACTGACCGTCCGGAAAATCTGAGCCACGGCGTCCGCCATGTTCGCGTCGCGGCTCCCGGGGATAGTTTCGGTCGGGATCATAGTCGCTTCGGCGAGACGGATTTGCCTTCTGTGCACCAGGGTCTTGTAGAATTTCGGGCGCGGAGTCGTTTGCGCGAGTCAAGCGCACGATCGCTGCGGCCAGGTGTTCTGCGCTATATTTTTCCAGCAAAGCATTTGCGAGGCTCGATTCGACATCCTCTGGCGGAGATTGCAACACATCGCTCGCGAGCAATTTGTTATTCAACTCGGCTTCGATCTCCTCCGCTGATGGCGGCAACCGCCACTCGGCTTTGACCTTGGCTTCCAGGAGAAGTCGCTCTGTTCGGCGCCTTGCACGGACTGGAACGATCAAAGCGCATACACCCTGTCGACCCGCACGCCCGGTGCGACCAGATCGGTGAAGGAGACCTTCTTTGTTACGCGGCAAATCTGCATGGATGACCAAATCCAGACCGGGCAAATCAAGCCCGCGAGCCGCGACATCCGTGGCGACGCAAACCCGCGCGCGGCCATCGCGCATCGCCAGAACCGAGTTGCTGCGCTCTTTCTGGCTGAACTCCCCCGACAGGGCGACAACTGAAAAACCTCGATTGGTCAAACGTGCCGTCAGTTTACTCACGGCGTCACGGCGTGAGCAGAACACGATCGCGTTCGGGGCATCATGGAAAAGAAGTGTGTTGATCACCGCCTTTTCAACATCGGATGGGACGACCGTCATCGCCTGGTATGCAATGTCGCTGTGTGCCGATTGGGTAGAGATCGTGTTGAGCCGTTCTGCATTGTTCTGATAGGTCTCCGCCAACCTGGCGATGGGCTTTGAAACGGTCGCCGAAAACATCAGGGTTTGACGGTCTGAGGGCGCCGCATCCAGGATATGTTCCAGTTCCTCTCGGAAACCCATATCCATCATCTCGTCTGCTTCATCTAAAACAATCGATTGAAGCTGACTGAGGTCGAGCGAGGCGCGCCGGATATGATCAACGAGACGGCCTGGCGTGCCGACAACAATATGCGCACCTTTGCTAAGTTGGCGGCGCTCGTCCCGAATATCGACCCCGCCTATGCAAGACACGACACGCCCGCCAGCTTCCGCATACAGCCATTGCAGCTCTCTGGTGACCTGCTGTGCAAGTTCTCTTGTGGGTGCGACAATCAATGCGGCAGGATATTCAACATCTGGCAAATGCGATGCGTCTTGCAGAATAGATGACGCGAGCGCGAGCCCGAACGCCACAGTCTTTCCAGACCCCGTTTGCGCAGAAACAAGCAAATCGCGACCGAACCAAGCCGGGTTCAGGACGGCTTCCTGGACCGGGGTTAATGTATCATACCCCTTGTTCGCAAGCGCCTCTGCGAGTGGCGTAGCAATCTCAAACTCGGTTTTCATTATGGGACTTTCAGATGCCATTGAAGCGTTCCGCCTCGTCCACGCTGGACGGTGGGGTTCAATACGCAAGCAGTTAGTCGCAAACGCACCGTCTGACTAACGAAATCTGCACACCGCTGAAACCGTGAGCGAACGGCAAGAGAATCTCGACCCGGGTTAGCGAACGAGTTTTACCATGTCCGCCTATGATCCGTCCTCGCGACGCGAACACTCGTATGAGCCGCCAATCCCCGTCCCAATCCGAGCCCACACCTTGGTCCATACCTTGCAGCGCATGACCGATCATGCCGAAATCTGCCTACAAAAGACCAAGCCGATCATCGTCCGGCTCATGGCGTCGCTCAATGCGTTGATCCTGACGATTGAGATCCTGCCGGGGCCGGTGCACACACTCTATTAAGGCCGATCATGGCATAGTTCCGCCAAACCTCGTGTGAAGTGGAGCCAAACGCATGCGCTTTGTCCCTGTTCTGATTGCCGCGGCTTGCCTGACGCTGCCAGCTGGCGCGACCAAGCCGACCCCGGAATCGCCGCCAACGACGCCGGACGCGCTGGATCTCGCCGGCGCCCCGCTTGTGGTGCGAGAGAATACGTATCGATTTGGTGCCCTTCTGCGGTCGGAGCCAGGCACATCGGTTGATGCCTGCGCTGCCGCCTGTCACGCCGATGCGCGCTGCCAGGCCTGGACGCTGACCCCGGCCGCCTATTCGGCCGAAGCCCGCTGTGAGCTGAAATCCAATCCTGGCGCATCTTCCTATCGCCCCGGCGCGGTTTCCGGCATCTCGGAATCGCTACGCATGCAACCTGAAATGCGCTATCAGGTCAGCGTCCCGGAAGGCTATCAACCTGCGCCAGTGGAAGAGCTCGAAGGGGCTCCTGTCGACGCGGCCAAGGCAGAATCTGCGCCGATGAAACGCGCTGAATCAAAACCACCCAAAGCCCTGCCGGACTTGCTCGGCACCACGGAAACGCGCGTTTCCGCCGTGATGCGCCAGCCCGCGCCACCCGCCGCGCCCATTCCACCAGCCTCCCCGGCTGAGCAGGTCTGGCCTGCACCGCCCATGACACCGGTTGCGCCGCTGGTGCCGGTCAAGGCGGCATCTGCGACGCCCGCTCCGTCAACCGAGCCAGCCGAGCGTGTCATCCGGATCTCCGATGCGCCCGAAGCGGTGGCCACGCCGATTACACCCGCCGAACCGGGCGCGCCGATCATGTTCAAGCTGACCGCGCCGAAGCCGGTTCCGGCAGCGACACCGGCCACAGCGTCTGCGCCAAGCGTGAAATCTGAAGCGATTGAAGAGGCGACGCCACCTGCCGCTCCGGCGAGCAGTCGCTAGTCTTTCCGATCGTCGCGCGGCTTGCGTTTGCGTTCGCGGAACTCGGAAATCTCTCGGGATTTGTCGCGATTGGGTTTCGGCCCACCTCGACCGACAAAGCTTCGCCCTTTGCGTACAGGCTTGCCATCGGCATCGGTGACCCGCTTCGGGCGCGGCGGCAGGGACGCGGCGATCAGAGCCGCACGTTCCTTGTTCTTGAGCGTACGCCACTTGCCGAGCGGCAGATCACCCAGCTCCAGCGGCCCGATGCGAATGCGCTGCAAGTCCGTGACGCGCAGACCAACCAGCTCACACATGCGCCGGATCTGTCGCTTGCGGCCCTCCTTCAGGATGAAGCGCAGCACCTGACCCCCCTCACGCGTGATCTTGGCCGGTTTGAGACGGCGATTGTCGAGGCTGAGTCCGTTGCGTAGCAGGGTCAGCCGCCCCTCCTTGATGTCGCCTTTGACGGTAACGAGATACTCCTTCTCGAGACTGTGCTGTGGGCCAATGATCGCCTTGGCCAGGACCCCATCCTCTGACAGCAGGAGCAGGCCATGCGAGTCCTGGTCGAGTCGCCCGAGCGGGGCGAGACTCGCCGTCTTGCCAGGACCGCGGCTGCCATCCGTGGCATTGCCAGTCTTGAGCAGGCGCACCGCTGGCGCCTGGCCCTCCTCCGGCTGCGCCGAGACATAGTCAACCGGCTTGTTGAGCACCGCAGTGAACTTGGTTGCAATCGAGCGCTGCGCCGCGTCGGAGAGCGTCAGCTTCTGACCCGGCTCGATCTTGTGGCCGGGGCGCTCGATGACCTCTTCATCGATCAGTACGCCGCCCGCCTCGATCAGCGCCTCGGCCTCGCGCCGTGAACACAAGCCAAGCTCGGCCATCCACTTGTTGACCCGGACCGGCGCATTGCCGCGATAGAGATGCTCATCTGCCATGCCGCGGGGTGTGATCGAGGCAGGGACATACGTCAATCAAGAAATACCAGATGCAGAACTTCCCTTTTGCCCCGACTCCCTGCTAAAGGCGGGCGCAAGAACAGGAGCGACCATGAAAACCGCTGTGATTGTCTTCCCCGGCTCGAATTGTGACCGCGACGCGCAAGTGGCGCTGCGCCAGGCAAGCGGCCAGGACCCTGCCATGGTCTGGCACAAGGACGGGACGATCCCGGACGGCACCGATCTGGTCATGGTGCCGGGTGGCTTCTCCTATGGCGACTATCTCCGCTGCGGCGCAATGGCCGCCAACAGCCCCGTGATCGCGCAACTACACGCGCATGCGGAGCGCGGCGGCTACATCCTCGGAGTCTGCAATGGCTTCCAGATCCTGTGCGAAACGGGACTGCTGCCCGGTGCGCTGATGCGCAATACCAGCCTCGACTTTGTCTGCAAGCCGCAAACGCTCAAGATCGAAACGGCCAACAGTGCCTTTACCAGCGCCTATGGCAGCACAAGCGAGATCTCGATCCCGATCGCTCACCATGATGGCAATTATGTCGCTGACGACGCAACGCTGGATGCGCTCGAGAGCGATGGTCGCGTAGCCTTCCGCTATGTCGGCAATCCAAACGGCTCGGCGCGCGATATTGCGGGAGTGATCAGCGAGAATGGTCGCGTGCTCGGCATGATGCCTCATCCCGAACGCGCCATTGGCGGCCATGAAGGCGGCACGGACGGCCTCGGCATGTTCGAGAGCCTGATGGCCGCGGCGTGAGCAGGCACCGATCTCTAACTCTAATCCTGATAAGCGAACTGGTTGAGCATGACTAACACATCCGCGATTATCTCTGCGATGCAAGCTGAGCAAAACGCTCAAACCGCTGATGAGCATGGCATCAATGCCGAAGAGTGGAGCCGCCTCGTCACGCGACTGGGCCGTAAGCCGAACCTTGTCGAACTCGGCATCTATTCGGTGATGTGGTCAGAGCATTGCTCCTACAAATCCTCGCGCCGCCATTTGTCCAAATTCCCGACCAAGAACAAGCATGTCATCCAGGGCCCCGGCGAGAATGCGGGCGTCATCGATATTGGCGACGGCCAGGCGGCGATCTTCAAGATGGAGAGCCACAACCACCCATCTTACATTGAGCCCTATCAAGGCGCAGCGACCGGCGTCGGCGGTATCCTGCGCGATGTGTTCACCATGGGCGCGCGCCCGATCGCGCTGGTCAATGCGCTGCGCTTCGGCGATCCGAGCCATCCCAAGACGCGCAGCCTTGTGGCTGGCGTGGTCGCAGGCATTGGCGGCTATGGCAATTGTGTCGGCGTTCCGACCGTGGCGGGCGAGACCGAGTTCCACTCCGGCTATAATGGCAACATCCTGGTCAATGCGATGGCGGTGGGCCTCGCCGATCAAGACAAGATTTTCTACGCCCGCGGCGCGACGCCCGGCAATCCGATCTTTTATGTCGGTTCCAAGACCGGCCGTGATGGCATACATGGCGCGACCATGGCCTCGGCTGAATTCTCCGAAGGCGATGAAGACAATCGCCCGACCGTTCAGGTCGGTGACCCGTTCACCGAAAAGCTGCTGATCGAAGCCTGCCTCGAACTGATGGCGACCGATGCGATCCAGGCGATCCAGGATATGGGCGCTGCGGGTCTCACCTCGTCGTCCGTCGAGATGGCTGATAGTGGCGGCGAGAATGGCGAAGGCATCGGCGTCGAGATGGATCTTGACAAGGTCCCGCAGCGCGAAACCGGCATGAGCGCCTATGAGATCATGCTGTCGGAAAGCCAGGAGCGGATGCTCATGGTGCTCTATCCGGACAAGATCGATGTCGCCAAGAAAGTGTTCGAGAAATACGACCTCGACGCCGAAGTCATAGGTTTGACCACGGATAGTGGCCGCATGGTGCTGAAACAGTTTGGCGAAACGGTTTGCGATATTCCGGTCGCGCCACTGGCGGAAGATGCGCCGAACTATGATCGCCCCTGGGTGGAGCCGAAGACACGCGCGCCGCTCGACATCTCCAAATATCCTGAGCCAGAAGACTATGGCGAAGTACTGCTGAAGCTGATGTCCTGCCCGGACATGGCCTCCAAACGCTGGATCTGGGAACAGTATGACCGCCACGTCATGGGCGACACGGTGGACAGCTCGCAAAGCATGGGCAATGCCGCCATCGTCCGTATTCACAGGACGAACAAGGCGCTGGCGATCACCTCTGATTGCACGCCGCGCTATGTCGCCGCCGACCCGTATGAAGGTGGCAAGCAGGCGGTGGCCGAGGCCTATCGCAATCTCTCGGCGGTCGGCGCGAAGCCGATTGCAATCACGGATAATCTCAATTTCGGCAATCCGGAAAAGCCCGAGACGATGGGCTATATCGTCAAGGCGATCGAAGGCATGGCTGAGGCCTGCGAGACCCTCGATTTCCCGGTCGTGTCCGGCAATGTCAGCCTGTACAATGAGACAGACGGGATCGCGATCCCGCCCACGCCTGTGGTCGGCGGTGTGGGTCTGATTGAGGACCTCGACAAGGTGGCGACGCTGAAAGGGGCGCAGCCAGGGGATGTGCTCATCCTGATCGGCGAGACCAAAGGGCATATGGGCGCGTCGCTCTATGCGCGGGAAATTCTGGGGCTGGACGGCGAAGAGGCCGGACCGCCACCGCCGGTGGATTTGGAGATGGAACATCGGAACGCTGATTTTGTGCGGGAGCTGGTGGAACGCGGGCTGGTGAACGCCGTGCATGATGTGAGCGATGGGGGAATTGCTTGTGCAGCAGCGGAGATGGCGCTGGCGAGTGGTTTCGGGGTCATGCTCGACCTCGAAAGTGCATTCACGATTTACAGGACGGATCAGACAATCGGGTATCGCGCCAAAAATGCGTTGTTCGGAGAGGGACAAGGACGCTATTTGTTGGCGGTGCCCGCGACCGAAGCGAATGGGATCGCTGAACTTGCCAGCCATGCGAAAGTTTTGACCTCGCCATCGCCAAGCACTGGAAGCATTACTGTTGACCGAAATCTGACATTCTTCGATGACACGAGCGAGCTGGGAACATTGAATCTCCCCCTCGCCCGCCTCCGCGAAGCGCATGAAGGTTGGCTACTAAGCTATATGAGTGCGGTGGATTAGGCTTTCCGAGCCCAGGGTCACCACACATCCAGCGCGACCGGTCTCTTCTTGTCATCCCGGAAAATGCGGCAGCATTTGTCCGGGACCCAGCGCGACCCGAAACGCGGGCGTTCTAGGTCCCGGACATTTTCGCTGACGCGAAAATTCCGGGATGACAGAGCAAGTTTGTTCTTGTATTGTTCCAGAATGCAGGACCATAATTACTTCGTCTATATCCTCGCCTCAAAGCGAATCGGGACGCTTTACACGGGTCTTACAAATGATCTCGCGCGCCGGATCTGGGAACACAAGACCGGGTACATCAAGGGATTCACGCACAGATATGGTGTGAAGTCGCTGGTCTGGTTCGAACATCATACCAACATTCAGCAAGCCATTGCCCGCGAGAAGCAGATCAAGCGTTGGCGCCGACAATGGAAGCTCAATCTGATCGAAGCGAGCAACCCGTCCTGGGAGGACCTGTCCACCAGCCTGCTCGAAGCCAATTAAAACCGGTAACTCAACCCGACCTGAACCACCGGCCAGAGCTCATAATCCTCGATCTCGTCTTCGATATCCTGGATTTCCTGATCGAGCTGGGCCTGCAGAATCGGATCGTTGGACAAGGTTCCGCCGACCGCTTGAAGGGTGACATCGCCTGAGCCGAACAGCGCGGCTCCCGCCAACACATGGAATCCCCAATTGCCGCGGCCCTCAAAGGTTGAATCGAAACCGAGCCCCAGGAAGGGTGCGACATCGTCAAAGGATACATCCCCTTCCAGCCGGCCATATTCCGCCGGTGTGAAGACCACGCCGCCAATGTCCACGGCCACCGTCGAGGTTGCGGTGAGGTCGATCGACTTACCGCCCGCATAAGCCCCGCCGGTCACGAAGAAACTGTTGCCGAGCGGATGCAGATCCACAAACGCCCCGAATCCGGAAAAATCGAGGTCACCATCATAGCTGATATCATCAACATCAATGCTCTCATCGAAGGCAAGATAATTGGCGCCAGCGCGCAACTGAACAAAGTCGTTCAACTGCACCTGACCTTCAATCACGCCGCCCATTGTACCGAGGCCGCCGGTGATCGCAAAGTCACCATCCGCGCACGCCATTCCGCTCAGTCCGGTGGACGTGACGGCAAGTGCAGCAAGTTTCCAGGTCAAGTGCATGGGTCGTCTCCTAGCTGTAACAGTCAGGAAACTCCGCCACTTGAGTGAAACAATCATGAAACCGGCAAGGTATTACGAGGATTTCACGCAAGTCTTCTCTAACTATAGAAGCTCATAGTCCTCGAGCTTCACCTCGGAAACCGCAGCTGCATAGTCGCGTGTGTGAGACGACCAGTTCTGGGTGACCTTGCCGTGTTCGTTCTTGTACCAGCTACTGCACGCCGGATCGGCCCAAACTGTCTGCTCCAAATCGGTCTGAATCTTCGCATTGAAACGGTCCTGCGCCGCTCGGGTCGGGACCATCGCCGCCTTGCCGGTTTCTCCAAGCCCATCCAGCGCCTTTACGGCATACTCGACCTGACGCTCGAGCATGAAAGTAATGGCATTATGGCCGAGATTGGTATTCGGCCCGTACAGGACAAAGAGGTTCGGGAAGTCGGCCACGGTGATGCCGAGATAGGCTTCGGGATAGTCTTTCCACACCTCATTGAGGTGCTTCCCGTCCCGCCCCTGAATATCAACCGACCAGCGCCAGCCCGTGGTCTCAAATCCCGTCGCGAAGGCGATCACGTCGAGATCATGGTGCGTGCCGGAGGCGGTTGTGATGCCGGTCGCATCAATCGTTTCAATCCCATCGGTCTCCAGCGTGACATTGTCTTTGGTGAGGGCCGGGAAATAGTCATCCGAGATCAGGATACGGCGACACCCAATCGGATAGTCCGGTGTCAGCTTGGCCCTCAGCTTCGGATCCTCGATCTGCGTCTCCAACTGATTCATTGCGATGCGGTGATAGGCGGCGCGCCCTTCAGGGGTCCATTTGAAGGCCTGCCAGAAGAAGGTATCCGCCTGCTCGTAAATGATCTGGCGGTTCAAGGCGCCAAGCTTCATGGCGAGTTCGGGATCAGTCCCCAGCAATGCGCCTTCTTCAGCACTCATCATCGTGTCATTGCGCGGGATCACCCAGTTCGGGCTGCGCTGAAACACGACCAGCTCTTCGACCTCTTCCGCAAGTTCAGGGATGACCTGAACGGCGCTCGCCGCGCAGCCAATGATGCCTACGCGCTTGTTTTTCATCTCGATGGAATGATCCCACTCAGCCGTATGAGTGATCGCGCCTTCAAAGTCGTCTTTACCAGCAATAGCCGGCCAATTGGGTCGGTTGAGCTGTCCCAGGGCGCCGACGACAGCGTCGCCTCTATAACTTGCGCCGCTGGCCGTCGTCACCGTCCAGGTCTTGGCGTTTTCGTCCCAGATGGCCGACACCGCTTCATCGTCAAGGTGGATGTTCGGACGCAGCTGATAGCGGTCAACAATCTCCTCGGCATAGGCCTGGATTTCCTCACCTTGCGGATAGGCCCGGCTCCAGTTCACGCTGAGGGCAAAGCTGTACTGGTAAAGGGCCACCGGGACATCGCAGGCCACACCCGGATAAGTATTCTGGGCCCAGGTTCCACCCACTTTGTCCAGTTTCTCGATCAAGGTGAAACTGTGACCGGCTTCCTGCAATTTGATCGCTGCGCAGAGCCCGCCAAGACCTGCGCCAATGATGATGACGTGCTTGCCTGCCATTGCGCGTCTCCTCCGATGTCTTTTGTTTTGAGACAGGATGGCTGAACCTCACCGGTTGGCAAGGGTCACGCGAGGAAAATTGGACCAAGGATCAGGCGCCCCGGATGCCTTCGCGAGCCGGGTGTGCAGGATACACTCCAAGGATTTTCAGGGACGACGAAAAGAAGCCAAGCTCTTCGAGCGCCAATTGAACCGAACGTTCATTGGGATGACCTTCAATCTCGGCATAGAATTGAGAGGCATTGAAAGAACCTTCAATCTGATAGCTCTCCAGCTTGGTCATGTTGACGCCATTGGTCGCAAACCCGCCCAGCGCCTTGTACAGTGCGGAAGGAATGTTGCGGACCTGGAACAGGAATGCCGTCACGGCGCGACCATCCTCCGGGCTAATATCCAGGGGCTCAGGCGCCATGATCACGAAGCGGGTCGTGTTGTGGCTGGCATCTTCAATGTCCCAGGCGAGGATCTCGAGGCCATATTCCTGCGCCGCAAGGGCAGGTGCAATGGCAGCGGTCCTGGGATCCTGCTTCTCAGCAACCCGGCGCGCGGCGCCCGCTGTATCAGCTGATGTGACGGCCGTGATGCCATTTTGGCGCAAGTAATTTCGACACTGGCCGAGCGCCATGACATGGCTGTAGGCCCGCTCAATATCTTCGACTTTACTGCCCTCAAGGCCCATCAGTTGAAACTTGATGCGCATGAAATGTTCACCAATCATGTGCAAGGAAGTGGCGGGCAACAAATGGTGGATATCCCCCACCCGCCCGGCAATCGTGTTCTCGACCGGTATCATTGCCAACTGAGCCTCGCCGCTCTCGACCATGGAAATCACGTCTTCGAATGTCCGGCAGGCGACCGCGTCAAATTGCGGATACACTTCGCGGCAGGCGATATGTGAATTGGAGCCGCGCTCCCCCTGATATGCGATCTTGCCTTGCGCCATGGTACTCGCGCCTTTCTCGTTTCCGTTCTCGCCTTAGCGACAAGCAATCCGAAGTGAATATCCGGTTACCCAGACTGCGCGCATTCGCCGCTGAAAAACCGGTACGCGCGATCTGCCACATCTGTGTATATTGATCGCAAGGGAATAGCGTGCCAGAAGGCGCGCGCAAGACTTGATATTAGAGGGATCACCTGATGGGCGAGCTCGGACTGAACAAGATTTTTGGAGCGCTTCTGGCCGTGGGGCTTGTTGTGCTGGGCCTGAAGGAAGTGTCGACCATCGTGTTCGGCGGCGGGCACCACCACCATAAGGAATACGAATCGCTGAATGCGTGGGCCGAATCAAACTTCAAAGGCTATCGCGTCGATATTGCTGAAGTTGGCGGCGTCGGCGAAGTTGTCGAAGAGATTTACGACCTGGGCGCCCTGCTTCTGGGGGCTGACATCGCGGTCGGCGAGCGCAGCTTCAAGGCAAAATGCGCCTCCTGCCACACGATTGACCAAGGCGGTGCAGACGGCACGGGCCCGAACCTGTACGCGACCTTGGGCGCGGCCAAGCAGAGCCATTCCGGATTTTCCTACTCTGGCGCGCTCGGCAACACGGAAGGCGACTGGAGCTGGGAGCGTATGGACGCCTGGCTGGAGAACCCAAGCCGATATGCCCGAGGCACCAGCATGGCCTTTGCAGGCCTGAAGCGTGACAATGAACGCGCCAGCGTTCTGGCCTATCTCGCCTCTTACAGCCCGGATGCGCCGCCGCAGCCGGAACCGCTGCCTGAGGTTGTTGAAGACGGCGATGCTGAAGAGGCCGCCGGCGATCTTTCGGAATCGGACGAGACCACCATTGACGGTGCTGTTCAGGATCCCGCTGAAGCCGCAGAAAATGCAGCAATCGCGGCTGAAGCTGCCGCCGATGAGGCGATCGAAGCGGCCGCGGATGCCGGAACTGCAGCGATTGTAGAGGCAACAGTTGCAGCTGAAGAAGTGGTTGAGACCGTGACCGACGCGGCCGACGAAGCTGCCGACGACGTTACGCCGGAATAGTCATCCAGGCCGGCGCAGCGCCGACCGCTTTAGACATATCGATGCGGCGGGCTCCTATGGGCTCGCCGTATTCTTTTGCGATCCGTTCAATCGCTGGCCGAAGAGGCTCTTTCATCGTCGTCATGAAAGTGCCGTTCGAGTGTAGCAGGGTTTCAGCGTCCAGCATGATCCCGACATGGCCGTCCCAGAAGACAAGGTCACCGCGACGAAGATTGCCGGGTGTGTTCCAGTCCGCAATGGGTTCGCCAAACCAGGCCGCCTGCATATCGCTATCGCGTGGACAGGCCACGCCGCATGCGCCGTAGGCAATCTGAATGAGGCCAGAGCAGTCCAGGCCCAGGCAATCACGCCCGCCCCACAAGTAGGGCGTGCCAATGAACGCCTCGGCAACGGACGCAGGATCTGATTCTAGCTGATCGATTGGGGCTACCAAATGGGAGGCTATCCAGCCCGCACGTTCAAACTCCAGATAGGCCTTGGATGTTCCGCCCGTCGCGGTCAGCACTGCGCCACGCCCGAGGACAAAGTTCGGGGCCGCCGTAACTTTCGGCTCGGCATAGGCATGCAAACGCGGGGAAATGACCCGATGCGTTGGCGTCAGGACCGGAGCCGACAGCGCCTCCATCAAAACCCAGCCGACATAACCATCCGCTTCGCACTGAACGAGGCCGAACGCGCCTGACTCATGATGCAAGCGCACGGTTTCGCCGAAGAGAATCTGGCTAACCTGTGTGGCGTCCGGCTCGGGCGCCTTGCGGAGGGAGGCGACCCCAGCACTGACTTGCATCCGAACGCGCGACCCACCATCAGACAGGGTCAGTCGGGGATCATCATATACCAGCATCTATCGCTCCGATCAGGTCGTGATCAGAACTAATGCCTGAAAACCAAGGAAAAGTTTAGGCGACGGCGCGGCCAATCTCGGACGGCGCCCGTGTGTCCATATCCCCCGCCTCTGCAGCCTGGATACGACTGCCAAACGCGCGCAGCCAGTCCATGCCCTCGGTCGTCCGTTCAATGTGCACACTGCGCAGGTCATTCTCGTCAGGAATGCGGCGGATGAACTGGTTTTTCTCGAGCACATCCAACGCCCGCGTCACCGCTGGCTTGGCGATATCCAGATGGCTGGACAGACCGCGCACCGTATGCGGGCCAGGGGTCAGGGCGACGGTCATCAGCACCGCTTGCTGGCGGGCCGTCATGTCGGATTCGTCGGATCGGACATAGTCCGTGAGCGCGCAACGCCAAAGATCCAGAGCCTGCCTTTGTGTCATCGCCATATCGCTCACCTCAATTCGTTTGATAAGCGAATCAGAATCCGATTTGCGACTCGCGTAAAGAGTCCAGAGAAATTTTTACGATTGCCGGGGTTTCTTCAGGCCTGGCAGTGTGAACATGGCGAGCTTCAGGCTCTCGGCAATCCGCTCAGCGCGCTCCATGAAATAGGGAATCACATCCGGCGATGGGGCAAGATCGCGAACGGTTTGTTCGAACAGACCAAGCCAGACCACAAAGTCATCTTGCGCCACACCCCTCAGTTTCTGATGCGCCGGGACCGGCTTTCCGGAATAACGACCCGTGCTCAGCGCGACCGAGGACCAGAAATCCTTCATCTTGGGAAGGTGCTCTTCCCAATCCTCGACCGCCTGAGAGAATATCGGGCCAAGCCGATCATGCGCCCGCACCCGCGAATAAAACGTATCGACCAGGGTCGAGATGAACGCATCATCTATCCCCATGGTCGCGGCACGGGCCTGGATTTCAGCGCGGCGCTGTTCGGCACTGCGGACACGATAGGTCATTGCGATTGAAACTCCATACGGAGACAGGGCGCGCACAAGGCACGCCCTGCCGCAATCCGTAAATGACCTTAGAAGCTCAGAACTTTCGCGTATCGCACATGCGGCAACGCCTTGAGTTCCTTGACCAGATCATTGGAAGGCTCACTGTCGATTCCGATCAGCGCGATTGCCTCGCCGCCTGCATCCGTACGGCCCAGATGGAAGGTCGCGATATTGATCTCCTCCTTGCCCAGAAGCACGCCGAGCGATCCGATAAAGCCAGGCTTGTCGAGATTGTTCACGTACAGGACCGTCGGGCTGAAATCGCCTTCCAGCGCCATACCCTTCACCTCGACAATACGCGGCTGACCGGCGATCAGGGTCCCGGCAAGCGAACGCCAGCCGGGATCAGGATCATTCTCAGTGCGCTTGGTCAAAACCTTGATCCGGATCAGGCTGTCATAAACGGGACTGTCCTCAGTCTTGGTCTCAGCCAGTTTGACGCCCGTATCCTGAAGGATGGCCGGCGCAGAGACCATGTTCACATCACCGCGTGAGGCTCGGAGCAATCCGGCCAGGGCGGCCGCTGTCAGCGGCTTGCGATTGAGCTCAGAGACCTCGCCTTCATACTCGATGATGACTTCCTCAAACCCGTAATCGCTGATCTGTCCGGCAAACAGGCCAAGCTTCTCGGCCAACGCCGCGAACGGCTTCAGGCGCGGGGCTTCGTCGGCAGTGATCGATGGCATATTGAGCGCATTGGTGACCGCGCCGGTGAGCAGATAATCGCTCATCTGTTCGGCCACTTGCAGGGCGACATTTTCCTGCGCTTCGCTTGTCGCGGCGCCGAGATGGGGCGTGGCGATAAAGTTGGGGGCGCCGAACAGGACATTCTCTTTCGCAGGCTCTTCGGCGAACACATCGAACGCCGCCGCCGCGACGTGTCCAGACTTGAGCAGCTCCGCCAGAGCCACCTCATCCACCAGGCCGCCGCGCGCGCAATTGACCAGGATCAGACCTTTCTTGGTTTTCGCCAGCGCCTCAGCTGAGAGGATATTGCGCGTCTGATCAGTCAGCGGTGTGTGCAGCGTGATGACATCTGCGCGTGTCAGCATCGCGTCCAGGTCCTCGGCTTTCTCAACGCCAAGTTCGATGGCCCGTTCTTCAGTGAGGAATGGGTCATAGGCGAGCACTTTCATCTGCAAGCCCTTGGCCCGCTCGGCGACGCGAGCGCCAATATTGCCGCACCCAATCATGCCAAGCGTCTTGTAAGACAGCTCGGTGCCCATGAAGGCTTTCTTCGGCCATTCGCCAGCCTGTGTTCCAGCATTTGCCGCCGGGATCTGGCGGGCAGCGGCGAACATCATGGCAATCGCATGCTCTGCGGTCGTCACAGCATTGCCGAACGGCGTGTTCATCACCACGACGCCTTTGCTGGTCGCCGCCTTGATGTCGATATTGTCGACACCGATGCCGGCGCGGCCAATGACCTTGAGGTTGTCCGCAGCCGCAATCACTTCGGCGTCCGGTTTACAGGCCGAGCGGACGACCAGGCCGTCAAAATCAGGGATCTTGGCGATCAGCTCATCCTTGCTGAGGCCAACCGCCGTTTCAGTTTCAAGGCCGCGATTGTGGAAGATCTCTACCGCGGCAGGGGCGAGTTTATCTGCGATAAGTACTTTGGGCATCTTTATGCTCCGTCTGCCCCGGATCTCGTCCGGAGCCTGTATCCAATGGGAAAGGGGTGAAGAGATCCCGGAGCGTCTCCGGGACTCTCAGTTTGCGCGTCTAAAGCGCAGCAAGCTCTTCCGCGAAGGTCCAATCGAGCCACGGCGTCAATTTCGCGACATCGTCCGGCTCAACCGTGGCCCCGCACCAGATACGCAAGCCGGGAGGGGCTTTGGCGTAGCCGTTGGCATCGAAGCAGGCATCCTCATCCTCAAGGCGTTTCATCATTCGTTTGATGAAATCGCGTTGCGTCGGCTCATCCATCTTTGCAAACGTGGGATGGACGATTGAGAAAGTGACACCCGAGTTCGAGCGCACGTCATCATCGGCGCACAGGAATTCGATCCAATCGGTCTTGGCGACCCAGGCTTCGAGAATTTCGAGCGAGCGATCCGAACGGGCCTTGAGGCCCTGATACCCACCGCATTCCTCAGCCCAATCGAGCGCCTGGAGATAGTCTTCCGTACACAAAAGAGACGGCGTATTGATCGTGCTGCCTTCGAACAAGGCTTCATTCAGCTTGCCGCCTTTGGTCATGCGGAACAATTTGGGCAGCGGGCGATCCGGCTTGTAGCTTTCCAGGCGGCGCACCGCGTTCGGAGACAGGATCAGCATGCCGTGCGCGGCTTCGCCGCCGAGCACTTTCTGCCAGCTATAGGTCACCACATCGAGCTTGTCCCACTCCATGTCCTGCGCGAACACGGCTGAGGTTGCATCGCAGATCACGACGCGGTCCGGGTTCGGCTTGATCCAATCCGCATTCGGCACGCGCACACCGGACGTCGTACCGTTCCAGGTGAACACGATATCTGCATCGTCGCGCGCCTGCTCAAAGGGCGGCAGGACGCCATAGTCGCCCACATGGATGTTGCAGTCGACAAGCTTGAGCTCGTTCACCGCGTCGGTGACCCAGTCCTTGCCGAAGCTTTCCCAGGCAAACACATCAACCGCGCGCTGACCAAGCATGGACCACATGCACATCTCGACTGCGCCTGTATCAGACGCCGGCACAATCGCGACCCGGTAATCCTCAGGCAGACCGAGAATGTCCTTGGTGCGTTCGATGGCCTGTTTCAGCTTGGCTTTCGCCGTAGCAGAACGGTGCGAGCGACCGAGCGCTGCAGATTGTAGTTTTTCGAGCGAGAATCCGGGGCGCTTTGCAGTCGGTCCGGAAGAAAAATGCGGGCATGCAGGGCGCACGTCCGGCTTGGCGACGTCAGTCATCTGTTTGTACTCCTATCCTTACAGATAGGCTGGCCTTCGTTGGGAAAGGCTGGCCCACGGCGCATATGGCGCAGGCGAGGCCGGAACGCAAGGGACGATTTTGAAGCAAGCCGCAGCACTCCCGCCAGGAACCGGCAAAAAATCAGGCAAACCCCGTTTTCATCACCACTTGGGGGCGGGATCCGGTCGCGCGCCTCCATCGTTTTCGGTAGCCAGAGCCTGACTTGGCGAGGCGCGGTCTCGGGAAATGGGCAGCCTATGAATTCTTTGGACTATAGTGTTGTCGTGCTCTACCTGCTCGCGCTGCTGGGGTTCGGATATCTGCTCCGGCGCCAGAACTCTGAGACCGACTATTATCTCGGCGGGCGCCGTCTCGGCTGGATGCCATTGACCTTATCCGTCATGGCGACCCAGCTCAGCGCCGTGAGTTTCATCTCCGCGCCTGCCTTTGTCGGCTTGCGGGAGGGCGGCGGGCTGCAATGGCTGACCTTCGAACTGGCTGTTCCGCTGGCCATGTTGATGGTGATGTTCGTGATCGCGCCGCCGCTCTATCGCACCGGGATTGTCAGTATTTATGACTTTCTCGACCAGCGTTTCGGTCATTCGACGCGGGCCTTGATCAGCCTCTCGTTTCAGATTGTCCGATCCTTCTCGACCGGGATCATGGTCTATGCGATCGCGCTGATCCTGCAAGCCGTGCTTGGAATTCCGCTCTGGCAATCCGTGATCGCGGTTGGATTGATCACACTGATCTACGCCACAACGGGCGGCATGAAAGCGGTCGTTTATGGCGACGCGATTCAGATGATTCTGATCCTCGTCGGAATTGTCCTGGTCATCGGATTTGCCGTTGTAGAGCTTGGCGGCCTGAGCGCGGCGCTGGCTGAAATCGATCGGGATCGACTACAGGCGATCGATATCGACGCAACCGGATTTGACGGCGAAGGCTTCGGTCTGTTGCCCATGTTGTTCGGAGGATTCGTTCTCTACGCGTCCTATTATGGCTGCGATCAAAGTCAGGCACAGCGCATCCTGTCGGCGCGCAATGAAGGCGATGTTCGACGTCTGCTGGCCGCAAATGGTCTGATGCGATTCCCGATCGTGATTCTCTATTGCTTTGCCGGCCTCGTCGTCGGGGCATCTTTCGTCAACGATCCATCCTTGATGGCGCAGGTCCCGACCGACAAGCCGGACTATATGATGCCGATCTACATAATCGAGCGTCTGCCAAATGGCGTCATCGGCTTGCTGGTGGTCGCCATGTTGTCGGCTGCAATGTCGTCACTGAGTTCAGCCGTGAACTCCCTCGCCGCCGTGACCGAACGGGACCTGATCATGCTCGGGATCATCTCGGATCGACCCGGCGATGTGGTCCAAACCGCACGCCTTCTGTCGATCGGATGGGGCGCGGTCATCATGGCGCTATCTTTCTTCGCGGGCGCGATCGCACCGACCGTGATCGAGGCGATCAACAAGGTCGGCTCGGCGCTCTACGGCCCCGTGCTTGGCGTGTTTCTCATGGCGATCCTGCTCAAACGGCGCTCAGAACTCGCTGCCAATCTTGGACTTCTGGCCGGGTTGGCCCTCAATCTGTATTTCTGGATCTGTGTCCCAGACCTGTTCTGGATGTGGTGGAATGTCACCGGGCTTCTGGTGACACTCATGATCGGTGTGACCGGAAGTGTCCTGCTCTCCAACACCCACGATGTGGAAGCGGCGCCAGAGCCGCATACATCTTTGCCTCCGGTCTGGAAGTACTCTTTCAGCTTAACCCTCGCCTTCGCGGTGATCCTGCTTGTCAGCTGGATGGCGCCGCTGATGCTCGCATGATCCTTTGACGTGAAACGCCCCCGCATCTCTGCGAGGGCGCTCATTACTGTACGAACTCTACTGAACGCTACGCTGCTGCGGCGACCCGTCCTTCGGCGCCAGGCATCTGGTCAAGCAGGAAATCGTGGAAAGTTTCCGCGCGCTGGATGAAGCGATTGAAGGGTAGTTTGGCCTTGAATATGGCCTGCGGGGCGACATTGGCGCCGCACTTCACGGCGGTTTCGACCGCCTGGTCTCGCTCAGGCTGGGCCGAGCAGACAGCGATCCGGTGTTTGCCCATATTGGCGACACGCGCGATGGTCATGTCGCCATCGAAGCTGTCAGGCAAGGTAAGGTCCAGGACAACCAGATCAAAACGTTCCAGACGCAGGCGATTCTCCGCCTCCATCAGGGTCGTTGCCATGACCAGATCAACCGGCACTCGCGCACGCGCGGCTTTGTCCGCAGCGACCAGCAAAAGATCACGCACTGGTTCATGATCTTCGACCCAAAGAACTTTCATCTAACTACCCTATGTAAGACTCTACTCTGTTTTCCCCGGCGCTTCTCGCCTGCCCTCTTCTGAACACACTTTGCCACCGACGGATTACGGGATGGTAAAGCGAAAGTGACCAAAGTGTTGACAATGCTACAGATTCGGCCCGGCTGAGACCTGTCGTCGCCAACTTGGCACGAACTATGATAGAACTGTCATAAAGGCCTCAGATGCCAATGGAGACAGGACTTTATGGCCAGCAAAACGCTTCCGGCTGCAAGCACACAGGCCGCTTTTTTGGCGGAGCTGGAGGCCAGTGACGACCATATTGTCGATCGACTGATAAAAGAAAGATGCCCAAGTTTTGTCGATCACTGGAGCTGGTCGATGGTCCGCCCCCTGCTCTATTCGATTCTCGGCTATGATCGCGCCTGCAGAATGGCCGACTATCTACAGACCTTGAATGGCGGGGACAGTTTTGATCATCTGACCCAGGAATTGTCGGTCGATCTGACCCTGAACGCGATCGAGAAGATGCCCAGGGAAGGCCGTCTGGTCGTCGCGGCGAATCACCCCACCGGCCTCGCCGATGGTGTCGCGGTCTGGGATGCCCTTCGGCGCGTGCGCCGGGATATTGTGTTCTTCGCGAATGCGGATGCGCTGCGGGTCAATCCGGGATTCTCGGATGTTCTGATTCCAGTCGAGTGGGTGATCGACAAACGCTCCCCGGCAAAAACGCGCGAAACCCTGCGCCTGGCCAAGGAAGCCTTCGCGGAAGAAAAATGCGTCGTGATCTTCCCGTCCGGCAAACTCGCCAAGAAAGTGGACGGTGTGCTGACCGAGCAGGACTGGATGCCAACCGTGGTCAGCCTGGCGCGCAAGCACAAGGCTCCGGTTCAACCGCTCAATCTGCAAGCGACGAATTCCTGGCTCTATTACTTCTTCTCAAAGATGAATGGCGAACTGCGCGACATCACGCTGTTCCATGAGTTGCTCAATAAGAAAGGCAGCCCGTTCGAAATGACCTTCGGGCCCTTGATCGAGCCGGAGCGTCTGGAAGGGGATGCAACGGCTCGCACCCTGGCGCTTCGCGAATATGTCGCCACCCACCTTGCGGCGGGTCCGGACACGGAATTCAAGTCAGAGCAGGATTAAGCCTGCTTGGCCCCCGCCGTCAGCGACCCATGACAATGCTTGTATTTCTTGCCTGAACCGCAAGGACATGGCGCATTGCGCGGTGTGTTGGCCCAGCTCTCCTCGGCCTGAGCGACCATGGAATGCGGTGCCTGTTCGGCGACACCTTGTGGTGTCCCCGGCCGCTCATTCTCGCCTGTGTCAGGATCAAGATGGGTCTCAAACGTTTGCTGCGGCGGGTTTGGGACCGCGCGCGGTTGCGGCGGCTGAACCTGCGCGTTCATCAGCCAGCGGGTCACTTCCAGGCGCATCTCTGACAGCATGTCATAGAATAGCTTGAAGGCTTCTTCCTTGAACTCGTTCAGCGGGTCCCGCTGACCGTATGAGCGCAAGTGAATGACCGACCGCAGCTGATCGATCTGCTGCAAGTGCTGACGCCAACGGCCGTCCAGCACCTGAAGCAGGATCTGCTTCTCGATCATCCGGAACTGGCCGTCTGCGGCGAGTTGCGTTTTCTCATCATAAGCGTTCTTGGCCGCTTCATGGATGCGCTGGGCAACCTCTGCATTAGCGACGCCTTCCTCGGCGGCCCAATCCGCGAGCGGCAAGTCGAGGCCGAGCAGCTCTTGGCATCGCTCGCTCAGACCATCCGTGTCCCAAAGCTCAGCATGGGCTTTTTCCGGCATGTGATGTGCGACAATGCCGTCAATCACCTGCTCGCGCATATCCTCGATTTCTTCCAGCACGCTGTCGGCATGCATGAAGTCGATGCGCTGTTCGAAGATCACCTTGCGCTGGTCATTGATCACATCATCGTATTTCAGGACGTTCTTGCGAATGTCGAAATTGCGCTGTTCGATCTTCTTCTGAGAGGTCTCGATCGCCTTGTTCATCCAAGGATGCGTGATGCCCTCATCTTCCTTGATGCCGAGGCCCTTCATGATCGAGTTGAGACGCTCAGCCGCGAACACGCGCATCAGATCGTCTTCAACCGAGATGAAGAATTTCGACTTGCCTGGATCGCCCTGGCGACCGGTTCGACCGCGTAGCTGGTTGTCGATGCGGCGACTTTCGTGGCGCTCCGTGCCCAGCACATAAAGACCGCCCGCCTCGAGGGCTTGTTTCTTGGCGACTTCAATCTCGGCCTTGATCTGATCGGTGATCAGTTGCAGCTCGCTTTCGGACGGCTCGCTGCCTTTCTTTTCGATATGCTCCTGCACCGCCTTGGCGACTCGCATGTCGAGGTTTCCGCCAAGCTGAATGTCGGTTCCGCGACCCGCCATATTGGTCGCCACAGTGATCGCGCCGGGAACGCCGGCATCAGCGACGATTTCGGCTTCCTGCGCGTGGTGCCGCGCATTCAGGACCTTGTGCGGAATTTTAGCCGCGGTGAGATAGGTTGAGACGACCTCGGATTTCTCGATTGAGGCGGTGCCGAGCAGAACCGGCTGGCCTTTGGCGCGGGCCTCGCGAACTTCTTCGACGATCTCTTTATACTTCGCCGCCGCGACGCGGTAGACCACGTCATCATCGTCGATCCGCTGGATCGGCTTATTGGTCGGCAGTTCAAACGTGGAGAGGCCGTAAATGTCGCCAAACTCAGGCGCTTCGGTCATCGCCGTACCGGTCATCCCGGCCAGCTTGTCATACAGACGGAAATAATTCTGGAACGTGATCGACGCCAGAGTCTGGTTCTCTGGCTTGATGTCGACATTCTCTTTCGCTTCGATCGCCTGGTGCAGACCTTCCGACAGACGGCGACCTTCCATCATGCGACCGGTAAACTCGTCGATCAGCATGACCTGCTCATCCTTGACGATGTAATCCTTGTCGCGGTGGAACAGCTTGTGCGCCTTCAGTGCCTGGTTGGAATGGTGCACGATGGAGACATTGGCCGGATCCCAGAGCGAGCCTTCGAGCAGACCATCCTCGGTCAGCAACTGCTCCATCTTCTCGAGGCCTTCTTCCGTGAACACCACCGAGCGCATCTTTTCGTCGAGATCGATATCCTCGTCATCCAGGTTCGGGATGAACTTGTCGATGGTGCGATAAAGCTCAGAGCGGTCATCGGTCGGACCGGAAATGATCAGCGGTGTGCGGGCCTCATCGATCAGGATCGAGTCCACCTCATCGACAATCGCATAGGCATGGCCACGCTGAACCATCTGATCCAGCGCATACTTCATATTGTCGCGCAGATAGTCAAAGCCGAACTCATTGTTCGTGCCATAGGTAATGTCGCAAGCATACGCGGCGCGGCGATCTTCATCCGACATCCGTCCGCCCCCGGGAACTTCGCCGCGAATGACCCCGGTCGTGAGACCAAGGAAACCGTAAAGCTTGCCCATCCATTCTGCGTCGCGGGCCGCGAGGTAATCGTTGACGGTGACGACGTGTACGCCATCGCCCTTCAATGCATTCAGATAAACCGGAAGCGTCGCCACCAGCGTCTTGCCCTCGCCGGTACGCATTTCTGCGATCGCACCATTGTGCAAAACCATGCCGCCGAGCAATTGCACATCGAAGTGGCGCATATCGAGCGAGCGCTTGGCGCCTTCCCGTACCACCGCAAACGCCTCATCGAGAATATCGTCCAGCTCGGCCCCATCTGCCAGACGTTTGCGAAACTCATCGGTCTTGGCGCGCAAGGCCTGATCCGACAGCGCTTCAATCATCGGCTCGAGCGTATTGATCTTCTGGACACGGCGACGCAATGGCTTGAGTTTGCGATCATTGACCGAACCGAAAAACTTTTTCGCAAGGGTTTTCATGGGAAGCGATACCACACTGTTTGAATGGATCCTGAAACCACAAAATTCTTTCCAGGATATGGACGCGCTGTTCAACGCATCCTGAACAAGTCTCTCGACCCGGACCTCAAGCGGACTTAAGAACGCCGCATACGCGTGTCAATTAGGCGAATGCCGCAAAGGAATGCCCGATATGCTTTTGAACATCAGATCTCTGGGATCGACCCTTGCAAGTGCCGTTATCCTGATCGGCCTCGCGGCTTGCGAGTCCGAGCCTGCGGTCACGACTGAAACCGCTGCCTATCAGGGTGTGACGGCGGCGATCGTCAACGGCGATCCGATCTATTTCAGCGACGTTGAGCTGGAAGCCGTCGCGCAGGGCCTGATCGAACCGGGAACCGGTCTCACGACGGCTCACCCAGAATATAATCAGATTCTGGAACAATTGATCGACCAGCGCTTGCTGGCGCAGGAAGCCATGGCCCGCGGCCTGGATCAGGCCCCGGCGGCGCAGCGGCGTCTGGAATCCGGGCGCGAACGCCTGCTCGGCAATATTCTCATGGAGAGCCTCGTCGCCAGTGAAGTGACTGATGAGGCGATCGATCTGATGTACGAAGAACAGGTCAAGTTGCAACAATTGGATGATGAAGTCCGCGTGCGCTTCATCCTGGTCGACTCCCGGGAAACGGCCGAGCAGATCCTTGGCGAGCTGGCAGACGGGCGTGAGTTTGCTGAAGCCGCGCTGGAATACTCGCAGGACACGAATACGCGGCTCGATGGTGGCGATATTGGCTGGATCAATCCGAACGAGCTGGCCGATCCCTTCCCGGCCCGGATCGGCGATACGGAAACGGGTGCTATCTCCGGCGCGTTCGAGTCGCCCCGCGGCTGGAACATTCTGAGAGTGGATGAACGACGCACGACGCCACCCAAGACCAAAGCAGAGATGCGACCCGAAATCATCGCATTTCTGACCTTCACCCAGCTCAGCGATATCCTGAGAGAGCTCCGGAATCGGGCCGACATTCAACAGCTGGATCCGACCGAAGCTCCACAAGCTTTGGGCGCATCGCCACTAGACGACAATCCAACCCCAGAGACTCCGCAAGAATGAAGTTGACACCCTCCCCGTTTGCCCCGGCCAGCTTTCCTGACTTGCCGGAGGTCAGAGGCGTTCGCGCCGCCACGGCCTCACGCGGATTCTATGCCGGGCGCGGCGACCCGCGTGACGACGTTTTCCTGTTTGCCTTTGATGAAGGCACAAGCTGCGCTGGAGTTTTCACACGCTCATCCACGGCATCAGCAGACGTCCGCTGGTGCCGCGAGGCCCTGGCCGCTGGCAAGGGTCGGGCGGCGGCCCTGGTGGTGAATTCCGGCAATTCCAACGCTTTCACGGGCGCCAAAGGCGTGCTCAAGAACGACGCCACTCTGGCCGCGATGACGGCGAGCCTGGATTGCGAAAAAGTGTCCTGTTTTCTGGGCGCCACCGGGGTCATCGGTGAACCTCTGCCCGATCCGAACTATGTCGGCAGCGTTGTGCCGGATATGGCGGCTGCGCTTGGCCCGGTGAATTGGGAAGCGTGCGCAAAGACGTTCATGACCACCGATACATTTGCCAAAGGCGCTGGCTTCACGCGCCGCATCGGCGATCAAGAGACTGCGTTTTCGGGCATCGCGAAAGGCTCCGGCATGATCGCGCCAAACATGGCAACCATGCTGGCTTATGTGTTCACCGATGCTGCGATTGAACCCGAGCTGCTGGACAAGGCGCTACGCGCGGCGTGCGATCAGAGTTTCAACGCCATCACGGTGGATAGCGACACGTCGACCTCGGACAGCCTGATGGTGTTTGCAACCGGCGCCAGCGGCGACACGCCGATCACGAGCGATGACGATCCGCGCTATGCCGCCTTTGCCAGCGCGCTGAATGATCTTTGTCTCGAACTCGCCCTGTTGATCGTCAAGGATGGGGAAGGCGCCAGTAAGTTTGTCACGATCGAGGTGAACGGTGCAGCCTCTGACGCCGACGCCCGCACAATTGCCGTGGATGTCGCCAACAGCCCTCTCGTCAAGACCGCGTTGGCGGCGAATGACGCCAATTGGGGGCGCGTGGTCATGGCGACGGGAAAATCCGGAATCGACATCGACCTGGACGCGCTCTCGATCTGGTTCGGAGACGTGCAGGTCGCCGAAGCGGGAGGACGCGCCGAGGATTATGATGAAGCGCGCGCGAGTGATGCGGTGTCCGAACCCGAGATCTCCATCCGCATCCGGGTCGGTTCAGGGCCTGGCCAATCCAAGGTCTATACGTGCGACCTGACGCATGCCTATGTCGAGATTAACGGGGCCTATCGGACGTGAAGATTGTCTATGTGGTCGCCGCCGCGCTGATGGATGCAGACGGCAAGGTGCTGCTCGCGCAGCGCCCGGAAGGCAAGGCGATGGCAGGGCTGTGGGAGTTTCCGGGCGGAAAGATCGAAGCCGGCGAGAAACCGGAACAGGCTTTGGTGCGCGAATTGGCTGAGGAATTGTCGATTACGGTTAGCGAAAGCGACCTCATTCCATTGACATTTGCCAGTCACACTTACGAGAAATTTCATCTTTTCATGCCACTCTTCTCGATACAAAAATGGAGGGGGACACCACTTCCGAATGAAGGACAGAGGCTGGCCTGGGTGGCACCTGGCGACCTGCACAGCTACCCGGCGCCCGCCGCCGATATTCCCTTATTCGATGTTTTGGTGGCCAAAACGAAGGTTGAATGAGAATGAGCATTGATCTGAACGCCCTGAAAAAACTGTCGCGCTGTGATTCCGGTGCGACTGCGGTGGAATATGGTTTGCTCATGGGCCTGATGGCCCTCGCCCTCATTGGCGCCCTCAATGCCACGGGTTCAGGCACGCAGGACAAGTGGGATGGTGTCTCCGATGATGTCGGCGATGCGATGAATACCGTCTGATCAGTAGAAGCTGTCGCCACGTCGCGGCTTGACCAAACCCCAAATCACGGCACGGTCGCACGCTCATGGGAGCGTGACATGGCCGATATTCAATCCTTCAAGATCAACGTCTCGCAATCGAAGCTGGAATGGATTCGCAAACGCGTTTCGAAGTATAGATGGTTTCCTGCGCCTGCAGGCTTGCCCGACTGGCAGTTTGGCATGTCGACGCCGGTTCTCAAGGACATCCAGGACTATTGGCTGCACAAGTATGACTGGCGCGCCGAGGAAGCGAAACTAAACCAGCAACCGCACTTCATCACAGAGATAGACGGACTGCCGATCCATTTCCTGCATGTGATCGGTGAGGCTGAAGGCAAGCGTCCCCTATTGCTGACCCATGGCTGGCCAGGTTCAGTCTTCGAATTCTATGAGTCGATCGGTCCCCTTGCCTTCCCGAGCCAGCATGGCGGCAAGGCAGAAGATGCGTTCGACCTGATCATCCCCTCCCTACCCGGTTATGGTTTTTCTGGAAAACCCGCCGCCCCCCTTGGACAGCGCGCGACGGCGAGGCTCTGGAACACATTGATGCAGGAGCGGCTTGGCTATGACACCTATCTGGCCCAAGGCGGGGACTGGGGCGGTCTGGTGACGTCCTGGCTGGGCTTCGATCACGGCACAGTCGATGGCAAAGGCGGCTGCAAGGCGATCCATCTCAATATGATCGGCCTGCGCCCGACGCCCGCGACCCCGCAAAGTGACGAGGAGATTGCCTGGATTCGGGCATCTCAGGCCGCGATGCAAGCCGAAGGCAGTTACATGATGCAACAGGCCACCAAACCGCAAACGTTGGCCATGGCCCTAATGGACAGTCCGATAGGAACGGCGGCCTGGATCCTCGAGAAATTCCAGACCTGGTCAGACCTCAATGGGGGGGATCTGTTTGACATCTATTCGCGTGACCAGCTGCTCACCAATCTGATGATTTACCTGACCAATGACGCAATCGCGACCTCGGTCTGGTACTACGCGGCCTTGTTCGGCGAAGGCGGCAATGCGCTGCCGGAAGGAGAACGCTGCGAGACACCAACCGGGTTCGCAAAATTTCCCGGCGAACCGGTCTATTTTCCACCGCCGCGCTCCTGGTGCGACCGGGTCTACAATATCACTTATTGGAGCGAGCAGCCGCATGGCGGGCACTTCGCCGCCATGGAAGCTCCGGATCTGTTCGTTGACGATGTCCGCGCCTGGGGGCGGACAGTGGATTGAGGCGATCTAGTCGCGGCCCGGTCGGTACGTTCGGGCGGCATTGGCTTCCACCTCCGCTCTCGTCAGCAAGGCTGGGCGCCATTGCTCGGCCGCAAACAGCGAGGCCTGATCGGAATAATGCGGCGAGCTTTCGTCCAGCGTCGCGGCGCCAAATTGGTGGATCACCTCCGCGCTTTGATCCCCGTTCTCATCCCATTCAACCAGCGCAATCCAGGTGTCCCCGGCATTGGCATGCAATTTCCCATCCGGGCGCACCGCCGCCGGGTAGATGGCTCGCAGGATATCAGGGCCCCCACTGACGGGTATGTTGACCTCTCCTCTCACCAGCCGGTTGACCTCACCCCATTCCGGATCGATCCGGCCATAGACCTCGGTCAACAGGGCAACCGCGTCGCGGAAGGCCTGCGGCGGCTCGGGGCCATAATCACCTGTGAACTGTCCGGTGACATGGCGCAGCACGGTGAGCGTGCCGAGGGCCGCGTGCCGGTTGTCGATATCGAGGCGATAATCCCAGGCCTGCAAATGCGCGAGCGCGTCTGCAAATTCTGGCTCCGACGACCAATCATGAGCGAGAACAGACTGAATAAACACATCCGCTTCAGAGCCTGAAGCGTAGGCTGTATCGAACTTGATGGAGAGCAAGCGCCCACGATCGATCGGCTGCGTACCACTGGTCAGTTCCTGGATGCGGAGCGAGCGATTGGTCTCATTGGTCTGAAGTCCCATCCAGGCGGGGAAGGCCTGCGACGTCAGATTGTCGGCGCCGTCCGTCGCACGATACGGCGTATTGTTGGCATTGTAGACAAAGCCGGACTCCGGGTTCACCAGCTTTGGTCCGTCCGCATAGGGGATGTAACGTTTCCAGATCAGATCGGACCGATCTCCTGGCAGGTCGGCTTGCCAGTCCCAATCTGGTAAACGCTCCGGGTATTGTCCGTTGTGGATGAAGGCCACATTCCCCTGCTGATCGGCATAGACATAGTTAATGCTTGGCAGAGCATTCAGACTCATAGCCGCATCAAATTCATTCCAGTCCTGCGCCAGATTCAGCCGCACATACTGCTCCAGCTGCCGGATCTCTCCCATACCTGCATAACGCACCGCATAAGTGCCGTGCGGGGCTTCAATGACGGGTCCATGCTCTGTGCGATAGACGGGGCGGCGCACTTTCAGGGCGAAGGGGCCAAACAACTTGACCCGCAACAGAGCGGTTTCCTCGTCAAAGTCCTGCCACTCGCCATCCAGCTGATACTGATTTGGATTGTCCGGATTGATCGTCAGTCGGTAAATATCCGTCAGATCCGGCTTTGACACCGTGTTTGCCCAGCCGAGATGGCGATTGAACCCGTGCAATATGACCGGCGTGCCCGGGAACAGGCCGCCCGTAATGTCGAGGCCTTCCTCAGACACAATATGCGCTTCCCACCAGGCAACGGGACCGGTCATCGGTTGGTGCGAATTGATCAGCAGCCGCGTCGTGTCATCGCCGCTGCGCGCCGGTTGAACGGCAAAAGCATTCGACCCGCGCTCGGTATTCAGAGTCGGATGGAGCAGCCAGGCGCGCTCATCCGGATCGCTCGCAAGCGGTGCCTCGCGCGTTTCCGCGAACAAAGACTGCAGTGTCTCGTCAAAGCCGTAAAAGAATGGCGTCTTGAGGATGAAACCGGCAATCACGTCCTGCCCTGTGAAAGGCGCAAGGCCACTCCACGTCTCTTCCGGATGCTCGGCCGCATAGAGATTGAGCCCGGCCGCATAGGCTTCGGCAATGGCTTTCACGTCGGCCGGCACATCTGTCTCATACCGACGGTCAACCGTGCCCCAGACATCCAGCAAGGCTACAACATAGTCGGTCGGGGCCGCCGCCGCGCCTTTATAGCGCGCAAGAACACCGCGCGTCGCGGCGACCACATCCTGGATCGTCTCGTAATCATCTTCCGCATGCGCATAAGCGACCCCGAACGCCGTGTCGGCATTGGTGGTCCCGTAAATGTGCGGTGTGCCCCAGGTATCGCGAATGATCTCAACTTCATAGTTGGCGGCCGCCGCAGCTAGCGAGTCTGCATTCGGATTCCGAGGCAGCGGATCCCAGGTGTAAATGCCCGCGCCAAGCGCCAGGACGACTATCAAGGCCCCAAGGCCGAGCAGGATTTTCTTGATCATGAGACTCAGACTTTGACCGGTGGTTCAGCATAGGAAGCGGTTGTCCAGATCACCTCATCCGGCGCCTGCAACATCTGCATATACATGTCTTTCGGATAGGCCTGATGCGGCTTGTCCGGATCGTAGGGCGGCTGTTTCACGGCACCGCCCTCTCCATCATACGGGTCGGGGTTCTGATACTGCTCCGCTTCTTCAGGACTGATCCCAACCTTCTCCAGAACGCGCGGATCGACCCAGGCTTTCTGATCAATCTCCACATCCGAAGTCGCCACTTCAAGGGTCATGCTTTCAGGCCCGCCAAAATAGATGGACTGGCACATGCCGTGATTGATCGGACCGATCACGTTCACGCCTTTCTTGCGGATCCGGTCGCGAATGGCGATCAGCTGATCCGGCGTATCCACCTTGAAAGCCAGGTGCTGCATGGTGCCCGGGGCGCACGGTCCGGCGCCAGTCCCCGAGTGCGTGACGCCGAGCTCGACAGGAATGTCCTTCGCCGCCGGCAGCTGCACGATCGAGAAGTAGCAATGATCGTCGAGATGCATGAAGGCATGCAGACCGCCTGGCACGCCATGCATGTCGAACAGCGCCGACAATTTGCATCCCATGACATCTGAAAAGAACTCGATCTGGCCTTTGATATCGGCTGACATGATCGCGATGTGATGAATCCCCGTCGCTTTGACCATCAGGCGCACTCCTTGTCTTTGCGTCATACTGGACTCGAAGCCGCAAAGCGCCAAGTCTTCACCACGCGGGAGGCAAAAGATGAGCGATTTGATCCGAGAGCCTTATCTGGTGCTGCACCAGGAGACGTCAGGCTTCAAGGATGTCTATGGCGGCGCAGGCGGCACTGTCGTGGTCGAATGCATGCGGATCACAAAGAAGGGGACGTCTTCCAAGACGGCGATCGTATTCTCCCACCCGATTGGGTCCGGGTCTTTTCTGCCGCTGGTCTCTGCACTCGCCCATGCGGGCCACCATGTGATCTATTGCAATCCGCGCTATCGCGGCAATGACACCGCCCTGATCATGGAAAAATGCGTCGCTGACCTTGGGGCCTGCCTGAACCACGCGCGCGAGCAACTCGGCTATGAGACGATTGTCCTCGGCGGCTGGTCGGGCGGTGGGTCTCTGTCGCTGTTTTATCAGGACCAGGCCGAAACCCCGACCCTGACGCATACGCCTGCGGGCGATGTCTATGACCTGACAGCCATGGCACTTCCGCCCGTGCAGGGGATCATGCTCCTGGCCGCACATATCAGCCGCGCCATGACGCTGACCGAATGGATCGACCCTTCCATCAGCAATGAGTCCCGCCCGTTCGAGCGCACCACGGATCTCAATATCTTCGATCCGGAGAACCCCAATCAACCGGCTTATGCGCCGGACTATGTGACCCGCTATCGGGCTGAACAGATTGCCCGCAATCGGCGCATCACGGCCTGGGTCCAACAGACGCTGGAAGACCTGCGAAAGGCCCGGGAAGACAATGCCGAACGCGCCTTCACGGTGCATGGCACCATGGCCGACTTGCGCTGGACGGACCCGACCCAGGACCCGTCAGACCGGCGTCCTTATGAATGCTATCTCGGCGAGCCGAAAGTCGCGAATGATGGCCCGGTCGGGCTCGCCCGGTTCTCCACCCTTAGATCCTGGCTCAGCCAGTGGGGCTATGACACAACCAACGCGACCGGTCTCGGCAATGCGGCCCGCATCTCTTGCCCGGTCCTGGTCATCAACAACACCGCCGACCTGGCCTGCACGCCAAGCCACGCCCAGCGCTTGTTCGACGCCGTCGGTCATGAGGACAAGGAGTATCATGACATCAAGGACGCGGATCACTATTATATCGAACGCCCGGACCTGTTGCCCGAAGCGGTGCGCATCTGCGCCGACTGGCTGACGCGAAAAGGCTTTGCCGGTTAACCGCGCCAGGCTAGGGTCTCGCCATGAATGAAGCCTCTGTTCTCGCCCAGCACATTGATGCCGCCGACCGCGTTGTCGTGTTTACCGGCGCGGGTATTTCGACAGAAAGTGGCATCCCGGATTTCAGATCTCCCGGCGGGGTCTGGTCGAAGATGCAACCCATCTATTTCCAGGACTTCGTCTCCGACCGAGAGGCGCGCCGGGAAAGCTGGCGCAGGGTCTTCAATCGCACCGAAGGTTGGACCGGCGCCGAACCGAACATTGGCCACTTCGCCATCGCCAAACTCGTCGAAACCGGCAAGATCACCAGCGTGGTCACCCAGAATGTCGACAATCTGCACCAGAATGCCGGCGTTCCCGACGACAAAGTCATCGAGGTGCACGGCAACGCCTCTTATGCCAAATGCCTGAATTGCGGAAAACGTCACACTTATGAATCGCTGCGCCCCCGCTGGGAGGCCGATGAGGATCTGAGCTGCGATTTTTGCGGCGGGTTGGTCAAATCCGGGACGATTTCCTTCGGCCAGGCCATGCCGGAAGACAAGATGACCCTTGCAGAGAGTGAAGCCCTGTCCTGCAATCTGATGATTGCCCTCGGCTCCTCTCTCGTCGTCTATCCGGCCGCCAATATCCCCCTGATCGCCAAGCAGAATGGCGCCAAATACATCATCATCAATCGTGAAGAAACCGAACACGACCTGTATGCCGACGCCGTGTTCAACACCGAAATCGGACCGCTCTTGCGCGAGACCATGTCTGAGCTTGGATTGCCGCTCGGCTGAGCAGCTGCACAATTGATTGAAAGCACAACTTTTCAAGGCGCCTCACCTGTCGCCAAGCCTAATAGTTATATCAGGAACATGATCGCGCTGTCGGGACCCTTTCCCTGCTCACGGATTTGTGCTTTTAGATCCGCCGTTGCACTGCACAATAGTCCTTTACCCGAGGGCAAGCAGTACCCATATACGCATGGCAGGCGGGGCCTGCTTTGAGAATTCCGATAGGGAGGGCGAGCTTTGCTGGTCAACATGTTGAAGGGAAAACTCCACGCAGCAACTGTGACGCAGTGCGATGTCTATTATGAGGGATCTGTGTCCATCGACCAGGACCTGCTCGACGCCGCTGGGATCCTGCCACACGAGCGTGTAGACATCTGGAACATCACCAATGGCGAGCGAATCTCCACCTATGCGATTGAAGCCCCACGTGGCTCTCGCACAATCGGTGTGAATGGCGGCGCGGCCCGTAAATTTGCCCTGGGCGACCGGGTTGTGATCGCCGCTTTCGTGCAGATGGAAGCTGAGCTGGCGCGGCAGCACAAACCACAGGTCGCCCTGATGGACGAAGACAACAATATCAAGACACCGAGCGCGGCTTATTAAGGCCTGACGCTGGCGCCTTGGGCGTAGAGTAAAAGTAGACTGGGAACAGCCCGCCTAATTGGCGGGCTTTCTCAATTCAAACACCACGTTCACGGTGATCGAATAGCCGACCTCGCCGGTCGCGATGGGCGTCGCGCGATCCATGCTGCGCGCCTCGGCCATCATCGCCATGGGCTGCGGGCGCATGCCGCCACTTTCAGAAATCGTCACCACGCGCGCCACTTCATAGCCAGAAGCCGCCGCATAGAGCTCGGCGCGGGCAATCGCTTCCTTCATCGCCTGGTCACGCGCGGCATTCTTGGCGGCGCGATCATCCTCCAGCGCGAAACTGAGACCACTAAACGTATTGCCACCGGCGGACACCAGCGCGTCCATGGTCTCGCCCAGAGACTCCAGATCGCGGACCTTCACGGTCAGCTGGTTGGAGGCCTGATAGCCGGTGAGCCGCGGCTGACCATTGTCGCGATTGGAATAGTCATATTGAGGCTGCAGCGAGAAGTTCGAGGTCTGCATATCTTTCCGGTCAATGTCGGCCGCCGCGAGCGCATCGAATACGCCGTTCATCGCCGCGGAGTTTGCCGTCATCGCCTCCTTCGCGGTCTTGCCCTGGGTCTGCACCCCGGCATTCAGGTAGGCAATGTCAGGCTCACGATTGACCGAACCCTCGGCCGAAATGCTCAGTGTCGTCTCCGGCTGGATCGCGTTTGGATGCGTGGTCTCGATCGGATCCGCATTTGGGGTCACGGTCGGGGTCGGCGCCGCCGCAGCCACCATAGTTGCCGTCTCCGGCGCCGCGTCTTCGGGTTGTGAGGTCTGTGTCGTCTGGCCATCGCCACAGGCTACCAGGGTGACCAGAATAAGACTCGAGAATCCGGCCAGCAGACCGGTTTTGAAGTTCACTGCCATGCGTCCCTCCATGAGGCTCAAAAAACTTGCAGTCTCTATTGAATTGCGCCATTGCGGCGATATCAAGTCTGGCGTCTTATACTGGCGTTCATCTTGAACAAAGGGCCTGTAGCTCAGTTGGTTAGAGCGGACCGCTCATAACGGTCTGGTCGGGGGTTCAAGTCCCTCCGGGCCCACCACTCCTTTTGCCATCCCCTGAAAACATTGAACTTTCTTCCGAAGATTGCCCCGCAACGATATTTTGCGGGGCACTTTGTTCTATATATCTTCTAATCGCAGCGTCTGCGAGGCGCTGTTGATTGGCGCCTTTGGTGTAAATGGAAGCGGACCGCGTATCGCTATGCCCAAGCTTTGCGGCGATCTCATTTTCGGTCGCACCAGCCTCAGCCATGCGAACGCCATCGGCTTTTCGTAGGCCATGAAGAGTCAACTCCGGCGGTAAACCCGCCGCGTTGACCCAGCGACGAACAGCAGCTCCAAACCCCTTCACCGAGAACGGTTTTCCAAATGCGGTTTGAATGTAGAGCAGGCCATCGCCGGGGGCCGTGTCGAGCGCTTCCGCCAGTTCTGGCGTCACCAATAACGCAACGGCTTTGCCCGTCTTTTGTTGATCAATTCGAAGATGTGTCGCGTCCCGATGTTGCCGCCCGATGCGAACCACATCGGATCTCCGCAATCCGCCATCAAAAGCCAAATGATAGGCCGTCCTCGCAGTGGTTCCGTAAGGGTGTGCCGATTTGAACTGTTCTCGTTGATCCCGCGTCCAAGGCTTCCAGCTACTTTCGCCCATTTTGAGACGCTTCACGCCTTCAACCGGATTGTACGTGACGTGCCCTGAGTCCATCGCCCAATTGTACATGGCTTTCATTGCTTTGAGCATGTTGTTCGCGGCGCCTGGGGTCTTCGCGCGCTTATCGCGGCCAGCTTGAACTGCCTCTTTGGTCAACGTCCGGCAGTCGCGATGCCCACTCTCCTTCGATATCCGCAACAGAATTGAACGGCGCTGCGCCTGCGTCGCAGGCTTCGCTTCTTTGAATCGCGGGCTGATGAAGTACTGGTTGATCAACCAGGCAAGCGAGTGAACCGCAACATATGGGTTCTTTGGCCGAGGCCGGTCACTCGCCTGCATATCTTCGAGAATGGCTTTGTATTCAGCCACCCACGCTTCTGAGCCTTCTGGTGACCGTATGCGGCGTTTCTTGTTTTTCCCATCCACAACCAAGCGGACATACCAACGCTTTCGACCAGAGCGGTCGTGATCAAACATGGTAAAAGGATAGCGCACGGATGCCATTGGATCTCTCATAGCGCCTGCCCTTTCCAATCATCATTTGCAGGCTCACCCACACGAGGCAGACTCTCAACGTGTTCGTCAAGGTCTCGGATATCCCAAACCCGCTCGCCTCCGCGTTTAAGAGGCTGAGCGACCGCGCCTTCAGCAACTAGGCGCCGCAGGGTTGTCTCAGATGTACCGATGTAGCGGGCGGCCACCGGCGCGTTCATCAAACGTGGCCATCCACTAATTGTAAGCTGGTTTTTCACGTTGAACGCCTCGCTGATCTACTCGTTCCTTAACGACGGGAACATGCTGCGATTAAACGATGTATGAGAGACGATGGCAGCAAAGATCGCTGGCAGGAATGCATCCGAAAATCGGTGGCAATTTCTGTGAAGACTACGCCTTAGAAGAGTTTCGTTCCGAGACGATCCTGCGCATGACCGTGACCAACTCATTTTCGCTAATCTCAGGATCCAGTTTTGCAAAAATAGTCTTCACGAAATTATGTGCGGGCGTTAGCCCGCTTCCTTCATGATAATCCAGCGTAAAGCGTCGGTTTAACGTGTCAGACCAGAAATAAGCGATCCGCCTAACCGTGTTTTCCAACGCAAAATTGCGTTTACGACCCTTTGCAGGCGCAAACCTTTCTGACCCCATATCCGCCGCAACCAACAATAGCGATAGCAAGTAATCTAAGTCCGCTAAGTAAGCACTGCCTATTCGCCCTTCTGACCCACCAATCACAGGAATGTCTGGATTTGCATCGCGGTCATTCTCGTGAAGTGCAGCAAAATAAAGATCGGTTTCCAGGTCTTCGTATTCGGCAGACGAAAATAGCGCTCTGAACCGCTCCGTTTCTGCTTTTAAGCTTTGATACCGCTTGCGAAGCGCTTGGTCCTTGGAATCATCATTCAAAACACGCTTATCCAGCGGATAGCGCCGAAGTAACGCTGTTAACTCGCGCAACACACGTTCATCGGGAACAAAAGCGAATTGCTTGCATAACTGCGCGACAAACTCCGCATCTGCGCCGCTTTCACTTTCTGGCTGGTCCATAGCTGATCCTTAGATCTTCTTCACGCCTGTTTGCTCGGTGGGCTCTTTTGCCTTTAGCTTCTCAAATTTCACCTTACCCAAGGCATTTTTCAACAGACTAACGATAGCCTCGTGATACTCAGATCGTTTCAGCGGTTCGTTGTAGGATTTTGACGTAATTGCATCTGTGAGAATACCGAACGTCGCTTGAATTGCGACTTCCACCTGAATGCGGTCTTCTTTTTTTGCTTCATCAGGCATCAAACCAACCACCTCATCGACCACGTATTCGCGATACCTATCGAAAGGCTTGCGATGTTCGATGTCCGAACAACCCCGTTTTACCGCCATGCGAACGACACCTGCGAACTCTTTCCCGGCCCAGAGAGAAACAACTGCATCTGTAAGTGCTTCGGCAGGTTTAGAACTTGAAGCTATAGAAGGCATCACTTTTTCGAAAGCGCGACGAGCACTCGCAAAAGTGTGGGATGTAATAAAACTCAAGAATGCTTCTTTATCTGTGAACCGAACGTAGAATGCTCCAACAGAAGTCTCTGCGGCTTTGGAGAATCTTGAGATGGAAATCCCCTCAAAATCAGCGCCCCCGAGCAGTCGTCTGCCCTCTTGATAGAGCTTAAGCGTTTTCGGTTCCGACAAACTAGCTAACACTCTGCGGCGACCGCGTGATTTATGAGCATTGATAGGAACAGTAACCATCCACCGACACGTAGCATACAATATTTAGAATTAGAATTCTGAATATAGATCAACCCGGTTTCACGCACGAACTTTTTCGAGATGGTCAATTGGAATCGTCGATAGCTAGAATCTGGAAGTGTAGGGTGTTTCCAGATCGCTCATATCCAACTAAAGAAATGAGGAGACTAGGAGCGTCAAGTAATTGAAGTGATTCACAGGACGGGGGCATTTGATCCGAACGACTTGTAAACTCAGATCCAATAAATAGTATTTTGTCCACGAGGGGAAATCATTGAGCCGAACTGAAATAACGTTTCGACCTCGGTCCCGATTGCTGCAGTTGCTTGGGGATCAACTAATTCGCAGCGCTCGCTTGGCGGTATTTGAGTTGGTCAAAAACTCATACGATGCTGACGCTCGCAAGGTAGTGGTCTCAATGAACAATTTGGGTAGCAGTGATGCCACAATCACCGTTTCAGACGACGGTGAAGGCATGTCCGCGAAGATCGTCCGCGACATTTGGTTCGTTCCGGGTCATGACCACAAAGAAAAAACGAAACTGGCGGGAACACGTAGCGAGCTAGGTAGATCGCCGCTTGGAGAAAAAGGTGTCGGAAGATTTGCGGCTCACAAACTCGGTAACAAAATCAAGCTGGTCACCAAAGCAAATGGCCACGATGAGGTGTTCGTAGATTTGGACTGGGGCAAGTTGATGGAGAAAGAGTATCTCGAAGATGCTAGCGCCACCATCGTCGAACGGCCCGCGGAAGTCTTCGATTCGGCGAAAACTGGTACCAAAATCGAAATCTCTGATCTACGCGATGATCAATGGAGCAAAGGCGACCTAAGGAGACTATATCGTGATATTACTTCGATTTGTTCACCGTTTGATGGTCCGGACGAGTTCGACGTTACGCTAGAGGTCCCAGGACGAGAAGGAGAGTTTGACGACATTCCGGATACAGTCGAAATTCTCAAACGAGCCCCTTGGCACTTCCGGTTCACGTTCGACGGCGACAAATTTGAGTGGAAATACGAGTTTCGTCCTCCCGCTAACTTGGTGGGACGTATCGAACGTCGAAAATTGAACTCTTCGAGTTCGGAACGATTGTTATTGCCGCGAACTCCCGGCAGCAAAAAAACGGACGTGTTGACTGCAACCGCCGAGCTTCTCGAGGGCATTGGCCCCGTCTCGGGTGAATTCTACGTCTACGATCGTGGACCAGAAGTACTCGGGAAGGGCGCGGAAAAACAACTGGTCACCCGATTCTTGGATGCTAACGGCGGAGTACGGGTCTATCGCGATGGTGTGAGGGTCTACAACTACGGTGACGAGGACGACGATTGGCTAAGTCTTGACCATCGACGATTTATCACCCCCACAAAAAACATTAGTCGAAACAATGTTTTAGGCGCCATCTCTGTCTCGGCGGAAACCAGCGGTCAACTGAAAGAAAAAACTAATAGAGAAGGGTTTGTCGAAAACTCCGCGTATGATGCGCTTAAGCGGATCGTATTGGGAGCTTTCCAAATCTTGGAAACTGAAAGGGCGCTGGATAAAGAAGCTATCCGCAAGACGGAGCGAAAACCTGTTCAAGTCGAATCAGATCGCATTAAGGACCCGATCGCAGAGATAAGACGACTTGCTGAACAAGAAAAGCTATCCGACAAATTTGCCCCTAGCATCGATCGGCTGGAAAAAAATTATAACGAACTTCGCGAAACGATGCTTCAAGCCGGATTATCTGGATTAGGGCTCGCCACAGTATTCCACGAAATTCAGCATGGGGTAACCGCGTTGCTGCGGCGGGCAAAAGGCGGAGCTTCGGTCGAGGATATCGTGCAACAAGCTCAAGAGCTCGAGCAGCTACTGAATGGAATATCCGGGCTTTTACGCAAGTCCGAGAAGACTACCATTTCAGCGCGTGACTTGGTCAAAAAAGTACGCCAAGCATCGCTTATACGATTTCGCACTCACAGAGTGGAATTGGTATCACCGCTAATGCAAGACGGCGACTCAGATTTCGACATAAAGATCAATAGCCGTCTTTTTGTGGGCGCAATGACCAATCTGTTGGATAATTCGTTTTATTGGATGAGAGCCCGATGGCCTTCTCGTCCAGCCGATAACGCCCCCAGCCCAAGGAAAATCTATATAGGCGCAAGCGACGATTTCGAGTTTGGGCCAGCCATCGTAATTGCGGACACTGGGCCGGGGTTTCAGGACGATCCGGAAACTCTAGTAGAACCATTCTTTACTCGGCGTCCCGACGGCATGGGCCTTGGTTTTTACTATACGAACTTGGTCATGGAGTTGTCTGGCGGCGAGCTGGTTTTTCCACACGTTGACGAAGTCGATGTTCCCAAAGGATTTGATGGCGCATTGGTTGCGATGGTGTTCCCAGGAAAATGATTATTCAACCGGCGAGAATAGTGGTAATTGACAATAACAGCGAGCACCTAAAGGCCCTTGTAGATGCTTTGTCTGGCTTGGGTTCAGCGTGTTTACCATTTCACTATCAAGACGCGCATCCTGAAAGACACCTTCTGGCAGGAGCGAGATTTATTTTCTGTGACCTGCATCTGATTTCGGACGCAGTGACTTCAGACAAACAAAAAGAATATGCAAACATTGCGAGTATGCTTTTGGAGGCCCTTCGCGATGATCATGGCCCTTATGTCCTTGTCATTTGGTCTGAGTATCCAGACGATGTCGAGGCCCTGAAAAGATACGTCGCTGAACTGGAAGATGGAAAAAAGCCGCTGTTAGTCCATGCACTCAACAAGAACGATTATATTCACACGAATGCAAACGACGGAGAATTCGCGGGAAACTTAGTTCAAGCCGTCGCCGAGTTGTTTCAAAGCCTTCCGGGATTAGCCGCGATGTTGCAGTGGGAGCAAATCGTATCCGACGCGGCTGCACAAACCACATCATCGCTTTGGTCGCATTGCACCGGTGACACAACTGCAAGACGTGATGAGTCTCTCAGCAACACTTTGGGGAAACTCGCGAACGGGGCGTCCGGAGAACGTTCAGCAAAGGTTTTTCCTGGCAGAAGCGTGATAAGTGCCTTGAACCCGTTGCTGGCGGATCAACTCGAGCAAAACGAGATCGACGAAACCATCTGGAAGGAAGCAGTTCAGTTTAAGAAAGCAGACTTTGCAGCGTCCGACGCGAGCTTATACACGATGTTGCACGTAGAATGCCCGACATCTCACAACGCAACTGAGCGAGGAGCGTTGGTCGAGCTCCCAAAATCATTGGAAAAAGACAAGGCCTTTGAAGCAGTTTTTGGATACGATCGAAAGTCAATCATTCATGAATTCGGATACCGCGGTGAGCGGCTGGATGACGCTGTAAAACAAGCGACGTGGTGCTGTTTGCAGATCAACGCTGCTTGTGACCAAGCGCAGGGGCATCCAGGTTTAGTGCCTTATACATTATCGTGCTTTGTACCGACCGCGATTAAAAAACGAGAAGGCAAACGCGATAGCGTATTCCAGTCTCGGGGAATGGTCATTGATGAGATCGAACAGTTTTTGTTCAGTCATGGCCGCTTCACCACCGGCATGACACAAAGACGGGCAATTGAACTCAAGCCACTAATGCGGCTGCGGGGTCAGTTGTTGGATCAAGCGGTGTTTGATATTCGGGTTCAGGCCGCTCGCCTGGGCACGATTGAACCGTTTCGATCGAAGAATCCATAATGCATTTGACCACCCATTTCATTACGGGGGGACAAACACCATTGCCCAACATATGTACGCGCTGTCGGCGAGTACCAAACGGCATCTCATAGCGTTTCGTGAACCCCATAGCGCGCGCGAGTTCTGGAACCTGGAGCATCCTCATCGTATGACCGCCATCAACTGGCTCAACTAATGCAAAACGATCGACGGTCGTGATCGTACGAAGAGGACGATCCAGCGGCTGCCAACCGCCGGATCCGTCGGTACCGTAGTACACAATCAAAAAGGGCTGATTTTTCCCAACCTCGGAGAATGCACGTTCCGCTCGCTCAAGTGTGGCGGGAGCTCGCTTTTCTGAATAAAGTTGGGAAGTTTTCCACGTTCCTGGTTTATCCAAAACGGTCTGCACCGTCTTGGTAGTTTTCCGGTTTGGGACCTTCATCTTCACCGCTCGGTTTTTGCCGCAGACCAAAAACAAACGTCTTCTACTCTGAGGAACACTGAAATAAGCCGCATCTAATACCAGCTCATTGATCGAGTATCCCAGATCGCGAAGTTCCCGTTTCATCTCTTCGTATCTCGACCAAGGCCGCATATGAACGACGTTCTCCATAACGACCCAGTCGGGGTCGAACACCTTGGCATAACGAATTGCCTGCAACGCTGTCGCTCTGCTCTCTTCCGAGCGGGGTGCAGCTCCTTTCGCGCAGGTGTGGTTGGTGCATTCCGGGGACGCGAGGAGCAGCTCAATTGGTCCGATTTCTTCCCTGAGAGCCTCAGGATCAATATCCTCCAGCCGGCTAGTTTTTACCGTAGCATCGGGGAAATTGTGTTTGAATGTTTGGGTGGCGAGACCCCATAGATCAACTCCGCCAACAATTTGCGCACCCGCTGCACGCGCCCCGAAACTGCTACCCCCACCCCCGCAGAATAAGTCTAGCGTGCGCATTTTTTGACGACCTCCAGAGTTCACGCTGTGCCGCTTACCAGGTTTACGCTCGATGCGCCAGGTAGGCTTGGACGTCGTAAAGTGAGATAATCCGCGTTATGGATAGGTTAAGCTCCTCCGCCAGAAGCGCCAATATGGCGAAAATCAAAGGACGTGACACTAAACCAGAGTTACGACTGCGGAGTTCGTTGCATAAGCAAGGGCTGAGATTCAGAGTAACTTACAAATCACTTCCAGGTACCCCTGATATAGTGTTTGTATCAGCGAGAACTGCTGTCTTTGTCCACGGCTGCTTCTGGCATCGCCATTCTGGTTGCAAGTTCACAACGATGCCGAAAACACGGGTTGAATTCTGGAAAAAGAAATTCACGGACAACGTGAATCGAGATGCGCGAGTTAAGGAGGCGTTGGAGAAAATCGGATGGAACGTTTTGGTCGTTTGGGAATGCGAAATCGCTTCAGAGACCGGTTTGCAATCGAGATCTGAATGGGTCGCTTCTCACCTAAATAAAAGGCATTAGCAACCAATTGGAAAATAGGCTTTCAGCCAGTCTCGCAGCTCAGAAGGTGAGGAGATATCCGCATCCGTCAAGATCTGAACTATGTCCCGTGCCGCAATCACGACAATTGGGTGTTCGTCTTCTTTCAGTTCCTGGTACGCTTGCCGATCGAGCCACGAGGTGGTTACCAGAACACCAAATTGCCTGTGACGAAGACGCGAAATAAGTCTGGAGAGCGATTTGACCCCTACACCTCGCTCGCTCCAACACTTCGCTTCGAGTGCAAAATCGACAAGAACTGATGAAGGGCCGCTGCCAATTCTATATTGGCCAATGGCGTCACGTCCACCGTCCCTGTGACGGCGCGTGACTTCAATGCTGACGACATTTGGAAGGGCCATTTCTGTCAGCTTCGCCGCGCAGTGCTCAAATTCATACGGAGATGCTTCAAAGTGCGAGATGATCACATCAACAAGCATCCTATCTCTTTTTGTGAGCGGTTTCTGCTCATTTGGAGTTCGCCATTCCACTGAGCGTTCGGCGACCAAGCGTCTCCTTTTGCCGGTCTTGAGCCACTCGGACCAAGCGTCAGGGGCTAAACGCTCATCCGGTGCACCTGCAATCAAACTATCGAGCCACTGTCTTTCGATTATCGGGACATCTAGTATCGAAAAAAGGGCGCGATAGTTCTGGAATCGATTTCCGCCTGAGCTCCTCCAAAGCGCCACGAGGGATCCTTTCTCTGAAACGTCGGAAGTTCCTGGAACCGCGAGCCCTAAGAATTTGACGTTCCTTCCAACATCGCCATAACGCGCAAAAATGAACGTGGGCGGTACCAGGGCTCTTTGCTCAGGTCCACCATAGGCGGAATGAAAAATGCTACGGAGGATACGGTTACCCTGTCGACCAGTGTCATGAAGAGCGTGCCCAGGTTTTTTGTTGTCGCCGTAATAACTGAAAACTCCAGTTTCCAAGTCGACGCTGTCTGGCCAATCTGCATCTGCGTTGGTCGTGTAGAGCATAAGCATTTCCAGCTTTTTTTCCAATGTTCCACGAAACCTAAACCCGCCTTGGTTACTTAGAGAAAGGAGCTTTGGAAATGGGTCGCTACCAAAGGTATTATCGACTCCACCCTCGTATACCGCGTCTACGACTAGATCGGCCCTTTCAAGGTCCGCAAAAGACACAGTTTTCATATCCATTCTTCCTTCGGCTTTCTCCCGGTTCGCTCGGTCATCTCAGAGTAGATCGAAGTACATCCAAGAGCCTCCCGTCTCGTAGGTATCGAGTTGCGGAATGTGCATCCTCACGACCGTTATCAACGTCTGCGTAGTTCTCGATATTGCTACAACCGAACGTCTCCATGTTTAGTTCGCCATGCAGTGCTACAAAGTCCTCAGGATCAGAGAAGTTAGTCCAGCGCTGCACACTATCGGGCCTAAAGAACGGCGATCGAATCTTTTTCTTCACCAATTTGATTCCGAGCGGAGAACCCATTGTTGCAAAGAGGTTAATCCTGTTCGGTTCCGATAACTCTCTGAGAATTTCGAACCCAACAACCGTTCCCAGTGAATGTGAAATCACCACGACACTTTCATATTCGTCCAAGTCCTCGAACACTTGTTGTTTGACTCGGGTCTTGATCGCGGTTCGTAGTTCGGCATCTTCAAGGTAAACACTCGCTTGTGGCAAGAACACCCTTGCAAGAAATCTTCCTTGCGTGGGTAGCGCACTCTCGAGCGCCCGCGCTATCGCCTTCACCCAATGCTTATGGATACCGTCGGCCATTTCTGAAGTGGACTCAGAGTTGGACGTGGTATGAAAATCCCGAACTTGCGCATCGGTTAATCCAGATCTGGCCATAAACAACTTAGCAAGTTCTGCTTCGCTCCGAGACGAGTAAACTTGCGCTGCTCCGCCCATTCCGGTGGCGTTTGACCCATTTGTCTCAACTGTATTGACCGCATTAGCGAGAAGATCAGCGTAATAGGCGCAGTCAAGCACCACATCCTTCAGGAGCGTATTTGGGCCTTCTATCTCAGAGTTTAGCGCACTGCGCCATTTCTCCATGATTTGCTCTCGGGTTGAGCGTTCATTGTTTATGCCGTGGATGAGTATTACTTTTTTGAGCTGATTCACTTTAATCACTCCGGATTAATTGGATCGAATTCTGAATGTTTCACCAAATCCATTTTTTCGAGAAGGCTATCGATAACTTCGATTGGCAGCTCTGCGAGACTTCGTCCGCGGATTCTTGCAGCCGCTTTTAGAAAGGGAACTGGTGCGTCCAATTTTGTTTGATTAGCGAATTTCCATCCTTGAGAGAAAACCGGCACCGTTCCTACACATCGCACCATTTTCCGTCGCCTGAATCCTGAGCGCGTGTACTCCGGTCTTTCTGACGGTGCATCATTTTTTGATGGATGTACTTTTTTTACGGCTGGAAGATCCGCGAAGGCGACCAACCCCCTTTTGGTCTTTTTCCAGGTGATTCTTTCTGCACACAACACGGCAAGGTCGATTGGAAGATATGTTAGGTCTTCAGCTCTCATGAAGTTGCGAAAAAAGAACAACGAGAAAGCCAATGGCGCAAAACTAAACAACAACGAGACCGCATGAGACAGTGTCGGTTGTTCGTACATCGTCCACAGAGCGATGCCGGGTGCTAACAGCGAAAGTATGCATAGGACACCAAAAAACAGCTTATTCACTTGAGCCGGAAACATTGCGGGCATTAAGCCGAACTCTGCCATATAGTGGCTTGTTCTGGCTATGTTGTCGTAGTCATTCGAGAACTCATACAAGTAGCCAGCCAATACAGAGTTAAACGGATTGACGTGTTTGCTGGATCGAATCCGGTCAGCAACTGCATTGACTGCGCTGAGAGTCTGGCTGCTTTCATGAAACTCGTTTTCATAGTCGCTCACATCTCCTTCGATGTCCCACTCAGTAGCGAGAAATACATCGCCCGGGTAAAGTGATGAGAACAGAGCAGTTTTTCCGAAATAGTTCGGGACTCCATAATAGCGATCGTCCACTTTCACAAAAACAGTGGTCATTGCGCTGTCTACTTTTCTTCCAGACACCGTGACCTTGAACAGTCTCTCACGCGAGTTTTCAGCCGTTACTCTTATGTTCGATTTCGCAGGTGCGCATATCTCCTCGGGATAGCTGTCGGTGTAGAAAGTGATTTCCCTCTTTCTCGCAAACGACCGGTCGGTAGGAATCGCGGACAACCAATCTTCGTATCGATGCCTAAGCCGATCCGCGGGACTTTGATCGGGTCCACGATCCTCGCTCTTTCCTGGTCCAGGCCAATCCATCTTGACGGCTTTTTGCTTCTTACGTGGAAGGCGGGCTAAGAATCGGTCTTTGCTATTCGATTGATCAGCAAGAGCACCTTTACCTTTCAACCGCTTATAATAATCCAAAGGTGGCACGAAACCAGGCATCGGATCGGGCCGCATTTCTACGCCAAACTCCCGAGCCGTCTTGGGTACCTCGCGGAGCAAGTATTCCGAGATTTGTCCACTCGTAACCGCTGGACTAAACTGATGGTGGTTTTGAACGGTCTTGCCACCTGCTCCATGAAGCGCATCGATAAATACCGAGCTAAAAATGCAGAAGGCTGGACCCTCTGAGTCTCCGTCAACTTGGTACGAGCGTTCCCCGGAAATGCTGGATCTAAACACATCCACATAACAAGGCTCAAAGTCATCAGCGCCCGTCACGATGTGATCTCCAACGAAATCTAGACCGTCCGGGCTTACAGATCTGCAAGCATCCGATATAATTGATATCTGGCCTCGAGACATCATTGTATTCTGGGCGCCAAACCCGAAGCGTTGGAGACCCCGCCGGAAACCCTCAACATCGATCCCTTCGCGCCGGTCGTTTTCGGCTCCGCTTAGAAGCCAAAATTGAGAACCCAATGAACGAACAAAACCATGCCCCGCAAAGTAGACAACCAATCGATCGGTGAGATCTTCATTCAAAAATGTCGGTATTTTTTCTCGAAGAAAATCTGAAGTTATCTTTGGTTGGACAATGTGCGACTGTTTGAAATTAGCGTGTGGCTCAGCGTCGAGAATTACTAGTTGTCTATAGCCTTCACCGCTGGAACTGGCCCAATCCGATAAGTCGCAAGCGCTTGTAATGACACCTGGAAGATCAGGTAAGCTACCTTCGTATTTGGAAACGGCAATTATGATTATGGCTTTCTTCATTCCAATTCCCCCAAAATCAGGACTACCGTCCGAGTCTTTGCAATATTTAAAACCACGAACTGGAGGAATTACAAAGCCAAGGGCTGTCAAGTATTCTCTGAACTTAAACAATCAGCGCAAACAGCAGAGACTTCTCGAAATCAAAAGCAACCGGATAAGACACAAGTTAAAGGCTTATTGACCTAAATCGCGCCCGACATCGACGGATTTGGCAGCAACTCAAGCGAGTAATTTCTAAATACCCAAAACACACTGTTTCGCGCGATAGAGGGCGCGTCTTCCGGCTCCGAATTAGTTTGTGCGGGGCAAAGTCCCTTTTTGTTCATGACAAAACTTGGGAGTAGCGCAGTGCCCCAAGCACCCTCAAGCTACTGATCTTTGCCATCTTCACCGGTCCCTCCGGGCCCACCAATTTCCAATCTCACTCCGGCCGCGCAAAGTGCTTGGACAGTTTCAACCTCTGACCCTGGTAGTTACTCGTCTTGCCGCCATAGAGCGCGCGCGGTTTCGAGGCCATTGGCTCATAGATCAGCTTGGCCACCGGTTGGCCGTGCTCCAGCACGAACGGCACATCCCTTGAGCGGACTTCCAGAACAGCGCGGCTGCCGCCTTCATTGGTGCCGAAGCCGGGGTCGAAGAAGCCGGCATAATGGGCACGGAACTCGCCGAGTTCCGGTGCGATCGGAGCCATTTCCGCGGCTTTGCCGGCGGCGACCTTGACCGTCTCGCGGCTGGCCAGAATGTAGAACTCCTCCGGATCGAGGATCAGGCGGCCGCCGCGGGCATAGAGCGGCTCCCAGAATTGATGCACCTCATGCGCGCCGATACCGCGTAGATCGATCAGGCCGCCATGGCGTTTGGCGCGCCAGCCGACCGGTTGGCCGCCCGGCTGATCGAGATCAATGGACACGGTTTTCTCGGTCGCCTCATCGCTGCGCCCACGCCGCAGGCGGAGCTGGGCGAGCCGGTCACCCGGGCGGACCAGGATCGGGAAGGTGCGCGGGCTGATTTCCAGCCAGAGCGGGCCGGAATAGCCGGTCGGCACATCGTCAAACGCCTTGGAGCGGTTGGTGACGACCCGGGTGAACACATCGATACGCCCGGTCGAGCTTTTCGGATTGGCACGGCCTGAAATGCCGGCAGGCAGACGCAGACTCTCCTGCAGCGGCACGAGATACACACACCCGGTCTCGAGCACGGCGCCGTCTTCGGTCAGCGGGATCCGGTGCAGCTCTGTCCCGGGGTCCTCGAGCACATCGGCGACCTTGCGCTTGTCGCCGGGCAGGAAGCTGGCGCGGATTCGGTGGGCTTCAAAGCCCAGTCGAAGATCCAGGCTGGCGGGCTGAATCTGGTCACTATCGAGCGCGCTTTGCGACTTTACGGCGCCCGTCTCAAACAGCGCCGTCAGTTCGCGATCGGATAAAACCCCAATTTTTCCGTCAGCCATGCCTTGATCCCTTTACAGGCTAAGGCTTATGACGATGCGCCTCGAATGCAAAGGATTTCGCCATGACAAAGCGCAGCGACACTTGGGCCCCAGCCACCAAATTGGTGCGCGGCGGAACCATGCGCTCTGAGTTCGGGGAAACCTCAGAGGCGATGTTCCTGACCTCGGGCTATGCCTATGACAGCGCCGAACAGGCCGCCGCGCGCATGGCCGGGGATGAAGAAGGCTATGTTTATTCGCGCTATGGCAACCCGACCAATCAGATGCTGGCCGAGCGCCTGGCGCTGCTGGAAGGCGCCGAAACCTGCCGGGTCACAGCGTCCGGCATGGGCGCGATTTCGTCGGCCATGATCGCCCCTTGCAGCGCCGGCGACCGTGTGGTCGCGGCGAGCGCGCTGTTTGGCTCCTGCCGCCATATCTGCTCAACCATCCTGCCACGCTATGGGGTCGAGACCGAGTTTGTGAACGGCACGGATCTGGAGGACTGGAAACGGGCCTTGTCCAAGCCGACACGCCTGGTCCTGATCGAGAGCCCGTCCAATCCTCTGCTCGAGGCGGTTGATATTGCCGCCGTCGCAGAGCTGGCGCACGCCGCCGGGGCGCTGCTGGTGATTGATAATGTGTTCGCCACGCCGATCCTGCAAAAGCCGCTGGAGCTTGGCGCAGACCTGGTCGTCTATTCAGCGACCAAGCATATGGATGGCCAGGGCCGGGTCCTGCTCGGCGCCATTCTTGGAAACAGCGAGTTCATTGAAGAGCATATCGACCCCTGGCTGCGCCATACAGGCCCGGCGGCATCGCCGTTCAATGCTTGGGTGGTTCTGAAAGGATTGGAGACGCTGGATCTGCGGGTCAATCAGGCCAGCGCTAACGCCGCGACTATTGCCGACGCAATTGCCGGGCATGCAAACGTGAAAGCCGTCCGCTATCCAGGCCGCGAGGATCATCCGGACTTTGCCGTGCATCAAAAGCAGATGCTCTCTGGCGGGACGCTGGTAGCTTTCTCAATCAAGGGCGCGCGCGAAGAAGCGTTTAAAGTTCTGAATGCGCTGGAGCTGATCGATATTTCCAACAATCTTGGCGATACGAAATCGCTCGCTTGTCACCCCTGCTCGACCACACACCGGGCGCTGACGGAGGAAGAGCAAGCGGAGATGGGGCTCGATGAGAGCTGGATTCGGCTATCAGTCGGTCTCGAAGATGCCGGCGATATCACCCGCGACCTGATGCAAGCGCTTAGTGTGCTTTGAACGGGGCCGGGGCGTCGCAGGACGCGCAGGTTTCGATGGTCGGGTTTTGATCCAGACGCTGGACACTGATCTCGGCGCCGCAGGCGATGCACTTGCCATAAGAGCCGTCTGCCAGTCGGTAGAGCGCACGCTCAATCAGGGCGAGCGTCTCCGTCCCATTGCGCCCGCTATGGGTGTGTGACAATGGGCAAGCCAATTTAGCCTCCGCAATGAGGTCGGTCTCGCCACGTTTTCTACGTGTGGATTTCCCCGCCACGTCGGCCAAATCCTTCAGGTCAGGATCGGTCGGCGTCTTCATACGCAGTATCCTGTGGACAATTTAAGAGCTTGGCAAGCCTAGCAGGGCAAAAGAGTGGCCCTACATATCGATAATCGAAAGATTCTGCGCGGGAGATGGGCCAATGGGCGAAGAAATGCCCCTGAAAATGACTGGTGTAAGCAAGTGGTTTGGCAGTTTCCGAGCTGTTCGCGACCTCGATTTCGATGTTCCACAAGGCTCTATTGTCGGCTTTCTTGGCCCAAACGGCGCCGGCAAGTCGACCAGTCTGCGCATGGCGCTGGGCGTGCTGTCGCCGGACCGCGGCGAGGTCAGTCTGCTCGGCAAGCGCCCAAATCTCGAGTCCCTGAAACGCGTTGGCTTCCTGCCGGAAGAGCGCGGCCTCTACAAGAAGATGAGCGCGCGGCAGATCATTACCTATTTCGCCCGGTTGAAAGGCATGACCGCGCGCGATGCGAAAGCGCGCGCAGATGAGCTGCTCGACATGATGGGCCTTGGCGAATTCGCGCGCAGCCGGGTGACCAAATTATCCAAAGGGATGGCCCAGAAAGTCCAGATCCTGTCGGCCCTCGCCCACCGCCCGGAATTCCTGATCCTGGATGAACCCTTTTCCGGCCTCGACCCGGTCAATCAGCAGGCGCTGGAAGATCTCATCGTGGAAGAGCACAAGCGCGGCGCCACAATCATTTTCTCGACCCATGTCATGGAGCATGCCGAGCGTCTTTGTGAGAAAATCGTGATGATGGCGCGCGGGCGTAAAGTCTTTGACGGCACGCTGGACGAGGCGTTCACCGCGCTGGGCCGGGCCGTCCATATCGGGGTCAATGAGGGATTCGATCTCGCCGCGGTCATGGCACCCGCAGGGTTCGAAGCGATTCAGGATGGCGATCATTGGCGGATCAGCCTCAGACAGGCTCAGTCCTCTCAAGATGCCCTGCGCGCGGCCATCGATGCAGGCGCACCGATCACCAGTTTCACGCCTGAGGAAGCGCGTTTGCGCGATGTCTTCGTGTCGCTTGTCAGCGATGCCGAGGCTCAGGACCTGACCGATACATTGGCGGCCGACGCCGCTCAAGAAAGAGACGCCGCATGATCCGCTCTACTTATCTCGTCGCCCGCCGCGATTATCTCGGCTATGTCTCGGCCTGGGGCTTCTGGCTCGGGCTGCTGTTTACGCCAATCATCCTCGGCATCTTCATTCTCGCGCCGACATTCGCTCAGAATGCGCAACCGACGCGCTACTACACGATCATCGAACAAGGCACGGACTTTACCGAGGCCATGCGGGCGGAGATGGTCAGCGCCGAAGCGCGCACGGCGAGGATCCTGCTGGATCCTGTCGCCTTTGCAGAGAACACGGAAAGCGAAAAGCTGATTGCGTTCGACGCGGCGCTGGAGAATGGCCAAAGTGTCCCGGAAGCTTTCGAGGCTGCTGGTGGATATCCGGCAGCCTTGCCGCGAGCCGACTTTATCGAAGTCGCCCCTCCCGTGCGCACGGGCGTCGAACTTGCACCTTACCTGCTCGGTGAGGTTCTGATTGACACAGACGAAGGGCCGCAGCCACTCTTCGCGGCCCTGCTGGTCAATGAAGACACGCAGGAAATTGAGTACTGGTCTGAAAACCTGCAGGCCCGCACGCTGATCTCGGCGGCGCGGCAAGCCGAGCAGGAATTGCAATTGGATCGTGCCCTGGCCGAAGTGAATGTCAGCCGCGAAGTCTTGAACGCCGCCCGCGCGGCACGACGAGACGTCAAGCAGCAACGCGTGCGCACTGGCGAAGATGCGGACGAAGGCAGCGAAGTCACACAAGCTGATCAGGCCCCGTTCGTGGTCTCGATCATGATGGCTTTTTCCCTCTGGTTCCTGATCTTTTCGGTCATCAACTACCTTCTGATGGGCACGATCGAAGAACGGTCGAACAAGATCTTTGACAGCCTGCTGACCTCGGTAAAGCTGCCGCATCTTCTAGCGGGCAAGCTGATCGCGGTTCTGCTATTGGCGCTGACGCTAATGGCCTTCTGGGGCTTCGGCTCGACGCTAGTCACCTGGTTCATGCGCGACAGCATCCCGGAAGATGTGGGAAGCTTCCTCGGCTCGATGATCACAGCTGCAGCAAACCCAGCTCTGTTCGTGCCTGCGATTATCAGCTTCGTGCTTGGCTATCTGATGTATGGGTCGATGTTCCTGGCGCTCGGATCCTTGTGTGACACCATCCAGGAAGCGCAGACCCTGATGACGCCGCTCTTTGTCACCCTGATGGCCCCGCTCGCCATGCTCGCCTTCGCGGTTCAGGATGCCGAATCTGCGCTGATCGAGATCATGGCCTGGGTGCCATTCTTTACGCCTTTCCTGCTCATCCTTCGGATGCCGACTGAGCCGCCGATCTGGGAAGTACTGGCGCAACTCGGAATGATGGCGCTGACGACCTATATCATCCTGCAACTGGCGACCCGCGTCTATCGTGCTGGCGCGGTGCACGGGGCGGGCGTCAACGACGTCATGGCCTTTTTCTCCAAGCTGGTCCCCGGCAAGAAATCTGCGGCTTAAACCGATTGCTCCTTGATCCCCTCAAAGGAGTCGGCCTTGGCCAGATCGGGGAAAAGGCGCGTCCATAAGAGCGCGACGCCAATCGCCACGGATCCGCCCAGAATAACCGCACCGACTGGCCCGAGGAACCGCGCGGCCACGCCGCTTTCAAACTCTCCGAGTTCGTTCGAGGCGGAGATGAAGATGAACGAAACAGAGGTCACCCGGCCTTTCATCTCGTCCGGCGTGGCCAGCTGGATCAGAGACGCGCGGACATAGACCGAAATCTCGTCCGCCGCGCCGGTCACGATCAGCGCGACAATGCTGAGCCAGAACACCGAGGACAAGCCGAAGACCAGAGTGGCCACACCATAAATGCCGACCGCCCAGAACATCCACGCCCCGACGCGGCGCGCGAGCGGTCGCCTGGCCAACAGGAAGGCCACGGTCAAAGCGCCGATGGCGGGCGCCGCCGCCAGGACGCCAAGGCCGACTTCGCCCACCTTCAGAATGTCCCGCGCAAATACAGGCAGAAGCGCCACGACCCCGCCGAAAAAGACAACGAACAGGTCCAGCGAGATCGCGCCAAGCACGATCTTGTTGCGGCCAATATAGCGAATGCCTTCAAATACCATGTCGAGCCCACGAGCGTGGTCGAGTTTTTCGTGCGCCGGGGTTTTTGCGGTTGCGATGGCGACAATGGCGAAACTGATCAAAACGAATGCAGCGCCATAGACCAGAGGCAGCCCGCCCGCTGCGAGGAACAATCCACCCAAGGCCGGTCCGACAATCTTGGCTGTCTGGAAGCCGAGTGAATTGAACGCAATCGCGGTCGGCAGCTCCGGGCGTGGTACCAGTTGCGGATACAATGCGTTTGCCGCCGCTGGCGTAAACGCGTTGACCAGGCCCAGTAGCACTGCGACGGAGAAAATAATCGGCAAGGCTTCTCGCGCGGGCATGAAGATCGTCGCGATGAGGGCAAGTGTTCCAGCCAAGCGCATCAGATTGCTGACCACCAGGATCAGCTTCCGATTCAGGCGATCGGCCGCCTGTCCACCGACCAGGGAAAACAAAAGTACAGGAACAAATTGTGCGAGCCCCACCAGGCCGATCATGAATGCCGCTTGTGGAATCTCCAGTCCAAGACCGCCTGTCTCGATCGGATCGCGGGCAAGTTCATAGACCTGCCAGCCGATCGCAACTGCCTCCATCTGCCGCGCCGCCGCCACAGACACCCGCATCAGCCAGAACTGCAAATAAGCGCGATGGCGAAAAATCGAGAGGGAAGGAGCAAGCGCCATTCGACGCCTCGTAAGGCCCTACCAGACCAAGGCAATGAGAAATTTTGTCAATGACGCTTGACATGTCAAGGATGCTTGTCTATTTGACAAGTTAACTTGACAAAAGAGATCGTTATGTTCGCTCTGAAACACCCTCATCTTCCCGTGCTTGCGGCGGTTCTTATCTGCCTGCTGGTGCAGCTCGGCTTTGCGCTGGGCACGTTCGGGCCGACTTGGTTGAGCCCCGTCCTATCCCTGCCAGCGCTCGGCCTGATCACCTGGTTATGGCGCCGGGCCGAACAAGAAAATCAATCCACACGCGCGTTCAACGCACTCGTCATCTAAGCTCTCGGAGACCAAGAATGACCCAACAGACTTTCAAGTCAGCCTATAAACGATACTGGCGCGCTTTCGTTCCGATCATGGCGGTGTATCTCATCGCGATCCTGGCTGGATCCTTCTACTTGAAGACATTCGAAGTTGAACCCGTTTGGCTGCAGGCAACGGTTGCCGTCGCCAGCACGCTGCCAATGCTGCTCTTCCTGTTCATTCAGATCCGATACTTTCTGGAAACGGATGAGTATAATCGCCTGGTCCAACTGAAGGGGTTTGCGATCGGATCGGCGATCACGGTCGGCGCGATCTTCCTGTTCGGCTTCCTGCAAATGTTTCACGTGATTGACCGGGTCGAGGTTTTCTGGTTCGGGCCCGCCTTTTTTGTCGCCTATGGGCTTTCAACGGCTGCGCTGGGTGGGAGGCATTTGCCGTGAAGAACACGATCAAGGCTTTGCGCGCCGAACGGGGCTGGAGCCAGGCGGCCCTGGCCGATCAGCTAGGCGTCTCTCGTCAGTCCGTAAACGCCATAGAAACGGGCAAATATGATCCGTCGCTCCCCCTGGCATTTTCGATAGCACGCCTGTTCGGAAAATCGATCGAGGAGATTTTTGAAGATGACAGCGCCTCTGAGACGAAGCTTGCAGCCGAATAAGCGTTTCTTCTTCTCGCCAAAAACAAAGAGGGGGTGCGGACCTTGCGGCTCGCACCCCCGTTTTGGCGTCATTTGTGTCGCTAGTGACAAGTTCCGCTAAGTCCCTGCCTTCGCGCCTCAATTGAGGCCTGAAACTTCCCGTTCTGCTCGCGCAGTTTTGTTAAGTCCCACCATCCAGTTTCCCGTTGCCGGTGTTCTTTCTGGCCCACGTTGCGGCTCGTGCCCCGTTCGTGGATATGGCCCTGCTTCCCGCCTCTAGTTGGCGCTCCACAGACATCGCGTTGCCTTTCCCTTCATCTCCTCCGGTTTCCTTCGCTACCCCCCATTTCTGAGGCTCGCTCTTGATCCGGCATCGTCCGGGCGCGACGTTCTTTCGGCGGCTCCTCCCGGTGGCTTCCCGGTCCTCGCTGCCGACGGGTTTAGAAAAGACTCAGATCGAAAAAGAGTCGATAGGCGGCGGTGAAGATTCATCCCGAATCAGGCTCGCTCTCCACAGAAAGCGCGATTCTGTGGACAAATTGAGTCTTTCGTTCCGGATTCGAACCAAACCTGTTCGCAAACAGAGTCTGACTTGCCGCCTCTTATCATGTTGGATTGGGCTGTCCAGCGGTAATCCAGCCGCTCGGACGCACTATTCCTCTTCGTCGATAAACTCGACTCCGACATCGGTCCGCGTCCGCCAGCGCATCTTGCCACGCCGTTTGACGCCATAGCGTGATATATTCACCACCATGCCATCCAGCAGGCTGTCGCCATTTTCAAACCGCAAACGCGCGCCATTCGCAGACAGATCCAGGGCAATTCCGCGTTTCAGAAAGCGGCCACTGTTCGATTTTGCAACAACATCCGCGTAGGTGTCATTGCGCTGAGCGACCCTTCGCTCAACGGTTTCTGGCTCTTCTTCGACCTCTATTTCAGGTTCCTTGGCCCGATTGAACCAACCAAACACGTGATTAACTCCTTACGCAGTGCCTAAAGAGTAGCAATCAGCGTGCCAGTTCAGCTTTTCGACAAGCGCAAGGTGTTCGGGTCGATGGTTCGATAGAAACAGGCCTTTCGGCCGGTGTGGCAAGCGCTGCCGGTCTGACGGACTTTCAGAAGCACCGCATCCTGATCGCAGTCGATCATGACCTCGACCACTTCCTGCGTGTGTCCGGAGGTTTCACCCTTGACCCACAAGGCCTGCCGGGATCGGCTCCAATACGTGCCGCGACCCGTTTCAAGCGTCGCTCGCAGCGCCTCCTCATTCATCCAGGCGAGCATCAGGATCTCATGTGTGTCTGCATCCTGCGCAATCGCGGCGATCAACCCGTCTGCGTTGAATTTCGGACGCAGCTCATCCGTCTCATCCTGCTCGGATTTGTCTAAAAGGGGCGGCTCAAATGACATTTTCGGCTCTCAATCTGTCCCGATCCTCCGGGCTGTAGCCCAAGATGTCGAGGATTGCATCTGTATCTTGTCCAAGAGCCGGACCGGCAGAGGAGATATCGCCCGGCGTATCGCTAAGTTTAGGAAACACGCCCTGCATGGGCACCTCTCCGCCGGTCAAAGGTGAGACCACTCGAACAATCGCTTCGCGCGCCTTGATATGGGCGTCCGCCAGCATCTCCTTGGCTGTGTTGACCGGGCCGCTCGGAATAGCATGAGCCTCACATTGGCGGAGCACTTCGGCCATGGTGTGATTGCGCGTCCAGACCGCGATCAGGGCGTCCAGTTCTGCTTGATTCTCGCCGCGGGCATCGTGCGTGGCATAGCGCGGATCCGCGGCCCAATCGGTGCCCATCATCTTGGCCATGCGCGCAAACAACGTATCCTGATTGGCGCCGATAATCACCATGCCATCACTGCACGGATAGACCCCGGACGGCGCAATCCCGGGCAAGATGCCACCGGAGCGCTGACGCGTATGCCCGCCAAGAGCATACTCCGGAATAAGGCTTTCCATGAAGGCCATGACGGTTTCATAGATCGCCGCATCGACCACCTGCCCCCGACCCGATTTCTCGCGATGATAGAGCGCCATCATGGTGCCGAGCGCCGCAAAGGTCCCGGTCATCGTGTCACCGAGGCTGACGCCCGCCCGCGCGGGTGGGCGGTCGGGCTCACCAATCAGATGACGCAAGCCGCCCTTGGCCTCGCCGACGCTGGCATAACCGGGCTTGTGACTTTCTGGACCCGACTGGCCATAGCCAGAGACCCGCGTGATGACGAGCCGTGGATTGATCGCGTGCAAGACGTCTGGACCAATGCCCCACTTTTCCAGCGTGCCGGGTCGAAAATTCTCGATCAGGACATCGGCCGTACCAGCGAGCCGCTTGAGGATGTCCTGGCCTTGTGCGAGCCGCAGATTGAGCGTCATGGAGCGCTTGTTGCGGGCGATAATCGCCCAGAAGACACTGGCATCATTTACCTTCACCGTGCCCCAACCCCTTGCGGGATCGGGCCGATCGGGCGCTTCAACCTTGATCACTTCAGCGCCAAAATCGCCGAGCAGCTGACCACAAAACGGACCGGCAATGAGCTGGCCCAGCTCGATCACCCGAAGGCCGGAGAGTGGCGGTTGTACAATCGGATCTGTCATTCGTCCCCAATGACCGCTAAACGGGGGCCATGACAAGACGTATTGATATTGTGGAAGTTGGGCCGCGCGACGGATTGCAAAACGATCCGGGCGAACTCAGCACCGACCAGAAGCTCGAATTCATCTCCCGCCTGGAAGCTTGCGGTGTGACCCGTATGGAGTCCGGCTCGTTCGTATCACCCAAGGCGGTGCCGAAAATGGCAGATAGCGGCGAGGTGTTTCGCGGGCTCGATCGTACAAGTCATACACGCCACATTGCCCTTGCCCTGAACGAGAAAGGCATCCGCCGTGCGATTGATGCAGAAGCAGACGAGATTAATTTTGTCATCGTGGCCGGGGAAGGCTTCGGTGAGCGCAATCAACGCATGACGCCGCAACAAAGTGCCGACATGCTGGCCGCGTGCGCGCCCCTGGTACACGAAGCAGAGATTCCACTTTCCGCGACGATCTCTGTCGCATTCGGGGACCCTTATACGGGCGAGGTTGATCCGGGCGTCGTCGCCAATCTTGCGGCTCAAGCCCAGCGGGCGGGCGTCGCGGAGGTGGGACTGGGCGACACGATCGGGGTCGCAACGCCCTGGGATGTGCGCAATGTGATTGAGCGCGTGCGTACGGAAGCACCAGATGTCTATCTCCGCCTGCACTTCCATGACACGCGCGGGGCGGGCCTCGCCAATGTCGCCGCCGCGGTTGAGGCAGGTATTGACGTCATTGATGCGAGTTGCGGTGGCATTGGCGGCTGCCCCTTCGCCCCGGCCGCGACCGGAAATGTCGCGACCGAGGATGTGGTTTATATGCTCGAACGCGCCGGATTCGAGACGGGGCTAGATCTGGGCAAGCTGATCGAGACAGCGAAGTGGCTGGAGACCGCGCTCGATCATCCGGTCAGCTCCAGCCTTAGCAAGGCGGGTGGATTTCCGGACTAGAGTGCTTTCTAAGACTCGTGCTGCAACCGGTATCGGGTCGCCAGCTCAACGATCACGACAGTGAGGCCAAATCCGGCAATGCCCACGGTCCACCAAATCGCCGGTGCGAGCATTTCAAAGTGACCATCTGCGTCGCTAAAGCTGATGCCCGCGAACACAATCATGCCGAACACCCAGCAGGCCAGATTGATGAAGAATCCAAGCCGCAATCCGGCCAGAGACTTCCGCGCCTTTTGTTCGCCTTGAACGGCGGCTTCCGTTTCTGCATTCACAGTCAACGCCGCGGCGTCGACATTAAAGGCTGCGGCCAGCGCCATGACGGAGTCACGCGAGGCTGAATCACCATTCTCAATTCTCTGGACTGTACGCAGTCCGAGACCTGCCAGCTCAGCCAGATGTTCTTGTGACCAAAGGCGCTCTTCGCGCCAGCGTTTGATCTTATCTGCGTCAGGTCGAAATTGCATTTTGGGCTCCTGTTCAAATCAGTTTCGATGCGCCCTGTTTGCGTCGAGATGCCGTCCGATTACCACGCCAGGCCTATGTCAGGAAGCCGCCAGTGCCCCGCCAAACACACGTCAGAACGGGCGGAGCGCGGTTGCAGGCGCGACGGCAGGGATTGCCTGATCTGTAATGAACGCCGATAGTTCAGGCATTGGGAGGTCTCAAAATGTACAAAGTCGAACTCACAGAATCCTATTTTCCGGCGCAAGGGGGCGACGAACCGGCGCCAATGACGATCGGCGACATGCTGCAGCAATCAACTGCGCGATCTCCCGACGCGATGGCGCTGAAGGAATTGTCCTATGACGGTGAGATTGGACGGACCTGGACCTATTCCGAATTGCTTGCCGACGCCGAGCGCCTCGCAAAGGCCCTGGCCAGCCGTCACGAAGAAGGCGCGCGCGTGGCCGTCTATGCCAATAATGTCCCGGAATGGGTGCTGCTGGAGCTGGCCTGCGGTCTCGCCGGCGTCATTCTGGTCACCGTAAACCCGGCCTACCAGAAACGCGAACTCAAATTCGTCCTCGAACAATCGCGATCCGAGGCGATCTATTATGTCGCTGACTTCCGCGGCAATCCGATGCAGGAGATTGCCGACTCGGTTTGTGATGAAATCCCGGCGATCAAGCACCGGATCCTGCTTACCGACCATGACGCGCTCTATGCAGGGGCAGATACCGGCACCCTGCGCGATCCGAAACCGAGCGATGCGACGCAGATTCAGTACACATCCGGCACGACCGGATTCCCGAAAGGCGCGTTGCTCCATCACAATGGCCTGGTGCGGAATGGCATCGACGCGATGCAGCGCGCTGGGGTGCGTCCCGGCGATGCGTTTGTCCACAATATGCCGCTCTTCCATACAACCGGCTGCGCCATCCTGGTTCTCGGCGGCTTCGGCACGGGTGGGACATTGCTGCTTGCACCCATGTTCGACCCGGAAATGATTGTCCGCGTGATTGAACGCGAGAAGACAAGATTCGTGCTCGGCGTGCCGACCATGCTGGTGGCGCTCATTCATGAGGTCCGCCAAAGCGGGCGGGATGTCTCGTCAGTCGAGTGCATCATGTCAGGTGGCTCGATGGTGCCGCCGCAGCTCTGCCGGGACGCCCTGGACACCCTGAGCGCGCCGATCCAGATCGTTTATGGTCAGACCGAAACCTCGCCCGTCCTGACCCAGGCCTGGCATGAAGACACCGAGGAAGACCTGACCCAGACGATCGGCCAGCCCGTCGCCTATACCGAAATCTCCATTCGAGACCCGCAGACGAATGCCGTTCTGCCCGTCGGCGAGCAAGGCGAGATTTGCGCCCGGGCTTACAGCGTGATGCTGGGTTACAATGACAATCCGGACGCCACCGCCGCCACGATCGACAAGGAAGGCTGGCTCCACACTGGCGACCTCGGCACCATGGATTCCCGCGGCTATGTGAAGATTACTGGCCGCGTCAAAGAGATGATTATTCGCGGTGGCGAGAACCTGTTCCCGGCCGAAATCGAGAATGCCATGCTGGAGCATGAGGCGATCGATGAAGTTGCCGTTGTCGGCGTCCCGGATGAGAAATGGGGCGAGCAGGTCGCGTGCTTCATTCGCAGCGAGAGCGATCACGCCTTCACCCCGGATCAACTGAAAGCCTTCGTCCGCGAGCGTCTGTCCCCGCAAAAGACCCCCGCTTACTGGATTCAAGTCAGCGAATGGCCGCTGACCGGGTCCGGCAAGATTCGCAAGTTCAAACTGGCGGAAGAGTTTGAGGCGGGTGAGCATACGCCGATGGGCTAGATGTCGCTCTCAACTCAATTCCGGCGAAACGTGCGAAGGGGGCATTGGATGGATAAGTGTTCCACATGTCCCGCGCTGCCAACACAAGTTGGCACCCATGGCGGCTGGCTGATTATTTCCTCAACCGCCATGGGTCCTGACTTTCGTCAGGAATGCGGCGTTCAGGTTTATGCGTCGTACAACTTCGTTTTCCGGAGCGGTTGAGCAGAGCCATCACCAGCATCAAGCAAAATCGTATTGCATCATGATCCGCGTACAGTCTCGCCCTGCCTGGCGCACGATCAACGAAAATTGCCGCGCGTTTTCATCGTGCCCGGTCATCTCCACCTCGAACGGCGAACCGAGCTCGACATAGTGCAGGAACTCCATCTCGCCGCCGCGATTGATGAGGGAGCGCTCCAGCAGCAGGTCTCCGAACTGCCGCCCGACCTCGCCCATATGGGTCGAGTTCACATGATCGCCGGACCCGCCAATATAAGGATGCGCTGGGCGCAAGCCATTTGCCTTGGTGATCAGTCCCGACGTCGTAACACTATCTGCGCGCGAGAGGGGCGCAAGAAAGCTCTCCGCCTGCGTGACCACGCCAACCGCTTCCTTGGACGCGTAATCAAACGGAGGCGGCGCGGGTTTGACGATCTTCTCTTTCGCTTCTTCGCGCCAGCCTTCAAAATTGCGGGTGCGAAACGTCACGCCTTGTCCGTTCAGACGCACCACCTGCTCCCCGTCTTCATCGAAAAATGTAAGGTGATACGTCGCCCGATCCGCGTCCTGCGACGTCGAATAGACTCCGCGAACGGGCGGACCGACCGTGGGCGCTCCGCACTCCCAGTCGACCTGCGTGAGCGCGGTCCAGACCTCCGGATCGAACGTGCCGAGAAACTCTCCCGAATCGATCGAGGCCCAGAAATTGATGGTTTGCACCAGGATCGGATGAATAGGGCTGAGGGTCAGCCAGGGCCACACCGTGTCATCGCGCGAACAGTCAAACGAGACAGCGCCAGTCTCCAAACGCTTGAGATTCAACGTGTAACGGTCAGGAAACGGGCGCGGCATAGGCACAAACTCGCAGAAGTTTCGGCGCCTCGCAACGAGAGATCGCGACGCTTGCCGCAGCGACCGCGCGATTCGGTCGCAGGCTGGGCTGATCCGACGTGTTGTCAGCCTCCAAACAAGGTGGTAGGTGCCCGCTCAAGTTTCAGGACTAGGGTGCACGTGCGCCCTGATTCCTATTGGTTCAGACCCAGGGCGTTTCTGCCCTACAGCTTACGGACGACGCCTTGGCCGCAGCATCTGCTACCACCGCCAGTGAAGCCGCCCGCCGCTATGCCGGCGCGCTGTTTGATCTTGCGAAAGAAAAAGGGGAACTCGCGGCAATTGCGGGCGACCTTAAAACCGTCGAAGCGCTCGCCGCAGACAGTGAAGATCTGACCCGTCTGCTCGAAAGCCCAGCTTTCGCGCGCGAAGACAAGGTTAAGGCTCTGGTCGCTGTCGCAGAGCAGGCGGGCCTCTCCAAGACCGCAACTGGCTTTATTGGCACCATGGCGCAAAATGGCCGAGCCCGTGATCTGGTCGGTGCGGCCAAGCATTTTGATGAGCTCTATGCCAAGGAACGCGGTGTGAAACGCGCTATCGCTCGCACCGCCAAAGAAATGAACGCTGACCAGCGCGCCAAGCTTGAGCAAGTGCTCGCCAAGGCCGTCGGCAGCGACGTGGAATTAGAGACCGAGGTCGATGCAGACCTGGTCGGCGGCATTCAGTTGCGCATTGGATCTACTCTGATCGATGCCAGCGTGGCCGCCAAATTGGATCGTATGAACACCGCCATGAAGGGAGCGTAAGACGCCTCATGTCTATTAGCGCAGCAGAAATCTCCGGCATCCTGAAGTCGCAGATCGAAAATTTTGGCGTCGAGGCGGAAGTCTCTGACGTCGGTCAGGTTCTCTCCGTCGGTGACGGTATTGCCCGTGTTTACGGCCTCGACAGTGTTCAAGCTGGTGAGATGGTCGAGTTTGACGGCGGCATCAAAGGCATGGCGCTGAACCTCGAAAGCGACAATGTCGGTGTGGTTATCTTCGGCGATGACCGCGGCATTAAAGAAGGCGACACGGTTAAGCGTCTCGACGAGATTGTGGCCGCCCCTGTTGGTAAAGGCCTGCTTGGCCGCGTGGTTGATCCACTGGGTAACCCGATCGACGGCAAAGGCCCGATCGAAGACGTTGCGGCTCGTAACCGTGTGGACGTGAAGGCCCCAGGCATCATCCCACGTAAATCTGTGCACGAGCCGATGATGACCGGCATTAAAGCGATTGACGGCATGATCCCAGTTGGTCGTGGTCAGCGCGAGCTGGTCATTGGTGACCGTCAGACCGGTAAAACCGCGGTCTGCGTCGACACCATCCTGAACCAAAGAGAAACCAACGCAGCCGCCAAAAACGACAGCGAGAAGCTGTTCTGTATCTATGTTGCTGTGGGTCAGAAGCGCTCAACCGTTGCTCAGGTTGTTAAGACCCTCGAAGAGCGCGGCGCGCTGGATTACACGGTTGTCGTGTCTGCGACCGCGTCAGAGCCAGCTCCGCTTCAGTATCTCGCCCCATTCACCGGCTGTACCATCGGTGAGTATTTCCGCGACAATGGCATGCACGCTCTGATCATCTATGATGACCTGTCCAAGCAAGCTGTGGCGTATCGCCAGATGTCTCTGCTGCTGCGCCGCCCACCCGGCCGCGAAGCCTATCCAGGTGACGTGTTCTATCTTCACTCCCGCCTCCTCGAGCGCGCGGCGAAGATGAATGAAGACAATGGCGCTGGGTCTTTGACCGCTCTGCCAATCATTGAAACCCAGGCGAACGACGTTTCGGCCTATATTCCGACCAACGTGATTTCGATCACTGACGGTCAGATCTTCCTCGAAACCGACCTCTTCTATCAGGGCATCCGTCCGGCGGTGAACGTGGGTCTGTCCGTGTCTCGTGTGGGTTCTGCCGCGCAGACCAAAGCGATGAAGAAAGTCGCTGGCTCGATGAAGGGTGAGCTCGCTCAGTACCGCGAAATGGCGGCCTTTGCGAAGTTCGGCTCTGACCTCGATGCAGCAACGCAGAAGCTCCTCAACCGCGGCGCCCGCCTGACCGAGCTGCTCAAGCAGCCGCAGTACAGCCCGCTGCTCATGGAAGAGCAGGTCTGTGTGATCTATGCCGGTACGCGTGGCTATCTCGACGAGGTCGAGACCAAGGACGTCACTCGCTATGAAGCTGAGCTCCTGTCTTTCCTGCGGAACGACAAGAAAGATCTCTTGAAGCAGATCCGTGACGAGAAAGCGCTTTCTGACAGTGTCGAAGCCGGCATCAAGGACGCGCTGGAAGCCTTCGGAAAGACCTTCGGGTAAGTTGAACCTCACGACCAGGAGCCGGTGACCTCATGTCAGGCCTCAAGGAACTGAAAAACCGGATCGGAAGTGTGAAATCCACACAGAAGATCACCAAGGCAAAGCAGATGGTGGCTGCTGCAAAACTGCGCCGGGCGCAGGAAGCGGCAGAAGCCTCCAAGCCTTATGCAAGCCGTATGGCGAACGTCGTGGCCAACCTGACCGCTTCCATGGGCGAAGGGTCGGGCGGACCGAAGCTGCTGGCTGGCTCTGGCGATGACAAAGTGCATCTGCTGGTTGTCATGACCGCTGAACGTGGTCTTTGCGGTGGCTTCAACGCCAACACAGCCAAGGCGGCCCGTCTGAAGATCGAAGAGCTCAAGGCCGCTGGCAAAGAGGTCAAGATCATCACAGTCGGCAAGAAGGGCCGCGAGGTTCTGAAAGCCTTCTACGCGGACCTGTTCATCGACCATGTCGATCTGTCAGACGCCAAGGACAAGTTCACCCCCTTCGCCATCGGCCTGGGTCAGGACCTGACCAAGCGTTTTGAAGATGGTGAGTTCGACGTCGCGACCCTGATTTTCTCAGAGTTCAAGAACGTTCTGACGCAAAACCCGGTCGCCAAGCAGCTGATCCCAGCCGAAGCGCCGGAAGATGCAGAGACGATTGATCTCGGCGGTGCGATCTACGCCTATGAGCCGTCTGAACCAGAAATCCTGGAAGCGCTTCTGCCGCGTTATCTCAACACGCAGATCCTGTCCGCGATGCTCGAGAATGCCGCGGGTGAACAGGCCGCCTCGATGACGGCCATGGACAATGCGACGCGCAATGCGGGCGAGCTGATTGACAGCCTCACCCTGCAATATAACCGCGCCCGCCAGGCCCAGATTACCAAAGAACTGATCGAGATCATTTCCGGCGCGGAGGCGCTCTAGGAAATGTCGTTCTGGATCTACGAACACTTCAGCAAGAAGCGCGCGCGTCTGCATCATAGCAGCTGCCGCTATTGCAATGATGGACAAGGTGTTGGTGGAGACCAGACCAATGATGATGACAAATGGCATGGCCCATTTGACACCTTCGCTGAAGCCGAAACGGCAATGAATGCCCTCGGGCATAAGGACGCGCGCGCTTGTGGCGTCTGTAAGCCAGCTGAAGTTGACGCTAAACCCGCCGCGGCGCCTGCAGCTGCCGCACCCAAAACAACCGCCGCCCCCGCAAAGGCGGCACCGAAACCTAAACCCGCTCCTAAGGAGACGCCTCGCATGGACCTTTCAAAAGCGACTGGCCGCGTTAGCCAGGTTATCGGCGCTGTTGTCGACGTTGAGTTCGATGGCGCCCTTCCGGACATTCTGAACGCCCTGGAATGTGAAAATAATGGCAACCGCCTTGTTCTCGAGGTGGCTCAGCACCTCGGTGAGAACGCGGTTCGCACAATCGCCATGGACTCGACTGAAGGCCTGGTGCGCGGACAGGCTGTTGCCGACACAGGCGGCCCAATTCAGGTCCCTGTTGGACCAGGCACACTCGGCCGCATCATGAACGTTGTCGGTGAGCCAATCGACGAGCGCGGCCCGGTCGCCTCCGACATCATGGCACCTATTCACGCGCCCGCCCCTGACTTTGTCGACCAGTCGACCGAAGCTGAAGTGCTCGTCACCGGTATCAAGGTGATCGACCTGCTCTGCCCATACACAAAGGGTGGTAAGATTGGTCTGTTCGGCGGTGCCGGTGTGGGCAAGACCGTTCTTATTCAGGAACTGATCAACAATATCGCGAAGCTGTTCGGTGGTTACTCTGTGTTTGCTGGCGTTGGCGAGCGGACACGTGAGGGGAACGATCTCTATTACGAGATGCAGGACGCGAACGTGATCGATCTCGAAGGTGAAAGCCGCGCAACCCTGGTTTATGGCCAGATGAACGAGCCTCCAGGGGCCCGTGCACGTGTGGCTCTGACCGGTCTGGCCCAGGCGGAGTATTTCCGCGACCAGGAAGGTAAGGACGTTCTGTTCTTCGTCGACAACATCTTCCGCTTTACCCAAGCCGGTTCCGAGGTGTCAGCGCTGCTTGGCCGTATTCCATCTGCGGTGGGCTATCAGCCGACCCTGGCGACCGATATGGGCGCCCTGCAAGAGCGGATTACGACGACAACCAAAGGCTCGATTACTTCTGTGCAAGCTGTTTACGTGCCTGCGGATGACCTGACCGACCCAGCGCCAGCGACCTCGTTCGCCCACTTGGACGCGACCACGGTTCTGAACCGCTCAATCGCGGAAAAAGGCATCTACCCGGCTGTGGACCCACTCGACTCCACCTCTCGTATTCTCGATCCGCTGATCATTGGTCAGGATCACTACGAGGTTGCACGTGGCGTCCAGGAAATCCTGCAGCGCTATAAGGAACTGCAAGACATTATCGCCATTCTCGGCATGGACGAACTGTCTGAAGAAGACAAACTCGTCGTGGCTCGTGCGCGTAAGGTTGAGCGCTTCCTGTCACAGCCATTCGACGTGGCTGAGGTGTTCACCGGCTCGCCAGGCGTTCAGGTGAAACTGGAAGACACGGTTGCCGGCTTTAAAGGCCTCATCGAAGGTGAGTATGACCACTTGCCAGAGCAAGCCTTCTACATGGTTGGCTCGATCGACGAAGCGAAAGCCAAAGCTGAAAAAATGCTGGCGGACGCCGCCTAAGCAAACCAATCCGTCCTCGCCCTTCGACTTCGCTCAGGGTGAGGACGGTTTTTCGGATCGGGGCAAATGGTTGCCTCATCCTGAGCGAAGTCGAAGGATGAATGGTGCGCCATGGCTGACAAACTGCATTTCTCACTCGTCTCCCCCGCTCGGGAACTGTTTTCTGGCGAAGTGGACCACGTCATTGCCCCCGGCACAGACGGTGAGTTTGGTGTTCTCGTGAACCATGCTCCGTTCATGACCACACTGAAGAATGGCGTTGTTCGCGTCGAAGATGGCGGCGAAACCACAATGCGCCTGTTTGTGCGCGGTGGGTTTGCCGATGTCACGCCGGCCGGCCTCACCATTCTCGCGGAAGAAGCCGTGAACCTGGACAGCGTCTCCGTTGAGAGCGTCCAGAAAGATTATGACGAAGCGCATCGCGCCCTGCTGGCTGAAGGCAAGGAAGGTCCGCACGTACACGCACTTGAAGAACAAGTGGCTTACCTGGAAGACCTGAAGGCCGCTCTGGTCAATTAAGCGAAGTATTCGCTATCATCCAATTATAACTAGACAGATCAAGCGGTCTCGAACACGCTATGGTGCGACCTAGAAGAGGGAACATCATGAATACCGTTCTTGCCGTCCAGAGTGCCCTGAAAGCTGCAGGTTATGATCCCGGCCCCCTTGATGGCGTGATGGGGCGCCTGACGCGGTTGGCGATCAACAAGTACCGTTCACACATGGACATGCTGCCAGGATCGATTGACGATATCCTGATCAACGCGCTCATTCTGGCCTCGCCGCCGCCGCCACCGATCACAGATGCCGACTGGTACACGCTCGCCTGGCGCAAGCTCGGCCAGCACGAGTCCCTCAACAAAGCCAGCCTGTGGCGCTTTTTGAAGTTTGGCGGAAACAGCGTCGGCGACCCCTCCAAGATTCCGTGGTGCGGTGATTTTGTTGAGTCCTGCCTGGCGGTCTCCTTGCCCGAAGAAGCGTTACCCGCCAATCCCTATGCAGCCCGCAACTGGTCCAATTTCGGTATAGATATCAAGGAACAAGGCCCGCGTCTCGGCGCCATCATGGTGTTCTATCGCGGCGACCCCGATGGTTGGCAGGGTCATGTCGGCTTCTATAATGGCGAGAGCAAGAATTATTACAGCATTCTCGGCGGCAATCAGAGCAATCGGGTAACGGTCTCCAACCTCAACAAGAAGCGGTTGCTGGCCATTCGTTGGCCGAGCACCTTCCCTTATGCTGGCCCGGAGCCGAGGGAGCGGGTCAAATCGGGCGAAGTCTCAACCGACGAAGCGTAGAGGCGATTATCCAAACACGGCGATCGTTTGCCGCCCGACCAGGATGGGTTCGCCCTCGCGATTCCATAGCCGCATGGATTGGCTCGAATAGCCATCCTTGGCCAGTTGCGCTGTGTGTTGAGCGAAATACCAGCCGTCTGGATCGGTTGAAATGTCATCGGTCATGAACTCGGCCATCCAGGTCATCGAACTGATCCGCGACGGGACCGCCAACATCGACATGGCCGCCGGCGGCGGCGCGTCGCCAATCGCCAGAATGGCGGTTGCATCCTGCGGCGTGTCGGGATCGAGATGACGCATCCACAGCCCGATCGACTTTTCCGTCGACCCCGAGATCGGTCGGTCGCCGGTTGCGATCAACATGTCGAAATTCCGTGAAAAGCCAGGACGTGGAAGATCGGGATTGAAAAAGGACTCGATCTCCTCTGGGGCCCGTGTCTCGGGTTTCGGCATATCGTCGAAATGCAGGGAACTGTCGCGGCGCGCGCCAAACGCGAAGATCGATTGCGCCGTTACCCCTGGCTCGCCGACGACATCGACACTGATGAAAGCGGTATTCTTGCCGCGGCGCAGGAGGGTCGGCTTGATCTTGATATCGCCGCCCACCGGCCCGACAAAGGCAACTTGAGCCGACCGGATCGGGAGATCATCGATCAGACCAAGAGCGGCCTGGAAGGAAAGCGCCGCGGTCAAACCGCCATAGGTCGTCCGCCCCTGCATCCAGTCTTCCGGGACATGCGCGTCGATGCTCTGATCGCTATTGCGTTTCAGGCTGGCGAGGAGCTCTGTATAGGTCGTCATATTGCAGTCCTTGGCGGATCGGGTCGCAGATGAGATAGGCCGCCCTATCCTCAGATCCAAGCGTCACGCCACGTCAGCGCGTGCCAAAGCGCCCCCACCAGGCGGCAGGGGCGCTTGTTTCACACAGAGGTCGGCTTAGTGCTGGCTCTCAGGCGTTGTGACGCGCAGACCATCAAGGTCATCGCTGACCGTGATCTGACAGGACAAACGCGAGTTGTCCTGAACGTTTTCAGCAAAATCGAGCATGGATTGTTCCATGTCTTCTGGCGTGCCGACTTTGTCCATGAAGGCTGCATCGACATAGACGTGGCAGGTGGCGCAAGCACAAGCGCCGCCGCAGTCAGCATCAATCCCAGGGATTGAATTCTTGATCGCTGTTTCCATCACGCTTTCGCCGTTCGTGGCCTCAATCGCACGTTCTGTGCCCTCGTGATCGACATAGATAATTTTTGCCATAGGTCTGACGTCTCCTTATACGGCCGCAGCCGCGATCTCTTTCATGGATTGGGATGTATCGCTTAATGTTTCAGGTGCAAGCTGCGCACCTGTCATTATCAGTTTCTTGGACGCCAGGAATTCCGGCGGGCTGTTGATCGCATCTACCGCGATCAGCTTGCCATTTAGCAAATAGAAGACCGCGAATTTGCGCGCATCGATATCGCCGCGAACCACGGTTTCATCATAACCCTGACTCAGCCCCGCAATCTGTAATTTGAGGTCATACTGATCGGACCAGAACCAGGGACAGTCTTCCGGTGGTCGCGGCTTGCCCATAATCGCCGCCGCGGCGAGCTTGCCCTGTTCGATGGCGTTATGGACGCTCTCCAGACGCCCCTGGCGACCATAGTGGACCAGCGGGCGTGCGGCGCAGTCACCGGCAGCGAAAACTCTCGGATCATTGGTCCGCGCATCGCGATCCGTGAGAATGCCGTTTGAGCAGGCGATGCCCGCCTCTTCCGCGAGCTCGACATTGGGCAGGATCCCGATGCCGACCAGAACGATATCGGCTGGCAGCTCGGTCCCGTCTGCCAGAATGGCCGTTGTGACCTTGCCATCTGCGCCGCCAAGTGAAGACAGGCGTGCCCCCGTACGAACGCTGGCGCCCTGGCGCGTGTGCTCGGCCTCAAAAAATTCACTCATGATCGGGCTCGTCACCCGCGCGAGGACGCGTTCTTCCATTTCCAGGACGGTCACGTCGAGATCCATTTGGCGCGCCACGGCCGCCGCTTCGAGGCCAATATAGCCCGCTCCGACAATCACCAGCTTCTGTCCGGCAATCATGCGCGGGCGGATCCGCTCGACATCGGCAAGATCGCGAAGATCGAACACGCCGTCGAGATCGGCTCCATCAACCGGTAACGCGCGGGGACGCGATCCCGTCGCAAGGATCAGAGCATCGTAGGACACGGTACCGTCATGCTCGAACGCGACCGTTTGCGCGCTGCGATCAATTTTGGTCGCGCGAACCGACAAAACCGTGTCGATATTCTGGTCCTGGTACCAGGCCTCAGGCTTGAAATAGAGGCGTTCTTCGGCAAGCTCGCCCTTCATATAGGCTTTGGAGAGCGGTGGTCGCTGATAAGGGAGCGCTGCTTCTTCGCCGATCAGAGTGATGTCACCCTCATATCCGTAGAGACGCAAAGACGCGCAGGCCTGCGCAGCGGCCTGGCCACCTCCCACGATCACGATACGCTTAGACGTCGACAAATCCACTTGTCTCAACCCTCCTGACAGCTTTTCATGACGCATGCGTCATCTTTTTGCAAGACGCGACGCTGCGGCATATTTCCCGTCCTTTTCGCGCTTTACAGACTGTGCCACAAGCCCCTGATGAACAAAGATTCCTCAGATCTGATCATGAAAATGATTCACGCGCGCTCAGGCGCGCTCTCGAATGGCGAGCCGATCAGTCCGCCTATCGTGACGGCGGCCAAATACAAATTGTCTGGAATACCAGACACGCCCTACACATATGGCCGCGATATCAACCCGACCGTCGAAGCCGCCGAGGTCGCGATCAGCGCGCTTGAGCAAGCCCCGGTTATTGCATTCCCGTCCGGCATGGCGGCCATCACTGCAGGCCTGATGGCCACAGCGAAGGCCGGAGACCGAGTCCTGGTGCCGTCAGATGGCTACTATGTCACCCGGGTCTTGCTGGAAGATATTTTGAGCGGCCATGACATTGCCTTCGACGCCATCCCGACCCGGGACTTCGCGACCGCCGATTTCAGCCCATACGCCGTCGTCTGGATCGAAACGCCGTCCAATCCGGGTCTGGACCTCTGCTCAATCCGATCGGTTTCAGAATCTGCACACGCGAACGGCGCGATCACGGTGGTCGACAATACGACGCTGACGCCGCTCCTTCAGCGACCCCTGGATCTTGGCGCGGATCTCATCGTTAGCTCTGACACCAAGGCGATGGCGGGACATTCCGACTGCCTCTATGGACATGTCGCAACCCGCAATGATGCGCTGTTTCAAAAGGCCTGGACGTGGCGAAAGGTCTCTGGCGCCATCCCGGATCCCTTCGCCTCCTTCCTCGTTCATCGCGGACTGATGACGCTTGAACTGAGGCTGCAGCGCATGTGCAGCAATGCGGCGGATCTGGTCGAGCGTCTGGATGGGCATCCCGCGATTAAGACTCTGAAATATCCCGGAATGGGATTCATCATCGGTCTGACGTTTGAAACCGAAGCGATCGCCGAACGATTCATCGACGCGTGCCCGGCCATTTTCGCCTCTACCAGCTTTGGCGGTATTCACACGAGCGCGGAGAGACGGGCGCGTTGGGGCGATGATGTCGACCAGGGCTTCGTCCGACTCTCGGTTGGATGCGAACCCACGGATGCGCTCATTCGGGCCATTGAGGCGACTCTTGAAACACTTTGACTTACCCTCGCTGGCGGCCACTGCGCAGCTCGCTCAGTCCCTCGCGCCACACCTGAAGGCGGGAGACGTGATCGCCTTGCATGGGGGGCTGGGCGCTGGGAAGACGACATTTTCCCGGAGCTTGATCGAAGCCGTGCTGGGTCAGGTGACGGAGGTTCCGAGCCCGACCTATACGCTGGTACAGACCTATGACGGGCCCGCCTTCCCGATCTTTCACATGGACCTGTATCGGCTCGAGCATCCCGATGACGTGTTCGAACTCGGCTGGGACGAGACGCAAAACGGACTGGCTCTGATCGAGTGGTCGGACCGCGCCGGGCCGCATTTGCCAGCCTGGCGGCTCGATCTCACACTGGAAATCCTTGGGGATACCCGCAAAGCAATACTGGAACCGCACGGCGAAGACTGGCAGACACGGCTGCATGAGCTCTGATCCGGATCGCCAGTCGCTGATTGATCATTTCCTTTTCCGCGCAGGATGGGAGACGGCGACCCTTGGTTGGCTGGGACAAGACGCCTCCACACGCCGATATGCGCGGCTTTCCCATGCTGACGGCACAACCGCCATTTTGATGGACGCCCCGCGCGTGGAAGACGATCCCTGTACGCCGGACATGAGCGAAGCCGAACGCCAGCGCCTGGGTTGGAATGCCATGACGCGCCTTGCCTCAAGCCGTGTCGATGCGTTCGTGCTGATTGCAGATCACTTGCGGACAGCCGGTCTCAGAGCGCCGGACATCTTCTCCCATGACAGCGCCCACGGCTTTGCGCTCCTCGAGGACTTTGGCGAGCAACGCGAATTTGCGCGCCTGATTGAACAGGGCATGGCCGAGGGTCCACTCTACACGCAGGCCGCGCGAGATCTCGCCCGGCTGCATCGTCATCCCAAACCGGACGTGTTGGAGAAAGATGGAGAACGCTGGCCGATCCTGCCCTTTGATGACGTGGCGTTGCGCGCCAATGCTGATCTCTACGCCGACTGGTTGCACCAGTATGACGACCGCGCGCGAATGAGCGATGCGGACCGCGTCCGCTGGGAGGCGGCACGCGACGGACTGATCGAGCAGGCCGGGGGATTCGATCGGGAGTTCACTCTGCGAGACTATCACGCCGAAAACCTGCTCTGGCTTCCGGAAGGACGGATCGGGCTGCTGGACTTCCAGGATGCCGTGATCGGGTGGGACGCCTGGGATCTCGCCATGCTGACCCAGGACTCCCGGCGCGCGGTCAGTGAGGCGGCGACAGAGGCCGCCTTGCGAGCCTATCTGGAAGATAGCGGGAAGGATGAAGCCGGGCTTCGCGAGCGTCTGGCCGTCATCGGAACGCTCAATGCCCTGCGCATCACCGGCGTTTTTGCGCGCCTGGTGAAGCGCGATGGCAAGCCACGCTATAATGATTTCATGGCCCGCCAGCAGATGATGCTCGCTCGAAATCTCGCCCACCCGGCGGCCGCCGAAATGCGCGGCTTTATTGCTGAAACCGCACCATTCATTTTGGAGGCAGAGACATGACCCGCATGCCGCACACCGCGATGGTACTCGCCGCCGGACTGGGCACGCGCATGCGCCCACTGACGGACGCGACGGCGAAGCCGCTTCTCGAAGTGGCCGGACGCAGCATGATTGACCGATTGCTCGACAATCTGGTGGTGGCCGGGGTCAAACGCGTCGTGGTCAATGTTCACTGGTGCGCGGACCTGGTCGAAGCGCATCTTCAGGATCGGCAGGATTTGCAGGTCGTCATCTCGGACGAACGCGATCAGGTTCTCGAAACGGGCGGCGGACTCGCCAAAGCACGTCCTTTGCTGGGCGACGACCCGATCTTTGTCGTCAATACGGATGCCTTTTGGGAACCCACTGGGCCAGAACCGCTAAAATCGCTGGTAGAGAGTTTCAATTCGGAACTTATGGATGAGTGTTTGCTCTTGGCCGACACCAAGCGCGCGCTTGGGTTTCCGGGCGCGGGCGATTTCTTCAGGGATGAGGCTGGAGTTCTGACGCGGCGAGGCGAGGCAGAAACGGCGCCCTGGGCTTATGCTGGCGTGCGGATCCTCAAACCCGCTCTTTACGATGGTGCGCCTGTTGAACCTTTTTCGGCCAATCGAATCTGGAATGACCTGATCCCCAAAGGCCGCATACACGGCCAGCCACTGGACCGGTTCTGGCTGCATGTCGGCGATCCACAAGCGCTGAAGGACGCAGAGTTTTGGCTGCGCTGCCACGGCGCATGAGCAGCTTGTTTGGACGGGACCTTCCAAAGGTCTATTCCATCCCGCCAGGGGCAAACTTTCTCGATGAACTGGCGCAGGTTCTGGCCGACGAGAGCCGTTTTGGGGAGGATCCAGAAGCGCTCGCGGATGCGCTGATCTATGTTCCCAATCGCAGATCCGAGCGCGCCCTCGCCTTTGCCTTGCACAAGGCCGGGAATCGTCAAGCGAGCCTGTTGCCAGACATTCGCGCGCTCGGCGATTTGGAGACAGACGAGCCGCCCCCGAGCGCTGAGGCGGCCGTCGCAAACCTGCCGCCCGTGATATCTGCGGCCGAGCGTGTCGGGCGCCTGACCCGCCTGGTGATGGCCTACTTCCAGGCGCACGGAACCGGGATGCCAGCGACGTCCTGTCTTGCCGCCGCAAAAGAACTCGCTCGCCTGCTGGATCAGGCCGCGCTGTCTGGCGAGGTCGATTGGACGCAACTGAAAGACCTGGTGCCGGAAACACAACTGGCAGACCATTGGCGGCGCTCGGTCGAGTTTCTCTCAATCATCACCGAGCAATGGCCGACCGATCTGGAAACCGCCCAGCGCATGGATCCCTATACGCGCCGCTACGCGGCCGCCGAAGCCATGGTTCAAGAATGGCGCTCAAATCCGCCAGAAACGCCGGTGATCATTGCCGGGTCGACCGGGGCGACACCCGCCAGTCGCTTGTTGATGCAGGCGGCGATGACTCTGCCCAGCGGGCTCGTCATCCTGCCAGGTCTCGATAATGAGCTGAGGCCCGAGGCGTTGGACCGGATCGGGCGCGCGCCGTCGCACCCGCAATACACGCTGGCGCGGACTCTGCGCGCCCTCGATCTGCAACCGTCAGATGTCGAGCCCTGGCCGGCGCGCACGTCTGCCCCGAAGGCTTCCGCCAGGCGACGCCTGATCCATGAGGCGCTGGCCCCGGCACCCAGCACCGCGGACTGGACGGTGCGCCTGACCAAACTCGCCAAGGACGGCGATACGGGCGCATTTGTCAGCGATGCCCTGAGCGGCCTGTCAACCGTGGAAGCGAAGGATGACACGGACGAAGCCCTGCTCGCGGCGCTGATCCTGAGAGAAACTCTGGAACATGAAGGCCGCACCGCCGCCCTGGTGACGCCAGATGCCGGTCTCGCCCGGCGCGTGAGCGCGATGTTGACGCGCTGGGACGTCCACGTCGCCCCATCGGCCGGGTGGCCGCTGACACAAACGGATGCCGGGAGCCTCGCCCTGCTGGTCGCGGACTGGCTCCTCGACCCGGCTTGCCCGGTCGCCCTGATGGCGATGTTGAATCATCCCTATGCCCGGCTCCAGAGGGACGCCGTGCTGGCCTTAGACCGGGCTTGTTTGCGCGGACCTCGTCTCTGGAGCGATTGGCCGGACCTGGTTGCGCATGTGGAGGCATTAGGACAGGGAGACCCCGATCGCCACCGTCGGGGGACTGCACAGGAATTCGCAAACGCCCTGTCTTTGTTGGGTGATCTTTCAGGCGCGCTCTCAGCATCTCCTGAAACAAAGCCGTGCACAGGCGCGGATTGGTTGCAGCTGATCAGCACCGCGGCAAGCCATATCTCGGAAGCGCCGCAGCCCTGGACGGGTGAAGATGGCGCAGCCTTGTCACAGCTTCTGCGCCATATGGCCGAGCTCTCGGAGCCGCTCGGTGAGCAGTCGCCCTTGGTCTGGAACGACTTGCTCAAGGCCGAGGCGCTCATGGTCAGCGTGCATCGGGGTGAGCCGCATCCAAGGCTGGCCATCTGGGGCCCGTTGGAGGCACGGCTGCAAACCGCAGATCACCTCATCCTGGCCGGTTTGAACGAAGGAATCTGGCCAGCTCAACCGCCCGCCGACGCCTTCCTGCCCCGCGTGTTTCGCGAAAAGATCGGACTGGCGGATCCGGACGAACGGATCGGTCTCTCGGCACATGATTTTGCCCAGCTCGCCGCGGCGCCAAGCGTGACGCTGCTATCCAGTCAGCGGCGCGATGACAAGCCCGCGGTCTCGTCGCGGTGGCTCTGGCGCCTCAAGACGCTGGCGCGCGGTGCGCTCGGCGATGCCGCAGATCTGGCTCTTTCGCCGTCGACAGAGGCCAACCCAATTGCTTGGTTGGAAGCCCTCGAACAAGCCCCGGATCGCGCCCATGACTTCGCCGCCGAACCGCGCCCGACCCCGCCTGTGGAAGCCCGTCCCAAGAAACTGTCCGTGACCCGGATTGAGCAATTGGTGCGCGATCCGTATGCGATTTATTGCGAATACATACTCGGACTGCGCCGCCTCGATCCGCTCAACCTGCCGCCTGATGTACGCGTGCGAGGGACGGCCATCCACAAGGCGCTGGAACGGTTCGAGGATCCCGGAACCGGAACGACACCCGACGACCTACTGGCGCTCCTGGAAGAAGAACTGCGCCGCGGTGGCGAGGCTGAAGCGGACATCATCGCCCTGCGCGAACGACGCCGCACCATCAGTGCTGAATACCTCGAATGGCGCGACGCTCAGCAGGCTCAGCTTGTCGGGAACCCCCTCACGGAAGTGTATGGGGAGATTACTTTGAAGATTGGCGACCACCCATTCACGTTGAGCGGAACAGCCGATCGCATCGAACGACGGGTTGGCGGTGGCGCCGCCATTCTGGACTTCAAATCCGGCAAGCCCCCCAGCGAGAAACAGGTCCGCAGCGGGCTTAGTCCGCAAATGCCCTTGCAGGGTCTGATCGCACGCGAGGGCGGATATGAAGCCCTTGGCAGAGCGGATGTGGATGCCCTGACCTACCTTCGCTTCGGCACGGCATTCGAGGTGCGCGAGATTGGCGATGCCAATTCCAGGGCAAAACTCGAGGACGCGCCAGTTTCGGACATAATCCGCGACGCTGAGGCAGGTCTCGTCCAGCTTCTGACGGCTTTCAGCAACCCTGAACACCCCTATTTGAGCGCGCCACGCCCGGAACGAGTGACCTATGAAAGTGACTATTCCCGCCTCGCGAGACGGGACGAATGGACGGGCTTATCGACCTATGACTGAGGCCATCCGCTCTCCCGACAGCTCTGCCTTCGAGCAAGCCAAACTGGCGCAGGCACAAGCCGCCCAGCCTGGCCTATCGGCCTGGGTGGAAGCAAATGCAGGATCAGGCAAGACAAAAGTCCTGATCGACCGGGTCGCGCGCCTTTTGCTGCAGCGCCCGGATGGCCGCCCCGGCGCGCCGCCGGATTCAATCTTGTGCATTACCTACACCAAGGCGGCAGCGAACGAGATGTTGTCGCGCCTGTTCTCCCGCCTGGGCGACTGGTCGGTGGCGGATGATCATGACCTACGGCGCAAGCTCGCCGATCTCGAAGGGCGCTCTGCCCGCGACTATGCAGCCGAAGATCTGCGACAGGCGCGCGCCCTGTTCGCGCGAGCGCTGGAGACGCCGGGCGGATTGCGCATCGAAACCATTCACGCGTTTTGCGCCCGGGTCCTGCGACGCTTTCCGTTGGAAGCGGGAGTTTCGCCCGGCTTCCAGGAAATCGAGGAAGATGAAGCCAACGGCTTGTGGCGGGCGGTTCTGGCCGAACATCTGGAGGCGGCTGCGGACTCTCACCCAGACGAGATGCGTTGCCTGGCCAACGCGACAGGCGGCCTCGGCATTGGCGCAGCCCTCGATGCCCTTCAGTACAAGCGCCAGGCGCTACACACCTTCTGGGCGTCTACGACGTCCGATCTGGAGGTCACGGACCGTATCCGCGCCGCGGCAGGGAGCGGGGACCGGAGCGCGCAAGACATTCTAGACGCTGCCATGATCGGTGAATTGCCGAAAGCCGACATTCGCGCGGCAATCGATGACTTGAAGGCGCTGGATAAGCCAGGCGCGTCTGACCAGAAGCTGCTCACTGCGCTTAGGGAGCTGCTCCACACAAAGGAGGCCGCGCGGCGTTATGAGGTCTATATGGGTGCGCTTGCCGGTGCCCGTGGCGACTTCCCGAGCGGTAGCAATCCGTTCACCGCCAAGGCTGGACCGCGCGTCGCCGACCTGTTCACCCGCAATCTCAAGAAAGGCGATCCGGAAGGCACTGAGATTACTCGTATGAAGGCGATCCAGGCGAGCCTTGCCGCAGCTGAAGCGGCCGAGCGGACGATCGCTCTGATGCGCATCGGCCTGCCAATGATCGAAGCTTACGAACAAGAAAAGCGCCGTCGCGGTGCGCTCGACTTTGAGGATCTGATCGAACGCACGCGGGCCTTGCTTACGCACTCGAACGCCGCCGAATGGGTGCTGTACAAGCTCGATGGCGGGCTGACGCATCTCCTGCTCGATGAAGCGCAGGATACCAGTCCGGCGCAATGGGCGCTGATCAATGCGCTCGTGCAGGAATTTCAATCCGGCCTCGGGCGCGACCGCGATCCTGACCCGCGCACCCAATTCGTCGTCGGCGACCCGAAACAGTCCATCTACTCCTTCCAGGGCGCGGACCAGCAGCAATTCCAGGCCGAGAAACTGAATTTTGTTGCGCGAGAAAACGTCATCGCCGAGGCCGAGGATCGGGCGGTCAACCAACCCGAAATGGCCATGTCCTTCCGCTCCACCCCAGAAGTCTTGAGATTTGTGGATGAGGTGCGCGCCCGAGTACCGCTCTCAGATGCGGCCACCGATCCCTTGCCGCCTGTCGACGCCGATTTGCAGCCGCACACTGCCAGGCGCGCCAATCAGCCGGGTCGCGTCGAACTCTGGCCACTGGAGAGGCCCACCGGCACTGAGGGCGAGGAAAATCCGTGGACGACGCCGACCGATCATGTCTCCGCCGACGCGCCGCGTCGCCGCCTGGCACGACGCATTGCTGTTGAAGTCAAACAGATGATCGATCGTGGTGAAAGCATCTGGCGCGAGCAAGCCGATGGCAGCTGGATGAGAGCACGCGTGAAGGCGGAGGACGTGCTCATCCTGGTGCGCAGTCGCAATGAGTTGTTCGACGCCCTGATCGAAAGCCTGAAACAGGTCGGTATCCCGGTGGCCGGCGCCGATCGGCTGCGTCTGCTCGACAATATTGGCGTCCAGGACTGCCTGACCCTCATCCGGTTCACCCTGCAGCCCGGGGACGATCTGGCCCTGGCGGAAATCCTGCGCGGACCCTTCTGCAATCTGACGGATGATGATCGTCATCTTTTCCCGCTCGCACATGATCGCAAGGGGGAGTCCTTGTGGCACCGTCTCGCCGCGAATGACTCGCCGGAATTCAAATCCGCGAAGGCCTTTTGTGCGCGTCTGATTGAGCGCCGTCATCTCCCCGGTTTCGAATTTCTGACCGAGGCGCTGACCGACCGTGACGAAACGGGTCTGAGCGGCTGGGACAAATTGATCCAACGCCTTGGTGAACCGGTGCGAGACCCGGTTCACGCGCTCATCTCCGGCGCTCTGAGCTTCGATATGGGCGAGCCGAAGAGCCTGCAGGCCTTTCTGTCAGAAACCGAAGGGCGAGACACGGTGCTGAAACGGGAACTCGGGGAGCCGGACGGCGCTGTCCGCGTCATGACCGTACATGGGGCGAAGGGCTTGCAATCGCCTGTCGTCATTCTCCCTGACACGACAGGGGCGACCAAGCCGGTGTCGGATGCGCTGTTTTTCAGCGGCAATGGCACTCCGCTTCACAGCCCGTCCTCACGTCTTGATTGCAAGGCGACGTCCAACTTGCGTGAAGCAGCGAATATCGCGGCTGAAAAGGAGTCGCGTCGCTTGCTTTATGTCGCGCTGACCCGGGCGTCCGACCGGCTCATCATCGCAGGCGCAGGGCTTGGGTCCAGCAAGGCAGGATATGCAAAATCATCCTGGTTCCGCTGGTGCCTGACGGCAATGCACGCTCTCACCGGCGAAGAGGAGGATGAGACGCCGCTCGACAGGCCACTTGTCTATGGCGCGCCAGCGGTCTGTGTCGCCGTGGACGAAGAACAAGGATCGACGTCAAAGGACGCCCCGATCTGGTTGAAACGTAAGGCCCTCGCCCCTGTTCCGCCATCGCGGCTCGCTGCGCCTTCTCGTCTGACAGAAGATCACGCCGCCGTGCTGGCGCCGTTCGGACCGGATCGCAGCGCCGCCTTGCGGCGTGGGCGCTTGATTCACGCGCTCTTGCAAACGCTCCCTGCCCTTCCGGAGGATGAGCGCGAGCCGGCGGGTGCGCATTTTCTGGCCCGTGACCCGGATATCTCTCCCGATGCCGCAAAGGAAATGCTGGACGTCACGCTTCGCACGCTTCGGGATCCGGCATTTTTGGACGTGTTTGCTCCGGGCGGGCGCAATGAGGCAGCGATCATCGGCACGCTGCCAGAAGGACAAATGGTCAATGGCCGCGTGGATCGGCTGATCATTAACGACGATCATGTGATGATCATAGATTACAAGACCGACCGGCCAGCCCCCAAGGATGCGCGCGGCGTCGACACACCTTATCTCGTCCAGATGGCCGCCTATCGCGCTGTGATGCAGAAGCTCTATCCCGATCGCCCGGTTCGATGCGCCTTGCTGTACACGGATGGACCGCACCTGATTGAACTGGATGGTCAGGAGATGTCAGAATCGCTAAACCGTGTTGAGAGCCGGGTTTGACGGGGCCGAAGAGTCCCTATCTTATGCCGCACGAAAGATTTCAAAGGAGGTCAAAATGGCCGCTGAGCACATTACCGACGACAATTTCGACGATGCCGTCGCCAGCGACACCCCTGTCGTTGTCGACTTCTGGGCAGAATGGTGTGGCCCTTGTAAAGCCATGGCCCCGCATCTGGACGCCGTCGCTGAAGAAATGAGCGGCGACATCAAGATCGCCAAGATCAATGTGGACGACAATCCCATGGCCGCTTCGAAGTATGGCATTCGCGGATTGCCCACCCTGATGATCTTCAAGGATGGCAAGGTCACAGCCACCCATCCAGGCGCGATGTCGAAACAGAAAATCACGGAATGGATCAAGGAGAACACCTAGATCCCGTTCTCATCATTTCGAAAAAGCCTCGCCCTACGGCGGGGCTTTTTTTGTTGGCTCAATCAGCTAGCGTGCCGGAAAATAGGAGCCAGAACATGATCCCATACCAGCACCTCGATCGATCCGTTGCCGGAAAGACCGTTTTCATCACCGGCGCTGCGAGTGGTATGGGACGGGCGACGGCGCATCTGTTCGCCAGAGAAGGTGCGAAAGTGATGGCGACGGATATGAACACGGCGGGTGTGACGGCAGTCGCTGACGAGATCCGCGCGGCCGGATTCGAGGATGTGGAGACGTTCACGCTGGATGTTGGCGATCACGACGCGATCAAAGCTGCGGTTGCAGCGACGGTCGAGCGGTTTGGCGCGCTCGACATCCTGATCAACAATGCCGGCTTCGCCCGCTTGGCGCATCCGTCGGAAGACCAGTATGAGGACATCTGGCATGACAGCGTAAACGTCATGCTGACGGCTCAGCAGCGCCTGATCCGCGCGGCCTTGCCGTATCTCATGAAAACCGAGACAGGTGGGCGGATCGTCAATATCGCCTCGACGGAAGGTCTTGGCGCAACCCCTGGGAACGGCCCTTACGTCGCCGCCAAGCACGGCGTGATCGGCCTGACCCGCGCCATGGCGACCGATCTGGGACGCGATGGCATCACCTGCAACTGTATCTGTCCAGGGCCGATCCTGACCAATATCAATGCCGAAATCCCGGATGAGCACAAAACCATCTTTGCCAAGCGCCGCGTGCCGCTCCGCCGGTATGGCATCCCGGAAGAGGTGGCCAATATTACCCTGTCCTGCTGTTTGCCAGCCGCCTCCTACCTGAACGGCGTGGCAATCCCGGTGGATGGTGGACTGACCATCAAGAACGCCTGATCAGGTCGGCAATTCTTGATTCTTCTCGAGCACCTCGCCCGCGAGATAGAGCGATCCACCGATCAGGATCCGGTCCGGCTTGCCAGCAGCCGCGGCGGTCATCGCCTGTTCGAGCGAGCCATGCATATGGCTTTCGGGCAAATAGAGTTTTGCTGTTTCAGCCAACTGGACCGGGTCCGCGCTGGCATGTCCCGGCGCGTTGGGGATGGTATGCACAGCCTCCACTGCGCCTTTGAATGGGTGGAAGAAACCGCCATGGTCCTTGCTCGCCAGCATCCCGACGACCATGACCGTGGTGCCACCCATTTCGCGCAATAATTCTGCAATCGCCGTTGCCGCATGCGGGTTATGTCCGCCGTCCAGCCAGACATCGGCGCCGCCGCCAAGGCGCGACACGGGGCCGTCCGACAGCTTCTGCATGCGCGCGGGCCAGACCGCCGTCTGTGCGCCCTGCCAGATGGCCGCGTCCTTGATCCGAGGGGTCTCCAGCGTTCGCATGGCCAGACCGGCAAGTGCAGCATTGTAGCGTTGGTGCGTGCCGGGCAAAGCGACAGATTCCGGGACTCTTTCGATATCTTCCATCGAGAGCGGCGTTAATGGCGCGGCGAGTTCTTCAGCCTGCTTCTTGATGACATCGCCGCAGACGCGCGCCTGAATGGCCGAAACAACCGGGCGCCCTGGTTTGATGATTCCGGCCTTCTCGCCCGCAATGAAGGCGAGATCCGATCCCAGGAACTGCTTGTGGTCAAAGTCCACCGGCGTAATGACGCTGAGCGCCGGGCTCTGAATGACATTGGTCGCATCATAGCGTCCGCCAAGGCCGACCTCGAGAACAAGCAGATCCGCGGGAACCTCGCTGAACGCCAGGATTGCGGTTGCTGTCGTCGCTTCAAACCGAGTGATCTCGCGCCCATCGAGCGCTGCATGGACCCGGTCCAGCCAGGCGATCAGCGCGTCATCCTCGACCAGTTTCCCGGCCAGCCGAATGCGTTCATTGAAGCGCACCAGATGCGGCGACGTGTAGACATGGACGGAAAGGCCTTCCGCTTCCGCCATGGCACGCAGATAAGCGCAGGTGGAGCCTTTGCCATTGGTGCCCGCCACATGAATGGTCGGCGGCAGCTTGTCCTGCGGACGTCCGAGCGACTCCAGCAAGGCCTCGATGCGACCAAGTGAAAGCTCGATCTTGTCTGGATACAGACCTTCAAATTGCTGCAGAGCCGCTTCGACGGCGGCGGAGTCGGCGCTCAATCTTTTTGGGCGCGCGGCACCGGCGCGTCAGCTGACGGGGCCTCTACCGGCAGGGTCGAGACGTCCTTCTCAGCGACTTTGCGCTTCGGCATCAGATGCGTAAGCAGGCGCGACAGTGTGCTCTTCAGTTCCCGTCGATCGACGACAATGTCCACGGCGCCTTTTTCGCGCAGGAATTCCGAGCGCTGGAACCCTTCCGGAAGTTTCTCACGAATGGTCTGCTCAATCACGCGCGGGCCAGAGAAGGCAATCATCGCACCTGGCTCAGCCAGGTGAACATCGCCAAGCATCGCATAAGAGGCCGACACACCGCCCGAGGTCGGATCGCACAGGACCACAACATAAGGCAGACCAGCTTCTTTCACTTCCTGAATGGCCAGGGTCGAACGTGGCATCTGCATCAGAGACAGGGTCCCTTCCTGCATACGTGCGCCGCCGGAAGCGGTGCAGATCACAAAAGCCGCCTTACGCGCCACAGCCATTTGCGCGGCAGCAATAAAGGCCTCACCCGCCGCCATGCCCAGGGATCCGCCCATGAAGGCGAAATCCTGGACCAGGACGACAGTCGGCACGCCGTTCACCTTGCCGAACGCCGCCGCCATGCAATCGTCCTGAGCGATCGGAGAGACTGACCCGGTATCTGGTGCCTCTTCCTTGTCGCGCTTTGCAATCTTGGTTTTCGCCCCTTTGATACGGGACGGATATGCCTTGTCATCCTTGAACTTGAGCGGATCGGTTGGGACTGGCGGCAACGGAATCGGCTCCCAGCGCTCCTGATCGAAAAACAGGCGGAAACGACGGCGCGGCGAAATCCGCAAATGCGCGCCCGCCGGGGTCACGTACCAGCTCTCTTCCAGGTCCGAACGGTAAACCAGTTCGCCGGATACCGGGCACTTCACCCAGAGATTATCTGGTGTGTCTTTCTTGGTTCCAGACAGCAGGCCTTTCAGGCCCGGTGTGCGAAAATTCGTCAGCCAGTTCATCGCGTTACGATCCCTCTGTCCGATCCCGGACTTTATTTGGCTGGCACTCCACCCGTCAGCGCCGAACTTAACTCGCGGGCCAATTGACCCATCTTCTCTGCCGCAACTTGTGGCGTTTTGGCCACACTTGCAAGTCTTGCTTGTTCCACAAAAGCAGATCCTACGACAACCCCGTCGGCAATTTTTGCCATCGCAGCGGCCTGATCCCCTGTTTTTATTCCGAATCCGACACAAACCGGCAGACCCGATACACGCTGCGCCATTTCTACGCCGTCGCGAATATCTTCTGGATCCGCAGAGCCTGCGCCGGTCACACCGGCCACCGCGACATAATAGAGAAAGCCGCTCGCCCCTTCCGCGACCTTGGCCATGCGAGCCTCGTTCGTGGTCGGGGTCGCGAGGCGGATCACTGACAGGTCATGCGCTGAATAGGCGTCGCGGATCGGCTGGTCCTCCTCCGGAGGCAGATCGACCAGGATGGTGCCATCAATGCCGGCCTCAGCCGCCGCTGCAGCAAATGCCTCATAGCCCATGGTGTGCACTGGATTCGCATAGCCCATCAGGACCAGCGGCGTCTCTTGGTCCTCTGCCCGGAAGCGCTTGGCCAGGGCCAGCACGTCCATCAGCGATGTGTCGTTTGCCAGCGAGCGCAGGGCTGCCTTCTGGATCGCGGGACCATCCGCCATCGGGTCTGTGAATGGCGCACCAAGCTCAATCGCATCTGCGCCATTGTCGCGAAGGGCACACATTGCCTGATAGGAATTTTCCAGGTCCGGATCGCCGGCCATGATATAAGCGACGAGGGCCGCCCGGCCTTCGGCCTTAACCTGGGCAAAACGCGTGTCTATTCGGGATGTCGGCATCTATTCAGTATCCGTATTCTCTAGGACCCAGGCCTCATAGGGTGCGTTCACCTGGGTGCAGCCAAGCGCCACAATAGCGGGCACATCATACGGGTGATGCTCTTTCACAATGGCTTCGATTTTGGCGAAATTTTTGGCGGGCGCCTTTAACCAAAGGATGAATTCAAAGGCCTGCTCCACCACCCCTTTCCAGCGATAGGTCGACGCCATGGGTCCTTGAATGTTGGCGCAAGCGGCGGCGCGCGATTCGACCGCGTCATCCGCGATGGCACGCGCAACGCGCTGACGCGGGCAGGTGATCCGATACAAGGTGAGGTCGGTCACATTTCCACTCCCAAGGCTTCGGCGACAGAGAAGACGTCCTTATCGCCCCGTCCGCACATGTTGAGAATCAGCAAGCCATCCTTGCCAAGCGCTTCAGCAACCTCGCCGACGCGAGCAAGGGCGTGGCTTGGCTCTAGCGCCGGGATGATCCCTTCCAGACGCGTGCACAGCTGGAACGCTTCCAGAGCTTCATTGTCTGTACAGGTCAGATATTCGGCCCGGCCCGTATCGCGCAGGAAGCTGTGTTCCGGGCCGATGCCGGGATAGTCCAGGCCGGCTGAGATCGAATGAGCATCGATGATCTGGCCATCATCGGTTTGCAGCAGATAGGTCTTGTTCCCATGCAGAATGCCGGGGGCACCGCCATTGAGGGCGGCTGCATGCTGACCGGTCTCGATACCGTGGCCTGAGGCCTCAACGCCGATCAGGCGGACGTCTTCATCCTCGATAAACGGATGGAACAGACCGATCGCATTCGAGCCACCGCCAATGCAGGCCATGACCGCATCCGGCAGACGACCTTCGCGTTCCAGGATCTGGGCCCGGGCTTCCTTGCCGATCACACTCTGAAAGTCGCGGACAAGTTCAGGATAGGGATGCGGGCCGGCCGCCGTGCCGATGCAATAGAACGTGTCATGCACATTGGTCACCCAATCGCGCAGGGCTTCATTCATCGCATCTTTCAGCGTTCCGGTGCCGGAAGAAACCGGAACAATCTCAGCGCCGAGAAGTTTCATGCGAAACACGTTGGGTTTCTGACGCTCGACATCCGTCTCACCCATGAAGACCACGCATTTCAAACCGAACCGGGCGCAAACGGTGGCCGTCGCCACGCCGTGCTGGCCCGCCCCGGTCTCGGCAATGATCCGCGTCTTGCCCATGCGCATGGCGAGCAGCACCTGACCCAGGCAATTATTGATCTTGTGCGCGCCAGTATGGTTGAGCTCGTCGCGCTTCAGATAGATCTTGGCGCCGCCGAAATGCTCCGTCAGCCGCTCAGCGAAATAGAGCGGGCTGGGGCGGCCGACATAATGGGCCCAGAGATCATCCATCTGCGCAGCAAAGGCGAGATCCTGTTTTGACGCGCGGTATTCCTGTTCCAGGTCGAGAATGAGGGGCATCAGCGTTTCGGCGACATAGCGGCCGCCAAACTCACCAAAACGGCCATGCTCATCTGGCCACTGCTCCCAGGTATTTCGCAAACTCATATAATCGCTTTCTAGGCAGATTTTGCGGCGTCGATGAACGCCCGGATCATGTCCTCGTCCTTTAGACCCGGCGCGCTTTCGACACCAGAGGAAACATCCACTGCCGTCGCACCTGTCGCAGCTATGGCATCCTCGACATTTTCCGGCGTCAGTCCACCCGCCAGGATCCAGGGTACGCCGGGTTCAAATCCCTCGAGCAGAGTCCAGTCCCAGGTCTCGCCGAGACCGCCGGGTCGATCGGCGTCTTCTGGCGGTTTCGCGTCAATCAGCAGGCGATCCACGCGCCATTGATCGAGCGCTTCAAGATCATCCTCATTGGCAACGCCCACCGCCCGCCAGAGCTCGCAGATGCCACTGCAATCGCGCCACCAGCGCAGCACCTGGTCCGGCGATTCCTTGCCATGCAACTGGATCGCGTCCGGTTCGACTTCGTGCAGGACATCGTCAAACAGATCTTCGTCCGGATCGACGAGCAGGACGACGGACAACAGGCCAAGGTCCTGAGCAAAGTCCGAAAGCGCGCAAACCTCATCCAGCGCGTCTTCCCCGTCGCCTAGAATGTTGCGCGGACTTTTCGGGAAAAGGACAAATCCAACCCAGTCGGCGCCAGCTTCCGCCGCCGCTCGTATGTGAGCCGTATCCTTTAGTCCGCAGATCTTTACCTGAGCCATGGCGGTCAGGTGCGCTGGAGGCCGGAGGAAGTCAAGCCGAGATTAGTTGGCGCCCAATCCCAAGCCCTCGACCAAGCCTTTGATTGTGTTCTGGTCGAACTTGGCGCGGAGTTTGATATATGGACCCTCCTGCCGGTACTCAGCCGCTTCAAAATCATCATCACCGAATCCGGACGCGTTCCAGCCGAGGCTGATCCAGATATTCTTATCCGGGCTAAATCCAATACTTGGACCATAAGACCAGGCTTGCGTGTCGCTCAGCTCTCCAGACGTCCAGGTCGCCTGGAAACCGAGGTCAAATGTCTTGCTGATATCGTGGCGCATTTCGCCGCCGATCAGATGCGTGAAGCCGCTCGCACGGGCGCCGTTAAAGTCAGTCTCAACATGCTTGATCCCATGATAGACCGAAACCTGGGTGCGCTTGGACACCATAGCGCTCACCGCCAGATTGTTGACCAGCTTGGAGCGGTTTTGCAGCGCGCCTTCCTTCACATGGCCATAATCAAACCGGTTCAACACGACGATACCTTCACCGCGCGGGCGCCAGACCGCACCGACGCGAATGTCGGTTTGCTTGCGATCGTCCTGATCCGCGAGCGACTCCTTCTGCTGGCGTGCGGCGGCAGAGAAGGACAGTGTCTTGGTGATTTCACGGGCGCCACCGAGCACCGCCACAAGGCGCTTGCCTGAGGCACTGTCGCGCGCTTCGATCCGGCCGGATGCGGCCATACCGTCGACCTGATACCCGGCGCCGAAATAGGCGGACGTGTATTGTTCTGCCTGGGTCAGCGGGCTGCGCACCCCGTCGTCGAGCGGCCCGAAGGCTGCGTCCGGAGCCACATCCAGCGGGGCATCCCCCCCATCAATGTTCGCCCGGCGCGCGACGCCGCCGCTCAAGGTCCAGGCATCATTGGCCTGCCAGACCTGATCCACCCCGACCGTTGCGCCGATCCGACGCGCACTATCCTGGGTCAACATGTCGGCCCCTGCGCGCAATTGCGTCCCGCCGCGGGGCTCCCACGTCACTCCGGCAATCGTATTCTGGCCAGACGCATGATCGCCATTGGTGATCTCATGCCGAACATTGAATGAGGCCGATTTGCCAAGTGTCTTATCGAGACCCAGCACGGTGCGTCCGGGGAACAGAGTCGCCTCGTCATTGGCTCCAACCTGATTCAGCGGTTCTTCCCAGACGGCACTCAGGGTGAGCCCCTGGTCCAGGAAGGTCTTGCGCAAGCCAGCCAGCAAGAGAACAGATCGCCGATCATCCGCTTCACTGTCATACTTTTCCGCAACGGCCCGCAGCCCGATGCTCGCGCCGAAGGTCTGACTGTCTTGTGTGACAAGAGCGTCGGCAACCGTGCGCTGCGCGCCCTGGCTGAGATTTGTTTCGCGATAGGCCTGTCCTTCGACCCGGCGCACCGATCGGTCATTGCTGCCGGCGATTTCCTCAACTCCGATCTCGGCGCTGATCTGCGCCCCGATGCGGCGCAGCGCTGACGTATTCGACGCCTGCTGCCCAAGACCAAAGCCTTCGCTTTCCTGCCGGTAATACCCAGTCAGACTGAGCGTCTCGGTTCGCTTCGTGGCTTCTAACAGGACCGCATCGCCAGCGACGTCGCCGATCTCAGTGTCCGCTTCAGACGTCGCAATTTCGGCCCGTACTTCGGTGCTTGCATCCAACTGCACGGTCAGGTCCGCGGCGGCCAGACGCGACCCGGCAAACCCCTCCGAGGCTCCATCTTCTTCATGGACTAAGGTGATGCCCGTCTGGACCGCGCCATCGGCGGTTCGGCTCGCGGCCCGCAAGCCGGCCGTGATACCGCGCTCCCCTGGAGCAGAGGTCTCATAGTCCACGACGATCACATTCGGGTTGAACGCATTATCTGTCGCCGCGATTGGCTGACGAAAGAAAATCTCGCCGGTGATATAGTCGATGTCATAATCGACATAGCGATTGTAGCGACGAACATTGACGACCTGATCCGCGCGGAACCGGTCGCGGGTCTCGACCGAGATCACTTCGGATGACCGGACCAGCGGCGCCGCGCGCAGACGGAAAGGTCCGGATGTCCCATCCGCGGCGAGTTCGTCCTTGACGAAGGACTGATTGGTCTCCGACGCAAACGCCGTCACGGTCAGCGTTTCGCTCTCATAGTCAGCTTTCAGACCCGACAATCGGCGAGAATAGCGTCCGAGATCGGTCTCGGTGAAGCCCGTCTCATAATCTCCGAACAGGGCCTGGAACGTGTTCTTCTCGAGTTTGACATAGACCGGGTACCGGCTTTCAGCATTATTGTGTTGCCAGGTCCGATCCCCATACAGGGTGTAATAGGCATCCGGATCGATTTCATCGAAGATCTCGCCATCCGCATCGCCCCGGCGCTTGACTGTGTCGATGGCCACGGTCAGCAACCAGTCTCCCTTGACCACGCCCTTGGCGAAAAAGGCGACGCGGCCATCAGCCATTTTCTGGTTGATATCTCGGCCTGTGGCTTCTTCCAGGCGCGCGTTTACGCCTTCTGCTTCAACCAGGCCCACCACAATCCAGTCGCGCTTCTCGGATTGCAGCCAGACATCGATCTCCTCGTTTGTGCCGTCGGCCAGGCGAACCTCAAGCCGCGCGCGGCCCGAATCGAGTGTGGGCTCGAGCTCCACACGCGCAATGCCGTCGGCGCCCACGCGAATTCCGGTCACCGCAGAGAACCCCGCGTCCACGGGTGCTTCGAACTCTTCCTCGGCTTCCTGCGCCAGGCGGTAAGGCGCCGCCACACTGATCTCCACGATCCGGCCTTCATGGACCGGATGCCCTGCACCATCTTCGAGCCGTACCGCGATAACCGGTTTGGTTCGACCGTCGGCGACGACAATGGATTGATCATCGACGAGCCGGGCGCGCGTCACGTCATCGACAAACCAGACCGCGCGAGTCAGCGTCTCGAGGAGGTTGCCGTCCTGATCAAATAGTTGCGCCACGAACGTGTTCTCACCCCGCTGAATGTCAACGCCCACCCAGCGCGAGATTGCAACATTACGGGTCGCAGAGAGGTCCTTGCCTGAGAAATTCAGTCCCGGAACGCTCTGGCCATTGAGGCTCAGGGACACACTCTGCCTTGGTCTATGCACAAGACCCAGATTGACGGAGCGTCCATGCGGGCTTTGCCCGACTTGCGGATAGGCCCAGGCGAACCTGCCTTCAGTTTGCGTATTTAGCCACGCCTCATCGAAAACGTCCTCATCGCGCAGCTGCGCCTGGACGTCATCGGCTGTTTCGTCGATCGCTTCCGTACGCTGCAGATAAAAATTTGCACGCCAGACGGTGCCACCCTGGGCGTCGACAAACTTGGACAGGGCGCTGCCTGCATAGCGCGTCGTCTCTTCACAGATGATGGGTTCATATCCTGAAGGCAGGGTCGCTTCGTCGACCTGAACGACGTGAGTCCCGGGACGAATGCCTTCGAAATGGAACAGGCCATCTGCGTCAGTGACCACGTACCGGCCGGTTTCCATATACACCCGCACACCTGCAACGCCTGCGCCGTCCTGAATGTTTCGCGCCCAGGCATCGCCGGGCTGGCAGGCGGCCTCGGCCACTCGGCCAATAATGGTCAGCCGTTCATTGAGAAAATCACTCTCAACCTGGACCGCGGCTTCGGCGACATTCGACAAAGGCGCTCCGCTGGGGCTGATCGCGACCACCTGATTGACCGCCTCGCCAAATGCGGTGCCCGGCCCGATCGCAGCCAAATAGGTCAGTTCGAGGCGCTCGCCCGGCGGAATAAGACCGCCGACAAAAGTGAGTCCCCGCCCGTCTGCGTCTATCACAGGGTCGGCGATCTGCGCGCCCGCGAGACGCGCAGACCCAGCCACATAGCGGAACCCGGCCGGCAGTGTATCTTTCAGGCGGACCGGCGCCGCTAGCGTCGCAGCATTCTCAAGCTCGATCGTGTATCCGACAAAGTCGCCAATCGCTGCATGCGTGTCGAAGGCCTGTTTGCGGACGATCAGTTCGCTATTCGGATCCAGAGGAATGTCAAGATTCAATGGCCCAGAGACCGAGACGGTGAACGTGCCGGCATAGGAGGCCTGTGTCCAAATATCATATGGAGCATTTGGCAGGGCTTCGAAATCCTCCGGCGATCGAATCGATGGATACGCATATCCGTTCGGCGCCTCGACCAGGATCTGGTATGTACCCGGCGTCAAAACAGGGAAGAAAAAAGCCCCAGGCTGTGTTGCATATGTCTTGCCGGACGAATCCGTGACGGGTTTGCTGGTCAGGACCGTCGATGGCGCGGTGCCATTGCCGTCAATGCCGAGAACCTGAGCCGGAAGACCGGTGCTGACGTCTATGATGGTCACCGAGACGTCGCTGAGCAACGCCCCCGTCAGACTGTCGAAGACTCGACCGAACGGGTCGACCAGGGCGGTATCGACTGACACTTCTGTTGCATCAAATACATCAACATATGTGGCCGTCAGCAGGCTCTCCTGCAGTGCGGTAAGCTCATTGTCAAAGATCGCCGTGGCATCCGCTTTACTTGGAAAAAACCCATAAAACTGACCTGAATTCGGACCATCCTCGTAAAGCCGCAATACGATCGTGTCGCCGCCATCGGTCTCGACCGTGACGTTGACGGTTTCAATTCGGTCAGGATTTCCGTTCTGGCCGAGATCGATGACGCGAACCACCATGATCTCGCCAGGAACATATGTTTGCGCAGGCACCAGATCGACGGGCACAGCCGGATCAGTGGCGGTTGCACCCGGCAACAGGTTTCGATCCAGAGCCAGAAATGGTCCGCTAAGTTCGCCTGATGGACTGAAATCCGTTCCATGCAATTGAACCGCGACCCCATCCGGCGCATTCTGGACGATGCGGAAGAATTCGATGTCTGACGGAGTTCGACGCGCTTCGATGATGAAGGCGGCTTCGTTGGTCTGCTGAACAACACTGCCGGAAGGGGACGCCTGGCTGACCGTTGCCACATTAGTCACGCGTTCGCCGAGATCGCCATAGGCTGGCAAGGCACACGCGAACAGGACCACACTCGCCAGGGCAAGCGCGAACAACGCATCACAGATTAGCTTCCGCCCGAAGCCCATCCCCTTAATCTCCACCACCGTGCGGCTGACCTCTTTGGGTCTGTCCGCGCTGTAAAATCAGGCGGGTCTTTTGCCGCCTTATGGAGAGACGCTATCGAGTCATGGTTAGGATCAGATTTGAGCGATCGATGAAATTTGATCTATCTCGCAGGAAATCGCCCGTTTTCCTGGCTTTCGTGCAGTCACCCGTCCGTTGGCCACGGCGGATGCAAGAAAGCCCGGAGCGTTCTCAGCGCCCCGGGCTTTGCTGCTTGTAAATGAACAGGCTTACTTCACTTCGGCCCGAATGATGATCTGACCAATTTCACCCGCGGCAAGCACCGCGTCTGAGAGCTGGATCACGCAAGTGGTCGTGCCATCACAATTGCTATCCGCTGGGGTGCTCGGCACGGTCAGGACAGGGCCAGCGCCAGCGACGCCGCTATCATCTGCAAATCCGGTAGTGGTCGTTGTCGCCAGTGAAGCGGCGATGAAATTGACCTCGGCAGGCAGAATGTCGTCGATCACGAGATTGGTCGCCGTCGCTGAGGCGCCATTGTTCTGAACCTGGATGACATATTCCACGCACGAGCCTGGAACCGCTTTCGCCCCCGCAACTGCGGTTGCCGTCGCACAGTCGGTCAGCGCCACAAATGGGTCAGCAATGTCCGGTTCCTTGACCACAGTCACTGTTTTGGATGCAGCCAGGCTTGCAGATTCGACCTGAATAATCCCGGTCGCCGCATATAGCCCGTCCGCGTCGCCTGCGGCTTCCGCTGCAGCCACGCCGGTACTGTCGGCCAGGACGTTTTGCGCCGTGCCCGTCAGCACATTCGCGCCGCCGGACGCCGTCGTCACAGCCGCCGGGCTGCCGGAGGCTTCATTCAGGAAGGTCGTCGGGTCGCGCGCTTCAGCGACGAGGGTGATATCATCCGTAAATGTGTCAGCGACCGATGCGTCGATCGTTCCCTGAACCTGGACGAAGACGAGAACGCCCTTGGGAACATCTCCGGTAATGAAGGCGGATCCGGCAGCCGTTCCAATCGGCGTCTGCGTGATCGTCGTGTAGGCGCCATCATCGGCGCTTCCATTGTCGTTGGCGTCGACCAGATAACGGACGATCAGAGAGGTCGCATCGAAGGTTGAAGCCCCTGAGTCCAGATCATCGATCGAGAACGAGTAGGCAGACGTGTCATTGCCTTCGTTGAGGACCTCAAAGGTCAGGGTCGCGTTGGTATTCGGCGCGGAAGTCAGCGTAGAATTGGTCGCCGTCACAATGAAGTCGACCTTACGGTCTACCGTGAATACAGTTGGTGTACCCTGCACGACTGCGCCCACGGGTGGGCTGACATTGTCGTTCGTGATGACCGGCTGCGCCGTCCCGGACACGCTATAGCTCAGTTCGAATGTGTTGGAGACCGAAACACCAGCTTCGGTCAAATTGTTCGCAGCTTGCGCCGCATTCGCCAGACCCAGGCACAGTGCCGCGGCCAGGCCGAAACGGGAGAGAATCTCCCGTGCCCCTAGTATACTCATTTTCGCCCGCTCCAATTATTTTATTTTGTAGCAGAGCGAGTGTTTCATATGGGCGTTAACAGGACGCAAAAATCCCCGTCCAATCAGCGTCTAACGTTATTTTCAACGACAGATTGAAGCGGCGCGATCGATCGCATTCGACGATCCGGACAGTGAAAAGTGGTAAGTCACCCGCGTATTGCGCGCCGAGGTCGCTTCGACTCTCAGCTCGCTACCGCGCTTCAACTGCCGCACAAGCGGAGCGTCATCGGTATCCTGAGCAAAGGCCTCGCGCCCGACCCCGAACAAGGACCAATCGGCGCGACCGATTTTCGCCTTTCCGGGCAGATCGCCGCGCAGCTCGTAGCCAACTTTCAGGCTCGGTTGGTTGCGTGCCTTGCCGGACCGCCAATTCGAAACATAGAACCAGACATCGCCATGATCCGCCGATCGCGGCGCCTTATCCGTGGCCTGAGTGGCCGCGTAGCACAGACGCTCGCCACCAATATCCTCGGTAAACACAATCCAGTCGGAGTATTGTCGCACGACACTCGGCGCCGCTGATGCGGACATGACTCCGAACAGTGTCAGCGCGCCCAGAACGGCCAAGGGTTGGCGCAACATATATTTTCTCCTATATACGATAAGATATCTAGCTTTGTGCCAGATTCTTCTGTAACAGTCTTAGGGCTGAAATAAGACACACCAGATTAACGGGCGATTATGAACTTGTTGTCGCGTAGCAGTTGCAATTCTCTCCAGAAACGCGCTTTATACGAGTGCGAAGCTGAACAGGGGAAGTCCGTGTCCCTCGAACTCACCGGAAGTGACCCGACTGAACGGGAACGCCTGGCCGATTGCGTGGAGCAAATCGCGCAGTCTCGTTCGCGCACGGCCTTTTCCGAAATCTTCGAGTATTTCGCCCCGCGCCTGAAGAGCTATCTCATTCGTCTCGGCAGTGAACCGTCCAGCGCAGAAGAGATCATGCAGGAAGTGATGCTGAATGTCTGGCGCAAGGCGGAGCAGTATGACCGCCGACAAGCCTCGGTCTCGACTTGGATCTTCCGCATCGCCCGCAACCGCCGGATCGACACGTTGCGCCGCCTCAACAAGCCGGAACTCGACGCCGAAGACCCAATGCTTCAGCCCGCGGAGGCAGAGCAACCTGACATCACCGTCAATCGCGCGCAGATCGAAATCCAGGTCCGGGAGGCCATGGAAACCCTGCCGGAAGAACAGCTCGTCCTGTTGAAAGCCGCCTTTTATGACGGCCTTTCTCACTCTGAAATCGCCAAGAGATTTGACCTGCCCCTAGGCACGGTGAAGTCGCGTATCCGCCTCGCTTTCCTGCGACTGCGCGGATCACTGGAGCGCGATCACTGATCGTTCCGCTGCAATCTGGAGCTGCATTTGCTTGACGATAACCAAGATCCAACAATATCGGGCTATGAGGGATCGAAAAGTGAGGAGCGGTCAGGGCCCATGGGCAAGGCGCACTTAAACGATTTTGGAGAAGTGTATTCCAGCTACGCCGCTGGGTGCCTGGATCCTGCGTTCTGCCTGTTGGTGGAAACGCAAGCCGCGCTGCGCCCGGATGTCAGCCGAGCCGTCGCGCGCGCCGAAACGATTGCGGGGATCTTCCTCGAATCAGAACAAGCTGCGGAACTCAGCGAAGGCGCTGCGGCGAAGGCATTGGCCATGATCGACGCCTTTGAAGCCAATGAACTCCCCGCGCGCGAGGCCGTGCACCAGGCGAACGAAGGATTGGACGAGTTTCTGGCGCTGCCAGAGCCCCTGCGCGAAACCGCGCTGGCCTCCTTCCAGTCAAATAAATGGCAGGCGCTCTCGTCAGGCATTCGTCGTCTGAAGCTGGACGCGAACAGCCAGGCCGAAGTCGAACTCTACCGAATCGAGCCCGGCTGCACGGTGCCCCGTCATAGCCACAAAGGCAGCGAATTCACGCTGGTCGTCTCTGGAGGTTTCTCAGATGAGAGCGGCAGTTTCGGACCCGGCGATATCAGCGTCAAAGGCCCTGAGGATACCCACCAGCCAACGGGCGACATGGATGGCGTCTGCTACGCGCTCGCCGTGCGGGATGGCGGCCTGAAATTCACCGGCATCATGGGGCTCGTCCAGCGCCTGGTCGGACAGTAATCAGCGGACAATCTCAAACTTGCGGGTTTCGAAGACGCTGAGAACCTGCTTCAGGTCGCGGCCGCGTTTGAGGATCTGACCCTGCGCACCAAGCACTGCATAGGCGCCCTGCATGCGGGCCAGAGATGGCGTTTTCAGGATCGTCCAATTCGGCGTTTCTGCATGTCGCTTGAAGATCGCGAAGACGGCCTGGTCCTTGTGCGCGCCGACCGCATAGTCCTTGGCCTGGCCCGACATGACCAGGCGGCCATAAACATCGAGAATCGCACTCATCTCCTGGCGCTGAAAAGCTATCTTGGGTTTGCGGGAGGTCTTTTTGAGCGGTGTAACTTGTGCCATGTGGTTATTATTCGGGACAAATCTTTCCTGAGTGACTTAATTTTAATGCAGAATAGGGCAGTTTTGCCCCAATCATGCCTTGTATCGACCACCGATTACGATCAGTTTGCAACTGTCGGGCGGCGAAGTCTAGCAGTCATTCCGGACCCATCAGCCCCCCCAGCCCCCCGGGGCGACTGTTTTTGGCCGCTCGACACTCATCCTACCTCACCCGTTTTCAGACCTCTCATATGCGTTTCGCGCGGCGTATAGTCTTGCGCATGAACGGAAATTTAGCTGCACTGTTTTGGTGATCCCTTTACTGGCCAGCTCTAACGAATGAGGCTAGCCCGTCCCGGGACAATCATTGTGATGATCTGATGCTTGAACTGCAAAACCTAAATAAGGCATTCGGGGACAATCTTGCGGTCTCCGGTCTCACCTTCAATTTGCAGAAGGGTGAGGTGCTTGGGTTTCTCGGTCAGAACGGAGCAGGCAAATCAACCACGATGCGCATGATCTCCGGCGTGCTGGAGCCTGATTCGGGCGACGCCCGGCTGAACGGTCATTCCATCGTCACGGCGCGGCGAGAGGCGCAGAGCCAGATTGGCTATCTGCCGGAAGGCGCGCCTCTGTATCGCGATATGACCCCGATTACATTCTTGCGTTTCATGGCTGATGCGTACGGACTGTCCCGGGCGCAGCGCAAGGATGCCGTGGATCGCGTCATCGCGGATGCGCGCATCGCCAATGTCGCGCACCAACCGATTGCATCGCTATCAAAAGGCTACAGACGGCGGGTTGGCCTTGCCGCGGCTCTGATCAATGATCCCCCCATCCTGTTGCTGGACGAGCCGACCGATGGACTCGATCCGATCCAGAAACGCGCCGTGCGAGCGCTTGTAGCCCGGATGGCGCCCGAAAAAGCGATCGTCATCTCGACACATACACTGGAAGAAGTCCCCGCCATGTGCTCGCGGGTGCTGGTCATCAATAATGGGATGATGGTGGCGGACGACACGCCGGAAGCCCTGGCCAAGCGCAAGCCTGGTGGACTGGAGGAAGTGTTCATCTCCCTCGCCAATGGCCATGACGCGGGTGTGCAATAATGGCCTGGCGCGCAACACTGACTGGCCTCAAGGCGGCCTGGCGGCGAGAAATCTCCGCCTATTTTGCAACGCCGCTCGCCTATGTCTTCATCGCTATCTTCCTGCTTGTCCTGGGTGTTTTTACCTGGGATCTTTCGCGCTTCTTTGACACGGGTGCTGCGGACCTTGGGCCCTTCTTCTACTGGCATCCCTGGTTGTTCATGATGTTCATGCCGGCCCTCGCCATGCGACTATGGGCGGAGGAAACCAATTCCGGTACGGCTGAACTGTTGCTGTCTCTGCCGGTAAATCTGCCCGGTCTGGCGATCGGAAAATTACTGGCCGCCTGGACGGTCGCGGCACTGGCGCTAGTCCTCACTTTTCCCTGGTGGATCACGGTGAATATTCTCGGCCCCGCGGACAATGCCGCTATCGCGCTCACTTACTTTGTCAGCCTGATCATGGCCGGATCTTATCTGGCGATCGGCGCCGCGGTGTCAGCCCTCACCCGGAGCGCGGTGCTCGCCTTCGTGATCGGGGTTCTGGTGGCCTTCATCCTGACCGCAGCGGGCTGGCCTCTGGTTTCAGGCGCCGTGGCCGACTGGCTTGGGGCGGGCGCGGGCGATGCGGTCGCGCAATTCTCTTTTCTCACGCATTTTGAAACCGCCCAGCGCGGTGTTCTGGAACTGAGAGGACTGGTCTTCTTCCTCGGATTTACGGCGCTCTGCATTGCGCTGAATACGCTCTTCGTCGCTCAAAGACGGGCTGGGGTCGAATGAGTGCTCGCCGCTACATCCTCGCTGCGAGCGTGTTGCTGGTCGCGATCTTCGCCGCGGCCAACTTGCTGGCTCAATCCTGGTTTGCCGGGACACGCGCCGACTTTACCGAGAATAAGCTCTACACCCTGTCCGACGGGACACGCGCGACCCTATCGGAGCTGGCTGAGCCGATCGACCTGACCTTTGTCTATACGCGCGACGTCGGACAGGCGTTTCCGGCCGTGCGCGCCTATGCCGTTCGGGTGCGCGAGCTGCTCGACGCCTACCAAACGATTGGCGGAGCCAATGTGCGGGTGCGCGAGATCGATCCAGCGCCGTTCTCGGAAGCTGAGGATGAAGCGCTCGCTGCAGGCCTCGTGGCGGTCGACACGAATGGTGGAGACCCGCTCTATTTCGGACTGATCGGTCGCAATACAGTGGATGATGAACGCGTCATTCCCTTCCTTGCGCCGGAGCAGGAAACCAGTCTCGAATATGACATTACGCGGATGCTGGCGCGCCTCGACCGCCCTGAGCCCGCGCGCATCGGCTTGCTTTCAACCCTGCCAGGCATGAACGCGCTGACAGAAGAGGCCGGCTATGCGATTCGCCGGGAAATGGGCAAAACGTTCCTGATCGAGCCGATCGAGGAGAACTTTGTCGAGCTGCCCGGCGAAATGGACATCCTGATGCTGGTGCACCCGCCTGAGTTGACCGACTGGCAGCTCTGGCAGATCGATCAATTCATCCTGCGCACCGGGCGCGCCCTGATCCTGCTGGATCCAGCCGCCAAGACAGCCCAGGGCACCGGTCCGTTCAACATGACCAATCGCCAGATCCGGTCTGACCTGGATCACTTTGCTGCCGCGTGGGGCATTCGGCTCGATGATGCCGCGATTGCTGATACTGAAACCGCCTTGTCGATCGAAGCAGATACGGGCGACGGACGCACCACTGTCCTCCAACACCCGCTCTTTCTCGCCATCCCGCCCGGGCTGATGTCACCGACCAATATTGTGACGGCAGATATCGGGCGCACCATCAATCTCGGCGCGCCCGGCCGACTGATCCTGAACGACAATGCTCCCGGCACGCGCGAAATCCTGATGCAGACGGGTCCGGCCCCCAGCGATATCCCGGCCGATCGCGCCGCCCTCGATCTCTCGCCCGGCGATGCTGTGTCGCTTTATCAGGCGAGCGATATTGGCGCGGCACCGCTCGCGGTTCGATTGACCGGTCCCTTGATCAGCGCGTTCCCGGACGGTGCGCCGAGTCCAGACCTACCGGATGACCCGATCTATGCAGAGCTTGCGCGCGCGGCTGCCGAAGAAGCACCGCCGCACACGAGCACCAGTATGGTTGATGCGGATATCATCATCTTGTCGGATGCCGACATGCTGGACGATGGCCTGCATCTCGACCTGCAGACCGGCGTGCCCTTCGCGGACAATGCAGCGCTGATCCTGAATGCCCTGGACAGTCTTTCCGGTGGGTCTGAACTCATGAGCCTGCGCGCGCGGGCGCCTGGACGCCGGCCGATGGAAACCGTCGACAGGATGCGTGAGGCCGCACAAACCCGCTTCTTCGCTGAGCAGGCCCGCCTCGAGGCGCGGCTGACGCGCTCTCAGGAGCGGTTGGAAGAGCTGCAAACGGTCGGTGCAGCGGGCGGGTTCTTTGACGGCGACGTCGGATCCGAACTCACCGAAGGCGAGCGAGTCGAACTCGCACGTCTGCGCGAAGACATGATCGAGACCCGCGGTCGCCTGCGCCAGATCGAACGCGACTTCCGGAGCGACATTGATGCGTTGGAACTGAGGCTGCGTCTGTTTACCATACTTGGGGGGCCGCTAATGATCGGCCTGCTCGGTCTGGTCTTCTTCACCCGCAATCGGCGGAGGCCGGAGTCATGAATGCGCCGCAAGCCGCGATCCGCCGCAAGACGATTTTGACCCTGACCGGCATCGCAGTCGGGCTTTGGGTCTTACTTGGTCTGACCAGTCTGACCGGCGGCGGCAATGGCAATGGTCATGACAGGTTGGACGAACCGGTATTGGCAGGATTCAGTGAGACCCGGGTCGACGCTCAACGTATTCGCTTCACCCTCGATGATGATTCCTACACCCTGGTGCGCTCCGCCAAGGGTTGGTTGCTCGAAGAGACAGGTGGGTACCCGGTCCGACCTGATCACCTGGCAGACCTGGCCGGCGGGTTGGAGACGCTTACCTTTGACGAAAAGCGAACGGACGATCCTTACAAGCATGACCGAATCGGACTTGGCGATCCGACGGAGGGCGGCAATGGCGCGCTGATCGAGATCTTCGGGGCGACCGGTGATCTCGAGCATAGTCTGATTATCGGACGCAAAAATGATACGATCTATGTCCGTTCCCCTGATAATGCCCAGACGTTTCGCGCCGATGGCGCGCTGCCGCCCTTCTACAATCGGCGCGCCTGGCTAGATCTGGATATCATCAATATCGACCCATCGGCGATTCGCTCCGTCCGAATAATGGATTCAGCAAATCGCATGCTCTATCTTCGCCGACCCGAAGGCAGCGATGCGCGCAGCTTCCGGCCGGCGCCACCCAATCAGGACGATCCACTCATTTCGCGCCTGGCGGCATCGACGACCGCGCTCGCCATCACGCGCTTGTCGCCAACGGATGTGAAGCCTGCCGGTGATTTGGTGTCCCAGCCCATAGCGCGCCACATTAGCGAGACGTTTGACGGGCTGGAGGTCGATCTGCACGCTTATCGGGAACCGACCGGATTCTGGGTCACGCTCCGCGCTGTGGAAGCAGGTGAAGGCGCCCGACGGGCTGAAACCATCAATGAAAAGGCCGAGGGCTGGGCATTCCGGGTGTCCGACTATGATTTCCAGGATTTCACGCCGGATGTGTCCAGCATTGTCGAACGAAGGCTAGCTCCGTCTGAGCCATAAGCCCAGACGGATGAATGGCACGCACACCTCGACCAGAATCTTTTCCAATCCGCCTTTGGCAAACGTCCTGAAATAGCGCGCCAGACTGTCTGCCTTGTGGGCTTGCACGACCTGGCTCGGGGCGTCGGAGGTTGAGCCATAATGAAGAACCGCTGCGCGCGGATCATGGACGACCCGCCCGCCGGCTTCACGGCAACGACGACATAGATCGACATCCTCGACATGCAGGAAGTATTGCTCGTCAAACCCGCCCAGGGCCTCGAAACTGTCTTTGCTGGTCAGAAAGAACGCGCCGGAAATGACAGGCATATCGATCGGCCCCGTTGGGGCAGAGGTGCGTTCCAGGGTCCAGGTGTTCCAGCCGATCATTTGTGTCAGCGCGCGCGACAAGGTCAGCTCCTTGCGTCGTCCGCCGCGTTCCTCGCGCCCCATCACATCGAATATCTTGCCACCGATGATCCAGGGAGCGGACAGATCAGCGGCCGTCTCCTGCAGGGCAGGTAGCGACTTCCACCGCAGCACTGCGTCGGGATTGATGACCAGGAGATGCGGCCCGTGAGCGATCCGGGCGCCGAGATTCACGCCAGCACCGAACCCGATATTTCCATGGCCGGACAGCACCTTCATGTGCGGTCGTCCTTGGGCGAACCCCTGTACCCATGCCCGCATCTCTTCCGGATTGCCATTATCGACCAGGATGATCTCCGAAACATCAGGGTCGGCATCCAGACCATACAGGCATTCTTTCAGCCGCGGGCCAGTATGAAAGGAGACGACAATGGCCGAGACCGCCGGACGGCTCACGCTTGCACCTCGCCATCATGGCGCGCCTGGAGCAGGATCACAGCAGCGGCCAGAACCGAGCTCGCCCAGAAGGCTTCATTCCACATGCTGTAGGCGAAACTGCAGACCGCGATATTGACGCCGATCAGTCCCGCCGCAGCGTTTCGCGTAATCGGCGACCAGTCCTGCGGCGCTTTCAGGCGCCAACCCAGGAAGAACAGGAATATGGCTGCCAGACTGGCGCCGATCATGCCGGTCTCCGCCCAGACCTGGAGCGGCATATTGTGTGGATGACCTGGGACGATCGGATAGCCTTCCCAGGCGAATGCGACCTCCTGATGATAGCGCGCAACGGCGTCTGCCAGCCAATCCGGGTGATCGCCATATGTATCCGTCCAGGTGTAAGACGCTTCGAGGCCATGTCCCATGAACGGCGCTTCGCCGACCTTTTCGCGGACCAGTTCCCAGCTATAGGTTCGTGAGAAGAAAGATTGCGGCAGGGGCACCCCAAAGCTGCGCAATTGCGCGACGCCCCAGCCGAGCAGGAGCGGTGCGAGCGTCACATAGACAGCCAGACTGGAGAGAATGATCCGGAACCCGTTCTTCGGCCAGAGCTTGATAATTGTCATGCAGATCAGCATCAGCGCCGCGCCGGTCAGTCCGGTTTGTGTTCCGGTCTGGGCAAATGCCGCAACCGAAATCACACCCAGCGCCATCGCGCCCATCCGCCAGTAATCACTCGTGGCTCGATGCCACATCCAAGCCAGCAGAAAGGGCAGGAGCAGCATGAAAGCGTTCGCGTTCCGGATCAGATTCTGCGGCATTTCCAGTACTGGATCACTTCTCCAGGCCAGCAGGGCAAGGATTTGCGGGGTAAATAGAGCTGTCATGACCACGCCAACGAACTGAACCATGGCGACGCCGACAATCACGCCCAGACTGATGCGGCTGGAATCTGCGGCCACGGTCGACGTGGCCACAATCACTCCCAACCCGGCAAGCGCCGTTAGCCCAAATCGGATCCCTGGCATGTCCATGGAAAACGATCCTTCTCGAACGTCTCCCACGAATAGAGCTTTGGCCTCTGGTCCCCAGAATTGGGCTGCAACGATCCAGCCCACAAACGCGATCAGCGCCAGTGCATAGACCCGCACCTCTCGCACTCTGACGTAAACAAGCCCAAGCAGCGCCGCGATCGCGACGGCACCGGTATACCCTTGCGCGCCCATATAGGCGATGATGGGCCAGAGAACCAAAATCCCCGCCAGAAAGGGCGAAAAGGTTCTCGGGCCCAACGTCATTTAGGCGCTCGCCTTGCGCTTGAGGTCGGGCGCCAGGGCTTCATGCACAAGCATATCCGTGCCCTCGTCCAGAGTGACGATTTCCTGTGCCTTGGACCCAAAGCGTCGCAGCGCCAGTTTGCGCTCTTCGGCTTCTCGCGCCCCGACGACCGCGATGACAGGAATTTTCTGAACCGAATGCTCGCGGACCTTGTAATTGATCTTCTCAGATCGAAGGTCTGTTTCGACACGCAATCCTGCGGCGCGCAATTCCTCCGCGACTTCCAGAGCGTAAGCATCTGAACTCTCGGAAATCGTCGCCACGACGACTTGAACCGGCGCCAGCCAAAGCGGGAATGCCCCTGCGTGTTCCTCGATCAGAATACCGATGAAACGCTCCAGGGATCCGAGAATCGCTCGGTGCAGCATGACCGGGCGAACTTTCTCGCCCTCCTGGTCGACATATTCCGCTCCGAGCCGTTCTGGCAAAACGAAATCAAGCTGTAGCGTTCCACATTGCCAGACCCGGCCGATCGCATCCGTCAGCTGGAATTCCAGCTTCGGACCATAGAACGCCCCTTCGCCTGGCATGATCTCATAAGGCAGGCCCGTGGCTTTAATGGCATCTTCCAGGTCTTTCTCTGCCCGATCCCAGATCTCATCAGACCCGGCCCGAACCTCCGGACGGGTTGAGAGTTTCACCGCGACCTCTTCGAACCCGAAATCGGCATAGACGCTGTTCAAAAGCGCGCAAAAAGCTTCTGTCTCGGAAATGATCTGATCTTCGCGGCAGAAAATGTGCGCATCATCCTGGGTGAACTGTCGCACGCGCATAATCCCATGCAGCGCGCCATGCGGCTCGTTGCGATGGCAACAGCCAAACTCCGCCAGGCGCAGCGGCAGATCGCGATAGGATTTCTGACCCGACTTGAACACCTCGACATGCGCCGGGCAGTTCATCGGTTTCAGCGCCATCAGTTTCGCATCGTCGGGCACCGTAATATCGACCCCTTCATCCCCTTCCGGAATGAAGTCGGGGACGATGAACATGTTCTCGCGATACTTGCCCCAGTGGCCAGACTTCTCCCATTGCGCACTGTCCATGAGCTGCGGCGTCTTGATCTCGTCATAGCCCTCTTCAGCCAGGCGCCGACGGATATAGGCCTCGACCTGAAGCCAGACCTGATACCCTTTCGGATGCCAGAACACCGAACCCGCTGCGGCCAATCCGTCCAGATGAAACAGATCGAGTTGCGTGGCGAGTTTGCGGTGGTCTCGCTTCTCCGCCTCTTCAAGGCGATGGAGATAGGCTTTCAGCTCTTTCTCATTCGCCCAGGCCGTGCCGTACATGCGCTGAAGCATCTCATTCTTGCTATCGCCGCGCCAATAGGCCCCGGCCAGCTTCATCAGCTTGAATGCCTTTGGCAGCTTTCCCGTACTCGGCAAGTGCGGCCCGCGGCAGAGATCATACCAGTCGCCTTGTTTGTAGACTGTGATCGCCTCACCGGGGGGGATGATGTCATCAATGATCTGGGCCTTGTACGCCTCGCCGATCGATTTGAATGTCTCGATCGCCTGATCCTTATCCCAGACTTCGCGAATGATCGGATAGTCGGCGTCGACAATCTCGGCCATTTTCTTTTCGATCTTTTCGAAGTCTTCGGATGAGAACGGCTCTTCGCGCGCGAAGTCGTAATAGAAGCCGTCATCAATCACTGGGCCGATCGTGACCTGCGTGTCCGGATAAAGCGCCTGCACCGCTTGTGCGAGCACGTGCGCGGCATCGTGCCGGATCAGCTCCAGGCCTTCCGGGTCCCTGGCCGTGATCAGTGCGACCTCGGCGTCGCCTTCCAGTGGACGCGTCAGATCGTACAGCTCACCATTCACCTTGGCGGCGAGCGCCTTTTTCGCGAGCGAGTTGGAAATGCTCACCGCCACATCGTGTGGAGAGGCGCCGTCCTCATATTCTCTTACAGCGCCGTCAGGAAGCGTGACTTTAATCATCAGTTTTGTCTTTTCATTTCGTCTTCAGGCCCATGATCAGGAAATGGGCGTTCTGTCAAAGCCCAATCCCCGTATCGCCATGGAGCCCAAAAGGGTGCAGATTTCGTTTCCTCTGGAACCGGGTCGTATCCCGATGATCCACCCGGCCGGCATCGTTGCACGCGGGCAAATGTCATCCAGCCACCTTTCCACAGGCCGTGTTTTGACACGCATTCCGCGCAATACTCGCTGCAGGATGGCGCATGCCGACACCTCGACCCGAACACGGCGAAGAGCGGTGACAGGGTCCACTTGTAGACTTTCAGCAATCCAAATGCGGTGGAGCGGCGAATGCCGGACATGAAGGATCGGTCCCGAACTAATTCCTTGGAAAACAGCTTAAACGCTTTGACCTCAGGCGAATAGGGCGTTGGCCCAGGGAAGCTCTGAGTTAGGCCGCGGGCAGCGCGTCAGCTGCCGCAGCCCTGCTGGTTCGTGCGGTCTCGATGGCCTCGAGAATGGCCTCATAGGCAAGCATGGTGGAGGCATGGCGCGGTGGATAATCGCGCACGCCTTCAAGATGGCGCAACTCATAGAACCGCCCACGCGGCGGCTCACCGCCTTCTTTCAGCATCGCGCGCAATTGATCTCGCGCTTCGACCAGCTCGTCATAAGTCGCGCCAATGGCATTGCCAGACAGGATCGCTGTCGCCGCCTGACCTAGCGCGCAGGCTTTCGGATCGACCGCAATCGCTTCGACCGTGTTGCCATCTTCAGCAAGTTTCACGTCAACACGCACGGTAGAGCCGCAAATACGGGAGACTTTCGTGGCTGACCCATGCGCATCCGCCAGCGTTCCGACATGTGGAATGTCGGCCGCAAGTTCCAGGACACGGTTGTGATACAGGTCTACCATGGCGCTCATGTCGCGCTGAAACCGGGCAAAATCAAGCCCTAAACGAAAGGCAGCACCGCCCAGACGCGCATGAGAATGTAACAGGCGCCGGCAAAACTGGCGCCGGCCAGGACCAGCACGAAGCCGTCGCGCGCTGTGATGGCCAATCCGAACAGCAGCACGGCGAGACTCGGAATGACGGGTCCGAGCGGAATAAATGAGAGCGGCAGCGTCACCAGAGCCGCGCCAACGCAAGCCAGTGCGACCAATTGCACGAATGGCGATCGGGTCAGGAAAGTCAGGCGCGGCTTCAGAAACCAATCGACCTGCGCGACATATTTGTCGGCAGCGGCGACCCCTGAGATCAAATGTTTGCGCGGAAAGCTGAAGGCCAACGCTTTCTTGGGCACCCACGGATAGTGCCGCCCGAACACCATTTGCACGGCGAAGATCAAGGTGATCAGTGCGACCAGTACATTGGCGCCGGGAATGATGGTGAGCGGGCTGATCGCGATGAACCCCAGCAGCAATATGACCGGCCCATAGGAGCGCCGGCCGACCGCATTCAGCAGATCGCCAACCGTGACGGTTTCACCCTCTGTCTCATTGCAAAGCGATTGCAAGAGCGTGCGCAAATTTCGGACTTGAGCCATAGCGCTGTCTAAGCCGGAAACGGGGACGCTGACAAACGGTTTGGGGCAGCGGGGAGGGGCAAATGCGGCAACAGGCGCGACCGCTATTGGCGGAATTTCTTGGATCCCCGTTTCTCGCCGGCGTGGTGATCGGCTCCGGCATTCTGGCGCTGCAGCTCAGTGGTGGAAATCTCGCCGTCGCCTTGCTCGGCAACACAGCTGCAACAGGGGCGATCCTATGGGTGCTGGTAGCGACTCTGGGCCCGAGCGAGACCGTGCTTGACCTGCATGAGCGCGAACCGTCCGGGCCCGTCTTCAAGGAAGATGGCGAACAGGTCTGGCCGTCGGTCTAGCCCCTGGAATCTAGACCCGCCGCCAGGTCGCGCCGCCAGCACTATCCATGATCTCGATGCCTTCGGCGGCGAGTTGATCCCGGATTCGGTCGGCCTCGGCCCAGTTCTTGTCCGCCCGGGCCTGAATACGCGCCGCCACGAGCGCGTCGATCCGCGCGTTCTCGTCGCTGTCGCCGCCTTGTTCCCACGCCGCCGGTGTCCGGGTCAGCAGACCCAGCAAGGCGCCCGCAGCGAGAAGGTTAGCCTTGGCATCGGCCATGCCGGCCTCGTCCTTGCGATCGGCTGCGCCATTCGCTTCGCCCGCCAGACGGGACAGCTCTGCCAGCGCGATGGGCGTGTTGAGATCATCGCTCAAGGCATCGAATATGCCTCGGTCTGATGCATCGCCGCCGTCCGCATCCCATACTCGGCGCAGAGCCCCGTATATGCGGTTGAGCGTTGTCTTGGCTTGTTCGAGCAGGTCGGAAGTCCAATCCAGCGGTGCGCGATAATGGCCGCTCAGCATGGCGAAGCGGATAACTTCACCATCCCAATCCTTGAGCAGATCATTCAGCAGGACGACATTGCCGAGCGATTTCGACATTTTCTCGCCGGCCATGTCGAGGAAGCCATTATGCATCCAGTAATTCGCCATGGTCTGCCCATGGGCGCACTCTGATTGGGCGACTTCATTCTCGTGATGCGGGAATTGCAGGTCGATGCCGCCGCCATGAATGTCGATCGTCTTGCCGAGATGCTTGGCCGCCATGGCCGAGCACTCAATATGCCAGCCGGGACGCCCGCGCCCCCATTTGCTGTCCCAGATCGCCTCTTCCGGCTCGTCGGGTTTGGCAAACTTCCAGAGCGCAAAGTCGGCGGCATCGCGCTTGCCAAGATCGACATCGACACGGGCACCGGCCTGATTGTCGTCCAGCTTGCGCTTGGACAGGCGGCCATAATCATCCATTTGCGGGACGTTGAAGAAGACGCCCGCTTCGGTGGCATAGGCGTAGCCTTTGCGTTCCAGCGATTCGATAATGTCGAGCATCTCACCGACATGATCCGTCGCCCACGGCACCACCGTCGGGGGTAAGGCATTCACAGCGGCGGCATCTTGATCATAGATCGCCGCAAACCTCTTCGTGATGGCTTCGATCGACTCACCCGTTTCCTGGCTGGCCGCGATGATCTTGTCCTCAATGTCGGTCACATTGCGGGCATAGATGACGGCATCGTCGCCATAGGTCGAGCGCAGTAAACGAAACAGCGTATCAAACACGATGACGGGGCGGAAATTGCCGATATGGGCGCGATTATAAACCGTTGGCCCACACACATACATCGTCACACGGGACGGATCTTGAGGTTTGAAGGCCCGTTTTTCGCGGGCCATGGAGTCGTAAAGGCGGATTGGCATGTCAGGCTCATCTGTCAGTAAAAAAGGGGTATGGCGAAGGCTGGCTAAGGCGGACAGGCCCTAGCCGCAGATACAGACGCAACAGATGACGCGCAGAGGCATCGCCGACTCCTTGAAATCTGCCGTTGCCTTAGGCCCCTAAGCGAATTTTGGCAATGGCGGGTTAAAGTTCATCGCGGCCAATGGTGCCGAGCCGATCGTCTTCAAGGTTTGGAGGTGCCTCGCATCCGCTCGCGCCAACCGATATACAAGGTGGAGAACACAATAATGGCGGCTCCGACCCAGAGGCTCGCGCCGGGGATGAGACGGAAGACCCAGAAATCGGCCACCGCCGACATGGGCAAGCGCAAATAGTCTATCGGGGAGAGGAAAGAAGCATCCCCGATGCTCATCGCGTAGATAAAACAGAACTGACTGACAAAACCGAAGGCGCTCATCGCCGCGATAAGGCCCCAGTCCAGCAGCGAAACGGTGTTCCAGAATATGAACACGAAAGGCGCAAGCAGGATGCTGGACAGAAGATTGGCGTAGAGCAGTAGCACCATTGGTGGCAGTTCAGCGCTCAGAAACTTCACCAGGACGATCGCTGCTGCGAGGCTGAAGGCGCTGATCAGCGCCACGAGGCTACCCATGCTCAATTGTGCGCCGTCAAATGCGCCAGGTTGCCAGAACAGGAACACGCCGGGCATGACCATGACGATCACGCCAAGAAAGCCCACAACGAGCGCGCCCCAACGGTGCAGACCAACATATTCGCGAAGCACCAGTGCGGCGAGAAGCGTCACGAAGAGCGGCCTGGTAAAACTGATCGCGTTGAACTGGGCCAGCGTCAGGGTGAAGAAGTCCGACACAGCGACAATGGCCAGCGTGAATCCCAATGTCCCACACAGGCTTCGCAGTATCAGCAAACCTGGCCGACGGGTCTTCATTTTGTGAAACCCGATCGCGGCGACGAAAGGCACCGCCATCCACATGCCCAGAAAGGCCCGCCAAAAAGCCAGAAAGACAGGGTGAACATCGGCGGATAGAAGTTTGTTGAGCAAGAGGTAGATCGTGAACCCAATGCCTGAAAGGACCATCAGGAATGCCCCTTGCAGGTTTCCCGACAAATGCCGCTTGTTAACAGCTTGGTAACCGGATGAGTCCCCCTTGTCTTCCATGAACCGTTTCTCCGAATCTGATTTAGAAGCCATAGACCGCTTGTGGCGGTCGGTACCGGCCGATCATGTCTGGACCGGATGGTCGGCGACCGGAGACGAACCAGAAGAGATCACCCTCTACCGCACTCGCGCGCACTGGCGCCGGTTTCCGTTGCGCAAGTCAAATACGGAATTTGTGTTGTACGATGACAAGGGGACAGAAGTCGCGCGATCGGCGACTCCGAAGAACCTGCTGGAGCAGGTCGAAGCGATTCCAGGCCTCGTCGGTTAGCTGCCCTGACCGCTGCGCATGGCTTCAGCCATTTGCTCTGCCTGTTCCGGTGTGATCCCCAGCGCGTCGAGCAGCGGACCGCCCACTTCCTCATTCCAGCTGTGCGGCGGACCGACGGTGATGCCACCATCGACGAGAAACTCTCCCCCGGTCACGAAGCCCGCGGTGTCGGAGGCCAGGAAGGCCGCCATTTCGGCAATATCTGCGCCTTGGCCAGCCCTGCCCATGGGTTGTATCGCCCCGCCGGCTTGCGACACCATAGCGGCCATCTGATCCGCCTGATCGCGCGGAAGACCGAGAGATGCCCCGAAGATTGAAGTTGCAATGAAACCGGGCAGGATTGCGTTTACACGGATCTGGTGTTTGGAGAGTTCTGCCGCCGCGAGTTTTGAAAAATGGGCCACTGCCTTCTTGGCGACCGAGTAGGTGATCGGCGCGTATCCGGCGCATACAGCTGAAACGGACGAGGTGTTGATCACGCTACCGCCCCCACGCGCGATCATATGCGGTACGGCAAAATGGGTCCCCGCGAAAACGGACTTGAGCAACAGATCCATGGTGAAATCATAGCCGTCCAGATCGAGCTCCTCGACCGTACTTGAGGTTCCACCACTGCCGGCATTGTTCCAGAGAATATCGAGCCCACCAAACGTATCGACTGCACGTTGCATCAGCGCCTTGAGGGCATCTGGATCGGTCACGTCGCAATGCTGGTAAGCAACTTTGTCGTCGCCAAAGCGCGCCGCCAGGGCTGCGCCTTTTTCATCCTGCACATCAGCCGCGATCACTTGCGCCCCCGCGTCGACGAAGACCTCTACGCCAGCAAGCCCGATACCGCTTGCTGCACCTGTGATCACTGCGATCTTGCCAGACAAATCTGCCATGCTTTCCTCCGATACTTTTGGTTTCAACAAATGGGCGAGGCTGCCGTGCGTCCGTCAAGGCGCGCCCTCGCGTCAGTCACGAGGGTTTTCACTGATCGCAGCGCTTGACTCTTTGCCCCTGATCCTGTTTTAGACGCCGCTTCAGGACGGGTCGGTGTGGTGCTGCCGTTGCAATCGTTTGTCTCACGCGGAGACGAACCAGCCCACGTCAAAAATTGAGGTCTATTATGTCACGTCGTCATTCGGCGAAGTACAAGATTGATCGCCGTGTCGGCGAGAATATCTGGGGACGCCCCAAATCACCAGTTAACAAACGCCCAAACAAGCCAGGTCAGCACGGCCCGAACCGCCGTGGTAAAGTCTCTGACTATGGTATGCAGCTGATGGCCAAGCAGAAACTCAAGTTTCACTATGGCGACATCACTGAGAAACAGTTCAAGGCAACTTTCGTTGAAGCCGCTCGCCGTAAAGGCAACACGGCTGAGAACCTGATCGGCCTGCTCGAGTCGCGTCTCGACGCGTTCGTGTATCGCTCCAAGTTCGTGCCGACCATTTTTGCCGCGCGTCAGTTCGTCAATCACGGCCACGTCATGGTCAACGGTACCAAAACCAACATCAGTTCCTATCGCCTGAAGCCGGGCGATGTGGTTCAGGTGCGCGAGAAGTCTCGCAACATGGCGCTGGTTCTGGAGGCCCTCGGCTCTCCTGAGCGCGACATTCCTGAATATATCGAGGTCGACCCGAAAGCGATGACGGCGACTTATGTCCGCATGCCGGAATTGTCTGATGTTCCTTATGCGGTTCAGATGGAACCCGCTCAGGTCGTCGAGTACTATTCTTCGTAAGCAGCTATCTGCTTGCACATCAGATCAAGCCGCGCTGTCATGGCGCGGCTTTTTTAGTTTCTGGTTCGCGGAGGATCGCTCGTGTCTCACCCCACCATCAACGCTGTGCGCAAGGCCTTGATCGCGGCCCCTGCCGCCTCCTTCGATCTTTCGGCGCGGGATTCAGGCGATCGCTCACTTTTCCCGGACAAGAAAGAAGCGCGCGTCAGTCTGAAAAAGGACGCGGCCGCGATCAATGAGCTGCAGGACAAGCTCTACGCCAATCGAGACCGCGCCTTGCTGGTCGTGCTGCAAGGCATGGACACCGCCGGAAAGAGCGGCGTCATCCGCAATGTGTTTGCCGATACCAGCCCGCTCGGCATGCAAGTGCGGGCCTTCAAGGCGCCGAGCAAGACCGAGCTCGCCCATGACTATCTCTGGCGCATTCATGATGCCGTCCCGCGCAAGGGCCGGATCGGCGTGTTCGACCGCTCGCACTATGAAGATGTCCTGGTCGTGAAAGTTCGCAGCTTTGCTCCGGCGGACAAGATTGAACAGCGCTACGATCAGATCAATCAGTTTGAAAAACACCTGACCGAAAACGGTGTGACCATCCTGAAATTCATGCTCAATGTCGGCTATGAAGAACAGGGCCTGCGGCTCACCGAGCGGATCACTGAGGAGCACAAGCGCTGGAAATTCAATCCCAGCGACCTCGCCGACCGCAAGCTGTGGCCAGACTTCATGGCCGCCTATCAGACCGCGATCGAGCGCTGTTCCACATCGCACGCGCCCTGGTACATCGTTCCGGCTGACAGCCGCACCCGCCGCAATGCGATGATCGCCCGGATCGTGCGCGGCACACTGGAGGACATGAACCTCTCCTGGCCAGATCCGGGCTTGAAGCTGGAAGATTACGACTTCAGCTGATCAGTCTAGCTGCGGATCGAGACGGATCCGCCGCTGGACTTGTCAGAGGTGACATCGGTGGGATTGCCATAGACATCGACATCCGCCCCGCTCGAGGCTTCCGCTTCGACGCTCGTAGACGCGTAGATGGATATGTCCGATCCGCTGGAGGCATCGGCGTATCCGCTCTCACAGGTCAGGTCGCGGGCATCCAGGTCTGATCCAGACGAGGATTCGGCGCGCACGGTGACGCAGGTTCCGGACACGCTGGCATCTGATCCGCTGGACGTCTCGATGCGGACGGTTCCGCCATCGACGCCCGTCACTGTCACATCCGCGCCGGACGACACATCGATCAGAATATCACTGCCGCTCATGTTGCGCCCCGAAACGTCGGACCCTGAAGAAGCCTCCAGACCTGAAATCTGTGGTGCGGTGACAGTTACGCCGTAGCGCTGACGCTTGTTGTTCCAGCCCCAGTTCATCGTCTTCTGGCGCTTGAGAACCAGCGTCTCACCGCGCACTTCGACGGTGATGTCACTGAAATCGCCATTGTCATTCTCGACAGTCACCGACTGGGCGTCGCCCGCGGTAAATTCCAGATCGAGACCGGCGGAAATATCAATCTTGGTAAAGGCCCCGACCTCATAGGACCGGGTTTCAGCGCTCGCGGCTCCGGCAAGGCCCAGTGCGACAAGGCTGGCGGCGGTGAAAGTTCGGATCATGGTTTTCGACTCCAAAGAGAAACTAAGAATGTGATCCTGAACGCTCACCCTCTCTACATATCGAAAAACAATAAGTCAATGATGGATGACTACGAATGTGATCTTGTGTCTCTCAATCAGCGTCCGTCGAAATTTTCAACCGGATTGTCCCGCTCAGGATGTGGGCAATCGCCGTCGAAGTGTCGCGGCTCCTGTTCCAGCGCCGTCCGCCCCCCAGCGCGATCGAATGGATTACTTTTCAAAGTAGCGTCGCATAGAACCCAAAAACCAAAAAACCCGCGCCGGTTGGCGCGGGTCTCTGAACGTCTGTGCGCTTTGCCGCGCTTAAGCTTACATGAAGCCCTTGAACTTGTCCTTGAAGCGCGAGACACGGCCGCCGCGATCCAGGTTCGCATTGCGGTCGCCGGTCCAGGCTGGGTGTGAGCTGGAGTCGATGTCGAGGACGAGCTTGTCGCCTTCCTTGCCCCAGGTTGAACGGGTTTGATACTCCGTCCCGTCAGTCATAACGACGGTGATGAAGTGATAATCTGGATGGCCTTCGGCTTTCATCGCGTGTCTCTCTTTGAGTCTGGTGTGGGACGATTACTGACCGGCCCTGAAATCTCGAAAGCGCGGACATACAGGAAGGGCCAGAGAAGCGCAAGGCTAATGAGTCATCTGCGCTGGCGGATCTGACAGTGGCGACGCGAGTCCGCGTTTGCTTGGATCTGAGCACAGACCCGGAGGATCCACCATGCGCCTATCCCGTTGGCTTGGCCTAAGCCTGCTCGCCGCTGCGTTCACAGCTCCAATGACCCAGGCGGATGACATGCATCTGCGCTATATCACGCTGTTTGATGGTGGCTGGTACAATGTCGATCCGATCATGCTGCATTGGAAAACGCCGGAAGGTGAGACGTTCTCGAAAAAAATCGGCGCGAAGATCGGGAAAGGCGAGGCCTGGTGCTATGACCTGAAAAAGGATGGCCGCGTACCAACCGGCTCACAAGTCTGGATCATCGCCAAGATCGAGTCCGGCGAAAACAAGAACTGCAAGAAAAATCGCAAGCACATCTATGACGAGAACAGCAACGCGATCTGGTGGCTCGAAATGTACGGCACCACGATGAATAATAATCGGTGCATGAACGCGCCTGAGAAAAATCAGGAATACACGCCCGATATTCGGATCAAGGGCAACTCTACCGATTGCGAGTAAACCCCCACACACCAAGCGCGCCTGGCGTGGCGCGGATCCCGTAACGTCCAATTCTCAGGAGCGCGCCCCCATGAAACATCTGATCTCGAAAGCCGGATTGATACTCGCTTGCATAGCCCTCGCCCCGACAGCAAGCGCAACCTGTGACATCACGCAGACCAAATGCTGGATCAATGACGGAAAGTGCAACATCAAATTCAAGAACAAAACCGGCGATTCCGGGGGCTCTGACGGGACGTCCAACTTGAATCAAACCTCTTCGGCGCAAACCATCACCGTCAAAGCCAAGGATTCCAGCAACGACAAAACTGGCAACAAGCTGAACATTCTCGCTGGCGCCAGCAAGACGATGAATATCGAAAAGAAGGCCAAGAAGGACTTTGACTATATCATGTTGGAATCAGCGGATTTCGGATCCGTCCGGTCGTCCAAGATTTCGTGCGAGGAAATCCTCGAGGTTCTCGACGGCAATGGGACCTGCAAAGCCTTTCATGGCGCCGTGACCAACAGCGCCGGCGCGATTGCCTGGTATATTGGCTATCAGTGCGATGGCGGGAATGTTGGCGGCCCGAACGATGCGATCGCGCGCTAGAAGCGCGCAACCTTAAAGCAATCAAGCCTTATCTTGTGCGACGCCTGAAGCAAGCTCCGGGTCGAGATAGTCAGCGGTTATGCGCTTGTCGGCCTTTTCCAAGCGCCATGTATAATAGGCAAAGGCCATCCAGCCGAGATGGAACAGAACGCCGGCGATCAGCGCCAACCAGCCTGGAATCGGGCCGACATGGGCGCGGTGCAGATATTCCTCGACCGAGCCGACATCGGTGGGGTGCATGCCAATCTTGGCATAATAGGCCGCCGCCTGGATGATAAAGAGCCAACCATAGTTGCGGCGCAATCGGCGCCCAATCGCCCGCATGCCCGATATTCTGTGGCGCGGACGCATATAATCGTCCGAAAGCGCTGTCCCCTTGTCCATGGCGATCTGCGCGCCCTGGCCCCGCAGCATCGGGACATAGTTGGTGATCTCGATCATCCGCGCCCGGAACTTCCATACATAGAAATAACGATAGCGGCGGGCTTCGAGGATCAGGAACATGGCAGACAATAGCCCGACCAGAACGATGGGCAGCGGCGAGGCCTGCTCATTGGCGAAACTGACCGAAAACGCGATGCCAGTAGAGACCACCGCCCAGTTCGTCGTCATATCCAGCCGCTGCCGCCAGATCGTCGAGCGATAGACTTCGGCGCGGTATAGGTGCGCGAGCGCGCCAATTTCTGCACTTCCGGCAATGGCTTCTGGCGGATCTTCATCAGCATCGATCATGGGTCAGGTATAGCCTGAATCGGTCAGCCGCCAATCTGGCTTTTCCGCGCATCGCAATAGCCATGGTCCTGAATGGCGCGGTAGCCCTCGAGAACGCGGCGGACGTAGCGGGTATCCTCATCGCTATCCACGGCTCGAATGCGGGGCAACAAGGTGAGCACGTCGCCGTCTATCCGTGCGCGCCAGATCGCGTAACGAAGGTTGCCGGGTGCGTCCGTGTAGAGCAGCGCGCGTTCAAATTGCTCGCGATCGCAGCGCACCATGGCCAGCTCTGCCGCGGCATGCGCCAGATTGGGCTTTTCGAACGAAGACGCCGTCCGGGTCAGGTCCAGCAAGGCATTGTTCAGGGACGAGGCCCCCTCGGGATCGGTTTCCATCAGTCGAGTGCCAGCCGAAAGCAAAGCGTCAGCCCGGCCGAAATTCAGAGGTTCTGACCGGTCTCTGGCAACCCGTATCAGCGCTTCGGGCCCACCTTCGCGCAAGATCGGTTCGGCCTTCTGCCAGCCATAATCTGGATAGTTCTCTGCGGATCGCGCCTTTTGTCCAAGCCGGGTTTCCCAACGGGCCACCAGGCTCGGCTCTCCGGATTTCTGCGCGGTCTCGAGGAAGGCGGGCGCCAGACGTGTGCGCTTGTCCTCTGGCAGGACCAGGGCTGCACCCCAGGCCGCATCGAGGAGACACGCGGCTTCAGATTTTTTGCAAGGCGCAGGTTGCGCAGATGCGCTCCATCCTGTGATCATCAGGACGAGGACGGCAAGAAAAGGCCATTTCATGTGGCGGACTTAGCCAACTCTACCTGAACCCAAGCTGAGTAAGCACAAAGGAAACAGCGCTCTAACCACGCCCACGATAGGGGGCGACGCCAGTGTCCGGGACGTAAAGCCCCTCCGGGATGTCACCTGTCTGCCAGAACACATCGATCGGGATGCCGCCGCGCGGATACCAGTATCCGCTAATTCGCAGCCAACGCGGCTCGAGCAGCGACGCAATGTCTTTGCCGACCTTCAGCGTGCAGTCCTCATGAAAGCTGCCATGATTGCGAAAACTGGTCAGGAAAAGTTTCAGGCTCTTGCTCTCGACCAGCCAGTCGCCGGGCGCGTAGTCAATGACCAGGTGAGCAAAGTCCGGCTGACCGGTAACGGGGCAGAGCGAGGTAAACTCAGGACAGACAAAGCGCGCCAGGTAGAGCGTGTCGGGGTGCGGGTTCGCGACCCGCTCGAGCTGCGCCTCATCCGGCGAGGTCGGCGCCTCGGTTTGCTGCCCCAGTTGATCGAGACCAGAATAGATATCCTTGTCAACCATTTCAGCCCCCGAAGGTTGGGATCAGTTCGAAACGCAGGCCCATATACAGGAAGTAGGCGGCGAGCAGAATACCGCCCTCCCAGCGGGCGATCTTGCGACCGGTAAAGGCGAAGATGTAGAGCAGCACGATCGACAGGAAGATCGCGCCCATATCTGTCCAGGTGACGATGCTGGCGGCCTGACCAAATTGCATCGCGGCGACCTCAAGCGGCACGTTCGTGTCAATCAGTGAGAACGGATAAACGATCGCCGAGATGCCCAGAATGCCGAGAATGTTGAACACATTCGAGCCAAGAACATTGCCCAGGGCCACATCGGCCTTGCCTTTGCGCGCGGCCATGATCGAGGTGACCAGTTCTGGCAGGCTGGTCCCGATCGCGACAATGGATATCCCGATCACGGTCTCTGACACGCCGAACAGCCGCGCGGCGTCCGAGCCGCCCTCCACCAGAAACTTGGCGCCAAAGATCACACCGACAATACCGGCCACCGTCATGATCAGAGCGAGCCAGATCGGGTCGTCATGATCAAACTCTTCAGCCTCATGCTGGTGCATATTCGCAGCGGCGCTATTGGCCTGTCGGTCAAGGATGACGGAGACGATCAGGTAGGCAATCAGCAGGGCCGTGAACAAGATCCCGATCGTGCGCGTGAACTCACCCAGCCAGACAATGATGGCGAACACGATCGTCACCGCGACCATGAACAGGCCATCGCGCATCAGCGATTTCGGATCCGTGGTGATCGCCTTCACAAACGCCGCGGCACCGATGACCAGCATGATATTGGCAACATTCGAGCCAATAACGTTTCCGATCGAAATGCCGACTGCGCCTTCGTGCAGGGCTTCGAGGCTGGTCACGAGTTCCGGCAGGCTGGTTCCAAAGCCGACCAGGGTCAGGCCGATCACCAGTTCCGACATGCCGGCTTTGCGCGCCACGCCGACCGATCCACGCACAAGCGCTTCGCCACCCGCAAAGAGCAACAGGAAGCCGCCCAGGATCAACATGGTCATCATCATCGGCGTATTTTTGCTCCCATTCGCTTGGCGGGTATATGTGTACCCTTGCCAAGATGTCCATGCGGGTAAATGATTTCCGCTGTCACGAACACCCCCGGAGCACGCTCTTATGCAGTCCAGGATTTTCTTTCTCGCCGGCGCGCTGGCCCTCACTCTGCCCGCTTGCACCACGATTGGTCAAACATCTGAAGTCACGGCCGAATTTTCTCAAGCGGCAACATCCGCCCGCATCGCCGCGATCCTGGCAGAGCAGCAGGCGGCCTGGAATAGCGGCGATATTGATGGGTTCATGCAAGCTTACTGGCGGTCCCCAGATCTGCGCTTCGCCTCTGGAGGCAGCGTCACCCGTGGCTGGCAGGAGACCCGTGATCGCTACCATGCGCGGTACTCGAACCGGGCGCTGATGGGGACGCTCAGCTTTGACGCGCTGGACGTTGATGTGTTGTCGGAGGAGGCTGCGATTGTTCATGGCGCCTGGGCGCTCCAGCGGGATAATGACCGTCCGTCCGGACTGTTCACTCTGGTCTTCAAGCGAATGGATGGTCAGTGGAAGATCGTCAGCGACACAACGACATCGGCGGATTGATCATGACCTTGCCTCGCATTCGACAACTGGTTTTCGCCTCCAATGATATCGAAGACATTGATCGCCTCCGGCATGTGCTCGACCTGGGTGAGGGCTTTGTCGATCCAGGCGTCAACGTGTTTGGACTGACCAATGGTGTATTCGCCCTCGGCGACCAGTTCCTGGAAGTCGTCGTCCCGGTCGAGGAGAATACGGCAGCCGGGCGCTTCATCACACGCACAGGGGGTATGGGTGGCTATATGGCGATCTTCCAGACCGACGATCTTGCCGGCGTCCGACGCCGCACGGATGACCTTCATATCCGACGCGTCTGGAACATTGACCGATCCGATATCTCAGCCAGCCACCTGCATCCGGCGGACATCGGCGCCGCCATCGTCTCCATTGATGAAGCCCATCCGGAAGGCTCATGGCTCTGGGGCGGGCCGGGCTGGCGCGACAAGAGCCGTCCCGGCGCGCTGACCCGTTTGAACGTGACCGCGTCCGATCCGCAGGCGCTGAGCGAGCGCTGGGGCCGGGTTCTGCGGGTCCCGTCACAACCGCTCGGGCACGATGTCTTCGAACTGGAACTGGGCACGCACACCGTTTCCTTTGAACCGGGTGATCGAGATTTTCTGTCGGAATACACCTTGCAGCACCCGGATGCCGCAGCCTGCCTGAAACGGGCGCGCGCGATCGGTCTGGAGACCGATAATCGCTCGTTCATGTTCACCGGTGTGCGCATTTCTATTTCTTCTGATTGATCCTGATTGGCAGCGCGCTAAAACCTGCTGGGATGAATCGCGCGTGGGACCGGAGAGGCAAGCAGGCATGAATCAGGGCACACTTGATCTGGACACCAGCACCTCACGTCTGGAAACGGCCGTCGAGGGCAGCGTTTTTCGCAATTTCATAACCACCCTGATTATCGTGAATGCGATTATTTTGGGGATCCTCACTTATGAACGATCATTGCCAAGTGGTGTTGTCGGATCGCTGAGCTGGGTTGATCAGGCGGTCACGATCATTTTCGCCATCGAGATCGGGCTGAAACTGTTCGTCTATCGCTTGAATTTCTTCCGTTCCGGCTGGAACTGGTTTGACTTTCTCGTGGTCGGAATATCGCTCATTCCTGGCGGCGCCGCCTTCTCGGTCCTGCGGGCCTTGCGCGTGCTCAGGGTATTGCGGCTGTTGCATATCGTGCCGATGATGCGGCGGATTACAGAGGCCCTGCTCAACGCCTTGCCCGGCATGGGCGCTATTCTCGCGGTGCTCGCTCTGCTCACCTATGTCGGCGCAGTCATGGCGACCAATATGTATGGCAATACGGATGACCCCGAGGTCCTCGAACTGTTTGGCGACCTGCCAAGCTCCGCCTATTCACTGTTCCAGGTCATGACCATGGATGGATGGCGCTTTGAAGTGGTCCAAAAAGTGGTCGATGACGGGCACCCTTATGCGCCGCTTTTCTTCCTGATTTTCATCTTTGTCGCGAGTTTCGCGGTCCTGAACTTGTTCATCGCCTTGATCGTCGATGCGCTAGCCGAAGAACAGCGTGCGGCCACGGATGACCATCTCGATGAAATCGAGGAAGAAATGGATGAAGAATTCGATTCGGCCGACAAGGAACGTGATCAGATCATCGAGATGCTGACCGAGCTCAAGAAAGACATTGCCGCCCTGAAGGCCGAAAAGCCGGATTAATCTCCAAAAAAACGTCCCGCCAGCAAGGGAACTGACGGGACGATGCCGAAAAGCCGTTTGGGGGGACGCGAGACTTCCCGGCAAATTTTTGGTGGGCTCTAACCAGCTGGCAAAAGCACTGTATCGATCACGTGGATCACACCGTTTGAGGCACCGACGTCTGCCGCAATCACGGTTGCGGAAGATCCAGGCGCTGTCAGCACAACACCATCGGTTCCGTCCACAGACAAATCACCATTGAGTGTGCTGGCTGTGATTTGCTGACCGGCAAGATCCTTTGACTTCACTTTCGAGCCAGCGATCACGTGCAGCTTCAGGACCCCGGCGAGCGCTTCCTTGTTTTCAGGCTGCAGCAAGGTCTCAACGGTCCCTGCGGGTAGCGCTGCAAAAGCTTCATCTGTCGGTGCAAATACGGTCAGAGGGCCTTCACTTTTCAGGGCGTCAACCAGGCCCGCAGCTTCAGCCGCAGCGAGAAGCGTCGAGAAAGAACCCGCCGCGGCAGCGGTTTCAACAATGTCTGATTTTTCGGCCTTGTGCGTTTCACCAGCAATCATGGCGTTGTGGCTGACATGGGTGGCCTGAACTGTGCTCTTGGACGCGCATTGCTGCGCAAAAGTGGGCGCGGCGAACAGGCTGGCGGAAACGAGAAGAGTAGCGAGTTTCACGAGGGAATCTCCGTATCTGAATGATGACCCGAACCATATCGGTGTCGATTTCATATACGGCATGATATATAAAATGGTTTTCTTTGTGACTCGTTTTTAATGATCCCCCCAGATGCCCGCTTAACACAGATGTCAGTATTGCCACCTGACAGGCGCACCCGATACGCGCTATAGGTGTGGCCATGTCGATGTGGCAACGATTGATTGAGAGCGGAAAGCGCTTGTTTGACGTGGACGTGGAGGATGAACCCCTTCCGGCGGATCTCGCCTGCGCGCCTGATCCGAACGATGTCGGATTTACCGCCGCCGTTGTCGGTCTAGGCGCCAAGATGGCAAAAGCCGACGGCCGCGTAACCGATGACGAGATCATGGTCTTTTCGCGCGTGTTTCAGACGGCTCCGAAAGACGCTGCAGCGGTGCGCCGCGTGTTCAATCTCGCCCAGCAAACTGTCCGCGGTTATGAATCCTATGCCCGAAAAATCGGCCGGAAATACGCCGCGCGACCCTGTTTGCTGGAGGGCGTGCTGGATGGTTTGTTCATGATCGCGACCGCCGACGGTATCGTCACCGATGATGAACTATCTTATCTGCGAACCGTCTCGGAAGCGTTCGGCTTCTCTGAAGCCACGTTCCGGCGCATCAAAGCCAGCCATATGGGCGCGGACCGGGTTGACCCCTATCATATTCTGGGCGTGGCGCATGACGCGGAGTTTGAGGAAATCCGCAAAGTGTACCGCCGCCTGATGGCCGATAATCATCCTGATCGCATCATCCAGAATGGGGCGCCGCGCGAGTTTGAGAATGCTGCACATGAGAAAGCTGCCACGATTACCAGCGCCTATGCCAGAATCCGGGCAGAGCGCGGCTTGATCGCGGTTAATTGAAGATTGGTCACATTCGAATCGTTGACGGCACCTTCCTTGCACGCCATCTAAGTGTTAAGAAGAGGCTACCATGACCGCGACTCATACTGCACCGTTCGGTTTTCCACACAATCTGCTGGCTCTGCTGCGCCGGGCCGGAAACCTTGCCGCGAAGGGCCTGCTTGCGGTCGCGATTATTTTCATGGCCGGCATGATTGCCGTGGCCACGGCTGTGGCAGGGCTCGCCCTCGCAGCTTTTGCGATCATTTTGCGGCTCACCGGGTCGAAAGATGATCTGCCGCACACGCGGTATGACGAAACGGCCGATAATGGCACGATTACGCTGGAAGCGAAGAAAACGCCGCGCGGCTGGACGGTCGAGTAAGCGCTAAGCCGCTTTGACCTTGTCGGTCATCCCTTCAATGAAGAGCGTTTGCGTCGGATAGGCGAATTCGAGCCCATGATCCTGCAACCCTCGGAACAACGCCAATAGCACACGCGACTGAGCCGCCATGGAACGGTTGAAGTCCGGCTGCAGCGAATAGAAGACCAACGTGTAATCCAGCGAACTCGGACCGAAAGCTGACATCCCGCAATGATCGAAATCAACCGCGGGCACATCCTTGATGATTTTGGCGACAATTTCCGGGACGCGCTCGGCAAGATCCGGATCGGTTTGATAGATGACCCCAAACACCGTCTCGATCCGGCGGCGCGACATGCGCTGCATATTGTGGATCTCATAGTCGAGAAGGTTGGTATTGGAGATGATCATCTGCTCACCTGACTTGGCGCGTACGCGCGTCGTCTTCAGGCCGATATCCTCGATAATTCCCCAGCTCTCACCATAGCGGACCGTGTCGCCGACCTGGAATGGCTTGTCGATCACAATGGACAGGGAGGAGAACAGGTCCCTAAATACGCCCTGGGCGGCGATACCGATGGCGATACCACCAATACCGAGACCGGCGAGCAGAGCGGTCACATCGGCGCCGACATTGTCCAGAATGAGCAGGAGCGCGACCGACCAGACGGCAACGCTGATAAACCATTTGATGATATTGAAGGCGGATGCCAAGGCGCGCGCATCGCCGCTCGAGCGGGCGACATTGCGCCGGATAAAGCCAACCGCGAATTCCTGAACCCACTCAGCGATTTGCAGGATCGCGCCAAGCACGAAGAAGATCTTCACGATCACCGAAACTGCATTGGGCAGGCTCAGCATCGCGTCCGTCACCACAAAGGCGATCATGATCATGAAATAGGTGTGGAACCGCTTCACCACGCGATAGAACAGGTCAGCGATGGAATAATCATCGCTGCGTGGCAACTGAACGATGCCCTTCAGAACCGCCCAGCGCGCCAACCATTGCGCGAGTGTGAGTGCGATAACCAGACCCAGCGCGATCAGGGCTTCAAGCTCACCAGATCCGATCCAGCCGAGAAACTCCGTCGCCGCCTCGGTGGCATCCGCCGCGGTTTCCGTAATTGCCTCAATCGGGTCGGAGGTCGGTGCCCCTCCTTCGGTCGGCGTGTCGTCCTGCAGACGCACCGGAAACCCGGTCTGAATCCATTCTCCGAAACGCATGCTCGGCCCTCTTACTCACGCAGGAGCTCGAACCCTTTCCGGATGATCTGACGGGTTTCGCTCCACAATTCGAGCGAGCCTAGCTCAGATTGGTGAAAAAACCGTGCCTCTGCTGCGTCATCACCAGCCACCGGCTCTCCGCGGCGCCACCGCGCGGCATAATCGACCAGCACATAATGGCGCGTGATCAGGTCGCCAGCGCGATTGTGAAACACCGCATCGACCACATCGATCAGGCTGATCAAGTCGGCTTCGACGCTGGTTTCTTCTTTCAATTCGCGAAGGGCAGCGGTCTTGGCGGGCTCGCCTGGTTCGATCCGACCGCCGGGAATCGACCATTCACCTTGCTTGGGCGGCGTCCCGCGTCGGATCAGCAGGACCTCGTCGCCGCGAATGCAAACCACGCCAACTGCCGGGATGGGTCGCAAATCATCAGCAAGGGCGGGATTCGATGTCATGGCAGGCAGATTGCACACTTTGTCTCGAAGACCACGCAAAAAATCTGTGCCAAAGCATCTGCGCAGTGAAGAGTGCCGCCATGTCGAAATACAAAACCCGGTCGATCAGCCTGGCGCTTCAGGGTGGCGGCGCGCATGGGGCCTTCACCTGGGGCGTCCTCGAACGTCTGGTCGAGGAGCCCGGTCTCGATATCAAGGCGATCACTGCCACATCTGCCGGTGCCACCAATGCGGCTGCGTTTGCCGCAGGATACGCGCGTGACGGGGCCGAAGGCGCGAAGGCCAATCTGGAGAAGCTGTGGCGGACGATCTCGGCCAAGGGCGCGCCGTTCACAGCGTTCTCCTGGGCGCAGTCGCCGCTGACCGCGATGCCCTTCTCGCCGATCCAGATGGGCCTTGCGCTGACGAGCATTGCGAGCCCTTACGAATTCAATCCCTTCGACTTCAATGCTCTGCGCGATGCGCTGGATGAAACCATTGATTTCGAAGCGGCGCGGGCAGGGCCTGTCGACTTGTTCTTATCCGCCACCAATGTCGAATCCGGCCGGGTGAAAGTCTTTTCCGGCGACGAGGTCACCCGCGACGCCGTCCTGGCCTCGGCCTGCCTGCCGCAAATCTTCCGGGCCGTGGAGATTGAAGGCAACGCGTATTGGGATGGTGGCTATATGGGCAATCCCAGCCTGTTTCCACTCATTTATGCCAAAGCGCCGCGCGATGTCTTGCTGGTCCTGCTCAATCCGATCGCGCGAGAAGGCGTGCCGCGGCGGGTGCCGCAAATCATGGATCGCCTCAACGAGATTAGCTTCAACGCCTCGCTGATTGGGGAGCTGCGCGCCATCGCCTTCGTCCAGAAACTGCTCGATGATGGGATGCTGAAAGAACCGGTAATGAAGAAATATCGGCGCCTCACCATTCACGCCCTGCGCGGCGGACAGGCGCTCAGCCATCTCACGTTACCGACCAAGTATGACACAAGCTGGCCGTTCCTGACCGAGCTAAGGGACAAGGGCCGCGAAGAGGCAGAACGCTGGCTGGGCTCCTGCGCAAAGTATCTCGGCACCGGCGAATCCAGCGTCGACTTGCGCGCGGAGTTTCTCGAAGACTAGGACCGCGTCAGGAACCAGAACCTGGCCGCGCCGCTTTCGCGGTCTGCCACCAGCTCAAAGCCTTCAAAGTCCGGAGATTCATCCGCCGCGGTTTCGACGATGACCAGCGCTTCGGCCGACACCCATTCCCCCTCAACGAGCTTGGCCAGGCACGGCTCAATCAGTCCCTTGTGATATGGCGGATCGAGGAAAGCGATATCAAACGGAAGATCCGTCGCGTCCTGCCGGGGCCCGAGTTCGATCGCGCTGCGCCGATGGATGCGCGTATCCGTCGTGAGGTTCAAAGCGGCCACATTCTTGCGGATCGTGCTGAGGGCCGCGTGCGCTGTCTCGACGAACAGACAGAAGCTGGCGCCGCGCGACAAGGCCTCCAGACCGAGCGCGCCAGAACCTGCAAACAGGTCCATCACGCGCGCACGGTCCAGCCCGGGGCTCCACGGCGCGTGCGCGATCATGTTGAACAGGCTTTCGCGCGCCCGGTCCGAGGTTGGCCGAGTGGCATCTGTCTTTGGCGCCGCGATCGGGCGTCCCTTGAACTGTCCTGCAACGATCCGCATGGCTTGCCTTTAGGCCGCGACAGCGCGATGGGGAAGGGATGACAGACACGCCATCACCTATGCAACGCGCGCTGACCCTCGCTCAAATCGCAGCCGATAAGGGCGAGGTCCCGGTCGGCGCGGTGATTGTTGATCCTTCGACCGGAGAGATTGTGGGCGAGGGGCATAACCGCCCGATCATGGACCATGACCCGACCGCCCATGCCGAGATTGTCGCCTTGCGCGCGGCGGCGCAGAGGCTGAGCAATTACCGCCTCCCCGGCTTGCATATGTATGTGACACTGGAGCCATGTGCGATGTGCGCAGGCGCGATCAGTTTTGCGCGCATCGAGACGCTGATCTTCGCCGCCAGCGACCCCAAGGGCGGCGGTGTGCTGCACGGCCCGAGATTCTTCGAACAACCCACCTGCCACTGGCGGACCAAGGTCGAGCAAGATCTGGAACATGCTGAGGACGCAGGAGCGTTGCTTTCAAACTTTTTTAAACAAAGACGAAAATAATTATTGCCACACAATAATTAATTGCTATATTACGCTTCAAACGATGGAGCGTAAAATGACTGAGTCCGAAATTCAAAAGACCCGCGATACACATCGCGACCTGACTTTTCTGGCCTGGGTGATTGTCGCCATTCTGGCCATCAACGTGTCCTATTTTGTTGGCGAAGAAGTCGGCGCCATCTGGTTCGAGAGCAGCGGCGACTGGCTACGTATCTTCAATGCCTGGTGGATTGGCATCATCAAGGCCATGCCGACCATCCTGATCGCTTTCGTGGCCGCCGACTTTGCCTTTCTATTCCAACGCTATTCGGAAGGCGATGTGTTCACCGAGGCCAATGCAAAGACCCTGAACAAAGCCGCTTATGGGCTTGTCGGCGCTGGCATCTGGGCCGGGGTCGTGACCCCCACCCTGATCCAGTGGATCGGGCAGGAGTTTCGCGGCGTGTCGATCGATTTTGGCGATCTGGCGCTGGCCGTCACGATGATGGGCGTCATGCTGCACGGCCTCGCCCTGGTCTTCAAAGATGCCGTCCGCGTGAAACGCGAGAATGATGAGTTCGTCTGATGGCCGCTGAAATTGTCGTGACCCTGGATGTCATGCTGGCGCGTCGCAAACGCCGGGCCAAGGATCTTGCGGCCGAGATCGGTATGACAGAGGCCAATCTGTCCCTCCTGAAGTCTGGCAAAGTCAAAGGCGTCCGTTTCGATACGCTCGCCAAACTTTGTGACGCGCTGGAGTGCACTCCAGGCGATCTGCTGGAAGTTGCAGTTCCTGACGTGGAGTGAGGCTTGCGTCCCCCCGGGACAAGCGTCGTAGCCGGAAACATAGTTTACGACGGAGGACCCTCATGAGCGCTCCAGCGACGATTGAGATCAAGGACGACATTGCCATCATCACCATGGATGACGGCAAGGCAAACGCCATCAACCCACCCATGCTTGAGGCGCTGAATGCCTGCCTCGATCAGGCTGAGAAAGAGGCCAAGGTTCTGATCCTCACCGGCCGCGAGGGTCGGTTCTCTGGCGGATTCGACCTGAAACTGATGATGAGCTTGCCCGGACCTGAAGTGAAAGCGCTGGTTGATGGCGGCGGCAAGCTGGCGCACCGCCTATATGGGTTTCCGATGCCCGTCATCGCAGCCTGCACTGGCCATGGCGTCGCGATGGGCTGTTTCATTCTCTTGTCCTGCGACGTCCGGATCGGCACCGCCGGCGCGTTCAAGATCGGCGCCAATGAAACCCAGATCAACATGGTCCTGCCCATCTTCGCCTCTGAACTCGTCAAGGCCCGGGTCGATCAGGCTTACCTGACACGGTCCATGGTCTTCGGCGAATTGTTCGATCCCGAGACTGCCGTAAAAGCGGGTTATCTCGACCAGGTGGTCGCGGCCGAGGACTTGCTCACGACGGCGCAAGCTACTGCAGAGGCTTTGAAACCGCTCTCCAGCCCCTCGCTGACCGGCAATAAGCGGCTTCTGCGCGAAACTACGCTGGCCACGATCGGGGCATCGCTGCCGGATTAGGCGTTTGAGTCTCGAAGATTCCTGCGCAGGCAGGTCTCCAGGGACGGGCCAACGATCGGCATGTCGATCAGTACAAGCCAGCCGCGCGCATCAGCAAAACCACGCCAATCGCCGTGACCAGGCCTTTCATCCATTTGCGGAAGCCCTGATCATTCATCCGTTCGAGCACTTGCTTGCCGAGCGTGGTGCCAAGCATTGAGAGCGGGATCGCCGCGGCGATGAGCCACCAGGGCGGCAGGGCGCCCCATCCTGCAGCGGTGACAACCGGCACGCTCCAGAATCCGATCTTGATCAAATGGCTGAGCGCCTGGGTCACCGATTTTGTCGCCACGATCTGCTGGCGGGTCATCTCGGCGCGAACGAAAAACAGGTCGAGCAATGGACCAGCGACGCCCGCAAGCGTGTTGAGGCCCTGTACGGCGAAGCCAGCAAAGATCGCATGATCCCGCCGCTTGATATCGAGATGCAAACGCTCCTTGGGCAGCCAGACCAGCATCGGTGTCAAACCAAGAAGCAGGTAAAGCGCGCGTTTGTCCGGGGTCCAGCTGACAAAGAACAAGGCGAGGATCCCAGCCGCCGCCCCGATGCAGTACAGACCGAAAACGCGCCAATCGATATTGTCTCGCAACAGGAAGGCCCGGAACCCATTGGCGAACATCTGGATGGCGCCATGGATAATCATCGCCATGGCGACGCTGACCAGGGCGACGAGGACGGCCATCAGGATGATCCCACCCGCCATCCCGAAAATACCGGATATGAACGACGTCACCAAAGTGGTCGCGAGGATGATAGCAGCCGCGAATGCACTCATGCGCGCTCTCGTGGGCTGAGTCTGGCGGGATGACAAACCACCCTAGGATGTTTCCGGAGTGACGGTTCGTCTCACTTAACCCCGCCTTACCCCGCGAGACGGTTTTACAAGTTTACGTGCGCGTCATACGCTATGGCCAGCTCATCAATGAAAACAAGGACAAGCACTATGGCTTATACCGACGCTGGCAGCAGCGAAATGAATGACGACCTGTTTGACCTGAGAATGTCTGACGAGGCGCGTCCGCTCTATGATCACGTGAAGAAATTCATTGCCGAAGTGGTTGATCCGATGTCGGTCAAGTTCCATGAACTCGGCAAAGGCCACAAGGACATCTGGACCTATGCTCCTGGCCAACTCGACACACTGGAAGAAGCCAAGGACGAAGCCAAGAAGCAGGGCCTGTGGAATTTCTTCCTGCCCGACGCTGAAACCGGCGAGGGTCTGAAAAATCTCGATTATGCCTATATCGCGGCTGAGTTGGGCAAGAATTCGCTCGCTTCAGAGACGATGAACTGCTCGGCGCCGGACACCGGCAATATGGAAGTCCTGGAACGCGTCGGCACGCCAGAGCAAAAAGAGCAATGGCTGAAGCCGCTGCTCGAAGGCAAAATCCGATCCGCATTTGCGATGACAGAGCCAGCCCTGCCATCGTCTGATGCGCGCAACATCTCAACGCGGGCCGTGCTCGAAGGCGATGAGTGGGTCATCAATGGCGAGAAATTCTACATTTCAGGCGCCGGCGATCCACGCTGTAAGATCATGATCACCATGGTCAAAACCAGCCCGGATGCAGAGCCGCACAAACAGCAGTCGCAAATCCTGGTCCCGACCGACACGCCCGGCGTGAAAATCCTCGATGGCATGCAAGTGTTTGGCGACTATGACGCCCCACATGGGCACATGCATATCGTCTTCGACAATGTTCGCGTCCCCAAGGAAAACATGTTGCTTGGCGAGGGCCGCGGGTTTGAGATCTCGCAGTTGCGTCTCGGACCAGGCCGCATCCACCACTGCATGCGCTCGATCGGTGCGGCAGAGCGGGCCCTCGACATGATGGTGGTTCGCGGCATGGGCCGTCAGGCCTTTGGCCGCGACCTGATCAAGCTCGGCGGCAACATTGAAAAAGTCTCGCGCGCCCGGATCGACATCGAGTCGATGCGGATGATGGTGCTGAAAGCCGCGAAAGCCATGGATGTGCTCGGCAATAAGGAAGCCCGCGTCTGGATTTCCATGGTCAAGGCCATGGTGCCGGAGAAAGTCTGCCGCATCATCGATGAGGCGATCCAGATGCATGGCGCGGCTGGGGTGTCTCAGTGGACGCCGCTCGCCCGCCTCTACACCGGTCAGCGCACGCTGCGCCTCGCTGACGGCCCGGACGAGGTCCACCATATGGTCGTCGGCCGCGCCGAGACTCGCAAATATACGGGCGAAGAAGAAGATCCAGCCATGGCAGCCGTCTGGCGCAAGTAAGTCCAGCTCAACCAGAAACAGAAAGTGCGACCCCCAGGGTCGCACTTTTTTGATGCGCTCAAATCTAAAATGGGATGCACCAGAAAGGTGCATCCCAAGTAGGTGGCAGGGTTCGAGGGGCGGATAAACCCGTGCCTTGAGCTTGTCCGGTACGGTCATGGAGCAACCGCCTGCGACAAGATTCAACCTAAGCTCGAAATACTAACAGAATGTAAATACCACAAGTATTCTTATTCTATATACAAATATTATTTTCGGATATTATTTGAATACACAATTATTGATCCAAATTACTCTTCTATTTGATGTGCGCCAAGGCATGTTCATCAAGTAATGTGATCCGGCCGCGGCCCAGTTTGATGGCGCCCTGCTCCTGCAACACCTGCAGGTTCACATTCACCTTTTCCCGGGTCGCCGTAAGTCGATTGGCGAGATCCGCCTGCGTCACCTTGAGTTCCGGCCCCTGCGCCTTGAACATATTGATCAACAGATCCGCCAGGCGACGCTTGAGCGGCAGGAACATGATCGCCTCGATCTGATCGTCCGCTTGCCGGAGGCGCTGCACCAGATCCAGAACGACCTCATAGGAAAACTCGGAACTCTCTTTCAGAAGGCTGAGAAATCTCGCCTTGCTGATCAGCAAAAGGCTGGTCGGTTCCAGCGTTCGAATGTTGGCGCTGCGATCGCGGCCGTCCAGCACGGCCATTTCGCCAAACACTTCGCCGGCATTGAGCGAGCTGATCGACAGGGAGCGGCCATGACTCGACATGGATTCAACCGCGACGCTGCCTTCCAGGATAAGATAGACATGCTCTGCCGTGTCACCGCGATAGATGACGATGGAATCTGCGCCAAACGTCAACATCGCAGACCCTTTAGCGAGCAATTCAAGCTCGCGCCGGGGCAGAACCCGGAACAGGCGGGCCTGTTTCAGACGTGTGGCAATTTCAGATGCGTTCATCCCTGAGCTCTCGGGTCAGACCATTCCTCTGCGACGCCCTGACCGCCACGGCGGGTCAGCCAGAACATGCCGAGCAGATCGAATATGCCGGCGCCGAGGCGGCCGAGAAATCCATACTTGGACTGGCCATGCCAACGCGCGCGGTCATTGACCAACTCCTCGCGAACCTCCCAGCCGGCCCGCTTGATCAGTGCCGGCAGGAACCGGTGCATGGAGGCAAAATAAGGCAGCTCCCGAAACGCTTCGGTGCGAATCAGCTTCCAGCCACAGCCCGTATCGGTGGCATCATCGCGCAACATGAAGCGGCGGACCCCATTGGCGATGCGTGATTGCAGCCATTTGAAACCGCTATCATTGCGGCTATTGCGCTTTCCCGCGATGATCCCGAGCTTGCCGGTATCCTGATCCGCGATCAGCTCTTTCCAGAGCCGGGCCGTGTCGTTGATATCGTTCTGGCCATCGCCATCGATCAGCTGCGTCCATTGACCCCGCACGGCTTTCAGACCCGTAAACAGAGCCGCCGACTTCCCGGCGCGTTCCACATGGGTGAAGACAAAGACCGTGTCCGGCCAGCGCGCCTTTGCCTGGGCCAGTTCGGCTGCGGTCGCGTCGGCGGAACAATCATTGACCCCGACCACTTCAAACGCGATCCCGCTGAGCGCCTCGTGCACTTCTTCCAGCAAGGGAATGATATTGCCCTCTTCATTGTAAAAAGGGATCAGGACGCTGAGATCTGGCGCGGTCATTTCTCGGCCTCAATCCTCGCGGCGAGAGATTCAATTTGCTCGGCAGCGGTGTTCAGCGCCTGGGCGGCCCGCTCGATATCGGGGCCCGATGCGGCGGCTTGCGCCTGGTGGGCCGCGTCCAGCTCATCCAGAAGGGCGAGGCCCGCAATGAGCAGCAATCGATCATCGCCAATATTCCCGACCGCCTTGGAGATATCCTCGATCCGGGCGTCCAACTGGCGCGACAAGGCGATCAGGCGCGCTTCCTGTCCGGGGGCACAGGCCACCGAATAGGACCGCCCTTTGATCTTGATATCCGCCTTGGCCATTAGCTGCGCTCTCCCCGGCCAAGGGCCGCGCGCACTTCAGCAATCGCAGATCCGAGGGCCTCCGAGGCCTCGTCGGCCAGCGCCTGCAATTCCTTCTCCCGCGCGAGCGACTCGTCGAGCTGCTCGGCCAGGCGCGCGCGATCGTCCATCATGGCGCTAAGCTCCTGGCGCAAAAGGACCGGATCGCCGGACCGCTCGAACAAGCCCTCGACCGCCCCTTCAAGACGCCGCGTTGCCTTCTCCAGGCGAGACGCTGCTGATTCAATCACACTCATCCTACCCGGTTAGCCATTATTCCACCGAAAACTCAATAGCTACAGCACCACAGTCTTGACAGCGCTGGGCACGATCTGCATTGCCGGGTTAACCAAAACAGGGGTTGAGGAATGACGGTTTCTGCACGGGATATGGCCAATGCGATCCGGGCGCTATCAATGGATGCGGTGGAAGCGGCGAAGTCGGGTCATGTGGGATTGCCGCTGGGCATGGCGGATGCGGCGACGGTGCTGTTTACCAAGTTCATCAAGCATAATCCGGCCGATCCGGACTGGGCCGATCGGGACCGCTTTGTGCTCTCGGCAGGCCATGGCTCGATGCTGGTCTATTCGCTTCTGCATCTGACTGGATATGACAGTGTCAGCCGCGACGATATTCGCAACTTCCGCCAGCTTGGGCGCCCAACCGCGGGACACCCGGAAAACTTCCTGACCAAAGGCGTCGAAACCACGACCGGGCCGCTGGGTCAGGGCATCACGACGGCTGTGGGCATGGCCATGGCGGAGCGGCACTTGAATGCCCGCTTTGGCGATGAGATCATCAATCACAAGACCTATGTGATTGCCGGCGATGGCTGTCTGATGGAGGGCATCAGCCAGGAAGCGATCACGCTCGCTGGGCATCTGAAGCTCTCCAACCTGATTGTCCTTTTTGATGATAATGCCGTCACCATTGATGGCGGCACGGACATGTCTGACAATACCGATCAGTGCCAGCGCTTTGAGGCGTCCGGCTGGGTCACCAAAAAGGTCGATGGCCACGATGTGGCGGATGTCGAATCCGCCCTCGCCTGGGCGCAGGATCAGGACAGACCGGTCATGCTGGCGGTCAAGACCATCATCGGCTATGGCGCCAAGCGCGCGGGCACCGGCCCGGCCCATGGCGGGCCCTATGGCGAAGAAGAAGTCGCGACCGTGCGCGAGAGCATTGGCTGGCCGCATGCGCCATTCGATATCCCAGCCGAAATCGAAGCGGCCTGGACCGAGGCGGGCAAGCGCTCGCATGCCGATCACCTTGCCTGGAAGAACCGGCTCGACAATCATGCGGACAAAGCCGCGTTCGAAGCGGCCATGGCGGGCGCGTTGCCCGCAAATCTGTCTGACATCATCAAGGCGCACAAGAAATCCGTTGTCGAAGGCGGCAAGGACGATGCGACCCGCAAATGGTCTGGCGCGGCGCTGGAACCGCTGACGGCGGCCATCCCGGAAATGATTGGCGGCTCGGCCGACCTGACCGGCTCGAACAATACCAAGACCAGCCATACAGACGTGCTCAGCCCAAGCAATTGGGGCGGACGCTATGTCCATTATGGCATCCGCGAGCATGCCATGGCGGCGGCCATGAACGGCATGGCCCTGCATGGCGGGGTGATCCCATATTCCGGCACCTTCCTGGTCTTTGCGGATTATTCCCGCGCCGCAATCCGGCTGGGCGCGCTGATGGGCGAGCGGGTGATCCATGTCATGACGCATGACAGTATCGGCCTCGGAGAAGATGGCCCGACCCACCAGCCGGTTGAGCATGTGGCCTCCCTCCGGGCGATGCCGAACATGACCGTGTTCCGCCCCTGCGACGGCGTCGAAGCGGCTGAATGCTGGGAGCTTGCCTTGCGCAAGGACACGGGCCCCAGCACGCTGGCGCTGACCCGACAGAAAGTGAAATCAGTCCGCACCACGCACACCGACGAGAATCTCTCGGCCAAAGGCGCTTATGTGCTGTCAGATGCAGACGGGGCCAAAGCCGTCCTGATCGCCACCGGCTCGGAAGTCGAGATCGCCATGGCCGCGCAAGCTGCGCTCGCCGACAAGGGTGTGCCGGTGCGCGTCGTCTCGATGCCGAGCATGGATCTGTTCGAGGCCCAGGACGCGGCTTATCAGACCGACACGCTTGGCGGGGACCTGCCCAAGGTCGCTGTTGAAGCCGGGGTCCGCTTCGGCTGGGACCGCTGGATCGGCCATCAGGGCGGCTTCGTCGGAATGAGTTCGTTCGGCGCGTCGGCGCCGTATCAGGATCTCTACCAACATTTCGGCATCACGGCAGACGCAGTGGTCGCTGCCGTCGAAGCGCAGCTCTGATCTAGCGGGCTTTTGGGAGGGGAAGCAGGCGTCCGTGCAGCACGCACGGGCTGATCGCGCGATCTGAAGCTTCAACCCGTACATCCGGCGCAGCCAGATAGGCGGTCAGACCCGCCTGGGCGGCGCCATCAAGGTCGGTACTGGACAGACGCTCGTCGAGGCGCGCCAGCACACGGCGGTCATAGCAGCGATTGAGCTCGATATGGCGCGCACCGGACTCCTCTCCGTCGCTGATCCGCTGCATGGCCAGCTGAAACGGGCTATTCGACAGGCTAATCGTCGCCGGCCAACCCGGGCCCTTGGGCACGCCCACCCAGGCGGATCTCGGACCGTCGCCCTCCGATACGTCAGCAAAATGTAGCTGATAGATCGTGCCCTGTTCCAACTCTACCTCAGACACCGAGACCATTGGATGACGTTCCAGACGCGTCCGCCAGCGATCGATCATCTCATCCCGCAGGCGCCAGGCGGCGAGATCCTCATTGACCGCCAGATGCGCGGCAATGGCGTAAAGGTTGGACATCACATCGCGCATGGGACCGGCATTGCGAAAATGGAGGACTGCGGCGCGCGCATCCCCTGTATCTGCCGCAGCGATCCCGGCGACGCGACTGGCACCCGCAAACTCGGGACGATCAGGGCAATTGCGCAAGAAGGTCTCGGTCACAAAGCGAATATAGGTGGGCGTCTGTTCAACCTCTGAATTGGTGATGGCCAGCTGCCATCTTGTGGCATCGTGCAGGGTGCAGGATTGCGCTTCAGCGGGCATCAAGGCTTGCAAGCCGACAAATGTGGTGACGGCGGTGGCGAGCGCCGCGCCGATATATCGGCGAACCCGCTTGGTAAACAGAGTCTTAACAGTCATGCCTTGCTTTTGTGCAAAGCCGATGCCGTTTACCCTGACAGCACGCGTTCAAAGGTCCAGAACAAGCCGACTGCGCCAATCAGACCACTGACGGGCCAAGCCACAGCGTGCCGGAAGGTCGCTTCCGTAACCAGCCGCCGGATGGGCAGGCAAAGGAGGAAGGCGGCCAGCACGACCGAGAGCTGACCGATCTCGACGCCGACATTGAACCCGATCAACGCGCTCCAGAACTGGCCCTCCGGAAGACCGAGCGATCCAAAGAATCCGGCAAAGCCCATGCCGTGGATCAAGCCGAACCCGAACACGACCAGCGGGCGCCAGCGGGTCATCTCCTTGAACACGATATTCTCGATGGCCACGAAGGCGATCGTGGCCGCGATCAAGGGCTCAACAATGCTGGCAGGCGGCGATAACACGCCCGACGCCACCAGCGCCAGGGTCGCGGTGTGAGCCACGGTGAAGGCCGAAATCTGAACCACGAGCGGTCGCAATCGCGAGGTCGAGAAGAACAGCGCCAGGACGAATAGAATATGGTCCAATCCGCCTGGCAGGATGTGCTGAATGCCGATTTTTACGTAGAGACCGAACGTCTCATGTGCGGGTCGGTCGAAATCGATCGTCTCGGTTTCGCTATACCCCGCGCTTCTGGGATCGTCCTCGCCACGATCAAGCTCCTGCAGGGCGCGGCACAGGGCAGGATCCAGGCCGCCATCGCCGGTGCAAAACTCGTCTTCCGGATGCGCACTGGCGCTGGGCCCGCTCGCAATCAAGCCAAGCGCGAGGCAGACAAGGATCAGGCGAATGCGAGCCATCAGGCTCAATGTGCATGTCCCGCGTGATCATGCTCATCGAAGGACTGCGCGTGTCCCGTGTGATCATGATCGTGCCCTGGCAACGGCGCGACCATAAGCAGGACGGCGATCACGACCCCGGCGCTCAGCGACATGAGGCCCCGCACCGGTGCAACATCCTTGAGCGGCGCCATGAGGGGGCCTGTGGCGACGAAAAGCAGTAATCCAGCCGACAGGGCGAACAGGCTGCCGAGCGCTTCTTCTCCCAGTCCATACATAAACGGTCCGGATACGATGACCCCCATCGGGGTGGTCGCGGCTGCGGCCAGGAAAGCCCAGAAAAAGGCCGACCGATTGGACACGCCATGGCGTCGCAGGATCGCAAAAGCGATCACGCCTTCCGGAAACTCGTGCACGATCAGGCCGACCGCAGCGAAAACGCCGGAGGAGAAGCTCGCCGCAAAGGTCACCGCATAGACGATGCCGTCGATGAAGGAATGACAGGCGATCGCCAGGATCGGCGTGATCGCCTCTTTTGGCAGCGATGAGTCCTCGCGATCGGGAAACACGGTCCGGATAATGTAATGGATGACCAAGCCGCTGAAGAATCCCAGGGTCAGCCAGATCGGCGCATTGCCGGACAGTGCAAAGGCTTCTGGCAGGATGTGCAACAATGCCAGGGCCGTGAGCATGCCAGCGGCGGCCAGGCCGAACAGATTGGCGTATCGCAAACTCCAGTCGCTGCGCATGGCCACAGCGATCAGGCCCAGCGTCGTCACAAAGGCGGCGACGAGACCGAAGAATAAAGGGGCTTGCAGGCTTTCGAACATGAAACGGATTTCGCTTGGCAGACGGCCACTTGTCCTATTTGAATAGCTGGAATGTTATAGTATCTCAAAAAACTATCCGGCGAACTAGTCGCCGTAACATGCCGTGTCAAACGAAAGCTGGAGTTGGTTATGTCTCGTTCTGTATTCTTGCTCGCCGCGAGTGCGATCGCCCTGGGCGCTTGTCAGCCTGCTGAGGAAGCGGCTGACGCTCTGGAAGCAGAAACGCCGCCGCCGATCGCGGAAGAAGCCGCCCCGCCTGAAGCCGCTGCAGCTGCGACAGACACCGCCGAGGCGGTTGTTGAAGTGGCGAGCGATGCGGTTGAAGCTGAGGCCGATGCTGAAGACGATCATGATCACGAAGACCACGCTGAGGACGAGGATCATGATCATGACGCGCATGATCACGACGATGATGAGGAAGATCATGATCATGGTGACGAGGACCACGCGCACGACGATCACGACCATGCCGGCGGCGAAGCCCATGTGCACGGCCTGTCGGATCTCGCTGCGAGCCTCGACGGATCGACCCTGAGCGTGAATGTCGAAGGGGCATTGGCCAATTTCGACCTGGACGAAACCTTGCGCACCCTGGATGACACAACGCCCTATACCGACAATCTGGTCGCGATCATTGGCGGTGATTGCAGCCGGGACAGCGCCAGCGCCTCGATCCGGCCAATCTCGGACCATGGCAACCTGGTTGTCGATCTGACCTATACCTGCACCTCGCCAGACGCGATCGACGCGATCGAGGTCACCGGGTTTCAGACCTTCGCCGGATTTGAGGAGGTCAATGCGGTGTTCCTGACCGATGCCGATCAGACGGCAGAAACCTTGACCGAAAGCGATACCCGCCTAGACCTCAACTAGATGACCACGTCTGTCGTAAGCCTGTCTGACCTGCATTTTGCCTGGCCGGGCCAATCGCTCCTGCTCGATGTGAAAACGTTCGATCTGGCGGCAGGCGAGCGCCTGTTTCTGCGCGGGCCGAGCGGATCGGGGAAATCGACGCTGCTCGGACTGATTGCCGGCGTGCTCGAGACCGATCAGGGCAAGGTCTCTGTTCTCGGGCAGGATATGACTTGCCTGAACGGCAGCCAGCGCGATCAGGTCCGCGCGGATCATCTCGGCGTCATCTTCCAGCTGTTCAATCTCGTGCCTTATCTCTCAGTGGTGCAGAACGTGATCCTGCCCTGCCGCTTCTCCAAGCGACGCCAGAGTGAAGTCAGCGCCGCTGGAGGAGCAGATCTGGAGGCCCGGCGCCTGCTGGCTCAACTCGGATTGACGGATCCAGACCTTCTCTCTCGGAACGTCACGGATCTCTCGGTCGGTCAGCAGCAGCGCGTTGCCGCAGCGCGGGCCCTGATCGGCAATCCCTCCCTGATCATTGCCGACGAGCCGACCTCGGCGCTGGATGCTGATAGTCGCGACCGGTTCATCAATCTGCTCAGCGAAGAGGCGCGGAAGACCAATGCCGCCCTCCTGTTTGTCAGTCATGATGGCAGCCTCGCCAAACTCTTCGATCGCGCGCTGGATCTGTCCGAGATCAATAGCGCAGCGCATCTGGCGGGGGCAGTTTGATGGGCGTCTCGATCTTTGGTCTCGCCTGGCGCAGCCTGATGAATCGCAAGGCCTCAGCGTTTCTGACCATGCTTGCCATCGCGCTTTCAGTGGCGCTGTTCCTCGGCGTCGAGAAAGCGCGTAACGCGGCCAAGTCCGGCTTTGACAATACGATCTCGGGAACGGAACTGATTGTCGGCGCGCCATCGGGGCAAATCAACCTGTTGCTGTATTCCGTCTTCCGGCTCGGCAATGCGACGGCAGAGATCTCGTGGGAGGCCTATCAGGCCCTCGACTCTAGAGAGGATGTCGCCTGGACGATCCCGATTTCGCTTGGAGACAATCATCGCGGGTTTCGCGTGATGGGCACGACCCTCGCTTATTTCGACCACTACAAGTATGGCCAGAAACAGGATCTGAGCTTTGCGGATGGCGCGGCATTCGATGATCTGTTCGATGCCGTCATCGGCGCGGATGTTGCCAGAACGCTGGGCTATGAGCTTGGCACGCCGCTGGTGATCACGCACGGCCTCGGCGCCCGCGGGCTGAACGATCATGACGACCGACCCTTCCGGGTGGTCGGCATTCTTCGCCCGACCGGCACGCCGGTCGACCAGACCATCCATGTCTCGCTGGAAGCGATCACCGCGATCCATGTCGGATGGGAAACGGGCACCCGAAATCCGCTCGCAGACGGTCTTACAGAAGAGACGATACGCGGCTTCGACCTGACCCCGCGCACGGTCACCGCCGTATTTGTCGGATTGAAGAACCGCGCCACCGTTTTGCGCACACGGCGTGCGATCAACACCAACAAGTCAGAGCCTTTGCTGGCCATCATTCCGGGCCAGGCCTTGGCCGAGCTGTGGCAGGTGATGAGCACTGCCGAACGGGTGCTGCTGGCCATTTCGGCCTTCGTCATTGCGGTCGGCCTGGTCTCGATCCTGACCAGCATCTTGACCAGCCTGAATGAGAGACGGCGTGAAATGTCGATCCTGAGAGCGACGGGCGCCCGGCCCGGGCACATTTTCGCGCTGCTGATTGCCGAAGCCACGGTTCTGGGGCTGGTCGGCGCGATGGCTGGCGCGATCCTGATACAAGTGATTTTCGCCATCGCGGCGCCGGTTCTGTCCGCCCAGTATGGCGTTGCCCTGATCGGCACAGGCCCCGGACTGGTCGATCTTTACACCATCGCTGCCGTGACCCTGGCGGCCCTGTTCCTGGGCATCTGGCCTGCGATCACCGCCTTGCGACGATCTCTGGCAGATGGCCTGACTGTCAAAGTCTGATCACAAGCGCGGCAGAAGGCTGGTCGAAACGCCGTTTCGAACTTAAGTTGCAGGCATGATGAAACAGATCGCGATCTCTTCTGCCGCCTTTCTGATTCTGGCCGCTTGTGGCCAGGCGGTCGGTGCAGACACATCCAGCTCCGCCAATGCGTCCGCATCAGAACCGCAAGTCGGGGATCGAATTCCCGACTCTGGAACTGAATCTACCGCCAGCAACCGGCTCGCCGCGGCGGCCATGGCAACCCAGGAGGCGGCAGCCCGCGGATTTCGAGAGATTGGCTGGGAAGAGTTGATGCCGGAAGGCGAAGAGGAACGCCTGGCGCAACTCTATCAGCAACAAATGGCCATGCTTTATTCCGGCGGTCCGATCGCCGAAGGCTCCGCCGCCGACGTGATGGTTCAGATCGGAACCTTCAATACGGTCAAGGAGCTCAATCAGACCAAGGTCCGCATTCCAGGCTATACGGTGCCGTTCGAATACGGTGCCAATGCCGAGATCACTGAGTTTCTCCTCGTGCCCTATTATGGCGCGTGCCTGCACGCACCGCCTCCGCCGCCAAACCAGACAGTGTTTGCTATGGCGGATGAACCGATCAAGTTGCGAGATCTTGCGCAAGCGGTCTGGATCGAAGGCACGATGTATACCCAAACCCAGGAATCCGAACTGGCGGACGCGGCTTACACACTCCGGGTCGAACGGGTCGAGACCTACCAATACTAGAACGGATCACCCGCGGCTCCCTGCCCCATGGTCGAGCGCGGCAGGAGCCCCTACATCAGGCGCACGAAACTGAAAGGCGCCCACTATGGCTTCTGCTCTAACCATCGGTCTCTACATTGCGATAGGCTTGCTCGTCGTGGTTCTGGTTATGGGCCTGATCAACCTGACCCGTACCGATGATGGTCAACGCAGCCGATCCAACCAGCTGATGCGCATGCGCGTCATGGTCCAGGCCGTGGTGATTGCGATCCTGGTCCTGCTGGGCATCGTCGTCGGCTCGATCCAGCTATTCTGACGTCGCCATGGTCAAGCTGGACAAGATTTACACCAAGGCCGGAGATCGCGGTAAAACCCGTCTCTCCACGGGTGAGCCCGTCAACAAGTGGCATCCACGGGTCACCGCCTATGGGACCGTTGACGAAACCAATGCCGCCCTTGGTGTCGCCGCTCTGCACGCAGAGGGTGAGATGCTCGCGGCCATTCGGCGGATCCAGAACGATCTTTTCGATCTCGGCGCCGATCTCGCCACGCCGGATCGCGGCAAGAAGCTGGAATGGGAGCCCTTGCGCATCGTCGCCGCGCAGGTCGAGCGGCTTGAGACTGATATTGACGCGATGAACGAAACGATCGCACCACTGGACAGTTTCATCCTGCCTGGGGGCAGCCCGCTTGCCGCGCAGCTGCATGTCGCCCGGACGTTATGCCGTCGGGCGGAGCGGCAAATTGCGGAACTGTCCGCCCTGGACGATGAAATTGTCAGTGCGGAAGCACTGGCCTATGCCAATCGGCTATCCGACTGGCTGTTTGTCGCTGGCCGCGCGGCAAACAATGACGGCGTTGACGACATCAAGTGGGTGCCAGGCGCCAATCGCTAACCACTATTGAAGTGCCCATAAATCCGCTCCGCCAGCGCCGCTGAGACGCCTTCGACTTCTTTCAGGTCGGCGAGCTTGGCCTGAGAGACGCCTTTGGCAGATCCAAAATATTGCAGCAGCGCCTTCTTTCGCGCGGGCCCGATGCCGCCAATCTCATCCAGAGGGTTCTTCTTGATATCGGCGCTGCGCTTAGCGCGATGGGCGCCGATGGCCCAGCGGTGCGCCTCGTCCCGCAAGCGCTGAAGATAGTAAAGCACTGGCGCGTTTTCCGGCAGCCGGAACGGGGCGCGACCAGGCTGAAAGAACTGTTCGCGGCCGGCATTGCGCTCGACCCCTTTGGCGATTGAAACCAGGTTCACGTCCGACGGCGACAGGCCAAGCTCGGCGATGGCTTCGATGACACTGCTGAGCTGGCCGAGGCCGCCATCAATCAGCACAAGGTCCGGCCAGTTGGCCCCATTACCTTCTTCGCGTTCCTTCAAGGCCCGCGCAAAGCGCCTTCGCATGACCTCGCGCATCATGCCGTAATCATCGCCGGGCTCGAGGCTCTTATCCTTGATGTTGAACTTGCGATACTGGCCTTTTTCAAACCCGTCCGGCCCCGCCACCACCATGCCGCCGACCATGTTCGCGCCCTGGATATGGGAATTGTCATAGACTTCGATACGCTCCGGCGGTTCTTCCAGATCGAACGCCTTGGCCACTTCCTTGAGCAGGCGCGCCTGGCTGGCACTTTCAGCCAATTTCCGGCTGAGCGCCTCGGCCGCATTGCGGCTGGCCTGTTCGACCAGAGCGCGTTTCTCTCCGCGTTGCGGCGTCCGAATCTCGACCTTGCGATCGGCCTTCAGCGCCAGGGCTTCCGCGATCAAGCCGCCATCCGTCGGATCGACACTGGTGAAGATGGTGCGAGGGGGTGGGCGCTTGTCATAGAACTGGACCAGGAATGCGGCCAGGATATCGGCGTCTGTCTCGCCTTTTTCGTGACGCGGGAAGTGAACCGTGGCGCCCCAATTCTGCCCGGCACGAATGAAGAAGACCTGGACTGCAGACAGGCCGCCTTCCATGGCGATGGAAAAGATATCCGCTTCCTCGATCCCGTCCGGATTGATGTCCTGCTGGGCGCGCACATGCGCCAGCGCGCGAATGCGGTCGCGCAAAGCGGCCGCGCGCTCAAACTCCATGGCTTCGGCCGCCGCTTCCATTTGCGCGGCCAGATCGGCTTGCAAATCGGTCGCCTTGCCCCGCAGAAAATCGGCCGCCTGATCGGCAAGCGCGCGATAGTCTTCGGCATCGATCAAGTCGACGCAGGGCGCTGAGCAGCGCTTGATCTGGTGTAACATGCAGGGCCGCTGACGGGTCGAGAAGACACTGTCTTCGCAGGTCCGCAGCAGAAACGCCTTTTGCAACGTATCGATCGTCCGAGTGACCGCATTGGCACTCGCGAATGGCCCGAAATAGTCGCCGCGATCCTGCTTTGATCCTCGATATTTCAGCACTTGCGGTGCCGCATGGTCGCGCCGGATCAGAATGTAGGGAAAAGACTTGTCATCGCGCAGCAGGATGTTGAAGCGCGGCTTCAGGGACTTGATCAGGCTGGCTTCCAGCAACAGCGCTTCGGTCTCGCTCTCAGTGACAACAAACTCCATGCGAGCTGTTGCCAGGATCATGGCCGCAATGCGCTGCGTGTGCCCGCCAATCCGCGTATAGGAGGATACCCGCGCCTTCAGGCTCTTGGCCTTGCCGACATAAAGCACCGTCTCGTCCTCGCCGAACATGCGATAGACGCCCGGCTTGGCAGGCAGCCGGGAAAGATTGTCCTTGATGACATCCACCCCGCGCTTGCGGGCCGTCAGATCGGGGGAATCGGGCATGCCTTCAATTTAGGAGGCAATCGCGCGAAAGCCTAGAGGCGGAACAGATCGCTATATGCACCCGGGGTCGCGTCAAACAGGATGTCACTGACAAACAGAACCATTCCGACGAGGATGACTGCACCCACAAACTGTCGACCAATGCTGCCCGGATTGTACTTGCGACGGGCGCGGGCGACGATCAGGTAGATCAGGAACATGATGAACGCACACAGCGCCAGGCCACGCTCGGCGTCGCTCAGATCGATGAAATAGTCGCGCACTTCGCCAAAATAGAAGCCTACCTCGACCATGAACCGGTCGAAGGCCTGCTGATATACATCAGAACTGGTCTCACGCGTGAACAACATGACTACAATCCTCGGCCCCCAGCCAAGATGAAACTAGCGGTTGTATATAGCGGTATTTGGTCAAATCTGGCCTAATAGGATCTGTGAAATTTTATCGATCACTCATTTGTAATGTTGGCTTGCAACCGGCCAGATTGAGGCGTACAGCGGCGGCTTCAAATTGGAGAGTGTGCCATGGCCAGCCAGCTTTATCTCAGTGATGCCGTTAATCGGGTTGCCCCGTCCGCGACCATTGCGGTGACGACAAAAGCCGCCGAATTGCGCGCTGCCGGTGAGAATGTCATCGGCCTCGGCGCAGGCGAGCCCGACTTTGATACGCCTGACCATATCAAACAGGCCGCGATCGAGGCGATCCAGGCGGGCATGACCAAGTACACGCCAGCCGACGGCTTGCCCGAGCTGAAACAGGCCATTTGCGCGAAATTCAAGCGCGATAACGACCTTGAGTACACGCCCGCTCAGATCCACGTCGCCCCGGGTGGAAAACCGGTCATCTACAATGCCCTGGTCTCGACCCTGAACGAAGGGGATGAAGTCGTGATCCCGGCGCCGTACTGGGTGAGTTATCCCGAAATGGCGAAACTTTGCGGTGGGACGCCCGTCATTGTCGCTTGTGGTCCGAATGCCCAATACAAACTGACCCCGGACGCCCTCGAGGCGGCGATTACGCCGAAGACCAAATGGCTGATCCTGAACTCGCCCTCCAACCCGACCGGTGCGGCTTATACAGGCGACGAGCTGAAAGCGCTCGCCGAGGTCCTGATGCGGCATCCGCAGGTCTGGATCCTGACCGACGATATGTACGAACACCTGGTCTATGACGGCTTCGACTACAAGACGATCGCCCAGGTTGAGCCCGGGCTTTACGACCGGACGCTGACCATGAATGGCGTGTCCAAGGCCTATGCCATGACAGGCTGGCGCATTGGCTATGCGGCGGGACCGGAAGCGCTGATCAAGACCATGCGCAAGGTAATCAGCCAGACCACATCCAACCCGTGTTCGATCTCTCAATATGCCGCCATCGCCGCGCTCAACGGAAGCCACGACTTCCTGCCGGAGCGCAATGATGTGTTCAAACAGCGCCGCGACATGGTGGTGGCCGAGCTGAACAAGGCGGAAGGACTGACCTGCGGGACGCCTGAAGGCGCGTTCTATGTCTATCCGTCGTGCGCCGGCGCGATTGGCAAGACGGCGCTGTCCGGCAAGAAAATCGAGACCGATGCGGACTTTGCATCAGAACTGCTCGAGCAGGAAAAGGTCGCGGTCGTCATGGGCGAAGCGTTCGGGCTGTCCCCGGCCTTCCGGATTTCCTACGCGACGTCGACGGAAGCGCTGACCGATGCCATGGCGCGTATTCAAAAATTCTGTGCCAGTCTGAAATAGGCGCCGGCCATAAATTTCCTCTATAGGTGACAGGCCGATAATCAATTGGCGTTACCCCATCGGACCCCCCACCTGACCCTCATCAAGAATGAGGGTTTGACCGATGAATGTTGAAATTGGAATCTCTGAAACCGACCGCGCAAAGTCTGCACAGGCGCTGAAGCGGCTGCTGGGCGAGACCTATGCGCTCTACATCAAGACGCACGGCTATCACTGGAACGTCACAGGTCCGCGCTTTCAGTCGCTGCACGAAGTGTTCATGACGCAATATACCGAGCTGTGGGCGGCCCTGGATGAGTTGGCCGAGCGCATTCGCGCCCTCGGCCACTTCGCCCCCGGATCATCCGCCGAAATGATGCATGACGCATCGATTGAAGCCGACGCGTCCGTCCCGCAAGCAGAGCTTATGGTGGAGAATCTGGCAAAAGGTCATGAAGCTGTGGCGAGAGCCGCCCGTGATGGCATTCGGATTGCCGGCGAAGCCGGAGATGATGTGACTGCGGACCTGATGACGCAGCGGGCCACAATTGCCGACAAAACCGCCTGGATGCTTCGCGCCAGTCTTTAGTTGAATGCGGCTGTGGCCTGCGATGGAGCCTGATAAAGCCGATAACAGCTACGGCCCTTGGCCTTCGCCTCATACAGGGCGAGATCCGCGCATTTCAGCAAGGACTGGGTCGAATCTGCGTGCAAGGGCGCGCAGGCAACGCCCACGGAGGCGGTCGAGACCAATTCCAGCTCGCCGACCCGAAACGGGCGCGACAGGGCCGACACGATCCGCGCCGCGACCAGGCAGGCATCCATGGGATTGGCAACCTCGCGTGAGACGACAACGAACTCGTCGCCGCCAAGACGCGCAGCCCAGTCCTTGCCGCGAATAACCTTGCGCAGGCGCTTGGCGACCAGATTGAGCAGAGCATCGCCGGTCTGGTGACCGAACGTGTCATTGATCGATTTGAAATTGTCGAGATCGATGGCGAGAATGGCGACATTCTCGTCTTCGGCACTGGTGGCGACTTCCTGCTCGATCCGGTTCTGGAACGCATACCGATTGGCGAGTCCCGTCAGCATGTCGTGCTCTGCCATATGCTTGAGCCGGCCCTGCGCTTCGATCCGCCGGGTCACATTGGTCCCGACGCCGAGATAACCGATGACCGCTCCGGACTTGCTGTAGCGCGGCGTGGCTGACAGTGAGATATAGAAGCGTTTGCCGTCGCTCGAATTGAACACGGACAGGATATCCGAATAGGGCTTGATCGCGCGCAGGGCAGACAACATTTTCTCGCGCTCGGTCTCGTCCAGTTTGATGACGCTCATATAATGCTTGCCGAGCACATGATTGATGTCCGGGAAGAAAGTTTTCATCAGACGACCACCCGCCGCAATCACATGGCCTTCCAGGTCGGTTTCCCAATACAGATCCGTGGCAAAATCTGCCAGATGCGACAGCTGGCTTTCCGCAATGGCTTCGGCCTCTTCGGCTTTCTTGTCCTGACGCGCGACCAAGACCAACAGTCCGAGTGTGATGACCAGAATGACCGACGATTCCAGCAGCAGGAAGCTATGGCTAAGCTCGTGTACGGACGCGAAGGCGAAGAATCCGAGTTCTAGAACGCCGAGAAACCCGACGGCCATCAGCGCCAGGGAGAATCTGAAGTGACTCTTTTTCCGGGAAGGCGCCGCCACACTATTCATCCGGACATTGGATCACGTTTAGGTTGATTTTTTATTATTTCTCTTTTTGGAATCAACGACGTCCGAATAAGCGTTCAATATCCATAAGCTTCAATTCGACATAGGTAGGACGGCCATGATTGCATTGGCCGGAGTGCGGCGTGCGCTCCATCTGACGCAAAAGCGCATTCATTTCCTCGGCATTGAGGCGGCGACCGGCGCGCACAGATCCGCGGCAGGCCATGTTTCCCATCACGTCCTCGAACCGCTCTTTCAGAGCCAGACCCGCATCGTACTCGGCAAAGTCATCGGCCAGATCACGGATCAGACCCGCGACGTCCATTTCGCCAAACAAGGCTGGTGTCGCGCGCACGCAGACCGCGCCCAGGCCGAACGGCTCCACTTCCAGCCCGAGATCCGCAAGCTCGTCGACGCGCTCCAGAACACGCGCAGCTTCGTCCTCGCTCAGCTCAACCACATCGGGGATCAGCAGGGCCTGTCGCTTCACACCGCCTTCAGCCATTTGGCGTTTCATATCCTCATAGACCAGACGCTCATGCGCCGCGTGTTGGTCGACGATGACAATCCCGTCTTCGGTTTGCGCCACGACATAGGTCTCGTGCAATTGCGCGCGGGCGACGCCGAGCGGGAAGTCAGCGTGCGCGGCGTCCTGTTCGGGCTCGACCCGGGCGGACAGGCCGCCTTCATAATTCGAAGCGGGTGGCTCATGCAGAATCGGCGCTGACGGCGAAACAGCCTGCGACGGCGGAGGCAGAGTCACGGACGGGGGCGGCAGGTTCGCCCCACCGCCGGGGCGGTCAGCCCACAAGGTACTGGGACGAAACACATCTGCTTGCACCGGCTCCGCATGGACTTTGCCCAGTGCCTCCGATGCGACCGTGGTGCTGGCCCGGTGCCCCGCCGCGGCGAGCGCGTGCCGCAGAGCGCCAATGATCAGGCCCCGCACATTCCCCGCATCCCGAAACCGGACCTCGGTCTTGGCCGGGTGTACGTTCACATCGACATATTCCGGATCGAGATCCACGAACAGCGCCGCCATCGGGTGCCGGTCACGCGCGAGGAAATCCTGATAGGCGGCGCGGATGACCCCGTTCAGCATCCGGTCCTTCACCGGGCGACCATTGACGAACAGGTACTGTTTCTGGGCGTTGCCGCGATTGAGCGTAGGCAGACCCGCGAAACCGGACAAGCGGACGCCTTCTCGCTCGGCCTCGATTTCGAGCGCATTCTCGCGAAACGCGCGCCCCATAATCGCGCCAAGCCGCTCTAGCCGCCCGACCGGTGTGTCCGGATGAGCCGCATAGCGGAACACGTTGCGGCCATTGCTTTCCAGCTGGAAGGCCACATCCGCGCGCGACATGGCGAGCCGTTTCAGCGCGTCGGTCACGGCCATGGTCTCGGACCGCTCGGATTTCATGAATTTCAGGCGCGCAGGCGTCGCATGGAACAGGTCGCGCACCTCGACCCGCGTTCCCGTGAGACCCGTCCCGGAAAAGGCGGCAGGCTTGGGACCTTCGATCCGGCCCGCCTCGATATAGAGTTCAGCCGCGTCTTCTCCATCGGTTCGAGACGTCAGCGTCATCCGGCTGACCGAGCCAATCGAAGGCAAGGCCTCCCCGCGAAATCCCATCGTGTGGATATTGAGCAGATCGATCCGGCCATCGGTGCCGGGCTGCAGCTTCGAGGTCGCGTGCCGCTCCAGCGCGAGCTGCATATCTTCGCCGCTCATGCCGCACCCATCATCCTCGACAATCAGGCGCTTGAGGCCACCGGATTCAATCGTCACTTTGATCGACCGCGCACCCGCGTCGAGGGCATTCTCGACCAGTTCCTTTACCGCCGCAGCAGGCCGCTCGATCACTTCACCCGCGGCAATGCGATTGACCGCATCCGGCGGCAATTGTCGGATCTGAGGCCGTGCAGGAAGGGGGGCGCTATCAGGCATCAGAACAAGGTAAGGGCCCTGTCTGATTCGCGCCAGACAGAGTGGCAAAGAAAAAGCGGCCGCCGCAGCAGCCGCTTCTCTGAAATCCGTGAAATGGCGTCGCTAGAGTGCCAGCTGGAACAGCATGATCAGGACCTGGACGAAGACCGCCAGTCCAGACAGGCCGACAATGGTCGCGATCCAGGCGCCGCCAAACCCCATGCCCAGGCCGATCACGATACCGGCCCCTGCGCAGACGACCAGCGCCACCAGCCATGGCATGCCCATGGACAGCGTGAATGTGGCATAGGCCAGCATGAGCAGCGTGATGATCGCGCCCCAGGCTCCGGCCTTCATGGTTCCCACATACATGCTCTTTTGAGACTCGATATTCATTTCGCCGCGTGTGTAATCGCCTGCCATCATGGCCTCCAATTCAGTCTGGCACGTCTTTATCCGGGTGGTCGCCAGCGTCAAGCATTATAGATGTCGCAGCCGCATGCCGCAGCGATCACCTTTTCAGATCCGCCGGAATGTTACAGGGTCGCCCCGATCGCGCCGACAGATGCGCGCATGAGGAGACGACCGGATGAGTGCAGCGCCAGTATTGGAAGACCAGGACTTTAGCGGCGCGACGGGCAAAGCGCTGGGGATCAAAGGCCTTGCCTGGGCAGTTTTCGAATGGGCGCGCAATCCGTACTACAATGTCATCGTCATTTACGTGTTCACGCCATACTTCGCGCGCGAGGTAGTCGGGGGTGGACCGGAAGGGCAAACGGTGGTCGCCAATACCATCGCTGCCGCCGGGATCATCATGGCCATTCTGGCACCGATCCTCGGGGTGATTGTCGATAAGGGCGGCCGCAAGAAACTGTTTATATTCGTGGTTTTGTTGACCATGGGCATCTGCTCCGCCGGTCTCGGATTCATTCTGCCCGGCGCGCCTGGCGCTGTGATGTTCGGAACGATCTTATTGGCAACGGCCTATTGCTGCTACACAATTTCAGAGCTGCTCCACAATGCCCTGCTTCCGGCAGCCGGCGAGCCGAAAGCGCTGCCCATGATCTCCGGATTGGGGTTGGCGTTCGGCAACATAGCCGGTGTGATCATGCTGATCGGACTGATCGCAGTGAGCTATCTCAGCCCCTGGGTGCAGGCACAAACCGGAGGCATTGGTCCGTATTCCGGACCGATCGTCGCCGTCTGGCTGGGCCTCTTCATCATCCCGTTTTTCATGTTCATGCCCGACCATATTGGCAGCAGTGGCAGCTGGCGCCGCGCCGCTGTCGATACGTTTACGCCGCCGAATTTCCGCCTCTGGGGCAAGCCTGCGGGCTTGAACTATCTCTGGTCCGGTCCCGTCAACGCCTTCCAATTCATCATTCAGAAGTTTCGCGAGTCACCAAATGTGATGAAGTTTCTACTCGCCCGGATGATCTATGCTGACGGCCTGGCGGTTTTGCTGACCCTGGGCGGGGTTTATGTTGCTGGGGTGCTCGGCTGGGGCCTGACCGAAGTGATGGTGTTCGGGATTGCCGGGTCGCTCATCGGGGCGCTTGGCGGCGTCGTTGGCGGCGCGCTCGATGGCTGGCTGGGCCCGAAGCGCGCCCTGATCGTGGAGTTGAGCGCGATCATCTGCATGCTGGTCCTGCAAGTCTCGATCACCCAGGAAGCGCTCCTATTTGGATTGATCCCGGCGGGGCATGAGATCTGGACCGGGTTTGGAACGGGCCTGTTCACGACCCTGTCTGACGTGGTCTATTTCCTGTTCATCATTCCGACCGCGATCTCGATTGTCGCGTGCATCTCTTCCAGTCGCTACATGTTGGTGCACATCTCACCGCCAGAGAAAATCGGTGAGTTCTTCGGCTTCTATGCCATGGCGGCCAGCGTCACGGTCTGGATTGGCCCGTTGGTGGTCGGCTTCATGACCGCCGCGTTCAATGACCAGCGGATCGGGTTTTCCGGGGTCGGTATCCTGTTCATTGCAGGCCTGATCGGCATCGCTTTCTTCGTCGAAGCCGACAAGACACCCGAGCACCTGCGAACCGGCGGAGGGGTCGATAATGTGTTCGATTAAGGCGCGGTATACGCGCAGCTGAACGATCCCGCCGTACGGTCACGGGTAATCGCATCGACCCGACGCGGACGCAGGTAGAACTTGTCCGTCAGCGCCTTCGACGTGGTGAAGAAATAGCCGATACCGGAATTATAGTCATACTCGATCTCGGCCATGATGATGGTCCCAGCCGTCGGGATCAGGTTGTTCGGGATCGTAATCACCTGATCGTCCAGATAAGGCGTCAGGTTACAGCCATCACTCCAGGCGACCTTCACCTGCCCGCTGTCTTCATACAGGCTGGAGATGCGCATGCGGGCCCCGGTCATGTCATTTGGCTGCATGACCATGCGGGTGGCTTCGAAAATATCTGTCAGATCACCATTGGTAATGGTCGACGAACGAGAGGTCAGGTCACCAAGCGCGGCCGTTGCGCCAGTCACCTTGCGGTCCAGCGTCATCATCAGCGACAGTTCGATACAGCCAAAGTAGATCATCGCCATTAGCGGGGCGATCAGCGCAAATTCCACGGCAGAGATACCGCTTTCATGACGCGCAAACTTACGGAGCTTGGTAAAAGGTCTGAGACGCATGATCTATCCCCTATGGCGTCGCGCCGGCGGCAGAGTTGCCGAACGGTTCGTTCCGGAACGCAACCGTGGCCTGCAACAGGCGGCGATCCCCGCTCATATTGGCCAAAGGCTTGCTCATCAGTGGGATCATCAGGTCCCACTCATAAAAGACGCGGATCACGACAATGTCATTCTGTCCGCCGGGGCTGAAGGCAAATCCGGAATCGTCCAGATCGCCCGTCACGGGATCGATCGGAGATGGATTGTTGGTGCCGGCAAAACTGCTAAACGTCTTCACATCCAGGCTCAGCCGTTCGCCGCAGCTCATCAGATCGAACAATTCGGCGCAAACGGCGTTCTTGAAGGCCAACTCACCAAACCCGCCTTGCTGGAACTGTCCCGTCCGGATCGCCCGCGAGGCTTCGCTGGCGCCATGCTCAAGCACAGACGCCATGATGAAGATGACGCAAACTTCCAGCAGTCCGAAAATCAGGAAGAAGAAAGGCACGGCAATCAAGGCAAATTCTACCGCGGCGATGCCGCGTTTATCGGCAGCAAACGCTTCGAAACGCTTCATCCAGATTGGGGCAAACATCCCGGGGATTGGCCATTCGCGCATTGCACGCTCCACTTGCTAAGACACGTCTTCAGGCCCGTCCTAGCAGAACGTGTTTTCCACCCGGTTCACAGGACCTTTTAAATTTTACCGAAATCTGCGGCATCTGGGGGCCTTTACCTCGCCGCATTCTGAGGCCACATGAGCCGGTAAGACTGGTTCAGGACCCGCTTTCATGACCCACAATCCGATCCGCCCCTGGCGCAATATCGAGCGCCGGACATCCCGCCAGATCTCGGTCGGGTCCGTTCTCGTCGGCGGAGATGCCCCGATCAGCGTGCAGACCATGACCAATACACCGACGCCGGACGTGGCGGCGACACTGGCGCAGATCGAGCGCGCAGCTGAAGCTGGGGCTGACATTGTCCGGGTGTCCTGCCCGGATGAGGACTCGACCGCCGCCTTTGCGGCCATCGCCAAAGGCGCGTCGGTTCCCCTCGTGGCGGACATTCACTTCCACTATAAACGCGGAATCGAGGCCGCCGAGGCCGGAGCGGCTTGCCTGCGCATCAATCCCGGCAATATTGGCTCGCCCGACCGGGTCAAGGAAGTGGTCAGCGCCGCGCGCAATAATGGCTGCTCTATCCGAATTGGCGTGAATGGCGGGTCGTTGGAGAAACATCTTCTCGAAAAGTATGGCGAGCCCTGCCCGGATGCGATGGTTGAAAGCGCCCTCGATCATGCTCGCATTCTCGATGATCTCGGCTTTCATGAGTACAAGATCAGCGTCAAAGCCTCGGACATGTTCCTGGCGGTCGCCGCTTATCAGCAGCTCGCCGAAGCCACCGACGCCCCCTTGCATCTCGGCATTACCGAAGCGGGCGGTCGCCGCATCGGCACGGTAAAATCCTCCATCGGCATGGGCAATCTGCTCTGGATGGGGATCGGCGATACGATCCGCGTGTCGCTGTCCGATGACCCGGTCGAAGAAGTCAAAGTCGGCTTTGACCTGTTGAAATCACTAGGGCTTCGCACCCGCGGCGTGAATATTATTTCTTGTCCCAGTTGCTCGCGGCAAGGCTTCGACGTGATCGCCACGGTCCAGACGCTGGAAGAGCGATTGGCGCATATTGCCGAACCGATCACCCTCTCAATCATTGGCTGCGTGGTGAACGGGCCTGGCGAAGCGGCAATGACGGATCTCGGCTTCACCGGCGGCGGCAAGGAAAGCGGCATGATGTATGTCTCCGGCCGCCCCGACCACAAACTGTCCAATGCCGACATGGTCGAGCACATTGTCGAACAGGTCGAGGCCAAGGCGGCACGCCTGAAGGCCCAGCGTGAGGCAGACGCCGTCGCCGCCGAATAGGCTCGCGCTTTCGTGAACCGCCCGACAAAATCTAAACTTGCCATCGCGCATGACCTCGCTAATCGATTCAGGTTCGGCACAAGGAGGTGACGCGTATGATGCTGGCTTGGCAAATCGTGAAATGGACGCTCCGGCTGATGCTGGCAGCGATCGTGATTGCCGGCATGTCTGCCTGCACGATGCTGGGGCTCAACTATGCGAGCCTCGAGACAGAGAACAAACCCGCGCCACGACCCGACCTGACCCTGCCCTTCGATGATGTCGAAACCCGCGCCACGTTTGAGAACGAGCTTTACGGCCCCTGGCCAGCCAACCTGCCGGTCTCGTTCGGGGAGACGCGGATTGTCGACGATAACTATCTGGGTGGGCGCGGCACCCTGGAAGAAGTAACCGTGACCATAGGCGCCGGCGACACAGCCCGCACCTTCCCGATCGTGATTGCCATTCCCAACCAGGCTGCCAATGCGCCGGTTCCGCTCATCATCAGCCAGACCTTTTCCGACAATTGCTCCGTCTTTCCCGACGATCCAGTCACCGATTTTGGCGGCGCGATCTGCACCGGCACCAGCATGACCGGCATGGTCGGCTTTCTCGCCACCAATATTTTCGGAACCTATATCGCCTACGCGCCGATCGATCGCTATTTCGACGCCGGTCTTGCCTATGCCAGCTTCCCCGGATGGAGTTTCGTGCCCGACACGAATGGCAGTGCGCAGGATGTGATGGCCGCGCTCGGGCCCGGTCCGAGCCCGACCAGCGCGCTTATGGCCTGGGCATTTGGCTTCGACGCGGCCGCATCCGTATTCGAGACCGATGCCCGCATTCGCAGGGATGCGATCGTGGCCATGGGGCATTCCAGATACGGGAAGTCGGCGCTGATTGCCTCTGGCTGGTCCGATCGGATTGCAGCCGCGATTGCCCATCAATCCGGGTTTGGAGGTGGGTCATCCTCACGATCCACCACAGGCGAACGGCTGGACCGGATGGCCAATTCCTATCCGCATTGGTTGCGTCCGGATCTCGGCAAAGAGCTTGAGGATGGGCTTCAACTCACCCTGGACCAGCACTTTTTGCTTGCCTTGTCAGCGCCAAAGCCGATTTTTCTTGGCAATGGGCGCCGTGATGTCTGGTCCGATCCAAACTCCTCCTATCGCCTCGCTGAGGCCGCAGACCTGGTCTATGAATCCCGCGGCGTCGAAGGCCTGCCTGACGGGGCCAGCATGCGCGATTATGATGCGTCGGCGGAGATCAGTTACTGGCTACGCGTCGGCGGACATAGCGTCGTCGCCGAGGACATTGATGCCTTCACAGCCTTCATGACCGCCCATTTCGGCACGCCCTCGCGCAACGAAACGACTTTGCAATCCGCGCGATGACGCCTAGCCTTCCCGGATAACAAAACGGGAGGCAAATTATGGAAGCTGAGAATCTGGACCCGACAGCCATGATCAATGCTGTCATTGAAGCGCATGGCGCAAACCTGCAGGCGTTCCTGACGCCAGTCCTATTGCTCGTCCTCTGGACGGCGATCATGTGGATCTGGATGTATCTGACGCGTATTCCGGCCATGCAGAAGGCGGGGATCAATCCGGATGATGCGCGCCATCCCGGCACCTATAGCGACAAGATGCCACCAAATATCCGCGCCGTCGCCGACAATTACAATCACCTGCACGAACAGCCGACCCTGTTCTATGCGCTGATGATGTTTGCCGCCCTGACAGGTGGCGGCGATAAGCTGATGGTGCAGCTCGCCTACGGCTATGTCGGCGTGCGGGTCTTGCACTCGCTGATCCAGGTCCTGTCACCAAAAGTGATGCACCGGTTCCTGATGTTTGCGATCGGTTCGATCGTATTGTTCGTGATGATCGGCAAGGAAGTTATTCGGGTCTTCCTGTAGGGCCCGATCCGGTTTAGAGGCGGGGCATGGCAACCATACCCCAGTCCCGCCTCGAACAGGTCATTGAACGTTTCGATGAGGTCGAAGCCCGTATGGGCGCGACCACAGATAGCGATGAAATCGTCGCCCTGTCGCGCGAGCACGCCGAGCTGAAGCCGGTGGTCGAGGCTGCGCGCGAGCTGATTTCCATGCGCGAGGGCCTCACGGAAGCAGAAATCATGGCCAAGGACGGCGATCCGGAAATGGCCGAACTCGCCCAGGAAGAGATCAACGACCTCAAGGCCCGCATCCCCGACGCCGAGAGCGAGATGCAGCTTCTTCTGCTGCCGAAGGACGCCGACGACAAGGCCAATATCGTGCTCGAAGTCCGCGCCGGGACCGGGGGTGATGAAGCCGCTTTGTTCGCCGGCGACCTGTTCCGCATGTATTCGCGCTACGCTCAACTGCAAGGTTGGAAGATTGATCTGCAAAGCGCCTCAGCGGGCGATGTTGGCGGCTACAAGGAAATCATTGCGAATGTCGAAGGCGACGGCGTCTATGGGCGCCTGAAATGGGAATCCGGCGTTCACCGTGTGCAGCGTGTTCCGGCGACGGAGACGCAGGGCCGCGTCCATACTTCGGCCGCCTCCGTCGCGGTGCTGCCAGCGCCAGAGGATGTGGAAATCGACATTCGCCAGGAAGATATTCGGATCGACACCATGCGCGCCTCTGGCTCTGGCGGCCAGCACGTCAACACGACCGATTCGGCGGTGCGGATCACCCACTTGCCAACCGGCATAGTCGCGACCAGCTCGGAAAAGTCCCAGCATGTGAACCGCGACAAGGCCATGCAACAGCTGAAGATCCGCCTGTATGAAAAAGAGAAACAGGAACGCGATGCCGAACGCGCAGAGGCCCGCGCCTCGCAGGTCGGGTCGGGTGACCGGTCAGAAAAGATCCGCACCTATAACTATCCGGAAAACCGGGTCACAGACCACCGGATTGGCCTGACTCTGTATGCGCTCGACAAGATCATTGCCGGGGACAAGCTTGAAGATGTCGTCGAGGCGCTGATGACAGAAGACCAGGCCCGCCGTCTTGCAGCCATGGAAGACGCGTGAGCCAGCCGAGCGCGGCTGATCTGATGCGCCTCGGCGCTGAAAAACTGCAAAATGCGGGCCTCGAGGATCCCCGAATGGAGGTCCGGCGGCTGTTTTGCCTGGTTTCTGGATACACCTCCGCCACCCTGATCTCGAAAGAGCAGGATCCGGTCACCCCGGACCTGCAAATCGCCTTCGAGCAGGCGCTGAGCATGCGCGCCGATCGCCATCCATTTGCACATATTGCGGGTCAGACGGACTTTTATGGCCTGTCCATCCGCTCCGACGGGCGGGCTCTGATCCCTCGCGCGGATAGCGAATGCGTGGTTGATCTGGCCTTGGCGCGCATCCCGCAAGATGCCGCCTGGCGACTGGCGGATCTCGGCACCGGCACTGGTGCGCTGCTCGCCGCCCTGCTCAGCCATCGCCCTCAGGCCAGCGGGACCGCCATCGAGCAAAGCCCCGCAGCGCTGAGCCTCGCAAACGAGAATTTTGAAACCCTCGGTCTCACCGGTCGGGCGCAGCTTTTCCATGGGTCCTGGTCTGTCTGGACCGGGTGGGACCAGTGCGATCTGATAATTTCCAACCCGCCTTATATCTGCAGCGATGTCATTCCCGACCTCGCCCCGGAAGTGCGGGATTTTGATCCCACGGAGGCGCTGGATGGAGGCGCGGATGGGCTTGGCGCCTACCGTGAAATCATCGCCCTTGCCGCCGCTCAGATGAAGCCTGGTGCACATCTGGTGCTCGAAATCGGGTACGATCAAAAAGCCGCCGTGACAGACCTGCTCCAGACCGCTGGCTTCGGCCGATTGGAGCAAAGACAGGACCTTGGCGGGAATGACCGCGCCGTCGCCGCGATAAAATCTTAGCAGATACCCTCTTGGCGAATCCGAATTGTCGCGCTACGTAAATGACAAGGCCAGTGACCAGGGGGCACCTGTCCGGCCTATCGTCAGCGCGACAGTTTAGAGAAGAGCCAATCCGCGCGAAGAAACCGTCCGACTATCGGACTTTTAAAGATCAGGAATAGCCTATGGCCATGCAGCGCAAGCGCCGTCGCCGCTCGGGTGGAAGCAACAACAATAACAACCCGAATCCCAATCGCCATTATGAAAGCAATGGGCCTGACGTCCGCATTCGCGGTTCGGCGCAGCAAATCCTGGACAAGTATCTGCAATATGCCCGCGACGCCCAGACCTCTGGCGACCGTGTGAAGGCAGAAGCCCTGTTCCAACACGCAGAACATTATGCGCGCATCGTCGCTGTCTTCGAAAAGCAAAAAGAAGAGGCCCGCCTGGAACGCGAAGCGCGCGAGGCCGCTAAAGCCGAAGAACGCGCACAACGCGAAGCCGAACGCGCGGCGCAGGCCGAAGCGGCGGGTGAAGCGCCCACGGAAACTGAAGACGGCACGCCCGCTGAGGCCTCCGGCGAGGCCAGCGAAGAGCCAAAACCACGCCGTCGCAGCCGCAAGCCGCGGGAAGAGGAAGGCGCCGCTGAGGAAAGCGCTTCAGACGCGCCAACTGAGCCTGTTGAGGCGTCCGCAGAGGATGGCGAGAAACCCAAGCGCCGCCGCACCTATGCGCGGAAGAAGGATGCGGCCGACTCCGCGGAAGAAGCCGATGGTGTCATGAAGACTCTGGCCCGCGGCACTGACGAGGTTGTGGCCGAGGCGGAATAAGCCTGTCCAGACATCTCCTTCAATCCGAGGATACCTGCGCAGGCAGCTGTCCTCGACCTTAGTCCAGATCTTACTATTCCGGATGGACCGTGTTCCTGACGTAAGTCACGATCTACGGCGGTTGAGATGATTCTCCAGCCAGCCGCCATAGACACCAACTTAGGTTGGCAAAACGGGTTCAAAAATGGCTAAACCATCCCCGCATCGGTCGGCAGACCGAACAGCAACCGTCCGGTGAGTTCCCAGGTGCCCGGCGCCGTCACGATATGCTGCGTCATCGCATGCGCGTCGCGGAACCGGCGCTGCAGGTCACTCGACTCGAACAGAGCCGCACCGCCGCCCAGATCGTAGCAGTTGCGAGCGATCTCGGCCCCGGTCCGGACCATGTGCGTGCAGGCCATGCGCAAGGCAGCCCGCCGCTCGACGGGAATATCCGCGCTGTTCTGCGCCACCTCCCAGGTCAGATCGATCTCATCATGCAGATAGGCGCGCGCCGCCCGAAACGCCGCCGTCATCTGGGCCATTTCGGCTTGAATATTGACCCGCTCGCTGAGCGTCTTGGCAGAGCCCTGATTCTTCTTGACGCCCGCCAGGTCGGCAAAGGCCCGCAGCGTTCCGCGTGTATTGCCAAGCGCTGTCGCCGCCACGCCGAGCGCCAGCAGCCCGAATGCGGGAAACTTGTACAGCGCCCCGTCAATATTTGGCTTGTCGACCACCAGACTGACCGAACGGCCCTTCGGAACGCGAAGACTGTCCACCGCGATATCGCCCGAGCCTGTGCCCTTGAGGCCCATGACATGCCAGGTGTCGATCAACTCGGCTTCCTCTGCCGGAAAGACCATCATCCGGGCATCCGGTCGTCCACTCGGGAGGGTCCGCAGCTCGCCATCCTCAAACACCATGCAGCCGCCGCAGAGCCAGGTGCAATTGGCTGAGCCGGAGCCCCACTGCCAGCGACCGCTGACAATATAGTCATCGCCATCGACCACGGCCTTGCCCATGGGCGCGAACACGCCGCCTGTGATGGTCATCGGGTCGCCATAGACCTGCTGGGCAAACTCGGGCGCCATATAGGCCGCGTTCATCGCTGTGGTGGCCCCGATCATGGCACACCAACCGGCACTGGCATTGGCGTCAGCGACCGCTTCAACCACATCAACGATCTCGCGCGGGGAAGACTCAAGTCCGCCATAGGCGCCCGGTGTGATCATCCGGAAGATGCCTGCCTCGGCCATCTTTGCGGCCAGGTCGGACGGCAGGCGGCGCACCTCCTCCATTTCCTGGGCCCGTTCGGCGAGCTCGGGTTGCAAGGCGATGGCGGCGCTCAGCACCGGGTTTTCGGATGTAACAGTCATGCTGCAGACTAGCCCGACCTTTCTGTGCCTGCCAACGGCATGTTGCCTCATGTGCCGTGTGGGAAAGTATCCTATATGAAGCCAAGATCAGATCAGGACCTTCAAAAAATGACTTATACGCTCTTGCATCACACCGGCTGCTCCACGTCGCGCAAAGGCCTCGCGCTGCTCCAGGAAAACGGAATCGACCCCGAGATCCGCAAATACATGAATGCCGGTGAAGCCTTGTCGGTCGACGAGCTGAAGCAGATCACCAAACAGCTGGGGGCCGACTCGCCCCGTGCCTTTCTGCGCGAGAAAGATGCGGTCAAGTTCGACTTCCCGGCCACGGCGAGCGATGACGACGTCTATGCTGCCATGGTCGACAATCCACGCCTGATCCAGCGCCCGATCGGTATCCATAAGGGCAAGGCCGCCCTCGGCCGCCCGATTGAACAGCTGCTCGAAATCACCTGATCGATCAAATTTGATCGATCAGCGACACGTCAATTCAACCAGCAGCTGTCATAGAAAACCTTGAACGATAGTCCGAGGTTTTCTGGATGCTGGCCTTACAAGTCACCGCAATCTTCTTCGTCCTGCTGTCTGCCGCCTTCATGTTCGGGCCGCAGCTCGCCATTTATGGTCCGCGCGCCGTGTCACAACTGGCAAGAGATGAGCAAGCCCGATTTGTCGGCGGATGCCTGACCTCAGCCCTGGTTCTGGCCGTCCTTGCGCCCTATTTCGCGGGCGCCATGTCCTTCGGAGGCAGCACGATCACCCTGGTCATGGCAGACCTCGCCACGATGCAATTCAGTCCTGTCTGACCGGATGTCGCTCGGGCAGGCTTGACCGGCCCGGTCATCGCGCCCTTTAAGGCGGCATGACCAAATCAAATCCCGGACACTTTTTCGAGGACTTCCATGTCGGCATGGAACTCCGCCATGCGACACCGCTTACTCTCAGTGCGGGTGATATCAGCCTGTACCGCGCCCTGACCGGTTCGCGCCATGCGCTCTACAGCGCCGCGACTTTCGCAGAGGCGAATGGCTATGACGGCTTGCCAATCGATCCGCTGCTGGCCTTCCATGTCGTGTTCGGCAAGACCGTGCCGGACATCTCGCTCAATGCCGTCGCCAATCTCGGCTATGCCGATGGACGCTTTCCCGAAGCGATTTATCCGGGAGACACGCTGACGGCCATCTCCGAGGTGATCGGTCTGAAAGAAAACTCCTCCGGCAAGACGGGCGTCGTCTACGTCCGGACCCGCGGTTTCAATCAGGCGGGTGAGGAGGCTTTGTCCCATGTCCGCTGGGTGATGGTGAACAAGCGCGACCTCGCCTCACCGGCGCCGAACACCGTGATCCCGGATCTGCCGGACAGCGTTGACCCAACGGGGCTCGGTTTCGCGCGCGCCTATGCGGGATGGGACGATACGCTGGCCGGATCCACGCACCGCTTTGGCGACTATGAAATTGGCGAAAAGATCAATCATGTCGACGGCATGACCGTCGAGGAGGCCGAGCATCAGGTCGCGACACGCCTCTATCAGAACACCGCCAAGGTCCACTTTGACGGACATGGACAGAAAGACAGCCGGTTCGGCAAACGTCTGATCTATGGCGGCGTGGTCATCTCGATCGCGCGAGCGCTGAGCTTTAACGGCCTCGCCAATGCGGCAGAGATGATCGCGATCAATGGCGGCACGCATACCGGACCACTCTTCGCAGGCGACACCGTCTATGCGTGGAGCGAGGTCCTGGACAAAGTCGAGCTCTCGGACACGGTGGGCGCCCTGCGCCTGCGTCTCGTGGCGGTCAAGGACCAGGATCCGGGCACGTTCGTGCTGCGAGGTGAGGACGGGAAGTACGCGCCGGGGGTTTGTCTGGACTTTGACTATTGGGCGGCTATCCCGAAATGAGACAATGGCGCGGATGAGGCGTGCTCCTATCGCAATCGCGCGGATGCTCCTATATAGCCCAGCATGACGCTTCTCTCCGGTCTTCCGCTCGTTTCCATCGCACTTGCCGTGATGATCTCGGCCCTCATTCGACTGATCCAGACCATGCAGCTGCGCCAACGGGTCGAGTTCGGTCATACTGGCGTGCGTGAACTGGCTGAGCTGTCCGGCGTCACCGATCCCCAGGACCTGCAGGACGTGTTCGGACCGCCCGGCATGAACCGGATTTGGGCGCATGTGAATCTGGCCACCATTGAAGCCAAGCGCCGTCTCGCCGGATATTTGATGTCCGAGCCTCGCCTGCACTGGTTTTCGATTGCTGCCGGAATCACCGCCTTTATCATCAGCCACTGGATCGTCCAGTTGCTGTTGCTGATCGCGGCGATCATTCAGTCCGGCGCATGGCTCAGCGCCACACGGCTGCCAAAATAGGTCTTTTAATCACCCAAGTTGACGATTATGTCCCGCTACGTGCGAGAATGAGGTTGGCCGATGCGAATCTGGAAGATGAATGGAGCGGGCAATGCCTTTGCTGTCTTCGACGCGCGCGAACAAAATTTCGCGCCGTCTGAAGCGCAATTGCGCGAAATTGCCGAGACCATGAAAGCCGACCAGATCATGTCGATCGAAAATGATCTGCGCGCTGACGCCTTTCTGCGCATCTGGAATGCCGATGGCGGCGAAGTGAAGGCTTGCGGCAATGGCACCCGCGCGGTGGCGCACCTGCTTCTGGAAGAGCTCGGCAAAGACGAAGTGCGGATCCAGACCGAAGCTGATCTGCTGAAAGGCGCCCGCGCCGAGAATGGCCTGGTCAGTGTCGATATGGGCTCGCCTCTGATGGGCTGGGAAGACATTCCCTTGTCGGAGAAAATGGATGTTCGCGGCGTCGATGTGAAAATCGGACCGATGGACGCTCCGTATCTGCACAGCCCCGCCGTCGTCTCTATGGGCAATCCGCATGCGGTGTTCTTTGTCGACGATGTAGACGCTTATGACATTCCGGCGATCGGCCCGCTGGTCGAATGGCATCCGACCTTCCCGGAGGGAACCAATGTCGGCTTCGCTCAAATCATTGACCGGCAGACCATCCGCCTGCGCGTCTGGGAACGCGGGGCTGGCCTGACCAAGGCCTGCGGCACCGGCGCTTGCGCCGCTCTGGTTTGCGCCGCGCGCGCCGGCAAGACTGAGCGCCAGGCCAGATTAATACTCGATGGTGGGGATTTATTCATCGATTGGGACGAAACTACAGATCACGTGATCATGACCGGACCGGTCGAATTGGAAGAGAGCTTCACCGTCTAACCCGCATGCCAGCGTTTCGTCTGTCTCCTGTCCTCAAACCGCTCTTGAGCCTGTTCGCCGCCGGGTGCTTTCTGGTGCTCTGCCCGCTGGTCATTCTGGCGCAAGCGGTTCCGGGCTTCCCGCTGTTCGAGATGGCGGTCAGCTATCTGCCGCAGATCATGGCTCTGTCCGGGCTCGCCGTGCTCGGGCTGATCGCATTCAGACCCCGCGCGGCAGCGTTTGGCGCGGCGATGACCATCGTCGCCGCCCTGCCCTTCCTGACCTTCTCCAAATATCAGGCGCCGAGCGAGATCGATTGCCCGCCAGAGGCCTGCCTGACCGTCATCACTGCAAATGTGTTCATGCAGCCGCGGGCCATGGCGCGCCTCGGCGATCTGGCCGAACGCGAACAAGCAGACCTGGTCGCGATCAATGAGACGTCCTTGCGATTCCAATCTGAGGACTTTGACGCTCACTTCCCGACCTATGACCGCTTACGCCCGGTCACGGACAGCCGCTCGCTGACCCTCCTGTCGCGCAAACCCGTCGATCAGATGGGAAAGGTCATCCCGGATCAGACTACCGGGCGCGGACTGATGTTTGCAGACCTTTCCGGAGACTGGTCCGGCACGCGCATTGTCATCACGCACCCGCTGATCCCGGTGTCTCGGTCCTGGACCCATGCCCGCAACGAATTGCTCGGCATGGCAGGCGAGAAAGCGGCCGATGCGGAACGGTTCATCCTGATGGGTGACTTTAACACGACGCCCTGGAGCGCCACATTCCGGAATCTGCCGGGCAAGCGCGCGGGCGACCCGCGATTCTCGTCCACATGGCCCACTTTCTTCCCGGTCGCGGGCATTCCGATCGACCATATTCTGGCCTCTGAAAATCTTGAGCTGGTCGAGTTCAAGGTGCTGGATTCTGTGGGCTCGGATCACTATCCGCTGCTGGCACGCTTCAAGCAGAGAGAGGGCTAGGCGCCTTAGGCATCACCTGCCAGGATCAGACCCAGGCTGATCGTCGAGACCGCAAACGCGCCCGCCAGAATCTTGTTGATCACCTCGATTTCGCCGGGACCTTGGAGCCGTCGCCGCAAGGCGGTGATCGCCATACCGAGCCCGGAGCCAAGAGCCGCTGGAAGAAACACCAATACGAACACAAATCCCCAGCCCATCGGGTCATAAGTTCGCGACATCAGCTTGTAGAGCACCGGCACCGCGACAATCGCAGAGACTCCGGCCCACGCAGCGACCCAAGCATAGCGCCGGATCGCCAGCGCCCCGATCAGGGGAATCAGGAAAGAGAGCAGCATCAAGACGCCAAGCATGTTTAGTCTCCATATATGTGAGTGATTATACGCTCACAATTGCAAACCGTCAATCCCCCCTTGCTCTTCAGGCTTTGCAGCGCGATATGCCCCTGACCAATCATGGCCGAGACCAAAACCCCCGCCCGACCCTCGCAGGTCATCACGCTTGGCTGTCGTCTGAACAGCTATGAAAGCGAGGTCATGCGCGGACATGCGGACGCAGGCGGCCTCGAGGGCGCGATCATCGTCAATACGTGCGCCGTGACCGCCGAAGCTGTCCGCAGCGCGCGCCAGACCATTCGCCGCGCCGCCAAGGAGAATCCGGACGCGCCGGTCATTGTCACTGGCTGTGCGGCGCAGATCGATGCGGACATGTTTGCCGAAATGCCGGAAGTCACGCGCGTCATTGGCAATCACGAAAAGATGCAGGCCGAAACCTGGCACCCCGTCGACCTGCTCGGCGGGACTGAGAAAGTCCGGGTCAATGACATCATGTCGGTTGAGGAAACCGCGGGCCACCTGATCAACGGCATGGATGGGCGCGCCCGGGCCTATGTCCAGGTCCAGAATGGCTGCGACCATCGCTGCACCTTCTGCATCATTCCCTATGGCCGCGGCAATTCCCGTTCCGTTCCTGCCGGGGATGTCGTGAACATGATCAAGCGCCTGGTTGAGACCGGGCATTATGAAGTCGTGCTGACCGGCGTTGACCTGACCTCCTGGGGCGCCGACCTGCCCGGGCAGCCGCAGCTCGGCAACCTGGTTCAGCGGATCCTGAAGCTGGTGCCGGATCTGAAACAGCTGCGCATTTCCTCCATCGACGCGATCGAGATGGATGAAGCACTGTTCGAAGCCATGGCTGATCCGCGTATTGCGCCGTTCATGCATCTCAGCCTGCAACATGGCGACAATCTCATTCTCAAGCGGATGAAGCGCCGCCATTCGCGCGAGCAGGCGATCGAGCTGGCACAGCGCCTGCGCGACATCCGTCCCGAGATCGCGCTTGGCGCCGATGTGATCGCTGGCTTCCCAACCGAGACGGAAGCGGCGTTCGAGAACTCGCTACGCCTGATCGCGGATTGCGGTATCGCCTTCCTGCACGCCTTTCCCTATAGCCCGCGCCCGGGTACCCCGGCCGCACGGATGCCGCAGCTGGAGAAAAGCGTCATCAAGGCGCGCGCTGCGAGGCTCCGCGAGGCCGGATCCGCGGCACTTGTTAAGCATCTGCAAGCCCATACTGGCAGGGAAACCGAGGTCCTGATCGAACGCGGCACGCACGGGCGTTTACCAGACTTCACACCGGTCGCGTTCGAGCGCGAAACCGGCGAGGCTGGACGCCTGGTGCGGGCACGGATAATCGGACATGACACGACAAGACTGAAAGCACAGGCCCTATGATCCTCTGGTTCGGCAAGAAGAAGAAAAAAGAAGAAGCGCTGCAAGCGGGGGCTGAAATGGAAGCCCCGGAGCTTTCCGCAGAAGAGCTCGCAGCCCAGAAAGCAGCAGAAGAAGAAGCCGCGCGCCTCGCCGAGGCGGAAGCCGCTCGCAAGGCCGCGGAACAGGAAGAGATTGAGCGCAAGGTCGCCGAAGCGAACCGCGCCTGGGAAGAACGGCAGAAACGCGAAGCCGCTGAAGCCGAACAGGAAGCCGCCCGGCTCGCCCAGGAAGCCGCAGATCGCGAAGCCGCCCGCCGCAAGGCCGAGGAAGAGGCTGAACAGGCCCGGCTGAAAGCCGAAGCCGATGCCAGAGCGGCAGAAGAGGCCGCGCGCGCCCAGGCCGAAGCGGAACGCCTGGCGGCGGAAGCCGAAGCCAAGGCCGCCGCAGACGCCGAAGACGCCCGAAAGGCCGCTGAAGCCCGCGCTGAAGCCGACCGTCTGGCCCGTGAGGCGGAAGAAAAGCGCCGCGCTGACGAAGCCGCTGCCGAGGCCGCGCGCAAGGCCGCCGAAGAGCAGGAACGTCTCGCCGCCGAGGCGGAGGCGGCACGACAGGCGGAAGAAGACCGGCGCGCGCAGGAAGAGAAAGCCAAGGCCGAACTCGCGCTGCTGGAGCAACGCCGGGCCGACGAAGCGCTGCGCCAACAGCTGGCCGAGGAGCGCGCCAAACGCGAAGCTGAGCGCCAGGCCGCGATCGCCCGCGGCGAGCCGGACCCGTATGCCGAAGTGGCCGAGCCGGGCTTTTTCTCCAAACTCTCTTCGGGCCTGGCCAAATCCTCCTCGAAAATGGGCGCCTCCATCAGTTCCATGTTCAATCAGCGCAAGCTGGATGATGAGGCGCTTGAAGATCTGGAAGACATACTTCTGACCTCGGACATGGGCGGCAAGGTTTCGGCCCGGATTGTTCAGAACCTCGCCAAGACGCGGATGGACAAGGACGTCACAGATCAGGAGATCAAACTCGCCCTGGCGGATGAGATTGAAGCCATCATGTCCCCGCGCGAAGAGATTGTGGACTTCTCCGAAGGCTCGCGCCCGCGCGTCGTGCTGTTTGTCGGCGTCAATGGCTCCGGCAAGACGACGACCATCGGCAAGATTGCGTCCAAGCTGCAGGAACAGGGCGCCAAGGCGCTGCTGGTGGCAGGCGACACGTTCCGCGCTGCAGCGATCGAGCAACTCACCGTCTGGGGCGAGCGGGCCGGTATTCCGGTGCTGGCCAAAGAACCGGGCGCAGATGCGGCGGGCCTGGTCTATGAGGCCATCGAAAAAGCCAAGGCCGAGGATCTCGATCTCGTCCTCGTCGACACGGCCGGACGCTTGCAGAACAAGACGGAACTGATGGCCGAGCTTGCCAAGATCGTGCGGGTGACGCGCAAGCTCGACCCGGATGCGCCGCATGATGTGATCCTGGTGTTGGATGCGACTGTCGGACAGAACGCGCTGAGCCAAGTCGAAGCCTTCCGCCACACGGCCGACGTCACCGGGATTGTCATGACCAAGCTGGACGGGACGGCCAAAGGCGGCGTGCTGGTGGCAATTGCAGAAGCGCATGCTTTGCCGATCCATTTTGTCGGCGTCGGCGAAAAGGCTGAAGATCTGCAACCGTTCTCGGCTCAGGCCTATGCGCGCGCGCTGGTCGGGCTCGCGGACATGCCGGTCGAGGAACCGGAACCGGCATGAGCGAAGACAAGGCCCGGCTGCGCACCCAGATGAAAGAGCTGCGCGAAGAGCTCAATGCGCGCGACCCCGATGCCGGCGAAACGCTGGCCGACAAGTTTCCGATGAAGCTGTTTGAGCGCTACGGACCGTCTGTGGCGGTCTATCTGCCGATTGGCAGCGAAATTGATCCGCGCCCGCTGATGACCAAGCTGATCCGTGCCGGGGCAGAGCTGGCGCTTCCATGTGTTCAGGAAGATGGCAGCATGGTCTATCGCGCCTATAAACGCGGGGACATGCTGGAACAGCGGAGTTTCGGCTTGTTGGAGCCAAATTCCGAGGTGCCGGAAGTGCGTCCAACCCTGGTCCTCACACCCCTGCTTGGTTTTGACCGAAAGGGCAATCGCCTCGGGTATGGCAAAGGTCACTATGATCGGGCGCTGACCCGTTTGCGCGCGGATGGACGGGTATTCGTCTGCGGTCTCGCCTTCATGGGGCAGGAAATCGAAGAGATTCCAGCCGAAGCGCATGATGTTCCGCTCGACTGGGTGATGACCGAGCGCGGTTCGATCCCGCTCTTCATGATGCGCGCCATGGGCGAGCCTGCCTCTGAGCCGGACGCCTGACCGGGCTTTAACGAATTTCAGCGCGCTTTGTGCTATGCCTGCGCCGAAGTGGGGCATCTTTCAACGCAGTTTCCAACCGCACACGGATAGATTGCGTTCGAGCTCGGATTGCGTCACAAAAGGGTAATAGCTGGGAGATGATCCATGGGCCTTAGCCGCCCGCCACGCGCAATCACCATAGATGACGTCGCCGAACGGGCAGGAGTCTCTGCCAAAACCGTTTCGCGCGTCCTCAATAATGAACCCAATGTCCGACCCGCCAAGCGCGAGCTCGTGATGAAAGCGGCGCGGGAACTGGGCTATCGGCCTAATCCTGCCGCCCGCTCCCTGGCCGGTGCACGTTCGTTCCTATTGGCTCATTTGCACGACAATCCGAACCCGGAATATGTCACCGCTGTGAATACCGGCATTTACGAGGCCTGCCGGGCGAAAGGCTACTTTCTGCTGCCTGAACTGGTTGATCGCAATGCGCCGGACTTTCTGGAACGCCTGCAATCCTTCCTGATGACCTCCCGCGCCGATGGCGTCGTGCTGACCCCACCGCTTTGCGACGATGCCGATATTCTCGGTCTGCTGAAAGACAGCGACACCAATTATGCCAGCCTGTCGCCCGCGCGCCAGCCAGAGAACACGCCGGTCATGCGCCTGGATGATCGCCTGGCGGCGATGGAAATGGTGCGTCACCTGATCCGGCTCGGACACAAGAAGATCGCCTTCATTGCTGGTCCCGCTGGTCACAATGCGTCCACCGCGCGGCACGAAGGCTATCTCGATGCCTTGAACGAAGGCGGGCTGCGCGTCATCCCGGCCCTTATCGCGGAAGGTGATTATTCGCTTCGCTCCGGCCTGGAGGCGGCGCGCAAGCTGATCACCGCAGACCCGAAGCCAACCGCCATCTTCGCCGCCAATGATGACATGGCCGTGGGCGCGATGACCGCCGTCATGGCCGCCGGCTTCCAGATCCCTGGCGACATCTCGATTGCCGGCTATGATGATACCCGTCTGGCCTCAGCTGTCTGGCCGCCTCTGACGACCATTCGCCAGCCCGTCGTCGACATGGCGAGACGCGCCGCCGAGCGCCTGATGAACCCGGATGAAGACGCGTCGCTGGAAGAAGTGTTCGATTTCGAACTGATCGTGCGCCAGTCGACCGGAAAAATAATCGATTAATCACCTGAAATTGAGGTCAGCTCCCTTGTCCTGACTGCGCTCGACGCTAAACCATTCCTCAAATCGAGGAGGACAGCGATGCGTTATACCCTAACCGCGGCGGCTGCCGGAGCCCTTTTGGCTGCCTGCACCACCGTCACCGACACCCCAGACACAAGCACAGAGGCCAGCGTGGACGTCACAACAGAAGCCCCAGCCGAACCGGTTGAAACAGCGGCCGCTGAGATGCCGACCGATCCTTACCTCTGGATGGAAGAGGTTGAAGGCGACGCGGCGCTGGCCTGGGTCAACGAACAGAATGACCGCTCTCTCGCCGCGATCCAGGATATTGCCGTATATGACGACAATTTCGCCAAGGCTCTGGACCTCGCGACTTCGACCGATCGCATTCCGTACGGATCCGTGCGCGAAGGCATGGTCTACAATTTCTGGCAGGACGAAACCAATGTCCGCGGCCTCTGGCGGCGCACCAGTCTGGACAGCTACAAATCGGACACCCCGGAATGGGAAACCGTGCTCGACTTCGACAAACTAGCTGCCGATGAAGACAAGAACTGGGTGTTCAAGGGCGCCAATTGCTTCAAGCCGCAAGGCGCCGAGAAGACGCTCTGCTTCGTTTCGCTATCGGATGGCGGCAAGGATGCGATCATAAATCGCGAGTTCGACCTGAACGCCAAAGCCTTTGTCGAGGGTGGTTTTGTCACCGATGAAGCCAAGCAAGGCCTGGCCTGGGTGGATCATGATACCGTCCTGGTCGGCACCGACTGGGGCGGCGATGGATCGACCCTGACAGAGTCCGGCTATCCGTCATCTGTGCGCCTGTGGAAACGTGGTGAGGCCCTGGCCGACGCGACCGAGCTGTTTGCCGGTCAGGCCACAGATGTGGGTGTCTGGCCATGGTCTTCTGAACTGGATGACGGCACCATGATTTATGGCGCGGTCGAAGCCGACACGTTCTTCACATCGACTTACTGGCTGCTCAGCGATGGCGAGGCGGTCAAATTCCCGATCCCGCAAAAGGCTTCGCTCGGCAGCGACTATAAAGGCTGGCAGTTTGTCACCTTGCAGGAAGACTGGACGGTTGGCGATGATGCGTTCAAGACCGGCGACCTGCTCGCCTTCAACCTGCAGCAATTCCTCGACACCAAGGCGTTGCCCGCGGTTGAGCTGGTCTTCCGCGCCAATGAGCGCCAGGCCGTGAACGGCGTGGCCGTCTCCAAATCGGCCGCATTGCTCTCGATCAATGACAATGTTGCTGGCAAGATCCTGCGCCTGGAGCATAGCGAAACAGACGGCTGGACAACCAAGGATGTGGCCCTGCCGGGCACGGGTCAGGCCGGTATCGCCTTCTCCGATGAGGACGAAGAGACCGTTTTCATCAATTATGAAGGCTTCCTCAGCCCGGACAGCCTGCTGACATTTGATGCCGCAGATAACACGACCTCGGCGCTGAAATCCCTGCCGTCCAAGTTCAACGCGGATGGCCTGGTCGTGCACCAGAAGGAAGCCACCTCCAAGGATGGCACCAAGATCCCGTACTTCGTCGTTCATCGCGAAGGCATCGAGCTGGATGGCTCCACCCCGACACTGCTTTACGGCTATGGCGGCTTCGAAGTTTCGATGCGCCCGAGTTATAGCGGCGGCATTGGCCGCATGTGGCTGGAGCGCGGCGGTGCCTATGTCCTGGCCAATATTCGCGGTGGCGGCGAGTTCGGCCCAAGCTGGCACCAGGCCGGCCTGAAAGGCAATCGCCAGCGCATCTATGACGACTTCATCGCGGTCGGCGAAGACCTGATCAATATTGGCGTCACCAAGCCCGAGCATCTTGGCATCATGGGTGGATCGAATGGCGGTCTGCTTATGGGCGTGATGATCACCCAGCGCCCGGACCTCTGGAACGCTGTGGTCATTCAGGTGCCGCTGCTCGACATGCTGCGCTATCACAAGCTGCTGGCCGGCGCCTCCTGGGTGGATGAGTATGGCGATCCGGACAATCCCGAAGAGCGGGCCTTCCTGGAGACCATCTCGCCGTATCAGAACTTCGATGCCAGCGCGGATTATCCAACCCCGCTCTTCGTCACCTCGACCAAGGATGACCGCGTGCATCCCGGCCATGCGCGCAAGATGGCGAAACTGTTCGAGGATGCCGACAAACCCTTCCTCTATTACGAGAATATCGATGGCGGTCACTCTGCGGCGGCCAACCAGCAAGAGCGCGCCAAGCGCACAGCGCTGGAATTCTCCTATCTCTATGATCGCCTGTTCCCGCAAGAGGCGGCCAGTGAGGACGCTGGGGAATAGATAGACTCCTTGCATATCGAGCGTAGAATGCCGGCATGGCTTCTACGCTCGATATTACCCCGATTGCCGGGGCACTCGGCGCCGAGATTTCAGGCGTCTCCCTCGCGGACGATCTCTCCAATGCGCAATTTGATGAGATCCATCGCGCCTTTCTCGACCATCATGTCATCTTCTTTCGCGGCCAGACCGGCCTGACGCCGGAGGCGCAAAAGCGGTTTGCTCGACGGTTCGGAACCCTGAATGTGCACCCGTATGTCAAAGGCATGGACGGGCATCCCGAGCTGCTGGAGATTATCAAGGAACCGGAAGACAAACTCAATTTCGGCGGCGGCTGGCATTCGGACATGTCCTTCCTCGAACAGCCTGCGCTGGGCTCCATCCTCTACGGGGTCGAGATCCCCGCTTTTGGCGGCGATACGCTGTTTGCCAATCAGATTGCTGCCTACGAGGCTCTGTCAGATGGCATGAAGGAGATGCTGGGCGGCCTTAATGCCATCCACTCGGCCAGCCGCGAGTATAGCGCCAAAGGGCAGTCGGCGCAGGATCGCCAATCCATGCAAACCGAGGTCGCGGTCGATGCACCGGAATATGAGCATCCGGTGATCCGCACACATCCCGAGACCGGACGCAAAGGCCTTTATGTGAACCCGGCTTTCACTTTGCGCTTTGCCGGCATGACCAAACGCGAAAGCCGTCCCTTGCTCAACTTTCTGTTCGAGCATTCGCGCGATGAGCGCTTTACCTGCCGGTTTCGCTGGAGTCAGGATGCCGTCGCCTTCTGGGACAATCGCTGTTGCTGGCACTACGCGCTGAATGATTATCAGGGCCAACGCCGCCACATGCGCCGCGCCACGGTGAATGGCGACCGGCCGTACTAGCCAGCCGGATCAACTGATCTAGGTCTTGATCAGAGCCAATCCGGAGACCTGAATGGCGGAAACCGCGCCCCGCCCAACCTTTGCCGACCGCATGGTGGCGCTGGCGCATTCGCGCTGGCTGTTGCCCGTCCTGCTGCTGGTCGAGATCGTCGAGACCTCGTTTGTGCCCCTGCCTTATGAAGCCGCCTTCATCGCGCTTTGTCTGGCGGCCCGCGACCGGATCTGGGCGTTCGTGACCGTCTCGGTCCTGGGCAGTGCGATCGGTGGATCAATCATCTACGCGATCGGCGCGGCCTATTTTGATCCGTTGATTGCCTGGCTGGGCGTTGAGGACCTCGCCGCCACTTATACGGAGCGCTTCTCCGAACGCGGCGCGTCCTACATATTCCTCGGCGGGACGACCCCGGCACCATCCTACCTGATCAACCTCATCGCCGGAGCGACCGGATACCCCTATTGGGAGTTTCTCGGGATCTTCTCGGTCAGCCGGTTTGTGCGGTTTGCCATTCTCGGCGGACTGCTCTTCCTGTTCGGCGCGCAATTGACCCGCGGGTGGGAGCGCCTGCCGAAAGGGCTCAAGCGCGTACTCTCTGTCCTGGTGATTGTAGGCCTCATCTACTGGTTCGTTTCCGGATTCAGCGATTAAGGCTGGCCCGGCGGCAGATCTTGCCAAGGTCAAGGCATCCCGCCACAACCAAGGAAAAGAGCGGGAGGCCATTCACATGATCCGGAACATTTTCCTTGGCGCAGGCGCCATATTCGTCCTTCTGGTCGCGATCATCCTCGTCCGCACCTTCACCTATGGCGGGGCGCCGCAAGAGGTGCGCGAGATTGTCCTGCCCGACGTGCCCGAATTCGACGAGAACATCGCCGCGGAGCATCTCAGCGAGGCCATCCAGTTTCGCACGATGACCGTTGCGCCGGGTGACCCCCGCGCCGGCCAGGAGGGCCCATGGCTGGAGATGCAGGCCTGGATGGAAGAGACCTATCCCGCGTTTCACGCCGCCGCGAACAAGGAAACCGTGCCGGGCGGGTATACGCTGCTCTTCACCTGGCAGGGCAGCGACGCCGCGCTCGATCCGCTCCTGCTGATGGCGCACCAGGATGTCGTGCCGGTCAATATCGGCACCGAGGGCGACTGGGACGCACCGCCTTTCTCCGGCGCGATCCAGGATGGCTATATCTATGGCCGCGGCGCGATTGATGACAAAGGCTCGATGGTCGGCCTGCTGGAAGCGCTGGACGCCTTGGCGCTCGAAGGCTTTCAGCCGCGACGCACCATATTGCTGATGCTGGGGCATGATGAGGAAGTCTCCGGATCTGGCGCCGCCGCCGGGGTCGAGCTGCTCAAATCGCGCGGCGTGTCGCCGATCATGGCTCTGGATGAGGGCTTCATGGCGGTCGAGAACAACCCGCTGACCGGGGGCACGCTCGCCTTCATTGGCATCGCCGAAAAGGGCTATGTCACGCTGCAGTTGACGGTCACGGCAGCGGGTGGGCATTCCTCGACTCCGCCGCGCAACAGCGCCACGGTCAGGCTGTCGCGCGCCCTGATCGCGCTCGATGAGAACCAGATGCCGGCGGATTTCTCCAAGCCGCCGGTCTCGACCCTGTTCCGGACGGCGGCTTCCGACATGCCCTTCACCATGCGTATGGCTTTCGCCAATCAATGGCTGTTTGGCGGCATGATCGAAAGCCAGATGGGCGCGATCCCGCAAGCCAATGCGATGATCCGCACGACCACCGCGCCAACCATGCTGAGCGGTTCGGCCAAGGAAAACGTCCTGGCGCAACGGGCCACGGCGATCATCAATTTCCGTATCCACCCGAATGACACTGAAGAGAGCATCATCGCGCATGTGAAGCGGGTGACCAAGGATATTGAAGGGCTGGAAGTCACACTCGGCCGCAGCGGCATTCGCGGCACCGGGGCCTCCCCTGTCAGCCCGATGGACAATCTCGCATTTGGTGTCCTGTACGCCGTCGCCGCCGATTCAAGCGGTGCCCCGGTGACGCCCGGCCTTGTCCTCGGCGCCACGGACGGACGCTATGCCACCGCGATCACCGACAGCGTCTACCGGTTCATGCCGGCGGTCATGTCACCTGAGGACCTGACCGGATTTCACGGCACAAATGAACGCATCACGGTTGAGAATATGGGCCGCCTGGCCAAGGGCTATGCGCAGATCATTCTCGCCATGGATGCGAATGAAGAGTGATCATTTGACGGGGGACATGGAAAGCTAAAGCGCCGCGATCACTGCGTCGCCCATCTCTGACGTCGACATTGTGCCACCAAGATCCCGCGTCCGGGCCCCCGCATCGAGCGCCTTGCCGACGGCTGCGAACAATCTGTCCGCCGCCTCGGCCCGGCCCAGTGACCAGCGCAGCGCCATCTCCACCGACAGGATTGCGGCGCAGGGATTGGCGTAGCCCTTGCCCGCAATATCAGGGGCAGAGCCATGGACCGGCTCGTACAGGCCGGGCTTGCCGTCATAGCTGAGCGAGGCACTTGGCAACATGCCGATGGAGCCGGTCAGCATGGCCGCCGCGTCCGAGAGGATATCGCCGAACAGGTTGCCCGCCAGGATGACGTCAAACTGTTTCGGATCCCGCACCAGTTCCATGGCGCAGGCATCCGCGAGAATGTGGCGAAGCTCTACGCCTTCTCCTTCAGAGGCATGCAGCTCGGTGACGGTCTCGCGCCAGAACAGGCCGCTTTCCATGACATTGGATTTTTCAGTTGAGGCCACCTCGCCGCGGCGACCGCGAGCAATCTCAAACGCAACGCGCGAGACGCGATCAATCTCGCCTTTGGTATAGCGCGAGGTTTCATAGCCGAAGCTCTTGTCGCCAATGCCGCGCTCGAAGCCGCGGGGCTCCCCGAAATAGACGCCGGAGGTCAGCTCGCGCACGATCATGATATCGAGCCCGTCAACAAATTCGCGTTTCAGGCTGGAGGCGTCAGCGAGCGCCGGGAAACAGAAAGCGGGGCGCAGATTGGCGAACGTATCCATGCCCTTGCGCAGCTGCAGCAAGCCCATTTCCGGGCGTAGGTGGCGCTCGACGCCGTCCCAAGCCGGACCGCCGACTGCGCCGAGCAGGACCGCATCGCTGGATTTCGCTTTCACCAATGTATGGACGGTCAGCGGTTCGCCATGCGTGTCGATCGAGGCACCGCCCACCAGACCCTCTTCAAAACCGAGATCCGGCGCCAGCACCTCAGCGACGCGGCGCGCCTGTTCCGTCACTTCTGGGCCAATCCCGTCACCGGGCAAGAGCAGCATGGTCTGGCTCATGGAATCCTCATCACGTCTGGAGTTTCGCGCCATAGATCAGCTTGGCGCGCCCGAGTCCACTGCGACGAAGAGCGCGGCGGATTAGAGCGGCATTGGCTCCGGCTTCGCCTCATACATGCGAACTTCGAGATTCTGAGGACCCACCTTGCCCAGCGCTTGTCGGAACACGGCCATATGGGGTTCAGCGAAGTGGCTGACCAGTGCGGCCTTGTCCGTCCAACGCTCAATAATGCGCAGCAGATTGGGGTCCAGCAGGTCGCGGCTATAGGCGTATTCGATGCAGCCGGCTTCCTCGCGGCTCGCCTTGATCATGATCTGCATGGCCGCAATGGCCTCATCCCAGGCGCCTTCGGGAATCTGGGCGCTGCCTTCTACGATGATCATTCCACCACCTTTATCTTGAGCGTGAGTGTCTCGGCGACATCCTGCGGCGAGCGCTCATAGGAGAGTTTCAAGTCGGATTTTCCGACATTCAGCGCCTCGAACACGAACAACTGGTGCCCGCCACTGCCGGTCACACCCGCTGGAGCAGGATCGGCATTATAAGCCTCGCTCAACTGATCCAACTTTGAAGCGTCTATATCCTTGAGATACCAGTAATATCCCGTCGTTGGATTGGAATCGAGCTTGAGATTGAGCTTGCCGCCCGGTCGAAGCGTGACTGTCGTGCCGCTGTCCGGATCGGTGAACGTCTGCACCGGCGCCGCGCCTTCCAGGCCGCGAACCTCTGGCTCCGTGTTCATGATATCGGGAATGCATGCGGTCAGCAGACCGGCGCTCAGGGCGATGACTAGCAAGGGTTTCATGATGTCGTCTCCAACCAGGGCGTCGCGAGTTTGCGCTGCGCTTCATAGGCGCTGATCGCGCCTTCGGATTGCAAGCTGAGCGCAATGTCATCGAGGCCGTTCAGCAATTTCTCGCGCCGGCCTTCGTCATAATCGAAGCCGTGTTCCACGCCGTCCGGCGTCGTTACGGTCTTGGTTTCAAGATCAATCTCGAACACGCTGTTGCTGCCGCCAGCCTGGTCCGCCAAAGCCTCGCAGACCTCAAGCGGCAGGGCGATCGCGAGAATGCCGTTCTTGCCGCAATTATTGTAGAAAATATCGGCAAAACTCGGCGCAATCACACAGGTAATGCCCTGGTCCAGCAGCGCCCAGGGGGCATGCTCGCGAGACGACCCACAGCCAAAATTCTCACCCGCGATCAGGACGCCCGCCGTGCGGTATTGGGGCTTGTTGAGGACAAAATCCGGGTTCGGCGCTCCGTCCGGAAGAGTCTTGAGCTCGTGGAACAAGCCCTCGGACAGGCCATCGCGTTCGGTGGTCTTGAGGAACTGTTTGGGAATGATCATGTCGGTGTCGACATTGACCATCAGCTTGCCCTTGTCGATCAGGGGCGCCGCGGTGGAGCGAAGTTTGGTGAAGGCTTTCATGACGGGCTTTCTAGCGCTTTGCGTGAGCAATGAACAGGGTCGGCACGCCCTGGGTTCGGTCGCGGACGGTGAACACGGTTGTACCGGGTTCGCGACCGGTGCGAATTTCGCTGAGATCATGCCCGCTGGCAGAAAGGCGGGCATGGGCGGCTTCAAGATTATCGGTTTCCCAGGTCAGTCCCCAGATCGAATCCGGTCCGTCCAGGTCCGGCGCGTCACCCAGTCGGTTGATGATCTCCAGCGTCAGGCCGCCGAGGCGGAAGAACAGGAACCGCGTCTTCCACTGCTCAGCCGTCCGGTCGAGTGCGAAACGCAGGCCAAGCCGCGCACCATAATTGGCCACTGCGCGTTCCGGATTCGGGGTGTTGATCACCAGATGATCCAGCGCCGTCGCCGCGCCAGCCGAGACAGGAGGGATCTGCAATGGCGTGTCGGGCTGCAGGACGAAGGTTTTCACCCCAGCCATAATATCATCCGGGATTCGGAACCGTTGCCAGGACCGGCTCGCGCCCGACTCCTGATGCGTGCTCGCCCCGTCTGCAATGGCGTCCGGCGCCAGGCCGCGCCGCATCATCAGATGATGATCAGAGGCGAGATCGTCCGAGCGATAGACCAGCGTGGTCAGGCGCGCGCCCTCTGCAGTCATTTCGCGCAGCTTCTCTGCGACCGCGCCATCGCCCGCTGGTGCCATCAGTTCGATCGAAGTGTTGCCGACAGCAAAGACCGATATGCCCACACCATCATTCCGGGCCTGCCAGCTCGGCGCCAGGCCCAGCAAGGCGGAATAGTCGGCGGTCGCCACGGAAAGTTCCGGACACAGTAATACGAAGTGATCCAGCGCGGTGATCATGTCGAGGGGTCCTTCACGGGTGGATTTTGTAGAGGCGCCACGTGTCAGGCGTCCACGCAGCTATGAGCTGGCCGGACCCAAACGGAATCACTTCAGAAAGTCAACGCGGGTTCAGGGAAACTCGCGAACCAATCGAAGCGAAGTGCCTTCATTGCGATTATAATAGTGCGGACCCACACGCATGGCTGACCGCATCTGCCAGGGGCTTTCCTGCCAGGACCCGCCACGCACCGTTCGGTACTGGCAGTCCGGTTTGTCGTGGAATCCGCCAGAGTTGTTTTGCGATGAATAGAAAGGTCGAAAACAATCAAGCGTCCATTCCCAGGCGCTGCCATGCATATCATACAGGCCGAACGCGTTGGGGTCATAAGTCCCAACCTCCGGGGGGGCCGTGCTGTCATGCGCCCCGCCGCACCCAGAACAGGCTGCCAAGTCAGACCCAACCTGGTCGCCCCAGCTAAAGGCAGACGTACTGCCGGCCCGCGCGGCATATTCCCATTCCACTTCGGTCGGCATGCGGTAGGTCTGCCCGGTCGTGGCGCTCAACCAACGCGCATAGGCAGCCCCATCATCCCAATCCAGGTTCAGCTGCGGGCTACGCTCGCCTTCATTCATGCCGTCAAAGGCATGCGCCGATGCGGGTCGGGCCGGTAGACCCGTGATCGCTTCCCAATCCGGATCCGACTGGGCGGTGAGCCACTCACCTCGAGTCAGCTCGAAGCGAGAAATTGCAAATGCGCGCGGCAGGGTGACCACGCGGCGCGCACCTTCTCGATTGGAGTGACGCAGTTTTTGCCGCAAGGACCGGGGGAACCGGAGATGCGTAAAGCGCTCGGTTTCGATCATAGGCGACCCGATCAGAACGTGAGCTGGTGGCAGCTCGACCATCTCCGGACAGGTATCACAGTCCTGAAATGTCCGGCCGGGTCTCGCCTCTGCGTGTGGCTGGTGCATGGGCAGGACCTGAATGACCGGCCAAAGGGCCCATAATTGCAGCTCCGAAACCGGCATCGCGCGGGTTTCACTCGATGGTGGGGCCGCCTTGATACGGTCTAAAGTGTCCAGCGCCAGAAGATACAGGCTTGCGCAGATAACCGTGAATGCGAGAACCACCTGCATCAGGGTGCGTGCAATTTGCGTCCATCGTCCGAGCATTAGCGCCTCCGTCCCCTCTCCTCAGACCGGGCACGTGGACATCCGGTCCGGCACAGGAGTGTCGAACCCGACAGGCGCAAATTTTATGCCAGAGCGCGCGTATCAGGCGCGCGTGCGGCGGGACGCGGCGCGAAACGATTCCAGCCGCTTTTTCTGGTCGCCCGCGGCATCGAAATTCTTTGGCGCAAGCCAGGCCCTGAACGCCCGCTTGATGGCAGGCCAGTCCTCATCGGTCATCGCATACCAGGCTGTGTCCCGGCTCTTGCCTTTCACCACCATATCATTGCGGAAAATGCCCTCGAACTGAAACCCAAACCGTTCTGCTGCGCGTTTGGAGGCGGCATTTTCATTGTGGCATTTCCATTCATAGCGCCGATAGCCCAGCTCATCGAAGACATGCCCTGCCATCAGGCTCATCGCTTCAGTGGCTTCGGCGGACCGTTTCAGGTCGGGGCCGAAGGCAACGCAGCCAATCTCCGCGCTGCCATGCGCTTCGCGGATCCGCATATAGCTCGACATGCCGAGGACATCGCCGCCCTTCGCGCGGCGAATGACCAGGGTCTCCCAGCCCGCATCTTCGGCCACAAAGCCAAACACTTTCCGGAATTGTTTGCGACTCTCGAACGGCCCAATCGGCATATAGGTCCAGATATCTGCCACATCCGGTGCCGCAACCGCATCATACAGGCCGTTCAAATGCGCCTCCCAATCGAGCGGCTCCAGCACCACGCGATCCCCCGTCAGCGGCCATTGTCCCGGGCGTTCGCGGGGAGTCCATTTTTTCAGACTCACGCGCCGATCACTCCGGTAATCGCTGCGCGCGCGGCCAGATATGGACTCATCAGATGAGTGCGTCCGCCGCGGCCCTGGCGGCCTTCGAAATTGCGGTTCGAGGTCGAGGCGCAGCGCTCCCCTGGCGCCAGGATGTCCGGATTCATGCCGAGACACATGGAACAGCCTGGCTCGCGCCATTCGAACCCGGCGGCGCGGAACACCTCGTCCAGGCCCTCGCTTTCGGCCTGCGCCCGCACCAGGCCGGAGCCGGGGACGATCATCGCACGCACCCCGTCTGCCACCTTGCCGGACCGGGCCACCTCAGCGGCGACGCGAAGATCCTCGATGCGGGAATTGGTGCAGGAACCGATAAACACGCGCTGGACCGGCGTACCCGACAGGTCGGCGCCCGCTTCGAGGCCCATATAGTCCAGAGCGCGTTCAGCGGCTGCCTTTTTGACCGGATCGTCCATCTTGGCCGGATCCGGGACCTGACCGGAAACCGGAATGGCCTGTTCAGGGCTGGTGCCCCAGGTCACGGTCGGCTCAATATCGGCGCAATTGATCTCGATCACATCGTCCCAGACCGCGTCATCATCGGAATAGAGCGTGCGCCAGTGACGCTCGGCAATCTCCCAGGCGCCGGCTTTCGGCGCGGAAGGACGCCCTTTGACATAGGCGAAGGTGACCTCGTCCGGCGCGATCAGGCCGGCCCGGGCGCCGCCTTCAATCGACAGATTGCACAGGGTCATGCGGCCTTCCATGGTGAGGCCTCGGATCGCCTCGCCGCGAAACTCCATGACGCATCCGGTGCCACCCGCCGTGCCGATCCGCGCGATCAGATGCAAGGCGATGTCCTTGGCCGTCACGCCGTCCGGCAGGGGGCCTTTGAACTCCACCGCCATATTCTTCATCTTGCGGGCCCGCAGGGTTTGCGTGGCCAGGACATGCTCGACCTCAGACGTCCCGATCCCATGCGCGAGCGAGCCGAAAGCGCCATGCGTCGAGGTATGGCTGTCCCCGCAGACAATCGTCATGCCCGGCTGCGTGCGGCCCTGTTCCGGCCCGACCACATGGACGATGCCATTATTGATATGGCCCATGGGGAAGTATTCGATGCCATGCTCGGCGACATTCCGGGTCAGCGCCTTCAGCTGATTGCGGGCTGCCTCGTCGCGGACACCATCGAGCCCCTTGGACTGGCCCTCGGTCGGCGTGTTGTGATCCGCCACTGCCAGCGTCAGATCAGGTCGACGCACGCCGCGCCCCGCCGCTTTCAGCCCGGCAAAGGCCTGCGGCGTGGTGACTTCGTGGATGAGGTGGAGATCGATAAAAAGCAGCGCTTCACCCGTGGCCGCATCCTCGCTGACCACGTGCTGATTCCAGATCTTATCGTAAAGCGTTTGTCCTGACATCCTGCCTCATCCTTTCTCGCCGCCTCTATCAGCATGGCCCGCGAGCGAGGGCAAGGTGGATATGATGATTGGGGTGTGCGGGAGTCTGCTTTTGGCGTCGGAGGGGCCGCGCACTTAATCGCGTGCGCTTGGCCCCCGTCCAAATCGATCGAACATGGCCAAGCTCATTCTATCCATCAAAGCAGGATGACGCCGGGGCTAGATGGACCTTTCTATTCGTCTAAGTTAGAAAAACCGAATAGAACAAACGAGTTGGAGTATCCGCGTGGCACAAAACAAGAGCGGCGATCCGGTCCAGAAGGCCGTCGCATCCCTCGAAGAACGCGTCAATGAACTCGGCAAAGCGGTCTTCGGCTCCGAGAATTTCGGGAAAGTCATGAACACAGCCGTGACAACCCAGGCCCGCGTTCAGAAGCGATTTGCCGACCGCATGGGAAAGAACCTGCATTTCTACAACATGCCGACGCAAGAAGACATCGTCATGCTGGCGGAACAGTGTGGCCGTATCGAAGAGCGAATGGTCGCCATCGAGGCCATGTTGCTCGAAGTCTTGGGCAAGAAGGCCACACCAACACGTAAAGGCCCGGCACGGACCAAGAAGCCAAAATCGGCAACAAAGAAGTAATCGCCGAAGCGAGGAGTGCGTGGTGGCCAAGACGAAAGCGAAAGAAAAGTCGACAGGCGACCGAATCCGCCAACTGGTGGATCGCACCATTCAGCGCAACATAAACGGCGTGTCTTACTTCCTTTCCGATGACCCGCCCGTTGGCCAGACGCGGAAAGACATCATCCACAAGCGCGGCACGCTGCAGCTGTTTCATTATCATCCCCTCAGCGATGAGGTTTACAAGACGCCGATCTTGATTGTGACGCCGACCTCTAACCGGTCCTACGTCCTGGATATGATGCCAGGCGTCAGCCTGGTCGAGTTTCTGTTGAAGGCCGGATACGATGTGTTCCTGATGGATTGGCAACCGCCTCGTCCAGAAGAAAAAACGCTGACCCTGCAAGACTATACACAGACCTTCATTCAGGAATGCCTCGAAATTGTCGCGCGAGAGACAGGGGAAGATGAGGTCAGCCTTATTGGCTATTGTATGGGCGGCGTCCTGGCGTCGATCTACACGGCGTCGATGAAAGGCGCCGGGGTTCGCAATCTGGTCTGCTTCACGACACCCGTGAATTTCCATGAAATGGGTATGTTCACCAAAGTCACAGACAAGAAGCATTTCGAAGTCGACAGAATGGTCGACCTCATCGGAAATGTACCGCCCAATTTTGTTTTCCAAGGCTTCCAGATGACCGCCCCCGCAGGTCAGACCGCTGCGCAGATTACGTTATGGCGAAATATGTGGGACAGCGATTTCGTCGAAAACTTCCGCAAGTATGACCGCTGGAGCAATGACATGCTGCCGCTGGCGGGCGAGTATTTCCGCGAGACGGTGAAGGAGCTGTTCTGGGAGAACGCGCTATATACCGGAAAGCTCCGGGTCGGCGGCAAATCGGCCAATCTTGCAAATATCAAAGTGCCGATTTTCCATGCCTGCGCACAACACGATTCCCTGGTCCTGCCACCCGCCAGCGCCCCTTTGATCGAACTGGTCGGGTCCGAGGACAAGACCGATATCGTCCTCAAAGGGGGCCATGTGAGTTTGGTCTGTGGCGCCAATGCCGTCGGTCGTATGTGGCCGGTTCTGGATGACTGGCTTTCAGAGAGGTCTGCATGACACAATCCGATTACCCCAAAACAATCTCGCTGGGTTCAGACCAGATCACGCTGCGCCTGCCTGTTGCAGCTGACGCAGACGCCGTGCACCGCTTTGCGTGTGCGTTGCCAGATCATGATTTGCTATATCTGCGCCGCGACATTTCCAAGCGCCCCGTCGTCGATGCCTGGTTCGAGAGTATTAAAGACGGTGACAGCTTGGCGTTACTCGCGGAGCAGGACGGCGCATTGATAGGAATGGCCGGCATGATGCTCGATCGCAAATCATGGTCGCCACATGTCGGGGAGATTCGCGTCCTGCTGGGCCCCGAAGCGCGCGGCAAAGGACTTGGCCGCGTGATGATCCAGGAGAGTTTCGTTCAGGCGATCGGTGCAGGTGTCGAAAAAATCATCGCCCAAATGACCTTGGACCAATCTGCAGCACGCGCTGTATTCGAAGAGATGGGGTTTCAGCAAGAAGCCCTATTGAAAGAACACGTCCGCGACCGAAACGGCGAAGATCACGACATCATCATTATGTCCTGCAACGTGGAGAGCGCTGCCGCTCGGCTGGCAGTTCATCGATAGTTTCGACAAAATCCTGATCAAGGGCGGAAATGGCGCCACGCGCGCCCCACGGACTTATTTCAACCTGGGATAGGCTTGGCGCAGATAATTGAGGATTGCGAAGCTACCGGTCACGAGCCGATCAGAGTTTGGGTCTTTTAAGAGAGGCGTTCTTTGGCCGTTGGGGGCTTGCGCCGTCCAGAAATATTCCAACTCTTTGCTGCACAACATTTCCTTTACAAGCCGTCCCCCTGCTGAACGTTCTGAAGCGTAGAGCAAGAGCGGCTTATCCGGTTGGGCCGCTGGGCGCGCAATCGTGCCGTTCATGTATCGTGCGAGCGCGGCAAACTGGGAGAGTATCTGATTTATTGGCCCAGCCCAATGTATGAGTGGACGAGGCGTCTTTCCGTATCGCTGACGCAGGTAGCGAGCAATATCCGCACTTTCATACATGGCTACAGCCGCGCCTTCTGCCGAAACGTTTGGATCAACCAAATACGGAAATTGTGCTTTGCCACCTTTTTGTTTCACCTCGGGCCGAAACCGCTTGCCGCCCTTGGGACAAGGCTTGACGTTCACGGTGACACCGGAGGCGGATACTTGTTCACGCGCTATTCTACAAAATGGACAGCTTTCGAACTCATACAGGATGAGTGGCGACGTCGGTATGGACACAGATGATCCCGTCCCTCCTGCACCCAGGCGCAGGGCGGAGGCAATCAATGAAAGCGACCAGTCCATAGGGAAGAGCAATCTGGATAGCATGGCGACTAATTACCGGTTCTATTAGCAAAACACCAGATGAGCGCCTGTAGCCCGGTGTCTGCTCCTGACCCAAAGCGGACGTAATGATCAAGAGACCCCCTTGAAGCCTCATCCTGAGCGCCTGAAGACCTGAGGTCCGCTTCAAGCGCTCCCCACGGAATTTTCCGTGGGGTCCAGCACGGGGTCTGGCGGCTGAGATCGGGAGAGGTGTTTTCGCTCTCGACCTTCACGGCACGTGTGGGTGATGGACTGCCCGATCAAGTCGGGCAGAGCGCCGGGAGGAGGGTGCGGACGAAACCGAGCGGCTTCTCCTGACCCAAAGCGCACGTACAGATCAAGAGACCCTCTTGAAGCCTCATCCTGAGCGAAGTCGAAGGACGAGGCGGGCTTGACGCCAGTTCCCAGAAGCCCGGCCCTTGATCCTTCGACTTCGCTCAGGATGAGGGCCTGAATTACTGAGGTTCCCCTCAAGCGCTCCCCACGGGCTTGTCCGTGGGGTCCAGCTCGAGATCTGGCGGCAGAGGTCGGGAGAGGTGTTTTCGCTCCCGATCTTCGCGGCCCGTGCGGGGGTTGGACTGCCCGATCAAGTCGGGCAGAGCATGCCCAGACCGGGCTGGGCAGAGCGTGAAGGTTGGATATGGAAGCCCAGAGCCTGGTCCCGGGCCGAGCCCGGGACTGCGGAGAAAAGGAGCGAGCGCAAATTTTGATCCCGCTTTCCTGACGAAAGTCAGGATCCATGGCGGTTGAGAGGGGACTCCGCCAGCCGCCGTGGATGCCAACTTTCGTTGGCAATGCGGGCTGAGAAACCCGTGAAGCGAAAATTCACCCGAAACAAAAAACCCCGCACCGATGGGCGGGGCTTTTCAAACCTGGGTTTAAACCAGCTCTACGCTTCGGCGTCGCCGTCTGGAGCGGCTTCTGCTGCGGCGGCTTCGGCCTCAGCGGCGGCGGCAGCCGCAGCGTCTTCAGCAGCTTTCGCCTTGGCCGCGGCGTCACGCTCTTTCGCCGCTTCTTCGCGGCGGGCGACCTTGGCAGCGTCGCGCTGGCGGCGCAGCTCGGTCTTGGACGTGGTGATCTCAGTGGTCTCCATGCCGTGGCCGGTGGTCCGCTCGGCGATCCGGGCAGACTTACCGCGACGATCGCGGAGATAGTAAAGTTTGGCGCGGCGGACGCGGCCCTTGCGCTTCACTTCGATGCTTTCGATCATTGGCGAAACCACCGGGAACACCCGCTCAACGCCTTCACCGAAAGAAATCTTGCGGACCGTGAAATTCTCGTTCAGGCCCTGACCGGCGCGGGCAATACATACGCCCTCATAGCGCTGTACACGCTCACGGTCGCCCTCTTTGATACGCACGTTCACAGACAGCGTATCGCCTGGGGAAAATTCTGGGATGGTTTTGCCAGCGGTAACGCGGGCAACTTCTTCAGCTTCAAGCTGTTCAATCATGTTCATCGTCCGTCTCCGACGCTCGCAAATTGGGTCCATTTCGGAAAGCAGCCCATAAATCGGGTCGGCGGGTTTTTGTCAATGCCTGACTCTGCTGATTCCTCCACTCTTCGACAGCTTTGTGATTGCCCGATAGCAGCACATCCGGCGTGCCCTGCCCTTCCCAGCTCCGCGGCAAGGTATAATGGGGGTATTCGAGCAGTCCTGACGAGAAGCTCTCCTCCTCCACCGAGGCCTGATTTCCGGTCACACCGGGGATCAGGCGCAGCGTCGCTTCCAGCATCGCCATGGCCGCCACTTCGCCGCCTGCCAGGACGAAATCGCCGAGGGAGACTTCCAGCATGTTCCGCCGCTCGATGACGCGCTGATCGAGGCCCTCGAAGCGGCCGCAGAAGAAATTGAGGCCAGGGCCCGCTGCCCAGCTCTGCGCCAGGTCCTGCGAGAAGGGCACACCGCGGGGGCTGAGATAGATGAGCGGGGCCTCGGAGGCGGGAAGACTGTCTATCGCCGCGGCGGCGACGTCAGGGCGCAGGACCAGCCCGGCACCGCCCCCGGCTGGCGCGTCATCGACCTGCCTATGCTTGCCGAGCCCGAACGTGCGCAGGTCTACCGTGTCCAGGCTCCAGACCCCATCGCGGCGGGCGCGGTCCAGGATCGAAACCCCGAGCGGGCCTGGAAACGCGTCTGGATAGAGCGTGATGAAAGTCGCGGCGAAACTCATCTCTAGCCCACAGACAAAGCGAGGATGCGGGAAATCACGGCGCGCGGCTGCCCAGACTGTTCATGTAGGGTCGTAAAGGTGGCATCGATCTTCTTCAGCGCGGTCTTGCTTGTCGCCGTCGGCTTGTCGAGCACCTGCTCACGCACCAGGGCCGCGCACACATCGCGCGAGGCGATCCAGGCATCATAGCCGACAAAGCGCAGGAAATATTGCGCCGTCGCCCCGCCGAGACGGGAGCCGTGCTTGCCGAGATAAGCGAGCAGGCCTGCCTGGTCATCGGCCGGCCAGCGTTCCAAAAAGGAACCGAAGCTGCCATGCTCTTTCGCCGTCGCCGCAACAAAGCGGGCATTTTCGATCGTCGCGGTGATTTTCTGACCATTCCGAACGATCGCTTTGTCCGACAGAAGCCGGTCGACATCTTCGTCATGGAAGAAGGCCACTCGCGCGGGTTCAAAGCCATGAAACGCCGCCTCGAAGCCTGGCCATTTGTTGCGGATCACCTGCCAGTTGAAGCCGGCGCTGAACACCGCCTTGGTCATCTCCGCCAAATAGTCGGCATCGCTGATGGCGCTGAGATTTGCAGCACTATGCGTGTTTTCAGCGAGTTTCAGCACGTTTGCGCGCGATCCGTGGTGGGTTTCGGCAAGCTTCAGAATCTCTTCAAAGCTACGCATCGGCGCCATCGCGATCTTCGTGCATCGGCATGACTTTCAGACCGGTGATCTGATTGCGGCTCTTGCGCGCAATGTCGAAACGATAGCCATAGAAGGCAAAGCGCTGCCCTGGTTCCGGGATCGTCTGGGCTTCATGAATCACCAGACCGGCAATGGTGACGGCCTCTTCGTCCGGCAGCTCCCAGCCCATGGCGCGGTTCAGATCCCGAATGGTGACCCCACCTTCGACATAGACCGAACCATCCGATTGCGGCCGTACACCGCGGACGACGACGTCATATTCGTCGCGAATATCCCCGACGATCTCCTCCAGGATATCCTCCAGCGTGACGAGCCCCTGCAAAGCGCCATACTCATCTACAACCAGGGCGAAATGGCTGCGCTGTTTGAGGAACAGATCAAGCTGATCTTCCGCTGCTGTGGTTTCCGGAATGAACCAGGGGTCGCGGCAAATCTCGACAATGTCGAGGCCACTTGTCTTGCCATTATTGCCAACAATGGCGCGGAGCAGGTCTTTCACGTGCAGGATGCCGACAATTTCTTCCTGGTCTCCGCGGTAGAGAGGCAAGCGCGTGTGCGGACTGGCGAGGGCCTTGCGGACGATCACGTCGGCCGGTTCGTCCGCGTCCAGCATGGTGATGTTCTTACGGTGGATCATCACTTCTTCCACCGTCATATCCTTCAAATCCAACGCGCCGACGAGTCTGTGCCGGTTCTTCGCGTCCAGGCCTTCTTCCGAATGGTGCAGGTCGATCGTGCCGCGAATCTCTTCTTCCGCGGTGAGATCATCCTCCGGTGGCTTGACCCCGATCAGGCGCAGCGTGATGTTCACAATCGCCTGGATGCCGATCACGATCCAGCTGGCCATCGCGACCAACCACGAGATCGGCCGCGCCACCGAACGCGCCATGTTGTCAGGTCGCGTAATCGCATAGGTCTTGGGTAAAACCTCCGCAAAAACAAGTACCAAGACGGTCATAACCGCGGTCGCCACGGCCACGCCGGACGGCCCGGGCATCAGGCTCACAAACAGGCTCGTGGCCAGGGCCGAGGCGAGAATATTGACGAGATTGTTGCCCAGCAGGATGGCGCCAATCAGGCGCTCACGATCGGAGATGAGTTTGTTCACCAGGGTGGCGCGTTTATCGCCATCCTTCTCGAACTGGTGCATGCGCGCGCGGCTGGCCGCAGTCAGTGCTGTTTCAGAACCCGAAAAGAACGCAGACATCCCGATCAAACACAGGATGGTCAGTAAAGTGCCGATAATCATCAGCTTTTTTGCAGCTCCTCTTGTAAGAATGCCTGCACGTCCTGCAGGTCTGCATTTGGATATATAAAGGACTCTCCGAGGCCCCGTGCAAGAATCAGGGGAACTTGTCCGGCACGGGCTTTCTTGTCCTGCCGCATGGCGTCTACCAGCGCATCCGCTGGATACGGTCCGCCGGGCAGGGCTGACAGAGTGGTTTCGAGCCCACTCTGCGCAATCAAGCTGGCGGCAAGTTCAGCGTCTTCGGATGACATCAAACCCAGTCTGGCCGAATAACGAAGCGCGAGTGCCATTCCGGCACCGACAGCTTCACCGTGCAGCAATTCCGGGCCATAATTGTTGGCGGCCTCCAGCGCATGCCCAAACGTATGGCCGAGATTCAGCAAGGCCCGGACGCCGCCTTCCCGCTCGTCCTGAGCGACGATCCCGGCCTTGGCGCGGCAGGATACAGCCACCGCCTGTCCAATCGCGTCAGGCGCGAGCGCGAGGACATCTGGCCCATTGTCCTTCAGCCAGTCGACAAAGCCGCGATCATTGATCAACCCGTATTTGATAATCTCCGCATAACCCGCACGGCGCTCGCGCTCCGGCAGGGTTGTCAGGACACCCGTATCCGCGATGACCAGTTGCGGCTGATAGAACGCCCCGACCAGGTTCTTGCCCTGCCCGGTATTCACCGCAGTCTTGCCGCCTACGGAGCTGTCCACTTGCGCCAGCAGGGTTGTCGGCACCTGCACAAACCGCATGCCGCGTTTCAGCAGGGACGCCGCCAGTCCGGTCAGATCGCCGATCACGCCACCGCCAAACGCTATCAAAGCATCATCACGCCCCGCACCGTGGGCCAGGAGCCAATCCAGAACGTCGCCAAGTTGGGTCCAGTTCTTGGTGCTCTCTCCCGCAGGCAATACGGTTTCGATCGTCTCAATGCCTTCTGCGGCAAGCCCCGCTCGCAAGGCCTCGCCATGCAGGGCCCAGACCGTCTCATCACTCACCACAAAGGCGCGCGCTTGGCCCACAAAAGGGCGCACCAGCGCGCCGACACGAGCGATGAGGCCTTCTCCGATGAGAATGTCATAGCTGCGAGCGCCAAGGTCCACGCGGACGGTCAAGGGCGGGCTTAAGGTGTCGGCGTCCATGTCTCCAGGGCCTTGATAATCGAAACGACCGTTTTCGAATGCGGTCCGTCTACGCTCGGGACTGTTAGATCAGCGAGCTCATATATAGAACGCCGCTCATCAAACAAGCTGGAAAGCACTTCCTTGGCATCCGGCCGCTGCAGCAGAGGGCGATGATTGCGCCTGGAGACGCGCTTCCAGAGCGTTTCCAGATCGGCATTGAGCCAGATCGTGACCGCATGATTGCGCATCAGGTCGCGCGTTGCAGGATTGAGATAGGCGCCGCCACCGGTCGCCAGCACCTGGGGCGGGCCTTCGAGCAGGCGTTGCAGAACCTTGTGTTCGACCCGGCGAAACTCTTCTTCACCGTGCAGGGCGAAGATATCCGCGACAGAAAGACCTGCGGCTTTTTCAATTTCGTCATCACTGTCGGTAAAAGGGCGCCCCAGTTTGGCCGCCAGACGCCGTCCGACCGTAGACTTCCCCGCGCCCATCAAGCCAACGAGCGCCACGGTGCGGTTGGCCCACGTCGCCTCATTTCTGTCGGTTTTCAAGGTACTAGATCGGTCTTCAGCCATGGTCTTTTCGCGTCCGCAAATCCTGTCCTATACAGACGAAGCGGATCCGGCAATCTTTGGCCATCGGTTTAGCGTGCGAAAGGCAACACAATCATGCGCAAATGGCTCATCATTCTGACCCTTTTTGTCGTCGCGATACTCGGCGTCCTTTGGTGGCTTGGAAACTCCATGTCTGACCAGAAGCCCGAGGCCGGTGAAGTCCGATTGGAGATCGAACATGTTCTCTAGAGCTGCGCTGTGCGCAGTCCTGGGATCTGGCCTCGCGGCATTCATGCCCGCGGTGGCGCAGGTTGAATCGGAAAGCCTCGATGATATCAGCGCCTGGGGGCAGCGCTATCTATCGATCGGCGAACCGGAATTTCCCTCCAATCTGTGGCGCAGCTCGAATGATGATACGCTGCTGGATCTGATGCAGGCGGTGCGCACCGCAGATCTCAGCCCGGCAGAACGGCGCTTGCTGCGCCGCACGATCCTGTCTCCCGCAACACGGCCGGTGGGGTCCAAGGCGGAAGCGCTTCTGGCCGAACGTGCGCGGCTGATGCTGGAACTTGGCGAAGCGCGCGCCGCCGCCGCGCTGGTTCCACAGCTTGAGGAAGAGACACTTGGCCTCGATGCCGAAACACTGGCCGTGGACTTGGATATGGCGAGCGGACAGGAACTCACCGCCTGTTCGAAACTTGATGGTCCCGTGCGGGTCGCCGGCTATTGGCTAAAACTGCGTGCCGTCTGCGCCGTGCTACAGGACAATGTCGCCGGCGCACAGATTGCGATTGAAGTCGCTGAGGCACAGGGTGTGATGGATGAGTGGACGGTCGCGGCGATCTTCGCTGCATCTGGTGACACGCCGAACCCGCCGGAAGCGCGCTACGATTCCGGTCTGAACATCGCGCTGTCCGCCAAGGCCAATCTCGACACATCCGATGTCGAGCTGGAAGAAAACCGTCCGGATTTGGCGGCAGCGGCGGCCCAGCGACCGGGCGTGCCTGCCGATCTGCGGGCGCGACTTGCGCAGTCGGCCAGTGAGCTTGGCCTGATCGAGGCCGCGGAGCGCCGGGAGATCCTGCTGACGCGCCTGGAAGATCAGGAGTTTGAGCCGAGTTCCGAAGTGGAGCAGGCCCTGCGAGATCTGAACGACCCATTGGTCGCAGATGCGGATCGTGCCGCAACCCTAGCTGCCGTGCTGACCAATGCCGCAGACGGCGCGTTGGCTGAGTATCGCAGCACAGCAGACTTGTTCCTGACCGATCTCGAGCAGATGACGCAAAGCGCTGACACCGGCGCTTATGCGATTGATTTTGCTCAGGCCGCACTGATCGCAGGCAATCGCGACCTTGCCCAAGCCTGGCTGCAGGCGCCGCGCGCCGAAGGGATCGCCCCAGCGAACCCGTTTCGCGTCGCAATGCTGAATGCCGCAGACGTGATTGCCGGCGGAGAGGCGACGCCGCAAAAACTGCGCGCGATCGAAAAGCGACTGATCTCTACCGCCAATTCGACCGAAAGAGAGATCCAGGCAGCGAACCTGTTTACGCTCTGGGCTGGTCTGGGAATCCCCCTATCACCGGTGGCCAGGGACTTTCTGGCGCAAACGTCTGACCGTGGTGAACGCCTGGCTCAAGGCCAGGTCACCAGTTTGAAGGCTGCGGCGCAGGCCGGCGCTGTCGGCGAATCTGCGCTCATGCTGCTCGCGATCACACAAGGCGAGACAAGCGCACTCGCCGGACCCGATGTCTCGATCCTGCTCGAAACCCTGATCAGGATCGGCGCAGAAGATATTGCCCGCGACTTCGCCCTGGAGGTCAGTGGATTCTGGAAGGAGATCGAATAATGAAACGAATGCTCTCCACACTTGCGCTGCTGGCAGCCACTGGCTGTGTTAGCGTTGAAGCCCATCATCACCACGACGATGCGGCGCTGAAGCCCCCGCCTGGCTCAAACCTGATGCTGCGCGGACCAATCACGATATCGGACGATCTTGAAATGATCATTTCTGATGTTGTCATCCCCGCAGGAGCTACAGTTCCTGCGCATTTCCATCCGGGCGAGGAGTTCGTCTATGTCATCGAAGGGTCCGCCGTACATATCGAAGCGGACAAGCCGGATCAGATCCTGAAAGCCGGAGACGCCTATGTCATTCCGCCTGAGGCCGAGCATGCCCCGCGCGGCGGCCCTGACGGGGCGCGCGCCATCGTGTTCCGCGTCCACAAGGCTGGACTGCCGGAACGCGTCAATATGGGCGATGAGGGGCCAATTCCGGATGTCCAGTCATTCGAAATGGGCGTAGAGGCAGACAGGATCACCACGCTGATGGACAATATTCAGTCGCGCGGAGACTATCATTGCCATGCCATGTCGCGGCCAGCGACAGTCTGTCATCTCGAAACTCACCGCGAGTTATATGTCTTCACGGAACCCGGCGACATGGCTCACCCAGCCGCTTTGTTTCGGGGGTTTGTGCTGGCTGACGATGGCACCCCGCAGCTGCAGGAACGGGGTTGGTCCGCAGGGGATCGTGAAGCGGCGGACCGTTTCTTCAACTCGATCCATATGTGGCCGGAAACCGGAAGTCGTCCGGAATAGGCGGTTCAGCGGGCTGCCTCGAGCGCCTCATCTGGCCGTAAATCGCCATCATAAAGTGCGCGGCCCAGGATCGAACCCGCGATCACACGCGCCCCGGTATGCGCGCGCAAATCATGGATATCCTGAACGCTGGCCACGCCGCCACTGGCAATGACCGGGATGGAGACAGCGTCGGCAATCGCTCCGGTGAAAGCGACATTGACGCCGGTTTTCATACCGTCGCGGGCAATGTCCGTGACGATCAGCGCAGCGACCCCGCAGCCTTCGAACGCTTTGGCGAGATCAATTGCGGACATGTCTGAGGTCTCGGCCCAGCCTTCGACCGCGACCATGCCATCCTTGGCATCGATACCGACGACGATCTGCCCGGGCAGGGCCCGCGCCGCGTCTTTCACAAGATCCGGGTCTCTGAGCGCTGCTGTGCCGAGGATGACGCGCGAGATGCCAGCCTCAAGCCAGGCATCAATGTGGGCGCGGGTGCGGATACCGCCGCCGAGCTGAACCGGGACATCGGTCGTCGCCAGGATGGCCCGCACAGCCTCGCTATTGGCGCTCTCACCTTCAAAGGCACCGTTCAGGTCGACGACGTGGAGGTTCTGAAAACCGGCGGCCTTGAACTGCGCCGCCTGGTCGCCGGGATCTGGGTTATACTGTGTGGCTTGGTCCATTTCACCGCGCAGCAAGCGCACGCACTGCCCGTCTTTCAGATCGATGGCCGGATACAGTTGAAAGCTCATGTGGGATCCCAAAGCACAAAATTGGACAAGATTTGCAGGCCGACACGCTGACTCTTTTCAGGGTGAAACTGGGTCGCGAACAGATTGTCCTTCGCGACGGCAGCGATGATTGTCTCGCCATATTCCGTCGTCGCCGCCACATCGCGGCGGGCCGGGTTTCGGTAGGCGTAAGAGTGCGTGAAATAGACGTGCGGGTCTTCGCCAAGTCCGGATAGGACCGGGTGATCCTGCTCCAGTGTCAGCGCGTTCCAGCCCATGTGTGGCACGGCCAGCCCCTCGCCGGGGGTGATCCGGTCTATGTCGCCTGGCAACCAGTTCAGGCCAGGCGTCTCGCCATCCTCAAGCCCGCGCGTGGCGAGTAATTGCTGGCCGACGCAGATCCCGAAAAAGGGGACACCGCGCCGCATAACCGCGAGCTCCAATGCCTCGACGAGGCCATCGCGGGCCCGCAGATTCGCCGCGCAATCCGCAAAATGTCCGACTCCGGGCAGCACAATCCGGTCGGCGTTTGCGATGGCATCGGGATCCGACGTGATTCGGATCTCGCGCGTCTTCTTGGCCGAGTTCGACGCCACCCGCAGCGCGCGCGCGGCGCTGTGCAGGTTTCCCGACCCGTAATCGATGAGTGCAATCATCCTCATGGCTGCGCCCTTAGCCGAGACGCTTGCTGAGGGGAAGAGCCAAGGCCGCGCACCCGCAGCATTTCGCGACGATAGGCTGGCCAATTCCGAGCCCAGCGGGCAGGAAAAGAATAACCGTTCCCGCTAAATCCCCGGAGGATCCCCATGTCATTGCCCGATACCTATTTGCAAATGGTCTCAACCGTCACCGAAGATGCGACGCTTCGCATGGAGCTGGTCGAGAAGGAAATGCCGGAGCCACAGGCCGGGCAGATCATTGTCCGGGTCGAAGCGACGCCGATCAACCCGTCCGACCACGGCGTGATGTTCGGCTGGTCCGACATGGGCGCGGCCTCCAGTTCTGGCTCAGGTCAAGGCACCGTGCTGACAGCTCCAGTCCCGGAGCAAGGCATGCGCATGATGAAAGCCCGGATCGGCCAGGCCCTGATCGTCGGCAATGAAGGCGCCGGCACGGTCGTCGCAGCCGGTGAAGGCGATTATGCGCAAAGCCTCATCGGCCGGACGGTCGCAGTCATGGGCGGCGGCATGTACGGCCAATACCGCGCCGTCGATGCGATGATGGCATTGCCGCTGCATGAGAGTAATACAGCCCGCGAAGGCGCATCCTGCTTCGTGAATCCGCTGACGGCGCTCTGCTTCCTCGAGACCATGCGGATGGAGGGCCACACGGCCATTGTGCATACCGCGGCGGCGTCAAATCTCGGTCAGATGCTGAACAAGATCTGCCAGGCCGACGGCGTTGACCTGGTCAATATTGTCCGCAAGCCAGAGCAGGAAGAGATCCTGCGCGGCCTCGGCGCCAAATATATTGTCAATTCGAGCAAGGACAGCTTCATGGCTGACCTGATTGATGCGGTCCACGAGACCGGCGCAACACTTGGCTTCGATGCCACCGGTGGCGGCAAGCTGGGCTCGGACATCCTGACCGCCATGGAAGGCGCCGCAGCCCGCACGCCCGGCGCTTACAGCATTTATGGCTCTGTCGCACACAAGCAGGTCTATCTCTATGGCGGCCTCGACACATCGCCGACCGTGCTTAGCCGTGGCTATGGCATGGCCTGGGGCGTCGGCGGCTGGTTGCTGCCAAACTTCCTCGCCAAAGCTGGGATGGAAGTCGCCATGCGCTTGCGCACGCGCGTCGCGGATGAGCTGACCACGACCTTTGCCAGCCATTATACTGGTGAGCTGTCGCTCTCCGAGGCGCTGCAGGCAGAGAATGTCGCGAAATACAATGCCAAGACCACGGGGCAGAAATACCTGATCTGCCCTCAGAACCCGATTTAGAGACTGCCCTTGGTGCTGGCGGGGGCCCCGGCGAGTTTCGCGTCGGGCGCCACTGCCATGCGCAGCGCCCGGGCGACCGCCTTGAAACAGCTTTCGGCAATATGGTGATTGTTCTCGCCATACAGGTTTTCGATGTGCAGACACATGCCGCCATTGCCGGCTAGCGCCTGGAAAAATTCCTTGAACAGCTCGGTGTCCATGTCGCCAATCTTGTCGCGATCAAAGGTCACGTTCCAGACGAAGTAAGGGCGCTTGCAGAGGTCAATCGCCGCACGGCTCAGCGTCTCATCCATTGGCAGATACGCGTGGCCATATCGCGTGATTCCGGCAAAATCATCGAGCGCGGACTTGATCGCCTGACCAATGACAATGCCAGTATCCTCAACTGTATGGTGCCCATCAATGTGCAGGTCGCCATCCGCCTTGACCGTCAGATCGATGAAAGAGTGGCGGCCAAGCGCGTCCAGCATATGGTCGAAAAACCCAATGCCAGTCGCAATACTGGTCTTGCCGGTGCCATCCAGATTCACGGTGACAGTGATATCTGTTTCCTTGGTCTTGCGCGAGATTGTAGCGGTTCTGTCAGTCATGCCGGGTCACTTAGGGCTTAATCACTGTTTCGACTAGCACAGATCTGTTCACGACTCCCTAAACAATTGTTGCAACAACAGGTTGAGGGTTGAGTCGGGTAGAAGGTTACTGTGTGACGCCGATTAAAGCATTAACCAGGTCCGTCGCGAGGGCGAGCTTCTCCAATGTGCTGACATTGGCCGCGATGTCGCTCGGGCTGATGTTGTCTGGCGCGTTCACGGTTTTCTACTTTTCGCAGTCCTGGACGGCCTATGAAAACGCCCGTTATGACAGCGGAATTCAAGTCTCTCAAATGCTCAGCACCGCCTATGCTGACGGGAAAATGCCCGCCATCGAAATGGCGATGGAAGGCCCTCTGGCGGGTCGCGCCGTGCTGACAAATCCCGAAGGTGAAGTTCTGTTCGGCAGCATGGCGTCAGACTTCGCTCGCAAAGCCTCGACATTTCCTCTCAGCAATGACGGCGAAACACTGGGCACGCTAACTTACGCTCCAAACACCAAATATTCCCCACCTTTGCCGCACTGGCTCGCGGCTTTGCTGTGCCTCGCCATTTCTGCCATTTCAGCCCTCATCATGCGCGCCTTCGCTCGCACCGTTGGTCAATCCGTCAATCAGGCCACGCAGCTGATCAGCGACTACAGTCTGGCCGGTACAGGCCGTCGCCGCGTGACGGACTTCACATTCTCTGAGTTCCGTCAGCTCGCGCTCGAAACAACCCTCGCCACGCGACGCGTCGCAAAGGAACTGGAAAACCTCCGTGCCTCTGCCCGTATCGATGAACGCACGGGACTGCTAACCGAACGTGCTTTTCACGATGAGGTCCGCGATACAATCCAGGGTCTCTCCCCCGCGGGTCATGCGGTTCTGGTCACCGTCGAGTTCGAACCGCAAACTCCAGGCGCAGACGGCTCCAATCTTAGCCTCTCCACGGACGCGCACACGGAGGTGGCTGATCGCCTTCGGATCTTTGCCAGTCAGTCGGCAGCAAAACATGGACACTTCCCGGACAACTGGTTGCTCGGCAGCCTGTTCGCCGAGAAGTATGCGATCCTGATCAAGGAAAATGTCACACGCGATGAAACCGCCGCGATCATTCGCGAACTGCTGGGTGAGTTCCGAATTCCGCTGCGTTTTCAGCAACAAACACTGCCTGTCTCTCTGCGCGGCTCGATCGTTTTGATGCCGCAGGATGGTGACAATCTGAACCGCGTGATGGATCGCGCCCAAGCTACAATTGAAGACCTCAAGCAGAAATCTCGCACCGGCTTCGCGTTCTACTCTCCCAAACTCGAGCGCCAGCGCGATGCCAAGCTGAAGCTGGAAGCCGAGCTGCGCCAGGCCGTCGCCGAAGATCGCTTCATTCCGCTGTTTCAGCCGAAGATTGACCTGCAAACCGGACGGATCTCAGGAACAGAAGCGCTGGCTCGCTGGCAGCTCGAAAATGGTCGCCTCGTCTCGCCTTCGGTGTTCATTGAGCTCGCCGAAGAAACCGGCCTGATCAGCCAGATCGGCGAGCAGATCATGCGCAAGGCTTGTATCGAAACCGCAAAATGGGCCCAGGAGGGTCACCGGGTAAATCTCGCCGTTAACGTTTCACCTCGCCAGTTTGAGAATGACAATCTTGCCGAAGCGATTCTCGACGCTCTGGCCAAATCTGGCCTGCCGCCACGCCAGTTCGAAATCGAGATCACGGAAAGCCTCGCTATTCAGCAACCCGAGCGGGTCCGCGCGGTGCTCGAGCCTCTGCAACGCCTCGGCATCAAACTCGCCATGGATGATTTCGGTACCGGGCACTCGAACCTCGCGGTTTTGACCCAGCTCGACTTCGACGTGTTCAAGATTGACCGCCAGTTTCTCACCGGCACGCCGCATGACCCTCAGGCCAATGCGATTGTTGACATGATCCTGTCCATGGCAAGCTCACTGGAGATGAAGATCGTCGGCGAAGGCATCGAAACCGAGGCGCAGGCTGAATTCCTGACCGAGCGCCAATGTGACATCGGCCAGGGCTTCCTCTACAGCCCACCCGTGACGGCGCAAGCGTTCGGAGAAATGCTGAAATCTCAACCCTTTATGGCGAAGCGCATGACAGCGTAACCGCAGTTGAAGCGATCCGGGGCTTGCTTTTTTAGGATTTCCCGGCCATTTAGAGTTTTATGATAAACGATAAATCTTCCATCGGCCCGGAATGGCATGGCACGACCATTCTCGCCGTCAGAACCGACAAGCACGTGGCCATGCTGAGCGACGGGCAGGTGTCCATGGGTCAGACCGTCATGAAGGGCAATGCCCGCAAGGTCCGCCGGATTGGCGGCGGCGCCATTCTTGCCGGATTTGCCGGCGCGACCGCTGACGCCTTTACCCTGTTCGAACGCCTTGAGCAAAAGCTGGAACGCTTCCCTAATCAGCTCCAGCGCGCCGCCGTCGAACTCGCCAAGGAATGGCGCACGGAAAAGTACCTGCAGAAACTGGAAGCGCTTCTGATCGTCGCCGACAAGGAAACCACGCTTGTGATTACTGGCTCGGGCGATGTGCTGGAGCCTGAATATCCGGTTGTTGCCGTCGGGTCTGGCGGGAATTACGCACTGTCCGCCGCGCGGGCGCTGGTCGATTATGAGAAGGATGCGGAAACACTCGGCCGCAAGGCGATGGAAATCGCAGCCGATATCTGCGTCTACACCAATGCCCATTTCACTGTGGAGGTCCTCGATGTTTGATCGATCTGATCTGCGCGCAGCGGTGGGCGCCAACGTTCTGAGCGCGGATCAGGCGTCCCGGCTTGAAGCTTTCCTGCTGTCCCGCAAAGATGATGGCGCCGGGAACGAAGTGGTCGGGCAGGAAAATCTGCGCTTCCTCGCCAATTTCAATGATGTGTTCATCACGCTCGGCCTGATCATCCTGTTTATCGGTGTTTCGACCATGGTCGGAATGATCGCCACGCCAGCGTTAGCGCAAGGCAACATCCTGGCGGGTGTCCTGTCGGCCTTTATCGTAGGTGGTCTGGCCTGGGCCCTGCTCGAATATTTCTGTGGGCGGCGTCGCTTATTGTTGCCCAGCATGGCGCTGACTCTGATTTTTGCTGGCTTTGTCGCTCTGGGCGTGACCGCCTTTGTGGCGAACTCAATGATTGGCAACACGAGGATGGAGGATTTTGAGTTCGACGTCTTCGCCGCGTTCAGCATGACAGGACGCCTCGGCATTACGGCATTTCTTGCCGCCGCAGCGGCAGCTGCCGCGATCTACTTGCGCTTCCGGTTGCCGTTCTCATTGGCGGTGATTGCCCTCGGCGTGGCCGGCGCGATCTATATGTCGCTCGCCTTGTTCGGCAATGTCGCGATGCTGATTGGCGGGGCTGGTTTTTTCCTGATGGGCTTGTGCACGCTGTCAATCGCGATCTGGTACGACATGAAGGATCCCGAGCGCATTCGGAAAGCCTCGGACAATGCGTTCTGGCTGCACCTCGCTGCCGCGCCTCAAGTCATCATTGGGGTCAGCACCATGGTCACTGGCTCCAACATCTTCGCCGGATCAACCAGCGGAACAGACAATGCCACGCAAGGGCTCACTTTGCTGGGCGTGCTGCTCGCCATCGGTCTGGTATCGCTGGCCCTGAACCGCCGTGCCCTGATCGCAGCAAGCCTGGTCACCTTCATCATCACGCTGAGCTTTGTGTTGAGCCGAGCCGGCCTCGACGCCTCCAATATATTCATAATGGTCACCATTCTGATCGGCAGTGGCGTCGTCCTGCTGGGCGCAGGTTGGAAAACGGCGCGCAGGGCTGCGCTTGTAATTTTCCCGAAAGGCGGCACATGGGGTCGAGTATTCCCGCCTGAACCGGCCTGAGAGACGCTTTATGACCACACTGACGCCTGCCGAGATCGTCTCGGAGCTCGATCGCCACATTGTTGGACAGACGGATGCCAAGCGCGCCGTCGCCCTCGCCTTGCGAAATCGCTGGCGCCGCAAACAGGCCCCGGAAGGATTGCGTGAGGAGATCACACCGAAGAACATCCTGATGATCGGACCGACCGGCGTCGGCAAGACAGAAGTCTCGCGGCGACTCGCAAAACTCGCGAATGCGCCTTTCCTGAAAGTCGAAGCGACCAAGTTTACCGAAGTGGGCTATGTCGGCCGTGATGTTGAACAGATCGTCCGTGATCTGGTCGAAGCGGCCATTGGCATGCTGCGCGAACAGAAACGCAAGACGGTGGAAGAGCAAGCCCGCGATACGGCCGAAGAACGCCTTCTGGACGCGCTGGTGGGCAGCGATGCGCAATCCTCGACCCGAGAAGTGTTCCGCCGAAAGCTGCGCGATGGAGAGCTGGACGACAAATCCGTCGATATTGATCTCGCCGAGACCAGCAATCCCATGCAGACCATGGACTTCCCCGGTGGCGGTGGCTCGATGGGCATGATCAATCTTGGCGACATGCTCGGCAAAGCGATGGGTCAGCGCACCAAGCGCGTGCGCACGACCGTGGCCGAGGCCTACAAGCCGCTCATCGACGAAGAAGCCGACAAACTGATCGATGAAGATACCATCGCCCGCGAGGCGGTTCGGGCGGTCGAAGAAGATGGCATCGTGTTTCTCGACGAGATCGACAAGGTTGCAGGGTCTTCAGGGCGTTCGGGCGCCGATGTCAGCCGCGAAGGCGTTCAGCGCGACTTGCTGCCACTGATTGAAGGCACAACGGTCTCCACGAAGCGCGGCCCGGTAAAGACTGACCATATCCTGTTCATCGCTTCAGGCGCTTTTCATGTGGCCAAGCCATCCGATCTATTGCCGGAGCTGCAAGGGCGCCTGCCCATACGCGTCGAACTGACGGCGCTTACACGCGATGATATGCGCCGCATTCTGGTCGAACCGGAAGCCTCTCTTATTCGTCAGCACCAGGCGCTCATGAACGCCGAAGACGTCACGCTGGAATTTGAAGAAGCCGCCATCGACGCCCTCGCCGATCTCGCCGTCAAGGTGAATGACACGGTCGAGAATATCGGTGCGCGCCGCCTCCACACTGTGATGGAGCGCTTGCTGGATGAGATCAGTTTCACAGCCTCGGACCGCAAGGGTGAAACCGTGACCATTAGCGAAGACTATGTCACCGCGCAGCTGTCCGACCTGGTCGGCAATGCGGACCTGTCCAAGTTCATTCTGTAGACCTGTTCTCAATCGACAAACACATTCGCAGGCGCCTTGGAGCCTTTTTGTGAGGTCTGTCCCGCGCCGCGCTGGGCGATCAGGATCCCGATCAGGATGAGCAAGCCGCCTCCGGCCTGGATAGGGGCGAGGGGTTCGTCGAACAGACGCCAGGAAATCGCCGCGGCGACCACAGGCTGAACCACGACGAGCACACCAGCGACGGCGGCTGGCGTATGCCCAAGGCCCGTAATGATCAGCCCCTGTCCACCCACCTGAACGACCAGGGCGAGGAAAAGCGGAACCATAAACCCGCTGAGATCTGAGGGCAGGAAGCTCTCGCCGAAGACCAGAACCAACACGCCCGCGACAATGATCTCGAATGCGGTCAGCCAGAAGATCGTTTCCAGACCGCCCAGGGTCCGACGCGCGACTTTCGATGCCACGATGTAACAAGAAACGAGGAGTGCGGCCCCTAGTGCGAGCGCATCACCGCGGAGATCTGTCTTGCCATCTGCACCGCCGCCCAGAGTCAGTGCGGCGGCGCCGGCCATGGCGATCAGGGCGGCCACGAACCAAATCGAAGTCGGTTTTTCCTTCAGAAAAATCCAAGCCGTCAGCCCGACCGCAACATTGCCCAGATTAACGATAAAGGTTGAGTTCGCCACCGTCGTGAAGGTCAGCGCCCAATGCCAGAGGCCGATATCCAAAGCGAAACAGACCGCAGCTATGACGACAAACTTGTTCGGCCTGGCCGGTAAGCGTCGCTGAACCAGCAGAACCAGAAGGAACAGAACCGGCAGCGCGAATACATAGCGCCAGAAGGCAATCGCCTGTGGCCCCAGATCATCGAGCCCGAGCCTGAGACCGATTGGCGCAAAGCCGATACAAACCCCGCCCATAAAGACGAGGAGCGGCCCGAACCAGACCGGGAGTGACGTCTGCGCTTGTGTGTCTGACATGTTATGTGAACCCCAACCGCGCCCGGACCTGATCCGCCGTCATACCGTCGGCGCGCAGGCTCGCAAGTGAAATGCTCTGCTGCCGCTTCGAGAGTTTGTGTCCCGCCTCGTCCAGAACCAGCGCATGGTGTTCATAGATGGGCGCGGGCCAGCCCATCAGGGCCTGAAGCAGAGTTTGAACATGCGGCGCATCGATCAGGTCCTCACCGCGAATGATGTCGGTTATGCCCTGTCGCGCATCATCATGCGTGGCGGCGACATGATAGGCGCTGGGACTATCCTTGCGCGCCAAGACAATATCACCTTCTCGGCCAGGATCGACGGGCCGTGTCTCGATCCCTGCTTTCGTTCGTTCCGCATAGGTCAGAGCATCCCATTGCGCTCCCAGCACGTCGCGGCAGGCTGATAGCGAGAGGCGCCAGGCAAACACGTCCCCGGCTTCCAGACGCTCGCTTTCTTCATCTTGACCAAGCCGGCCGGGCCGAAGCGGATCTGCAAGCCTGGAAAGCTCTGTGCGCGAGCGAAAGCAGCGATAGGTCAGGCCACGCGCGGTGAGCGCTTCAACAATGGCCGCATAGTCGGGAAAGTATTCCGATTGAACCCGCACGGGCTCAGGCCAGGTCAGGCCAAGCCAGCGCAAATCCTCAAAGATCGCTGTGGTATATTCCGGCCGGCAGCGCGTTGTATCGATATCTTCGATCCGCAGCAGAACCTCACCGCCCGCTTCTGCCGCGCGCCGCCAGACGTGCAGCGCAGAGGCCGCGTGTCCGAGGTGCAGATAATAGGTTGGCGACGGCGCAAACCGGGTCCGGAACAGGCTCAACTGTGGTCTCCCTGACGCAGCTTGCAGGCGAATCTTGCCCTAGCAGCCATTTGGCATTGCGAGAATGCCTGTCTCTGCGGTATCGGAAAGCTGAATGTCGACATGGCTGGATGTAAAGTATGCCCACGCAGCTTGCCCCCCTGATGGATTGGTTCAATGCGACCATTGCCGGCTCCACACTGTGGAGCGGAATTGGCTTTGCGACCGCGATCCTGCTCGGACTCTTCCTGGTCTGGCAGGTGATACGGCTCGCCCTACGCGGCGGGCGCGCGCTCACAGACACGCTGGCCAGCCGTAAGCGCCGCTCGACGCAAGGCTTCGGGATCGCCGTGGCGCCCATTGTCGGGCCAGGCGGAAACCGTCAGACGAAAGCCGTGCTTGACGCTTTGAAAACACATTTGGGTCTGTTCACCTTCGGCTCGCCTTTTGAGATCGTGAAAGCCCCGCGCATTCGCACGCGCGGGGCCAAGGGCTTGCGCTCCTCCGCGATCCGTTATCTCGAGAAATCGTCCACCGATCTCGTCCTGTGGGGCACGCGCCCAGGCGGCAAGAAAAAACCCTCCGAAATTGAGATCCTGTCCTGTTCCGGCTCGCTCGCGCCGGTGGATGCTCTGCATTTCGAAGGCCGTTTCCCGCACATGACGCCTGAGAACCGGGAGACAACCTCCAAGATCGTTGCCTATCTCGTTGCGCGCGCCTTGCAGCCGGGCCTGTCAGATGGCAGCGCATTCAAGGCCGAAAAACTTGAACCGGTGGCGGACATTCTGGTCAGCTGTCTTGAAGATCAAAACGCGGTCCAGGGCCGCACTCGGCAGACGCTGGAGCACGACTATTCATCCATGGCTCTGCATATTGGCGGCGAAACCCATTTGAAACGGGTGGCCGAGCTGCGTCGAAAGCGCTTGAGCTCGGACGAGAATTTGCCGGCATCGTTTGAAGTCCATGCGCGAATTGACCTTGGCCGCGCCTTGCTCGGTCTGTCTGCGATTAATTTCGATCCCGTTCGCGTGCGCGAAGCCATGGACCATTTGAAGATTGCGGTCGAGATGCTGAAGGCCGATCCGATCCTGCAGATGGCGCAGCAAACCAATCAAGCGGTTCAGCAGGGACAGTCCATGCTCGCCAATCGCAAGCGCTTTTCCGTGACAGGTGGCTCGACTCTCTAGTCGAGCGCGTGAGCGCCCGGCATCGGGCAGCTGACGCCCGTCCCCCCAATCCCACAATACCCACCAGGATTCTTGGCCAGGTATTGCTGGTGATAGTCTTCGGCTGGGTAGAACGCGTCCAGCGACTTGATTTCGGTCGTGATCTCACCCCGGCCTGCCGCGGTCAGTGCTGCCTGGTATGAGACCTTGCTGGAATTGACAGCCGCCAGGTCGTCCGGATCGGACGTATAGATGGCCGAGCGGTACTGGGTGCCAATATCATTGCCCTGCCGCATCCCCTGGGTCGGATCATGGCTTTCCCAGAACACTTTCAGCAAGGCGTCCAGAGAGACTTGCTCCGGATCATAGACAACGCGCACCACTTCCGTGTGACCGGTCTGGCCTGAGCACGCTTCCTCATAGGTCGGGTTGGGCGTATAGCCGCCAGCATAGCCCACCTGGGTCACGAACACCCCTTCTGTTTCCCAGAACACACGCTCCGCCCCCCAGAAACAGCCAAGCGCGAAAACAATTTCGCGCAAGCCGTTCTCGGCCGGCGTCGCAAGGTCGCGGCCAGTGACGAAATGCGACGCAGCGGTCGGAATCGCCATGGCCCGTCCCGGCAAGGCAGTATCGCGATCTGGCAGAGCGAGTGGTTTGCGAGAGAACAGCATAATGGTCTCCTGTGAAGAGCGAGTCAGAGCCTAATATGGGCGAAGTGCAGCAGACTGCAATGAGATGGCTTGCGATATTGCTCACCTCAAGTATACACCGCCGCTTACGGTGAGGTGGCCGAGTGGTCGAAGGCGCACGCCTGGAACGCGTGTAGGCGGTATCCCCGTCTCCAGGGTTCGAATCCCTGTCTCACCGCCATTTTTCTACATTAGTACGCTGTAATAGAGTTCTTTTTAGTTTTATCGGGTAACTCAACCCCACCATTAACCCCACCACACTCAATCGCATTCGCTTTTGGCCCAAAACTGGATATTGGAGGCTTGAGAGAACCTGACACCTCCCGACTTAGCAAACGAGGCATCCGCGAAACCGAGTTTGCCGTTATTCAATGGCGACCGGTGATCACGCGGTCGGACAGTAGTTTCTCAATCTCTGCAGCCGACAAACCCAACTCTTGTGCGATCGCCATGGAGTGTTCACCCAATGCCGGACACGGTCCCTCTATGGTCGCAGCGAATCCATCAAATCGGATCGGTGGCTCCGCGACTCGAATATCGCCAAGGCGCGGATGGTTTTGTTCTGCGACGGCGCCTATTGCGCGCACCTGATCCTGTTCAACCACCTCGCCAACTGTCAGACATGGCGCGCATGGAATGTCCCTGGACTTGAGCCCCTCAATCACCTGCGTGACCGGAAGCGTGATGAGAAGCGCTGCGAGCTTGGTCGCAATTTCGGCAACGAACGCCTCCGGAGAATCTGGCGCAGTACCGGCTCCTGACTGCAGGTCAACATACTGTCCGAGAAACTCAAGCAAGGCCATCCAATGCGCCTGTGTCGCTGGGGCGATCGTGACCCGTCCATCCGCACACGCATATGTCCGCAGCTGGTCGCGCAACGCAGGCTGTTGGAGCGCGTCTTCCGCGAGCAGAGTCTGGTTCATCATCCCGTCGGGAAACAGAAAGAAGATGCAGGCTTGCAACATGGAGACATCGACATCCTGTCCCTTCCCCGTGCGCTCCCGGGTCAGCAATGCAGACTGGATTCCTTGGACGACCGTATAGGCGGTCACCTTGTCGGCTATAAGCGTATTGACCAGCTGCGGGGCGCCATCAATCGCCTGGATATCGGTAAAGCCGGACAGCGCCTGCACCACCTGATCATAGGCTGGATCCTTGGCCATCGGCCCCTCGCGTCCAAAACCGGATACGGCCGCGAAGATTAGACGCGGATTGTCCCGGCGCAACTGCTCGCGTCCAAGAGAGAGCTTCTCCATGACGCCAGCACGGTAATTGTGAATGATGATGTCAGCGTCTTTTGCCAGGGCCTGGACCAGCGCCTGACCGTCAGGATCTTTCAGATTCACGGCGAGGCTGCGTTTGCCACGATTACAATTGGCGAATAGAGCCGAGATGCCGTCCTTTTGCGTCCCGATATAGCGCATCGGATCGCCAATATCATTCGGCTCAACTTTGATCACTTCTGCGCCTAGCGCGGCCAGCATCATGGTCGCAAACGAGGCGGTGATCATAGTTGAAAGTTCGATCACTTTGATGCCATCGAGCGGCAGGGCTTGCTGCGGATCAGACATGCCTAGTTCGCCTCCCCGTACCAAATATCTCGGAGATGCCGATCGACATCATTTTGAAGCTCGGTCTTGGTATCGAACACCATGGTCGCGCGCCGTTCCGGATCGAACGGTGCCCAGTCTGGCATACTGGCACTCGGCTTGCCGGTGCGGGCAAAACTTACCCAGGCGTCGCTGACCATGTCAGCCATCTCACGAAGCGGTTCAGGATCGCCAATGCACTTTTCAAACGCTTCGAGGTTGAGATTGCAGAACGGTATCTCCATCCCGTGAACCGCGCCGATCCCTTTGACCGGCGAGGACCAGTTGAATTGGTAGAGATAAGTCCGGCCCGGCGCGGTTTCCGCGTGAATCTCCGCCGCGCGCACGGTTCCCCGCCGGAATAAAGCATCGGTGATGATCTGCCCGCGCACATAAGAGCCTTTGGCGCCTGGCATAGCGCGCTTGTAGCTCTCGAAAACCTGTTTCACTTTTTGGCGCGGGATGATCAAATTTTTGAACAGACCCATGGTTGCCCAGGCGGAGAACCATTCCGGGCCTGGCATGGCGAGCTGGAACAGGCGCCCGTCCTCGAGGACGCTGCCAATCATCAGATCCTTGTCCTTGGCCACTCCCTGTTTCAGGGAGTCGAGCAAATGTACCGGCATGAAATCGGTGCCATGCACGCAGCCAATATTGCCGTGTATGACCAGATCGCCATAGCGCTCCTCAGCGTCCTTTCGAGCCAGAAGCTTGCGTGCCTTGCCCATGATCTTGACCGTGTCGGCCCCCGACAGCGCCGAGATCGCTTCCCGGTCGCCATGCTTGATCTTCAGCGCGTCCAACAGGTCGCGTGAATATTGTTCATGACCTTTGATCGAACCGCAAATCTCCGGCGTCCCGCTCTGGGCAATGGCACGATGATACAGGCCCTGCGCCGCCGGGCTCGCCAGTAAGACAGCGATGCTTTGTCCACCTGCAGATTCGCCGAAGATGGTGACATTGCCTGGATCGCCACCAAATTGCGCGACGTTCTCCTGTACCCATCGCAAGCCGGCAAGCTGGTCTTCAAAGCCACGATTGGGACCGCAAAAATCATCCTCAAACATGCCCGGCGCAACGAACGACCCCATCAGGCCCAAACGGTAATTGACGGAGACAATCACAACCTCTTTCTTCGCCAGATTGTGGCCGTGATAGATCGGATGCGAGCCCGACCCGGAGACAAAGGCACCGCCATGGATCCAGACCATGACCGGGAGCCTGGCCTGCGGGTCGAGCGTTGGCGTCCAGACATTCAGATTCAGGCAGTCATCTCCATGCGTGCCCGGCACATCAATCGTCTGGAGAAACTTCTTTCCTGCGCTTCCGGAGAGCCACATGATTGGCGAAGGTTGCTGCGGACAGATCTCTCCAAACTCGGTTGCATCTCTCACGCCCGACCAGGGCTCTCGAGGTCGCGGATTTCGCCACCGGTTCTCGCCGGAGATGGGCGCTGCGAAGGGAATGCCCTTGAAGCTGTAGACGCCTTCCGCTTCACTTCCTGCGATCCGGCCGTGAGAAATCGTGACCTCAGCCATTCTATCTTTTCCTCTGAATTGATCGGTCCGGGGGTGCCGCGCGAGACGACACCCTCCAGAGCTTAATAGTTGACCCGCAAGGTTACACCATAGGTGCGTGGGCGGATCGTCGTCACCGTATAGTCGCCGCTCAAGAACGAGTTGAAAAAGGGACTGACCCCGACCACGGGGCGATCATCGGTGATATTGTCGACAAACAGGTCGAGACTGAGATTCTCCTTATAAATCCCCGCCCGCAGCCGGCCGGTAGAAATGCTGTCCAGCGTCCGCAAAGACCCAGGCGCCGGGAATAACTCCGTCATATCCGTGAGCGGTTGGTTCAGTGACGAACTGGTATGCTGGACATCCAGACGGACATAGCCTGACAGCGTCTCTGTGAGCGGCGTGTCATATTGCATGAAGCCGGCGAGGTTCAGCTCTGGTGCGCGCGGGACTTCGGTGTCCGGAAGGATGGAACCTCCTGGCTCTGTCGAGGTGAACTCGGCATCCTGAACGTTCATCGTATAGCCAAACGACCAGTTGTCGTCCGGGCGATACGACAATTCCGCTTCTGCACCGATCACCCGCGCATCGCTGAACCCATCAATGTAGGACAGTCGTTGGGGACCAACGGCCGTCGGAACAAATCCCGTGGTGACCGTCGTCTGAATATCCTCCCAATCGAGATAATAAACGGCTGCATTGGCAATCAGGCGTCCACCATCCCAGGCAGACTTCACCCCGGCCTCATAGTTCCAGAGGCTGTCTGAATCATAGACGCTGGGGATGGAGCCGGAAAGATCTGACCCGGCGCTCAGATTGCCGCCGCCTGAACGGAAGCCCTCCGCAGCAGTGAAATAGAGCAACACGTCATCATTGAGGCTGTAATCGACCCCGAGCTTGAACAGGATGTCATTGTCGCTGGATTCAACCGGTGCCGGATCGCTCGAGGAAATGGCGAGATAGCCATAGCCGATGACGAGATCATCGAATGTGGTCGTCTCATCGAAATAGCGCGCACCAAAGGTCACCGTGAAATCTTCGAACAGTTCGTAATCGAACTCACCATAGAGGGCATATTGCTCAAAGGTTTCCGGGCCGACTCTGTCGACCACAGCCAGGAAGGGATCCGGCACGCGACTTCCAACAGAATCCCCCGTCGGAAAAAGGAGTGGCGCACCGAACGGGCCGAACAGGGCAGTCGTCGCGTCATTGATCTCCTGTGCGTTAGGGACAATGGTTGAAGCAAAAGTCTGCAACTCGCGATCACGATAGAACGCACCGAGCACCCAGTTCAGACGATTGTCGCCATTTGAAACCAGGCGGAATTCCTGGGTGAAGGCTTCCTGCTCATGTTCGGTCAGCAGGCTGCGACTCGGAACCGGTACTGTGATGGCCCCGCCGCTCAACAAGCCGACAACGAACTCGATTCCGAGATCCACTCGCTCGTCAAATTGACGCTCATTCTCGACATAAGAGCTGATCGAAGACGCGGTCGCAAATCCGAGATCGGCCTCAAACGTGGCCGAATACAGGTCGGTGGTTGTGTTGTTGAAGCGGTTCTCCAGAAACTCCGCCTGCAGATCGCCGACGTTCGGATTGTAATTGTCGAGACCATCCAGCTCGGAATCATCATGCATATAGGTCAGGCGAAAATTGAAGTTCTCGGATAGCTCGCCATCAATGATCGCTCGGATCGAGAGCGCTTCATTGTCATTGATATTGCTCTCGCCAGTCGCGACATTGTCGATATAGCCGGCATCTTCTTTGTAAGCCGCGGAGATGCGCGCGCCGAGACGATCCTTAATCAGCGGCAGGTTCACAACCCCGCGCACCTGATAATTGGTATCGCCATTCTCAGTGTTCGAGACGGTCGCTTCGGCTTTCGCTTCATACTCGGACAGATTGGCGCCGTTCGGAATGAAGCGCAGGACACCGCCCATCGCGCCTTCTCCGAACAATGTGCCTTGCGGCCCCTTCAACACTTCGACCCGCTCGAGATCGTAAAGGACCAGGTCCGGCAGTGACGCTCCGCCCTGGACTGGCGTGTCATCAATATAGACGCCGATCGGTGACACGGAATCTACCGAACCATATTCGGTCCCGGTAATGTTGGAGATGCCGCGAATACCGATTTCGGTCGAGCCGGATCCGGAGCGGGTGAAACCGACCCCTGAGAGCGATGGCAGGATATCTTCAAACGAATCGAGCGACAGCTGATCGATCGTGTCGCCTCCGATCACCTGGATCGACGCGGGCACATCCTGGACGCCTTCTTCCCGGCGAGTCGCCGTGACATATACCGTTTCCTGGACGAGGTCGCGCGCGGCATTGTCCTCCGTATCGACATCGCTTGTTTCCTGCGCAAAGCCTGGAAACGCCGTCAACGCCAAGGCACTGACCGCTAAGCAAGCTCTTGTTTTTATGTTCTTATTCATCCGCTCCCTCCCTAGAAGCATGAGGTGATTTCAGGATGGCGTGTGCTCACTTTCCATCCCCAAGACGCGGGCTTGTGGGCGCCCTTGACAAAGTGTCACTCAGTGACATTATTTGTCTCGGTAACAAAAAAAAGGGAGAAGCGCAAATGGATATTGGTGACTGGTCAGCGACCCCCATCCTCAATGAGCTGTACAAGGAGATCCGTGAGAAAGGTCTGGAAACCAACCTGGCGGAACTCGAAGCCTTTGGCTTCACGACCATTCCCGGCGCGCTGAGCCCGGACGAGGTCAGCGCCATGCGCGCGCGGATTCTTGAGCTATCGGAAGAGCGGCTCGGAATGGACCTGGACCCCGACACATTGGAGCAGCGAACGACACCCGAAGGCGTGCCCAGCGATGTCGCGCTGATCCCGTTCCTGCTCTATCACGACCCGATCTTCAAAAAGGCGGTGGTGAATGAGAAATCCCTTTCTCTCATCACCTATTTGCTAGGCCGTCAGTGCTTGCTCTCCAGTCTGACCTGTCATTTGAAAGGTCCTGGCGGCCCCGGTCTGCCCATTCACAGCGACAACGGGCTGGGCATTCCGGAAAGCTACGGCATGCCGTCCATGGTGGCGAACTGCAATTTCGCACTGACCGATTACACAGAAGAAGGCGGTTGCTTTGCCGTTGTCCCCGGCAGTCACCGTTTGGCAAGACAACCAAAGGGCGGCGAGCAGATTATTGCTGATGAGCAGCGCTACAAACATGTGATCCCGGTCGAGGTCCCTGCCGGCACTGCGATCATCTGGCACGGCAACACCTGGCATGGGTCCTACCCACGCAAGACACCGGGCCTGCGCATCAACTTGTCGACCTATTACTGCCGCGAGTCTTTGCAGACCCAGGAAAACTATGCCGACACCGTGCCGGAAGGTTTCCTTGACCCAATCAAGGAGGAGCGGCTCGCCCGCCTGCTCGGTTCGGATCTTGTCTATGGCTGGCAGGATGAAGGCCCGATCAAACTGTACGAGCGGATGGCCAAACCGATGCCAGGAGGCCTGCCAAGTTGGCAAGCTTAGCGCCCCGCACTTTCCGATCCCTCAAAACAGGAGTTCCCATGGGCGCTCAGAAATATGAATTCGCTGGTCCCGAATGGCGGGCCTTTATGCATGGCATGGTGCAAGAGCGCTTGAACCAGCTCGACCCAGACGAGAGCGCCAAGAGCTGGTCGTTCTGTGAAGTCTTTACCGATGCCCCCGTGCATTTGCAGACCGATGGCACCAAGGCGGCCTGGCACTTCATTGTCCGCGATGGTGAGGTGGCGTTCGGCGACACCGATCTGGAAGACGCGACAATGAAAGTTGTTGCCGATTATCAGGCAATCCTGCCCCTCGCCCGCTATGACACACGCGGCGAACCGGACCGCCAGGCCGAGCTGGGGGCTATGTCTCAGAAACTGATGGCGGAAGGCAAGATGACCGTGTCGGGGGATCCGTCTGCGCTCGATCCAAGGCTCGGCTCGGTGCATGACCCGATCGCTGCTGTCACCGCTTGAAGATCGCGCCTATTTCTTTCGCTTTTTGACCGATAAACCCTGGCGAACGGTCGAGACGACCTTGAGCTCGGCATCAAGAATCTGTTGATAGGCCTCGCGTTCGAGATAGCGCGCACCAATCAGATAGTTCGCGCCGACCAGGGCGGCGGCCATTACGGCCACCTCGATTTCTGTCTCAGTGTCATGGCCGTACTCCGCGAGCAGACCTTCAAAGATCAGTTTCTGATACTCCGCCTGGATGGCCATATAGGCTTGCTTAATCGCGGGTTCGTCGCCGACAATGAGCTTGACATTGGCGCGCCGCTCATACTGGGCCAGGAGTTTCGCGCCCTCTTCTACGTGTCGCTCCCAAACATCGACGATGCTCTCATCCCCGCGATTGGCGGCTTGTTCGGTGAATATGCGAAGCGCCTCATACGGACCCCACAGGACCAGATGCACCTTGGTTGGAAAATAGCGCAGCAAAGTGCGGCGATTGACGTCGGCATGCTCTGCGATTTCATCCAGAGTCACATTGTCAAAGCCGCGCTCAACAAAGACCTCGCCAGCCGCTTCCAGGATCTGCTGGTGCGTTTGCGCTTTCTTTTGTTCTCTCAAGCCCGTCTTAGACATATCCACTATCGCCAAGTCATACTCAAAAATTCCGATTTATTTGAACATAGTACCGCACACCACTCAACCGATCGCTAACAGGCACTCACAGGATCTGATCCTCGCTTGACTAAAATGTCACTGAGTGACATATTTTTCAAGTCGACACATCTTCGCGTCGCCAAACGAACGCTTAGACTCGCGCGCTCTGCAAGTCTCGGCGGATGAGAAGGACCGAGCCATGACGAGATTACCTGCGCCCCTCCCGGAAGATGCTGTCGCGGAGCATGTCTCCAAGGTCGCCCGCGATGGCTATACCATCCTGCACAATGCGGTGGATGCAGATTTTCTCGACGAAATTTATCGTGAGATCGATCGGCTCGAACAGGTCCGGCCCGGCGGTGACATTCCTCCAGCACCGTTTACCGGCCAGGTGACGCGAAGATGGTTCGATCTCCTGAATGATGGAGACATCTGGCAGGATGTCGCGGTGCACCCCTGGGTGATGCAGGTGCAGCAACAGGTGCTCGGCGACGGGTTCTTATTATCGACCATGGGAACGGCTGTCGTCGGCCCCGGCGAAGTCGCGCAGCCGATCCATGTCGATGATGCGCTTTACGGTTTTCCGCGCCCCCACCCGACGATTGTTTGCAACACAATGTGGGCGGTCAGCGACTTTACCGAGGAGACCGGCGCGACACGGATCATTCCTAGCAGTCACAAATGGGCCGAAGATCCGGACTTTACCGGAACCTATGAGTCCATCCCGGCTGAGATGAGTCCGGGCAGCATCTGCATGTTTGTCGGTAGCCTCTATCATGGCGCTGGGCAGAACGTCTCAAATGGCGATCGGTATGGCCTCACGATTAATTATTGCAGCGGCGCGATGCGTCAGCAGGAGAACTTGATGCTCGGGATCAGTCCGCAACGCATGATGAGTTTCTCGACAGAGCTGCAGGATCTGATCGGTTTCAAGATGTATGGCGGCGCGGGTCACATCTTTGCCCAGGATCCGCGCACGGAGATGCAACGTCATTTTGGTGAAGACGACAGCGACGACCCCTGGTTGGCGCGCCGCAATGATCTGCACCGCGATCGCACGCAGCCGACAAGCTAGACTGCGTCTCTGTTCGTGCGGTCGACAAAGGATTTCGGAAACAGCCGGCTCCGCCAGTCACTTCGCTGCGCATCCTTTCCGACGAGGATTTTTCGACGCCCGCCGGCAATCCCATCAAGAATGATCCTGGCGGCAGTCGACGCGGGGAGGCCATTGGCTTCGAAGGCGTCGACGATGAAATCCTGATGCGCTTGCGGTAGGTCAACGCCGGCCGTGTTTCCCGCCTCAACGGCGTTGCGCAATACCTTGGTTGCAATGTGCCCAGGATGAATGCTGGAGACAAGAATGCCGGAGCCCTTCAGCTCCTGGTGCAGCACTTCGGTGAAGCCGCGCACAGCATATTTGGAGGCGCAATAGGCCGCCTGTTTCTTCATCGGGAAGAGACCAAACACGCTCGAGACATTGGCGATGACTGCTTCCGGACGGAGCTTCAATGCTGGGAGAAATTCCTTGGTGCCATAGACGGTGCCCATGAAATTGATCGCCATGACGCGTTCAAAACGATCATAGCCTGTGTCTTCTACCGGCCCGGCAAAGGTAATGCCTGCATTGTTGATGATGCCGTCAACATGGCCATGCACGGCTAACACGTCGTCGCGTACAGTCTGCCAATTCTCCAGACTGGACACATCGAGCTTGTGCAGGGTGCAGCGCGCATCGTTCCGGGTCTCAGCCGCAATGAGATCGCGCGTCTCTCCAAGGCCGCCTAAATCAACATCCGCGAGCGCGAGCGTTGCCCCGCGCCGTGCGCCTTCAATCGCGAGCGCGCGCCCAATTCCCGACGCCGCCCCCGTAATGAAGATGGTTTTGCCACTGACCTTCATGCCGTCACCTACTCATAGACCAGAGTGTCATCATCGAGATCGAAGAGCGGCATCTGGACTTTCTCTTCATAATAATCCGGCGAGAATTTCCACGGATCGTGATCCCCGCTTTTCGGCATCAGATGCGCCGCGCGTTTCATATAACCGGGATCAAACTCATTCGCGTCAATCCACCGATTGCGCGGCATGCTCTGGTCCTCGGCCCGCAATTTAGGGGTCACGACAGAGGCGCTCTTGCTGTCCATATGCTTGAACAAGCGGCAAATATAATCGGCGACGAGATCCACGCGCATGGTCCAGCTGGTGCGCAAGTATCCGAAGATCATCGCGAAGTTGGGCAGATCCGAAATCATGATGCCGCGATGCGTATAGGCATCTGCTGGCGCGAAGCCCGCCCCGTCGAGCGTATAATCGATCCCGCCAATCGGCAGCAGATTAAAGCCCGTCGCTGTGATGATGACATCTGCGGTCAATTCTTCGCCCGATTTCAATTTGATCCCGGTCGGCGTGAAGTGATCGATCAGATCCGTCACGACGGACGCCTTGCCATCGTTGACCGCCTTGAACAGGTCGGCATCAGGCACAAAAGCAAGCCGTTGCTGCCAGGGTCGATAACTCGGCGTAAAGTGCTTCGCGGTCAGCTCTTCACCAATATGCTCGCGGACGACTTTGAGGAGTTCTTCTTTGACATATTCCGGAAACTGAGCGGCGCCGTGCTGAATCTCTTTCTGCGTCTGCAGGAGATCGCGGCGGACGATTTCGTGGACCCAGGTCTCCGGTAGTTCGAGCAGGCGCAAACGGTCCGCCATCTCATTTCGGTTGGAGTCGGTCCAGAAATAGGTCGGCGATCGCTGCAGCATGGTCACATGCTCGCACTCATCCGAGATGTTGGGGATCAGCGTCGCTGCCGTCGCGCCGGAGCCGATCACGATGACGCGCTTGTCTTTGAGGCTGGTGTCTTCGGGCCAGAATTGTGGGTGAATGACCTCGCCCTGATAGTCGGCAAAACCCGGCCAGTCCGGCGTGTAGGCATTTTCGTGGTCATAATAGCCGCCGGTCCAGACGAAGAAGTCACAGGATATCTGAATCGTCTCGTCAGTGTCCGTCCGCAGCACATCCAGCGTCCACGTTTTGTCGGCACTGGACCAGTGCGCCGCTTTGATTTTGTGACTGTAGCGAATGTTCTCGTCGAGCCGATCATCCTCGATCACCTCTGCCATATAGTTCAGGATCAGATCCCCATCCGCGATCGGGGCACCGGTCCACGGCTTGAACCGATAGCCAAACGTATAGAGGTCACTGTCGGAGCGAATGCCAGGATATTTGTGAAGCTCCCAGGTGCCGCCATGCGTGGCTTTTTGCTCTAGAATGAGGAAGCTCTTTTCCGGGCACTGCTCCTTCACATGATGGGCGAGTCCAAGTCCAGAAATACCCGCGCCAACGAGCACTACGTTCACATGTTCTGTCGCCGTCATCGTCACTTCTCCCGTCCAATATCGCGAATATTCCCGCGAACTCGCCTTGCAGGTATCGGCACTTTGGTATAGTGAACTATCACAAAGTCAATAAGCGTATCGGGCGACCAAATGGCTCAGGCGCAGGTGAGGAAACATGTCAGAGACCCAGATCATTGTGCAGGCGCCCGCCGGCTCCTATCGCGGATTTTCAGAGAAGCATGTGTCGCGTTTCCTTGGCGTGCGATACGCCGAAGCCCCGGTTGGCGATAGACGATTCAAAGCCCCCGCCGCGCTTACGCCCCAATCAGACGTCATCGATGCGACGCAATTCGGCGGCCGCAATTTCGATATTGGTCAACCGGAACAATTCACCAAAATGTTCGAGATCCCGGGCGAAGAAGGTGAGGACTGTCTGTTCCTGAATGTTTATGTCCCGGAAGGCGGCGCAGCGAAGAAGCCTGTCATGTTCTGGATTCACGGCGGCGCCTTCATTGGCGGCTCGGGTAATCAATATGATCCGACCAACTTGGTGCGCAAGAATGACGTCATCGTGGTCACGGTCAATTATCGTCTGGGCATTTTCGGATTTCTCAATCTTCAGCGCATGGGCGCCGGTTATGAAGGTAGCGGCAATCTTGGCCTGATGGACCAGATCGCAGCTTTGAAATGGGTGAGTACCAATATCGCAGCGTTTGGGGGCGACGGCTCGAACGTGACGATTTTCGGTGAAAGCGCGGGCGCAGCCTCTGTCTTTTCTCTGTTCGGCGCTCCATCTGCGAGCGGCCTGTTCCACAAGGCGATGGCTTTCAGTGGCGGCGAGACACTGTCGCCGCCTTTCGATCAGCTCGACATGATCAAGGCGCATCTGGGCGTCGATACAGATGAAGCGCTTTTACAGGCGTTGACGTCCATGCCCGCGGCTGAGCTGTCGCAATTGCAACAGACCCTTCCGCTCTATTTCGGCCCAAGTCTCGACGGCGTTGTGCTGACGCGTCCGACATGTGAAGCGATCAAGGATGGCGGCGCGGCCGGCATTCCAATCCTCACGGGCGCGACCAAGGACGAAGGGACATTGCTCGCCCCATTCTACGCCGTCGACGAAGAGATGGCGAACGCGACACTCATGGGGCTGTCGGCCTCGATCGGGCGCGATGATGGCAGCACCTATTGGGGCCACCTACACGCCCGCCTGCCTGACGCATCGCCGCTGGAGCGGGTAACTCAGACCTGGTTCGACCTGTTCAGAGCCAGCGCGGTTCGAGTCGCCTCAACCGCGTCGCAGCATGGCGCTGGCGGTTGGGTCTACAATTTTGAGATTGAAACGGATGATCCGATGGGCGTCACACACGCCGCTGACATCCCTTTCATCTTCAACTGGACCGAACCCGACCGCACCATCTTCTTCGTCCATGAAGCCTCAGAGGAAATTATTCGCCTTGCCGATCGCTGGTCGAAAACCCTGGTCGCGTTCGCCCGAACCGGGTCCCCGAATGGTGCGGGGCTGCCGGGCTGGCCGACTTATCGCCCCGATGCGTTTGAATGCTTGCGCCTGACGCGGGCACCCGCGGTCGCCTCTAATCCGGATGGCGAGATGCTCAAAATCTACGCTGTCACGTGAGTCCAAGATTATGCCCGACACGACCCGCATCTCGCTCCCAACCAAGACGTTTTACGGCTCCGGCGCGATTGCGACCGGGGTCAAGGACACGGCGTTCAATGTCTTCCTGCTCTTCTTCTACACCCAAGTCGCAGGCCTCGCTGGCGCGCTTGCCGGGGCTGCTATCTTTGTTGCCCTATTATTGGATGCGATCAGCGACCCGCTGATCGGATACTGGTCGGACCGGTTCAAGTCCGCCTGGGGGCGACGTCATCCCTTCATGTATTTTTCCGCCATCCCCATGGGGGTCGCCTTCTTCTTCCTGTTCAATCCGCCTGCGGAAACCAGCCAGACCATGCTGTTTATCTGGATGCTGACATTTGCAGTTCTGGTGCGCTTTTTCATGACCTTCTATGCGGTCCCTTCCAGCGCACTCGTGGCAGAGATGACGTCGAACTATGATGAGCGGACCAGCCTGTCCGGTTTCAGGGTGTTCCTCGGCTGGGTCGGTGGCCTCACCTTCGCGACGACCGGGTATATTGTCTTTTTCGCACCAAGCGAGCAGTTCGAGGATGGTCGACTGGATCCGTCAGCGTATCAGTCTTTCGGTCTGCTTGGCGCCGCCATGATCGTCGTCGCCATCTTGCTTTGCGCGATCGGAACTCACCACCTGATCCCTCGCTTGAAGGCAGCAGCTGAGAAGGCTGAGGCATCACAGGGCCTGCGTCAGGATTTCGCCAACATGCTGAGCAATCGCCCGTTCATGATCCTGGTCGGGATCATCTTTGTCTCGGCCACCGCATTCGGGTTCACCGAAGTGATCGGCCTTTACATGTATACCTATTTCTGGGGGCTCAGCACGACGGATTTGGCGGTGCTCACCATCGCGGCCTTTCTCGGTACGATCGCCGCGTTCATCATGACGCCCTGGCTGTCCAAATGGTTCGACAAGCGGCCCACAGCCTCAATCGCGATGGTCATCCTGATGGTCGCTTACCCTTCATTCATCGGGCTGAGATTCCTCGGGCTATTGCCTGAGAATGGTGATCCGAATCTGCTCATCGCGATCAATATTTATGTTGTTATTGCCGTCTTCGCTGCGGTCACCATGGCGATCCTGTTCCTGTCCATGATTGCCGATACGATCGATCAGAATGAGCTTACCACCGGGCGGCGCCAGGAGGCGATCTATACCTCTGCTTATACCTTCTCAATGAAGGCGACTTCCGGTCTTGGCGGCCTGACCGCTGGGATCGCGCTCCAATTGATCAGCTTCCCGCAAGGGGTCGAAGCTGCAGACGTTCCGCAGGAGACCCTGAACGCGCTCGGCATCACGGTTTCTGCCGTCATTGTCGCCTTCTGGTTCGTGTCGCTGCTGATCCTGCGGACCTATCCCTTATCCCGCGAGGCGCATGCCGAAATTCTGGACAAGATTGATGCGCGCAAGGCCGCGGCGTCGCCTGCTGAATAACAATCTGTATATGGGCTTTGACCGAATGAAGGGTAGCGACGTACAATTGAACGATTGGAAGCCGGACTTGGATCCAGCGTCAGGAATGATTGTTGCAAAAAGATGGATACGATGAACGATCAGGTCAGCAAATTTCCGAAACGCGAAAAGAAAAAAGCCGAGACGCGCAAGAAAATCATCGCGGCGTCGCTGGAGCTGTTCTTTGAGCGCGACAGCAGCGATGATGTGACGCTGGAACAGGTCGCTGAACGCGCCGGTGTCCATGTCCAAACGCTCTATCGACACTTTCCAACCAAGGTCGAACTGACTCTGGCTGGAGACCAACACTATCTCGATCAGTTCGAGGCCTTCATCACCGATCCGGCGAAAGATCACGACACGTTCACCCTGTGGCGGGAATGGCTGAAATTCACCTATAAAGAGTTTCTCGAGGATGAGCCGAAATACAAGAATCTGTATCTTCGAAAGTTCGAATCGATGACCGGGGTCGCAGGGCTCTGGAGAATCCAGAACACTTATGAAGACCTGCTGTGCGACTCCCTCGCCCGGGATTTCGGTATGCAGGCTGATGGTGTCGGGTTACCCCGACTTGTCGCTGGCATGCTAACCGCTGGCAATGCCGCCGTCATACGTCGTTTCACCGAGCAAGACATGGATTTCATGGGCGAAACACTGAAAACGATCGACTTGGTCGAAAGCCTGTTCGAGCATCTGATCATAAACCGGGTTCGCGCACGCTTCGAGCCGAGCAGAGCTTCCAGCTAAAAAAGAGCGGGTTCCGAGCGGGAGGCCCCTCGAAACCCGCAAGAGAGTGAGCCTAGAATCGCTTCTGTAGCTCCACGAAGAAATTGCGCTGCGTGATAAACTGCTCCCGGCGCGCGAAGCCGAGTTCCGGTGTAGAAACCGTCACTGAGTCCGGGATGTTCTCATCGAAGACATTGCTAACCGCACCGATCACGGTCCAATCGCCATCTTCGCTGTTCCAGATCGCCCGCAGATTGAGAATATCGTTTGACTCGATCGTGTAGATCGGATCGTCAAACAAGGTATTGTGCAGATCATCCGTATAGGTCCAGTCGCCGAGAAGCGTCAGATCACCCGAATTGGCGAGATCGAACGTGTAGCCCGCAAACGCGGTCACGGTATGCTCTGGTGAACGCGGTAACGTGCTGCCTTCAACTGACTCGGATATCCCCAGCGCATCATTGATCAACAGTGTGCCGAATTCTTCAATCTCTGTATCGAGATAGCCGTAATTGAAGCCCAATTGCAGGGCATCTGTCGGCAACCACTGCGCCTCAAGCTCAAGCCCGAAGGAACGGGACTCCGGCACATTGACGATCAGCTGCTGCGTGATGCCGCCTGCATTGACGAAGTTTACCGGCGCCTGCTGGTCCTGGTAATCATAATAGAAGACACTTCCGGCAAACTGGAACGTCCCGTCCGCGCTTTGCCGCTTGGCGCCGAACTCATACGCGTCGACCAGTTCTTCATCGACGAATCGCTCGTCCTCAGGCGTCAACGGATTGTCCAGCGTAAGCTGACCGAGCCGCATACCTCCCGCCTTGTAGCCGCGCGTGTACTGACCATAGATCAGACCGCTTTCGCCCCACTCACGGCTCAGCCCCAGCGTGCCCGTCCAGGCATCCCACTCGTTTTCCAGCGTGCGCGTATTGTTGTTCGGGGTCAGCTGGATCCACGGAATTGGGGCCAACACGCCGGCCCCGGCGCCAAAGGCCCCATTCGGATCGAAGGCATAGATGTTCTGCTCCTCGAAGCCTTCCTTCTCATCCTCGGTATACCGAAGGCCCGCTTTGGCCGTCCAGCCGGGGGCAAACTCATAATCGACCTGGCCATATGCAGCCATGGCCTGACTATCCAGATCACCTGTCTGAAAGTAATAATTATTGTCGGGATTTGCCTCGCCGGCGACACCGCCGAGACCGCAAATGTAGTCCGGCGCAAAACCGAACAGGCACGCGCCCGTATTGGCTGTGAAGTCAAAGATCTGTGGCGTGCCCGCTGCAACGGCTTGCGGAAGATTGAGAGCAAAGGGCTGTTCAGACGTCTCTTCATAATAGTAGAGGCCGGCAATCCAGCGCAGCGGCCCGTCCTGGTTGGACAGGAATTGCAATTCATGACTGCCCGTTTTCAGATCGTCGCCAATCTCATTGACATGGAACGTCGTGGTCACAGTGCCGAACGGATCCTGCATGGTCGGATCCATTGAGCTCAGCGTATGGAAAGCCCGCGCTGTGCCGTCCGCGTCGACAGAAAAGTCAAAGCTGCGCTGAATGTTGGAACCGAGATACTTCACATCGAATGGTCCGGCATTCCATTCCAGCTCCCAATTGAACTCGTGCACATCTTCGAACCGCGTGCGCCCGGCAAAATCGAGCCGTTGCGTCAGCGGATCAGCGACATTGGGATTGGTCTCGGTCAAACCGTACAGCGCATTTGGTGTGAGCGCGCCGAGGTATCCCAGTGGCGGCGCGGCAGGCCCTCGGAAATCGTATGGCACGGGGCGACGATCGGCGACCGCCGTGCCGTCAATAAACTCGGTCCGATAACGTGCCCAGCCGCGCAGGGTGTCGGAAAACTCGTGACTGAGTTGCAGGTCAAGCGAGTATTGTTCATCGTCACTGGCCAGTTCGCCGACACCGGAAAACGTGTTGTCATATCTTCCCTGCCCATTGACGATGCCTTGCAGATTGATCCGGTACGCCGTCCGGTCAGAGCCAAAGAGTGCACCGCTATTGGTCAGCGCGACATCGACAGATTCGAATTTACCGAGCCGTAGCCGCGCTTCGGTTTCCGAGTCGAGAGTGGGGCGCTTGGACACGATATTGATCAAACCGCCGATCGCATTACGGCCAAAGAGCGTCCCCTGGGGTCCTCTCAGCACCTCGATGCGTTCGACGAAGAGTGGCGATCGATCAAGCGTCAGAGCATCCGGTGTGTAGGCTCCATCAATATAGGTCGCGACGCCCGGGTCCGTACCAAGTGCATTATCGAGACGGCCGATACCGCGAATGGTGATCCGGTTTGGGCTGGTCTGATAGGTCATGCCAGGCGTGAAGTCAGCAATGTCATTTGCGTCGAGAATACCGAGATTGTCACGTACCTCTGAATCATAAGCCGAGATGGCGATTGGCGTATCCAGCAACGAAGACTCGCGGCGTTCACTGGTCACCGTCACATTCGGCAATCGCTTGGTCGCCTCTTCGGCGTCGGCACCACTGTCGGGAACGTCTTGCGCCTGCGCCCCCGCTGCAAAGATCAGGAGCGCACCGGCGGATGCACTCGTCGAAATGAGTCTCTTGAGTTCCATATTTTCCTCCCAGGGCGGCGCGCGTCGAACCGTTTATTGTGTGCGCCAACTTACTTTAGTGTAGTCGACTATCATTATATGTAAAGGGAATTCGATTGGCATCGCCGTCGAATGCAAGCGAATTGTGCTCCAAGAGCCACGTGTTAATACGTGCCTACCCCGTGAAAAGGCAGCTCCGCAGGCTTGATGGCGGTTCTCGCAAGTTTTTCATTTGTTGTAGCTGGCTATATCAAACTGAAGGAAATAAGATCTGGACTCGTATTCTAGGACGCAATCAATGCGCCTTTTGAAATAGATACACGCAGGAGTCCCTTATGCCTCAACTCACCTTCGAGCTTTCTGATGCCGGCGTTGCAACCGTCACCATTAGCAACCCACCTCTGCAGGTCATGACGCCAACAACGGTCAATGAGCTGAACGCGATGCTTCCGCGCCTAAGCGAGGATGATGTTCGCGCCGTGGTTTTTGTCGGCGATGGCGATGCGTTTTTCATTCGTCATTTTTCGGTCGAAGAGTTGAGTGCGAGCACTAAGGGTCAAGGCGGCAAATGGGACGCCAACATGGATGACGTTCTACTCGCCATGGAAAACTTGCCGAAACCCGTCATCGCGGCGCTCAATGGGTCCGCTGCCGGTGGCGGTCTGGAGTTTGCGATGGCCTGCGATATTCGCGTCGCCAAAGACGGACCCTTTCGATTTGGCCTACCGGAAGTGTCTGTCGGCATTCTGCCCGGTGCTGGCGGGACGCAGCGATTGCCCGCTTTGGTCGGCCGAAACCGCGCGCTCGAAATGATGCTACGCGCCAGGTTGGTATCGCCTGCGCAAGCACTGCAATATGGTTTGATCGAAGAACTGGTTCCGGCCGATTCCCGCGAGACGGCGCTGCAGCGCGCCCAGGCCATTGCACTGGAAATCGCACAGCGCCCGCCTCGCGCCGTGGCACACATCAAGGCCCTCGCGCGGGCGGCAGTGTCGCCGGTTTCTCCGGAACTGCTGAAACGAGAATCGGTTCTTTTCGCGGACTTGATGAAAACACCGGAAGCCAGAGAGCTGATGAGCGGCGTCGCGGCGGATCACCGCAAGGCCCGAGAAACCGGCTCGAAGGCCACGGACCTCGAATAGAGAAGAGGCGCAAACTTTCGATCGCATGAGGCTAAGCAGTGAAGTTCACTGCTGGAGACGGGTTCGCCCAAGACTGACAGCACCGCCACTCTGTCTGTTCTAAAGGTCGTGCACTGCGCTCCCGCGAGAGTGTCTGTCGTGCGGGAGGACTCTTCGAGGAATTGGCGCTCGGGCAAGAGCTCTGTGAAAACCACATCGTTCAGCTCGACCTCCGGGGCACCCTATTCGAAAGAAAACGCGCGATGAGCAAAACAAGCGATATCGCTGTTTGAGATGTGAAGACAATGTTCGTGCAAGCCAAAGATGCCACAATGAGTTGCGCGATCCGGGCGGGAGGCGAAAGGAAGTGGCATGCGATTGCTTCTCGCGGAAGACGAAGACGAGCTTGGCAAGCTCGTTCGAGATCTTTTCAGAGATGTCGGTTTTGTCGTCGATCTGGCTCCGGATCTGTCGTGGGCCAAAGAGGCCGTACAGCAATCCGAATATGATTTGGTCGTGCTGGATCGACGTTTACCCGATGGGGATGGACTCGAACTTGTTTCATTTTCAAAGCGCAAGCGCGTCGAGACGCGTTTTTTGCTGTTGTCTGCGCTAGGTGATGTAGAGGACCGCGAAGTTTGGCAAAAGCACGCCGATGAAGCGGTGCGAGTGGCAACCGTAAACTTACGCTCCAAGCCTGCACCGGCAGGGAACATGACGATCGTGCTGGAGGCTGGATGGCCGGGCGTTATGGTTCATGAAGCTGTAGGACACGGGCTGGAAGGTGATGCCGTCTATCGTGGTCAATCGGTGTATGCAGGGCAAATCGGAGAACAGGTCGCAGCCAAAGGCGTCACGATCATCGATGACGGTACGATCCATGAAGCACGTGGCAGCTTGAATATGGATGATGAGGGCACACCCTCTCGGCAAAACGTCCTCATCGAGGACGGTATTCTCAAAGGCTATTTGCACGATCGACGCAGTGCGCGATTGATGGGGCACGAACCCACCGGGAATGGTCGCCGGCAAAGCTACGCGCATACAGTTTTGCCGCGCATGACGAACACTTACATGGCCAGTGGACAATACGAATCAGAAGAAATCGTAGCTTCAGTTGAAGACGGACTGTTGGCGGTCAGTCTGGGTGGTGGTCAAGTGAACCCGACCAGCGGCGATTTTGTCTTTCAGTGCACAGAAGCTTACAAAATCCGCGATGGCAAAATCGAGGAACCAGTCACTGGAGCTACGATTGTCGGGAATGGTCCCATCGCAATGAAAAACGCTGTCATGGTCGGCAACGCGACTTCGCTCGACCCCGGCGTAGGTGTTTGCGGGAAGAAAGGTCAATCTGTGCCAGTGGGCGTGGGGCAACCAATGGTGCGGCTGGACAATATGACGGTTGGCGGCACGGCTTAGTTGACCACCACCTCACTCTCAAACCCGACAGGAATGATTATGTTAAACCCGCTCGATCTTTTGGATCAAATCGTGGACCTCGCACTGTCAAACGGTGCCGGCCATGTAGATGCGATCTATCGCGAAAATCATGCAACGGAAGTTCAATGTCGCGATCAACAGCTTGAAAAGGTGAATCACAATGAAAATGCGACTATTGGAGTTCGCGTTTTTCTGGGGCAGCGGACGGCTTCGTTCTCGAGTTCTGATTTTGAGCGTTCATCATTGCGGGCGCTGATCTCAAAGGCAATCGATATCGCGCGAGAAGCGCCAGAAGATGCCACCGCCAGGCTGGTGGCAAAAGAAGATCTACAAAACCTCGATGCAATCGATCTGCAATTGAAAGATCCCTCCCCCTGGTCCGCCGTGGATTTGTTCGAGTCTGCGCGGCACATGGAACTTGCCATGTTGAACGTCGAACAAGTCGAACAGTCAGCCTTCGTTTCAGCGTCTGCGAGAACCGCCGCGATCGCCTTGAAAACGAGCAACGGCTTCGCCGCACAGAGCGAACGTACATCCTTCTCCCGACAGTGTGCCGCAGTCGCTTCTGCGCCAAATGAGAAAGTGATTGAAAATCTTGGGTCGAGAAAATCCTTTGTAGAAGATCTCGACGATGCAACTGCGATTGGACGGGAAGCGGGACAACGTGCAGCCGCCAAAATTGGCGCCGTTCGCGTCCGCCCAGGTCACCATCCCGTCGTGTTTGAGCGCCGGCGCGCAGTCGATCTGCTCGGCAATTTCGCTGCAGCGATTTCTGGTCCGGCGGTCGCAGCGGGAACGACCTGTCTGCGCGGCAATTTGGGGACACAGATCTTTCCGACCGATGTTCAAATCACTGACGATCCACATATCAAACGCGGGCTCGGATCGCGATTATTTGATGGAGAAGGCGTAGCTTGCAAACCAATACAATTCGTTGTGGACGGGGTCTTGCAAAGCTGGGCAACAAACGCGTCAAGCGCGGCTCAGATTGGTGGACCTCTGACGGGTCATGGCAACCCACTCGGTCAAGGGATTAGCTTCTCCAATCTGCACATGGGGAACGGACCTCAATCTGTCGCAAACCTGATTTCAGACATCGGCTATGGCCTGTTCGTAACCGACTTTCTGGGACGTGGCGCGAATGTCGTGACCGGGAATTTCTCACAAGCCGTTTCAGGATTTATCATCGAGAATGGAGAATTGTCGCAACCTTTCAGAGGGGCCACTATTGCCGGTAGCCTATTAGACATTTTTCTGCGCGCAGTGCCAGCAAATGACCTTGAGTTTCGCGGCGCCATGAACGCACCGACTTTGCGCATCGACGGATTAAAAACCGCTGGCTAGAATTGCGTGCCCATGACCTGCCGCAATTTGCCCGTCTTCAAGACGTTGATTTAAATCGTCCGTGGTGCGATCGATTGCGGCGATTTAGTCACGAAGAAGCAGAACTCATGGAATCACGAAATGTAGGCCCTTTCTCCGTCAACCCGGTCGGACTGGGATGCATGAATATGATGCATGCCTACAACGCGCCGATTTCCGAAGCAGCCTCAGACAACTTGCTCAATCGCGCGCTGGATCTCGGTTATAATTTCTTTGACACGGCCACAATTTATGGACTCGGCGAGAGCGAACGTCGGATCGGGAAATTTCTGCGACATCGACGCGATGAGTTCACTCTCGCCAGTAAGTGCGTGCTTGGCTTCAAAGACGGTAAGCGCGTTTTGGATGGGCGCCCGGACGCCATCAAAGAGGCCTGTGAGGCGAGCCTGCAACGTTTGCAGACCGATGTGATCGACCTCTATTATATGCACCGCCCCGATCCGGATGTTCCACTGGAAGAGTCGGTCGGCGCGCTGGCCGATTTGGTTGCAGACGGCAAGATCCGGTCGATCGGCCTCTCTGAAATGTCCGCCGACATGCTTCGCCGCGCCGCCGCGGTGCACCCGATCGCAGCGATGCAATCGGAATACTCCTTGATTGCGCGAAACCCAGAAATCGCCGTGTTGGACGCCTGCAAGGACCTCGGCACCTCGCTGGTCGCCTTCTCTCCCGTCGGGCGCGGGATCTTTGCGGATCCTGCCCTCGACCCTGCGAACTATTGGGAAGGGGATATGCGCCGCGGATTTTTCCCGCGCCTCGCCGAACCTCACTTCTCGAAGAATATGGAATTGATGCCGGTCGCCCGCGAGATTGCCCAGACCGCACGTTGCACCTTGCCGCAACTGGCGATCGCCTGGGTCTTGTCCAAAGGCCCGGAAGTCGTGGCCATTCCCGGCACCAAGGACATCGTGCATCTGGAAGACAATTTCGGTGCAATGCAGGTTAAGCTGAGCCCGGAGGCGATCCAGACGCTGGACGCGCAGTTTGCCCCCGAGGCAATTTCCGGCGCGCGCTACAGCACCAGTGGGCAAGCGAGCGTGACGACCGAGCAGTTCTCGTTTGAGGCAGAGCTCTAAACGCGGCGGTGGTCCTTAACCGATGAGACCGGGGGAGGCCTTCATGAAAAGAGTCTTGCTCGCCTCCTTCTGACCGCTCTATACGCGAAGGCCACGTTACGACCCGCAGGATCCTCACATTCATGTCGACAAGTATTCTCAAGTGGGGCCTTGTGGGAGCGCTATTCAGCGTCACACTCGTCTTCAGCCTGGTCTATTACTATCGCGCGCCGTTTCACGATCATTGGGACATCGTTGCCTACTTTGCGCGCCTGCAGGATGGCACACTGGCCTTCTCGGATCTCTTCGCCTTGCACGGAAATCATTGGCATGCCTCCGGATATATCGTGCAATTGGCACTCGGCGAAGTCACAGGCATGGCGCACTGGGCTGAGAGTTTTGCCAGCGTCCTGATTGCCGGTCTGGGCTTTCTTGCACTGGCCCGCATCCTGGATCGAAGTCTGGCTGAATTTGGGGCGGAGCGCATGGTTTTGTGGGTCTTCGGATTCTCGGCCCTTTTTCTGTTCTCACTCGATCAGGCGGGCAACTGGCTTTGGGGCTGGCAGGTCGCGGTTTTTCTCAACATTACCGGCGCGCTCTGGGCGATTGAGCGCTTGAGTCAGGGGCCGCCGACCCTTTTGAATACGGCGCTTGCAGTCATTGCTGCAGCAATCTCGGTCTATGCGTTTGGCACCGGCTGGGCGCTCATTCCGATCGGGTTTGCGCTGTTGCTTGTCCATAGCGCATGGGCCTCTCGCGCAGGGATTGCCTCATTGATCTTATGGAGCCTCTTTACCGGCCTGTTGCTCTGGCACTTTTCGCTGGCGCTCACAGATTCTTCAGCCGCTTACACGGTCGACAGCACGCCGGATTTCAGTGACCCCGCGGCGATAGTGGGATTGCTGCACTATGCCGTCAATTTCGTCGCCTCACCGGTCATTCGATTTGCGCGAGACAGTTCTGTCCCTGCCTTCTTCATCGGCACGGGCTTGCTCGCCTGGTCGCTATGGACCCTGCGCGGGGTCGCGAAAGATAAATTCCTGCAGGGGGTTTCTCCATTTCTGGCGCTGGCCGCCTATTCGATGGGCGCCGGTCTGCTCACCGCGATTGGGCGCTGGGAGGGGTTTGGCGTCAAGCATGCCTTTGTCAGTCGCTATATCAGTTTCGGGACCTTTTTCTGGATCGCGGTGTTCGTGCTTGCACTTATTGCGATTTCGAAGAGCTCCCACGTGTCACGCAAGCTTGCGATGGGGGTGCTCGGTCTGTTCTTCGTGCTGAAGCTCGGGAACATGCCCAGCGTCGTTCAGAAGACAGTGGAGCTTTCGAATGACATCCACACCGTGTCCAAAACCCTCGCGGATAAGTATCCGGACATCGCTGCGGAAGAATACAGCATCCTGTACCATCCCGGTCAGGAGATCGGTCCTCGTATCGAAGTGCTGAAAGCCCACCGGGTAAGTTTCTTCCACGACGCGCCGGAACCGGACACGCCGGCGCCAGACCGGGTGGCAGATTGACCCTCAAACGCCAATAATATAAGCAGAATCGCGGTCAGGCAGAGACCGATTGCCGCGTAGATTTCAGCCACCGAGGGTCGCTTGAGCCATCATTCCTCACACCTGACGGTCGTCATTCCATTCTACAATGAGTCCGAAAACATCACGCCGCTGTTTGAGCGCCTCGTGCCGGTGCTCAACGCTGTCCCCGGAAGCTGGGATGTAATCTGTGTGGATGATGGCAGTGACGATGAGACCTTTGCGGCTTTGAGCGAGCTCCGCGCACAGAACTCTCGGATCCGCATCATCAAACTCTCGCGCAATTTCGGCAAGGAAGCGGCTGTCTCGGCCGGCCTGCAAGCGGCAGAGGGCGACCATGTCCTGCTGATGGACGGCGATCTGCAGCATCCGCCCGAAACGCTGAAAGAGATGATGGAGATTCAATCGGGCGGCATAGATGTTGTTTACGGCCTGCGTCGGTCACGAAAAACCGAAGGGCGCTTGCGCAGTGGCCTGTCATCGACCTTCTATCACCTGTTCTCTGGTACGTCGGACGTTCGGATTCCGGCGGATGCAGGTGACTTTCGGCTAATGTCGCGGCGCGTTGTCGATGCATTGAACGCGCTGCCAGAGCAGAAACGTTTCATGAAAGGCCTGTATGCCTGGGTCGGGTTCTCGCAGCAGCCAGTGCTCTATGATGTCGAAGCCCGCCGTTCGGGCGAGAGCAAATGGTCGATCTCTCAATTGTTTGGCTATGCGTGGAATGGGGTCGTCTCATTCAGTGCCGCCCCATTGCGCATGTGGTCTGTCATCGGAATCTGCATCGCAGCGCTGGCAGTTGCCTATGCAGCCTGGGTCATCGGCGAAACCCTGATCTACGGACGAGTGATTCCAGGCTATGCGACCCTCGTCGTCGCGATCTTCTTCCTTGGCGGATTGCAGCTCCTCAGCATTGGCGTGCTCGGAGAATACATTGCCCGGATTTTTGCCGAAACCAAGCAGCGACCGCTCTTCATCATTGAAGAGAAGCGAGGGTTTGATGCAGACGAGGCTGAGTAAACTCTATCCCGTCTTTCTGCGCCTGTTTCGTTTCGGAATTGTCGGCGTCCTGGCGACGGTGACGCATGCGCTCATCTTGTGGGCGCTCGTCGAATTCGTGCAAATGCGCCCGTCTATCGCGACAGTGATAGGCTTCCTGGTGGCGTTCAACGTCTCCTATTTCGGCCATTACTATTTCACCTTCCGGTCGACCGAACCTCACCGACGTGCACTGCCGAGATTTGCCGCCACCGCAACCGCAGGCGCCTTACTCAACTGGCTGATTTTTGTCATCGGCACGGACGTTCTGGCCTGGCATTACTGGATCGCGTTCGGGATATCGATCGTCGCCGTGCCGATCTTCGTCTATTTCGTTTCTCGCCGAGTGGCGTTTGAGCGCAAGCCACCCACGGGCGCTCCTTGAAAGGCTCGCTGTCAGACGAGGGCGAGCTTGTAGTTTCGACGCGTCAATCGCGGCTCGATCCGCATCGTCTTCAGGGCCTCGGCGCCCACGGCCTCAAGAAACTTGTTTGCCCTCTTTTTGTCTGACGGCATCATGATCTGATACGTGTCGAGCGCGTCCTGCAGGCGGAGCAAAGAGAAGGTCCGCGAAGCAATTTCGCCGCTATGGCCGCCTGTTGTGAAAGGCGACATGCCAACCCCGCGCGGCACCTCTGAATGCGGCTCAGCCGTCGCGGCCCAAGCCTCGAACTGTTCGATCGTGTTCGTCAGGACCGGCAAGTGTTCGGAGAGCGCCACCCGGAAGATTGGCAGCAGGGTCACGGGCACATCATCCAGCGGGACGAGTTCTCCGTGACGGCCCTGGCCAGCGATCACACGTTCCACATAGTCGGCGACCTTCGGGGCCGTTCGCTTCATGTGTTCACCGGAATTCTTGTCGCGGTATTGGTGCGCATAGAGCGGGCCAATCATAGCAAAATCAGCATAGCTGGCTCGGGTGCCGAGCAAGTAAGGCAGCTTTTCCAGGTGGGCAGAGAGATCTGCGAGGAATTGTTCATAGGCTTTTTCGATACCTGGAGCCGTTTCGGGCGTGATCCCCAGCATGGGCACAAATCCCTTGAACCGAGATCCGACCGCCTTCCCGGCTTCATATTGCTCTTCAGGGGTACCGTCCGGCGCTGCATTCTTGCCGAACTCGCCATAGATCCATTCTTCATTGTGGTTCCAGCGATAATGCATGGCGGGTAACGTCATCCATTCATCTGCGAAGAGCTGCAAGAGATAGGTGATGAATTGCTGTAAGGGCGAATCTGGCATGGCAGATGATGCGTCGCTCGGTCCCTCGAAATGATTGATAATGTCAGCCGTATCCTGAACGTATTCGCCATCCGGTGTTTTCAGAACCGGGATAACCGGCCACCCGATATGTGGCAGGATTTCCGCTTTCATCAGCGCGGGCGAAGGCGCAATCTCGGTGAAATCGATCCCCTTCCATCTCAGATAAGCCCGCGCTTTGCCGCTGAAATAGCTCATCTCGCTGCCATACAATGTATAGCCGATCATCTCGTCACCCTTCTCTAAAGCGCTGCATTAGGAGCAAAAAACACCGCGTCTGACAAATGAGATTTATGAGAATCGAGGATTCATTAACCCAAACGCTCCAATCCCATGAACATTGCAGAGAAGAAGGGAAGCGGTCACGTTTCCGCCCGATTCTCCACGGATAGAAGCACAAGAATTTCACAGGGCGAAATCGGTCGCCACTCAGAAGGATGGGACATGGCTACAAATCCTGAAGCGATGGCAGAGGTATCTACCGAAGGCGCTTTCTCCATGGTTGAGCTCTTGTTGACGGCGGACATCGTCGTGCAAGCCGTGCTCGTGGCGCTCGTAATCGCAAGTATCTGGTCCTGGGCTGTGGTTGCAGAAAAGTTTTTTGCGATCGGTGGGGCCCGCAAAAAAGCCAATGAGTTTGAAGAAGCGTTCTGGAACGGCCGCGCAGACGAATTCGAGATGCGCCCCGGACAAAACCCGGACAATGCGGGCGCGCGCCTGTTCGCCGCCATTTCGCGCGAATGGCGCGATGCCAAATCGATCTCCCCGACAGAGCATGGCGCCCTCGTGGCGCGCGCCGAGCGATCGCTTCGGGCGACGGTAGACCGCGAGGTCGGCAAGATCTCGCACGGGATCGGCGCTTTGGCGACGATTGGATCTGCCTCGCCGTTCATCGGTTTGTTCGGAACTGTCTGGGGCATCATGAACGCCTTCCTGAACATCAGTGCCCAGGAGGATACCAGCCTGGCCGTGGTCGGCGGACCGATCGCCGAAGCTCTGTTTGCGACCGGTCTTGGCCTGATCGCCGCGATTCCGGCGGTGATTTTCTACAATAAGTTTTCCGGTGATTTGAACCGCTACGCAGATACGCTGGATGCGTTCAGTCAGGATCTGTTGGTGCGGTTGTCACGCCGCGCGAGCGACGGACCCGTCTGATGGGGATGCAGCTCAACTCCTCCGGCGGTCGACGCGGCAGGCGCTCTTTCAATGCCGAGATCAACGTGACGCCTTTTGTCGACGTCATGCTGGTGCTGTTGATCATCTTCATGATCACCGCGACCGCCCTGCAGCGCGGCGTCGAGGTCAATCTGCCGCAATCGGCGACGAGCAATCTCAGCGTTCCCAAGACGACGCCGCTGCTCGTCACTGTGACCGAGGACGCAAAAGTCTACATTTCCGAAACTGAAATCGAGCGCGATGAGCTGACGGCAAAACTGCTCGCCATTGCGGCGGAAGGATATCAAGAGCGCATTTTCCTGCAAGGCGACACCAATGCAGCGTATGGCGAAGTGCTCGCGGTCATGACCGAAATGCAAAACGCGGGGTTCACCAATTTTGCGCTGGTCACGGATCCGAAAGCGCGGATCGAGCAGGAGCAATAGACCATGCTGCGCGGCCTGCCTGCATCCATTATTGCACATGCCGCCGTGTTCAGCGCGTCCTATTTGACGTTCCCCTATTGGGGGACGTCTAGCCGCACATACGCGACCGATATCGAGGTCGTAGATGTCAGCTTCGCCGAGATCGGCGAGATCACCAATATCGCGCCGCTAATCGAAACCGAACCAGAAGAACCAGAGGAAGCTGCGCCGGAAGAACCTGAAGAAATCGTAGAAGATCCTGTCGAAGAGGAGTTGCCGGAAGCTGAACAAGATGTTGCCGACATCGCCGCCGCGCCTCCGGAAGAAAACCCTGAAGATATTTTGCCAAATTTCGAGCCAGAACCGGAAGACGAGGAGCCGGAAAAGGCGCCTGAACCCAAAAGGGAACCCGATCCGGCGCCAAGACAGCCACAAGACGATCTGATGGATTTTCTGAATCAGAGCGAATCCACATTTAGAAGCGAACGCGCGACGCGGCAGAAACGACCAGAACCAAAGACAACACCACCAAAACCCAATACGGCATTGGAAAATGCCCCTAAACCGGTTGAAACACGCAACCGACGGGGCGCGGGAGAGCGCAACGCAAACACGGCCCGACTCGAGGCATTCGTTGTCTCGCGGATTCGGAATGAGTGTTGGTCTGGCGTGGACGATCTGCCTAACCCGGAGCGCTACAACGTCCACATGAACCTCAAGCTGAATGAAGATGGATCAATCGCAGAGCTTGCGCTGGTAGACCCCAAAAGACGCCCGATTGGCAACTCGTTCATGGGCACAGCGGTGGACCGTGCGCTGCGCGCCGTGCAGAAGTGTGAACCGTTCAGACTGCCTTCTGATGAGTATCAGCTGTGGAAAGAAATCAACGTCTATCTAGGACTGGGATATGTCGATAACTGAATTAACGACTGGGAGATTTGAGATGCTTAAGAAACTGATGTGCGCGGCAATTGTCGGGCTTGTCGGAACCTGGTCCGTTGCGATGGCGCAATTAGAAGTGGTTGTAGATCGCGCTGATCTTAAGCCCGTGCCGGTTGCTATCCCCGACTTTGAAGCGATTGGCGTCGATCCGGAAACCGCGCAATTGATCAGCGACGTGGTTCGCTCTGATCTTGAATCGACGGGCCTGTTCACGATCACGCCGGAAGAAGCCCACATTCAGACCGATCTGAACATCGAGGTCGCGCCTCGGTTCGCGGATTGGAAGATCATCCAGTCGGACGCTCTGGTCGTCGGCACGGTCGAGCAAATTACCCGTGATGGCAATGAACTGATCCGCGGGTCGGTTCGCATGTGGGATGTTTATGGCGAGGAGTTGATGCGGTTTGAAGATTCCGCTGGCCGCCAGGTTTCCGGGCGCCGCTTCACAACCACTCCGGAAGATGTACGCCGCATCGCGCACAAGATTGCCGACGCCATTTACAGCCGCCTGACCGGCGAAGATGGCTATTTCGACACCCGGATCGTGTATATCTCCGAAACCGGGCCTAAAAATGCCCGCATCAAGCGTCTGGCCATCATGGATGCGGACGGCGCGAACGTGAAATATCTGACCAGCGGCGCGTTTACGGTGCTGACGCCGCGCTTCTCGCCGGAAGCACAGCAGATTACCTACATGTCCTATGAGGGCGGCATACCGCGCGTCTACCTCTACGATCTGCGCCGCGCGCGCCAGGAAGTATTGGGCAATTTCCGCAACATGACTTTTGCGCCGCGCTTCTCGCGCGATGGCAATTCAGTGTTGCTGACCCAGGCGACGAATGGCAATTCCGACATTTACCTCATGGATCTGCAAACGCGCCAGAGCCGCCGTCTGACCGACCATCCGGCGATTGATACGTCCCCCTCCATGTCGCCTGACGGACGCCAGATCGTGTTCAATTCCGACCGTGGTGGCAGCCCGCAACTCTACATCATGAACACCAATGGGACGACGCGTGTCTGCCCATCGGGTGGCCGGGATATTGCCTGCCGAATCACGTTCGGGTCCGGACGCTATTCGACTCCGGTCTGGAGCCCGCGCGGCGACCTGATCGCGTTCACCAAGCAATCTCGCGGACGCTTCCATATTGGCGTGATTGGAATTGATGGTCAGGGCGAGCGTTTGCTGACTGAATCCTATCTTGATGAAGGACCGGATTGGTCGCCAAATGGGCGTGTGATCACTTTTTTCCGGGAACGCGCGCCAGGCGCTTCACCTCAGCTTTGGTCGGTGGATCTGACAGGTCGCAACCTGCGCCGTCTGCAAACACCAACCGATGCATCTGACCCCGCCTGGTCGCCTTTGCTGGACTAGGGAAAGAAAAACACAGTCTGACAAGACGTTAATCTTCCCAAATCGCAAGAAAATCGGGTATACGGCGTCACGAAGTTGACAAAAACAGTCCCTAATGCACCCATTGCACGCGCAAGCAAGGAGAGACCCACATGCGTAAGCTTATGATGACGTCTGCGTCGATCGCCCTATTCGTCGGCGTCGCAGCATGTACTTCAACCCCTGAGCCTGAACCGGTTGTGGTAGACGAGCCCGTCGTCGCTGAACCAGAACCGGAGCCAGAACCCGTAGTGGTCGTGGATCCACTACCTGAAGTTCCAGCCGGTCCTGTCAAAGGCTCTTTGGAAGATTTTGAGGTAAATGTTGGCGACCGCGTCTATTTCGATCTGGACCAATATCGCCTCTCCGCAGACGCCCAAGGCATTCTGCAGCGTCAGGCCGCATGGCTCTCGTCTTATCCGAGTGTGAACATTCTGGTGGCCGGTAACTGCGATGAACGCGGCACCCGTGAATACAACCTGGCGCTCGGCGAACGCCGCGCCTCGGTTGTGAAAAACTACCTGGTAGATCTTGGTGTCGACCCAGCTCGCATCCAGACCGTCTCTTACGGCAAGGAGCGCCCGCTGGCTCTCGGTTCGAACGAAGCCTCCTGGGCCCAGAACCGGAACGGCTTCACCCAGCTGATCTCAGGTACAGTTAGCTAAGCTCAACTGTAATATTTACATTTGATTAGGCCGGGCGTCACATTTTGGCCCCGGCCTTTTCGTATCTGCAATTATCCCGGCCTTTTGATCAAGTTGGAGTGCGTGCCAAAAATGTTTCGATCTTCCTGTCTAGCGCTGACAGCGCTGTTCGTTCTTGGCTCAGCACCCATGGCCGATGCGCAGCGGCGCGCGGATGTCGTGCAGGGCGTGACCAGCGGAGAACTGGCGCTCACGGTCGAGGAATTGCGCGTCAGCAACGCCGAATTACGGGCCCGAATGACGGGGATTGAGTCCGACAAGGCTCAGCTCAACGGCAAAGTTGAGACCCTGGAATTCCTTTTGTCGCAATCGCGGGACGAGATTAATCGCATGCAGACCGACGACGCAGAGCTCGCACGCTTGATCACCCGGCTGGAGCAACGTCTCGGCGAGCAGGAAAAAACCATTGCCGATCTCAATCGGCAGATCACGACTTTGCAGCCGGAACCCGCCTTCCTGTCACCCGGACCGGCTCAGTCTCCATCCGATAATTTTGAGGACCTGCCCGAAGATCTCGGGTCCGGCGATCTGGTAGAAGATGCAGCCCCAGCCACATCAGCCGGTCCAACACGCATTGTTCGCAGCACAGACACAGATTCACCTCCGGAACCGACTCCTGACGTCATCACCCAGGCTGGGCCCGATGGCGAGCCGATGCCGCAAGGCTCACTTGGCACGCTTTCCGCCAGCGCGCTCCCTGGCGAAGCCGGCCCCTTGTTCGGCGAAGCGAAATCTCGCTTGCTACAGTTTGACTATGCCGGCGCCGAACAGGCATTTCGCGCCTTCCTGGCCCGTTTTGGTGACGATCCACAAGCTGGCGAAGCGCAATACTGGCTCGCTGAAGTGCTGTATCAGCAGGAAGCCTACGCCGAATCCGGCGCCGCATATACCGACATGATCCGCTCTTATCCGGATGACCCGCGCGCGCCGGAAGCGCTCGCCAAGCTGGCCCGTTCCATGCGCCTGGTCGGCGATACCGATCAGGCCTGCAATGCCCTTGATTTGCTGCCACAGCGCTATCCAAATGCCTCGGGCGTGACACGAAACCTGGCTGCGGGCGAGCGCGTTCGGTCTGGTTGTGATAACAGCTAGGACAGATGCGGTTCGGGGCTGATTTCGACGCGCTGATCGCGCGGATCTCCCCTGATCCAACCAAGGCTCTGACACTCGCCGTATCCGGCGGCAGCGACTCACTGGCCCTGCTCTCATTGACATCTGAATGGGCGCGACGAACCGGACGCAGTTTGCAGATCCTGACCGTCGACCATGGTCTTCGTCCCGAAGCACACGTCGAAGCCGAGATGGTTGCAGATCGCGCTCGAGGCATGGGTCACGTGCATCGCACCTTGACCTGGACCGACCCAAAACCCGCCCAAAGTGCCGCCCGAACCGCACGCTATGGTCTGCTCTGCGAGGCCATGCGCGATACCGGTAGTTCTTGCCTGCTCGTGGGGCACACGCTTGACGATGTCGTGGAAACGGCCCTCATCCGACGCCGTCGAGGGGTACGCGACCCGAGTATTGCTGGTCCGGCGCTGGTCTCCCCGGCTCCCGTTTGGCCATCTGGACGCGGTATCACCGTTGCCCACCCTCTCATTGGAATCTCGCGCGCCGCGCTGCGCGCGCATCTAAGCGACGCGGGATGGGCATGGACGGACGATCCGACAAATTCGTCCCCGGCTTATGAGCGCGCCCGCGTGCGCCAGTTCCTCGAAAAACATCCGCGCCTCCAGGCCGGGTGCACAGAGTTTGTCAGCAATCTGCAGATCCAGCGACAGCTCTCCGATCGCGCGCTTGGTCATCTTCTGGAGTCGGTGCATGTCGGCGCGGACGGCACCATCGACACGGGCGACTTGCCGGTCACCGACCGCGCGCTCGCCTTACTCGCTCGCTGCGCAAGCGGTGGTACGACAGAGCCACGGGCGCAGGCGATCCGCCAGCTGGTGCACAGTCTGGAAACCGTGGGAAGGCGGCAGACACTGGGCGGTGCCTGGTTTCAGAAAACCAGGACGGGCTTTTTGATCGGACGGGATCCGGGGGCGGGTCCGAAGTGCGGATCTGATTCGGTGCATGATGGACGATTCGTCCGCGCGCAATCGGAGCGTTTGCCACCCACCCATGAACAGAGTTTCCTTGTGCGTCATGCGGCGCCGCCTCATCGCGAGTGGCGTGAGATCATCTCTGAGCGATTGGCTCATATAGCGCGCTGCCTCCAATCACCCGCCTTCGCGCCGGTTGAAGGCTGAACGTGCACGGTTTCCGACGTCTTCACAGGCCATTCGTTTCACGCCAGAGTGCGCATTGAATCAACCGTGTTGCAGGGAACGATTTTGCGATGCAGCAGACTGATCTGGCGCCGACTGGCGCTCCCGGCCAGGCCAAACTTGGCGACTGGGTCTTCCTGAACGGCGCTTTCGTCCGGGGCGAGGACGCGCAAATTTCTGTCAATGATCGCGGTTTCCTGTTCGCCCACGCAGCTTATGAAGTCACGGCCGTCTATAATGGCAAACTGATCGACTTCGAGCAGCATATGGCCCGCTTGCAACGCACCTTGTCCGGGATCGAGATCGCGTGGCCAGATCTGGATTTTGCGGCCCTGCACGCGGAAATCATGCAGCGAAATGGGCTGTCGGAAGGCCTGGTCTATGTCCAGGTGACCGCTGGTGCGCCCGGCCCGCGCGACTATTACGGACCGGAATCCTTCATCCCGACCGTTTATGTGTTTGTCACCCATAAACAACTGATCGGAGATGTGGCGCGGGATGGACTCACGGCGATTTCCTTCGAAGACACCAGATGGCGGCGGCGAGATCTGAAAACCACGCAATTGCTGACCCAGACGCTCGCCTATCGCGCGGCGCGACGGGCGGGCGCGGATACAGCGATCCTGCATGAAAACGGTATCGTTACCGAAGCCGCTTCAGCAAACCTGTGGATTATCGACGAGGATGGCAAACTGATCACACGCGATTTGTCGACCGCGCTGCTGCCCGGCATCACGCGCGATCGTCTGCTGCATGTGTTGGGAGCAGATGACCTTCAGATCGAGGAGCGCGCCTTCACGCTGGAGGAGCTGGGCGCGGCGAGAGAGGCATTTACCAGTTCGACCGGCGTCGTCATCGCGCCTGTGTTAAGCCTGGACAAAGTGCGGATCGGTTCCGGTCGACCCGGCCCTGTGACTCGGAAAGTTCAAGCGGCATATTACCAATATATCGGCGCCGATGTATCGCAGCTGACCTGGCTATAGATCTTTCCGGTCAGGCTCCGGATCGATCACTTCTCCATCGACCGTAAACGCCTCATCCTCATCGGGAGGGGCACTCTGAGCCGCCTGCATCTGTGCCATCATGTCCTGCATCTGATCCATCATGCCGGCCATCTGACTCATGCCGATCCGGGCCGAGAACCAGGCGCCGATGACGGAAATGAGCGTCGGCACAATCAAATAAGACGTATCGGACACCATGAGCTGCGGCTCAAATTCTGTGGTTTGAAACAAGGCTGCGATGAGCGCCGCAAACCCGAAGGCGATGCTGTATCCGACAAGCCCTGAGGCAAATCCACGCCCGATCCCGCGGAACAGGTTTGTCGGCGCAGGGTCTGCGTCGGGAGACAGAACCGCTTTCATATCCGTCACCGGCGATGGGCTCACCTTGCGAATGACCAGCGTGGTGACGGTGGCAATGATCGCAAGCAAGGGCACCAGCAAAACGCTGCGGTTCATGGCCCCGGCCGTCATCGCAGCGCCCAGAAAGGCGATCGGTCCGGCGAGACGCAGGACAATCGGGACAAGGAATGAAGTGGGCATGCGGCGACTCAATCGATTATAGAGCCCACGAATACCGTGCTTACACCGCCGCTGGCAATGCGCGCGGACCGGTTTTCGTAACCGCGCGAATCTTCATCGCAAGAATGATGGAGGCCAGCAGAAGTGTCACCGCATTGGCCAGGACGATCGGCACGCTCGCTTGCATCACGCCATAGGCCAACCACCCAGCCACGCCGATCGTGAACATGGCATACATGGTCAATGAGATACCCGCGGTCTGCCCAGAGCGCAGGACCATCAGCGTTTGCGGCAAGAAAGAAAGCGTGGTCAGAAAGGCCGCCACCAATCCGATAAAGTCTGCCATGTTCGAAGTCTCCTAGTACAGCGAAGATATATCACGCCGCCCATGAGCGTGCCTCGCATAAGTCGCCATTCCTTTTATGCAAAAACGCATGGAATTCCCTTACCGCTGGAGACCCTTGCGAGGCGGAACATCTTCCAGCATGTTGCGGCGCAATATGCTTGGGGAGACCGCATTGGCCGATACCGAATACCAGCACACACCCGATCGACCCTGGATTTTCCGCACATATGCCGGTCACTCGACGGCGCTCAAATCAAATGAGCTATATCGGCGAAACCTGTCGAAGGGACAGACCGGGCTCTCCATCGCTTTCGATCTGCCAACCCAGACCGCCTATGATGCCGATCATATCCTGGCGCGCGGCGAAGTGGGCAAGGTCGGAGTTCCGGTTGGACATCTCGGAGACATGCGAACCCTGTTTGATCAGTTGCCGCTGGAAGAGATGAACACGTCCATGACCATCAACGCCCCGGCGGCGTGGCTTCTGTCACTCTATGTGGCGCTCGCGGATGAACGCGGCGACGACCGCGCGAAACTGCGCGGCACCACCCAGAATGATATCATCAAGGAATACCTCTCGCGCGGCACCTATGTGTTCCCGCCGCAGCCCAGCATGCGGCTGATCAGTGACATGATCAGCTGGTGCTATACCGAGGTCCCGAAATGGAACCCGATGAATGTCTGCTCTTACCATTTACAGGAAGCAGGCGCGACGCCGGAGCAGGAGCTTGCTTATGCGCTCGCCACAGCCTGCGCTGTACTTGATGCAGTCAAGCAAGGCGGACAGGTGCCAGATGAGGATTTTCCGACCGTATTCGGGCGCATTTCTTTTTTCGTGAATGCCGGGGTCCGGTTTGTCACTGAACTCTGCAAAATGCGGGCTTTCGTCGATCTCTGGGAAGAAATTGGCCGCGAGCGTTACGGGGTGACCGATACAAAGGCCCTGCGTTTTCGCTATGGCGTGCAGGTCAACTCGCTGGGCCTGACCGAACCGCAGCCGGAAAACAATGTCTACCGCATCCTGATCGAGGCGCTGGCCGTCACCTTATCCAAGCGCGCCCGCTGCCGAGCTCTGCAATTACCCGCCTGGAATGAGGCGCTCGGCCTGCCGCGCCCCTGGGATCAGCAATGGTCTTTGCGCATGCAGCAAATCCTCGCTTTCGAAACAGACCTGCTGGAATATGAAGACCTGTTCGATGGCAGCCATGTCGTCGAAGGCAAGACGGAAGCACTGAAAGCACAGGCGCGCTCCGAACTCGCCAGAATCGATGAGATGGGCGGTGCCGTCGACGCGGTTGGCTACATGAAGGAAAGCCTGGTTGGCGCGCATATTGACCGCGTCCGAGGAATTGAGAGTGGCCATCTGAAAGTGGTCGGCGTCAACGCGTTCACGCAAACTGAGGATAGTCCGCTCGGCGCCGGCAATGAAGCGATTGAGACGGTCGATCCCATGGTCGAACGCCAACAGATCGAAGCCCTGCGCAAATGGCGCGCGGAGCGGGATGCCGGACAGGTCGACGCGGCCCTCGACGCTCTCAAAGCGGCGGCCACTTCTGGCGCGAATATCATGGAGCCCAGCATCGCAGCGGCCAAGGTGGGCGTCACCTCCGGCGAATGGGGCGCGACGCTTCGCGATGTGTTTGGTGAATATCGCGGTCCGACCGGTGTCGCCGTGGTCATTGATACTGGCGGGGACGAGGCGATTGAAACGACCCGGTCAAAAGTCGAAGCGCTTTCCGCACGGCTTGGGCGTGATCTCACTTATGTCCTGGGCAAACCAGGCTTGGACGGCCATTCCAACGGCGCCGAGCAAGTCGCTGCGCGCGCCCGCGCCTGCGGGATGCAAGTCGTCTATGAAGGCATTCGATTCACGCCAGCGGAAATTGTCGCGCAGGCCAAGGCTGCTGACGCGCATGTTGTCGGGCTGTCCATCTTGTCGGGGAGTCATCTCGACCTCGTCCGTGAAACCCTGGCGGAGATGCAGAAGGCAGGTCTTGAATCGACACCTCTGATCGTTGGCGGCATCATTCCATTCGAAGACGAACAAGCGCTGCGCCAGATGGGCGTGAGACGCGTCTATACGCCGAAGGACTTCCAGATCACGAACATCATGGATGATGTGGTCGATCTCGTCGAAGCGAGATGGCTGGCCTAAATCACCAGGGGCCCAGACGGCGGAAACGGATTTCCCGGAGTTCTATGGAACGGGTCTTGTCCGGCACGACGGGTCGAACCGCGATATAATCAAACCCGCCCGGCGCCTCCATGATCTTCTGAGGGATGTTCACTTCTGCGGTATAGGTGTCCCAGTCCGGTTTGAGATCAAACCGCGTCCAACCCGTATCGCCAACATAGCCGGATGAATAATTAAACTCGAAAGCCTGCGCCCCAGCATTGTCGCCCGGTTTCACGGTCAGCGAAATTCTCAGCTTCTGCCCGAAATAAGCGGTTTTCAGGTCCGGCCCGAGACGAAAATGCGCATTGTCGTGGACGCCAGACACGATGGCGTCTTCTTCAGCCTTGATGGTGAGCACGTCATCATCAAGGTCGAGCTCATACCCTTGCGCGCCCTCCATTCGGCACAGATCCCCTCCATTCAGGATGATCAGACTGTAATCGGCCGGACCTTCGGCCCCGCCAAAGGGCCCGCATTTAGGCTGCGTCCATCCCTCATACATCGCCGCGATCACCATCACGGTGACGACCAGTGCAATGAGCGGATAGAAGATGATGTCTCTCAACGCTGGCTCCTGAGGCAATTTCGTCAGTTTCGCCGGGTAGCAATCCCGTCTTTGCTCTGATAGCAACGCCGCGAACGAAACGCGACCCTGCAGACTGCTTCTAGCGCGGTCAAAACAATTTTTAATGGATTGAACTCAATGCCCAAGCTCATTCTCACCCGCCACGGACAGAGCCAGTGGAACCTGGAGAACCGGTTTACGGGCTGGTGGGACGCCGACCTAACCGAAAAAGGCGAAGCGGAAGCCAGCAAAGGCGGTGTTCTGCTGAAGGAACGCGGTCTGGCGCCGACCTTTGCCTTTACCAGCTTTCAGACCCGCGCCATTCGCACGCTTTGGCTCAGTCTTGCCGCCATGGATCGCGCCTGGATCCCGGTGGAGAAGCATTGGCGCCTGAACGAACGTCATTATGGCGGCCTGACGGGTCTCGACAAAGCTGAGACAGCGGAAAAACATAGCAAGGATCAGGTCCATATCTGGCGCCGGTCCTATGACATTCCGCCACCGCCACTCGCCGCAGACAGCCCATTCAATCTGGCCAACGATCCGCGCTATGACGGTGTCCCTGTCCCGGACGCAGAGAGCCTCAAATTGACTCTGGAACGCGTGCTTCCGTATTGGGACAACGCGATCCGCCCGATCCTGGACGGCGGACAGGACACAATCATCTCGGCCCACGGCAACTCGCTGCGCGCCTTGGTGAAGCACCTGTTCCAAGTCGCCGATGATACAATTACCGGGGTCGAAATCCCAACCGGTAATCCGCTTGTGATCGATCTGAATTCTTCGCTGACACCGACCGCGGCGGAGTATCTCGACAATGAGCGTGCGAAGGACCTGCCCGAGCTGCCATGAGCCAGGATCGTTTCATCCTGCGGGCCGCCTCACCCGATGGCATCGGCATCCTTGCAGATGTCATGAGTCACCTGGCCAGCCATCGGGTGAATATCACCGAGAGTAATGATTTCGGAGATCCAACCACCCAGAGATTCTTCATCTGGGCTAAGTTTCAAGCCGAACAGGGCTTTAACGAAGCCGCGTTCAGAGACGGGTTCTCCGTCCTCGCCGAGCGCCGCGAGATGGACTGGTCTCTTCGCGCAGAGAGCGAACGTCCCAAGGCGCTGGTCCTGGTTTCGAAAGGCGATCATTGCCTGAATGACCTGCTTTATAGGCACCGGCGCGGGCGATTGGGTGCCAATATCGTTGCGATTGTGTCCAATCACCCGGACGCAAAATGGCACGCAGACCGACAGGATCTGCCCTTTCACCACATCCCGGTCACCAAAGACACCAAAGCCGAGGCTGAACAATCTCTCCGCGATCTGATTGAGAGCACAGGCGCAGACATGATTGTGCTGGCGCGGTATATGCAGATCCTCTCAAACGCGCTCAGTCGCGACTTGGAGGGCCGCTGCATCAATATCCATCACTCAGCCTTGCCCAGTTTCAAGGGCGCCCGTCCTTATCATCAGGCGCATGAGCGCGGGGTCAAACTGATGGGGGCGACGGCACACTATGTCACCGCTGATCTCGATGAGGGTCCGATTATCGCCCAGGATGTTGTTCCGGTGGATCATCGCCAGTCTGCCGAGCGAATGGCTGAGCTTGGCAAGGATATCGAAGCGCGCGTCCTGGCCCGCGCCGTGACAGCGCATGCCGAAGGCCGTGTCTTCCTGAATGGCAAACGCACGGTGGTATTTGAATGAGTGCGCATCGCAAACATATGCGCCGAGCGCTCGAACTGGCGCAAATGCAACACACGCGGACAGGTAAGAACCCGAGCGTCGGCTGTGTGATCCTGGATCGCGATGCGCGCCGACTGAGCGAGGCCGCGACCGGCGATGGCGGGCGCCCGCACGCCGAACAGCTGGCTCTGTCCCGCCTGCCAATCGGCGCGGCCGCGGGTGGGACGGCCTATGTCACGCTGGAACCATGCCGCGAACGCTCGACCGACGAAGCCTCGTGTTCACAACGCCTGATCGATGCCGGAATCGCCAAAGTCGTGATTGCCACCCGCGATCCCCACCCGCAGGGTGACGGCGGAATTGACCGGCTCGCGGCGGCCGGAATTCAGGTTCAGGTGGGCCTGATGCAAGACGAGACCGACGCGCTTTATCGTGATTTTTTCGCGACGATTGCTGCAGATTGAAGCGTGTCCGGGTGGGCACAATCGTCCGGGTTGCACGGTAAATACTGAAAAACTGACTTGACGTTAACCTTTCTAGTGTCAGCTTCAAAGGGTAGTGTGAGCAAATGGAACGGTCCCATGATCGGAATCGTTGTTGTCAGTCACGGGAGACTTGCGCAGGAACTGGTGCGCGCTGCGGAGCATGTTGTCGGTCCGCAGGACGCCTTTGAAGCGATGTCTATCGAAGTCGAAGACGATATCGATCAACGTCGTGACGAGATCCGCGATACGGTCAAATCCTGCAACAAGGGCAAGGGCGTGATCATCCTGACCGACATGTTCGGCGGCACGCCTTCCAATCTCGCCTTGTCAAACCTCGCCGATGGCAAGGTCGATGTGATTGGCGGCGTCAATCTGCCAATGCTGATTCATCTGGCCCAGATCCGCAACGACCTCACTCTGGACGAAGCGGTCCAGGCCGCCAGTGACGCCGGAAAACGTTATATCCGCATCGGATCGCAAATCATGAGCCGAACAAAATGACCCGCAAAACCCGCACCGTCGAGATTATCAATCGCAAAGGCTTGCATGCGCGGGCCTCCGCGAAACTGGCCGAACTGGCGCTCAAGCTGCCGACGGTCGTCACGGTCAGCTTTGAAGGGGAAAGCGCCGACGCCCGCTCGATCATGGACCTGCTGTGCCTGGGAGCTGCGATCGGAAGCGCTGTTGAACTCAGTGCCGAAGGCGCCGATGCCGGTACGGCGCTCAATCAGGTCGCGGCCCTGTTCAAAGATGGCTTTGGCGAACTCGCTGAAGACGAAGCCTGCGCCTGCAAATAAGGCCTTACAGCACCAGTGGGGCCAGCCAGGATCCGATGGCCGTAATCACGACAATGCCGATCAGGTTCACGCGCAAACCGCGGGAGATCATCTTCCCAATCGGAATCTCATCCGTCGCATAGATGATCGCATTCGGCGCCGTCGCCACTGGCAACATGAAGGCACAGCTTGCCGCAACCGCCGCGGGCGCAAGCAAGCTTGCGGGCGCCGCCCCGATCGCCACCGACAAGGCCCCCAGGATCGGGGCCAGCGTCGTCATCGTGGCAACATTGCTTGTCAGCTCGGTCAGAAAGATGACCAGCGCCACCACCACCGCGATGAAAATGATTGGTGGCAAGACCGAGAGGGGTTCCAGATTCTCGCCAATCCAGACTGATAACCCGGTATCTCTGACCGCACGCCCAAGCGCGATGCCGCCGCCGAACAGCAACAAAACGCCCCAGGGCAGTTTGCTGGCTTCGCTCCAGCTCAGGAGTGCGCGGGATTGTCCGCCGCCTGCTGGCACCAGAAAGACCAGGACCGCTCCGAACATGGCAATCATCATATCGACCTGGGCGCCGCTATACTGACCGAGTGTTTCCCACCCCATCGCTTCCAGGCCCTGCACCGTCCAGCGACGACTGACCCAGAGGGCTGCGACCGCAGCAAAGATGATGGCCACGCGTTGCTCTGGCACAGTCATCCGGCCAAGTGCGCTTTTCTGCGACCGGACTTCCTGGATCGCTCCTTCGCCATTCTCGATCTTGCCGATACCGCGCGTGACGCTCCACCAAGCCGCCGGGATCAGCAGCAGAACAGCCGGAATGCCAAAGCTCATCCATTCAACAAAACTGATATTGGCGCCGGCATTGTTTTGCAGCCAGTCTATCGCGATCAGATTGGTCGGCGTCCCGATCGGTGTGCCAGCCCCACCAATCGAGGCCGCATAACACACTCCCAGAAGGAGAGCGGTGACAAAGCGACCATTCTCATCCTTCAGGGCTGCGGCGGCGGATAGTGCGATGGGCACCATCATCAACGTCGTCGCAGTGTTGGAGATCCACATGGACAGTAGCGCTGTCGCGATCATGAAGCCTGCCACCAGTGACAGGGGTGAAGCGCCAACGGCTGACACGACGTTCAAGGCGATCCGCTTGTGCAGGTTCCAGCGCTCGATGCTGAGCGCAACAATAAAACCGCCGAGAAGCAGCAGAACAATATGATCGGCATAACCAGAGCCGATCTGCCGGGGCGAACCGGCGTCGAACAGGGGCAAGACGATCAGCGGCAAGAGCGATGTGACCGGGATCGGGATCGGCTCTGTCGCCCACCAGATGGCCATCCAGACCAGAAGCGCCCCAGTGGCCCAGGCCGGGAAAGCCAACCCTTTGGGCGCGCCCAGCAGGAGCATCAACGCTGCAATGCCAGGGCCTAGAACCAGACCAATGCGTCCAGCGAGATTGGGGGCTTTATCCATTCCTCCTAAGGGCAGAGCTTGGCCCGGGAAGTCAAGAAGGTGTTAGGATTCAAGGATGAGATCGTTGCGATGGACCAGCGCTGGCCGTCCGCGATACCCGAGCTGCGCTTCGACTTCTTCAGAGTGTCGCCCGGCAATGCGCGCGGCATCTTCAGATCCATAGGCGGTCACGCCCTTGCCGATCAGGGTCCCACTTTCATCCTTGATGGCAACCGCCGCACCGCGCGCGAACTGACCATCGACGCGTCGCACCCCGACCGGCAGCAAACTGGCCCCTCTGCGCAATGCCGTTGCAGCGCCCGCATCGACATAGACCGTGCCTTCCGGCGTCAGGTGGCCGCGTAACCAGACTTCCCGCGCTTTCTCTGGGCTCATGGACGGCAAGACCCAGGTGGCGCGCCCTCCACTGAGCAGGGCGGACACGGGATTGATCGAAGTCCCAAGCGTGATCACAGTCATGCACCCAGCAGCCTGGGCGATCCGGGCGGCTGCAAGCTTGGTCGCCATGCCACCGCTGCCAACGTTCGCTGCCTGATTGATGTCTCCGGCCATGTCCTCATGCGCCTCAGTGAGTTCTTCAATCACAGGAATATGGTGCGCGCTGGAATCGGAGCGCGGATCGGCTGAGTATAGTCCATCGACGTCTGAGAGGAGAACCAGCGCATCAGCGCCGATCATTTGCGCGACGCGAGCTGCGAGTCGATCATTGTCGCCATACCGGATCTCGTCCGTGGCGACAGAGTCATTCTCGTTGATGACGGGCACTGCGCCCGCGCCGAGCAGCGTCTCCAGGGTCGCTCGTGCATTCAGCCAGCGCCGCCGGTTCTCCGTGTCCTCAAGCGTCAGGAGGGCCTGCGCCACCACCGTCTCGTGCGCGCCAAAAGCGGTTGAGATCGCGGCCATCAAGAGTGGCTGGCCCAACGCCGCTGCCGCCTGCTTTTCTTCCAGCTTGCGTGGGCGATCCGATCCGAGCTGATTGCGCCCCAGGGCAATCGCGCCGGAGGACACCAGTATCACGTTTTGCCCGCCCGCTCGCAGTGCCGCGATATCGGCGGCCAGAGAATTCAACCAGTCCTGACGCGCATGGCCGCCCTCGGCCACGAGCGCGGAGCCAATTTTAATCACAATACGCTTGGCTGCGCGAAAAGAAGAAAGCGGGGCAACCGTCATTATCCGAGCGGGCTCCAGCTCTCGTCCTCAGTATCCGGGTCCGCTTCCGCTCGCTTGATCTCGCCAAGCTCCTGCAACATCAGCCCCAGCGCTTCACGCACGCCATCCCCCGAGACGGCAGAGATTCGCAAAGGCTCCTGACCGCAAGCCTGTTTTAGAATCCGGGCCTGCTCATCAATCAGTTCCTCATCCAACACATCGATCTTGGACAGCGCGATAATCTCCGGCTTGGACGCAAGGTTTGAATCATACGCCTCCAATTCTTCGCGAATGGTGCGATAGGCTTCATCCGGATCATCCTGCGTGCAGTCGATCAGGTGCAGCAGCACCTTGCAGCGTTCGACATGGCCGAGGAAACGGTGACCGAGCCCGACACCGTCCGCGGCGCCTTCGACGAGACCGGGAATATCCGCAAGTACGAAGCGCGACCCGGGCCCCAGATCGACAATGCCCAGGCCGGGGTGCAAGGTCGTGAAGGGATAATCGGCAATCTTGGGTTTCGCCGCTGTCGCCCGGCTCAGGAAAGTCGACTTGCCGGCATTGGGCAGTCCCAGCAATCCGGCATCGGCGATCAATTTCAGGCGCAGCCAGAGCGTGAACTCTTCGCCGGCTTCGCCAGGATTGGCGCGGCGCGGGGCCTGATTGGTCGAGCTCTTGAAGCGCAGATTGCCCCAACCGCCATTGCCGCCCTCGGCGACCATGATACGCTGACCGACCTCGGTCAGATCGGCGACCAGCGTTTCGCGATCTTCTTCGTAGATTTGCGTGCCGACCGGCACTTTGACCACTTTGTCCGCACCGCCGCGGCCGTGGCGCTGCTTGCCCATGCCATGGCCACCCCGTTCGGCAAAGTGATGCTGCTGGTAGCGATAGTCGATCAGCGTATTCAGGCCTTCGACCGCCTCGACATAAACGTGCCCCCCGCGGCCGCCATCGCCGCCATCGGGACCGCCAAATTCGACATAGGCTTCGCGGCGGAATGACGCGCAGCCATTTCCGCCATGTCCGGCTTTCACATAGATTTTTGCCTGATCGAGGAACTTCATGACGGCTCTTCTTCTCTAATGTGCGGCAATACGCAAGGCCAGGTCGGGATCTGTACCTTTCGTGTACCGAACGGCCAGGCTTTTCCGGCCCCTCGCGCGACCGAAAAGTTCGACCTCCCCGCAGGGTTCGAAGCCGAGCTTTTCGAGAACCCGTCCAGAGGCCGGATTATCGACAAAATGACCAGACGCAAAGTGTTCAAGCTCCATCTCGGTCTCAGCCCAGTCCATGACCGCCTTGGCCGCCTCGGTGACATAGCCCTTGCCCCACCAGTCCTGGCCAAGCCAGTAGCCGATTTCCCAGACGTCCATGGGCTTGAGGTCCAGGCCGACACAGCCAATGACGCCCGCCTCCGGCTGGGTAATGACCAGAACATAAGCCGTGTCCTCGACCCAGCCTTTTGGGACGCGCTCGAGCCAATCCTCGGCGTCCGAGAGCTGATAGGGATACGGCGCGCGCCCAAGATTCCAGGCAACGTCCTTCACCCCGATCCGCGCTGTGATTTGTGGCGCGTCTTCTGGCAAAGGCGGACGCAGCACCAGCCGCTCGGTTCGAAGAATGATCGGGTTGGCCATCCGTCCGCCTCGCTACACCAATGCGCCGGCGGTGAGCGCGTCTTCAGCGCCCAGGGCATAGCGCCAGGCCTTGTCCTTGCCGCCACGGCCCTGGCTGTACATCATCCGTTCGCCCGTGCGCTTGAATCCGAGCTTTTCCAGCACCCGTCCGGACGCTGGATTGTCCTGGAAATGGCCAGCTTCGAACCGGGAGACGCCAAACTGAGTTTCCCCCCAGGCCAGAAGCGCCTGCGCCGCCTCGGTCGCGACCCCGCGCCCCTGCACGGCCTTGTCGACCCAATAGCCAATCTCCCAGGCGTCACCTGTGGCTCGGTTGAAGCCAACGGAGCCGATAACGCCGGCTTCAGCATGCGTAATCACAAAGGCATACTCTCGCCCCTGCGCGCGTGCCTTGTCCGCATAGGCCACCCAATCCAGCGCGTCTTTTGGCGCATAAGGATGCGGCAAGCGCGCCAGATTGCGGGCCATGTCCGCATCATTCACGCAGCAGGCAATCTGGCGGGCATCTTCTGCGCGTGGGGCGCGCATCAGAAAGCGTTCAGACCGAAATTCATAAGATCCACTCATCTGCGGTCTCCATCGGGAAGGCAAAGAAAAAGGGAGGCAGTGGCCTGCCTCCCCTCGGATCTTCTGGCCACCCCCCGGCGGCCGTGTAATGGGCCGCGCTATTCAGCTGCGTCCGCAAGCGGTGTCACCGACACATACTGACGGTTGCCGCGCTTGCGCGAGAATTCCACTTTCCCTTCTACGAGTGCATAGAGGGTGTGATCCTTGCCCATGCCGACGCCGCGACCCGGATAGGTCTTGGTGCCGCGCTGGCGGATGATGATGTTGCCCGGGATCACGTGCTCGCCACCATATTTCTTGGTGCCGAGATACTTAGGATTTGAATCGCGTCCGTTCTTCGACGAGCCGCCTGATTTCTTATGAGCCATATCCGGTCTCCAATCTGCAGTTCCAGCCTATAGCTGAAATCTTACCCTTTCGCGAGCTCTTTAGCCTGGGCGACCCAGTCATTGCTCTCAAACTTGCCAGAAGCGCCAATCTTCTCTTCCAGCGCCTCAATATCGGCTTTCTTCATCTTCGCGATTTGCGCGAAGGTGGTGATGCCTTCTGCTTCCAGTTTGCCCGCAAAGACCTTGCCGAGACCTTTCATCTTGGTCAGGTCATCGGCCTTGGCCGGGGCGGCCTCTTTCTTCGGGGCGGCCTTCTTGGCGGCGGGCTTGGCAGCCTCGTCCTTCTTGGCCGCCGGCTTTTTAGCTTCAGCCTTAGGAGCAGCTTCTGCCTTAGGCGCCGCTTCCTTCTTCGGCGCAGCTTTCTTCTTGGCTGGCGCTTTCTTGCCGTCAGCGAGGATCGAGTCGATCGTCACAACGGTTTCGAGCTGGCGATGGCCTTTTTTGCGGCGGTAGGTGTTGCGCTGCCGCTTCTTCATGATGATGACCTTGGCGCCCTTGCGCTGCTCGGCCACGGTACCGACGACGCTGGCACCGGCCACAACCGGCTCACCAATGGTGACTTTCTTGTCGTCGCCCAGCATCAGAACGCTGTCGAACGTAACGCTGTCGCCAGCATCTGCGGCGAGCTTCTCAATGACGATCTCATCGCCTTCGGCAACTTTATACTGTTTGCCACCTGTCTTAATGACCGCGAACATGACGCTCGTCCTTTTCAGAACATAAAAAATGAAACATTTGCCGCTGCCGAACCCGGCGCGGACATGAAGGCGCGGGTAAACACCAAACAGGGCACAGAGTCAAACCTATTTCCGCATGAAAAGCAGGGCTTGATGCGATTACCATCCGGCGCTAGGGCATCCCCGCGCGGAGAGGTGCCGGAGTGGCTGAACGGGACGGTCTCGAAAACCGTTGAGCGCGCAAGCGTTCCGAGGGTTCGAATCCCTCTCTCTCCGCCAGACTTAAGGCGCCGCAGCGGCGAAATCTGTTCCCGCGGCATCGTCGCCGTTCGCTTCAGGTTCCAGGCGTTTGATACGGTCGCGTTCTTCATCGGCCTCTGCGTCGCGGCCAAGCTCTGTCAGCGCTTCGACGCGCATGCGGCGGACCTGGATGTTGGCCGGATCGCGTTCGAGCAAATTGTCGGCATTGGCCAAGGCGTCGGTGAATTTCTCCAGCGACATCTGGACAGATACCAATTGCTCAGTCGTTTCCGGATCCGCTTCCTCGCTCATCGATGTCAGTTGCAACAGGGTTTCCTCGGCCTTTTCCGGGCTCCCGGCGGCGGCGTAATTGCGGGCCAGGGCGATCAGAACCGTCGCGTCGTTCGGGTTCGCCTCCATGTAAGCCAACAGGGCTTCTTCAGCTTGCTCATAGGCTTCCATCGCCATCAGATGATCTGACAGCTCGAACGTGATCTTGCGGCTCTCTGGATTCAGCGTGAGGGCTTGCTGAAACGCGTTCAAAGCCTCTTCATCTGCCTCCATCGCCGTTTGGGCGCGTGCCTTGTAGAGCCAGAACAGAGCGCTTTCGGGATTGGTCTCCAATAGCGCATCGAGACGCGTCAGGGCCGCCTCGGCATCCTCGCTGCGATACTCATAGCGGGCCAGCGCAAATCTTGCCGGTTGCATGAAGATCGAGGTGTCCGGAAGCTCGGCCAGTGTCGAGATGGCCGCGTCCCGTTGATCCAATGCAAGCTGCAACAGCGCGCAAAGATAGGTCAGGCGCTCATCGTCTCGGCGCGCCGAGCAGGTGAGGTCCATCGTCTCTGCCGAAGGCGGTCGAACGATGCCGCTCACTTCTTCCAGGGCCTGCAGCATGATTTCCTGCTGTGTCGACATTTCGACATTTGACATGGTGCCGACAATTCTGCGCGCGGCGCGTGGACGCTCGGACACCAGCAGGTTCACCGCTCGCGAGAACAGGACATCGAAATCGTTCTGCGCTTCAGCACTGGCCGACCGGAACATGGGCAGAGCCGCTTCGAACCGACCGAAGGCGAAATTGTACTCGGCCCATTCCTTCATCGTCTGGGCGCTGTCCGGCGCGAGCGCCAGGGCGCGTTCATAGTCAGCCTCTACCTCATCGCTCTCAAAACTGCCTGCCCGGGCTTTCGCGGTCGCCAGACGCCTCCAGGTGGGACCACTATCCGGACGATATTCAATTGATTTGTCGAAGGCCTTGATCGCATCGTCAAAGGCGCCAATCGCCATCTGAGACTGGCCGAGCAGCGACAGAGATTTGCCTTTTCGGGAACTGCTGGTGATGTCGACCGAGCGCTCGAACACCCGGATGGCTTCCTCATGCTGGCCGGTTTCGGCGAGCAGGATTCCGTAATTCACATAGCCTGGATTGTGGTTCGGGTTCGCGGCGACATGAACCGCATAGGCATTGATGGCCGCTTCGATATTGCCGGCGCCGCGATAGGACTGGGCGAAGGAGAAGGAACTGCCATGCTCGATACGCTCCTCCGGCGACAGGCCGGACAGAACGGAAAGCGCCTCATCGTGGCGTTTACGCTTGGCCAGCAGGCGGCCGACATAGGCTTGTAGCTCCGGGCGTTTCGATGGGTCAGCGGTGCGGAAGAACACGGTGCCGCGAAGCGTGTCAGAGGAGAGGGGTGCGAGCGAGGTATTCTGCACGATGGCAAGCAGGTCATCGTGATAATCAGCGGCCACTTCTTCATCAGCGGTAAGCTCGATTTCCGACTGATCATCTGACGAAATCGCGCGCACGATTCCTTCCTGATGGTCGCTGCGTACCACGATCTCAGCAATCAGGGCGCTCAGAGAAAGCACCAGTGCAAGAGCGGTCAGGACCGGCGCGGAGAAGAGACGCGATTGGTCATGCATGAGCCAGACCCTTGTCTTTCAGGCTCTCGACGAGGCCTTTTTGCTGAACGTTTTGAATCTCAATGCCCGGGCGCCCGTTCACTTCAAGTACGAGTGGACCGCGATCATGGTCGAGACAGACATCGACGCCGATATAGCCGAGCGGAATGGCCTCTGCCGAATTTTTGGAGATATCGATGATCTGGCGCCATTTCGGAATCTTGAAGCCGATCAGGTCGGCCCCTGTATCCGGATGCTCAGGTGTCGTCTGGCCTTTCAGCGCTGCATTGGTGACTTCGCCGGTTTCAATATCGATGGCGAGCCCGATCGCGCCCTGATGCAGGTTGGCCTTACCGCCCGACTTCTTGGTCGGCAGACGTAGCATGGCCGAGACCGGACGTTTCTCATGCAGGATGACGCGAATGTCGGACAGGCCAAAATCGGACAGCTCGCTCAGCTCACCATGCTGGGTCAGTAGCGGCTCGACATAGGCATAGTCTTCGTCGCCGCTTTGGGAGAATGAGCCATTCAGGATTTCGCCAACATGCCGCGAAACCTGCTCCGGTGTTCGGACCTTGCCGCTGGCCGAGACGAAGTCTTTGCCTTCCCGGCCGGTAATAATCATGATGCCATTGCCCTGAGAGCCACGGTTCGGCTTCAGCGCGAAAGCGCCCAGGTCGGCCAGGGTTTGCATGAATTCAGGTAGCTCGCGGAAGGACTTACAGACCGCATAGGTCTTGGCGACCGGCACACCGGCATCCTTCAGGATCTCTTTGCTGCGCAGCTTGTCAGCGGCGAGATCGAGCAATTCCGTCGAGTTGAGCGTATTCACATAATCGCGATTGCGGGCATTCATGCCCAGCACCGGACCATTGCCGAGGATCGAGCGGAAGCGGAAATATTCCTGCAAGCGCATGCCGGACCACTGTCCAATCGCCAGCTGGATCGCCAGAACCAACAACAACAGCTCGGGCATCAGCGCGAAAAGGCCCTGCAGCAGGACAGACGAGAAGACGATGTAACAGGCAATGATCGTCACCAGTGTGCCAGCGCCAGTGGTCATCATGCCTCGCCAGTCGCTCTCATCCACCATGTTGTGAATGCGCTCAGCCAGGAAGGAAATGATGACGACCGGGAACAAGGCCAGGATCCCGAACTGCAGGCTGGAACGGTTGCCGAGCCAGAGCAGAATGCCGATGAACAGGACCGTACAGATCGTAATCACCGCGGCTAATCGCGGAATTTTCAATATGTTGAACGAGTTGAAATAAGCGAGCATCGCCACCGCGAAGGCGACAATGCCTGAAAACGTGATGAGGCCGAGCCAGAGGCCCGTATTCATACACGCCGCGGCGATCAACATGGGCATGAAAATCCCGAACGTCTGAAGACCGACCACACTGCGCAGGAAGATCGTGACCAGAGCGGCCAATGGAAACATCAGGAACACGCCGATCATTTCTTCCGGCAGACCTGTCAGCTTCATCAGCCGGGCCGCGTTAAAACGGTTGAGCACGGGTTCGTTCTCGTCAAACTCGAACAGGGCCGGGGACTGGCTCACCGGTGAAATGGTGAACCGGTAATCGAAATTGATATTGCGCGTGTGTCGGAACAGGGCGTGATCGCCCGTATACAAGCGCAGATAGTTTTCCGGCAGGCTGGCAAAATGACCATTGGTCGGATCGAACGGCACCCAGCGCCCTTCAATCAAGACCTCCAGCCATTGGTGTGAGGTCTTCTTCGACCCTTCATTCATGATCACGCCGCCAACCAGGCGAGCGGGAATGCCATTCGAGCGGGCCAGGGCCACAAACAGACGGCCTTTACCGTTGCAGCTCGCACGTCCCAGCCGCAACGCGGTCAGCGCGTCCGTGAAGCCCTTGAACGGCGCGCCCTCAATGTTCAGGTAGGTGTAATCGTAAATCGCCTGAAGCACCGGCACGAGTTCGCGACTGTCCGCGGGTTGGATGGCAGACCAGAGCTCCATGATTTCAGGGTGGCCGACCTGAACGCCCTCTTCCTCGACTAGATACTGGGCGTACTGCTCTGGCAGGAATTGCGGCACCTGCAAGGATTCATCCAGCGCATAGCTGAGCTGTTTGGACGTGATCATCGCGTGATAGCGAATTTCCCGGCCGCGATCACCGGACCACATGCCTCGGCGGCCGGATGCATCGGTTTGATCGTCGAACTGCAACTGTCCTGACAGGATATTCTCGCGGACAATGTCCTGACGCTCATCTGTCGCGGGCAGGAATGTGGTGACATCGACATCGCGATCGTCGCCGACAAAACTCATGGCGAGGGAAAAGTCATACAGCGTGACCGCGCGCAGCTGGCTGAGCAGCGTTGGCGAACTGCGCAGGTGCGCAATCGCCAAAACAAGGCATATCGCTATCAACCATCCGCTCGGATGTCGCGCAATTGTCGCGAGACGTGCTAGCCAGTTCATGTTGAGATTTAACCCCACCTTGGTACGCTGATCGCGTCCGGTCTGTGTTCGCACGGTCTATAGAGTATCGCCGTGTGCCCCGGTCGTCTGTTTACAATTCAGCAATATTAACCATCAAAGCCCCGCGCCTATACTCCAATCGAATCCGCTTGGCGAGCCCCGCTATGTGGTCCGGAATCAAGGAGAAAATGGGGCTGGACCCTGCCCCAAAAAGTGCACATTTCCGGAATGTTTACACGCAAGACGGACGCCAATTGAAAAGCGCTTCAAAAAGCGTGGCCGTAAAGCTCTGTTCCAGATCAGCTTTTTCCATGCGCCGTCCAGCAAGTGACTCACCCGAAAATACTTGCAATTGTAACTGTCATCTTGGAACGCTGGTAGAAACGACACGTGTAACAATGGCGGCACACAGCGCCGAGACTGCGCCAGATGACCACAGGGGCTCAGCGAATGCGCTTGCAACTTGTCACGCGATCTGAGGACATTTCGATCTAAAGTGTTAATCCGCCATCGACGAAAAGAGTCTGCCCGCACACGTATGAGGCGAGTGGGGAGGCGAGGAACAAAACCCCACCGGCAATTTCTTCCGGTTCTCCGGTTCGTCTCAATGGTATTGAGCGCAGGGCGCCTTTCAGGCGATCAGGATGCTCTGTCGTCACTTTCGTCAGTTTCGTATCGACCAGGCCTGGCGCGACGCCGTTCACGCGAATCCCATCTCGCGCATACGCTTGTCCAAGCGTCTTGGTGAGACTGATTGCGCCAGCTTTTGAAGCGGCATAAGCCGGATTGCCGACATTCGCCTTGGTCCCGGACACTGAACTGATGATGATGATCGATCCCTGTGTCTCGGAAAGCGCCGCGCGGAACTTTTCCGAACAATGGATGAGACTATCCAGATTGACCGCCATGACCCGGTCCCAGCCGTCCTGTTCAAACTCGGCCTTTTTGTAAGCCACGATGCCCTGCGACAGGACCAACACATCCAGCCCGTCAAATGGCGCAGGCGCCGCGAAGATCGCATCCGGCGCGCCAACATCCACTTGAGCGTATTCGAGACCCGCCAGGTCCGATCCGTCTGCAGCCGAATAGTCAGACGCTGAGGCACGCGTGCCCCAGACCGCGACTTTCGCACCACGCGCCAGGAACGATCGGGCAATCCCGTTACCGATCCCGCTTGATCCGCCGACGACGAGGACGCGTTTTCCGGTAAAGTCTGTGTCTGACATATGCGCAGCTCCTGAATGAGAATGTCTGCCTGAATAAGAGCCGCCCCGGGTTTAGGGTCAATGCTGACCGTGCGGGAGATCAGGTGCGCCCTTGCATGGCTTCGATCTCCTGCTCCGCACGCGCAACCGTCTTTGCACACGTGCACCACGCCGTACGGATCGTGGCGATCAGAGCAATACTGGTCGTCAGACAGGACACAGCAAACAAGCCAAGACCGAGCGACGTGGCTAGACTCCCGGCCGCATCTCCAAGCCGGATGAACCCCGTTGCCACCACCGCGACGGGGAACGTGGTCGCCCACCAGCTCAATGAAATCCCGGCGGCGGCGATAAAGCGAAGCTGAAATATGAGCGCCAGAATGACGAATGCGCCGCCGCTCAGCAACAGGAAGGGAACCGGCCAGGCGAGGTCTGGAAACAGCGTCATCAATGCCCCCGCCGACAGCCCGAAAGGCGCAGCGACAATGAACAGGGTCGGTCGTAGCTTCGCTGCAACCGCTGGCTCGAACACGAGACGGCGGAACACGAGCGGCAACAGCATCACCCACACCATCAATCCAGCGCCCAGGGTGAACATGGGAAACACGATAGGCCCATAATCTGGCCAGGTCAGCGCCGATGTCATGATCCCGGCCGCTGGCAGAAACCAGGTCGGGTTCAGATCTTCAGGCGGGTAATCATGCGTCAGCCATCGACCAACAAAGCCAAGCAGCAGGAGCAGATGCCCGATCGAGGCGATCAACCAGAGCTGTGCCCCGCCGGGCCAGGTCTGCGCCGACAGGCCGCCAATCACCATCCCCGCCATCAGGCCAGGGGCCAGGAGATTGGCGCTTGTCGCCATCGCGATGTCGTCAACGACCTCTCGTCGCCGCCAGACCAGTTTCACCAGATACAGACTCACATCGATCGCGAGCATGCCGCCGGCCAGCCCAAGCAATATCTCGCTGAGAAGCGACAGTTCGAACTGGGTCATCGCCTCTGCAGCAGCGCGGGCGACGGCGGCAAGTCCGGCGAGACCGAGTGCGATCGGGAACAGCGCCGTCGGTATGCGGACCAGCAAACTGCCCGCGCCTTTGATTGAGAGTGCCATCGCGCCTGCCCCGCAAGAGTCGGTGTTCGTCTTGATCCGCGAACCTGTTCCAGAAGGCAAGTCAGGATCGCGTGAGGAGTCCGCGCGATGTGCGCCCTCAAGCTGCTATATCTGCTCCGTTGAGATTGTTGATTCGCTGCGTGATTTCGGAGATTCGCGTGAGGCTCTGGAGCGCGACCGGCAACATCACTGCCGATTCGATGAATTCGTAGGAATAGGTCACAATCGAGAAAATCTCACCCGGCGTCGCCGCAAGCTGGGTCGCTGCAAACCAGAGATTTACGCTCAGCATAGAAAGCAGGACCACGAAGATCAGCCCGTACACGATCGCCTCAGTATCAGACAAACGCACTTCGTGTCGCCGCAACGCGCTCAGGTGCGCTGCAATCGCATCGCGCACACCGCGATCGAGTACGGAAACCTGTTTCTCCGACTGCGTGTTGAGATCCCCGTTCAGCCTGAAAAAACGCCCACTTGCGACGCCGTAAATCACCAGGGACATAAGGGTCGCCGCACCCGCCGTCGCCGCGAGGAGGCCGTGAAAACTGAACAGCACGATCAGCGACACCACCACCTGCAACAGGGCCATAATGACGATCGGGGCCTCGGCCTCGAGGAAGGTGATCAGCTCCCGGCTCATGTTCAGACGCGCATTGGTGGTCGAAACGGCTTCGTTCTTGGCTTTATCGACCACGGCCTTGCCCAGTTCGACGCGCATCCGCCCATAGGCACGCGTATCGTAGAGCCGTCGCACAACACTGAGCACGACCAGGAATCCCATGGCTGCGACCAAAGTGTAAAACGGGCCCGGATCCGCCTGAAGTAACCCGTCAATTGATCGCCCGATCAAGAGCGGCAGTGTGACCAGGATAAGGGTTTCGAGCAGGGTCAGCGCCCAGGTCACTCCGACCTGCCACCAGAACACGCCCATAATCGACCCGATGGACAGTTTCTTGTCGTCAAACATGGCAGTCACCCCTAATCATTCGTGAGACAGATTTGTCTCATGCATGGGAGAATCAAGGCCACCGCGGTGAATTCACCGCGCGCGAAAGGCCTGCTGAAGGTCGCGCTCACGCCCGGGACGCATTCGTTCCCCGTCTGCCAACATGCTGCCCAGCAACCAGTCAGGAAACGCCTTCACCAGGGGTTTTGGACCAAGCACCTTAACGTTTCCGTTTGAGATTTCGTCGCGCAGAGAAACGAATCCGCGCCACGCATAGGTAAAGGGCTGCAGCTTGGCGATCACGCGCAGATCCTCTTCAAAACCAGGATGCTTCAGACAAGCCTGCACGCTTCCGGACTCGGAAAGGATCCAGAAATAGCGCTTGTTTGTGGGTTGATCCGCAAATTCAAACGCGATGGTCACACGCCCTTCCGGCATGATGTCGGTGTTCATCCGCAGATGCATGCTCCAGATCAGGTGTTCCGGGTCGAGATCATCGGTGGCGAGGTCGCGGCCCCAGCGATGGCCCCAACGACCGATATCCAAGATGACGTCTCCGAGTTCCTCCCCAGCCGGAGTCAGATAATACAGATGTTTCTCGCCGCCCTCGCCGGGCCGTCGCTCGATGACACCCGCCGCTTCCAGGCTTTTCAGGCGCACGCTCAGCGTCGATGCCGAAATACGCGGCATGCTGCGCTGCAATTCGGAATATTTGTGGAAGCCATCCACCAGACCAACCAGAACAAGGATGGTCCATCGCTCTCCGAGGATCTCGCTGGCGAGTGAGACCGGGCAATATTGTCCATATGTGCTTTTCATGAACAGAGCTTGCCACGGTGCGCGCTGAGATCAACTTCGAAAATCGTAGTAGATTATTTTTGCCGCGCCTGAGATCTTGTGATCGACGTATTCGAGGAGATCGCCATGACGCTAACGATCAACCAGCCGTTGGGGATGCTGTTGCCGGTCATCGCGGCACACAGGGACGAAGCCGAAGCGCGGCGACAATTGTCAGACGAAGTGTGTCGCGCGCTTCGGGAGAGCGGCCTCCTTCAAATGCCGATCGCAGCCGCACATGGCGGTCTCGAAACACCGCTTCCGGACATGTTGCGCGTGTTTGAAGCAATGGCCTCGAAGGATGCCGCCGTGAGCTGGGTGGTGTGGAATGCCGGGCTGATCGGATTCTACAGCCGGTTTATGCCGGATCAGCTTCGCGATGAATTGTTCGCCGGCGGCACCAGCCTGATCACACAGTCGACCATTCCGGCTGGAGAAGTGTCGGTTGAGGACGATGGCTCGGTCCGGATTCAGGGTCGGTGGCCTCTCATGTCGGGGTGTCCGGGGGCCGATTGGGCGGTTTTGACCTGCAGGCTGATCAGGAATGGCGCGCCCTGTCTCAACCCTGACGGGTCACCGCAAACCCGTCTCGCAGTCGTCCCGCGCGACGCTTTTCAGATCATCGATACATGGGACACAAGCGGCCTTCGGGGGACGGGTAGCCACGACATATCCATCGAAGGCGCGTTAGTGCCAGACCACCGACTGTTCGATCTTGGCGGCGAGATTACCCCTGCCGGCGTGGTTGAACGGCTTCCCGTTTTCGCCAGTGCGACAGCGATCTTTGCGGCTCAGACACTGGGCGTGGGCCAGAGCATCTTTGACACAGCTTTGGATCGCGGACGCACCTTGAAAGCGACGGGACCTGCACCCGCCTTGAAGGACCGCCCGGATTATCAAATCGCCATTGCTCGCCATGGCGCCTGTCTGGACGCGGCGCGCACAGCCTTGCTGCGAGTGGCCCAAGACGTTTGGGACCGCGCGCGTGGTGGACACGAACCGGACCTTTCGCAAATCGCAGATCTCTACGGCGCCAGCTTTGTCGCAATGGACGCCGCAAAAGCGGCCGCGACCGAACTCCGAGACCTGAGTGGAACCTCGGCGCTTCACAAGACATCTCCGATCGAAAAACCAGCACGGGACCTGCAAGCCATGCTTCGCCATGTGGTCGCTCAGCCAGCCATGCGGGCAGACATCGGAAGAGCGAAACTCGGACTGGAGCCCACCTGGCCACCCTTCTTTATGTAGCACACGCTAGTTTGCGGGCTGCGATGCGTTCTCCGCCAGCCATGCCCGAATGCGGCTCTTGCGCCCATCCGTCGCGACGGCGGTGGCGCCGTCGACAATCTGCGTGAGCGGGACAGATCTGAGGCTCTCCCGGTAAGCGAGCTCTGCCTGCTGAAACGCCGCCGCGATATCGCATGGCCGCGGACACTCGGCTGGAGAGGCACCGCATGGTCCATTGCGCCGGATCTCGGTACAACGAAAGGCAGCCATTGTGCCCTCGAGCGCCGCTGTGATGTCCCAAAGCGATATGGCATCCGCCTGCCTGGCAAGACGATATCCACCGGCGGCGCCGCGCTGGGTCAGCACAAGCCCGGCCCGGCTCAAGGCTTGAAGCTGTTTTGCCATATATGGTGCCGGAACGCCCAGATAATCGGCCAGCGCCTCCCGTGAGAGCGCCGCTCCTGGAGGGAGAAGCGCCAGCACCGCGCAGGCATGCGCCGCCCATTCAACGCCTTTACCGATCTTCATTCAATCGCCTCGTCAGGATCCAAGCTTCTCGCGCAAGTCCGCCACGCGCGCGCTGTTCACACCGGCATCTGAGTGGCCCACCCGGGACGCCGACCGAACCTGAATGTCGGCCCCTGTCAGGCGGAACTCCACATCATCAACAAACCCGAACAGACTGGAGGAGAACTCTGCCGCCAGATAGCTTTCATCTTGCGCGGTGATCTCGCCGCCCATTTCGGCGATGACCGTGGGCAAATCGGCCCAGGCTGCGAGCGGCAGCGGGGCGACCTGTTTGTCATCCGCGGTTCCCGCTTCACTCGACACACAATTCGGAGAGGATGGACAGTCCGCCAGACGTCCTTCAACGAGACCCGGCGCTTCGCCACCGCGCGACTGCATGCCCAGAAAGGCGAACGCGCCAACCCCTAGCAGAATCAACACAACCAGGCCGATCACGCCATACTTCAAAATCCTCATTTCACTTTTCCTCTCGCCATTCTCTTATTTCGGATATATTATGTCCGCAATTTAGTCCAGTGCATTCCGCAAGCCATTACAAGCGCGCGCCCCGATGAAAGGTTCTGAAGAACAATGCTCCAAGACAAACATCTCCCCACTCACCCCGCGATTGGGCTGACCGCACGCATCCTGTTTACGTCCCTCTTCTTCCTATCGGGTCTGACGCATTTCACCAATGTTCCTTATTATATCGACCTGATGCCAGAGGAGATCCCGTTTGCGATCCTGTGGATCTATCTCTCTGGCGTGGTCGAACTGGTCGGCGCTGCGATGATCCTGGTGAACTGGCAGCCGAGACTCGGAGCCTGGCTGATCGTTCTGTTCATGGTGCCGGTGACCTTTGCGGTACACGGATACGAAATGCTGTTCGCCGAAACCGAACTGGAACGCGCCGCGCAGCAAGCTCATTTTCTCAAGGGCATCGCGCTCACCGGCGCAGCGCTGCTGATCACGCAGGTCGGGATCAAACCGGCTCGACCTCTATCGGCACCGCGGCCTTCTTCCTGACCGTTTCGGCGCGCGGTTTCGGCAGCAAGCGAAAGCGAGTCTGACACCAGGCGAAGTCGACCCCGACATCCAGCAAGGCATCGCCGCGCCCGCAAGGGCAGATGAAGGGCAACACGCCCCAGACACGATAGGTCTCACCTTGCACCAAGGGCACAGGATCCCCCGTCACATGATTGGGCGAAGCATCAACGCACAACACCAGGTCCCCGGATCCAACGTCATAGGTCATGCGCGGCGTTTTAGCATAAGGCGCGCGCGCAATCGAGGCACAGCAGACTCAAAAAAAGCCGCCCCGGTTGGAGCGGCTTTCCTGATTTCGGAATGGCGAGACTTATCCCTCGCCGGCCTCGTCAGTGGCAAACCCGCGAATGCGGAGCAATGGCTCGATGGTTGGGTCAGAGCCGCGGAAGTTGCGGTACAGCTCGTCCGCCGGGCGCAGGCCACCGGATTCGTACACCCACTGTTTCAGGCGCGCGGCGAGTTCCGGATCCCAGATATCGCCTGCTTCGCGGAACGCGGTGAAACCGTCCGCGTCGAGGATTTCAGACCACAGGTAAGCATAATAGCCGGAGCTATAACCGCCGGCGAAGATGTGGCTGAAATACTGGCTGCGATACCGTGGCTCGATTTCCTCGATCAGGCCGTAGCCCGCCAGCACTTCCTGTTCGAAGGCGCGCGCATCGGTGATCGCCATCGCCTCTTCGAGGCTGAGATTGTGCCAGGCAAGATCCAGCAGGGACGCCGCGATGAACTCGGTCGTGCGGAAGCCCTGATTGTGATTGGACGCTTCGCGCATCTTCTCGATCAGCTCGAGCGGAATGGCTTCGCCGGTCTCATAGTGTAGCGCATATTCAGCCAGCATTTCCGGGGCCCCGGCCCAGTGTTCCAGGATCTGCGCCGGGAACTCGGTATAGTCCCGCGGACCATCGACGCCGGAGAAGTTGGAATACTTGATCTGGGTCAGCAGACCATGCAGGCCGTGACCGAACTCGTGGAAGAAAGTCTCGACCTCGTCGAACCGCATCAGGGTCGGACCGTCACCGGCCGGAGTGATCAGGTTGAGATTATTGGTAATGATCGGCCGGACTTCCTCGGCATCATCATAATTGGTCGAGTTGCGATAGGAACTCATCCACGCGCCGCCGCGCTTGGAGTCGCGAGCATACATGTCCATCATGAACAGGCCAAGATGCTCGCCGGTCTCGGCATCCTTGACGTCGTACGCCGTAACGACCGGGTTCCAGCCTTCGACATCAACGTCTTCCAGCGTCACGTTGAACAGCCGCTCGGCCATGGTCCAGGCGCCTTCACGCACAGCGCCGAGTTCGAAGTATGGCTTCAGCACATTATCGTCGAACGCATATTTGTCCTGACGAACCTTTTCAGAATAGTGCCACCAGTCATGACCGGCAAAGGTAAACTCGTCACCGATCAGAGCCTGCATCTCCTCGCGCTCGGTCTTGGCTTGCGCGAGACCCGGCTCCCAGACGCGGACCAGGAAGTTTTCCACCGTCTCTGGTGTGCGGGCCATATTGTACTCGAGTACATAGGCGGCATGCGTGGCATATCCGAGCAATTCAGCACGTTCCGCGCGCAATTGGGCAAGCTTGATCGCAATTGGGCCATTGTCGAACTCACCCCCATTGGCGCGCAGGCGATAGCCATCGAACATCTGCGCACGCAGATCGCGGTTCTCCGACTGGGTCATGAATGTCTCATAGACCGAACGATCCACTGTGAGCGTCCAGGTGTCGCCATCCTTGAGCGCGGCCTTGAAGTCCTCGGACAGACCGACCAGCTCGGCCTCGTCCGTAATCTCAAGCTTGAACGCTTTGGTCGATGCCAGCAGGTTTTGCGCGAACTGCGTGGTCAGGCTTGAGATCTCTTCATTGATCGCAGCAACCTGGGTTTTGACTTCCGGGCTTTGCGTGGCGCCGGCGCGCTCAAATCCGCGATAGGTCAGCTCGATCAGGCGCAGGTCCTGCTCATCGAGATCGGTCATGGTCGGCGCCGCGTCACTGACCGCTTTCACGCGTGCGAACAGCGCTTCGTTGAAGTTGATTTCGTTCTGTACCGCCGTCACTTTCGGCCAGATCTGCGTTTCCAGGTCCGCCAGAGTGTCATTGGTGTCGGTATTGGTGATGTTCGAAAAGACCAGCGCAACCTGGCTCAGCGTGCCTCCTGCGCTGTCCAGCGCGACGATGGTGTTCTCGAAGGTTGGCGCGTCTCCATTATTGGCGATCGCATCAATCTCTTCGCGCAGGTCAGCAATCGCGACGTCGAACGCCGGCAGGTAGTCTTCGTCAGCGATCTCGGCGAAAGGAGGAACGCCGTAAGCGGTGTCCCAGTTCTGCAGTAGCGGGTTCTCTGCGAGGGCAGCTTCCGCGTCCGCGGTGGCTTCGGCGCTCGCCTCATCCGTCACGGTCGTTTCAGCGGGCGTATCACTGCTTGGCGTACGAACAACATCGCAGCCGCCAAGGATTAAGGCCAACGCTGCGGCGCTGCCGAAGAGGTAAGATTTTGCGGTCATTGGGTCACCTTTGAGTGGAATGTTGCCGTGTTTAACCAGATTTTAGATGGCGCGCCTAGGGCTGGGCTGTCACACTTGTAGTTGGTTCAGCCGCGCAACCGTCGCCTCAAATTGTTTCATGGTCTCATTGAGGATATCGGCGACCGGGCGTACCCCCTTGATTCGACCCGCAACTTGTCCGGTCAACGCGATACCTGCTTCGAGGTCGCCCCCGAAATAGACCTGCTGTGTGCCGGCAAACTCTCCGAAAATATTCTCTACACCTTCCTGTTCGATACGCGTGGTCCGTTCCGTCCGCAGAGCGCGCAGCGCAGGTCCTGGGCCGTCGCGGTTGAGGAAAACGGTATCTGTCGCGTCTGCATCGACGATGGCCTGCTTCCAATTCTCATGAACGGGGCTCTCGGCTGAGGACAGGATGCGGGTGCCCATCAGCACCCCTTCGGCCCCCAGCGCGAAGGCCGCTGCCATGCTCCCGCCATCCATGATTCCGCCCGCGGCGACAACCGGAACATCGACCGCCTCGCAGACTTGCGGGATCAGCACCATGGACGCGACATCCTTTGGATTCTTGAAGCCACCGCCTTCGCCGCCTTCGACAATCAGGCCGTCCACGCCCGCATCGATGGCCCCGAGCGCTGCTTTCAGGCTCGGCACGACGTGAAAGACCGTGAGGCCCGCCTCCTTGAGCTGAGCGGTGTATTTCTTCGGATTTCCAGCCGACGTGGTCACGAATTTTATGCCCTGATCGATGACGAATTGAACAATGTCGGGATCGCGAACAAAGGCCTGAGCGACATTCACCCCGAATGGCTTGTCGGTGAGATCGCGCATTTTCAGGATTTCCGCACGCACCGCATCCAGCTCCCCCGAACTTGTCTCAATGATCCCCATTCCGCCCGCATTGGAAAAAGCTGACGAAAGCTGGGACCGGGCGATCCAGCCCATGGCCGCCTGTATAATCGGTTTTTCGATACCGAGCATGTCGGTGATGCGAGTGTTGAGCGCCATGAGTCTATCCTGTCCTGCAATGCGTTTGGGCGGAGGAAACCCCGCTATCGCTGCGGAAGCGCAAGGGCCTAGCGGGTCTGGAACAGCTTGAATCGCTCGGTCACGAAAATAATGGACAGCGAACTGACCCCGAGCGCCACGAAACCCCACATGACAGGCGCAATCGTGCCATCAAACTGACTCGCCACGAGATAGCCGATAAAGCTCGAGACCGTGGTCGAAGCAAAGCCGTAAGCGGCGCTGGCTGTGCCTGCGATTTTTCCCTGCGGCTCCATGGCGAGCGCGGTAAAGTTCGCGCCGAGCATCCCGAAACATCCAAAGGTCAGACAAAAGAGCAAGTAGAACAGCCAGAACCTCTCGCCGGCCAAGTGCAGCGTCAGCACATTGGTCAGAGCCAGAATAATGAACAGGATCAGCACGGTATGGCTGATCCGGCGCATGCCAAATCGCTCGACCACGCGCGAGTTCAGGAAGTTGGAAACTGCCAGCGACGCTGCAATTCCCGCAAACCACAAGGTAAACGTCTCGTGTTTCTGGAATACATCTGTGAAGATCTGTTCGGATGATGCGATGAAGGCGAACAGCGCGCCGAAAATGACGCCGCTGGCACACATATAACCGAATGTGACGCGCGTGGTCAGCACTTGCCAGTACGCGGCGCCCGTTTGCTTGACACTAAGCGGCTGGCGCGCCTCGGATGAGAGCGTTTCCGGCAGGCGGACCTGGATCCAGAACAGATTCAGAATGGCCGCCAGACTGAGCAGACCAAACGTCCATTGCCATGGGGCGATCAGCATGACGCCCGCGCCGATGGACGGCGCCAGGATTGGCACCACCATGAACACCGTCATCACAAGCGACATGATACGCGCCATCGCCCGTCCTGCCAGCAGATCCCGGACAATCGAAACCGCAATCACCCGGACACCGCTGGCGAATATGCCCTGAACGAATCGTGCAATCAGCAAGGTCGTGAAGGACGTGGTCATCACACAAGCAAGCCCGGCAATCGCGTAAGCAATCAGACAAAGACTAAGCAAGCCCTTGCGACCGAACCGGTCCGAGATTGGCCCGAAGACGAGTTGCGGCGCGCCAAACCCGGCAATGTAGGCAAAAATAACGAGCTGCTGGTCATTCTCTCGTACCAGACTGTAATGCTCCGAAATATCGCTGAGCGCGGGTAGCATGATGTCGATGGCGAGCGCATTCAACGACATCAGGGCCGCGACCATGATGACCAGTTCCCATTGCGGCATGGGCAAAGAACGCGTGGGCATTTCTTCCATGGCTGCGGTTTCGGGACTGCTCACTGGGCCTGCTTTCTTTAAAACCAAGGCGCGGGTTGTGCGCCTCTCGCTTTTGCGGTGCAAGCTTTTTCTGAGACGAATTCGCGGTTGCCGCACTGTTTCATTGAGTTGGCTCCCATTTTGGGGCAAAGCGCGGCGCAGCAAACCGAACGTTTGCGGAAATGTGGATGATTGATCATGGCTGAGCCCAAATCTCCTTTTGCCGGAGGTCCGCTCAAGACATTCGGACGCCGCGGCGGCCGTCCGCTATCGGGCCGTCAGCGCGTGCTGATGGAGACGCTTCTACCGAAACTGCGCGTGCCGGTCGGTGCGCCGGAATCGCTTGATCCTGTTACCCTGTTCGAGGACCCAGACGAGATCTGGCTCGAAATCGGTTTTGGCGGCGGTGAACATGTCAGTGGTCAAGCTGCAGGAAATCCCGGGATCGGCCTCCTTGCGAGCGAAGTCTTCTTCGAAGGCATCGCCAAACTGCTCGGCCAGTTAGAGGATCTTGAGCTCGCCAATGTCCGCGTCTGGCCGGAGGACGGGCGCGAGCTGATAGACGGCCTGAGCCATGCGAGCATCGATCGCGCTTTCATCCTGTTCCCGGATCCATGGCCAAAGGCGCGGCATCAGAAGCGCCGCATCATCCAACCTGACTTTCTGGATGCGCTCGCCCGGATCATGAAACCGAGCGGCCGGGTGCGGTTTGCAACCGACGTCAGATCTTATGCAGATGAAGCGCTCGAACGATTCCTGGCGCACCCCCGATTTACCTGGACAGCCCGCACTGCAGTTGATTGGCGGATCGCTCCAGCCGATCATATTGAAACCCGCTACCAGATGAAAAAACTGGGCGACATCGCGCCGGTTTATTACGACTTTATTATCTCCGCATAAAGCAGATTGACGGTTCACAAGCCGGTCATAGGATCATCTTGCGATATGGGAGGAATTCATGCGTTGGTTTCTGGGATTTTGTCTGATTCTTGTGAGTTTGAGCCTGAACATCAAAGCAAAAGCGCAAGATCTGGATGTGACAGAGATCGTTGCCACAAGCGACGCCTTTGCAGCTTCGCCTTCGGACTCCACGCGCGCCGCCCTGCTTTCAGCGCTTGGCGCCTATTCCGGGGAGCCGACCGTGCAGTCGGTCAACGCCTATATCGGCCTCGTCATGCATGACGTCCAAAATCAGGACAATGAGGCGACTTTTGAATCAGCCTCCGCGGCGACTGCTCATTTGCAGCCCATCTCAGATATTCTGCCCAAACAATATATCGAAAGCCGCTTTGTCGCCGCGGTCGCACAGTTCAATACCGAGCAGTCACCCGCGGCGATGCTGGAAATGGCACACGTCAAAGGCTTCACGCGCAGACATAAAGACAGTCTTGGAGAACGCCCCGACTGGGCCATCGATCTTGGCTGGAAGGCCGATGCCTGGGATATGGCGATGGAAGCTTTTTTCGAGAGCGTACGGGAAGCGTATCCCTCTGACGGTGAACGCCGCACCATTATCGACGCATATCGAACGACCGAAGAGGAAGTGGTTTCACGCCTGTCAGAGTCCGGGCTGCCTTATTGCACTGGAAGAATGATCCAGCGCCCTGCTCTGCGCTATCCCGCGAGCAAAGCCCGAAATGGCAAGTTCGGCGCCGTCATCCTCGGGCTGGAGCTGGATGCTGACGGTCAGGTCATCAACCCAACCGTACTCGCCTCTGTCCCGGTTGAGGAATTTGATGAAAAGTCGCTTCGTGTGGTCGGCAAATGGAAATTCAGACCCGATGACCGGAACGCAGTCGGCGTCACTTGTGATCTACAACGCACCAATATCGTGCAACCCTTGGTTTTCCAGCTGCGCTGATCAGTTTTGCTTGACCCGGCCCTCAGAATATGAGCCTGCTCGCACCATCGAGTACGGCCGGTCTGCAATGAGAAGACCCCGCCAGACCGGCGGTTAATGAATGTCCCTACCTCTCCGTAATCGACCTCGCGACCTCCTGCACGGTGCAGGGTCGGCGCGGCGCAACGGAAAAGGGCTCTTTGAATGGCCACCGGAAAAGTAAAGTGGTTCAACGCCACAAAAGGATTTGGATTTATCGTCCCGGACGAAGGCGGCAAGGATGTGTTTGTGCACATTTCAGCGGTCGAGAAGTCTGGCCTGCAAGGACTGCAGGACGATCAACCCATCGAGTATGAACTCTATCATGACGAGCGGCGGAACAAGACCTCTGCGGTTGACCTGAAGCTTCTCTAGACAAATTCGAATTTTGCGCCTATCTAGGCGCCAAGTCGAAACATATCGGCGGCGGTTCCGGGAACGGGGCCGCCGCTTTTCTTTGTCCGAAAGCCTGCCCTCTTGATCACGATCAGCCCACAGGAAGAGCGCATCCTTGCCATGGCCGAGCCGCTTGCCAGCGAGCTGGGCCTGGAAATCGTGCGCATTCGTATCATGGGCGGCAAACGGCCCTTGTTACAGATCATGATCGAGAAAGCAGGCGGCGCCCCGACCGATGTCGAGGATTGTGCCAGCCTGTCTCGCAACCTGTCGCCAGTACTGGAAACCGAAGACCCGATCTCAGAGGCCTATCGCCTGGAGGTTTCTACACCCGGCATTGATCGTCCGCTCACCCGGGTCGGTGACTTTGGTCGTTGGGCCGGGCATCTGGCAAAGATCGAGCTGACCATGCCGCTCGAGGGACGCCGCCGGTTTCAAGGCATTATCCAGCGCGAGGACGAGCATGGCGTCGCGATCCTGCTCGACGATGAGAGCGAACTGGTCGCGCAGGTTCACGAGATGAGCAAAGCCAGCCTGGTCCTGACCGACGAATTGATCGACGCAGCGACCGATGATGGCACATTGCCGCCGCAACCCGGCGACGAAGATTTTGAAGGCTTCGAGACGGATGAAGCCGAAACTGATACAATAGAAGATAACCAAGAGAGTGGAGCCTGAAGCCATGTCTAATGTTGGCGTTTCCGCAAACCGGCTGGAAATCATGCAGATCGCTAAAGCGGTCGCTGAGGAAAAAGCCATTGACCGCGCCATCGTCATCGAGGCGATGCAGGAAGCGATCGAAAAAGCGGCCAAGTCCCGCTACGGCCAGGAGCATGATATTCGCGCAGTCATCGATCACGAGACCGGCGAGCAAAGCCTGTGGCGCGTCCAGACCGTCGTCACCGAAGAAGAAATGGAAGACGCGGCGCAGCAAATTACGCTGAAAGACGCCAAGAAGCTCGACGCCAGCCTGGAGCTGGGCGACGAGATCAAGGAAGAGCTGCCGCCTTTCGATTTTGGCCGCGTCGCTGCGCAGACCGCCAAGCAGGTGATCATGCAGAAAGTGCGTGACGCCGAGCGCCAGCGCCAGTTCGATGAGTATAAAGATCGCGAAGGCGAGATCATTAATGGCATCGTCAAGCGTGTCGAATATGGTCACGTGATCGTCGACCTTGGCCGCGCCGAAGGCATTATCCGCCGCAATGACGGGATTCCGCGCGAGAATTTCCAGCCAAATGACCGCGTCCGCGCCTATCTCTATAAGGTCAGCCGAGAGATCAAAGGCCCGCAAATCTTCCTGTCGCGCGCTCACCCTGACTTCATGGTCAAGCTGTTCGCGGCTGAGGTACCGGAAGTCTATGAAGGCGTCATCGAAATTCGCTCTTGTGCCCGCGACCCGGGCTCGCGCGCCAAGATTGGCGTGATCTCGAACGATAGCTCTATCGATCCGGTTGGTGCCTGTGTTGGTATGCGGGGCGCCCGTGTTCAGGCGGTGGTTGGCGAGCTTTCCGGTGAGAAGATCGACATCATTCCATGGAATTATGACGATGCGACTTTCATCGTAAACGCGCTACAGCCGGCGGAAGTCTCGAAAGTGGTGCTGGATGAAGACGAGCACCGCGTCGAAGTCGTGGTGGCTGACGATCAATTCCCGCTGGCAATTGGCCGTCGCGGCCAGAATGTGCGCCTCGCTTCACAGCTGACCGGTTGGCAGATCGATCTCGTCACCGAGAGCGATGATTCCGAGCGTTACCAAATCGACTTCCAGCGCCGCACCGATCTGTTCATGCAGGCCCTCGATGCAGACGAAACTCTCGCCCAGCTGCTGGCCTCTGAAGGCTTCAGCGAGGTTGAAGACATCGCTTATATCGCGCCGGAAGAGTTCATGCAGGTTGAAGGCTTTGACGAAGAAGTCGCTGCAGAGATTCAGGAACGCGCGCGCGAATATCTTGAGAAACTCGCGGCTGAGCAGGACGCCAAGCGCCTTGAACTCGGAGTCGAAGACGCCGTTATGGAACTGGACGGCATGTCGCCTGGTTTCGCGGTGAAGCTTGGCGAAAATGAAGTTAAAACCGTCGAAGATGTGGCTGGCCTGGTGCCGGACGATCTCACCGGTTGGCGTGAAAACAACAAGGAAGGCAAGCCGGTTTGGCAGGATGGCATTCTGAAGAAGGGCGAAATGCGCAAGGACGACGCGCAGCTCTTCATCATGAAGGCTCGCGTCATTGCAGGCTGGGTTGAGCCGGAAGCGCTGGAACAGCTGGAAGCGGAAATGGCCGCAGAAGCTGCTGGTGAAGAGCCGCAAGACCTGACCGAAGAAGAGCGCGCCCTGCTGGCGCTGGGTGAGCTTGGCAAGTCTGATGACAGCGCCGAAGCGACCGTCGAAGAAACCCTGGATGTCAGCGATGAAGACATCCTGGCAGAATTGGAAGGCCTCGATCTCGACGAGGAACTTCTCATGGAGGGCGGCGATGAAGCCGCAGAGCCTCAATGATAGCGACAAGCGCCTAGAGGCGCCTCAGAAATCGCGCGCTGGCGAAAAGGTTCGCCAGTGTGCGGTCACGCGCGAGCGCCTGGCGCCCGACGCGATGATCCGCTTTGTCCGCAGCCCGGACGGAATCGTTGTTCCGGACGGCTTCGGCAAGCTGCCAGGTCGCGGCGCCTGGATAACGGCGAATAGCGAAACGCTGACGGCCGGGCTTGAATCCGATGTGTTTTCCAGAGCCTTCAAGGCCAAGTCTCATCCTATGGATGGATTGACCGAAGAGGTAGAACGCCAGCTTTTGCAGCGCTGTATCGGCCTGCTCGGCATGGCAAAAAAGAGCGGTGTGGCGGTGCTTGGATTCGACCAGGTCCGCGACTATATCCGCAAACAAGAGCCTGGCTTGCTGCTGGAAGCGAGCGATGGTGCAGAAGATGGCCGCAACAAGGTTCATTTTCTTGCCAAGGCGATATATGAAGACGTCGACGTCGCGGGCGCTTTGTCGTCCGCTGAATTGGGCATAGCCTTTGGGCGGCAGCATGTGGTACATGCGCTGCTTGAATACGGTTCTCTCGCGGATGCCTTCTCAGTCGCCTATCGGCGGCTGACAGGATTCCGGGACGCGCCCGAGACAGGCTGGTTCTCCGGCAGGCAGAAGAATTAAAGGAGGGGCGGATCCACCCGCCTCGAATGAAAGGTTAAACACCAGGGTACGCATGAGCGATACGAAAGACAAAGGCACAACCGGCGGACGCAAGCCACTCACTGTTTCACGCGGATCAGGATCCGGGACCGTGAAGCAGACCTTCAGCCATGGCCGTTCGAAACAGGTTGTTGTCGAAACCAAAAAGCGCCGCACCGTTGGGGCGCAATCCAAGCCTGGTGGGGCCAAGCCAAGCGGAGGCGGCAAGAAAGCGCCGCCTGCCGGCAAGCCACAATCCAAACTCGCGGCCGCGGCGGCGAAACTCGGGATCACCGAAGAAGAACTGATCCAGCGCCAGAAAGTGCTGCTGCAGCGCAAGAAAGCCGAAGAGTCCCGCAAGGCTGAGCAGGAAAAGCAAAACGCCCGCACCAAGGCTCTGCAAGAAAAGCAGCAGGCTCAAAAACAAAAAGAAAAAGAGCGCGAAGAAGCCGAAGCCCGTCGCAAGACCGAAGAAGCCGAGCGCAAGAAAGCCGAAGCAGAGGCCAAGAAAAAGGCCGAAACGGAAGCCAAGTCGGCCCGCCCTGAGCGCGGCAAGAAACGCGACGAGGCGCCGAGCCAGGCAGATCTTGAAGCAGCAGCGAGTTCAGCCGGTGGACGCCGCAAGGGCGGTCGCAACGAGCGCGATGATCGCGGCGGACGCCGTGATCAGGGCGGCGGACGAGGCGGTCGCGGCGGCGACACCAAACGGCGCCGCGGTAAACTGACCATTGCCTCTGCGCTGGGCGATGATGGCGATCGGCAACGCTCACTCGCGTCGGTCAAACGGGCCCGTGAGCGCGAACGCGAACGCCGGATGGGCAATGACCAATCCGAAAAGGTCTCGGTCGAGGTCACTCTGCCAGAAACCATCACGCTGCAGGATCTTGCCGGGCGGATGAATGAGCGCGTCGCGGACGTCGTGAAATTCATGATGCAACAGGGCGAAATGCTGCGTGGCAACGACATTATTGATGCCGACACAGCTGAACTCATCGCTGAAGAGTTTGGTCACACCGTCAAGCGCGTATCGGAAGCGGACGTGGAAATCGGACTGGAAGGCGTCGAAGACGATCCAAAAGATCTCGAAGGTCGCCCACCAATCGTCACCATTATGGGCCATGTTGACCATGGTAAAACCTCGCTGCTCGACGCGCTGCGCTCGACCGACGTCGTGTCCGGCGAAGCGGGCGGGATCACCCAGCATATCGGGGCCTATCAGGTTCAACTGAAGTCTGGCGACAAGATCAGCTTCCTGGATACGCCAGGCCACGCAGCCTTCTCCGCCATGCGGGCGCGCGGCGCCAATGTCACCGACATTGTTATCCTGGTCGTGGCGGCGAATGACTCGGTCATGCCGCAGACGATTGAGGCGATCAAACACGCCAAGGCGGCGGAAGTGCCGATCATTGTCGCGGTCAACAAGGTCGATCTGCAAGATGCAGATCCGAACCGCGTTCTGACCGACCTGCTGCAACACGATATCCAGGTTGAGGCCATGGGCGGTGAAGTGCAGGCGATCGAAGTTTCGGCGCTGAAGAAAACCGGTCTGGACGATCTCACCGAAGCAATCACGCTGCAGGCAGAATTGCTCGAACTGACCGCAAATCCGAAACGTGAAGCCGACGGCATCGTGGTTGAGTCCCAGCTGGATAAAGGCCGCGGCCCGGTTGCCACGGTACTGGTCAAGCGCGGGACGTTAAAGCGTGGCGACATTGTCGTAGCTGGCGCCCAGTGGGGCAAGGTTCGTGCACTCGTCAACGAGCGCAACCAGCAGATGAAAGAAGCCCTGCCGTCCATGCCGGCAGAGATTCTGGGCCTCGACGGCACGCCTGAACCCGGCGACGCGTTCAATGTCGTTGCCAGCGAAGCGCGGGCGCGGGAAATTACCGAATATCGCCAGCGCATGAAGCGCCAGAAGCAAGGTGTTGCGACGCAGCGCGCCTCTCTGGAACAGTTCATGACCAGCCTGAAAGACGGGTCGGCGGATACGAAAGATCTGCCAATCGTGCTGAAGGGCGACGTCCAGGGCTCCGTCGAAGCGATTACGCAATCGCTCGAGAAGCTCTCCACGGACGAGGTGCGGGCCAATGTCGTTTACGGCGCAGCCGGTGGTATTTCCGAGAGCGATATTCTTCTCGCGCAGTCCTCCGGCGCACCCGTCTTTGCCTTTAACGTTCGCGCCAATAAGCAGGCCCGCGAGCTGGCGGAGAAAGAAGGCGTCGAAATACGCTATTACTCGATCATCTATGAGCTGATCGATGATGTGAAAGCGTCGCTGTCCGGCATGCTGGAGCCAGAGAAGAAGGAAACCTTCATCGGTTATGCCGACATTCTCGAAGTCTTCAACATCACCAAAGTCGGCAAGGTTGCGGGCTGTAAGGTCACCGAAGGCGTGGTCAAGCGTGGCTGCGGTGTCCGACTGCTGCGCGACGATGTGGTCATTCACGAGGGCATGCTGAAAACCCTGAAACGCTTCAAGGACGAAGTTCCGGAAGTTACCAACGGGATGGAATGCGGCATGGCCTTCGAGAAGTATGAAGACATCCGCGAAGGCGACCGGATCGAGTGTTTCGAGATCGAGATGATCGCCCGCTCACTGGATTAGTAACAACAGACGACACAATCAAAGAGGCCGCGTCGAAAGACGCGGTCTTTTCATTTTTATCGATTGGGTTTTCAAAATTCCAAACTCTTTGCGGTAGCGCTGGAGGGATGAGCACCAGCTATTCCATTCGAGGCTCTCTCAGCAAACGCGATGCGCGGCGTATGACCCGTGCAATTCGCAGCGGCACGGTCGGGCCGACAACACTCTATTATGCCGGTGTCACGGCCCCCATTATCGGCGCGGGCATGGCTCTGATGACCCAGGGCGCACTGAATCATGCCGGCGTGTCGCCCTACTGGGTGACGATGAACTCGGCCATGGTTGCGGCCATGGCCGGTATTGCCTGGTATCTGATTTTCATGCGCTGGGCCTATCGCCACCAACATGGCCGCGCCGCGGAAATGGATCAAACCACCGAAGTCCTGCTGGCGGACGATCAGCTTATCATTCGTCGTGAGCTGGTTGAGACTCGGGTCGATTGGGAGGCCATCAGCGAGATCATTTCCAAGCGCAGCTATACGCTGGTTCTGATCGATGGCGCGGACCCTTTGATGCTGCCGCATGACTGGTTTGGCGAAAAAACTGCGTGCGAGATCTTTATGAGACGGCTCGGGCAGGGCAGTAAGGGCGCATGGCCCGAAACCGAAAGTCCAACCTGAGCGCCCACGCCCCGTCGCAACGCCAATTGCGCGCCGGCGAATTGGTGCGGCATGCCCTGGTCGAAATTCTCGCTCGCGAAGAGTTTCGCGACCCTGCGCTGCAAGGCGTTGCGATCACGATCGGCGAAGTTCGAAGCTCCCCGGATCTGCGGCATGCCAATGTCTTCTGCTCGGCCCTCGGAAAATCCGGCAAGGAAGAGATGGACGCTATTGCCGAGGCCCTGAACCGGGCTGCCGGGTTCCTACGCGGGCGCTTGGGACGCGAGATTGAAATGAAGTTTACGCCTCAACTGCATTTCATTGCTGACCTCTCCTATGACGAAGCGGCAGACATGAATGCGGTGTTCCGGCGCGCTGAAGTGGCGCGCGATCTGGATCCGGAGGATGACGACGTCTGATCAGGCTTGGGTTGGGCGTCGGACCGGTAAGTGCTTTTTGCCCCAATCCCGGAAAGCGATGAGCGCCGGAGCGAACTCCTGCCCTTTCTCCGTCAGCACATATTCATAACGTTTCGGTCGATCCGAATAGGCACTCTTTTCGAGAATTCCCGCCTCGACAAGACGTTTAAGCCGGTCGGACACAATATGGCGTGTCGCGCCGGTACTGTCTGCAAACTGGTCAAACCGTGACATGCCGAGAAAGCAATCGCGCAGGATCAGCAAAGTCCAGCGATCCCCCACCAGTGAAAGGGTTCGGGCAACCGGGCACCAATTATCGTCTAGATCTGTCCACTTCATACTTGCCAGCCTAACCTGATTTGCACTAAGTTCCAAATAAGAACTTTATTGGCCTCTTGTCGGTGGCCAAACACGCTGGAGGGCACCCATGGCCAAGACACTTGAATTCTTTTTCGACTATATGAGCCCAACCTCGTTTCTCGGCTGGGCCGTCGTGCCCGGCGTTATAGAGCGGACCGGCGCGGAATTGAAGGTGCGTCCCATGTTCCTTGGCGGCGTCATGAAGGCGACCGGCAACCAACCGCCCGCAATGGTGCCAGCAAAAGGCAAGTACATGCAACAGGACATGGCCCGATGCTGCAAGCGTTACGGGATCGAGATTTTCTCGAACAAGCATTTTCCCCTGATGAACACGCGGCCCCTGACCGGCGCCACGCTGCGCCTGGGCGACGACCCGGAACAGCAACACAAACTGATGGATGCCGGTTTCAAGCATGTCTGGGGCCGCACCGATGGCGGCGTCAATACCGGCGATGAGGCAGAATTCAAGGACGCGTTCGGGTCCGAAGGTTTCGATGCAGACCAGCTATGGGCGCTCGGGACAGATCCGGAAACCAAGGCGATGCTGCGCGCCAATACTGAAGAAGCCGTTGCCCGCGGCGCATTTGGGGCGCCGACCTTCTTTGTCGGCGACCAGATGTTCTTCGGTCACGACCGTCTGGATTATGCTGAGGAGGCGCTGAACGGCTAAGCGTCTATTCCGGCTGCCTTGGCAAGGTCGGCAAGCGGTGTTTCCGGGCGCGGACCATAGTGAGAAATGACTTCCGCCGCCGCGATGTGCCCGAGATGGGCGCAGGTCGCCAGTGGCAAGCCGCGCGACACACCAAACAGGAATCCGGCCGCGTACTGATCGCCTGCGCCGGTCGTATCAACCACTTCTCGGACAGGTTCAGCTGGAACAGTGATCGGATCGCCATCGCCGATCACGACTGACCCTTTTTCGCCGCGCGTCACGGCCGCGAAGCCGGTTTCGGTGCGCAACTGCTCCACCGCCGCATCAAAATCGCGCGTTTCGTACAGGCTGAGCAGCTCTTCCTCATTGGCGAACAGGATGTCGACCTGCGTGCGGATCAGCTGACGGAAACTGTCGCGATGGCGATCCACGCAGAAACTATCGGACAGAGTCAGCGAAACCTTCCGACCGGCCGCGTGCGCGATCTCGGCAGCATGTACAAACGCGGCCTTGGCAACGTCCTTATCGAACAGATAGCCTTCCAGATAGAGAATGCCGCCAGCCTCAACGGTGGCGCGGTCCACATCCGCCGGAGAGAATTCGACCGAGGCGCCAAGAAATGTGTTCATGCTGCGCTTGCCATCCGGCGTCACGAAGATGATCGAACGCGCCGTTGCCGGACCATCCTTGAGTGGCGCCGTGGGGAACGGTACACCGACTTGCTCCATATCCGTCTTGAAGACCTGGCCCAGACGGTCATCGGCAACCTTGCCGATATAAGCTGCTTTCCCGCCAAGACTGGCAATCCCGGCAATCGTGTTGGCACCTGAACCGCCAGACGTCTCGAGGGCGTCGACGGATGCCTTGGTCAAGGCATCGGCGCGATCTTCTTCGATCAGGTTCATCGCATCCTTGTTGATGCCCCACTCAGCCAGGAAAGCGTCATCCTGTCTGGAGATCACATCGACAATCGCATTGCCCAGGCCCACCACATCATAAAGCGTTGCCGTCATTGAAAATATCCCTCGGAAATCCCGCACCAAACGCGCTTCGGCGCGTGTGCCAGATACAAGGTGTAGACGCAACCATTATGGCCAGTTATGGCGGGGCTATGCGCCAGATTGCCTACCTTTCGTCCAAGAAAACCCTGCCCGGTTCGCCCATGCGCCGATCGGATGCGTTTGAGCATGACCGCATGATGGCAGCTCTGCGTCCCCCTTTTGACGCGCTCGACATGAGCGTTCACGATGTCGATTGGGCGGACCCGTCTCAGGACTGGGCCAGCTATGATGCCGCCATCATTGGGACGACCTGGGACTATTGGGATTATGCAGAACAGTTTCTCGAGACGCTGACGCGGATTGAGCAAGAAACCCGCCTGTTCAACTCCGCCGCACAGGTACGTTGGAACAGCCACAAGGGGTATTTGAAGGACCTTGAACAGAAAGGCGCGCGGCTGATCCCGACCTTGTGGATCGATCGCATGGATGACGCACAATACGCAGACGCTTTTGAGCAGCTCGGCAGTGAGGACCTGGTCTTCAAGCGTCAGGTCGGGGCTGGCGCGGACGGGCAATACAGGCTCTCGCCGACCGATCCACGACCCGACATGCCGCACCCGATGATGGTGCAACCTTTCCTGTCGATGATTCAGGAAGAAGGCGAGTATAGTTTCATCTTTATCGACGGTGATTTCTCTCACGCCCTGCTGAAGCAAGCCAAGGCTGGCGACTATCGAATACAGTCCACATATGGCGGGCGGGAAACGGCGATCCTTCCAGGCACGGATGATCTTGCCGAGGCTGCGCGCGTCCTCGAGACGCTGGACGAAAAACCCCTCTATGCTCGCGTCGACATGCTGCGCGGTGAGGATGGCAGATTGCTACTGATGGAGCTCGAGCTGATCGAGCCTTATCTCTATCCCTTGGAGGGACCTGCCCTGGGCCCGATGATGGCAGACGCCATCAATACAAGATTGGCCTAACGCGCCGCCGCATAGAAGGCGATCGCGGCCGCGTTCGACACATTGAGGCTTTCCATTTCAGACGAGATCGGGATGCGAGCGAGTTCCGCGCAGGCCTTCGCCACGCCGGGCCGCAGCCCGGGGCCTTCCGCGCCGAGCACAATGGCCAGCTTATCTGCTCCAGACACCGCCGCCTCAATCGTCGCCGTGCCGGCTCCGGCGAGGCCGACCGTGTGATAGCCGGCATCGTTCAGAGCCTCGAGCGTGCGGGAAACATTCACCACTCTGCACTCTTGTACGGTTTCTATTGCACCAACAGCAGACTTCGCCACGATACCCGTCATTGCTGGGGCGTTGCGGGTTTGCAGAATGAGCGCACCGAAGCCAAACGCCGCCGCAGAGCGAAAAATCGCACCGAGATTGTGTGGATCACTGACCTGATCGAGCACCGCAACGCGCTGGAGTCCGGCGCCAATTAATTCGTCCAGATGTACAGGTTCGAGGGGCTCAAAGTGCGCCGCAAGACCCTGGTGAACAGCGTCGCGCGGCAGCAAGGCCTCAATCGCGCCGGGCTCCACTACTTCCCCGCGACCGCCCTGATCGCCAAGCCGCGACAACCCATTGCGCGTACCGATCAACCGCTTCATTCGCCGGCTCGGATTGGCCAGAGCCGCGCTCACAGCATGCACGCCCCAAAGCCAGTTTTCGCCGCTACCCTGCGGGCGGCGAGACATTTTTCGCTTGTGTGAATTAGGACGGTTGCGTGGGCGGGGCTTGCTCATTATAAGGCCGGTTTCCGGTTGAAGGCTGGACGGGCTAAGCCCCCCTTCTGACGGTCGGAAACAGCGACGTCAAATGGCGTTGTGCAAGACCCTTCGGAGGGGTGGGAGAGTGGTTAAATCCACCAGACTGTAAATCTGGCCGCTTTGCGTACACTGGTTCGAATCCAGTCCCCTCCACCACTTGCACAATTCCTGAGACAGGCCCATCTTAGGGTTTCGCACCCGTGAGCGGGTATAGCATAGTGGTAATGCACCAGCCTTCCAAGCTGTGTAGCTCGGTTCGATTCCGTGTACCCGCTCCAACTTTTTCTACTTTTGACCTTTGATGAGCGCCTCAAGAAGGTGATCAATGTCACTGGCGTCGGTGTAGCCATGTACGGAGAATCGAAACCCCGGCTCGCGTTCATCACAGCAAATTTTGCTGTCCTGGATCGTCTGACGAAATCGCATTCGGTCCGGCGGGTCGACGACGAAAGTGCCTCCGCGCGCCTTTGAGTCGCGTGGGGATTGCAATATCTCCGGCGGAACCGCGGCGCATAACTGGTCAAGATGCATCTGAATCCGCGTCTGGACCGGCTCAATTCCCAGTTTCTGCCACACATCCATCGCCGCATTCGCGAGCACAAACGGAGCCGGCGACGGCGTGCCGCCAAGGAAGCGCATTGCGGACTCGGCATAGCGAAACCTGTGAATGTCCATTTCGAATGGCGCCTCATGCGAGAACCATCCAACATCCAGCGGCCGACACGTCTCGATCATCTCATCCGAGGCGTAGAGAAAGCAGGCGCCAGGGCCAAAGCAGAGGAATTTGACACCGGTTCCGAGGGCAAAATCCGGCTGCCACCTGTTGAACTCGATAGGAATTGCACCGGCGGACTGGGCCACATCAACGACGCTGATTGCGCCTCGCGCCCTGGCCAAGGTACAAAGCTCCGCGACCGGGGCGAGCTTTGATGTGTTCGAGTAAGCATGCGTGATCAGTACGATGCCGACACTGTCGTCCCATGCATCGGTCCAGGCGTTCATGTCGGTCACGTCGCCGTCCATGAACCTCACACGGAAGCCCGTCCGCTCGGCTTGTTTGAGCACAAAGCCGATGGATGGAAAATCTTCGACCGAGCAAAGGATCGTGGTTTTGTCTCCGCGGTCCGGAAGCCCGTAGAGCAGTTTGGTCAGGCCGCTCGAGACATTGGTTTGCGGACAGAGATTGCGCGCCGGACAGCCAAACAATTCGCCAAGGCGGTCCCGGAAGGACTCGAGCGCATCCAGCCAACCCGGCCAGGCATCGCCGCCTTTGGTTTTCCACGGATCAAAATACGTTTGCTGCAAATGATCGGGCGCGGTCCTGGGCAGACACCCAACCGAATGCGAGAGGAAATAATTATCGGGAACGTTGAAAAATTCACGCATCCGTTTTCGGCTCAAGCTTGTCGCGTTTGACCCCGTGGGACGCCCCCCAACGATCGGTCATCTCAGCGCGAACCTGCCACAGATCGGGAAAGAATTTCTGCTTGAGACCAGAGTTCAGAATCTCGACCGGTCGCCCCTTCAGAGAGTTGGCAGCCACACCGATGGAACGATAAATGAGCTGCATGTGGGCGTTGCGGAATTTCTGGAACTGCTCATCAAATTCGGCCAGCGCTTCAGCCATCATATAGGCCTCATCATGGCGGTATTCGCTATCATAGACTTGTTCCAGCGTCCGCTGGCCGCCCTCCAGATAGACGTCGGTATAAGTCGCCCATAAGTCGGTGGGCATTTTCAGCAAGACCCGAAAACCTGGACTTTCCTGGCCACTGCCATTCCCTAGAAGGAGTCGAATCTCCTGATAGTCCTTCGGGGACATGGTCTCCAGAAGCGCCAGCTGCGCGATCATCATTTCCTGACAGATATGGACGCGGCGGAACAGAGTCAGCGCCTTCAATGTGCGCCCGGCGCGCATCTCGTCGTCTATGTCGAGCAGCGTTGTGCCCATGAGCTTCATCCACAACTCTTCGACCTGGTGGACGATCATGAATTGCAACTCGTCGGGATTGCAGAGATCTTCCGGCTCTTTCTGGCAATCGAGCAGGCGTTCCGTGTTCAGATAGATTTCATAGTCGAGCTGGCCCGCGCCACGCATCATTTCGAGATATTCTTTTCGATTCATCATTTCTCTCTCTTTTGAATTTCTGGTGAATTCAAAAGAGGACTCAGCTGTGCCCTGTGAGCCAATCCCGCAGGACGTGTTGAGCGAGTCGAATGATCGGATTGCGTGGCATGACTCTTCCGTATCAGCCTACATTCAGTTGGTACAGTTCGGTTTACGGACCCTACTTCGGATGACAAACCACTGGCAACCAGGAATAGCCCTTCACGAAGCTGCTTGAGACCCGGCTGGGTTCATCAAGGAGTTCCACATGTTCGAATCTGGCGAGAATTTCCTCCCACAGGATCCGTAATTGCAACTCAGCCAGGCGATTTCCGACGCAGCGATGGATGCCGAAGCCGAAAGACACATGATTTCGCGCCTGTTTTCGGTCGATGATCAGTTTATTCGGGTCCTCGGCCCAGAAGGATTCGTCACGATTGCCCGAGACGTACCACATCGCCACCTTGTCCCCCTTGCGGATCAGCTTGCCATGCATTTCAACATCTTCAAGCGCGGTGCGGCGCATATAGGCGAGGGGCGTCTGCCACCGGATAATCTCTGACACCATATTCGGGATCAGACTGTGATCCGCTTTCAATTTCGCATACTGATCCGGAAACTTGTTGAGCGCATAGACGCCGCCGGACATGGAATTGCGGGTCGTATCATTCCCCCCGATGATCAACAGGATGACATTGCCAAGCAGTTCACGTGGATCCATGTCGCGGGTCGCCGGGCCATGTGCCAGCAGGCTCATCAGGTCCCCCGCCGGCTCGGCATTCTTGCGGCCCTGATAAATCTCCCAGAACACCTGCGCACATTGGGTAATCTCCTCGCGCCACTGTTCCATCCCACCAGGACAAATGTCCGGGTCGCTGGGATTGGTCGTGACATCGGACCAACGCGTCAGCTCGCGCCGGCGTTCCTGCGGATAATTGAACAGGGTGGCCAGCATCATGGCCGTCAATTCGATCGAAACCCTGTCGACCCAATCAAAAGGCTCTCCGACCGGTAGACTATCCAGGACGGCCTGCGTGCGTTTGCGAATGAGTGGCTCATAGTTCCGCAGCGCTGTCGGGGCGACCGCCGGCTGCGCTGTTTTTCGCTGGGCCGAATGAAGCGGTTCATCCGAAGAAATGAAACTGCGCGACACCATGCTTTCCGACATGTTGGACAGCGTGATCCCGCCTTGAGAGGAATCAGACGAAAATCTTTTATGGTCGGAGTCTACCGCAACGATATCGCGGTGCCGAGTGATCGACCAATAGGGGCCAAAGAAGCTGTCGGGCGTATAGTGAACCGGATCTTCCTTGCGCAGACGCTCAAACCGATCCCACATCTTGTTCTGCCGCCAGATCTCTACGTCAGCCAGATCCAAGGTCTCGAGATCAAGCTCGCTGGCTGGCGGGACCGGTGCGCCACGCTCCAGATAGCCTGGATAGGATGGCTGGCGGTAGGACAGGACAGGGCGTTCAAGTGTGTTGGGACCCTGATAAAGTGTATCCGCCATGACAATACCTCCAGTCCGCGTTGAATCGAATGGAGATAGACTAGGGATTTTTGCGGGGGCGTGAATACGTCTCTCGACGACAACCCGAATGCAACACGAACGAGATGCGCATCCCTTTCGCCATAATCATACTAAATTCAATGAGTTAGGAGCGCTTCGCGGTCAATCGCCGGCAGAGCTCGTCCAATTGTTCGAGATCGCCATACTTGATGCGAAGCTCACCGCCTTTCGCGCCTTGTCGGATATCCACCTTCAGACCCAGCACGCGCGCAAGATCACTTTCCAGCGCCTCGGTGTCGACATCCTTGTCGACCTGATTGACCTTGCTCGCCACAGTATCGAGGGCGTTGCCATCCTTGAGGCGCTTCACCAAAGCTTCGACTTCACGCACGGACATGGACTTGGCGACGGCCATATCGACGACGGGATCCGGCTCCTCTGCGCCAAGCGCCGCCCTGGCATGTCCGGCGGAGATACGCCCCTGGCGCAAATGCTCCCGCGAGGACTCGCCGAGGTTCAGAAGGCGCAATGTATTGGCGATATGCGCTCGCGACTTCCCGACACTTTCGGCAAGATTTTCCTGCGTCCGCCCAAACCGCTTGATCAGCGCGCCATAGGCCTCCGCCTCCTCGATCGGGTTGAGGTCTTCGCGCTGGACATTCTCGATGATGCCAACTTCCAGAAGCTGCAATTCGTCCATGTCGCGAACGATGGCCGGGATGGTTGTCAGGCCGGCCCGCTGTGCGGCGCGCCATCGACGCTCGCCAGCGACGATCTGATACTGATTCGGCGCGTCCGGATCCGGGCGCAGAATGATCGCCTGCAAAACACCGCGTTGTTTGATCGATGTCGCGAGTTCATCGAGTTCCTGTTCGGAAAAAGTCCGCCGCGGCTGGGCCGGGTTCGGACGAATGTCCGCGATCTTGTACTCGTCCACGGGTGATCCGCCGGATCCGGAGGATGGCGCACTCGAAGACTCCTCCGGCGTCGACAGTCCGACGCCCTCCACTTCTCCGATAAGCGCGGACAAGCCTTTTCCCAGGCGGCTTTGTTTTGCGGGTGGCGTCATGGATTAGGCTCGCAGCGCGCGTTCACGTTTCAGCATTTCAGAGGCAAGACGAATATAGGCCTCGCTACCGGGACAACGATAATCATAGAGCAAGGCCGGCTTGCCAAAACTTGGCGCTTCAGAAAGACGGACATTTCTCGGGATCACTGTATTATAGACCTTTGCGCCCAGAACCGAACGTACCTCGTCGGCCACCTGATCGGAGAGATTGTTCCGGCGGTCATACATGGTCAGCACCACACCCTGAATGTCGAGATCCGGGTTGAGGCCAGAGCGCACCAGTTCGACCGTCTTCAAAAGCTGACTCAATCCCTCAAGCGCCAGGAATTCACACTGCAGCGGCACCAGCAAGGAATCGGCTGCCGTCATCGCATTTATGGTGAGCGCCGACAGAGACGGCGGGCAATCGATGAGGATATAGTCATACTCGGTGAGACCACGGCCTCCCGCCTCGTCGACATATTTGCGCAAGGCGTTGCGCAGTCGGTAGGACCGATGCGGATCTGTCGAAAGCTCGGTTTCGACGCCCGCGAGATTCTCATCGCCTGGAACGATATCCAGTCGCGGGACGAGCGTGTTCAAGACCGCGTCGCCCAGAAATTCGTTGTGGACAACCACGTCATACGTCGTCAGCTGACGCTCCGGACGCGTAATTCCGAGCCCAGTCGAGGCATTTCCCTGCGCATCGAAATCGATGACGAGAACTTTTCGCCCGACCGCGGCGAGCGCGGTTCCGAGATTGATTGAGGTCGTTGTCTTCCCGACACCGCCTTTCTGATTGGCGATCGCGAGTATGCGTGTATTAGCGTTCGACACGTGAAACCTCCGAGATTTTCAAAACAGCCCCATCCCCACTCACGCTGGGAATCGCTTCATAGGCGAATCTCCAAGATTCCAGAGCATCCGTCAATTCCTCTTCCCACCGTCTGCCCTTCGGAATCACTCCATAGGCCCCCTGCGCGAACCAGGGTTCGGCATATGTGATTAATTTTGGCAGCGGCGCGAAGGCGCGCGCCGTTACACAATCGGCATGGACGGGCTTAATCGACTCGACGCGTCCCTGGATGACTTTAGCGGGCAAATCGGCCGCCTGAATGGCGGCCCGCAGAAAAGCACACTTCTTTCCGACGCTCTCCACTAAGGAGAATTCTGCGCGCGGGTCCGATGCGCACGCAGCCAGGACCAGGGCCGGAAATCCGGAGCCAGACCCGAGATCAATCGTGTGACCAACCGCCGGAACGTGTGGGACGAGTTGGATCGAATCGAGGATGTGACGACGCCAGACGCGTCCGAATTCAGAAGGTCCAATCAGATTGGTCTTGCGCCGCCAGACATCGAGCTCACCCACGATGATCTGGAGCCGTTCGAGTGTTTCACGTGAAACATCGACATAGTTCTTCAGATCCTCCGGCCCGAATCCATCTTCGTCACGCATGCGCAGATTGCTTTCGGGTCGGACGGCGGCGGACATAGGCCAGAAGCGCCGTCAGAGCGCCGGGGGTCATACCCTCTATCCGCCCCGCCTGACCCAGTGTGGCCGGACGGATCAGGTCAAGTTTCGCGCGCACTTCATTGGTGAGACCACCGACCGCGGCATAATCGAGGTCCCGCGGCAACGCCAAAGCTTCTTCCCGTCGAAGCGCTTCGACATCATCTTTCTGTCGTTCAATGTACCCCGCATACATCGCTTCGATCTCGAGTTGGCTTTTGATCGACGCATCAAGGGCCGCGATCTCTGGGAATGCGGATTCAATGGCGGCCATGTCGATACTCGGATAAGCGAGATAGTCCCAAGCGCTTCGGCGTTGGCCATCCTGATTGACCTTCCATCCAAGCTTTTGCGCCTCATTTGGCGTCAGCGTCACAGATTGCATCAGAGTCCGACCCGATTTCAGAGCGGCCTGTTTCACGTGAAACATTTTTGCGCGCGCCGCGCCGACCAGGCCCAGATCAATTCCGCGTTCGGTGAGACGCTGATCGGCATTGTCCGAGCGAAGGGACAAGCGATATTCTGCCCGCGACGTGAACATCCGATACGGTTCGGTGACCCCGCGCGTGACCAGGTCATCGATCAGTACCCCGATATAAGCTTCGGCCCGATCAAAGATCGCATTGTCTTCGCCCCGGCCAAATCGAACCGCGTTCAAACCTGCGACAAGACCCTGGGCGCCCGCTTCTTCGTATCCGGTTGTCCCGTTGATCTGGCCGGCCAGGAACAGGCCGGGCAAGGCTTTGACCTGAAGTCCGGAGTCCAGGGCGCGGGGATCGACATAATCATACTCGATCGCGTAGCCGTATTCGAGGATCTCAACATTCTCGAGCCCCTCGATCTTTCGGATAAACGCGTCCTGGACGTCGCGCGGCAGCGATGTGGAGATGCCATTTGGATAGACGGTATCATCCTCCAGGCCTTCAGGTTCGAGGAAGATCTGGTGGCGGGTCTTCTCGGCGAAACGATGAATCTTGTCTTCGATTGACGGACAGTAACGCGGACCGCGACCCGCGATGGCCCCGGAATAGACGGCAGACTGTTCGATATTCTCCGCAATGATCGCATGCGTCTCAAGATTGGTGAATGTGATGCCACATGAAACTTGTGGCACCTCGATCCGATCGGTCAGATAAGAGAATGGGATCGGGATATCATCGGCCGGTTGTTTCTCCAGGCGATCCCAATCGATCGTCTTTCCATTCAGGCGCGCCGGCGTTCCGGTTTTCAATCGTCCCATTGGGAGATTGAGCGCATAGAGCCGGTCTGACAATCCGATGGCCGGTTTCTCTCCGACCCGACCCGCCGGGATTCGCTCCGCGCCGCGATGGATGATGCCTTTCAGGAACGTGCCCGTCGTGATGACCACCGCATCGCAGGGATATCTCGTTCCCGACTCGCCAATTACGCCGGCGACTTGATCATCAGTAATAATCAAATCCTCAACGCCATCCTGGATGACGGTTAGATTGTCGTGGTTCAGGATCTCCTCCTGCATCGCGTCGCGATAGAGTTTACGATCAATCTGGGCGCGAGGTCCCCAGACGGCCGGTCCTTTGGATCGGTTGAGCATCCGAAACTGAATGCCCGAGCGATCCGATACCCGGCCCATCAATCCATCCAGCGCATCAATCTCTCGGACCAGATGTCCCTTGCCCAATCCGCCAATCGCCGGGTTGCAGGACATTTCGCCGATGGTCGACGTCTTGTGTGTGATCAGCGCCGTCTTCGCACCTGCCCGCGCCGCCGCAGATGCGGCTTCGCATCCGGCATGGCCGCCGCCCACCACAATTACATCGAATCTCAAATCGTCTTGCATCGCTCGCGCCTTCACTCGAAGGCCTCATATAATATTGCGCGCGGGAGAAACAGACTATTTGCCGATACAGAAGGAAGAAAAGACAGCACCAAGCACCGAGTCCGGATCAACATGTCCGGTTAAGGTGCCGAGTTCGCGGCTCGCCAGGCGCACATCTTCTGAGACGAACTCTGCGCCGACCCCGGATTCAAGATGGTTTGATGCGGACTCCAGGTGCGCCAAAGCACGTTCAATTCCCTGTCGGTGTCGCGCACGGGTAATAATCGGCGCAGTGACGTTTCGGGTGAGCGCACTTAATCGATCGAGAATGGCCGTCTCGATTTGATCGAGCCCTGTCCTGTCCCGGGCGGAGATCAACAATGTTTCACGTGAAACACTTTCAGGGTCCACCAGGTCAGACTTGTTCGCGACCACCAGATCTCCGGGTTGGACCCGGTCTGACTTGAACGGCTCGCGCGCGTCAAACAGCCAGATCCGAATGTCAGCATTATCGGCCGCCTTGAGCGCTCGGCGCACGCCTTCAGCCTCAACGATATCTTCGGTTTCCCGCAATCCGGCCGTGTCTGAAATCCAGATGAGATACCCCCCGAGGGTCAGTCGGACTTCGACGACGTCTCGGGTCGTACCGGGTATGTCTGTAACGATCGCCGCCTCGCGCTTGGCGAGTTGATTGAGCAAGGTGGACTTCCCCGCATTTGGTTTTCCGAGGATCGCAATCCGGAAGCCATCCCGGATACGCTCTGTGATATTTCCGTCGGCAAGCGCGGTCTTCAGATCGGATTTGAGCGATATGAGCTTGTCGCGGACAGGCGCATCGACCCGTTCCGGCGCATCCTCCTCATCCGGGAAATCAATACTCGCTTCCAATAGAGCAAGAGTGGCCGTGAGGTCTTCGCGCCAACCGGAATAAAGAGTCTCGAGCGCGCCATCCATTTGCTTAAGCGCCTGGCCCAATTGCGCTTCGCTTTCCGCATCGATCAGATCGGCCACTGCTTCGGCGCGGGTGAGATCAAGCTTTCCAGCTTCAAAGGCGCGGCGGGTAAATTCGCCCGGTTCTGCCAGGCGCGCGCCGGCTGACATGATGGACTTGAGCGCCAGTTCGGTAATCATCCGGCCGCCATGCAGTGAGATCTCGAGCGTATCCTCGCCTGTATAGCTGGCGGGGCCCGGCATATAGACGGCGAGACCGGAATCGATCCGCTCGCCCGTCTCCGAAACAAGGTCCACCAAGGTCGCATGACGCGGTTTCAAGCGTGACACAGAAAGCCTGCATTCTGTAATATCTATTACAGCTGGGCCCGAAATCCGGATGACCGAAATCGCCGAGGGCGGCAGGCCGCTCGCCAGAGCACAAATCGTGTCCCGGCGGATCGCCATGTCTAGTTTTTCATCGCCTCGAAGAACTCGTCATTCGTCTTCGTCTGCTTGAGCTTGTCGAGCAGGAAGTCGATCGCGTCAGAGGTCCCCATTGGATTGAGGATGCGGCGCAGAACGTAAATCTTCTGAAGCTGCGCCTTGTCGGTGATCAGCTCTTCTTTCCGCGTGCCGGACTTCATGATGTCGATGGCTGGGAACGTCCGCTTGTCGGCGACCTTTCGATCAAGAACAATTTCAGAGTTACCCGTCCCTTTGAATTCCTCGAAGATAACTTCGTCCATGCGCGAGCCGGTGTCGATCAGTGCGGTCGCGACAATGGTCAAGGATCCACCCCCTTCAACATTCCGCGCGGCGCCAAAGAATCGCTTCGGGCGCTGAAGCGCGTTGGCATCGACACCACCGGTCAGAACCTTACCGGAGCTCGGCACCGTCGTGTTGTAAGCGCGGCCCAAGCGGGTAATCGAGTCGAGCAGGATAACCACATCGCGGCCATGTTCGACCAGGCGCTTGGCTTTTTCGATCACCATGTCTGCGACGGCCACGTGACGCGAAGCAGGCTCGTCAAAGGTTGACGAAATGACCTCGCCTTTGACCGAGCGTTTCATGTCGGTCACCTCTTCCGGTCGCTCATCGATGAGGAGAACCAGAAGATAACATTCAGGATGATTCTCTTCGATCGCCGCGGCAATGTTCTGGAGAAGAACCGTCTTACCGGTTCGCGGCGGCGCCACGATCAAAGCACGCTGCCCCTTACCGATCGGAGACACGATATCGATGACCCGGCCGGATCGATCCTTTTTGGTTGGATCCTGGCTTTCCATAAGCAAGCGCTCTTCTGGATAGAGCGGTGTCAGATTGTCAAAATGGACTTTCTGGCGCGCTTTTTCAGGATCTTCGAAATTGATCGAACTGACATCGGTCAGGGCAAAGTAGCGCTCATTCTCACCGGGTTCCGCAATCGGACCTTCCACCGTATCGCCGGTCTTAAGACCGGCTTTCTTGAGAACCTTGGGGCTGACATAGATATCGTCCGGGCCTGCGAGATAATTTGATTCAGGCGAACGGAGGAACCCAAACCCGTCGGGCAATACTTCGACGACGCCGCGGCCGATAATCTGAACTTCCTGCTCCGCCAGTTCTTTCAAAATGGCGAACAGCATATCCTGGGTTCGCAAGGATGAGGCATTTTCCACTTCCAGCATCTCGGCATAGGCCAGAAGCTCGGTCGGGGATTTTGCTTTCAGTTCGCGCAGATAGACTTCGGTTGGAAGATCGATTTCGGGTGCAGTATCAGGCATAGGGTGCCGGTTTCCAAATTTTCAAATTGGGGAAGTATGGACGCAAAGGGTCCGTGCGCCGGACGGCGACTTGTCCTGCATATGCGCCTAAGCGGTCGCTGGGTCAAGGGCGGGACTGTGAAGCCTTAGAAAGGTTTGCCGACTGCGAATATGACCACAAAGATCATGATCAGGAACGGAACTTCGTTCAGCATTTTGAGAGTCCGCGAAGTCGGCGCAACATCGCCGCGATCAATCTTCTTGCCGATGGAAATGAAATAGCCGTGCAGGCCGCTAAGGATCAAAACCAATAATAGCTTGGCGTGCATCCATCCCTGACTGAGCAAGCTCTGGTTCAGATACAGCATGGTCAGGCCCAGCCCCCAGACCAGAATGAGTGCGGGATTGAGAATGATCTTCCGCAGGCGATTGGACGCATCCTTCATGGTCTCGAACAAGTCTTCGCCGGGCTTCGACGACAGTTGATGCAGTTTGTAGCGTGGATAGATGAGCAACCCGGCCATCAAAGCGATGACGAAAATGATGTGAGCAGCTTTCACCCAAAGATAGAGCGTCATCTACTGGGCCCCCTCGCGCACCAATTCGACCACACGTTCAACATGCGCGATGGGCGTCTCTGGTCGTACGCCATGACCGAGATTGAAAATATGTGGGCGATCTGCATATGCGGCGAGTAATTCCCGCACGCGCCTATCCATGGCCTCACCGCCGGCAATCAGAAGGAGTGGATCCAGATGTCCCTGCACCGCCATGGTCTTCGGCACGGCTTTGATGGCATGCGCTGGATCGACCGCCGTATCCAGGCCAACTCCGCTCACCGCGACCTGCGACGCGTAAGCCTCGAGCATGCTGGCGGCGCCGCGCGGGAAACCAATAATCGGGACCGTAATCCCCATTTCCCGCAAGCGGCTGACGAGTTTTGCATTCGGCTCGATGACAAGCGTCTGAAGCAGATCCGACGGCAATCCTTCAGCCCAGGATTCAAAAATCATCAAGGCGTCGGCCCCCGCCTTGACCTGTTCTGACAGATACTGAGCGCTCGCCTCAATCAGCAAATCGAGTAGTTTTCCAAGCAAATCAGGATTTGTGTACGCCCATCCGCGCGCCGTGCTCTTGTCCGTTCCGCCACGCCCTTCGATTGCATAAAGCGCCACTGTCCAGGGCGCGCCGCAAAATCCGATCAAGGCTTTATCGTCTTGCAGCTTGGAACGGACACGATCCACCGTCTCATAGACCGGCGATAATCTCTGCACCGCCTTTTCCATCGGGACGCGCTGGAGATCACGTTCATCATTCACAGTTTCGACGATCGGGCCCACACCCTTTTCGAACCGTACATCTAGACCGATCGCATCCAGAATGAGCAGAATGTCCGCAAACAGGATAGCAGCATCCATGTCGTAGCGGCGAATGGGTTGCAATGTGGCTTCAGCCGCCATGGAGGGGGAGTAACAAAAATCCAGGAAGTCTTTGGCCCGGGCTCTGAGCTCCAGATATTCTGGGAGATGACGTCCGGCCTGCCGCATCATCCAGATGGGAACTGGAGATGTTGGGGTGCCAGAAAGGACTTTCAGAAAACGCGACGACCGGGACTCAACCATAAGAATTTTCAAACCCAAAACCAAACTCGGAACGACTTATCATTATTAAAGCGGGAGTCTCGTGGAAAACGTCAGCTGAGGTGATTTGTCCTTGCTCTTTCCACAGGCTATCCCCAGATTCAGCCAGGGTTAACAATCTGTTAACATTTTGAATAATTGGTAAATAATTCGTTAACCAAGGATTGGAACGGATGTCTGGAACAGGTCAGAAACCCGGTGAGTCAGATTCGTTCACTTGTGCGATTCGGAGTCAGATTCGCGGCACAATCCGCTTATCCACAATTCATCCACAGGGCTTGTCGAATTCTCGTCCATCCGGCACAGGACTCTGAAGTAAAAACAGGACAGTCATGCGGCTCTCTATCTATTTCAATGTGCACCTTGTGTCGGATTCGACGGGCGAGACGCTGAATGCCGTCATGCGGGCGGCCGCGGCGCAATTCGATCGCACGATTCCGCTGGAACATAATTATTATCTTGTTCGCTCCGAACGACAGCTCGATCGTGTAATGGCCGAAATCGAAGCCGCGCCCGGCGTGGTTTGGTACACGGTTTCGGATGAGAATCTGCGACGGAAGCTCGAACAGTTCTGTCGGCAGCGGGGGATACAAACGCTGCCTGTCCTGGATCCATCCATCCATATGCTCTCGCGCCATCTGGGCATCGCAGCAAGTGAGAAGATTGCCGGCCAGCACTCTTTGAACGAAGACTATTTCAAGCGGATTTCCGCCATTGATTTTGCCCTCAATCATGATGATGGCCAAAACGTTACCGGTCTTGTCGATGCAGATGTGGTCCTGCTCGGTGTCAGTCGAACATCGAAGACGCCAACCTGCGTCTACCTTGCCAATCGCGGCGTAAAGGCCGGAAACATCCCGCTCGTCCCGGGCATTCCATTGCCGTCTATGGTTGAGGAGTTGCAGCACCCCATGGTTGTCGGATTGAAGATCGGGGTCGAGCGGTTGCTGCAAATTCGCAGTCAGCGTCTCATGTCCCTGAACGAAAACTCCAAGACCGACTATGTCGATGAAGAAGCGGTGCGGGCGGAAGTGACCGAAGCCAGCCGCCTGTTTCAGCGGAACAAATGGCCGGTCATCGATGTGTCGCGGCGCAGCGTTGAAGAAACGGCTGCCGCGATCCTGAATAAACTGAATGAACGCCGGGGCTTCATCTGATGACAAACGTCATTTTGGCTTCCGGCAGCGCCAGTCGCCGGGCTTTGCTCGCAGGCGCCGGTGTGGATGCAGACTCCATAAAACCAAATGTCGATGAGGACGCCGCGAAAATCGCCATGCGGGCTGAGGGCCTGAGCGTCCGGGATCAGGCCATGCAATTGGCTGAAATGAAAGCTGTAAAGGTCTCTCGCTCAAGATCTGGCCTGGTGATTGGCGGTGACCAGATGCTCAATCTGGACAATGAAGCCTTTGACAAACCGGCTGACCTGGAGGCCGCAAAGGACCATTTGCGAAAGCTGTCTGGCAAGACTCACTATCTCGAAACGGGGATCGTAATTGCTGAAAATGGCACGCCTGTCTGGCGTCACCTGGCCCGCCCCAAACTATCTGTTCGTACACTGAGTAATGAATTTATCGATGCGTATGTTGAGGCGTGTGGAGAGGCATTACTCAGCACGGTCGGCGCCTATCAGCTTGAGGGTCGGGGCGCTCAGCTTTTCACGCAAATTGACGGGGACTATTTCTCCGTTCTTGGCCTGCCTTTATTGCCCTTGCTTGATTATCTTCGAGTTCGGGGGGTCGTGACGACATGACCAAGCTCCTCGGCGTCATCGGTGACCCCATCGCGCACTCCTTGTCTCCGATTATTCATAATGGATGGCTCAGGGATATGGGCTTTGATGCGACTTATGAAGCGATGCATGTCCCAAAGGGAGAATTCACTAGAGCTCTGAAAACACTAGAGAAACGAGACTGCCTCGGCGTGAACGTGACATTGCCGCACAAGGGGGCTGCTTTGCTGGCAGCGAACATGGTGAGCGACGCGGCGCAAAAAATCCAGGCGGCGAATACGCTGACCTATTTAGGCGAAAGCGAGTGGCGTGCGGACAATACCGACGCCCCAGGTTTTATGGAAGCGCTTGGACGGGTAAATCCGGACTCAGATCGAGCAGTTATATTAGGAGCGGGCGGCTCAGCGCGCGCGATAGTTCATGCACTATCTGTATGCGGAGTAAATCTAGCTATCCTGAATCGTACAGTGTCAAAAGCGGAGGCGCTTGCCGGAGATTTAGGCGATGAGAATGCTGTCGGTGCATCGATAGATCTGTATACAGAATATATCGAATCCGCAACAATCATCATCAATACAACCAGTATGGGGCATGAAGGCAGGGTCCTCGAATTGCCTGATGGCAGAGGGCGGACGTTTTTCGATATTTCCTATGGCAAGATATCAGCGCCTCAACTTCAACATGCAGCGGAAAAAGGCTGGCAGGTAAAGGACGGACTGACCATGTTGGTGGCGCAAGCGGCATTCAGCTTCAAGATCTGGTTTGGAGAGATGCCCGATCTCGACTCCGGACTGAGACGGTGCCGCGCCGCACTGGAGGCTGTGTCATGATCATTCTCGGGCTCACCGGTTCTATCGGCATGGGGAAGACCGCGACGGCGGCGATGTTCGAAGCTGCCGGACTGCCGGTCTATGATGCTGATGCGGCTGTGCATGCGCTCTATGAAAAAGGCGGGGCGGCGGTCGGACCCTTGTCCGAAAGATTCGGCGATATTCTCAAAGACGGCGCCGTGGATCGCGCTGCCCTTCGGGCAAAAGTGGTCGACGATCCGAGTGCAATGAAGGATCTGGAGCAAATTGTGCATCCATTGGTCGGCCAGAGTCAGTTGAGCTTTCGCCAGCAAGCCCTTGAAAGCGAGTCAAAAATTGCGGTCCTGGACATTCCACTCCTGTTCGAAACGGGCGGGGATCAGCGCTGTGACTATGTCGCGGTGGTCACGGCCCCAGCCGATGTTCAACGGGCACGGGTTCTGGCCCGCGGCGAGATGGATGAAGCGCAGTTTGAGCAAATCCGGACCAAACAAATGTCCGACGCCGACAAACGCGCGCGGGCGGACTTTGTCATCAGCACAGCATTCGGCTTTGACTTCACGCGCGCACACGTTCAAGCCATAATAGATCTTCTAAATGGCCTGGACGAAGCAGATGACTGAGACCCTTCGCGAGATCGCGTTCGACACGGAAACCACCGGACTCGAATGGGACAAGGATGATCGGATCATCGAACTGGGCGCGGTCGAGCTGATCAATCACGTCCCCAGTGGCAAGACGTTCCAGACCTATATCAATCCCGGACGTCCGGTTTCCGAAGCGACCATCCAGATCACCGGCATCACAGATGATGATCTCGTCGATAAACCTGGTTTCGAAGATCCGTCTATCGTCGATGCATTTCTGGACTTTATCGGCGATGCGACGCTGGTCGCGCACAATGCCAAGTTTGACCGGGGCTTCCTGAATATGGAGCTCCAAAGATGCGGGAAGGCGATTATTCCCGAAGAGCGCTGGGTCGACACCGTTGCGATTGCGCGCAAGAAATATCCAGGTGCGCCAGCCAGCCTTGACGCGCTTTGCAAGCGTTTTGATGTGAATGCCGAAGCGCGGACGTTCCACGGCGCTTTGCTCGACAGTCAGTTGCTGGCCGAAGTGTATCTGGAACTACTTGGCGGCCGCGCTCGAAAGTTTGATTTTGGCGGTCAGTCCGGCGTGAGCAGCGGCGAGCGGGCGCCTGCGATACAGCGCCCTGCCCCGCTCGATCGCGGCATTCCGGAGGATGACAAATCCACCCACGCCGAGTTTGTTGAGTCCCTCGGCGAGGACGCGATCTGGAAGCGTTACGCCTGAGGTTCGCTCGGCGCCGGTGCCGCTTGTTGTTGCGCAGCGGCCTGGGCAGCCCGCTGTTTCTGGGAATTATACAGTGCCCCAAAGTCGACCGGATCGATGCGCAGCGGCGGGAACCCACCTTCTGCTGAGATGTCGGCGATGATGCGACGTGCGAACGGAAACAGGATTCGCGGGCATTCGATCAGCAGAATCGGTTCCATATCTGCCGGCGCAAAACCTTGCAGCTGGAACAGACCGGCATAGTCCATCTCGATCAGGAACAGCGCGGTAGACTGGGTGCCCGCGCGCGCCTTGAGCTTCAATGTGACTTCGAACACGCCCTCCTGGCCTTCACGCGGGGATGCACCGACATCAATGCCGAGCTCGATGTTTGGTTGATCCTGAACCGTGGCGCCTGGATTTTCGAAAGACAGGTCTTTGATATATTGGCTGAGAACGCGAATAGCGGGCCCTTGTGGCTGGGCATTGTCTTGCGGCTGGGTTGCCATATCTGGGGTGTCGGTCATTGAAATTCACTCTAAGGCTAAGATGACACGCGCGTAACATGTGCCACAATGTGGCGCAACGGTGGGTGGCACTTCGGCGAAAGCGCCTATATGACACTGAACAAGACGAAAGAAAGAGTCATACATGTCTTCATCCATGATCGAATTTCTGCTCCTGGCAGGCATCGCCCTGTTTATCGGCTGGCGGCTATTCGTGACCCTTGGCCAGGATGATGGTCCGCCGGACGGCCGCGACCGCTCGCCCAATCCAAGCCCGAGCCCCGTCCCTTTCGAGCAAGCGCCAAGTGGCGGCGACGTGGTTCAGATGCGTCCGAACTTTACCGGACCCGCCGCCGATGGAATGGAGGCGATTTATGATGTCGACCCTTCATTCGAGCCTGTCGGATTCATGCGCGGCGCGCGCGGCGCCTACGAGATGATTGTCGGTGCCTTCGGCCGTGGGGATCGCGCCGCCCTGAAGCCATTGCTGGATACCGATGTCTATGAAGCCTGGGATGCAGCGATCGCGGAACGTGAAGCAACCGGCGCGGAAGGTCTGCAATTGTTGCGCATCCGCAAAGCCGAGATCACCGATGCTTCGCTCGACGAAACCGGCATGGCGCGTGTGACCGTCCATTACGAGTCCGAGCTTGGCGACGGCGAAACGACGACCAAGGCCAGCGAGCTCTGGACCTTTATGCGACAGACCAGTTCTTCCGATCCGAATTGGTTGCTCGATGATGTGGACACGGCCGACTAGCGATTACCAGCCTCATTCGTAACTTGAGCGACGGGGACATTCGCGCCTAGACTCGCCGCATGCGAATCATCGGCCTTCTTTGCGGGGCGCTGCTTGCCTTGTCCGGATGCGTTTCGAGCGCACCGAACCGCGTTCCGCCGCGCACCGTGCAAGTGCCGCCGCCGCAACCCGTGGATCCAAGTCTCTGGGAGACGCTGCCTCGTCCCGTTGCCTATGACAGCCTGCCCGGATGGCAGACCGCTGACCTTGCGCCCGGCCTTTCGGCCCTCGTTCGTTCTTGCCGGGTGTTTGAGGCGCGCACGCCACAAAGTCTTGTGTCCAGTCGCGCGCCCTGGGCAGGTCGGCATGATGACTGGGCGCCAGCCTGCGCGGCGTTGGATGTCATCGAAGATGCCAACAGCGCCCGCGCCGTGATGCAGGCCCTTTTCACGCCGGTGGAAATTGCAGCGCCAGACGGCCAATCGCGGTTTACTGGCTATTTCGAACCTACTTATGAGGCGCGTCTGTATCCGGAACCGCCCTTCACGGAGCCGGTTCCTGGGCGACCGAATGATCTGATCACATCGTCCGGAAAGGTGTATCAGACACTGCCGGATGGCAGCCGGCGGGAATATCCGATTCGGGCGGAGATCACCGCAAGCGGCGTCCGGCCATTGGCCTATGCCCATCCGGCGGATGTGTTCTTCCTGCAGATCCAGGGGTCCGGCCGACTGATCCTGCCGGATGGTCGGACGCTGCGCGCGGTCTATGCCGCCAATAATGGTCAGCCATTCCGGTCGACAGCGAATTGGCTGTTGGAGCGGGGTTGGATCTCGCGCGGGGAGGCCAGCATGCAAGGCATTCGCGCCTGGATGGACCGGACCACGCCCGAGCGGGCGCGTCAGGCCATGAACTCCAATCCGCGATTTGTGTTCTTCGACCTGGAGCCAGAAGGTGACCCGCGCCTCGGGCCAAAGGGTTCATTCGGGGTTCCACTGACGCCGCTCGGATCGATGGCTGTAGATCTCAATTATCATGCCGGCGGGGTGCCCATGTTTGTGCAGACGACGGCGCCGGGTCTGGGTGGAAACTGGTCGGGCCTGGTGGTCTCGCAGGATACTGGCGGCGCCATCAAGGGCGCGGTGCGCGGCGATCTCTATTTTGGCACGGGGTCTGCGGCGGGGGCCCGCGCGGATACGGTCAACGCGCCCGGCCGAATGTGGGTCTTGCTGCCGCGCGCGGTCGCAGAGCGTATCCGATTAAACAGCGCGGCGCAGTCAACCAGCACTGGACCTGTCGTACTGACGCCCTAAACCGACTGGCATGAGTGGTCGTGATCTCACAGACAAGGATAAACGCGCCTGGGCGGCGGTCAGCCGCACGGTGAAACCGCTTACCGGGCGGCGTGGGACTCCGGCCGGAACACCTCGCGCCCGCGATGAACCCAGTCCATCGGCGCCTCCCAAGCTGCGCAATCGCCCCCTGCCCGCGCCGCAGAACCGGCAGAATGAGCGATCTGTTCGCCGCGGCAAGCAATCCATCGCGGCCAGTTTTGATCTACACGGCCATACTCGCGAAAGCGCCTTTCAGATTCTGCCCCGTTTTCTGCGGCTCGAACAAGCGAAGGGTTCGCAATGCGTGATCGTCATCACCGGTAAAGGCAAGCGCGGAGAAGGCGTCTTGCGCCAGAGCTTTTTGCATTGGCTTGAACTGCCGGAGGCGCGTGCCTTGATCAGCGGTTATGCCCCGGCGCATGCGAAGCATGGGGGAACGGGCGCATGGTATGTGTTTTTGCGGCGGCGATAGAGCAAATGAAAAGGGGCAGCCGGAAGCCGCCCCTGAACACTCAACACACTCTACTTGTGAGCGTGTATACGCTGTCAGTATTAATGAATTACGACTGTTTTGCGAGGAGATTGCGAATTTCCTCGAGCAGCACTTCCTGACGCGGTGGGGCCGGTGGTTCCGCTGGTGCTTCCTCTTCCTTCTTCATCATATTGTTCATGCCCTTGATGATCAGGAACATGACGAAGGCGACAATGATGAAGGAGATCGTCGCGGAGACGAATTCGCCAATCTTGATCGATACCGCTTCGGTCACGACCGTGCCGTCTTCGGCCAGAACCGCTGGCGCTATCTCATAAGCCCAGCTGCCAAAGTCCAGGCCACCCAGGACCGGGCTGAGGGCCGGCAAAAATACGCCCTGAATGAAGGCGGTCACCACGGTGGCAAACGCGCCGCCCATGACGAAACCAACCGCCATGTCGACAAGATTGCCTTTCATGGCAAACTCTTTGAATTCGTTGAACATAATAAACCCCTTCTATGATCCAGACCCCAAAAGGCCATGTCATAGAATGTTGGAATTCTACCCCGGGGTCAATTCCTGAAACATTAAGTATTACAGAAGCTTATCGCGATTCCGGGTCGACACCGTCATTCACACGGGCCCGCAATTCCTTGCCCGGACGAAAGAAGGGAACGGATTTGGCTTCCACCTGTACCGACTCGCCGGTGCGTGGATTGCGACCCTTGCGGGCCTTGCGATGGCGGACGGAGAAGGCGCCGAACCCGCGCAATTCCACTCGGTCCCCACGGGCCAGGGCTTCGGCGATCTCATCAAGGATCACACCAACAACTTTTTCGAGGTCTTCGGGGCGCAAATCGGGATTTTCATCCGCAAGTTTGGCAATCAGTTCGGATCTCAGCATGTCTTTGAACCTAAACGAAAAATGCGCCGGAGACTAGGCCTCCGGCGCAAAATACTTGTCCATTACCAGATTGTTAGGTTGGACACTGAACTGAATTAGGCGTCGTCGCCTTCATCAGCTTTTTTCTTCTTTGGAGCGGCCTTCTTTTTCGGGGCCGCCTTTTTCTTTTTCGGTGCCTCCTCAGCGTCGGCTTCGGCTTTCACCTCTTCCTCAGCTGGGGCCTCTGCTGCGTCACCCGTGGCGAGCGCTGCGCCGAGGATGTCGCCCAGAGATGCGCCGCTGTCGGCAGACCCGTACTGTGCGACGGCTTCCTGCTCTTCCGAGATCTCCAGCGCCTTGATCGACACAGAGATGCGGCGAGATGAGCGGTCGACCTGAGTGACCTTTGCGTCAACCTTGTCACCAACCGCGAAACGCTCCGGGCGTTGTTCACTGCGGTCGCGGGACAGGTCAGAACGACGAATGAAGGCTTTGACGGCTGGATCGCCGAACTCAACCTCGATGCCGCCAGAGGCAACTTCCGTCACCGTGCAGGTCACAATTGCGCCGCGCTTGACGCTCGCATTGTCTGCGATTGGATCGCCGCCAACTTGCTTGATGCCGAGCGAAATCCGCTCTTTCTCAGTGTCGACGTCGAGGACGCGAGCGGTCACCGTGTCACCCTTGTTGAAGGCCTGGATCGCTTCTTCGCCAGACTGTTCCCAAGAGATGTCATTGATGTGGACCATGCCGTCGAGGTCTGGGCCGAGGCCAACGAACAGACCGAACTCGGTGATCCCACGGACTTCACCTTCAATGTCGGTGCCGACCGGATGCTCAGCCATGAAGGCCGACCATGGATTGTCCTGAGTCTGCTTGAGGCCAAGCGAGATGCGGCGCTTCTCAGAGTCAACGTCGAGGACTTCGACGAGCACTTCCTGAGACGTCGAGACGATCTTGCCAGGGTGAACGTTTTTCTTGGTCCAGCTCATTTCAGAGACGTGGATCAGACCTTCAACACCGTCTTCCAGTTCAACAAAGGCACCATAATCGGTGATGTTGGTGACCTGGCCAGACATGCGCGTGCCGACGGTGTACTTGGCTTCGATATCGTCCCAAGGATCGCTTTCCAGCTGTTTCATGCCGAGGCTGATACGCTGGGTCTCTGGGTTGATCTTGATGATCTGAACTTTGACCGTGTCGCCAACATTGACGACCTGGCTTGGGTGATTGACCCGCTTCCAGCTCATGTCAGTCACGTGCAGGAGGCCATCAATGCCGCCAAGGTCAACGAACGCACCGTAATCGGTGATGTTCTTGACGACGCCCTCGCGGGTATCGCCTTCATTCATATCGCCAACGATCTCAGCGCGCTGTTCGGCGCGGCTCTCTTCAAGGATGGCGCGGCGAGAGACAACAACGTTGCCGCGGGCGCGGTCCATTTTGAGGATGGCGAAAGGCTGAACTTCGTTCATCAGCGGGCCAACATCGCGCACCGGGCGGATATCGACTTGCGAGCCAGGCAGGAAGGCATTGACGCCGCCAAGATCGACGGTGAAGCCACCTTTGACGCGGCCAACAATCGCGCCTTTGACAGGCTCTTCCTTGTTGTAATTGTCTTCGAGGCGAATCCAGCTTTCTTCGCGGCGAGCCTTGTCGCGCGACAGAACGGCTTCGCCCATCAGGTTTTCGATCCGGTCGAGGTAAACTTCGACAATATCGCCAGCTTCAGGCTGCTTTTCCTCAAGCAGGAATTCTTTTGCTGCAACACGGCCTTCGGTTTTCAGGCCAACGTCGAGCACGAGAAAGTCGCCATTATTGGAAATGACGGTGGCTGGAACAACCTTGCCCTCTTGCAGGGTGGAAGCACCAGCGCTTTCCTCGAACATGGAGGCAAAATCCTCAGTCGAGGGGTTCATTGATTCAGTCATGGGGTCTCCAGTAACGCAGCAAATACGGGGCTCACCGCCAGATGCACCATGCCTCTGGTCAGACGTCGCTGCGATGTCAGGGATAAGCTTGCGAGAGCTTTTAGATTTGGGCCTTACGGCTCAGAGCTCTCAGATTTTTGGGCAATGATGGTATCCACCGCTGCCCGCGCTTTATCCACAGCCGCGTCTATAGTCAGGTGAGTGGTATCGATCAAGACTGAATCTGCGGCTGCAATCATCGGCGCATCGGCGCGATCGCGATCACGTTCGTCACGTTCCTTGAGCTGCGCGATCATGTCCTCCAGAGTCAGGCTTTCCCCCTTCTCCGTCAGCTCTTTCCAGCGCCGGGTGGCGCGGGCCTCAATCGAGGCATCAACCCAGAGTTTCACATCCGCATGCGGGCAGACGACGGTTCCGATATCGCGGCCATCCAGGACGGCGCCCTTGGGTTGATGCGCGAAGGCGCGCTGAAGGTCCAGCAAGGCTGCGCGCACGGCTGGAACAGCGGCAACTCTTGAAGCGGCTTGTCCGGCTTCCGCCGTCCGCAACTGATCTTCGTCATAGTCGTTGAGATCGAGGCTGAGCGCCACTTCGGCAAGCGCGTCTGGATCGTCAAAATCGACGTGCTTGTTCAGCGCCGCCACTCCGGTGGCCCGGTACAGGCGACCGGTGTCCATATGCGCCAGGCCAAACCAGCGCGCCAGGCGTCTGGCGATGGTGCCTTTTCCAGAGGCGAGCGTGCCGTCAATTGCGATAATCATGGCAGCGGCGATGCGGGATCACGGCCCGGAAGTCAACGCTTATACCTGCGCATAAAGGAACCACCGCCCGAATGATCGAGCGGCGGTCCCGGTTTGGTATGTACGAGCGTGAGTCTTACTCTTCGACCTCTTCCTCAGGCATCGCGGCGACCGCATCAGCTACGCCCGGAACATAGTCAGCGCCGTGCAGGACCTGAACAGACGACCCGTCAAACGCAGACCCGATCGGCTCCGTCTGGCCGCCCAGGCATCCGGCCAGGAAGCCCTCCATGACCGAATAGAAGGCGAGACGATTCTCTGGCCGCGCAAATCCATGGCCTTCATCCGGGAAGTTCACATAGGTTACCGGCAGGCCTTTCTCGGCCATCACTTCCACCAATTGGTCAGATTCAAGCTTGGTCACGCGTGGATCGTTCTCACCCTGACCGATGAGCAGTGGCACAGAGATATTGTCCACCTTGGTGATGGCGGAACGGGCCAGCATGTCGGCTCGATCGTCTTCATTGGCCGGGTCGCCGACATACTTGAACCAGGTGCCTTCGAGGAACGGCTTCCAGTATTCCGGGAAACTCTCAACCAGGGTGACCAGGCTCGACGGACCGACAATGTCGACGCCGCAGGCAAACGTATCTGGCGTGAAGGTCACACCGATCAGCGTGGCATAACCGCCATAGGATCCACCGGCGATGGCAACCTTGTCTTCCTGCGCAATGCCTTCCGCCACGGCCCATTCAACGCTGTCGATCAGATCGTCATGCATCTTGCCGGCAAATTCCTTGACCGCCGCATTGACGAAATTTTTCCCGAAGCCGGTTGAGCCGCGATAATTGACCGACAGCACAGCATAGCCGCGATTGGCCATCCACTGGTGCCAGCCATTATAGCCATAATTATCCCGCGCCCAGGGACCGCCATGCACGGCGAGCACCATCGGAACCGGCGCTTCCGGACGTCCATCGCCATCTGCGTCAGAGCCCGGGGGCAAGGTCAGATACGAGACCAGCGTCAAGCCATCGCGGGACGGAATTTCCAGCGGATGCATGGGCTGCAGCGGCGCGTCTGCGAGTTCCGGACGCGTCGCGAACATCTTGGTCAGTGCGTCATTCTCACGATCATAGACATAGTACACGCCAGGCGCTTCGGCCGACTCTGAATAGACGATCGCTTTGGTGAGGTCGTCGGTCGAGGCGAGAATTTGCAGATCGCCGCTCAACTCACCTTTCAGGAAGGTGAGATCTTCAGCGGTCTCGTCAGTCAATGGCGTCCATTCGCTGCGCAGATAGTCGGTGGCATAGGCCAGCAATTCATACGTTTCCGGATGGATCAGCACATTGCTGATATCGGCTTTGTCGTTTTCTGCGAGAACCTCGACACTGCCATCTTCCGCGCTGATCTTCACCAGAGCCGCCGTATCGCGGCCGCGGCTGTCGACCGCATACATATGCGTATTGTCCTTGTTGAACCCGAACGTGTTCGTCGTCAGGAAGTCTTCCGCCGGGATCGACATCAGGACATTGCCGTCCATATCGACAATGTCGGAACCGCCGCCGGCGGTCTGGACCAGGCCAAAGCGCGGGGTGAGATTATTGTCGATGACCCAGCCCGCATAGCCGGGGTTTTCCTTGACCAGTTCACGTTCTCCAGTGGAGGCGTCGACCAGATACAGGTCGAAGATTTGCGGATTGCGCTCATTCAGACCGACCAGGATATGGTCCGGTTTTTCAGCCGAGACGCCCTGGATGGTGGCGCGAACCCCTTCGTCCACGGGTGTGAGGTCTTTGACTTCACCTGTGGCCACGTTCGACGCAAAGACATGGAAATTCTCGTTCCCGCCATCATCCTGCGTGTAGTAGACGTATTGGGAGTTCGGGGCCCAGAAGTGCCCGCGAATGCCGCGATAGGTGTCATTGGTGATGGCTTTCGCGGCGCTTGGATCATCGGCTGGGGCGACCCAGACATTGAGCACACCATCCACAGGTGCGATCCAGCTGATATAGGCGCCATCCGGGCTGATCCGGCCTTGTGTTCGTTCCGGATTTCCGAAAATCGCCGAACGATCAATGATCGGGGCAGGGTCTGCGACGACCGCCTCGACGGCGGCTTCAACCACCTCAATCGCCTCAGTAATGCTGGCATCCGTGTCCGTCGTTTCGGTCTCAGGCGCCAGAGTGGTGCAGGCTCCGAGCGCCAGCGCGCTCGCCCCCATAATCAAGGTCAGTCGCATGAATTCGTTCCCTTTTCTGCTTATCGAAAATCGATATATACAAAATGGTTGGGAATGCAAGCGTTATAGTTAATGAATCGCAAACTCACCCGGACCGCAGGTCTGCGCCGAGCGCGGACATGTGGTCCATGAAGTCCGGATAGCTGGTTGCGATCATGCTGGGATCGTCGATCGAAACCGGCTTTTGGCTGGCCGTGCCCATGACAAGCGCGCTCATTGCGATGCGGTGGTCATGATGCGTTTCGACCAGGCCGCCACCGGGGATTGCGCCGTTGCAGCCCTGGACGATAAAGCCGTCCTTGGTCTCTTCAACCTCGACGCCATTCACGCGCAGCATGTTCACAACCGCCGAAATCCGATCGCTTTCCTTCACGCGCAGCTCCTCAGCGCCCTTGACCACGGTGACGCCTGCAGCGTGGGCGGCGAGCACGGCCAGGATCGGAAACTCGTCAATCATACTCGGGACCAGCTCGACCGGGATCTCCGTGCCTTTCAGATCAGCGCTCTCAAAGCTCATATCGATCAGCCGCTCGCCAGCTGCCTCGCCGACATCCTCAGCGCCGACATGCGCGCCCATCAGGGCTGCAGCACGATAAAAGCCATCGCGCGTTTCGTTTGACATCATACCTTCGACAAGGACACCACCGTGACCTGATATCATGGCCGCCGCAGCGAGGAAGGCGGCTGAGCTCGGGTCACCCGGCACGATGGTCTCTTGTGCGTGCAGGGATTGCCCGCCTTTGATCGAGACCAGGTTTGCAGTGCCGTCAGGACGGCTCGTCACGTCAGCGCCAAAGCCGCGCAGCATGCGTTCGGAATGGTCACGCGTCAGGCGCCTTTCCCGCACAAAGGTCTCGCCTTCTGCATTGAGTCCCGCCAGCAGGATGCAGGATTTTACCTGCGCAGACGCGTGCGGAGGCTCATAACTGATCGCGCGGAGGTCGCTGCGCCCGCGCAAGGTCAGCGGCAGGGTTTTGCCTTCGCTGGCGTCATAAGCGACGCCCATTTGCGCCAACGGATCGAGGACGCGGCCCATGGGCCGGCCAGACAGGCTGGCATCGCCGACAAAGCGCGCTTCGATAGGATACCCGGCAACCACGCCGAGCATCAGCCGCGAGCCGGTGCCGGAATTGCCGAAATCCAAGTCGATGCTCGGCGTTCTTAGTCCGGCTGTGCCGACTCCGGTGACGCGCCAGGCGCCGTCGCCGAGACGCTCGACATCGGCGCCAAGCGCCGCCATGACCCGACCTGTGTTCAATACATCTTCGCCTTCGAGCAGGCCGGAAATTTCAGAAGTCCCGGTTGCCAGACCACCGAGAATAAGCGCGCGATGCGAGCACGACTTGTCGCCAGGCGCACGCAGGGTTCCGGTGATCTTTGCCACCGGATGGGAAGTCCACATCATTTTTGTGGGTCCTTGAGTTACAGTACCTCGCGAAAAGCGCTTTGACAGGCGCAAACGTTTCTGGCAAGCGCGCGGGCAACGAATTTCTCACCGATGGATGAAAAACATGGCTGATCCGGAACTGGGCACCAAACAGGTTTGCCCGAGCTGCGAGGCAAAATTCTACGATCTGAACAAGCGCCCGGCGACCTGTCCGAAATGCGGACACTCTTTCGACCCAGCGGACGAATCCGCCCAGGCGACAAAAACCAAAGTCCGCACCGCGGCGGCCAAGGAAGCCGTGCCAGAGGATGAGGACGAGGAGCTGGAAGAAGAAGAGGCTGCGAAAGCGGCTGCTGCGGCTTCGGATGATGACGAAGACGAAGGCACTGAAGACGAAGCCAAGGAACTGGGCGGTGACGAGGATGAAGTGGTCCTCGATATGTCCGGCGGCGACGATGACGACGAAGCGCCCGGCAAGATGCCAGCGGGCTTCAGCGAAGACGGCGTTGATTCAGATGATGATGAGGATGATGGCGACGATATCGACCTTGACGAAGAGTTCGATCTCGGCGGCGACATTGATCTCGACGATAATAATGAACTCGGCGAACCTGACGCCGACGACATTGAGCCGGAAGGCGATGATAAATAGGGCTTGATTGCTCGGGCGGGAAACTCTATTCCCGCCTTTCCCGCAGATGGGGCCATAGCTCAGTTGGGAGAGCGCTTGCATGGCATGCAAGAGGTCGTCGGTTCGATTCCGTCTGGCTCCACCATTCCTTTCCGGTTTGCGCAGCAAAATTTTTGATCCGGTGGATCAAAAATAGGAAATGAATGCTTGAGCGACAGCGAAAGCGCGAAGCCCTTTGGGCTACGCGTGGCGCAGCCATGGGGACGACCAAAATGAAGCGTGCCTGTTTCCTACGGCCGCATCCCCTCAAATAGAGCATCTATCGACAGAGCCAGCGTCGGCACGGAATCTCGTCCGGTGCGCAAGTCGTACAGCCCCGCTTCTGCAACCAACGCGTTGAGAAACGCCGCGATGAGCTTCGGATCTGCGGCGCTGAGTTCGCCAGCCTCAATCGCTTCTGACAGCAATGCTTCGATCCGATGAAGACTGTTGCGGTCTTCGATTTCTTTCGCCTTGCGAGCGCCTAGCGCCGCCGGACCAATCTCGAAGATGATCTTTGAGACATCCGGCGCGCGCACTTCGCGGGTCCAGTCGAGGCAGGCGGCGCGCAGTCGTTTAAGGGGCGGCGCGGTCGGATCGGTCCGGGTCATCACGCGCTCGATCGTCGACCGGGACTCATGTTCAAACAGAGCCTCGATGATTTCTTCCTTGCTCGAAAAGTGATGATAGAGCGCGCCCTTGGAGAGACCGGTCTGATCCAGAACATGCTTGACGGTTGTCGCAGCATACCCGCGTTCGAGGAACGAATTGCGGAATGCGTTCAGCAATTTCAGTCGGGTCTCGTCGGAGCGCTGTTTCTGTGTGGCCATGATTCCCGCTTTACAGGTCGTCGACTCTCTTGTAAACAAACCGTCGGTCGGTTTTTAAATTATGCAAGACAAGGAGGCCCGTTATGACGGCTTATATGGACAATCTCGAAAAGATGATGGCGGTCTGGAATACCGAAGATGCCGCTGAACAGCGCGCTTTGGTGGAGGCGTCGATGGAACACAACGTTCATTTCGTCGATCCCAATCACAATATTATTGGCCGCGATGCCTTCCTGAAAATGGTCGAGCTGGTGCAGAGCCAGATCCCCGGCGCGGTTTATTCGCGGGCCAGCGAGGTCGATATCCAGAACAATTTCTGTCGCTATCACTGGGCCATTCACCTGGATGGCAAGCTGATCATGCCGGGCTTTGATGTCACCGAGGTCAATGATGCGGGAAAGATCGTCAAAGTGATCGGCTTTTTCCAGCTATTGGAGCGATCTGATTAGGCGTTCGCGTGAATCCGCGCCTGAAATCGTGTCATCTGTTCAGATTTCTTAACAACTGAATGTGAATATGGTCGCCTTGAAGGTGACAAGGTCGAAACCTAGATTCAACCTGAAACCGAACCTCTATCGGCGGGGCTGCCATGATGGGGCCTCCGGAGGAAAAGGTGTTCTGGTCCTGTCTGAAACGGAAGGAGTAGACCATGACTGACATGACGAAACTGACCGCTGAGACGCCCGATTTCAGCCGATTTGTCTATTTTCGCGAGATCAATGAACGCGAACTCGCTGAATTACCGCCTGAGGCACTGCGCTCCATCGATGACGTTGATAATCTCGTCGTCGTGACCAATGGCGAAGGCCAGAAGCTGGCCATTATCGAAGGCCTGGAAGCGGCTGAAGCGGCCGCCGAAGCTTACAAGCTGGAAGCTGTGAGCCTGCATTAATTTTTGGGTTAAACCCCACGTCATTTCCGCCGACGCCTGCGCAGGCAGGTGTCTCCGGATGTGGTGGTTTCCCAAATTTCCTTAAAGGATCGCGGGTATCACGCGATCCGGCGGGCGGTGGCCGTCGACAAAGGTCTTGATATTGATGATCACCTTCTCGCCCATCTCGATGCGGCCTTCGACCGTGGCGGATCCCATATGCGGGAGCAGAATGACATTCGGCAATCCGACCAGATCGGGATTGACGGCGGGTTCTCGCTCAAACACGTCGAGACCGGCCCCAGCGAGTTTCTTGCTCCGAATAGCTTTCGCCAGCGCGGCTTCATCAATCACCTCGCCGCGGGCGGTGTTGACGATAAAGGCGTCCGGCTTCATCAGCTCCAGCCGCCGCGCACTGAGCAAGTGGAACGTGGCCGGCGTGTGGGGGCAATTGACCGAAACGATGTCCATCCGTGCCAGCATCTGATCGAGGCTGTCCCAATAGGTTGCATCCAGCTCTTCCTCGACGGGGCGAGAGACTTTCTTTCGGTTGTGATAGTGAATTTGCAGACCGAATGCCTTTGCCCGGCGCGCCACAGCTTGTCCAATCCGGCCCATGCCGATAATTCCGAGCCGCTTGCCGGACAAACGTCGCCCCATCATCCAGGTCGGCGCCCACCCGTCAAACTTCCCGTCCTGCATGAGATCGATCCCTTCATGCAGTCTTCGTGGTACTGCCAGGATCAGCGCCATGGTGACGTCCGCTGTGTCATCGGTCAGGACGCCTGGCGTATTGGTCACCGTGACGCCGCGCTCGTTCGCGGTCTGGACATCGACATTGTCTACGCCAGCGCCGAATTGCGCGATCATTTGCAATTGCTCGCCCGCTTGCGACAGGACCTGACCATCGACCTGATCTGTCACGGTCGAGACCAGAACATCTGCGCGCTTCACAGCATCGACCAGCTGCTCGGTCGTGAAGGCTTCGTCGGATTGGTTCAGCTCAGTGTCGAATAGTTCCTTCAGGCGCAGTTCCACCGCGTCGGGCAGGCGGCGGGTAACAATGACCTTCAGGCGCTTATCTGACATTTGTCCTCGCTTTCTGGTCCGCGCTTAGCAGAGCAAATGCAGATCGCCAATGCGCTGTTTTACCGACGATTCATCTCAATCGGTAAAAAAGCAGATATGACAGCGCTATTTCCACGCCTTCTGCTTTGTTTCGCCCTTTGGGGCGGGTTGGGCACACTTGCCGTGGAAGCCCGCCAGGATGCGGAAACGATAAAGATCAGCCGGTTTTCCGGCAAGCCTTTACCGCGATTTGAATCGCTGCGTTACTCGGCCGTGCATGGGCGTCAGGGGCCGCATCTCGATCATCCGATCCTGTGGCGATATGAGCGTGAAGGCCTGCCCATGCTTGTCGTGCGTGAAACCCATGGCTGGCGCCGTGTGCGCGATCCGGATGGGGATGAAGTCTGGATGCAGGCACGGATGCTGTCGGCCACCCGGACCGCCCTGGTGACCCGCGAGGTCGAGTTGAAGCACCGTCCCGCTGAGGACGCCCGATCCAAGGCGCGCCTGAAACCCGGCGTGATTGCTGAGCTCGGAGATTGCGATGAGGGTTGGTGCGAGGTGAAAATCGGCCGCGAAAGCGGATGGGTGGACAAATCCATCCTCTGGGGCACCGAGATCGCGACCGGACGCCTCTAGTCGATCAAGCCTTGCCGCCGGGCCGTCGAGCGGGTAACAGGCGCGTCACCTTATTCGCGCGGAAGTCGCGCGCTATCAACGAGCGAGGTCTAACCCATGAAGGGACCGCACGAATTTCACACGCCGCAGCCATCCTATAGCAAGGAAGACCTGCTGAAGTCTGGCGCCGGCGAACTGTTTGGCCCGGGCAATGCGCAACTGCCCATCCCGCCCATGCTGATGATGGATCGCATCACAGAGATTTCAGAAGATGGCGGCGAGTTTGGCAAAGGGCATGTGATCGGCGAGTTCGATATCCATCCGGATCTTTGGTTCTTTGAATGCCACTTCCCGGGGGATCCGGTGATGCCCGGCTGCCTTGGTCTGGATGCGATGTGGCAGGCCGTCGGCTACTGGCTCGGCTGGAGTGGCTCTTACGGCAAAGGCCGCGCTCTTGGTGTCGGTGAGGTTCGGTTTACCGGTGAGATTACGCCGGACACCAAACTGGTCCGCTATGAGATTGACATGAAGCGCGTCCGCCGCGGCAGGCTCATTCTCGGCATCGCGGATGGCCGTGTGTTTGCCGATGATGAGAAGATCTATACCGCCAAGGACATGCGCGTCGGCCTGGTCGATAAACTGGGTCTGAAATCCTAAGGCACATAGACGGTGTAGACCACCTGGACTTGAAAATCGAAGGTTCCGAGCGACAGATCATAGCCGTTCAGGTTGGCGGCTGAGATCGAGTATTCGGCATCAAAGCGGACCGACTGGTCGGCAATGGTGCCGGGCGACCGGGCCGTGCGCTGGTTTCCGGTGAACATGTTTCTCGGCGTCCGCAAATCCCAGAGCCGCAATATCGGCGAGAATCCCGAATTGGCCCCACCTGAATGCGGCAGCTGTGCGCTGGTGCCGAAAGGCAGGCCATCGTCTCCGCTCAGCGTGGCCGAGAGTTGCACGCGCGTGATCAGAAGCAGGATGAACTCGGTGAATGTGCTCGGCGTGAAGGCTTGTGCATCAATCGCGAAAGGCACGTTCGAAGCGACGTAGAAGCTCGAATTCTGCCGAACGGCATCGACCCGGGCATCGGTGATGTTCTGCAGGCCGAACGGGGTGAATGAATCGGCACCGCTCACCACCCCATCGCCATTTGTATCGGTCGAGAAGGTTCCGCGACTGGTATTGGTGAGCAGGAAAGGCATCCCGCCTGTGGCGCTGGCCACACCGTTCTGGGTTGGCACCAGCGTGCCGGTGACAACTGTGTGCGCGTCGGTGGAGATCAGGTCGGTGTCGCCGGAGGTCGCGGCGCTTCCGCCAGACCCGGTATCGATGATGAAGTCGGAGATAACTGGCGCATTGCTGGCCCCGTCTGCACCCCAGACAATGACCATGCCTTCGACATTGAAATGTGGGCGATCGACCAGCTCGGCCTGCGCCGCCGGTGCGCCAAGCAGCAGAGCTGCGCCGGTTCCCAATGCCGGGAGAAAATTCCGAATAGCCCGTTTCAAGCCATCAGGGTTAAAAGGTGAAGGCTAAGAAGCGCTTAAGCCCCGTGTTCTCGGCATCGAACAGGGTTAATCGGCAACCAGAAACAGGTCCGGTGAAACGACTCCAGACCAGGTGATTTCCAGCTCAATGGCCTGGGTTAATGGCGCCCCTGGCCGGATAGCGGTTTTGGCTTGTTGCCGGAACAAGGCGCCGCCTCCGAACGATGCACGGATGAGGGCGTTTTCTCCGGCGTCGAGCACGCGGACATGAACGTCTTCAGCCAAACCGTCCGCTCGCAGCGAGAACGCTGTATTGCTTGCGACGGAGATGGTGCGTTGATCCGTAAATTCCGCATCGACGGGTACTAAGACGCCGGCGCCGAGCAGGTCTTCTGGAAACAGGTCGAGCGTGTTGGTGAGGGGAATGCGGTCTCCACGCGCAATCAATTCACCGTTTTCCCACACGAGGATTTGCGCAGGCTGAGCAAAGCGCACCTTGTGCACCGTGCCCGCCAAAGCGGCTGCGCTGGTGCTCACGGCCAGCGCCCATAGCAATCCTTGCCGTACAGCCCTCATTCTAAGCGCCTGCTCACGGTTAAGCTTCGTTAACCATTTCCTAGAGCAAGAGACTCCGTTCGGCTAGAGCCGTCCCAATGCGCCGCGATCACCCGATTGCTTGACGCGGCCAGCGTGCCCGAATAGCCCTCTCCTCAACGATTATATGAGCAAGGAGCCGAGACATGGCCGATTACGGAGACATGCCGACCGGAAACCTGATGGCAGGCAAGCGCGGCATCATCATGGGCGTCGCCAACAAGAATTCCATCGCCTGGGGCATTGCCCAGCAATTGGCCGCCCAGGGGGCTGAAATCTGTTTCACCTATCAGGGTGAAAGCCTGGAGCGCCGGGTCCGGCCGCTGGTTGAGAGCATCGATATGGATTTCATGCTCGAGGCGGATGTCACCAATGATGAGAGCATGGACAAGGCGTTCGCCGCGGTGAAGGAAAAATGGGGCAAGATCGATTTTCTCGTCCACTCCATCGCCTTTGCCGGCAAGGATGAGCTGATGGGGTCCATGGTGGCCAACACCTCACGTGAAGGCTTCCGGCGGGCCATGGATATCTCCGTCTACAGCTTCATCGACGCGTCTCGGCGGGCGTCCGAGATCATGCCGGATGGCGGCGCCATCATCTGCATGACCTATCTCGGCGCTGAACGCACAGTGCCCAGCTATAATGTCATGGGTGTGGCCAAGGCGGCGTTGGAGGCCTCCACCCGCTATGCTGCGCGCGATCTCGGAACGCAGGGCATTCGCGTCAATGCGATCTCAGCTGGCGCGATGCGGACCCTGTCGCTGGCCGGGATTCGCGGCGGTAAGTCTCTGATGGGCACCGGCAAGGACTGGTCGCTGCTGAAGGAAGACACACGCATGGAAGGGGTGGCCGGTTGCGCTCTATACCTGCTCTCCGCACTCGGGCACTCGATTGCTGGTGAAGTGCTGCACGTCGATGCAGGGTTCCACGCGGTCGGTGTGCCAGACATGCCTGAGGACTAAAGCTTGGCCACGAAGATCTTCGTCTGGGTCGGTCACCCGAACGACACCTCGCTCAGTCATGGCCTGGCGGATGCTTATCAACGCGGCGCCGAGGCGGCGGGGGCTGAGGTCCGGCGGATGAACCTGCACGACATGGATTTCGATCTGGACCTCACGCATGGCTACAAGCAGCGCAAGGATCATGAGCCGAGCCTGCTGGCGTTTCTGGAGCTGATGAAATGGGCCGAGCATGTGGCCTGGTTTCACCCGCTCTGGTGGGGCGGTATGCCGGCCAAGATGCAGGCTGTGATCGACCGCACCTTTCTGCCTGGAATTGCCTTCGACTATCACGAAGATGATCCGTGGTGGGACAAGCTGTTTGAAGGCCGAACCGCAGACGTGCTGGTCAATGCCGACACGCCCGGCTTTTTTATCAAGTGGGTGTATGGCAATCCGCACAAGCATCGGATCATGAAGCAGGTGCTCGGCTTTACCGGCATCAAGGTGAAGACCTATGCGCACTTCGCGCAGGCCAAGACGGCGGAACAGAAAAAGATCGATAACTGGCTCGCCAAGGCCGAGAAAATTGGATCGGAGGCGGCCCGCAGATGAAGACTTCAACTGAAACCCATGTCCCGCTCAGCCCGGATTTCCCGCATTATCCGGAAGCCGAGATGCAGGCGCGCGCGGTGGCGTTCCATGATCAGATGCAGTCTCGCCGCTCGGTCCGGTCATTCTCTTCCAAGGCGGTTCCGCAGGCGATTATCGAACAATGCGTGCTGACGGCAGGGTCTGCGCCCAGCGGCGCCAATCACCAGCCCTGGTACTTTGCCTGCGTTGGCTCGACAGCGAAGAAGAAAGAGATCCGCGAAGCGGCTGAAGCGGAAGAGCGCGAGTTCTATTCCGGCCGCGCGGCGCAGGAATGGATCGATGCGCTGGCCCCGATCGGGACGGATGCGGACAAGCCCTATATGGAGGTTGCCCCATGGCTGATCTGCATCTTCGCGCAGCGCCGCGGCGGTATCCGCGAGGGCGAGGACAAGAAGAATTACTATATTCACGAGAGCGTCGGCATCGCCACGGGTATGCTGATATCGGCCTGTCACAATGCCGGGCTGGCCACCCTCGTACACACGCCCAATCCGATGAAGTTCCTGAACAGGATCTGCGGGCGACCGGAAACTGAAAAGCCGTTCTTGATTCTCGTCGCGGGCTACCCGGCGGAGGATGCGATGGTGCCAAACCATGCACTGGTCAAGAAACCGCTCGGCGAGATCGCTAGCTTCCTGTAGGCGGCAGGATCTCAATGGTTGGCCCGGACGGGTAGATCCAGGTGACAAGCGTCCGCGTGATCGGGCCTTCCTCAAATTCCTGCTTGGTTTCGGCGCGGATGCTGAGGCCGATATCACCAGAGATATTGGCGGGGATCCGTCCCATCTCGAGGTCAACCACTTCGTCCTGATGGGACAAGGCAAGATTGGCGACGTCCCAGCCGGGGGCCTCGGCGGTCAGATGCAAGGCCTGTGACGCCCGGATCATCAAGGGCGCGGGTTCGGAGAGGTCTCCGAGCACATCCGCGAACAATTGCGTGACGTAGAATCCGGTCTCAGTGCGCGCGACGCCAACGGCGATATGCGTCATGTCGGGGTCGAGAATGTTGCGTCTATGACCCTCGCTATTCATCAGCTTCTCATGCAGATTGCGCACAACCTCATCGCGCTCCGGAAAAACGAATCCGCGCACGCGCGTGCAGGAAATCTCCCGATCGCGATGATCGACGCACACGGACGGGCCAAACTGGGCCAGGTTTTCGGCAGTCCCCTCGGCCAGAAGGGTCCGATCGAAGGCCGCCACCCGCGCCACATGAGAGCGCCCGTCTGGCGATTGATGGCCGAAGAACTCATTTGAACCCATGTCGAGGCTGTGAAACCGGGCTGCCGGTCGCAGTTCAAAGCGAATCGCCAAGCGGTCCAGGCCATGATCGTCTCGCGCATCATTCACGGCATCGACGAACATTTGCTCGGTAAAGGGGTCAAATCTGAAGGCTTGCGGCGGCTCGTCCAGGCAGGCTTCGCCATTCATGACATAGTTGGCGAGGGTTTCAGGCCGCTCGCTTGCCTGCATCTCGCACGCTCGGGAGACGGGCGCCATTAGCGCAAGGACGAACAAGAGACTCAAAACGCGAAACATGTGCGAAACGTAGCGGGAATCTGCCTAAAGCACACCCTCTGCCTGCAACCGCCCGATAATCGGGGCGATCATCCGGTTGATCGCTTCATCACTGGGCCGGACCTGGCCATAGGCCGGAAGACCTTCATCCGCGATGACCAGATCCGCTTCGAATTTGGCCGGGAAGGTGTGGCGGTAATGGGCCGCACGAACGGTGCCGAGATATTGCGCGAGGACGCTCTCGACACTGCGCCCGCGCTCAACCACATCCCGGCGAATGCGACGGGCCAGGCGCAGATCGTCCGGCGTATCGACATAGATGGAGAGATCGATCAGAGGCTGCACTTCCGGTACGGACAGCGCATGGATGCCCTCCAGAATAATGACCGGGGCGGGCGCGATGGTCAGCGTCTCGGTTTTGCGGTCATGCAGGTCATAATCATAGATGGGCTGCTCAATGGTGACGCCGGCTTTCAGATCTGCCAGCTGGCGCGCCATCAGACTGGTCTCCTTCGAGACCGGGTCATCATAATTCACTTTTGCAATGATCGCGTGGCGCTGCTCTTCGGTATCTGCCGATCCGTAATGCGCCATAGGCCAATAATAGCCATCCTCGTGGAAGATCACGACACCGACAGTCTTGCAGGCCTCCACCAAGGCTTCTGCAACCGTCGATTTTCCGGAGCCGGACCCGCCGGACATGGCAATCAGAAAGGGAGCCGTGCGCGCCACGCGGCTTAGTCTTCGCCTTCTTTCAAAGGTACCGCATAGAGTTCGAGCCGGTGATCCACCAGACGATATCCATGCGCGCGGGCAATCTCTTCCTGCAGGCGTTCGATTTCCTCATTGTGGAACTCGATCACCTTTCCGGATTTCACATCAATCAGGTGATCATGATGCTCATCTGGCACTTCTTCGTAACGCGCGCGTCCGTCGCCGAAATCATGGCTTTCGATAATGCCATACTCTTCGAACAACTTGACGGTCCGATAGACCGTGGCCAGTGATATGTTTTTGTCCACTGCATTGGCGCGGCGATGTAGCTCCTCCGCGTCTGGATGGTCGTCCGCGAGGGACAGGACGCGGGCAATGACCTTGCGTTGCTCGGTCATGCGAAGGCCTTTTTCGGCGCAGAGTTTTTCCAAACGGTCCATGCTGGTTCCTGTAGCCCTTTAGTTTGCGGCCTGTCTAGCCATCGGCTTCGACATCAAGATGGCGTCCACACGTTTTCCTTCAAGGCGTTTATAGTAGCCGCGACGGCGTCCATCGACCTGAAATCCGGTTCTGGTGTAGAATTTGATGGCCGCCTCGTTGTCTTCTGCAACATCAAGCAGCCATACGGCGAAACCGCGATTGATAAGCTCCCCCTCAACGCCCATCAGCAATCGAGCTGCATGGCCCTGCTGACGGCAGTGAGGCGCGGTTGCCAAGGTCAGAATCTCGGCCTGATCGGCGGCAATCTGGACAATGAGGATGGATAAGAGGTCGCTCTTATCAGTTATGGCGCGAGCGTGCACATTGGCCTGGCCCAGCAGGGATTCGAACTGACTCGCGACCCATGCCTGGTTTGCGGGGAAGGCCGCGGCATGCAGTCTGGAGATACGGACCGCGTCTGCGCGCGCCAGCTCGATGATCCTGACAGATGGAGGCAGGTTTGCCATGTTTACGGCTTGGCCTGAGGCAAGGCGGCATCAGGCGCCCTGGCATAGGTCGGCCGGGCGATATGATCTTCCGGATTCAGATCGGTGGCGAGTTGTGCAGCCCTTGCAGCGCTGGGCTGGGCCTTATGGATGGTGAGATCGGGTCGTTGCGCTTGCAGCGCGTCCGCATCGCCATAGACCATATGCGGATGCGAGATGAGCAATTCCATCACAGCCTGAAGCGACATTTCGCTGGCGACATCGGTGGCTGTGCCTGATCTGAACGTCTGGGTCCAGTAAGTGATGTCCGGCGGACGCTTCTGCGCAGGTTGAAGGGCGATTGCCGACCCCTGCTGGCCTGCGGGCAGGCTCGCTTCGAGTGTGGTGATACCCAGGCAGGGTTTCCCGGTTGCCAGCGCCAGGCCGCGCGCGAACGCGACCCCCACGCGGATCCCCGTAAAGCTACCGGGCCCGGTAATCACGGCAAACCGATCAACCTGGTCCAGGGTAAAGCCAGCCTCCGACAATAGATCCTGCACCAGACCGGGCAGGCGGGCATCCTGCCCGCGCATCATCGACTCCGTCCGCTCGTGCACAATCCTGCCATCGCGGCTGATGGCAAGCTCGCAAGCCGGTCCGGCGGTGTGGAATCCAAGAACGATCATGCGAAACGATCAGAGGATCAGACAGGCGTCTTCGAAACTGAGACGCGGACTGCGCTCAAAAATAGTGCTGTCATCGCCATGCCCGATATTGCACAGCCAGTTCGAGCGCCAGGTCTTTGTGGCATCGTTTCCGAGGAAGAATTCTTCGTCCACGCCGGCATTGTTGAATCCCGACATCGGACCGCAATCCAACCCGAGCGCGCGCGCCGCGAGCATCAGGTACGCGCCCTGCAGGGTGCCATTGCGGAACGCCGTGAGATGGCGGTTCTGCTCTTCGGCGAACCAGTCCTTGGCGCCAGGATTGTGGGGAAACAGTTCTGGAATCTTCTCATGAAACTCCAGATCATGCGCAATGATGACGACCCAGGGCGCGGCCAGAGTCTTCTCGACATTGCCTTCCATCAAGTGGGGTTTCAGGCGCTCTTTGGCCTCTGTCGATTGCAGAAACACGAACCGCGCGGGGGAACAGTTGGCGCTGGTCATGCCCATTTTGGTGAGATCATAGGTGGCGCGGATCAGGGTTTCGGGAACATGCTGTTCCGTCCAGCCATTATACGAGCGTCCATGCCGCCAGATCTGATCCAACGCAGCATCGTTTACAGGGGTTTTTGTCATGTTCTGCTCCAGCCTAGGCATATCGAAGCTCTACATAGGCTGGTTCAATGACAAGGGGAATGCCGCCGCGCAGGATGCGCCGGTCCAGTGTGAGGACTAGGTGCGTGGTTGGTTGAGCTGGATGGACCAGATCACTTCCATGGTGCCGATCTCGCGTTCCTTGGAGTCGGTCATGGCAACATCGACCTCGAACTTGACCCGACCTTCGCGATTGAATTCTTCAAGAATATCGGCGCCGTCGCGGCGGAGGAGGCCAGTGGCCCGAACGACGCCTCGGGCGGCCTTGGCGTAATGTATGGTCGCTGTGGTGATGGCGGCGCGAACCATCAGGACCTTGTCTGCGAAAAGCGAGACCATGGCGGCGCCTGAGGCGGCTTCTGCGAGCGTGAACAGGGCACCGGCATGCTGCGAGCCCATATGGTTTTGCGTTTCTTTCCAGTCCGGAAGTTGAGCCGAGCCGCGACCATCAGCAATCTCAAGTAATTCAATTCCACTATGTTTGGCGTATGGAACATTCTCCTCGAAGAATGTTTTCATCATCGAATATACTTGATCATTTGTATCTAACACAGATTTATTCCCACAAAATTTATTGGTATAGTGCACGAAGTTTTTCCACCGTCAATTGTCTCAGTAATCGTGAACGAATTCGTTAAAATTTTCGGAGTGTCTCAAGAAATCTGCAACTCAATCAGTCGCGTTAACCAGGTCGCAAGCTTGATTGATGGTTTCTAAAAATCATGAACGCAGATTAACGAAGACCACGACCAGTTTTTCAAGACATGTATGATTATGTGCGGGCATGCGCATAACCACCAAAACCATGTTTAACAGCATCGTGCACGGCAAGACCGACTTGCCCGAAGGCGAGTTGCGTCAGCTGGTTTTGCGCGAATTGTTTGATCAACTGGCCGCGGTGATGAAACCGCTCTCGCTGATCACCGCCATTAACGGAACCGTCGTCACCCTGATCTTTGCGCAGTTTACGCAGTGGTGGCTGGCGCTGTTATGGTGGGCGCCGATCGCCTATTTCTCCTACTTCCAGTATGTCGGTGCCAAGGCGATGGACAATGTGCCGAAGGACGCCAAGCTGTCTGGCGGTTTCCTCAGGAAAGGGGCCCGAAACAATTTCCTGTTCGGAGCCTGGTGGGCGCTCAGCTGTATCGTCTTTGCGGGACCCGATCCGGCCGCCAATATCACGCTCGCGGCCCTGTCGACCGGTATGTGTGCTGCCGCCGCGGCCTGTCTTGGCTCCAACGCCGCCATGTCGGCGCGTTTCCTCGCAGGCGCTCTGCCGGTGACGATCTTCTCGCTATTGTTCATCGACGGCGCCGCTGCGATCATTACTGCCGCGATGGGCGGCACGCTGGGTGTGACCATGGTCTATATGGCGCACCTGAAATATTATGAGACGGTCGAGATGCTGCGCGTGCGTCTTGGCCTGCAGCTCTCGAAGGGACGCCTGGAATCTGCGGTGAAAACGCTCGGCATCGGGCTCGAGATTCAGGACAGTTCCGGTGAAGTCGTATTCTGCAACGCGACCATGGAGAAGAACCGCGAAGCCCTGACGCATGGCGGACGCACGCGGGAGGGCTTCTATTTCTGGGATGGTCAGTATTATCGCAAGACCGACTTTAACGGCGTTGCGGGCGACCAGATTGAACTGATCGAGAATGTCAGCTCTCTCGTCGAGAGCCAGCAGACCATTCTCGAGTCGCGCCAGCAGGCGGAGCAGGCCCTTCAAACCAAGTCGGCCTTCTTTGAGTCGATTTCGCGCGAAGTGATTTATCCGATCAAGACGATCCGCAAATATGCGCGCCTGTTGCAGCCGGACTCTCGGATCAAGTTTGATGATGAAGAGCTCGGTAATCTGGCCAATCTGATCATGAATGCGTCCAAGGATCTGGAAGGTCTGATGTCTTCCATGACGCGCCATTCGCTCGATGACAACGCCCATCTGGTCGATGCTGAAGCGGTTCGCCTGCGCGAAATTTTCGCCGAAGAATTCGCCCAGATGGCCCAGTCTGATCTGACCGATGCGCAGCTGGCAGCTCTGGTCAACGCCATTCCCGAGGACCTTCTGGTCAAGTCTTCCGCCAGCGGATCGCTGACGCGGGCATTGGGGCAGATGTGTCTGAAAGCGCATCGCACGGTCGGCAGCACAGGGCGACTGTCCCTGTATGTGCGCGCAATGACAGATGGGTCCAGCTCGATCTGTTTCATCGTCCGCGGGGCCTATGCCGCTACCACCACGCTCAATGAGCAGCCCGTCACCGAGACGATCGAAACCTCGGATGGGTCAGAAGTGACGCTGGATGAGTATGCGTCCTACATGTCAGAAACGCATATCGCGAATCTGGGCGGTCAGTACAAAGAGAATCTGAGCGGCGACAAGTCGGTCAATCTGGTCGCGATTATTCCAGGCGATCATGTCTATAGCACCGGCCAGGACCTCAAGGTGCTACCTTTGCAAGCAGCTGTTCGTTAAAGCTGGATATGGTCGACACCGCCTCGTGAGAGAAACTCGCGCCTGAATGGAAGGTGCGGTTCTTGCCCTGCATCTGGGCCATGGCAGCAATCAAGCCATCTCGCACCGCTTCCGCCTTGTAGGTCGGCATGTAGGACCAGACGATTTGCTGGATCAGACGCGGGTCGACCGCGCCGCGTTCGCGCGAACTGAACAGAGCCAGTTCGGTCAATTCATCCAGCTCGTAGGCAGACGATAGCTGTCCGACCGTGAACAGATGGCGCTCCGACTCGTCGTCGCACTCAAAGCGCGAGAACAGGATCTGGCCGTCATTCGCGTCCGTCGCGCAGGTTGCGCTCCACGAGTTTACCGGCGCTTTGTGCGGCCAGTCAGCGACCGAGAGCAAGGAGGTCGTGTATCCGCCCCAATCGATCGCCTCGGCAATCTTGATCTCGTCCTGTGAGGGCGATGTCAGCTTGCAGAATTCGTGCATCGGGATCGTGTTGATCAGTTTGTCAGCGCGATACTCTGCGCCATCTGTCGTCACGACACGAATGCCGCTTTCGTCGCGGCGGATTTCGGTTGCGCCCTGCCCCAGCCGGATATCAAGCCCTTCCGAAAACCGGTTCCAGAAATTCTGCCAACCGCCATCCGGCATGACCGTAAATTTAAGCAGGCCAGTAACCATCATGTTGAAATCGACCCAGCGAAACGCGTGTATGAGGGGCAGCTTGTTGAGATACCCATAGCCAATTGACGTCACCACGCGGTGCATCATGTTTTCGATCTTGCCGAGATTGTTATCTCGCAACCAGTCACTGGTCGGCTGCGCGAGGGTTTTGTTGACCTCGGGATCGTTGGCCTCGGCGCGGTCGATCAGACGTTTCCGCAAGCGTAAATACTTGAATACTTGCCACAGGAATCCAGGTCCGCTGCCGTCGCGGATATAGTCCATGAGCTCGCGATCATCGATGCGCTGGGCGCGCAGAAAGTTGCGCTTGATGCCCAGCTTCTTCATCTGCTTCAGAATGTATTTGTGCGACCAAACGGCGTAGCAGGTTCCGAATTCCACAATGTGATCACCGATTTCAGACGACAGGCATTTGCCGCCCACCTTGTTCGATGCCTCGATCAGAATGACATCTTTGGCCCCACGATCTGTCAGCATCTTCGCCATGGTCAGACCGGCGGGGCCGGCGCCGAGAATGAGGTAACGCGCTGAGGTCGCTGATTGGGGGGGCAGTGGAGGGGTCATTTAACGCAGTATAAAAATTAACAATATAATTTATATAAAAAATCAACCTTGAGTCCCCCCGGCCTCTCTGATTATAGTTCGAGTTGAGTTATGGATCTATTCTTTAGCCTTTTGTTAACCGTGTTCCGGACCTATCTCGGCCCGCGTGATGCAAATGTCTGGGGTGGCACGCGTCATCGCTTCAAACCGAAATTCTGGGATCGCACAAGAAGCGGCCAATTGTTTCCCTCCAGGATCCCGTCTTTTATCGATATTTCCCTTATCAATTTCTTTATCGGCACGCGCATGTCCGCGGTGGTCCGCCGCAATGGCTGGATTCCCATCGTTATCAGCTCTGTGCAGACGCGTCAGCAGCCGGAGATTCCGGCTGGGGAACTGGAGATCCATACCCGCGTGGTTGGCTGGGAGGACCAGTATGTGGAAATTGAACACACCTGGTATGATGCGGCCGGAGCAGAAGTGCTCAACTCGGTCTATCTAACCCGGGTCACGCATGCAGGTCGTGATAAGATTACCGGCGCCGACATGCTGAGAGAGCTTGGCGAGCCGCATGTTGAAAAGCCCCTATCGCGCGCCGCCAGAGGCCTTTTGGAAGAATATTTGCGGGTCAAGGACGCCAATCAGGCCCTGAGTCTTGCCTAATCGTTTCCAACCCATCGGCAAATTCGAAAATCAACCGTAACGAGATTCAAAGCTTGCTTCGCTAGGGTTTGCTTTCCCCAATCTGGAAAGCATCATGGCCGTTTCACCCGTTTCGAATTTTGTTCCGTCTCAAGACCTGTCGCCTGGCCTGGAGGTCGGCCGCTTGCACGAGAAAATCTTCGAGGCCGAGCGCGCTTATGGCGATGCGCCATTCCTGACAACGGCGCTGCCCAACGGATCCTCGCAGACCACGGATTTCAAGACTGCGATTCAGTCGGCACAGAAGCTTGCGAGATACCTGCGCGAAGATCTTGGATATGAGCAGGGCGACGTTGTCGCTATCCAGTCGCCGAACTGCACCTCTTACATTGTCAGCCTGCTCGGTGTGTATCTGGCGGGTCTGACGATTACCAACGTGAATCCGCTTTACACGGCGGCGGAAACGCGCCGCCAGCTGAAAGATTCCGGAGCTCGCTGTCTGATCGGCTCGACCATCTTTTCCGAAATGATGGAAGCGGCCATCGAGGGCACCTCCGTCGATCAGGTGATTTCCATTTCCTTGACCGATTTCTTCAGCCCTTTGAATCGCAGCTTCCTCAATTTCCTGCTGCAGAAGATCAAGAAGCTGGACCGCCCGTTTGAAGGCGCGCATACGCGCTTGACGGAAATCCTGGCGCAGGAGGCCGCTCACCGCGTTCACTATGTCGACACGCTGGCACCCGATCGGGACACGATCTACCAGTATTCCGGCGGTACGACAGGCGTGTCCAAAGGCGTGCGCCTGACCGAGCAGGGTCTGATGAGCAATATCGCGCAGTTCGCGATCGCCTCGCCGGAGCTGCTCAACACGCCGAAACAGACCATGCTGCTGGCTTTGCCTGTCTACCATGTGTTCGGCATGCTGGCCTCGGTCATTGCGATTACCAATGGCGGTCACCTGGTCCTGATCCCGAATCCGCGGCCGCTCACCAACATGAAGCCGGCCTTCAAGAAATTTAAGCCGGACTATTTCCCGGGTGTGAACACGCTGTTCGAGAAGTTGCTCGAAGAAGACTGGTTCATGGAATATGGGCGCAGTCTGAAGATCACGATTTCCGGTGCAGCCGCGCTGCATGACCGGGTCGCGCAAAAGTGGATGGACGCGACCGGCTCCAACATAATCGAAGGCTACGGCATGACCGAGGCCACCACTCTGATTGCGGTGAAAGACCACTCGGCGAGCGTTTCCAGAGGCTCCGCAGGCACGCCCCTGCCAGGCACGGAAGTCCGGATCCTGAGCAATGAGGCGTTGACTCAGGCACCAGATATTGTTGGCGAGATTATCATTTCCGGCCCTCAGGTGATGACCGGGTATCTCGGGCGTGAGCAGGAAACCAAAGCCTCGTACCATGCTGACTGGTTCAAGACGGGCGATATGGGCCGGTTCGACCGGGCCGGAGAGCTGCACATTGTCGATCGCTGCAAGGACATGGTCCTGGTCAGCGGATTCAACGTTTTCCCGAACGAGGTGGACGAAGTGCTCGCCGCCTGCCCCGGAGTCTCGGAGGCGGCCAGCGCCGGGATCCGGACCGAGGAGGGCGGCGAAGAGCTGCACGCATTTGTCGTCAAGGGAGCGGAGGATTTGCGCGAGGTCGATCTTCTCGCTTATTGCCGCGATCATCTCACCGGCTACAAAGTCCCGCGTCAGGTCCACTTCATTGACGAGCTGCCGAAGAATCCGATCGGGAAAATCCTGCGCCGTAAATTGCAGGAGTGCTTGTAGGGGCGAGTTTAAGACGCTGATCTAATGTTTGCTATCGGCGGCAAAGCGGACAAAAAGATCGAGAATCCCCCTTGAAGCCTCATCCTGAGCGAAGTCGAAGGACGAGGCGGGCTTGATGCAAACGCCCGGAAGCCCGGCCCTTTATCCTTCGACTTCGCTCAGGATGAGGGCCTGAAGACCTGACGTCCCCTTCAAGCGCTCCCCACGGGCTTGTCCGTGGGGTCCAGCACGAGATCCAGCGGCTAAGGCCGGGAGGAGAGTGTGGTCGAAGCCGAGCGCCCCCTCCCGACCCAAAGCAGACAAAACCAGAGGCCGTCTCACGGCGACTGTAACCCCCAACGTCCCCCAAAGAAAAACCCCCGCACCATGCCGGTGCGGGGGTTTGTTCAAATCGCTTGACCCTGTCGTCTAGACGAGGCCCTCACGCTGGGCGCGCTTCCGAGCAAGTTTGCGAGCGCGGCGCACAGCTTCGGCCTTCTGGCGAGCCTTCTTCTCAGACGGCTTCTCGAAATAGGTGCGGGATTTCATTTCACGGAACAGGCCTTCACGCTGCATCTTCTTCTTCAGGGCGCGCAGGGCTTGTTCGACATTATTGTCGCGAACGGTAATCTGAATAATGGTCAACTCTCCATAAAATCGGGGCAGGACGGACCTGCAAGTGTGCGGTTGTGGCCTATAGGGGCCGAAACAAGCCGCGCCTATAACATGTGGATAGCCCCTTGCCTATCCCCGGAGTCAGATATGGCGACACCGTCTGAAAATTTACGTGATCGCTGGCTGGATTCCCTGCTGCCTGAAGTGGACAAGGTGGGTTGGACAACCGGCGCGATGCGTCGATCGGCACAGGCCGCAGGCCTGACGGATGGTGAACGCGCCCTCGCGGCGCCGAACGGGATCACGGACCTGATCGACCATTTTTTCGAGCGCTCGACCGATCAAATGCTTGAGACGCTGGCCACCGAAGACCTCGGCTCGCTGCGGACGCATGAGCGCGTCGCGGCAGGCCTGATGGCCTGGCTTGAGGCGCTCGAGCCCGACAAACAGGCGGTTCGCAAGGCCGCCGGACGCGGCCTCGCGCCCTGGGGCACGGGCGCGGCGGTTCGGCGGGTCTGGTCCATCGCCGACGTGATCTGGGAGGCGGCCGGCGATACGGCGACGGACTATAATCGCCAGACCAAACGCGCGCTTCTCAGCGCGGTTATCCCGTCAATTGTCTTGCACTGGCTGGCGCATGACGACCGCGAGCGTCTGCAGCGATTCATCCAGCGGCGGCTTCAGCGGGCCATGAAAATTGGTCAAACCGGGGGCAAGATCCTTGGCCCAGCGCTTGAATTTGCGGAGCGGGTCCGCGCCCGCCGAGATCCACGCGAACTGTAGCAACTACACCGCAAGGCACAATGTGGTTGCGTTCCGTTGAATTCAACGGCTACAAAGGTCGGCCCAAAAAACAAACAGGCGGGGAGGCCGATGCCGCGACCAGCAGGCGTTCGAAATCATAATTTTGAGGCAAAGCGGACAGCGCTTCTCGAGACGCTGACGGAGTTTGCCTTGCAGGATGATTTACGCCGCCCGTCGCTCCGTCAGTTCGCTCTGGCGGCGGGTGCGTCTGAACCGACCCTTCGGCACTATTTCAAGGACCGTCAGGGCGTCGTGATTGCGATTCTGCAGCATATCAACACACGCGCGCTGCCGCTTTGGGAGGTCATCAAGACCGGCGCCGACGATACAGCCACGGCCGTAGAAGAGTATTTCCGGGTCACAGAGGCTGGACTGACCCATGGCGGATTTGCCCGGGCGCACGCGTTTGGCCTGATCGAAGGCATGGCCGATGAAGCGGTTGGACAGGCGTATCTGGAATACCTCCTGGACCCGGCGCTCGAGGCCGTGTCCGAGAAGATGGACGCAACGCCGGGACGGCCAGAGACGGAGCTGGAGCGCAAGGCTTCCGCCTTCATGATGCTCTCGCCCATCCTGGTCATGACGCTGCACCAACAGCTACTTGGCGGCAAGGACGCGTCGCCGATCGATACCAATGGGTTCATGACCCTGATGCAGACCTGGCTGGCCTCAGGCCTCAGCCAGTAGGTCGCGCATCGCCTCGAGGTCGCTTTCCGGTGTCGCCCAGGAACAGACGAACCGATACGACCCTCCTGGCCAGGGATAGCATTTGACGCCGGCCTTCAGAATCCGGTTTTCAATCTCTGGCGGCAGGACGCAAAAAACCTCATTCCCATCCGTCGGATACGCCATTGTCACGCCCGACTTTGCACAGAGCAGGTTTGCCAGCTCCGTCGCGGATTGATTGGCTTTTCCTGCCAGAGACAACCACAGGCTATCGGTGAGCATCGCTTCCGCCTGGGCGGCGAGAAAGCGCATCTTGGGCGGCATGTGCCCGGACCGCTTGGCGCGCGCCTGCAATCGGCCAAACGCGGACCGCGCCTTGCCGAACAGCAGAATAATCTCGCAGCCAATTGCACCCGTCTTCGTGAGCCCCAGCGTCAACACGTCAATGCCGGCTTTCCAGCTCATTTCGGCTGGACTCGCACCGGTTGAGGCCAGCGCATTCCCCAGGCGTGCGCCATCGAGATGCGTTTTTAGGCCTTCGGCCTGCGCGAGATCCACATAGTGCGCGATTTGCGCCGCTGAATAGGCGGTTCCACACTCGGTCAGATTGGTCAGAGACAGGGTTTCCAGCGGGGTTTCGTGCACGAAATCCGGATTATTGACCGCCAGAGCCTGACGCAGGGCCGCCTCGTCGATCTGGCCGCCAAGGCCCGGCAGAAGGCGCAGTTTCGCCCCGCCTGTGAAGAATTCCGGTGCGCCGCGCTCATCCCGCTCGATATGCGCTTCCTCATGACAGGCAATCGCGCCAATTGGCGAGCACAGGACGGACAGCGCCAGCGCGTTTGATGCGGTCCCGCTGGCGCAGATCCAGACATCGAAATCGTCTGTCTCGAAGGTCTCAGCAACTAAAGCGCGCAAGCGCGCTGTCACCGCGTCGCCGCCATAGCTCGGCTCATTGCCATGATTGGCCGCCGCGATGGCTTCAATGACGTTCGGGTGCGCGGGCGCTGCGGTGTCGGAAGAAAAGTTCATGGATCAGAGCATTACATCCGGCGTTTGCCACATCAAATGCTGGCCGCCATCGCTGGCGATAAGCTGGCCGGTAATGCTGTCAGCTTCGATCAGATAGCGCAGCGTCTTGACGATTTCGCCGGGATTTGAGCCCTGCTGGGTCAGCGTGGCCTGGGCTTCAGCCGCGAACTCACCGGGTTTTTGATGCACGTTCTCCAGCGTCGGGCCGGGTCCGATGCCATTGACCCGGATGTTTGGCGCAAAGGACTGCGCCATGGTCCGGGTGGCCGACCAGAGCGCTGATTTGGACAAGGTATAGGTGAAGAAAAGCGGATTGAGCTTCAGCACCCGCATGTCGATCATGTTGACGATCAGGCCCGCCTCGTCCTGTGGGAGCGCGCGGGCGAAATGCTGGGCCAGCAGAACGGGTGCCCGCAGATTGGGGCCCATGTGAAAGTCCCAATTCTTGCGCGAATGCTCGAGCGCGGAATCATCTTCGAAGGTTGAGGCAGAATTGACCAGCAGAGTGAGCGGACCGCCCAGCGCTTCGTGGGCGGCGCGTTCCAGCGTCGCGGTCTGTTCTTCATCAGCCAGGTCGGCCTGCACCAGTTCGGCGCGTCCGCCGGCAGCACGAATGGTCTCTGCGGTGGATTCGGCGCCCGCTCTCGAGCCGCGATAATGCACGGCAACGGCCCAGCCATCTTCACCGAGCGCTTGCGCCATGGCTTTGCCCAGTCGGGCACCGGCACCCGTCACCAGAGCACGCTTGGGGCCTTCTGAAACGCGTTTAGACACTGAAATCCTCCTTCTTCGGCGAGGATACTCCGCTTAGTCGATTCGACGAAAATCGATCAGATTGAGAATTCCAAAGACAGCCACAGTGGCAAGGATCGCCCAGACAGATGCATGGATCATGGAAACAGCCCTCAAATAAACTTGCGTCCTGTTAGACTGTCTTTATCGATTTGGCGAGCCCTGAAGCTGAAAACGTGGTGTCGCATCGTGGTTGACGTAAGGTCACAGCTCTTTCGGACATGGTTTCGCTTGTCGAGGCCGATGACGCTTGGGGTGCGCGGGGTTGTCGAGAATGCGCAGGGCGAAATCTTGCTGGTGCGCCACACCTATACAAAAGGCCTGTTCTTCCCTGGCGGTGGGGTTGAGCGCGGCGAGACGACGGAACTGTCGCTGCGACGAGAGCTGCAAGAAGAGGGCGGTGTGACCGTTACGGGCGCGCCGGAGCTGATCGGGGTCTTCTCCAATCATCGTGTGTTTCGCAATGATCACGTCCTGCTGTACCGGGTGCGCAGTGAGGCCTGGACCGCAGGCGGCGACCCGGTCGGGCATGAAATCTCGGAAATCGTCTGGTGCGATCCACTAGAACCGCCGGAGGACGCGACGCCCGGGACGCGGCGCAGGCTCCAAGAACTGTTCAAGGACGCGCCGCAATCCCTGATGTGGTGATTACCCTTGAGCAAAGGCAAACAGCGCCGGCATCGTCATGAAGACAATCGCCGCAAGCAGCAGCAGGTGCAGGCTGTATCTTTGCCAGATCCGTTTCATGCTCTCGATCTGATCGGCAAACGAGGCGTGAATAAGGACCGACTGGCGGCACAATTTAGGCGGGAATATTAAACGCGTGTTAAAGCCTTATGTGCCAGATAGAGGGCCATGCCGGGTGTCCCCTTTCCCGGTGTGCTAAGCAGGCAACCAGCGCGGTAATTCCTCCCCCTTAAATGGCGCGCTGGACCGGAACGAGACGGCCGCGCTACGTGTTAGCGCGGTCGTTTTGGTTGGCGATCAGCGCTCCGATATAGAGACCCAGCGTGTAAACCGCGAGCAATGCGGCCAGCCAGACCAGGACCAGGCCCGCATTAAACAAGATCCCGCTGGCGAGTGGCGAGGCCAGCAACAGGATCGCTATCGCGATCATCTCAATTGCCGTTTTCCACTTGGCAAGCGTCGAGACCGGCATCGAAATCCCTGGCAAGAGTCGCAGGCCCGTGGCGATGAGGTCACGGACAATGATCGCGGCCGTCGGGATCAGTAGCAGCAAAGCCATGTCGTTCTGAAGGGTGAGCGCGACCAGACAGGCACCGACCAACACCTTGTCGGCGACGGGGTCGAGAAAGGCCCCCAATTCGGAGACTGCATCCAGTCGCCGTGCGGCATAGCCGTCGACAAAATCTGTCGCGGCGACCACGAGATAGGCGATGAACGGCCAGAGCGATGCGTCCGGCAAGCTGATGATCAGCCACGCGACGCCGCCGGCCAGAACACACCGGGCCAGTGTGAGCGCGTTCGGGAGCCAGGACAGGGCGTGTGTCTGAGACATCAACTGGACCGTAACTATACCGCAGGGCGCCAGTCGGGCGGCGCCATTTCAAAGCCGGAAAACTCAAACCCTGGGGCAACGATACAGGACACAAGCGTCCAGGCGCCGAGGCTTTCTGCGGTCTGCCAATGGTTTTCAGGCACCGTGAGCTGGGGGCGCTGACCCGCCCGCAAGTCCGGGCCCAGCGTGTAGGCATTTGCGCCTTTGCCATCTGCCGGTGACAAGGTCAGGGCGAGCGGTCCACCTGCATGCCACAGCCAGTGTTCGTCCGCATCGACCCGGTGCCAGGCCGATACTTCATCGGCTTGCAGCAAGTAATAGATCGCGGTCGAGTCGGCCCTGCCCGCGCCCTCTGCGCGAAAGGTCTCGGCATAATGGCCGCCTTCCGGGTGGGGCTGCATGTCGAGCAGGCGAATGATTTCATTCGCGCCAAGGTCGCCCGCAAGCGCCGCCATCTAGAATCGGTCCTTGCGCCCGCGAATCTCGCCAAAGGTCGCCGCCGCATCTCCGGGATGGCCCATGGCTGCCTGCAGCTCCGGGATATCGGCGCGCAGGAATGGATTGGTATCCAGTTCGCGCGCGAGACCCATCGGGACCGTCCGTTCGCCGCGGGCGCGTTTGTCGTCAATCTCGGCAATATAGGCTTTCAGCGCCGCATTGTCCGTTTCGATCGTCTCAGCGAAGCGGGCATTGGATTGGGTGTATTCATGCGCGCAATAGAGCGTGGTTTCCGGTGGCAGCGCTTTGATCGCGAGCATGGAGTCCCACATCATCGGCATGTCGCCCTCGAACACGCGCCCACAACCGAGGGCAAAGACGGCGTCGCCGACAAACGCCGTCCTGGCCGCGGCAATATGATAGGCGATGTGGCCCAGTGTGTGCCCGGGCACATCGATGATTGCGGCGTCCAGCCCGCCCAGGGTCACGGTATCCCCACCGCCCACAGCGCGATCAATGCCGGGAATCTTCTCCGCCTCGCCCTTGGGGCCAATGATCGTGCAGCCCGTGGCCTCCTTGATCTTCAGATTGCCACCCGCATGGTCCGGGTGCCAATGCGTGTTCCAGATCGCTGTGATGGTCCAGCCCTGTGCTGCGGCTTCGGCGAGATAGACGTCGGCGTCCGGTGTATCGATCGCTGCAGTTTCGCCCGACTCTGGATCGTGGGCCAGATAGCCATAATTATCACTCAGGCAGGGGAATTGATGTATGGTCAGCATGATCCCATCTCTCCAAGGTGGATTTGAACTGAAAGATTAGAGCCATATGCGCCAGCCCGCGGCAACCCTCGAAACCTTTTATCAGTCGCGACTGGGTGAAGCAGCGGCGCGTCTGATGGGCGCGCGCATGCTTGATCTGTGGGGGGCGTGTGAGTCTTTGCGTGTGCTCGGTATTGGCTATCCAGGCCCGCTCCTGCGGCTCTGGCAAAACGACGCAGGTACCTGTGTGGGCGCGGTTCCGGAAGAGATTGGCGCCGTTCGCCACAGCGCCGACAAAGGCCAGATCCTCTGCAGCGTGCCCGAGCACCGGCTGCCCTTCCCTGAAGGCCTGTTCGATCGCGTCTTCCTGCTGCATGCGCTGGAAGAGGCCGACAGCCCGCGCCAGCTGCTGCGGGAGGCGTGGCGGGTCCTGGCACCGGAAGGGCGCATCGTCGTGGCCGTCACCAATCGGCGCAGCATGTGGTCGCTGGCGGACAATAAGCCGTTTGGTCATGGCCGCCCCTGGACGCGGCAACAATTGGTCAGCTTCCTGAATGACAGCCTGTTCCAGGTCACCGCCAGTACGACCGCTGTACACATGCCGCCGCTGGACTGGCGCTTGATTTCAGGGGCTTCGAAATCCTGGGAACGCGCCGGTGAACTGGTCCTGCCGGGTCTCGGCGGTGTCGTATTGGTTGAGGCCGTCAAGCGGCTTTATTCCAAACCTGGCGGCAGCGCGGCAGCGCCAGTCACCCAAGCTGTAAAGGCGGGCAAACCAAAGTCGGTCATGCCTAGAAAACTGGCAGGCCGGGAGGCCGCGCAGCCTGTTGAAAACACAGCAATTGACGTTCTGCGCAGACCCGATACCCCTATTAGCAATGAAATTACTGGAGCCGGGGAAAGATGAAACTCGTAACCGCAATCTTTAAGCCCAGCCGACTGGACGCCGTCATCGACGCGCTTGGTGAGGCTGATGTGTCGGGTCTGACTGTATCGGAAGTCCGCGGATATGGCCGCCAGCAAGGCAAGACCGAAGTCTATCGCGGCGCCGAATATGAGGTTCGGCTGCTGCCAAAGGTCAAAGTCGAAGTCGCTTGCAGCGCGGCGGAAGCTGAGCGGGTCGTTGAAGCGATTACTGGCGCTGCGAATACGGGCACGATCGGTGACGGCAAGGTCTTCGTCGCGGATCTCGAGACGATTGTCCGGATCCGTACCGGTGAGCGAAACGATCAGGCGATCGGCAGCTAAGAGACACCCGCCCCTATTCAGCTGCGTACATTGGCTTATGTCTCTACGCGCAGCTTAGAGGCGTTTCATGAGAATTGCGATTATCGGTGCAGGTCTGGCGGGGCTGACGCTCGCGCGCGGTTTATCTGCGTCACATAGTGTAACGGTATTTGAGAAAGCGCGCGGCCCCGGTGGACGCATGTCGACCCGGCGCGCGACGCCTTACGCATTTGATCATGGCGCGCAGTATTTCACGGCAGAGTCGGACCCGTTCCTCGACCTCTTGTCGTCGCTTAAATCTCGAGGAATTATCGCCGAATGGCCAGACAGGATCGACCTGCGAGCAGGAGCGCGGGTTTCCGATAAGCCCAAACTCGTCGCTTCGCCCGGGATGAATGGTCTGTGCAAGACTGTCGCGGAAGGGCTCAATGTACGCCCTGGCGTGAAGATTGAGACTTTGCGCCGAGACGGTGGCGGGTGGTCCCTCGTGGATGCGGAGGGGGCTTTAACCGGCCCATTCGATTGGGTCGTCTCGACCGCGCCCGCGCCGCAGACGGACGCCCTTCTGCCAGCTTCATTCGCAGGCAAGGCGAAGCTGTCCCGGGTCAAGATGCTTGGCTGTTTCGCGCTCATGCTCGGCTTTGAGACGCCGCTCGATCTCCCATGGCAGGCGCTCAAGTCAGGGGCGCCGCCGATTGGCTGGATGGCCGTGAACTCGGCCAAGCCCGATCGCGTAGAGGCATTTTCATTATTGATTCAATCAAGCAATGACTGGGCTGATGCGCATCTCGAGGACGACCCTGAAACGGTGAAATCGGTGCTGCTGCACGCCGCCAGTGATCTGACGGGGATCGACCTGACGGTCGCGACGCATCAGGTTCTGCACAGATGGCGGTATGCAGCGACGGAAACGCCGCTGGGAGCCCCTTATCTGATCGACCAGGACCTCAATCTCGCCGCCTGCGGAGACTGGTGTCTCGGCAGCAAGGTGGAGGCTGCGTTTCTGAGCGCAGAGGCCCTCGCCAAAGCCTTTTGAGACCCGCTTGGCGCACAAGAAACCCACGCTTCTCTCGAGGATTTGCTCCGTCTGCAATCGCCCCTTCACCTGGCGCAAGAAGTGGGAACGAAACTGGGGCAAGGTCAAATCCTGTTCCAGCCACTGCCGAGCCGCTTCTCGATCTGGGACTGCAGCCCCTTGATTTTCCCGGCTATTGACGGCAGGTCATCTCGCTCAATCAAGGAGACCCTCATGTCCGGGCCACAGGCATTGCCAAACATCCTCGAAATCACGCCTTACAAAGGGGGTGAGAAACTCGTGGACGCCCACAAACTGTCATCGAACGAGAATCCGCTTGGCTGCAGCCCGGCGGCGCAAGCGGCAGTGGCAGAAGCGGCGCGGCATATGGAACTTTACCCGGACGGATCGGCCCTGGCCTTGCGCGAAGCCATTGGCGCCAAATACGGGATCGATGCCGAGCGAATCGTTTGCGGGGCCGGGTCGGATGAGATCTTTCAACTGCTCGGCCGCGCCTATCTCCGGCCGGGCGACAATATCGTGCAGAGTCAGCACGGATTTCTGGTCTATCGCCTGGTCGCCCAACAGGCCGGCGCTGAAACGCGCCGCGCCCCCGAAAAAGACCTGACGACCGACGTCGATGCCATGCTCGAGCTGGTCGATGACAAGACCAAGATCGTATTCCTGGCGAATCCGAACAATCCCACCGGCAGCTATATCCCGTATTCGGAGGTCAAGCGCCTGCATGAAGGCCTGCCGGAACACGTGCTTCTGGTGCTCGACGGGGCCTATGCTGAATATGTGCGCAATAATGATTATAGCGCCGGAATGGAGCTTGCGGGCGAGCAGGCCAATGTCCTGATGACGCGGACCTTCTCCAAGATTCATGGTCTTGCAGCCCTGCGTCTTGGCTGGGCCTATGGTCCGGAAAGCGTCGTCGATGCCATCCACCGCACGCGCGGTCCGTTCAATGTCAGCGCAGTGGCGCAGGTCGCGGGGATTGCCGCCCTCAATGATGACGCGTTTCAGGCGCAATCGGTCGAGCACAATTCTGCCGAACTCGTCCGCGTGGGAGATGCCGTCGAAAAAGCCGGATTCAAGACGTATCCGAGCGTCGGCAATTTCGTATTGATCGAGTTTCCTGAAGCGGCCGGCCGGACGAGCGCGGAAGCAGATGCCTTCTTGCGGGCGCGCGGGATCGTCATTCGGAATGTGAATGTTTACGGCTTGCCCACCTGCCTGCGTGCCTCGATTGGGACCACGGCGCAGAATGACGATTTGATCGCCGCGATTGAGGCGTTTGCGAAAAGCTGATGTCTGCTGAGTTCGATAAGCTTGCCATTCTTGGCATCGGCCTGCTCGGATCTTCGATCGCGCATGCGGTAAAGGCCTATGGCGGTGCCAAACAGGTGGCGTTGTGGGACGGTTCGGATGATGTCCGGGCGCGTGCGGCGCGGGTGATTGGTGAAGGGGTCGTGGAGACGGCCGAAGCGGCTGTTGATCAGGCCGATTGTGTCATTCTATGTACACCGGTGGGGGTCTTTGGAGCGGTCACGCAGCAGATCGCGGCGGCCCTGAAGCCTGGCGCGATCCTGACAGATGTCGGCTCGGTCAAGGCCACGGCCGCGCAGGATATGGGCGCGCATTGCCCGGACGGCGTCCATCTCATCCCGGGTCATCCGATTGCAGGAACCGAAAAGTCCGGTCCGGAAGCTGGATTTGCCAGCCTTTTCCAAGAGGCCTGGCACATTCTGACCCCGTTGCAGCAAGGCGAGGCGGCTTATGATGACGCCGTCGCACATCTGATCGATTTCTGGAAACAGCTTGGGGCCCGCGTCGAGACCATGGATCCAGTCCGCCATGACCGCGTTCTCGCCATTACCTCGCATCTGCCGCACCTGATCGCCTATAACATCGTCTCGACCGCCTATGACATGGAGAGCGTTGAGCAGGGTGAAGTGGTGAAATTCTCCGCGGGCGGCTTTCGCGACTTCACCCGGATCGCCGCCTCCGACCCGGTGATGTGGCGAGACGTGTTCCTGAACAATAAGGAGGCTGTGCTCGAAACCCTGGGACGGTTCAGTGAAGATCTCGCGGCCTTGCAGCGCGCCATCCGTTGGGGGGATGGCGAGACGCTGATGAAGGAGTTTACCCGGGCGCGAGGTATTCGCGAGGCGATCATCGATGCCGGACTCGACACGGCCGAGGCCGATTTCGGACGGCGTCACATCGATCCAAGTGCGGATAAGTGAACGGACGACGTTCCCCTTTTAAAAAACGCCGTCCGTTCCAGGTGCACGTCAAAAGACGGCACTCCCGCGGCGCGTCGAGCGTCCGATAACGGGCACCAGATCGCGCGCGGTCGGACGCCTACGAGGTGGATGACTGCGGATCACCACACCTGTCCCCCGTCCTGTCATCAGATCTAGCGACACCTAGCTGAATGAAATGCGTGTAATGTGTTGGCTTGTGTTCATCTTGAGTCTTCTACGGTGTTCAAGCGGGAAACCGCGGGAGGACAAAATGAGAAAACGATCATTGCTGAGCGCTCTTGGTTTGGGCGGTTTGGGGTTGTCTGCGTGCACAACAGCAGAGCTGGAAGCGATTTCCGCCGGATTGGCGCAAGGACTGGCAGAAGCCTCGTACGAAACCAATACCTATGCCGCTTATCCGGGCGCCTATAGCGGCGCTTATTACGCCCCGACCGGTTTTTCCACCTATTCAGGGTGGCCCACAACCTACTCGTACGGCCAGTATGTCGGGCCCTTTGGTTGCTCCCATACAGGCAGTTTCTATACATGTGACAGTGATGGCGACGGGTATGCCGACATGTACGGAAATACATCTGACGGCTCTTATGCCTCCTCGCATTTGCGGGTAAATGGTATGGGAGAAGCGTTTACCTGGGGAAGCGATTGCAGTTGTTGGGAACGAAACCGCGCCTATGATGGCGAACGCAAGGAACGCCACACTCACTATAAGGATTATCACTATGATTAAGTGGATTGCAGTTTCGGCTCTGGCGCTTCTGGGGGCTTGCGCAACCAGTGTGCCTTATGGTCCAGCGACCTCAGACAGCGCCAAGGGCTATTCCGTCCAACCCATCGAGAATAACCGATTTCGGGTGGCGTACAGGGACAATTCCATGGACGTGGCCCGCAGCCGTGCCTTGCGCCGCGCCGCTGAGGTGACGCTCGAGAATGGGGATGAGTGGTTCCTGGTGACGACGGCCTATTCCGATACGGGTGAGCTTGCGGGTGGCGGCGGCACGTCGGTGTCGATCGGTGGAGCCTCCGGCTCTGGCGGCGGGTCCAGCGTGGGCGTCGGTCTCGGCATCGCGCTACCGCTCGGCGGGTCATCGGGCCCAGTTGAGCATGTGATGGAAATCATCACGGGCAGCGGTGAGAAGCCGCAAAATGCCGACGCTTATGATGCTACGGACGTGCTCGCCAATCTCGGCGGCGCTTAGGCCGGAACTTCCAGGCCCGCCCAGTCAAACACCTTGCCGCTGTCTTGTGCCGTCAGGCCGCTGAGCACGTTCAGCAAGTGATGCGCCGATTGCTGCGGGGTGAACAATTGCGCGTCGGGGACGTTGCCCTGGAAGGCGCGCGACAAGTCGGTGTCGACTGTACCGGGATGCAGGCCGACACAGATCAACTCGGGATTTCGGCGCGCTTGTTCGATCGCGTAATTCCGGATCAGCATATTCAGCGCGGCTTTTGACGCTCGATAGGCGTGCCAACCGCCCAGCCGGTTGTCTGAAATCGAGCCGACTCGGGCCGAAAGCGCCGCGAAAACGGCCATGCCCTGTCTCGGCAGGATTGGCAGAAAGTGCTTCGCGACCAGGCCGGGGCCGTACGTATTGACGGCGAAGACGCGCTCGAATGCGGCCAGCGTCTGGTGGCGATAGGATTTCTCCGGCTGCAGCCCGCCGCCGTCAGAAAGCAGGCCGCTGGCGACCAGGACGAGTGAGGGTGGACCGCTCGCCGCAACCCGCTTTGCGGCTGCCGCCAGGCTCTGTTCGTCGAGAATATCAATCTGTCCGGACACGACTTTCGGATACGCCAGACCCGTTCCGGAGCGACTGAGGGCATACACCTTGTCAAACCGCTCATCCGCGGCGAGTGCTTCGGTCATGGCGCGGCCAATTCCGCCGCTGGCGCCAATAATCACAGCCTGCATCGCACGTCTCCTGATGCAGCCGGAATTAGCTTGATTGGGCGCGCTGGAAAGTCAGACGCGCAGTCCGGTCTTGTCGCGATAGATGACCAGCAGATCGAGCTGACTTGGCGTCGGATTGCCTTCTGCTTCAGAAACTGTCACCAGCATGCCGTCCAGATCAACCAGTTCCTTATTGGTCATCCCGGGGCTGTTGCGGACGAAATCAGTCATCTTCGACATCACGACATGACTGGCGCCGGCATTGCGCGATAACCATCCGGCTTGGGCGATCAGCGCGTTGGCGTCGCCTTCCGGGAAATCGAAATGGTGCATGATCTCGCCGCGAATGGCCGCCTCCTGTTTTTCGGTCAGCGTGCCGCGGGCCTGGGCGATCTCGAGCATCAGGATTGTGGCGGCTTCGCGCGGATCATCGACCACGGCCAGACCGCCTTTGCCCGCCTTGTTCTTGAAGCGCATCTTGCGCGGCAGGTTGGCGACTGTTTCGGCCACTTTGCGCCCGTCGCGCGCCACTTGTCCAAGCATTTTCAGGCGCCAGTACCAGACGGCGATAAAGCCAATGATACCGATCAGTGCGACGATGATATGCATGAGTGGCCCCTCGCTGGCGTTAAGTTACCGTAACCTCAAACCGGCGACGATTGAAGTGGAGTATAATCCTTGTCATGGTCTTTTTATGACCTTGGACGAGTATAATGACTTTTGCGGCTCCCTGACGGCGACCAGCCGGGTCGTGCAATGGGGTGGCAGTCATGTCTGGAAAGTCGGCGGCAAAGTGTTTGCGATTGCCGGCTGGGGTGACGAGGACTTCTTCGCCGTCACGTTCAAGGTCACGCCTCTGTCCTTCGAGATCCTGCAGGAACAGCCTGGCCTGCGCCCGGCCCCGTATCTGGCCTCACGCGGGATGAAATGGATCCAGCACTATGCAGATCCAGGTCTGAAGGATGGCGATCTCCAGGCCTATATCGAAACAAGCCACCGGCTGGTGGCCGATGGCTTGTCCAAGAAAAAGCAGAGAGAGCTGGGTCTGCTCCTGGCCTAGCGGCCTTCCCGATTAAGGCGTGCCGCCTTCGCTAGCGATGGCATCGTCAATCCCGGCCGAATTATGGGCCTGTTGGACCACATAGGCGCGGATCGATTCAACATCATCCTCTGAGAGAACATCCGCGAACGACACCATGCCGAGCGATTGCAAATTGCCGTCCACCAAGACGCCTTTCCAGGCTTCGGAACTGGATGTGTAGCTCGACCAGCGCAGGTCTGGCAGGACGCCAGAGCTCGAGGCAAACGGGCCGTGACACACCGTGCAATTGCGCGCGTACTGCACTAGGCCATTTGCAAGCTGCTCTTCAGTGCCGAACTCATCTGTCTTTGGCGTGGCTTCCACGAGCTGGATATCGACGTCTGGAATGGTTCCGCTGGCGCCGAGCTTGAACGTGACGACTTTTCCAACGGTTGGCTGGACCGGCTGAGGCGCAGCGACCCCGCCAGCCGACAGCAGATAGGCCGAGCCCCATCCCGTGGTGATGGTGACGTATTGCTCGCCATCAATCTCAAATGTGCCCGGGCCAGACGCCGCGCCGGATTTGACATCCTCTGCCCAGAGACGCTCGCCGGTGCCGGCATCATAGGCGACGAACTCACCGTTGAGCTTGCCCTGGAAAACCACGCCACCCGCCGTCGACAAGACGCCGCCATTCCATGGGCCTTCATGCTCCACGGTCCAGCGGGCTTCGTTTGCGACGGGGTCCCAGGCGATGAGGCGGCCTTTCAATCCAGACCGCAGGAATTTGAACACTTCGCTCGGGATGAGTTGAGGAACCCCGGCAGCAAAATCTGCCCCCGTGTTCCACTTTGAGCTGTCATCTTGAAAGCGCGGGTCCGTGCCATAGGCTTGCGGGATTTCCTGCGCCGGGATGTAGGCGAGGCCGACATCGGGATTAAACGCCATCGGGTGCCAATTGTGGCCGCCAAGTGGGCCAGGCGTCTGCAGATAAGGAATGTCTGAATAGCGCGCGTCCGGCACTTCGATCGGACGCCCCTCATCGCTCAGCCCTGTGGCCCAGTTCATCGGCACATAATTATTGCCCGAGACAAACTCGCCCGTGGCGGCATCAATGACATAGAAAAAGCCGTTCTTCGGGGCTTGCATGACGACCCGGCGATCCGCGCCATCCTCACCGACAGGCAGCTCGGCGATGATCAGAGTCTGCGTCGCGGTATAGTCCCAATTGTCGCCCGGCGTGGTCTGGAAATGCCACTTATATTCGCCGCTATCGGCGTCGACCGCGACAATCGAAGACAGGAAGAGATTATCTAGACCAGATGGATCGCGCAGGCGCTGGTTCCAGGGCGAGCCATTCCCGACGCCGAAAATCACGCTGTCATTCTCTTCATCATAGATGATTGAATCCCAGACGGTGCCGCCGCCGCCATCGGTTTTCCAGGCGCCCGTATCACCCCAGGTGACATTGCCGATTTGCTCAAAGGCGCTGTCCGATGCGGCCCCATCCGGCTGCTTGTCAGCGCTCGGGACGGTGTAGAAGCGCCAGATCAGATCGCCTGTATCGGCATCCAGAGCATTGAGATAGCCGCGCACGCCGAGCTCCGCTCCACCATTGCCGATCAACACCTTGCCATCGACCACGCGGGGCGCGCCGGTAATTGTATAGGGCTTGGATTGGTCGACTGTCACTTGTGACCAGATCACTTCACCGGTCTGCGCATCCAGTGCCTCGACCCGGCCATCAATCACGCCGAGATAGAGTTTGCCATCATAGACCGCGACCCCGCGATTGACGACATCGCAGCAGGCATTGACGCCGACGGCGCGGTCAACCTCGGGGTCATAGACCCAAAGCTCTTCCCCGGTTTTGGCGTCCAACGCATAGACGACCGACCAGGCGGAGGTGACATACATGGTGCCGTCTATGACAATGGGAGTGGATTCCACGCCGCGATTGGTCGCCAGATCATACGTCCAGGCGACGCCCAGATCCGCAACATTCTCCGTCGTGATGCCGGTCAGAGGCGAGTGGCGCGTTTCTTCGCGGTCGAATCCATAGCTGAGCCATTCGCTGGGCGTGGCGTCTGCATTGTCCAGCCGGTCATCGGTGACGTCCGCGAATACAGTCGTTTCGGTTGGAGACTCTGCTGCCGGTGTGTCGGGATCCTGGGCGCCCGAGCAGGCTGAGAGTGCAAAGACGGATGCAGCCGCAAAGGCCGCCAGATGGAGCGGTTTCATGTACGCTTTCCTCGTTTCCTCACTTTAGATCAGCGTCTGCAGCGCTGTTTCTGTTGGCAGACTAGGCGAATTGAGGCGTCTGTCGAGGCTGGACGCGGGGGAAAGTTAGGGTGAACGCCCTAGATTCCTGACGAGGCTGACAAAAATGTGGTGCGGGGGGCGCCGCGACATATATCAGCGTCAGAGCCAACAGGATGCGGGGTGCTGGAATGGCGAATGAAAACAAGCTGAAGAAGAATCTGACGCTGTTTGATGTCTATGCTGTTTCCACCGGGGCCATGTTCAGCTCCGGTTTCTTTCTGCTTCCCGGCATTGCGGCCAGCTATACAGGCGACTCGGTCTATCTCGCCTATCTCCTCGCGGGGTTTTTGATCATCCCGGCCATGTTGTGCATGGCAGAGCTGTCGACCGCCATGCCCAAGGCGGGCGGCACCTATTACTTCCTGGACCGCGCCCTCGGCCCCCTATTCGGGACGATTGGCGGGCTCGGATCCTGGGTTGCGGTGGTGTTCAAGAGCGCCTTTGCGCTGGTCGGGATGGGGGCCTATCTCAGCCTGTATCTGGACGTTCCGATCCTGGTCCTGGCGGTGGTCCTGACCATCGTGTTCGGTCTGATCAACGCTTTCGGGGCCAAGGAGACCACCTTCCTGCAGCGTCTGCTCGTCTCGACCCTGGTGGTCATCCTGGCGGCATTCGTGATCCTCGGACTGACGCATACGGGGATCGCAGACGGCCTGCATCCCAACCGAGAGAGCCAGCCATTTCTGACCTCAGGGTCTGTCGGATTCATTGCCACGATCGGGCTGGTATTTGTCTCCTATGCCGGTCTGACCAAGGTCGCGAGCGTGGCCGAGGAGGTTCAGAGCCCGGACCGCAACATTCCGCTCGGCATGGTGCTATCGCTCCTGACCGCGACGGCCATCTATACACTCGGCCTGGTCGTCATCATCGCCATCCTGCCGATTGAGGAGCTGTATGGCAGTTTGACGCCGGTCGCAGACGCAGGCCGACAGTTTGTCGGTGATTGGCCACTCGATCTCGGTGTCATTCTGATCGTGGTCGCGGCAATTGCGGCATTTGCCTCGACCGGCAATGCCGGGATCATGTCGGCCAGCCGCTATCCCTATGCGATGGCCAAGGACAAGCTTCTGCCCGAGCGGTTCGCCGCGATTGGCCGGTTTGGGACGCCGGTCTTCTCGATCGCCGTCACAACACTGAGCATGATTGCGGTCCTGCTTCTGTTTGATGTTGAGGCTGTGGCGAAACTGGCCAGTGCGTTCCAGCTCTTCCTGTTCGGACTGGTCAGTGTCGCGGTCATCGTCATGCGCGAAAGCCGTATCGCAACCTATCAGCCCGGCTATCGCCTGCCTTTCTATCCGTGGCTGCCTATTTTCGGCATTCTGATCTCCTTCTGGTTGATCGTGGAGATGGGCATTCTGGCGATCGGCTTTACCGGCATGCTGACCATTGCCTGTGCGCTCTGGTTCCAGTTCTACGCGTCAGGCCAACTGGTGCGGCGCGGCGCGATCTATCATGTCCACGAACGGCTCGGGCAGATGCGCTATGAAGGGCTGGAGCGGGAATTGATGACGATCATTCACGACCGCACGCAGAAACAGAACCTGACCTATGAAGCCCTGATCGCGCGCTGCGTGGTCCACACCTACGCCCATGGCATCTATAGCCGCGAAATGCTGATCGATGAGGTGCAGAATATTGGCCACAGCGCCTTCGGCATTGATGAAGAGGTCATGGAAAATGTCTTCAGCACCGGCACAGCGACGCTTCACCCATTGAGCGATCGCGTGCTGCTTGCCTATCGCAGCAATGACGGGCTGGAGAGCCCGGAACTGGTCGTGTTCCGCTTCTCCGCCAATGCCGCCATGGATATGGAGGAAGCCAAGGACGTTCATACGATCATGATGCTGATCTGTCCGCGGCGACCGGCGGGCCTCGACCTGCGCCTAGCGGGCCACCTGGCAGAGGTGGTGCAGTCCTTTGACTTTGAACGCCGCTGGCTGTCAGCCAAGTCCGACAAGGACATGAATGAGATCCTGATGCGGGACGATCACTTCCTGCACGCACCGATCTCTGATCTGGGCAATTTGCGCGACTTTGTCGGCAAACCTCTGGCCGAGATTGACCTGCCGGGCAGTTGCCTGATCGCGATCATCGAGCGGGATGGCAATATCATCATCGCAGCACCGAAAGAGGTGCTGCAGCCGGGCGATCATGTTGCCGTGATTGGCGAACCAGAAGACCTGACGGCCCTGGTCAAAGGCTAATCGGCCAGACCGACCCCAGTCAGATCCGCTTGCGCCAGATCGATCGCATCCGCCACGATTTTGTGCCAGGCCTCAATCGTCTCGGCCTGATCTGATCCAGCTGGAAACGTCACTGAGCGCGAGGCATTTACGCAGCCCCCTTCCGGACGATTGGCACTGTCGCGGGCCGGGACGAAGCCAGCCATAGCTTCAGCCGCACCGGCGCCTTGGGCGCCATAGCCAGGGACCAGAAACAGGGCGTCCGGAGCCAGGGTTCTGAGCTGACGGGCCTCGTCGGGCCCGGTTGCGCCCGTGACCAGCATCAGACCGGACCAGCCGCTGTCTCCGCGCAGGCGCTCGATCATCGGAGCCAGGCTCTCAACCACACGGGCGTAAAGCGGTGCACCTTCCAGATCCCGCGCCTGATAATCGGCACTGCCTGGATTACTGGTCCGCGCCAGCACGATTACGCCCTTGCCGCTGGCCTCTGCCGCTTCAACATGCGGCTCCAGCGTATCCAGGCCCATATACGGGTTCACGGTCAGGGCATCGCAGGCGAACGGCGCGTCCGCAGCGAGATAGGCCTGCGCATAGCCTTTGGCCGTCGAGCCGATATCGCCCCGTTTGGCGTCCAGCAGGACGATCAAATCGTGCGCCTTGGCCGCCTCACAGACCCGCGCAAGGGCACGCATGCCCTGCCAGCCATGGCGTTCGAACAGTCCGGCTTGCGGCTTGACGATCCCTGTGCGCTCCGCCGCGGCTTCGACCACAGCCATGCCCCAGCGCTCCAACCCTTCAGGCGTGTCGCCGCCAAACAATGCGGGGATGCGTCCTGCGTGGGGGTCGATTCCGACGCAGAGGGGGCCGTGCGCGCGGGTCGCGGCAATCAATCGATCAGCAAACATCAGGTCTATTCTTCCACGCTGCAGGCGACTTTGACGACTTGCAGATTGCGCCGCGCGTGATCGGCTTCGCGGCCATAGGTCTCTTTCGAGAAGTTACGCGGTGCCTCGCCAAGCGTCTCGATGCCGGTCGCCTTGATAAAATTCGCGACGGTTTCCGGCGCCGCCGTGTAGATCCGGCCGCGGCGTGCGCTTTCGGCGATGATCACGCCGCGGACATTGCCGGCCTGGTCATAGACCGGTCCGCCGCTGAGGCCGCCGAGCGACCCCATCAGGCCCCGCGTGCGCCCTGTTTCGGCCCAGGCCAGGACCGATTCGCTGTTCGAGCGCTGGCCGCGCGAAATCAGGTTTGAGCGTGCCATCAACCGGGAGGCCGCTTCCCCCGGACGTCCCTGCGGATATCCGACATGGAATCCGTAGGTGCCGATGCGCAGATCATTGTCTGTGTTCAGAGGTGCCGGGTTCGGGCTGGTTTCCGTCTCGATCAGGGCCAGGTCGTATCGCTCAGACACAACCACGCTGCGGGCCGGAGCGTATTGGCCGGGCGCGACGAGCAAGGAGACTTCATTGCAGCCATCGACCACGTGCCGGGCGGTGAGCCATTGGCCCTCATCATTGATCGCGAAGGCGGTCCCAATGCCGCTCTTTGGGGTCGTGACCTGGACCAGAACGCGCTCATCGAACGCTGAAGGCGGTGGCAGCATCGCGCCTTCCTGCTGAATCGCCTCTGGGGGCGGTGGCGGCGCATCGTCTGAGCCTTCGGAGAAGACCGCCCACAACACGACACCGAGCGCCAGGGCATAGAGTATCCAGTCAGGTATCCATCTCAGCACGTGCGGCGATCCTTTCTAAACGCGTCCGATATTCGGATCCCAAAGTCCGGCAGCGAGAATCATCGCTGCGGCCAGCTTGGCAGCAATCAGAACAATCGCGGCGCCGGCCTCGTCATTCTGAATACGGGTTGGAATGTCGCGCAGAAGCATGTCGATAATGCGATAGGTCAGCAATTGCAGAAGCAAGGCGACGACGCCCCAGACCAGCAGGTCCAGAAGGGTCAGGCTCGACGCCAGGCAAGACGCGATCGGGATGGCCAGGCCCGCAATGGCGCCCGACAAGGCGAGGCCCGCTGCGCCATTGCCGCCGCGCACCAGTGCCAATTCCTTCCAGGGCGTGAGCAGAATGTAAATCGTGCTCGCCAGCACGAGCAGGATCCCCGCAGTCCCTGTCATCAACAGGAAATCAGGAAAGCCCTGGCGAAAAGATTCTAGCGTTGCCGTCATCGTGAAAACTCTTGCCTGTTAAGCCGTCCGCAAATGCTCTAACCAAGCCCGGTGACGCACTCAAGGCAGAAGGACTAAAAATGCTCAAAGGAAAAACGGCTTTGGTCACGGGGTCGACCAGCGGGATTGGGCTTGGCATCGCAAAATCGCTTGCAGAACAGGGGGCTGACATCGTTTTGAGCGGCCTCGCGACCGAAGAAGAGGTCGAGAAGCTGAAATCTGAATTTCAGGACATGTATGGCGTGAAAGCCGGGTTCTCTGGCGCGAATCTGACAGATCCCGACGCTATTGAAGGTCTTATGGGATATGTGGCGCGCGATTTTGGCGGCGCGGACATCCTCGTCAACAATGCAGGAGTTCAGCACGTTTCCCCGATCGAGGATTTTCCCGTCAACCGCTGGGACCTGATCATTGCGCTCAATCTGTCAGCCGCGTTTCACACCACGCGCATGGCGATTGCGGGCATGAAAGAGAAAGGGTGGGGCCGCATCATCAATACCGCGTCCGCGCATGCGCTTGTCGCGTCGCCGTACAAGTCCGCTTATGTCGCCGCCAAGCACGGGATTGCGGGTCTGACCAAGGTCGTGGCGCTTGAAGGGGCCGAACATGGCGTCCGCTGCAATGCGATCTGCCCGGGCTATGTCTACACACCGCTGGTCGAAGGACAGGTGGCAGATACAGCCAAAGCGCGCGGCATTACCGAAGAGGAAGTCAAACGCGATGTCTTGCTGGCAGCGCAGCCGACCAAGGAGTTCGTCACCACCGAACAGATCGGCGCCTTCGCCGCCTTCCTCTGTTCGCCAGGCGGCGATGGGATCAATGGCGCGATACTCAGCATGGACGGCGGCTGGGTTGCGCAATAAGGTCGCCCGATGACGCAAAGACACACGACCGCGCAGGTGGATCAATGGCTTCGCGACGGGGCGATTTTACTGGATCAATTCCTCGCCCCGGACGAGATTCAGCCCTGTTTCGAGGATATGCGATTGCTGTATGGCGATCGTGCACCTGAGATCTCGAAAACGCGCAGGGATGATCATCGTGGCCAGGTCGGAACGTTCAGTTTCGATCAGTTCCGCAATAATGAGGACATGCCGTTCAATTGTTCCCCGGCGCTCAATCTGATCGGTCTGCATCCGGCTCTGATCGCAATGGCGAAAGCGGCTCTCGGGACGGATGATGTCCACCTCTATCAGTCGCACACCTGGGCAAAATATACCGGCGCGGCGGACTATGAGCAGCCGTTTCACTGCGATTTCAAGAACCATACGCTCACCGTGCCGTCAGAAGACGCAATGGGGCGGACGATCAATTTCATGATCTATCTGACCGATGTGACCGAAGATCACGGCGCGATCGCCTATGTGCCGCTGCCAGATAGTGACCCGATCACCGGCCCCAACCGCGCCATGTTCCTGGACACAGATGTCGAGACGCAGGAACGCCTGCAACAGGTCGAAAAACGCGGCGTCGGCAAGGCCGGGTCGGTCTTTGCTTATGGGATCGACGTCTATCACCGCGGCATGAACCTGATCGTGCCGGATGGGTATCGATACACCCTGACCGCCAGTTACAAGGCCGCTGGAAACGACATGATTGGCTGGTCCGCCTGGCCGCATGCTTTCCTGAAACCCTGGCATCTGGTCATCAACAATGCGACGCCGGAACAGCTGGCCTGCCTCGGCGTGCCGCGCCCGGGGGATGCATTCTGGACAGAGCGGACGCTCGAGCGCGCGCAGCTCCGCTGGCCGGACTGGGATCTGAGCGCATACAGGCAGGCGATCGCTGCGATAGCTTGACCTGACGCCCAACTGCAATTCGGTGCAAAACATCTCGTAATGCGATTGATCTGAAATAGGTTATTCGCTAGCGAACTTGCGAACGCGGTTTTTGCCGGGCCACCTTGAGATAGACAGCCATGACACTTGCCGGTTTCGAGATCTTCGCTCTGATCGGGTTTTTCTTCGCGGCTTACGCGGTGATCGCGAACGACTCGATCCAGACTCTCGGGACATTCCTGGCGTCCAATTCGCACCGCCCCTGGTGGATTCTCTGGTTGTTTGCGGCCGGGATCATGGTCGGGGCGCTTCTGTTCCAGCTGTTCTATGGCGGCGGCGACATCGCCGACGGCAAGCTGAACAAGATTCCTTACCCGGAAGGCGGGATCTCGTGGTGGCATGCGCTGCCGCCGGTCGTTCTGCTCTTCCTGACCCGTTTCGGCATACCGGTTTCAACCACGTTCCTGGTGCTCACCGTATTTGCCCTCTCCGGCGGCTCGGCCACCGAAGGGGTCATGACCTCCATGCTGATCAAATCCCTGACCGGTTATGTCGTCGCGTTCGCAGCCGGCGCTGCGGTGTGGCTGCTCATCTCCAGGGCCTGGGAAGTCTGGGTCGGCCGGACCCGCGATGATGATGAGCGCCTGCACCCCATGTGGACCGTCTTCCAGTGGGCGACGACCGGTTTCCTGTGGTGGACCTGGTTGCTGCAGGACTTCGCCAATATCTTCGTCTTCATGCCGCGCGAGCCTGTCTATGTTGACCCTTCGTGTCTGACGGATCCAGCGATCCAATGCCAGGTGGAAATGATGGTGTTCCGGCCAGAAATCATCATTGGCGGTGCCATGCTGATGGCCGCGATGATGGCCTATATCTTCAAGACCCGTGGCGGTGAGATCCAGAAGATCGTTCTGTCCAAGACCCACACGACCGATATCCGCGCCGCCACCATTGTCGACCTGATCTATGCGATCGTGCTGTTCTACTTCAAGGAAATGAACGACGTGCCGATGAGTACGACCTGGGTCTTCCTCGGTCTGCTGGCTGGCCGCGAGATGGCGATTTCCTTTGTCACCGCATTGCGCGAGCGCGGAGCCGCGCTGATGGATGCCGGCTCAGACGCCGGCCGGGCCCTGATCGGCTTGATTATCAGCGTGATCCTGGCCGTCGGCATGCCCTGGGCCGCCACCGGACAAATGCCGATTTTCTAACGCCCTATCAGGGGATCTCGATTACCCAGTTGGGGTGAGCGCCAGCGCTCGCATTGCCAACGCAAGTTGGCATCCATGGCGGCTGGCTGGCGTGTTCGACAATGTCCTCGACCGCCATGGATCCTGACTTTCGTCAGGAAGGCGGTGGATTCTAACGCTGTTCGAACGGATCGCGCATCAGGATGACGTCTTCGCGCTCCGGTGAGGTCGAGACCAGCGCGCACGGTTTGCCAACCAGCTCTTCCAGGCGGCGGACATATTTGACCGCCTCGGCAGGCAGATCGTTCCAGGACCGGGCCCCGCGAGTGGAGTCACTCCAGCCTGGCATGCTTTCATAGATCGGCTCGACCGCTTCCTGCGCCGCCGCTGTGGCGGGCAGATAGTCCAGCACTTCATCGCCAAGCTTGTAGCCGGTGCAGACCTTGATCTCTTCCATCCCGTCCAACACGTCGAGCTTGGTCAGCGCCAGGCCATCGACGCCGGATACCGCGCAGGCCTGACGAACCATGACCGCATCAAACCAGCCGCACCGACGCGCCCGCCCGGTGACCGTGCCGAATTCGTGTCCGCGTTCGCCCAGTCCCTGGCCGATCTCGTCAAACAGCTCGGTCGGGAACGGCCCGGTGCCGACCCGCGTCGTATAGGCCTTGGCGAGGCCCAGCACATAGCTGACCGCGCGAGGCCCGAGCCCGGTTCCAGCGGCGGCTTGCCCGGACACCACATTGGAAGAGGTCACGAATGGATAGGTGCCGTGATCGACGTCGAGCATGACGCCTTGCGCGCCCTCAAACAGGATGCGTCGGCCGAGCTTCTGGCTTTCGCCGAGCACTTTCCAGGCGGGGCCTGCAAAGGCCAGCACTTTCGGAGCGATCGCCATCAGCTCCGCTTTCAACGCCGCAACATCAGGCTTGTCGAGGCCGAGCCCGGTGCGCAGCGGCGCATGGTGCGCCATCAACCGCTCGAGCTTCTGGTCTAGCGCATTCTCATCGGCGAGGTCCGCCACGCGGATGGCGCGGCGACCGACCTTGTCTTCATAGGCGGGACCGATCCCGCGCTTGGTCGTGCCGATCTTGGCCTTGTCACTGGCGGCGCCTTCGCGCGCGGCATCAAGGTCACGGTGCCAGGGCAGGATGAGGCAAGCCGTTTCGGCCAGCAGCAAATCATCCGGCGTGAGCGAGATGCCGGCTTTCTCCATGCCCTCAAGCTCGGACAAGAGCTGCCATGGATCGACCACAACACCATTGCCGATGACCGACAGCTTGCCGCCCCGGACGACGCCGGATGGCAACAGGTTCAGCTTGTAGGTGGTGCCATCAATGACCAACGTATGGCCGGCATTATGCCCGCCCTGAAACCGCGCCACAACGTCGGCGCGATGCGACAGCCAATCCACAATCTTGCCTTTGCCTTCATCGCCCCATTGAGCGCCGACAACCACAACACCTGCCATGTTCTGAAACTCCTAAATCAGGACCCGCGCCAATGACCGCGTTTGTCCAGAAAAAGCAAGGCCCTGAATGGGATGAATAGGGTTAATTCGATCAAATTCGATCGATCTGCTTTGCGGAATGCGAAGAGATGTTTGGTACAGTTGCCGCCATAATGGAGAGACAATTATTCAATTTTCCCGCCTGGTTGCGGATGAGCACGGTCTTTATGGGGGCCGGTCTGTGCCTGTCACAGGCGTCGCTCGGGGGCACCATTGATCGGCCGCATTTCAATGTCGACGGGATTGCCATTGTCTGGGCAGCTGATGCCAGCGGCACGGCGCCGATTGTCTCTGACTTCATCATCGATAGTGGCGGCGCCGATACCGATCTTATCAATGGCGACGTTCATACCGTCATCACCGGCAGTCTCGTGGCGGCAGACAATGCCTTTCCCGATGGAACCGGCGCGACGCTGCGCATCCAGAACAGCCCCGGTGGCGGCAATCAGAATACGCGGCAAGGCGACCGGTTTACGTCCGCCGCGGACGTGCTGAACCCGTTCCAGCTTGGTGGCAATACAGATGTTCGCACCATTCGCAGTGACATCCTGACCAGTTTCTATGTGGCGACCAACAAGGCGTTCAACATCGATGTCATCGCCGCGCCGGTGGGCAATCCAGCCGATCTCAACCTGATCCGTGTGCGCATGCGCATGACGCAGAACGGCACCGATGATGGGCTGGGTTTTGGCGCCGCGGCGCAAATCCCGCACAGCGGCAATACAAACCGATCCGGCGTGCAGTGGGGGGGCTATCGCCGACTCTCAACGCTGACCGCTGGGCGCGACATCTTTCGCGGCAACCGACGCACCGCTGCCGGTCCAGGCACGATTGCAGACCAGTCTGTGCGATTCGATCTCGATTATCGTTGGAATACCGGCAATATCGACCTCAGCGACGGGGTCTTCGACGTCGAAGCCGATGTGATCTACACGGTCTATATTCCGTAATCAGTGAAAAATCGCCGGTTTGGAGGCTTCGAACCGGGCCTGTGCCTTGGCGATCGCCGCCTGTTGCGCCGTGGGGGCCATGCCATAGGTCTGATCTCTCAGGAAGTTCATCAACTCATGGCGTTTTCCGGCATTGGCCAGGGTTTCAGGCGTCAGCGTCTCGCCAATGTGGACCGGAATCGCCGTTCCGACCCGGCGTTTCACTTCCCGAAAGATCAGCGCCAGGCGAAGCTCGATCGAGACGTGGCTCGCCCACTGAAACAGGCGCGAATTCTGGCCTTCGAAGAAGACCGGCGTGACCTGCGCCTGGCTGCGCGTGATCAGCTTTGCCGTGAACGGCTTCCAGGTATCGTCGACGGCGGCGCGAGCAAACGGCGTCGGCGAGGTGGATACGCCGCCCGCGGGAAAGATGATGATACACTCGCCCGCGTTCAGGCGATCGAGGCATTCTGCGCGGGTCGCTATATTGGTGGCCTGGGCCTCCTTGGTGGGCGCGAAATCGATCGGCAGCAGCCATTCGCGGGCTTCGGGCGCACCGTCCAGGACGGCATTGGTCAGAACCTTGAAATCCTTGCGGCGAAGCGAAATCAGCCAGGAGACCAGTAAGCCGTCCAGGACGCCAAAGGGATGATTGGCGACGACGACGAGCGGCCCGGATTCTGGAATTTGAGCCAGACGCGCAGAACTGAACTCAACGTCGAGATTGAGCAATTTCACCGCCGCCGCGAAGAAGGGCTCGTCGGCGAGATTCTCGCGATAGGTCTCGTACAGTTTCTGCAAATAAGGCTGGCCCGACAGGCGCTCAATTGTGCGGACCATGCCGCGTTTCAGCGGATGGTCGAAATACGCTGCATATGAAAGCTTCGGGGCCTCCTCCATCGCTCAGAGGTGACCCAATTTGGCGTTTTCGGCAAGAAAACGAGTCAGTCTTTCATCAAGCCAGCGGCCTTGAGGGTCTTACCAGCACGGATCACGCGGGCCAGTTTTTCCTCCGAGGATCGATCGCCGCTATTCGAGTCCGGATGGAAGCGGCGGACATATTCGGCGTACCGCGCGCGGATCTCCGGCGCCTTGGCATCAGGCTCGAGATCAAGCTCAGCCAGCGCCCGTTTGGCAACGCCGGTGGCGGACCGGTTGGCGCGACGCTGTTCGCGGGCAGTGGCGGCATCCTCGAAGAATTCCGAGCCGCGCCAGGTGCGCGGATCATGCGCTTTTCCGGCCTTGTCGCCGCCCATCGGACCGGCGCCGAACTTCCAGGTCTGTTTGAACCCGTAGCGTGCGTTCTCGTTGAAGGCCTTCAATTGTTCTTCATTCATCGTGTCGAAGAAATTGAAACTCTTATTGTACTCGGCTGCATGACGCTTGCAGAACCAGTGCTTGCCATCACCGAACTGCTTTGGCGCTGGGTGTTCACCCGCCAGATCGCAGCTGGGGTGTTCGCAAATCCTTGTTTTTGCGGCTTTTTCACGCGAGGTCTCGTCGGCCGGCGGCTTCACCCTTATATCGGTGAACTTGGGGCGATATTTGTATCCGTCATCCATAGGCGCGGTAACATAGGTGCTTCGGGTTAAAGAGACCAGAACTAATGAACAGATCAGAACGTATTCATAAAACTTTGACACAAGCCTTCACGCCAAAGACCCTGGAAGTGATCGATGATAGCCACAAACATGCGGGTCATGCGGGCGCTCGTCCGGAAGGGGAAACGCACTATACGGTGGTCATTTCCGCGGCGGCTTTTGACAGCCTGTCGCGAGTCGCAAGGCAGCGCGCCGTAATGGATGTGCTGAAACCAGAATTCGACTCTGGTTTACATGCGCTTTCGATTAAAGCGACGTCATAATTCCAGGCCGATAGGTTTCGTTAAGTCATCGCGGCTATTTTACAGGCACCGGACAAGCACCGGAGTGTAGAATGACTGCAACAGCTTTTAAACTTCCCCGCGGCGAAGAAAGCCCGATTACGGTGCGCGTAACTGCGACACCGGACCAGACCTGGGCGCTGGATGCAGAATACCTGCATGGCCGGTTGGACGTCCTGAAGCGGCTAGGGTCGCACTATGCCAATCAGATCGCCTTGCTCAATCTGGTGTCAGACTTCCTGCTGCTGGCGGGTGTGATCTGTACCTTCTTCGTGGCCTGGTGGACCTGCATTCCGATTGTCGGCTTCGCGGTGCTGCAACGCGTGGCGAACAAGCGCCTGGCTGGAGAGATGGCGGGCAAGGCGGCGCAGGAATCGACCGACGCTTTCCTGTACCTGTACAATTCAGGCGCGCTCTGGCTGGAGCAGCCTACCAATCATTCATCGGACCCGCTACGCCGTCTTCTGTCGCGCTAGCCTTTTTCGCGAGGAAGCGCCGAAGCGGTGATATCCGCGCGGCGGCGATCAATCCGAGCGTGCGGATCGGCTTCGTCCAGTTGGAGTCATTTGAAAACAGCCGATCAATCGCATCGAGCGCAAGCGCTGTGCCGGTGCCGTCAAACCGCCGCGCCTGGCTGTAGGCCTCAAGCATTTGCGGCGATCCGATCTCGCCGCCCAGGCGTCGTGTCTGCTCGGCAATCTCGATCAATGCGGCGACATCGCGAAAGCCCTGATTGAGCCCCTGCCCGGCCAGCGGATTGACGCGCCTGGCCGCATCGCCCACCAGCGCCGCGCGCGGCCCGACGAGTTCGGTCGCCAGCTGCAGGATCAGCGGATAAGACCCGGCCTGGCCTTCAATCGTCATCTCTCCGGCAAAGTCGGCAAATCGGGCATTGAGCTCGGCCTCCGCCTCGGCCTTGGGCAGCGCTGCGAGCGTCTCAGCTGCGCCGCGCTGCAGATACCAGGCGAGATTGGCGCGGTCGCCTTTCAGTGGCAAAGTCGCGAAAGGACCTTCCGGCGTGAACAATTGCCGGGCAATGCCCTCATGTGGGCGGCTCAAGGTGACATTCGCGGTGAAAACGGACTTGTCATAGTCCCGGCCCTCGGTCGGAATGCCGAGGGATTGGCGGACGGGTGAAGTCATGCCGTCTGCGCCGACCAGGAGGCGCGCGCGCAGCACTTTGCTGCTTTTCAGCGAGATTTCAGCACATCCCGGCAACGCGCGTTGCGCCTCAAAGAAGTCCGGCGCAATGCGGTCGATGCGGGTGTCTTCCTCCATGGCGCGATCAAGCGCGCGCTGCAGCGGCTCAGCCATGACCATCTGGCCCAGCGGCTCGTCCGGATCCGGGCTGTCGAGATCCTCCTGCGTGAACAAGACAGATGGCTGACCGAAATAGTGCGTGCCACCGTCCACGGCCTCCAGGCCGCGCAAAGGCTGGCTGGAAGCGTCGAGGTCCGCGGTCACCCCGAGCTTGCGCAGCATGCGCCAACTGCCTGTGACAATTGCGAAATTACGCCCATCGGGCCTCAACTCTGCCTGCGGGTCACGGGTGTCGATCACAGCCACACGGAGGTCCGCCTGGGCGAGGCCCAGCGCCAGCGCGGCTCCGGTTGGACCGGCGCCCACAATCGCAACGTCATAGATCTGATCGCTCATGATCGTCAGATAAGAAACCCCGCGCTTGAGGTCCATGCCTGACAGACAAACGAGCGTTTGGGTCGCAGCCTGCTCGAAATTTGGTCACGAACGGGCTGCCTGCAGATTCTTGTCTCTAATTTTGTGGCGCGACTTTGGGCAGACCGCTTTCTTGCCGAGGTCAATTAATCAGAGCTGCGGGAGATACGGGCTATGAAACTATGGATGAAAACAGCGATGCGAGGAGCGATGATGCTCCCGGTTGCAGGACTAGCGGGGCTGTCGGCTCACGCGCAGGAGGCCAGCGCGGTCAGTGCCTATGTGGACAGCTCTTATCTGTTCCTGATCGGCGGACTGATCGTCATGTTCATGGCCGCAGGCTTCCTTTGCCTGGAATCAGGACTGGTGCGGTCGAAGAATGCGTCCATGCAGTCCCTGAAGAACATTGCCCTGTTCTCAATCGCTGGCCTGATGTTCTGGCTGGTCGGTTACAACATGGCCTATCCAAGCGAGACCATTCTGAACGGTCTGTTTGGTGTCCCGGCCTTTATCTGGGTGGGTGAAGAGAGCCTCGATACCGGTTACGCCGCGAGCTCTGACTGGTTCTTCCAGATGGTGTTCGTCGCCACCGCGGCATCGATTGTTTCGGGCACGGTCGCTGAGCGCGTCAAGCTCTGGTCCTTCCTGGCCTTCGTCGCCGTTCTGACCGCCTTTATCTACCCAATCGTTGCCTCCTGGGAATGGGGTGGTGGTTACCTCGACAGCGCTTGGGGCTTCTCTGACTTTGCTGGCTCTACGCTGGTCCACTCGACCGGTGGCTGGGCGGCTCTGATCGGTGCGATCATCATCGGGCCACGTGCTGGCAAGTATTTCGGCGAGAAAGTGAACCCAATGCCAGGCTCCAACATTCCGCTCGCGGCGCTGGGTACGTTCATTCTCTGGTTCGGTTGGTTCGGCTTTAACGGTGCGTCTCAGCTAGCCGCCGGTACGTTTGACGACATCAATGCTGTCGCCAAGATCTTCGCCAATACCAACATGGCTGCCGTCGGTGGCGTTCTGGCCGCGATGGTCCTGACCGCGGTCCTCTACAAGGGGAAGGTTGACCCAACCATGGCGTTTAACGGCGCGATTGGTGGCCTGGTCTCGATCACGGCTGAGCCGCTGGCTCCAAGCATGGGTGCGTCTGTCGCAATCGGTGCCGTCGGTGGTGTCCTGGTCGTCCTGACCGTGCCGCTGCTCGACAAGCTGAAGATTGACGATGTGGTCGGCGCGATCCCGGCTCACCTGGTCTGCGGTATCTGGGGCACGATCATCGTCGCTGCGTCTTACGGCAACGCCATCATGCCGCCTGCACCTGATGCAGAAGGCGCCATCGGTGTCAGCTATGTCGGCCAGCTTGTCGGCGTCATTTTGACCGGTGTATTTGTCTCTGTCGCTTCTGCCGCTGTCTGGCTGGCGCTCAAGGCCACGATCGGTGTCCGCGTCAGCGAAGAGGACGAGCAACTCGGCCTCGACCGCGCAGACACAGGTGTCGAAGCCTATCCGGAGTTTGCCTCCTAAAACCGGCTTTCCAGCGCCGGGAGCCCCGGCGCTGGTTACCAGTACGCTTCCATAGTTCGGAAGCGTTTCCTCCCGACTTACCCCCGGAGCGATGGCTCCGGGGGTTTTTTCGTCAAAATCATGTCTGTTAGCGCCGTTTTAAGGCCGCACCGGTAATTTCATTTTTGGTTCAGAACGTCCGTCCGACCTCGGAGAGTAGATTATGGCGAATTCCATCGCAGAAGCGGCGCCCATGCGCGAAGTGTCAGACCCGGTCTGGCGCATTATCACGGGCACGGGCGCGTTTGCGCTCGGCGTGTTCATTTGTGGCAGTGTCGGGTCGTATGATCCGCTCGATCCGAGCTGGAATGCCGCCAGCGATCGGGATGTCCAAAATCTGTTCGGGACAGGCGGAGCCGTGTTTGCTGACGCCATGCGCCAGCTGCTCGGTTGGTCGGCCTGGGTCGCTGGTCTCGCTCTGATGATTGGCGGCGCCATGCGCGCCGTTCTGATCGGCGCGCCGAAGATCCGCAGATGGATGCTGGGATTCCTGTTCGTGCCGCTGTCGGCTGCGTGTTTCGCAGCCTGGCCCGTGCCGACCTCCTGGCCCCTCCGGGCTGGACTGGGTGGCATGGTCGGTGACGGTCTTCACGATTTGGCCGCCATGCCGTTCCGGGCCTTGCTTCTGCCTATGCCGGAAGTTTTATCTGGCCTGGTCGCCGGTGCCTTTGCGATGATTTGCGCCTTTACGGCGCTTGGCTTCCGGCGCGGGGATGCGCGTTTGCTGCAAGCCGCGGCGGCCAAGTCCAGTGCCCGCGCAGCGCGCCAGGCAGGCGGTCTGTGGTCTCGCTTCAGCTTCCGCCGTAGGTCCGGCGTCGAAGATCTGGAAGATGAAACTGAAGCGTTCCGCATCCATCGCCCGAATGAACCGGTCGAGGAGTTTATCGAGCCGGAACTGGATGACGATGTCTTTGTAGAGGATGAGCGAGGCATTGCTCCGGAGCCACAGCGCGCAAAATCCGTGACGGTCACAGCGCCGCGGTCCGCGACCATCCCGAAACCGCGCGTGAAGCGCCCACGCAAGGGCCGCGGGGCCAAGGTGCCGCCAATGGATCTGCTGCAAGTCCCGCCGGCGCAACGCAGCGAGATTGACGAAGAGGAATTGCTGGCCAAGGCCAATCGCCTCGCCGAGGTCCTGCGAGAGTTTGGGGTGCGGGGCCGCATCCGTGAAGTCCGTCCCGGCCCGGTTGTGACCCTGTTTGAGCTGGAACCGGCGGCTGGCGTGAAATCGGCGCGCGTGATCTCCCTCGCCGACGATGTCGCCCGCTCCATGTCAGCGGTCTCGTGCCGGATCGCGGTCGTACCGGGCAAGAATGCCATCGGTATCGAATTGCCGAATGAAGAGCGCCAGACCGTGTATCTGCGCTCACTGCTCGACAATGAGGCTTACACCAAGACCAAGGCGGCCCTGCCTATGGCGCTGGGTGAGGATATTGGCGGCGCCCCGACCGTGGTCGAGCTGGCCAAGATGCCTCACCTGCTGATCGCGGGGACGACCGGGTCCGGTAAATCGGTGGGCGTCAATGCGATGATCCTGTCGCTGATTTTCAAATTACCGCCGGAAGAGTGCCGCTTCATTTTCATCGACCCGAAAATGCTGGAACTCAGCATCTATGAAGGCATTCCGCATCTGCTCTCTCCAGTTGTGACGGATCCGAAAAAGGCTGTCCTGGCGCTGCAATGGGCCGTCCGCGAGATGGAAATGCGCTATGAGCTGATGTCCAAGGCCGGCGTCCGTAACCTGGCTGGTTTCAACAAGAAAGCCGCCGAATTCCGCAAGCGTGGCGATCAGATGACCCGCAAGGTGCAGACGGGTTTCGACGATCGCGGCAAGCCGCAATACGAAACCGAGATCCTGCCGCTCGATCATGTTCCGAACCTGGTCATCGTCATCGACGAAATGGCTGATCTGATGATGGTCGCGGGCAAGGAGATCGAAGGCTGCGTCCAGCGTCTCGCCCAGATGGCGCGCGCTGCCGGTATTCACCTGATCACAGCGACGCAGCGTCCGTCTGTCGACGTCATAACCGGCACGATCAAGGCCAACTTCCCGACCCGTATTTCCTATATGGTGACGACCAAGATCGACTCCCGCACCATTCTCGGCGAACAAGGTGCCGAACAGTTGCTCGGCATGGGCGATCTGCTCTACCAGGCCGCGGGTGTGAAGACCAAACGCTGCCACGGTCCGTTCGTGTCGGATGAAGAAGTGCAGGCGGTGGTCGATTGGCTGCGCGAGAATGGCGGCGAGCCGGACTATAATCCGGACGTGCTCGAGGAGCCCGAGGACGGCACGGGCAGCGCCATCATGGACGCCATGCTCGGCACCTCGACCGGCGACAAGGACGAGGATCTGTACGCTCAGGCCCTGGCCATTGTGCTGCGCGACAAGCGGGCCTCGACCAGCTATCTGCAGCGCCGTCTGAAGATCGGCTATAACAAGGCCGCGACGCTGATTGAACGGCTGGAGGAAGAAGGCGTCATCTCAGCACCGAACCATGCGGGCAAGCGCACCATCCTGAAGCAGGGCGACGGCGAGTAACCCAGCGATATACGCAGTTTCCCGAAGTGACGGGGCAGGTTTCCTAAGCTCTTCTGGTCTCAAGCAGACCAGAGGAGCTGTATGAAATGAGCCATACACCGCATGAACTCGTTGATGATTTCCCGGGTGAAAAGGCGCGGATTTCCGAACTGAAACGGACCAGTCCGCACTTCGCCAGGCTGGCCGATCGCTATCATGAGATCAATCGTACGATCCATCGTATGGAAGAGCGTATAGAGCCGGTGACAGACACAACAGAGCTCGCACTGCGACGCGAACGCATGCAGCTGAAAGACCAGCTCTATGCGATGATGCAACCCAGCGGGTTCACCCGCGCGAGTTAGGATCCGGGCCGAGATAAAACGCGTCAGTGTCTTTCCTTCCGGCGGGCACACATTGCCCGTTGACGCTGACGCGTTTTCCCCGCTATACGCGCCATTCCTTTTTCGTGCCCAGATGGCGGAATTGGTAGACGCGCTACGTTCAGGTCGTAGTGTCCTTATGGACGTGGAGGTTCGAGTCCTCTTCTGGGCACCAAGCTCTCAAATGACAACGCACAAATCCGCTAGGCGTGGGCGGCGCATGTCGCTATATGCCCGCTTATGACACCACGTGATAGAATCCGAAATTTCTCCATTGTCGCGCATATCGACCATGGCAAGTCGACGCTGGCGGATCGCCTGATCCAGCAGACCGGTACGCTGACCGAGCGGGAAATGTCTGACCAGGTGCTCGACTCAATGGATATTGAGAAAGAGCGCGGGATCACGATCAAGGCGCAGACCGTGCGGCTCGACTACAAGGCCCAGGATGGCGAAACCTATGCGCTGAACCTGATGGACACGCCGGGGCACGTGGACTTCTCTTACGAGGTCAGCCGGTGTCTTGCGGCCTGTGAGGGCTCTCTGCTGGTCGTGGATGCCAGCCAGGGTGTGGAAGCGCAGACACTGGCCAATGTCTATCAGGCGATCGAGCAGGATCATGAGATCGTCCCGGTGCTCAACAAGATTGACCTGCCAGCGGCCGACGTTCCGGCGGTGAAAGAACAGATCGAGGATGTGATCGGGCTGGACGCCTCTGACGCGGTCGAGATTTCGGCCAAGACCGGGATCGGGATTGATGACGTGCTCGAAGCCATCGTCACCCGCTTGCCGGCGCCGTCCCATGGTGAGGCCGACGCGCCGCTCAAAGCCGCACTGGTCGATGCCTATTACGACCCGTATCTCGGCGTCGTGGTCATTGTCCGAATGCATGACGGCGTTCTGAAGAAGAAGATGAAGATCAAGATGATGAAGACCGGCGCGACTTATGAAGTCGACAAGGTCGGCGTCTTCAAACCCAATCCCACGGATGTCGATGAACTGGGGCCGGGCGAGGTTGGCTTCCTGATCGCCTCGATCAAGGAAGTCGCTGATTGCGCGATTGGCGACACGATCACCACTGACAAGCATGGCACCGACGCGGCGTTGCCCGGCTACAAGGACGTACAGCCAGTTGTGTTCTGCGGTCTGTTTCCGATGGATGCAGGTGATTTTGATGATCTGCGCGCCGCAATGGGCAAGCTGCGCCTCAATGATGCGTCATTTACCTGGGAGATGGAGACGTCTGCCGCGCTGGGCATGGGATTCCGCTGCGGTTTCCTGGGATTGTTGCACCTGGAGATCATCCAGGAACGGCTCAGCCGCGAGTTCGATCTCGACCTGATCGCGACCGCTCCCTCTGTGGTCTATGAGATGACCATGACCGATGGCACTGAGATCGAGTTGCATAACCCGGCCGACATGCCGGATGTGGTCAAGATTGCCGAGGTGCGCGAGCCTTGGATCAAGGCGACCATCTACACGCCGGACGAATATCTCGGCTCGATCCTCAAGCTTTGCCAGGATCGACGCGGCATCCAGACGGAACTCTCCTATGTCGGTGGCCGCGCTATGGTGCAGTACGAACTGCCCCTCAACGAGGTCGTGTTCGACTTCTATGATCGCCTGAAGTCGATCTCACGCGGATATGCGAGCTTTGATTATGAGATTGTCGGTCACCGGGCCGAGAATCTCGTGAAGATGAACATCCTGGTCAATGACGAGCCCGTCGATGCGCTGGCCATGCTGGTCCACCGGGACCGGGCAGAGAGCCGCGGCCGGCAAATGTGCGAGCGCTTGAAAGACCTGATCCCGCGCCAGATGTTCAAGATCCCGATTCAGGCGGCGATTGGTGGGCGGATCATTGCGCGCGAGACCATCTCGGCGCTACGCAAGGATGTCACGGCGAAATGCTATGGTGGTGACGCGACCCGGAAGCGCAAGCTGCTCGACAAGCAGAAAGCGGGTAAGCAGCGCATGCGCCAGTTCGGCAAAGTCGAGATCCCGCAGGAAGCCTTTGTGGCCGCGCTGCGCATGGATGGGGACTAGACCGCGCGTCACCGATCAACCAGCGGAGCGTGACGCCAGCGCTGTTGTAACAAGTTCACAATTGCGATCTCGGCATATCCGCTTAAAACTGAACCTCGGTCGGAGCCGTCTCGAGCGGCGAGAATGAGGGGTCGAGCATGCCGTTTCATAAGTCCCGCAAGCAGGTCTTGCCTGAAACCGCGGAAAAGTCTGCCGAGATCAACGAGTCGGTCCTCACCAATGAGGCGTATACGACCAGTCAGGTCTGGCCTCTGGTTGTGGCGATTCTGGACAAGGATCTGGAGCGCAATGGCCGAACCACGGCGGTGCTGGTTTCAGGGTTTGACTATGAGCATGAAAAAATGGACGGCAGCGTGTTTGTGCCGGAGGGCTACGTGACCGATTTCGCGTCCATTCCGGGCGCCCTGCGCGTCTTCGTCTCCCCCTTCGGGCGCCACGCCAAGGCGGCGGTCCTGCATGATTGGTTGTACGCCGTCGGTGAGCCGAAGAAGAAACGGTTTGCGGACATCCTGTTCCGGCGGGCCATGAAGGAACTGGGTGTGCCATTCTTCTCCCGGTCTTTCATGTTTCTTGCCGTGCGCCTGTTCGGCGGCAAGGCGTACAAGAGCGCCGACTTGGAGTGGCAGCACTCCTGGGCCGATTGGCAGCTGGGCGAACGCGTCGATCCACCAGGCGAGCGCAGCGAGTGGTTCAGCACTGAAGCATAAGCAATTTTCGGGAAAGTAGAGCCGCCGCGCGATTTGGCGAAGTGCTTGATCTGTGCATAACTGTTTACAGAGAGCGTATTTCCGGGGGCAATTCCATGCTGAGATGGATCACAATACTGGCGACAATGGCGGTCGTTGCAGCCTGCACAAGTTCAGTATCCTCAAGGCAACTTGATCTTTCGTCCAGCCGATCTGCCAGCCCGCCGGCCGGCCTCCACTATTCCGCGCCCAAGGCGCTGCTCTCGGTATTGGTGATCGAGGCGGGTAAAAAAGGTGACGTCTATGTCGAGATCTCACCGCCCATCTATCAGGGCGACCCGGATGCGACCTTTGTCCTGAGATCCAACTATGCCCCGTTCGCGGACAAGCGTTACAGCTTCAATGTCGATCCCGAGACCCGTCTGATCAGCGTCATCAATTCCCAATCCATCGGCAAGCTGGATGACACACTGGTCAATCTGGCCAAGTTTGCCGGTCAGCTGCAGGGCGCAAGCGAATCCGGTGGTCTCATGGATGCGTCCCGTCCAGCGATCTATCAGAAGATCTTCGATCCGATGATGCAGCCGGAATGTGGCTATGCGCGTCCGTGTGAAATGCGTCAGCTGTCAGATGAAATTCAGCGCGCGATCGTGACCGCATTGAACTGTCAGCCCGAAGAACAAAGCGGTGAGGCGAAATCATGCAAACTGGCGCGGTCCGGTGAGCGCCTGGTCGAGATTAGTCTCGAACCTCTGTTCAAGGCCAGAAGCGGTGCGCCGACGGGCAAGCCAAATGTTTGCCGCCGGTCGATCTGTTATCGTGCGCCGGTTCCATATGAGCTCCGCATGGCGGTCGCGGGTGGGGCCAACCTCTCCGATATCGTTCACTTGCCGAATGACGCCCCGATTCTGGGCTTCAACGTTCCGGCAGGCGCTTTTGCTGATGCCAAGACGATCGCCTGGATGGTTGACGGCATGCCGGTGCGGATCCGCAGTGACAAGCAAAGTGAACTGGCGGGCGCAGCCCAGGTTCCGATCAACGCCATCAACGCTTTCTATACGGGCACGGCCAACCTACTTTCCTTGCGCATCCAGACAGAACAGAAGAGACAAGGCTTCTACCAGGCCCGAGATGCGGCGGATGAAGCGGAAGCTGAGAGCCGCGCCGGTGATGATCTGTCGCAACCGAGCGAATCTGGCGCGCTCGGGCCAGAAGCGCCAATCGGATTGGCAGATGCGTCAGAAGACGATCAATATGTGCAGATCGCCGAGCAAGAGTCGGCGGCCATCTCCGAGAGCGGAGCTGAGATGCAGCCATTGGACGAAATGAACGACCTTAAGGCGCAACCCTTGACCGAAAATCAAGAGCCGGCTGAAAGCGAACCTGATCCGGATCAAATGATCAGCATCCGTGTGCCGTAAATCTTCAAGGAGCGTGAGATGAGCGGGTCGAACCACATGTCCGAAGACTATGATATGGAGAAAATCATCGGCACCGATGATCGCTCCGTCAATCATGATGTTCGCAATGACATGTGGCGTCCGATCTGCGCGATCTACCACAATTTCGGAGATCCGCGGCAGAACTTTATCGGTACGGGCGTTCTGGTCGGCCCGAGAACCGTGTTCACCGCAGCGCACAATGTGTTCAAGCTGGCGACGGGAAGCAGAATCACATCCGGATATGTCAGAGTCGGTGTTCGCGGCGGATCAGCAGCCGCCTCGGCCCGTATCATCAATTTCAAACTGCCGAAGCGCTACCTCACGTCTGACGCCAATGGCATGGATCAGTACGCGCATGATTATGCCGTATTGCACCTGGAGTCTTCGGCGCCGGCGCAATGGGCGAAGTCACATTGGACTCTGGATGCCATGCCAGTGCTAGGCGATAAAGCTCTGAAAGCGCGTACACTGACCCTGGCCGGGTTTCCGGCGAAGAGCCACACCGGGAAAATCGATCTACATGTCGGTCAGGGTAAGGCACTGAACTGGACGGCCAATCCCGATGTCTTCAGCTACAAGATCGACACGTCGGCCGGACAAAGTGGCGCCCCCGTCTTCGCGCATGATCCGAGCACAGGAAAAGTCAACGTGGCGGGCGTCCATGTCGCCGGTTTTGCAGGCTCGCACAACATCGCCAACCGACTGACCAACCCGGTGCGCCAGAAAGTCCTGAGCTGGATCCGTGATTTTGAAGCGCGGCCCTGATCACAGGATTTCCGTGCAGCCTTTCATTTCGAGGACCTGAGTCTCGCTGATGAGAGGGGTATTCTCGGCGGCGGTCGAGTGCAGGATTTCGATCCGGTTTGGTCGTTTCCGATCCGGGTTTCTGAACGGCGCGATGCGGCGCAGCTCGACCTTATCCTTCAGCAATTGAATGGTGATCTTCTTGAATCGCTCTAATGCCGCGCCGCTCAGATCTGGGTGGCAAGCCACCATATTTATTGGAACGCCATTGAGCTGGGCAGGATGCGTGCTGAGTTCGTTTGATCCTGCGAGCTCGCGTTGCAGGCTTCTCAGGACCTCGGGATTGTCATCGGGCAATTGATAGTAACGCACATCCAGTGTCGCCGATTCCGCCGTTTCGCGTCCGCGCGGCAAGCAGGCTGAGCCCTCGCTGAGCCAAAGCTCAAAAATATCCGATGAGATGGACTGATAAGCGCCGGACAGGTCACGCACGTCGGGATTACACTCTGGCGATTGGGATCGGAGTGTCTCCGCCAGGGCCTGTGCGATCTCGGATGCATCTGCGCCGTAATAGCGAATGCTGTCATTCTTCAGATAGATATCCTGGAACTCGACCCCTGGTGCGTCCACGCGGACGGTGGTCCGCTGGCCGGGAAAGGCGGTGCTATCGAAGGATAAGCCACTGTCTTCGAGCGAGGCATTTAGCGCATTGGCCAACGAACGATCGCCCTCGTTCACGACTTGGGTGTAAAGGACCATTGCTCGGGGCGGCGGGGATGGCGGCGGAAGTGGGCCTGGCGAAAGTGGCAGGTCCGCGGGCAGTTCCTCTTCAACGTACAGAGCGACTTCGTTGGCGGATTCGATCAATCCTGCCTTCAAAGCGTTCTGTTCCGCCAGTTCCCGATCCCATTGAATATTGATGCTACCGTCTGCAAATGACCAGGTCTGGATCTCGATCAGCGCTCGCAGTCGATCGGCATCCTCCGGCGAGAATCCTTCGCCGCGCGTGGCGCGCAGCTTGACCAGCTCGTCATGCAGGGCCGTTCGACGGAAGTGTTCTGGAGAGTCATGGCTGCGTATCAGCTCTTCCAGCGCCTCTGTCGCTGCTTCACTGAGCGCGGTGGGAAGATCATCTATAATCTCCCTCCATGGATCGCTCTGATTTGCCTCCAAGCTATCGAGTGGAGCGTTCTCGTCGCTGAAGAGCGCCTGACGCGTGGATTTGCAGCTGATGTGTGGATGGCCGAAGGCAAAGAATGGTTGCTCTTCCAGGCCGAGCTCTTCTCTCAGCGACTCCACCTCACTGGCCGTGAAATCCGGTCCGGATTGCTGAGAATACAGATCCCAACACGCCCAATCGACCAATTCCGTCCGACGCAATCGCAGGTCGTCCGCTTTCTTCGAAATTGACTCGAAACATCCAACGGCCGAGCTATCGCAGGCATCATCGGGCCGCAAACGTTGTGCAATATAGAGGGATTGTTCGCTTCCTTGCGAATATCCCGCCGGGGCGTGATCTATCCAGCGATAAGGATGACCATCTGCATCAGACGCGATCACGCGATGCAAGGCAAATTCGACCGTGCCCTGCCGGTTTGAACGAGGGGTCCAGACTCTGATTGCCCCATCGGCGCCGAGTCCGATCAATTGCGATGTGTTCGGGTCAGCCAGAATCTGCTTTTGCGCTTCTGCGATGCGGAAGACGCCGTTCGCATCGGCGAAACGACGTTGGGGGTCTTGCGCCTCACTCTCGGGGTCATCAGCCGGGACCAATTGGGTCAGATCCGCGACTAAAAGTTCTCCAAGCGGGGTCAGAATGCCAAGACCGGTATCGGATAGAAACGAGACCTGGGGCTTATCCCCGGATGCGCCAAGATAATGCAGCTGAGGCGCTGACTCTGATCGTGTTTCGAACGTGGTAAGGAAGACGCCCGCCGCACTGGTATATGCCACCGCGCCATTTTCTCCGCTCGGGCTCAAACTGACCGAGGTCACTTGCGCGTCGAGGACGGCCAGATTGTTCAGGTCGGAAATACCCAGCAAATGCCCCAGCTCAAACCGCTGAACGTAGTCTTCTTCGGTTTCGTGCTGGGAATTGATGAATCTCACCTCCCCGCCTGATGCAAGAATAAGAACCTCTTCGACCAATCCGCCCTCGCCGGGGTCCGGGCTGAAGCGAGCTATGGTGTGTTGAGCCTCCTCAGCAACCCAGTCGGTGGGAACTCTGATGCCATCTCGCGAAACGATGATCTCGTTGGAGCTGGCCGAATTGCTGACGCGAAATACCTGCACATGCGATCGATCTTGGCTCAAGCCGATGACGCGGTAATTGTGGTCGGACCCGACAATGTCATAGCCATCAATCCTGAAGGTCCAGAACGGTAACTGACCCTGAAGGTCTTCTGTCGACTCATAGAATCCCAGAAAAGTGTCATCCCCGGTCGGAATGGTCAGAATCGGGAATGCTGGGGGGGCCCATTGCGCCGGAGCGCTGGGCTCGATCTCGGGCGCGGCGCGGTCGGCGCTGTTCAATGGCTTGCGGTCATATAATGGGCTTTCATATGCCACTCGCAGGACGTCGAGCACCTTTTGAGATTGGGGGCGAACGATGCCCAATCCGCTTAACCAGCCCATATTCTCGTGATTGAGTACCACCATTCGGGCCTGGTTGGTGCCCTCCAGAGCCGCCAGTTTTGCCCGGCGGATCTTGCCCTCGACCAGCAAGTCCTCGGCGCGGTCCGCCAACATTTCATCCTGCGCTGCCCACCGGTCTCTTTCCTGAATCGCATTGTTCGCCAAGACGGTTGTCAGCCCGACAATTACCAGGGCGATGATGGTCGCGATCAGCGCAAAGCGCGTGTTTTCCAGGTGCTCGCGCCGGATGTCTTCTCTGGAGATCAGGTCTGCATCGACCCCTAACAAGCCGGCGAGCAGTTTGTAGAAGGCCGAGTCCGGGCCATCGCCTTCCTCGCGCGCGTCTGCCGCAATCGGTTCGATCAGGTTTTCGGTATCGACCGTTCCGTCCGGTCGCAACTGCTCCTTCAGGGCGTCCGGGAAACAGTGATCATCGCCCTGCGAAGCTGGGTCGCCGTCAATGATGATCGGAAAGATTCTGGGCTGTTCGCCATAGCGGTGCGCTTCCTTGGCATGCAGCTCGCGAAACAGCCGGATTTCCTTGTTCACATAATCGGACCTGGCCGAATTCGGGGAACAGAATACGATCAGCGCCGCCGATGTGCGGAGCGCGTCCAGCACGTCGCCATCGAGGCTATGCCCAGCGCCCATGCTGCGCCGGTCTCTGAAATAAGGCTTCAGCGTCTTGGGCGGCGGCCCGAATTGCGTCCAGATATTCTCCAGCTCTTTCGGCAACCGATAGCGCCGAAACCGTTGGTCGAAGGCGTCTACGCGTTCAGTATCCCGATGCGAATAGGAGACAAAGAAGCGGTACTTGTAGTTTCGCCAACGCCCTTCGAGGTGTTCGCTATGCAGAGATTTAATCGCCATTCGTCACTCCCTCGATCGGCGACGGTCACCTAGCCTTCCTGTTCGAACATGTCCCCGGTGAGGCCGAGCGCCATTCTGAGTTCATTGATCGCAGGCCGGATCCAGAGGCCTTCATTGGCAGAATGGTGACCGGGATTGCCGTTCAGTTTTCTCAACCGTCCCCCCCGATGGTGCACGCCGATCACTTCCAGACTGACCGAATTGAACACCGGGCTGCCCGAGTTGCCTTTTTGGGTTGGTGCCCGATAGTGGATGCGCCGAGGGGCCGGACCGGGATGTCCAGGGCCATAATAGTTCTCATGATCGATCAGTTCGTTGTCGTATAGAGAGTAAGACATTTCGCCGCCTTCGGGATGCCCGATCACATAAACGGTTCCAGGCACTTTGACCGGAGCGCCGTCCTCGCCTTTCATCCCCGAAATCTTGCGTTTCAGGTGCGGCAGGCCTTTGGCGATTTTCATGCTATCGCGCAAGCCGGGGATGGTGACGTCCACTTCAAAAACCGAAATGTCATGGTCGTGCTGTCCGGAGCACCAGACCAGTTTGTCCAGATCCAGTTCGCCTAGGTCTGGCTCGAGATCGAATGTGGCAACTGCATCGCCGGGACCAATCGGCGTTTGGTCCCGGGTCGGATTATCAGAAATGACATGCGCGTTGGTGAACAGGAAAGTCTTGTCCGCAAGCGTTGCCTTGTCGATCCAGGAGCCGTGCATCAGAAATCCGGTCCCGACGGTCTGAACCCCGCTGCGCGTGGCGTATTTGATGCGCCCGACATAGCGCGCCTTGTCCATGATCTGCTTGAGACGAGTCATCGTCACCGGGCGCTCTGACCCGTGAACCCGCTCATTGGTGTCAGCGGTATCCGCGGCGTCGCTATCGGCCAGCGCAAACTTTTCATCGCCTCTGGCCGATGCAAAAGCGGCTTCAACGCGGTCCGCGTCGGAATGCATGCTGCGGATTTGTTGCTGTGACAGCGTCATGCCGCCTTTGTCAGCCATGACCAGAGACATTTGCAGCGCCGCCACAACCGGGCCCTTGGTCGGGTCTTGCGCATTCACGTCCCAGACCTCGACAAACTGTCTCAGCGTGCCGGTCAGTTTGAACGCATCGTGCTTGGCGACACTGAGATACCGATTGATCCAGACGATCGCATCATTCCACTGCCCGAGGGCCGCGCTCGCCTCTGCCGCGTCCGCATAGGCCCAACCTTCGCTGAGATCGAAATGCTCGGACGGATTGTCCTTATGAGCTTCGAAAATCTCGTTGACCAGATCCAGAATCGTTTTGGCGATCTGAGTGGGCACCACAGCGCGGGGGATATGCAGCCCGACGCGCGAGGCTTTCAGGGCCACCGCCATGGCGTTCACACCGTGATATCGGGATGGCGGATTTCCGCCTCTCAGCCAGACCTTGTGATAGGCCGTGATCGAACGATGCGCGAAGTCTTCGAGCGTCTCCGACGACAGGCGCTTTGTGGCGCTCGAACAGCCCCGAATGAACAGGTCCTTGTAGACCCGGCCTTCCAGACCCCAGGAATCGGCCTCGATATGCATTTGGCCACTGCTGAGCGCCAGCTCTCGCGTCTGGGTGAGCAGGCCGAGCGCCGCATGATACTTCTGGGATTCAATCAGTGCCTGCGCATGATACAGGCGCAGGAGCGCGTCTTGCACACCGATCTCCTCCAGGCCTTCAGCTAGTTCCTGAATGGCGGTGAACAGGCGCGCCGAACGCAAACGCTTGATGCACGCGTGCAAGACGGCGCTGTCGATACGATTATTGACGCCGCGCGCGGCAGCGACCACCCCGTTCACGGCCTCCGAGAGCGCGACATCAGACGTCTCGGACTCTTCAAGCAGCGCCTCGACGGCCGCAGCGAAGTGGCTCATTCCAGTGTTTTCCATCAGTCTACCCACCCGGCAAATGGTGTATTTTCCGGCGCGATTTCGGCCGCGGATTCATTGGTGCCGAGGCCCAAAAAGGCTTCCAGATCATTGATACGGTTCATCCACCCATTGATGAAAATCTTTTGCGACGGATCGTTTTCGACAATGCGATGGTACAAAGCCCGCCTGTGCTTGATGCACAGTCCCGATAATTCAAGCGGGGGTACGCGCCGCGCCGCGCCGAGCGTATTTGGCCCGACCGCGCCATCGACTTTCACTTGCTGTCCCGCCTCATTCAAGGCGCGTTGCAGAATGCGGCCAGCACCGCCTGGGCCATGGTTCACGGCGGCATCGAACTGGATCAGATCCATGTCTGGTTCAAATTGCGGGCAGCGCGCTGACAGCCAGTAATTCGAGCGGTAGATGCTGAACACTTCGGCGTGGGTGATGTTCTGTACGGGTCTCGGGTCTTCGCCCTGGCTGGCGAGCCAACCATGATAAACGCCTTCGGTGATCCCCATATTCGTGGCACCGCCGCGATCTTCCTCAATGTCGGAAAACCCGCCTTCCCAGCGCAGCGTGAACTTGATCGCCTCTTCGAACCGGTCAGGTTCTTCCAGTTCGAAGGACGGCGCGGGTTGCGGGCTCGGCTCTGGCACCGGTGCAGGCGGATCGGCCGGGTCTTCGCTTGTGGCCACCGGCGTCTCGGTCATCACCTTGACTCGATCATAGACATCGGTCGCCGTATTCCAGACATCCTGCAGCTTTTTCAAACTGGGGAAATTGGTGACGATACTCTTCAACAAGGTCTCGTTTGCGCCGCCATCGGCCGCCTGACTCTCGAAACTGTTGAAGCGCCGCGCCACGCGATCCACGAGTTCTGCTTTGTCGGCTTCGGTCAGATAGGGAGAAACCCGGGCCGTGCGCGAGAACGTTTCCATCGCCGTCTTCACATCGCCGCCAGAGATAAAGACCAGGTCGAGCGCCTTGAAAGCTTCACCAAGCTCCGGGATTTGCGAGATGTCCTGCCGCCGATCGGTCGCGTCGACGCGAACCACGGCATAGTCCTTCCCGGACACAGGCTTGTTGCCCTGATACAGGCGACGTTCTTCGACATCATATTCCAGATCATCCGGAATCTGCCCGTCTGTTTTGACCTGCAGCATGGCATAATGCCCGGTTTCGAGAGGGGGCAGCGGTGCGGCATGCTCAAGGCGCGGTGTCCACTTGCCATCCATGGCGATGAAAGCGCGCGCGGCGGCTGAGCCGACCGCGAACAGAGATTTCTCCGGGGTGATCACCTTACGGGCCAGGCCGACCATGTCGCCCAGGACGGATTCATTTTCGGCATCCAGCATGCCGACGCCCATTTCCAGCCCATCATCATCGTCGACCTCCGCCGCGGCGCCGAGATCGTTCTCGCCCCAGTCCGTGTTCAGAGCGCGTCGGACGTCGCTGGAAATGCCCATGACCGTTTTCAGGATTTCGGCCGATTGGCTCGCCAGCAGCGTCAGCTGCACATCCAGGGATCCACGATAGGGCGTTTGTGCAAATAAGGGTCGGTCGCCAATATTGGCCCCGCTCAAATTCCGGCCATTGGCACCAAGCTCCTCGCCGAACAAAGGAATCAGGGACGAATAGGTGATCGGCGCGTCAAGGTCTTGCGGGAAGGATCCCTTGGCGAAAAAGACCGGATTGTAGCGGGTGAACAGGAACCGGCTGGAGGCCAGATTCTGGCTGGCCAGAGTGAGCGTCGCATAGTCCTGACCAACGGAAAGCGGGCGGTCCGCGTCGTGATCGCGGGTTTTCACCTTCACAAAGGTACTGCGGCGCTTCGGCGTCCCGAAGACGAGGCGCTTCAATCCTTCGGTAAAGAATCCCTCATTCGTGTTTGCCTGGTCTTCTACCATCGGACGTCCCCACTTCTCCCCAAATCGGGATTACCACAGCTTTGCTTCAATGGTGTGGCAATCTCCAGAGTTCAGGCTGGTGCGTTTTTTCGTTCCCTCAGCAACGCAAAAAAACAAGATTAGTCAACAGTTTGGGCTGAACTGCTTGAAGGAATTCACCCATTGCCTCGCTAATTCAAAAGGTTAGCCCTATGGTCGGTCAGCATTTGCCGAACGAAGGAATTGACTGTGGCGGATATTGAAGCGATTTCCAGAACGGTTCACGAGGCCTTGCGGGCCTGGGCGTTTGCCGTCGAGGCGCGCGAAATTCCGGAATGGTCGCAAGCACCTGACTGGATGCGGGAGTCCACCCGAGAAAGCGTTCAATTCATTTTCGATCACCCGGACGCCGGGGCGGGTGCGCAGCACGAACAATGGATGGAGCAGAAGCACGCGGATGGCTGGGTCTTTGGCGAGACGCGCGACAATGACAAGAAGATTCATCCCTCCTTGGTGCCCTTCAATGAGTTGCCGGACTCGGAGCAGAAGAAAGACAAGCTGATCAACGCGATCGTGCGCGCACTCTGGTAGGATCAGGCCAAGCCCGCCGGGACGGTCGACGCTTTTTCGTGATCACAGCGACAACCAAAGGCGCAGCAAGTGGCGTTTGCGCGCCCGCTCGGGCCAGTCTTCATACTCCGTGCGCGAATGCACCGTGGTGTGGTTGGAGATGAATTGCATGTCGCCAGGCTCCAGCCACATGTCGAGCTGAAGATCCGGGCTCAGGCAAAGCGAATCGTAGAGATCGAGCAGATCCGAAGTCGCTGGATCATGCGCGACCGCTTCATGCCGGGTCGCCGATCTGAAATATTCGCTGTGATAGAATGTCCTGAGGCCGGACTCCTGCGTATAGCAGCACGGCGGCAGGGTGATGAACCCGGCGTCGCCGGGTCGTTCCTCACCGCGCAGGTCAAGGGCGATCGGTTCAAACAGCCGCGCGACCAGGTCCGGACGCCGGGCCACAATCTCATTGAAGATGGACACCGAACTGACAATTCGGCTTTGCCCGCCGCTTTTTGCTGTGTGTAGACAGAGCAGCCCGACGGCATCCGCAGCATCGCAGTGAAAGTCGATATTGCCGGTTGTGCGATAGCGGCGAACCATAGGGTTGTCGGCTTCCTCGCCATAATCAACGACATGCCCGAGCAATTCATTTTGCGGATTTTGGGCACCCGGCAGGCCGAGATGATGACCCAGCCCCCAATAGGCATAGGCAGATTTCTCCTCGCCCCAGTCGGAAACCGGCAAGCCCCGGACAACGACAAAGCCGCGCCCGGTTGAAATCTCGCGGCGCCAGTCTTCGATCTTCGCGCCGAGATTTGGAAGATGGAATGTGCGCTTTGAGACGGCGCTGAGGTCCAACCCGGATTGCAGCGCGTGATCCGTAGCGGCTTCGATTTCGGCCAGGTCCCCGGGCGAGAGCGTTTCCAGCCAGTCTGCCTGACGGGACCGAATGTCCGCGCCGCGCCACGCCGCTGGCGACTCTATGGGGCCGACCGGGATCTGACTGTGATTCCTGGAAAAGTAATGCAAGCTCTGATCTCGAAATGAGCGAAACTCGGACATCTTGGCTCCTTGGTTCAAGCGCCGGAAATCCTATGCGAGAAAGTGCCATCGACCAAGTCGCCGACAATTTGTGCAAACCTCAAATTTCGGGTGGCGCTCAGCTCTGTTCGTCGCTACCTGCACGTGCATGTCGCCAACGCTTCGCCTCGGATTTCTCTGCTGCCTCGGCTGCTACACGATTTGGGGCGGCTTGCCGCTCTATTTCCGGGCGCTCGACCATATTCAGCCGACCGAGATGCTGGCGCACCGGATCATCTGGAGTGTTCCGACCGGTCTCATTCTGATTCTCATTGCCAGGAATTGGGCGCAGTTGCGCGCTGCGCTCACGCGTCAGCATTTGCTCTGGTTGAGCGTCTCGGCGGTTCTGATCGGTGCCAACTGGCTGATCTATATCTGGGCCGTCGGCGAAGAACGGGTGATGGAAGCCAGCCTCGGCTATTACATCAACCCGCTCGTGAACGTCCTGATCGGTGCGGTTTTCTTCTCTGAGCGCTTGCGGCCGGCTCAATGGATGGCGGTCGGCCTCGCGACCATAGGAGTTGCCATCATGACCACGGCGCTCGGCTATCTGCCTTGGGTGGCGCTGGTGCTGTGCCTGACTTTCGCCTTCTATTCGGTCATTCGCAAGCAGGTCCAGGTCGACAGCCGCGCCGGGTTTGTCGTGGAGGCCGCGCTGCTGGCTCCGCTCGCCATGATCTGGCTCGGCTGGTTCGTGGCGCAACCGGGCGGGCGGCTGATGGGAGATGGCGGATGGGATATTCCGATGCTGCTCGCATCCGGCCCGATCACAGCGGTGCCTCTTATCCTTTTTGCCATCGCTGCCAAGAGGCTGCGCCTCTCAACCATGGGGATGATGCAATATATCGGACCGACCCTGCAATTTCTGATCTCGGTGCTGATTTTCAAGGAAGCCTTCGGCATGACACACGCGCTTGCCTTTGCCTTCATCTGGACCGCGCTCATCGTGTTCACGATCGACAGCCTGATGGGCGAAGCCAAGGCGCGTCGCCTGGCCCGAGCGGCGGCGTCGGTGCGTTAAAAAAAGAGCCCGGCTGAAACAGCCGGGCGCAGGTAAACATGATGGAGATTTGGAGTTTCCAAACTCCGAGCCAGCTTCGCAACTATCGTACCAGAGCCCGATCGCTCTGCATGAAGTCAAAAAATATTCTTTACAAACAACCATATAAAGCCTGAATCAGACGTGTCGCGCGCGGGTCGGCCTGCAGGCTGTTGGATTGCCGGTTCATCACATAGGCGGCGCTCAGGTGTCGATCTGGGTCACCCAAAGCAAGCGATCCGCCCCAGCCCGAATGGCAGAGTGTGTCCGGGTTCGGCCCGTACAGTCCGATATTGTTACGCATCACTCCGGCCGCGAATTCGGTCACATAAGGCAGGACCAGATCCTGGCCTTTCACACGGCTTTCAATCAGCGCTTCGAACGCGGTTTCGGAGACCACCCGTTGACCGCGCAGGGCGCCGCCATGTGCGTAAATCCCATACAGCTCCGCCACCGCCTTTGCCGTACCGATGCCGTTCGCGGACGGGATTTCGATCTCGCGCCAAATGGCCCCGCCGCGATCTGGTGCAGACCACTTGGTCAGAAAGGCGGCGCGGGTCGCGTCATTAATCTCGCCAAGGTCCGGCAGGGCGCGGGGGCGCATGATCTCGGCCACCCGGTCATGCGCGCTTGCCGGAGTGCCAATCTGAAAGTCGATGCTCGCAGGGCCAGCAATCTCTTCGCGCAGGAGGGTGCCGAGACTGCGGCCGTCAATCCGCCGCACCACTTCGCCGATCAGATAGCCCCAGGTCAGCGGGTGATAACCGTGCGCTGTCCCAGGCGCCCAGATCGGCGCGAGCGGGGCCAGGGCTGCTGCACAGGCCGGTGGATCGAGCCACAGACCAGGATCAATCGGCTCGACAAATCCGGGTAGACCGGCCTGATGCGACACCATTTGCGCAAGCGTGATCGTCTCCTTGCCGTTCGCGGCGAACTCCGGCCAGAGATCCGCGACGACAGTTTCGTAGCCTGCCGGCAGCGCATCGATCACGTTTGCCAGAACCAGAGCCGCGATTGGCTTGGTTGTGGAATAGACCGGTACAATCGTCTCGCTGGACCAGACCGTTTCCTTTTTTCGATCGGCAAACCCGCCTTTCAGATCGATGATCAAATCACCATCGAGATAGGCGGCGAATCCGGCCCCGAGTTCGGTGTCCTCTGCAAAGTTATCCTCGAACACGTCCAGTACCGGTTCGAAGCCGGGCGCCGTGAATCCAGAGATCGGAAAATCAGTCATGGGTGCGTCCTTACAGGGTTTTGATCATGCGTGCACGCGCCAGTGTCTGGCCATCCACTTCGACAGTTTCATGGTGATCGATGGTAAAGCCCATCGCGGCAAATGCGGGCTGCGCCATCAGGCTGGCATGGGTGGAGAGCTCGGTTTCACCTTGGCGGTCGGCCCAGGCTGTCACCGCTTCAAACAGCCGCCTGAACAGTCCTGTACCCTGCGCGCGCGGGTGGATATAGGCGAAGTCGATATAGCCGCCCGGCTCGATCGACATGAAGCCTTGAAGGTGGCCTTCAAGATCAGCGACGACGATGTGCTTCCCGGACAGGCGCGCGGCCCAATCCGCGCCGCGGCGCGGTTTGGGTGCCCAGGCCCGCGACTGGGCTGTCGTATAGTGCGACGGACCCTGATGGATGGCCTCGAACATGACCTGCCCAAGCGCATCATAATCCTCTGGCTTTGCCGGTCGGATCCGAGGCGTCGTCATATTCATGATGAATTCGCTCCAAGCGGTTGATTTCATTCGCGTGAGCGGGCACTCGTGTCGCGTTCAAACTCGCCCGTCAAGGAGACATGCATGTCCGCCAGTTCCCACCGCCCACGCCGATCCTGCCTTTACATGCCCGGCGCCAATCCTCGCGCGCTGGAAAAGGCGAAAACGCTTTCTGCCGACACTTTGATCTTCGACCTGGAAGACGCTGTGGCGCCCGACGCCAAGGCCGAAGCCCGCGACACTGTCAGCGCGGCTGTGAAGGCCGGCGGCTACGGCAAGCGTGAGATTGTCGTGCGCATCAATGGCCTCGATACCGAATGGGGGCTGGACGACATGAAAGCGGCGGTCGAGGCTGGCCCGGATGCCATCCTGGCGCCAAAAGTGATCGATGGCGGCGACATTGACCGCCTGAATGATGCGATGAGTCGCGCTGGCGCGCCTGACGATATGGGGCTCTGGGTGATGATCGAAATGCCCAAGGCGATCCTCAACATCCAGCATATTGCCGAAGCAGTTGGCCGCACCCGCCTGACGGCTTTCGTCATGGGCACGAACGACCTCGCCAAGGAGCTGCGCGCGGTCAATGATCCGCCGGTTCGCACCGCGTTCCAGACCTCGCTCAGCCTCAGCGTCGCCGCAGCCCGCGCCTATGATCTGCTTGCCATTGACGGCGTCTTCAACGGAATTGGCGATGAAGACGGGCTGGAAGCGGAGTGCCAGCAAGGCCGCGTCATGGGCTTTGATGGCAAGACCCTGATCCATCCCTCACAGCTGGACGCCGCCAATCGCATTTTCGCGCCCGATGCCGCCGACGTCGACCAGGCGAAGGCCGTGATCGAGGCGTTTGCGGACCCTGAAAATGCCGGCAAGGGCGTGCTCAAGGTGAATGGAAAGATGACCGAGCTCCTGCACCTCGAAGAGGCAAAGCGGACCGTAGACGTGGCCTCGGCGATCGCGGCCATGGCGGAATGACAGGTCTGCGCCTGTCGCCGCACGCGCTGGCCTCCTGAAGGGATAGAACAGCCAGGCGCGTCTTTGGCTTGAGCGTCATCCCGGAGCCCCAGCAGGCAAACGAATCTGGACGGACGGGAAGAAGAAAATTAGGCCGGTCCAAGACATCCAGGAGTTTAGATCGTTGAAACTTCCCCTCGACCCTGATGAGATCAAGGGCTTTCTCGCGGCCGACGAAGGGGCCGCCCTGTACGCCGCCGCAAAAGAGCGGGCGCCGCATGGCCCATGCGTGGAAATTGGCGGTTATTGCGGAAAATCGAGCTTGTATATCGGGACCGCTTGCAAATCCGCCGGGGAGATTCTGTTTTCGATTGATCACCATCGCGGATCTGAAGAAAATCAGCCGGGCTGGGAATATTTTGATGAGAGCCTTTGGGATGAGGAGGCGCAGTCGCTCGATACATTGCCCGTGTTTCGCCAGACGATCAGATCTGCCAATTTGGAGGGCACTGTCGTGGCGATTGTCGGGCGGTCCATTGATATCGCCAATCGCTGGCGCACGCCGCTCAGCTTTCTGTTCATCGATGGCGGACATACGATGGAACATGCGCTGAACGACTATCGGGGGTGGACCCCACACGTCATGCCAGGCGGTTTGCTGGCCATTCATGATGTCTTTCCCAATCCTGATGAGGGTGGGCAAGCGCCGTATGAGATCTATCGACGGGCGCTGGCATCAGATCTTTTTGTTGAAGAAGCCGCGGTTCGCAGTCTGCGCATTCTTCGGCGCATTTAAAGCAGGGGCTCGACCAGTACGCGGCTGGCAGGCGTCGAGTTCGTAAGCGCATCTGCGGCTAACACAACGGCGGCTTGCGTCCAGCTCGGTCGCTCTTTTGGCCAGAAGGTCATCTCCTCGCTCTGCCATCCCATCCAGAACGCTCCGTTTTCATCGCGTAATCCGGACAAGCTCTGGAACAGCGACACGGCGCGATCCAGATCACCAATCGCTATGAGCGTCAGAACGAGTTCAGCTGTTTCTGCGGTGGTGACCCAAGGCTCATCGGAGACGCATCGACAGCCCAATTCGGGGACAAAGACACTCCAACGACCAAGGATGCGGTCCAGCGCTTGGTCCGGTGAAAGCGCATGCGACAAGACCGGATAGTACCAATCCATCGCAAACCGCCTACCGTGGCCGCGCCGGTCAAAGGCTGATGGATCAGTCCGCAAGGCCTGCAAAAGCGCGGCGTGCGCTTGCGCCCAATCTGTTCTGGTGTGACCGAGTTCCTTCGCGAGATAGAGCCCACATTCAATGCTTTTGAGAATGGATGCGTTCCCCGCCAGCAGCGCATCTTCCGCATCGTTCCCGAGCGCTTCTTTCGCCCAGCAAATGGTTCCGTTTGGCAACTGAAGCGAGATCACAAAGTCCAGTGCCCGCGCCACCATCGGCCACCAGGTCTGGACGCGTTCGATCCTGCCGGTTCGCTTCAGGTAATGCGCGACGCCAACCGCTGGGTAAGCGCAGAAGTTTGAATCCAAAACAGCCGGCGCGGGTTCGCGGCTGATATAGTCCCGATCCACCATTGGCAGGGCGTTTCCATACTCGCCGAGCCAGGCCCCGTCTGGGCGCTGGCTGCTGGCGAGATAATCATAGGCGCGTTCAGCCGCCTCATATTCTCCCAGAACGCAGAGCGCCATCGCGCTTTCGACATGGTTCCAGGAATCCCAAGGCCCTTGCTCAAACCAGGCGATCGCCCCGTCATCGGATTGAATATTCAATATCCGCTGAATCGCTGGCTTCAGATCAATGACCTCAAGAAGGGTCTCGGACGCAAATGACCCATCCATCAGGATGCCTTTGTAGAATGGAAATAGAGCACCAGACTCTTGCCCATGAAGGGGGAAATAAGGGTGTCGATGAAGCGCGTAATCCAGGGTCGTTTCATCAGATCCCAGACCAGAAAATTATGATAGGCCTTGGTTATGGGATGGTCCTCTTCCCGATCCCAGAACGCGCATTTCAACCACCAATAAGGCACATGAATACCATGCGCATGATGGCGTCCAAACAGTTTGAAGCCATGGCGCTGGACCGAGACTTTGAGATCGACCTCGTCGAAAATCCGAATATGCCCCCCAGGCGCGAACGCATAGCCATTTGGAGGCGGGGCCAATTGCCAGCAGACCCGTTCGGGCCATGCGTGCGGTACAGAAATGCACAGCCGTCCTTCCGGTTTCAACACGCGCTGGATTTCAGCGATGGCGGCGTGATAATCAGGAAGATGCTCCAGAACTTCGGAGCAGATCACTGCATCAAACGTATTGTCTTCAAAGCGCAGCGCCGTGGCATCTCCGGTTTCGAAGACCACTTCGCCAGAATGATCGTGAGCAGGCTTTTGAAGCGTGGCCAGTCCTTCCTCGGCTTTCTTGAGTGATGTGTCACTCAGATCGACCCCAAAGACCTTGAGATTCCCAAGCAAGTACAAGCCGTGCACATGACGGCCTTCACCGCAGCCAAGATCAAGAACACGGTCGCCGTCTTTCAGACCCAGGCGCTTCAGACGAGCGGTCAGCATTGTGCGGCAATCGCCTCGTCAAAGAAGGACATGTAAAGCGGCGCAATGGCGTTCCAGTTGAAGGTCGCTTGCGCGCGCTTCAGACAGGCTGCACCGACACGTTTCTGCGCCTCGGTGTCGTTCAGCAAGTTCGACATCGCTTCGGCGAGCGCGGCGGCATCGTCCTTCGGAACAATGATGCCTGCCCGTCCTGCGACTTCAGGCAAGGCGCCGCCATCGGTGACAATCACCGGTGTGGCACAGCTCATCGCTTCGGCGGCCGGTAGACCAAATCCTTCATAGAGCGAAGGGGTCACAGCAATTGTCGCAGTGCGAAATTCGTGGGCCAGTTCTTCACGCGTCAGATCGTGCTTGAACGTGACGCGGGCTTCCAGCCCCAGCGCCTTCAACCGTTTGCGCGCCTGCCCGTTGCGCAATTTGCCAATGACGACCAATTCCGCTTCAGGATTGGTCTTCAGGGTGTGCGCATAAGCGTCCAGCAGGATATGCAAGCCCTTGAGAGGGGTGTCTGAGCTTGCCGTCGATATGATCCGTTGTGCCGCGCGCCGCGTGTCCGGGCAGGGCCGGAAGGTGGCCTGATCCACGCCAAGCGGAATCGGGTGAATGCGCTCCGGAAGCACCCCAAACTCCGTAATGATATCAGCTTTTGCATGCTCCGAAGGGCACGTGATAAAGGACAGCTTGCGCGCATTTCGGACTTGCATCCGATGAAACGCATACCAGCGCCGGACCAAGAGTCGATGCCGCCAGCTCGGTGTAGCTTCCAGAGCAAGTTTCCGATCGCGGGTGATCGGATGATGGATGGTGGTTGTAAGCGGCCGTTTGAGCTGGGAGGCGATGCGGGACACACCGCTGGCCAAAGTCTGATTGTCCAAAATCACGTCATACTTGCCATGGGCGCGCTTCATATGGTCGTAAACCCGCTGCCCAAAGGTGTAGGGTTCCACGAACTTCCCGGAAAGATGCCCAAAATACTCATAGGTGTCCGTGGGACTCAGCAGGTGATGGGGGCGTAGGGCCGTATGGCCATTATTCGGTTTCGCGTAGAGGTCCAGAGAGGGCAGCTTGACCAGACGCACGTCTTTCGACAATTGCGGATAGGGCGGTCCAGAAATCACATCAACGCTGGCGCCAGCCTCCACCAGTGCGCTGGAGAGATAGTCAACATATACCCCTTGCCCGCCAACTTTCGGATCGGATCTGTAGGACAGTATCGCCACCCTCAGAGGCGCGCCACGATCCATCCGCCTCGCTGAATCGAGTGACTTGGTCAGAGAGTCTAACATTTATGGTTTAAGCCCCATGTTCAGGCGCGCTTGACACACAAGGTACAAATTCGCGCGTGTCAACCGCACCTGTTGATCTGGCGTCACATTCCGGATGAAGTGATTTCGGCTTGTGCAAGACCAGCGCTAACCCGTCGTCATGCAAGCGCAAAAGTGCGTTTAGCGTCGAATCATGCAGTTCGGTCTGACGCCCGAAAGCGGATGCTCTGCGACCCCTCAATCATCCCGAAACCGGTTGGTGATCGGGTAGCGGCGGTCCCGCCCGAAATTCTTTGAGCCGACTTTGACGCCGGGGGGCGCCTGACGACGCTTGTATTCGGCGATATAGAGCAAGTGCTCGATGCGGCGGACAGTGGCTTCATCATGACCGCGGGCGAGGATGTCGTCGACATCTTCTTCCAGATCGACCAGGCCGCGCAGGATGTCGTCAAGGGCATCATATGGCGGCAGGGAATCCTCGTCCTTCTGGTCCTCGCGCAGTTCCGCGCTCGGCGGTTTGGTGATGATCCGCTCCGGAATCACTTCTCCGCCAGGGCCCAGCGCGCCAACTGGGACAGCCGTGTTGCGCCACCGGGACAGTGCGAAAACCTCGGTCTTGTAGAAATCCTTCAGCGCATTGTAGCCGCCGCACATGTCGCCATAGAGGGTGGCATAGCCGACCGCCATTTCGGACTTGTTGCCGGTCGTCACCACCATGTGGCCGAACTTGTTGGAGAGGGCCATCAGGGTCACGCCGCGCAGGCGGGACTGGATATTCTCTTCTGTCGTGTCGGGCTGCGTTTCAGCAAAGGCCTCGCCGAGCATCTCGTCCATGGCGCCGACGCCCGGCGCGATATTGATCGTGTCATAGCGCACGCCGAGCGCCTCGGCGCAGGCCTTGGCGTCTTCAAGACTATCCGAGCTTGTATATTTGCTCGGCATCATCACGCACCAGACCCGTTCGGGGCCCAGCGCGTCCACAGCCATAGCCGCCGTGAGCGCACTATCGATGCCGCCGGACAATCCGAGCACAACGCCTGGGAACCGGTTCTTGTTGACATAATCGCCAAGCGCCAGCGTCGCCGCGCGATACTCGGCTTCCCAGCCGCTGGTCAGTTTGGCCGGGTCGTCGGCCGGTTCGAACCGGTGCGTCTCGCCATTATAGGTGACCACCGCGGTTCCAGAAACGAAATTGCCGAGGAGCTGATGCTCTGCGCCATCGAAATCGACCGCATAGGAGGCGCCGTCAAAGACCAGTTCATCCTGTCCGCCGACCTGGTTGACGAACAGATATGGCACGCCAGTCTTGGCCCAGGCGGAGAAGGTTGTGTGACGCTCGACATTGACCGTGCGGCGCCAGGGCGAGGCATTCGGAACCAGCAGGATCTCGGCCCCCGCCGCCGCCAGGGCTCCCGGCACGCGGTCGTACCAGATGTCCTCACAGATCGCGAGGCCGACCGGGATGCCATTGATCTCGACCGTTTCATGCTCGCCCTCGCCAGCGTCAAAGATGCGCTTTTCGTCAAACACGCCATAATTGGGCAGTTCGCGCTTGTCATAGCGCGTGCGGATGGCGCCATCCTGAAGGAGCAGGATCGCATTGTAGAGTTTACCCTCTTCTGCCCAGGGCGAGCCGATCAGGATGGCAGGCCCGGTTTTGGTCAGCGCTTTCAACTCCTGCACGGCCTGCATGGAATGCTCCACAGCGGCGGGCTTGAGCACTAGGTCCTCCGCTGGATAGCCGAGAATGAACAGCTCCGAGAGCACCAGCAGATCGACCTGCTTGGCCTTGGCCTCGGCGAAAGCGGCCTCGGCTAAGGCTTTGTTTCCCTTGATATCTCCGACCACGGGATTGAGCTGTGCGGTGAGCATTTTGAGCGTCTTCGTCATCGCCTTGAGTTAGGAAGTTTTTGTCCGGGTGACAATCATTGCGCAGCGTCGCAGGGTGGGATTATGGGCAGGCGGCTGGAAATCGCGATTACAGGGGCGGGAATTGGTGGTCTGGCACTGAGCACCCTGCTGGCGCGCGATGGCCACCGCGTGCGAATCTTTGACCAGTTCGAATCCCCGAAGCCGATTGGCTCTGGTTTGATGCTACAGCAGACCGGGCTTGCGGTGCTGGAGAAACTCGGCTTGCGAGCCGAGATCGATGCGCTGGGCACACCGATTGAGCGTCTCTGGGGGCTGACCACGCCGTCTCTGCGACCCGTTCTGGACGTCCGCTATCGCAAGTGGCGGAAAGATGTGTACGGGCTCGGTGTGCAGCGGGGCCTGGTCTTTGAGGCGCTCTATCAGGCGGCGCAAGAGGCGGGCGTGGAGATTGTGCTCGCCGCGCCGGTTACAAGCGTGGAGGCGGCGGATCCAGCCTTGATCCTGGAAGGGGGCGAACGGATTTCGGGTCTGGATCTCGCCGTCTATGCCCACGGCGCCCGCTCCAGCCTGACGCCGTCCGATCGCGGCGTTGACCTGCCTTATGGCGCGCTGTGGGCCACCCTGCCCTGGCCCGAAAATGGCGGTTTCGATGTCACCGCGCTCGAACAGCGCTATCACAAGGCGAGCCAGATGACCGGCGTGATGCCGTCCGGTCGCTTGTCCCGGGACGCGCCGGAGACGCTGACCTATTTCTGGTCTATTCGCGGCGATCAGGAAGCCGCCTGGCGCGCCCGGCCCCTGGACGCGTGGAAAGCCGACGCGGCGGCGCTGTGGCCGGAGACAGCGCAGTTGATGGATCACTTCTCATCCCATGATGATCTGACCTTCGCCCGTTATCGTCATCACACGTCGAACGCGCCGATTGTCGGGCGAGGCTTCGCGCGTATCGGCGATGCCTGGCACGCGGCCTCTCCACAATTGGGGCAAGGGGCAAACATGGCCCTGCTGGATGCCTGGGCGCTGGCGCAGGCCATCAGCTCGACGCATGAGGTGGGTGACGCGCTCAAGGCCTATGTGCGGGCGCGGCGCGGCCATGTCCGGCTTTATCAGATCATGACCTGGTTGTTCACGCCGGTCTATCAGGGCGACAGTCACGTCCTGCCCTGGTTGCGTGACTGGCTGGCGGCGCCGTTGAGCAAGATCTGGCCGGCTCCGCCGCTGCTTGCGGCCATGGTTTCAGGCGCCATCGGGGCACCGCTCAAGCGGCTGAACCTGACCTGATCCTCCCCCGGCGACAGGTTTGACAGCGCCATTCGGACTGGCACACTCCATGGCAAATGTTCTTTGGAGGCGCTCATGGCAGAGCATGATCTGGTCATCCGGGGCGGGTTCGTGGTCGACGGATCGGGCGATCCGGGCCGCGACGCCGATGTGGCGATCAAGCAGGGCAAGATCGCCGAGGTCGGCGACGTGTCTGGCACAGGCGCTGAGGAAATCGATGCCCGGGGCAAACTGGTCGCGCCTGGCTTTGTCGACATTCACACCCATTATGACGGCCAGGTGACCTGGGGCGATGCGCTCTCCCCCTCTTCCAATCACGGCGTCACGACGGCGATCATGGGCAATTGCGGGGTCGGCTTCGCACCGGTGCGCACCAGTGATCATGACCGTCTGATCCGCCTAATGGAAGGGGTCGAGGATATTCCGTTTCCGGTCCTTGCTGAGGGCTTGCCATGGGATTGGGAGAGCTTCCCGGATTATCTCGACAGTCTTGAAGACCGCGCCTTTGATATCGATTTTGGGGCGCAGCTGCCGCATGCGGCGCTGCGGGTCTATGTGATGGGTGATCGCGGGGCCAATCGTGAGGATGCGACCGATGACGATATCGCGGCCATGTCCGATCTGGCCCGCACGGCTGTCGAAGCCGGCGCGCTCGGATTTTCAACGTCCAGAACGCTCAATCACCGCACCTCTGACGGTCAGCCGACGCCCACGCTGACCGCATCAGAGCGGGAGCTGACCGGCATCGCCATGGCGCTCGGCAAAGCTGGAAAAGGCGTCCTGCAATTCGTATCCGACTTTAATGACCCGCAAAAGGAAGCAGCGATGCTGCGGCGACTGGTCGAGAAATCCGGATGCCCCTTATCTGTCTCACTGGCGCAGGCCGATATAGCACCTGACAGCTGGAAATTCCTGCTCGCAGAAATCGAGTCCGCGGCGGCTGAGGGCCTCGAGATGCGTGCGCAAGTTGGGCCGCGTCCGGTCGGCGTGCTGCTGGGACTCGAGCTGACGCTGAACCCGTTCTCCGGGCACCCGATCTATCAATCGATTGCCAATGAGCCGTTTGAGAAACGCGTTCACATGCTCAGCGATCGGGCCTTTCAGCAGCGCCTGCTCAATGATCAGCCAGACGCGGATAATCCGTTTGTGAAATCGATCCTGCGCAATTTCGGCAAGATGTTCGTGCTGGGCGATCCGCCGGATTATGAGCCGTCCGAGGACAAGACGGTCGCAGCGATCGCCAATGCCCGCGGGACGACGCCGGAAGCGGTCGTTCTGGACCTGATGCTGGCCGATAATGGGCGCGGGATGATTTATCTGCCTTTCCTGAACTATGCCCAGGGCAGCCTCGATCCGGTCAAGGCGATGTTGGAAAGCCCGGCCAGCCTGCCGGGTCTGTCCGATGGTGGGGCGCATGTCGGAATGATCTGTGATGGGTCCTTCCCGACCACGTTGCTAACCCACTGGACCCGCGACCGCACGCGCGGCGACAAGTTGCCTCTTGAGTTTCTGATCAAGCGCCAGTGTCACGATACGGCGGCCTGGGTTGGCCTGAAGGATCGCGGCCTGCTGAAGCCCGGCTATCGCGCCGATCTCAATGTGATCGATCATGACGGATTGAGGCTCCACACGCCGCATATCGTGCATGACTTGCCAGCCGGTGGCCGTCGCTTGATGCAACATGCAGATGGCTATGAAGCCACTGTGGTGGCGGGGCAGGTGATCCAGCGTCATGGCGAGGCGACCGGTGCGAAGCCCGGCCGCCTGGTGCGCGGCGCGCAGGGGCTCTAGTTCGTCCCGCATTGCCCCCGAAAGTCAGGAAACCGGGATTATCGCTAATCCGCGTTTTGAAGCGCCTCGCGGCGTTTCTCGGCCGCTGATTTCTTCACACTCTCCGAGCGCAGCTGCCCGCAGGCGGCGAAGATATCGCGCCCGCGCGGGGTACGGATCGGGCTGGCATAGCCGGCGCGTTTGACGACTTCGGCAAAGGCTTCAATCGTCTCCCAGTCCGAACACTCATAGGGGCTGTTTGGCCATGGATTGAACGGGATCAGGTTGATCTTGGCGGGCACGCCGCGCAGCAGTTTAACCAGGTCACGCGCTTCGGCCAGGCTGTCATTCACGCCTTTCAGCATGACATATTCAAACGTCACGCGTTTGGAATTGCCGAGATCTGGATAGGCCCGGATCGCTTCGAACAGGGTTTGCAGGTCATATTTGCGATTGATCGGCACAATCTCGTCGCGCAGATCATCGCGCACGGCGTGCAGCGAGATTGCCAGCATCGCGCCAGTCCGCTCGCCAAGCTCAGGGATCCTGGGGGCCACGCCTGCAGTTGAGACGGTGATGCGGCGGCGACCTATCGATACGCCATCGCCGTCGCTGATCGTATCGATCGCTTCGGCGACATTATCGAGATTATAGAGCGGCTCGCCCATGCCCATGAAGACGATATTGGTCAGGCGCCGGTTCTCGACACTGGCCGGCCATTCGCCAATCCCGTCACGGGCAATCAGAACCTGTGAGACAATTTCCTGCGCCGTCAGATTGCGCACCAGTTTCTGCGTCCCGGTATGGCAGAAGGTGCAATTCAGCGTACAGCCGACCTGGCTGGACACGCACAGCGCGCCGGACTTGCTGACATCGGGAATGAACACGCTCTCGCCTTCGATGCCGGGGCCGAAGCGGGTGAGCCATTTCTGGGTGCCGTCGACCGAGACCTGATGATCGCTGATTTCCGGGCGATCGAGATGGTAGTGCTCCGTCAGCTTCAGGCGCAGATCCTTGGCAATGTCAGTCATCGCCATGAAGTCCTGCTCGCCCATATGGTGGACCCAGCGGCGCAGCTGTTTGGCGCGCATGCCGGCCTTTTTGGGCTCGACGCCGATCGCTTCCATCTCTGCCTTCAGTGCAGGCAGGGACAGTCCGGCCAGCGGTTTGCGCGCCGGGGCGGCGTCCGGGCGCCGGGAGAGATCGAGTTCGACTTTCATGCTCGCGCCTATATCAGACCCCAGAATGAAATGCACCCGCTGGCGATCAGCCAACGGGTGCACGAGATTGAGGTGATGCAGCGCTTAGCTGAAGACACCCACATCATGACCGCCCTTGGGATCAGGTCCGTACTTGTTGGGGCCCGTCGTGCCCGGCATGGCGAACCAGATCAACCATCCTATGCTGGCGATCAGGCCGATCAGTGGGATGACGCTGAGCAGAACGAATACCAGAACAAGCCACCCCGTTTGATTGAGGTCGTGGAATCGGCGAACCGTGAGCGCGATAGCTGGGATAATGATCGCCAGGTATCCAAGACCCAAAATGCCTGCGAGCAGGTAACCAATTGGGTTCAGGTTTCCGCTGCCCAGACCTCCAATCACGCCGAGCAAAGCTCCAGCGATAATAATCACTATGAAATAAGCCAGGATGACCCACCAATACTCCGATCGACGCGACCGACCCTGGAAATCGGTGTATCGTGCGAAAAACGTTTGCACTGCTTCCATCATACCCATGTTGGGGTCCTCCTCGATGATGATTGCGCGCTATTCTAGGCGGCTTCGGTTTTTTTACCAGAAAAATCGCGCTCATACGCCCCGCGGAGCGCGCGGGACGGCTTGATCGCGCTGGAAATGCCGCTCAAATTCTCTTCGGTCCCGGCAAACAGGAAGGCTTCGGGCAGAAGATGCGCGCTCAGCGTGTCCACGACCTGAGCTTTCGCGCCTTGCGCCAGGCCGGTCAGCACATTGCAGCACAGGATGACGTCAAACTGTCCGAGATCCCGGGTTGGCTCGAGCAGATTGTGCCGCCGGAAACTCACGGCTTTCTGGAGGTTGGCATTGATCGACCAGTCGCCATTGTCGCGGCGATCGAAATTGGTCATCAGGCGATGAATGGACAGGCCTTTCTGGACGTCAAAATGGCCATAAATGCCTTGCTTGGCGGTCTCGATACACTGGGTCGAAAGGTCGGTCCCGACAATCTCAATCTCGGCATTGGCCAGCGGCGAGCCGACGGCTTCTCGGAGCAATATGGCGAGGGACCACGCTTCCTGGCCGGTCGAAACGCCCGCGCACCAGACGCGAAGGCGGCCGGTTGTGGAGAATTCCAGTCGCTTTGGAAGCGCTTGTTCGACAATCTTGTCCAGCAGGTCCCGATCGCCAAAGAAACGGGTCGATTTGCCGGTCAATGCGGCCGCAACTTCCTGCTCAAAGCGCGGATTCGGACGCGCTTTCAGGCAATGGACCAGATCATCGAGGGTGGCAAAATTCTCGCGCCGGGCAATCGTGCTCAGCCGGGCTTCCATCAGATAGGCCTTGGAGGCAGGGATATTCTGTCCGCTCTGGCGGAGGGCGAGATCTGCAAGCTCGTTGAAAGTGGTTTCTTGCATGTTCAGGTCGGCTCGTGGAAACGCTCAAAGGTTACTTAGAACGGCAATTTAATTAAGAAATTGCTTCAGACCAGTCCGACTTCAGCGAATTTGCTTTCGACAATATCGGCATCGAACGGCTTCATGATGTACTCATTGGCGCCGGCGCGAATGGCTTCGCTGATATGTTCGGAGTCGTTTTCATTGGTGCAAAAGACGACAATCGGCTCCTTGCCATTCTCTTCGCGGCGCAGCGCGCGCAGGAAATCGAGGCCATTCATGACCGGCATGTTCCAGTCCAGCAGGATCGCGTCCGGCATCTCGGCCCGGCACATTTCCAGGGCTTGCGCGCCGTCAGCGGCTTCCGAAACCGAGAAGGACAGATCCTTCACAATGCGCCCCGCCACCGTGCGCACGACGCGGGAATCATCAACAATCAGACAGTGTTTCATAAGCCACCAGCAGCAATTTCGTGCCGCAGTATGGGCGGCCTTTACTTAACAGGCAGTTAGCCCTCGGCGCGAAGCCCGCGCGCGGTGAAGGTGACGCATTCCTCTTCGGCGGTCGCCGAGATGGTGCCGCCGAGGTCATCTGTGACCATGGTTGCGAAGAGCGGCTGAATCGTCCGTGCCGACCAGCCTTCTTCCGGTGTGTTGCCTGCAAAAGCCGCTTCGACAAATTCCGCCAGACGGGCTTTTGGACCTTTGGCCTCGGCGATCAGGGTCAGACCCTCGCTTTCATTCGCAACTTTCAGCGAAACCACCCCGCCGCGCGGGATCGCGGCGACGGCCATGATGACGAGGTTCATCAGGACGCGCGCATGCCCGCAACTGAAATGGCCGGTATCGATTTCCCATTCAACGCTCGGCTTGTGGCTCTTCATGAAGCCTTCGACGATCTGGCGCACTTCGTGTCGGTCCGCGGCGGTGTCTGACAAGCCGGCGGAGCCAAAGGCATAACGCAGCAGCTGGATGCGCGCGCCGGCCGATTCTGCGCCATTCTGCAAGAGCTGCTCGGCCTGGGCTTTCATTTCGGCATCGCCCGGCTCATCGAGCAGTTCGAGCGCGGAGTTCACCGACGCCACGGGTGAGATCAGGTCGTGGCAAATGCGCGAAGCAATGAATGCGGCTAGGCGGGACGGTTCAATCATTTCTCAACCCCAGAAGAATCACTCTTCTCCCTGTCTAGCCGATTCGCCAGCATTTGACGTGACTAATCGTTCAGATCTTCGGGTCGATCGATGTCATCATAGCCGTCGCGGGCGCTCTTGAAGGTGAGAAAGAACAATCCACCGGCCAGCGCAATGCTGACAACGACGCCGAGGCCATAGGCGATCCAGCCATGCAGGGTCATGTAGACTCCCATCTGGCTCCACATCGACGCGACGCCCCAGAAGGTCAGGCCGAGGCCGACAATGGCAGCGATAATGAGCAGGATCGTGATGCGCATAAGGGAGCAGATAGTGATCTCAGCGCATCTGTCCATGCACCAGACCAGAGACATGTTCGCGCATGGCGCCCGTTTCCTGATCATGACGGAAAAGACATCTCGATCCAATCGATCAGATCTTGCCATCGGAAAGAACTGGTTATTAAGTCTTTAACGGCACAATTCTTGAAGGTCAGAGGTCAGGAATCTGTCGATGCCGCCACAGTTTCGGGACGTTGGCGTGCAGGAGTTGGAACAAAATGTTGAAATCAATGTCAGCCGGCACGCGTAGCCTTTTCGCCCTCGGGGCGTTGATTGGCCTGTCCTCGGTCACCGTTCTGACCCTCGAGCTTGAAACCGAACCGACTGAGATCGAACCGACTGAAGAGGTCGTGACCGCGAGCCTTGCTTCCCTGCCGGTGGATCCGGAAGATTTCGGCATTGGCGCGGAACTGGAAGTGCGACCCGCGACGCTCAAGCGCCGCGAAACTCTGTCCGACCTGGTCAATCGCCTCGACCTGCCGGGCAATGAGGGACATCAGGCCCTTTACAGCCTGACCCGGTCGGAATTGCTGAATGCCCGCCGGGTGCTGCCTGGCCTTGAAGTGAAAGCGCATGTGGCTGGCGAGACGTTGAACGCGCTGAGTGTGGATCTTGAGCCGGGACGGCGATTGCTCGCCAAGCGTATGCCGGATGGTGAGTTCAAGGCCTTCGCGCTCGACTCGCAGCTCATCCCGACGCCGTACAGCGTCAAAGGCAAGATCGAAACGAGCCTTTATCGCGACGCCCAGATGCTTGGCGCCGAGGACCAGCAGGTCGTCGATTTCGCCCAAGTGTTCGCCTATGATCTCGACTTTCAGCGCGAAGTTCATCCCGGCGATGAGTTTGAAATGGTCTTCGACGTGCTGATGGATGAACGCGGCAATGTCATTCGCCGCGGCGATGTCCTGTTTGCTGCGCTGAATGGCAAGGCGGTGAGCAAGTCTTTCTATCGCTTCACCACGCCAGACGAAAAGATCGTCGACTATTTCCAGGCAAATGGTGAAAGCTCGACCAAGTTCCTAATGAAAACCCCGATCAATGGCGCTCGCCTGTCGTCGCGCTTCGGGACACGCCGCCACCCGATCAGCGGCTATACCCGCCTGCACAAGGGCACCGACTTTGCCGCGCCGACCGGCACGCCAATCTATGCCGCAGGCAATGGCGTGGTCGAGCGGGCCAGCCGCTATGGTGGCTATGGCCATTATATCCGCGTTCGTCATGCCAAGGGCTACAAGACCGCTTATGCGCACCTGTCGCGTTACGCGCGCGGCATTCGGTCCGGGCGCTCGGTGCGCCAGGGGCAGATTATTGGCTATGTCGGCTCCACTGGCGCGTCCACGGGACCGCATTTGCATTATGAAGTCTATAAGAATGGCAAGCCGGTGGATGTCATGCGACTGAAACTGCCAACCGGGCGCAAGCTCGCCATGGATCCCGAAATCTTCGAAGCCTTCGTCGTCGAACGGGACCGGATCGATGCTATCCGGGCCGAGCACACGGCGCCCTCGGAGTCCTTTGTCACCGCCTCAGTGACCCCGCCCGCGCCGTAAGTGTCGCGCGGTCCTCAGCCCCTCAGTCTAGCGTTGCCGAACGTGTGTGTTGGCCTGACCATTGGTGGTACATTGCCGTCAGTTTCGGGTCATCGATCTGAGTGACGGCATTCGCCACCATTTCATTCAGGCAATCGGGATCAATCTGCCTTTTGATGCGGCTTTCCGCGCGTTGCTCCCGGCATACCTCGCCGACCGTTTCAACGATCCGGTAAAGCACGCCTTGCGCACCTGGCTCATGATCGAGATCTGCGCGCGAGAAGTAGAAGTCGACGAACACTGGATCGCGTGCCGGGTCAGCTTGTGCGGTGTGGAATACGAACACTGCCAGCAGCAATGAGATAACGAAACGCATACCTGTTCTTTCTTCCTGAGGGATTGAATGCAGGACTACTGCGCCTGAGCAGCGTAGGCCGCCGTCAGCTCTGGAGCCTCGATTTTGGCAATCGCGTCCGCCATCATCTGATCGAAGCACACATGGTCGATCCGTCCGTGACTGTGCCGATGAGGTTCATACTCGATCTGGCAGGCGTGCCGCACGTATTCAGACAAGGCTGCCAGGACCTGTCTTGCACCATCCTCGGTTTGTAACTGCTCTTTCGAGTAGGAGAATTCGGCGGTGACCTCTTCATGCTCAACGGCCTGTGCGGAAAATGCCAGACCAAGCGTGGTGGCTGCCAAAAGGAGTTGTCTCATCATTCGCCCTTTCTGAGTAAGAGCGATGAGGGTGAGCGATATTCAGGCGGGACACATTAGCCCGACATCTCAACTTTTAGGCGATTAGACAGAAACTCCCCCGCTCTGCGCGAGGGAGTCTTATCCTTGTGTCTCAGCTGTCTAGTTCAGCGCCGCGGCGCCCTTGGCGAACGCATTCGGGACGCCATTGATGGTCAGGCTGTCGCCGTCAACATCGACCTTGATAGCCTCACCATCATGGATGCGCCCTTCCAGAAGCAGGCGCGCCAACGGGTCCTGCAACTCTTTCTGGATCACGCGCTTCAGCGGCCGGGCGCCATAGACCGGGTCATAGCCCTGATCGGCCAGCCATTGCCGCGCGCCTTCGGTCAGCTCGATGCGCATCTTGCGATCCTTGAGCAGGCCTTCCAGGCGGACAATCTGGATATCGACAATGTGGTCAATCTCACCGCGCCCGAGGCGCTTGAAGAAGACAGTTTCATCGATCCGGTTGATGAATTCCGGCCGGAAATGTGCGCGGATGGCCGTCGAGACCGCCTCCCGCTGGGCTTCACTCAGCTCGCCTTCATCGCCGCTCGCAATGGCGTCTGCGCCGAGATTCGAGGTCATGATGATGACCGTGTTCTTGAAGTCGACCGTGCGGCCCTGGCCATCTGTCAGACGGCCATCATCGAGGACCTGAAGCAACGCGTTGAACAGATCCGGATGCGCCTTCTCGACCTCGTCGAACAGGACCACCTGATACGGACGTCGCCGGACCGCTTCGGTCAGCACGCCGCCTTCATCATAGCCGACATATCCGGGTGGCGCACCGATCAGGCGTGCCACGGAATGTTTCTCCTGAAACTCCGACATGTCGAGGCGCAGTACGGCGCTGTCATCATCGAACATGAACTCGGCGAGCGCCTTGGTCAGCTCGGTCTTGCCGACGCCGGTCGGGCCGACAAACAGAAAGGAGCCAATCGGGCGGTTCGGATCCTGCAGCCCGGCTCGCGCGCGGCGTACGGCGTTGGAGACCGCTTGCAGGGCATCATCCTGACCGACCACACGGGCCCGCAACGCGTCTTCCATGCGCAACAGCTTTTCCCGTTCGCCTTCCAGCATCTTGTCGACCGGAATGCCGGTCCACTTGCTGACCACGGCGGCGATATGGTCTGGTCGGACAACCTCCGAGACCAGACCGTCTTCGCTGTCTGAATCCTCGCTGCCTTCGACGTCCGCGATCCGTTTCTCCAGTTCCGGAATGGCCGAGAATTTCAGCTCTGAGGCTTTCTGCAGGTCACCGACGCGCTGGGCTTCAGCCATTTCGGCATAGGCGCGATCCAGCTCCTCTTTCGCCGACGCCGTGCCTTTCAGCTTGTCCTTTTCGGCCGCCCAGGCGGTGGTCAGCTCGTCAGATTGGGTCTGCAGCTCGGCAATCTCGCCTTCAATCGTTTTCAAACGCTCCTTCGAGGCGTCGTCTTTCTCTTTCTTGAGCGCTTCGGCCTCGATTTTGAGCTGCAGCAACCGGCGATCAATCTCGTCCAGCTCTTCGGGTTTGGAATCGACCTGCATGCGCAGACGCGAGGCGGCTTCGTCCATCAGGTCGATGGCCTTGTCTGGCAGGAAACGGTCGGTGATGTAGCGATTGGACAGGGTCGCGGACGAGACAATCGCGCTGTCACTGACCCGCACCCCATGGTGCGCCTCATACCGACCTTTCAGACCGCGCAGGATCGAAATCGTGTCTTCCACGGTCGGCTCATCGACATAGACAGCCATGAATCGGCGCGCCAAAGCGGCGTCGCCTTCGACATATTTGCGATATTCATCCAGCGTCGTGGCCCCGAGACAATGCAGCTCGCCGCGGGCCAGAGCCGGTTTGATCAGGTTGGAGGCATCCATCGCGCCATCCGTCTTGCCTGCCCCGACCAGCGTGTGCATTTCGTCAATGAACAGAACGATGCCGCCTTCGGCTTGCTCGACTTCTTTCAGGACCGCTTTCAAGCGCTCTTCAAACTCGCCGCGGAATTTCGCACCGGCAATCAAGGCGCCCATATCCAGCGCGAGCAGCCGCTTGTTCTTCAGACTTTCCGGGACGTCGCCGTCGACGATGCGCAGGGCGAGGCCTTCAGCGATGGCGGTCTTGCCGACGCCGGGTTCACCGATCAGGACAGGATTATTCTTGGTCCGGCGGGACAGGACCTGAATGGCGCGTCGGATTTCCTCATCGCGGCCAATCACCGGATCGAGCTTGCCCGAGCGGGCATCGGCGGTCAGATCGCGGGTGTACTTCTTCAGGGCCTCATAGCCTTCTTCAGCATTCGCGCTGTCGGCGGTCCGACCCTGGCGCAGCTGTGTGACCGCCGCATCCAGCATGTTCGCTGTGACGCCCGCTGCTTTCAACGCATCGGCGGCTTTTGAGCTCTTGAGCCCCGCCATCGCGATCAGCATCCGCTCGACCGTGATGAAGCTGTCTCCGGCTGTCTTGGCGCCCGCTTCGGCGTCGGCGAACAGCTTTGCTGTGCTCTGATCAAGGCGAAGGCCGCTTTGGCCACCACTGACTTTCGGGATCGCGCGCAGGGCCTCGTCGAGCAATTGCGCGACTTTTTCTGGCTGACCGCCCGCGGCACGGATCAGGTTCGCGGCCAGCTGGTCGCGGTCATCAAGCATGGCTTTGAGAATATGCTCAGGTGTGAAGACCTGATTTGAATTGGCCAGCGCGGTGGTCTGGGCCGCCTGCAACACGCTTTGCGCGCGTTCGGTATAGGTGTCGAAATTCATTCGCCATCCCCTTTCAAAGGCAGATCGTCCGCCGATCCTGGATCGCGCGGAGGAGGTTTCAATTATCCGGGTCCCGCTCAGCAGCGACCCGTCTGAAGCTCATGTGGGAATGCAAAAACAGGTTCGCAAGGGAGGACCTCACGAACCTGCAGAATGGTTAGATCCCGGGATTTAAACCGCCGGGATCAACCCGGCCTTGTTGGGATCGCCGACCATCTTCGTGAGGGTCTTGCGGAGCTTGTTGAGGGCCTGATGCTCGATCTGCCGCACGCGCTCCTTGGAGATGCCCAGACGCTGGCCGAGCACTTCCAGTGTCACCGTATCCTCTGACAAGCGGCGTTCGGTAATGATCAGGGTTTCGCGAGCATTCAGCACTTGCAGGGCTTCAGCGATCCATTCCTTGCGCTTGGCATTGTCGCGCTCTTCCATGACGATCTGATCCGGAGTGGCGCTCTCGTCCGGCAGCAGATCCTGCCATTGCGCATCGCCATCGGTGGCGAGCGGCGCGTTGAGGGAGCGGTCCGAGGCGGACAGGCGCGAGGCCATGGTCTCGACATCTCTTTCCGGCACACCGAGATGCTCGGACACCCATTTCTTGTTCTCTGCGGTCATCACCGCATCGCCCGTATCGTCTATCTTGGCGCGCAGGCGGCGGAGATTGAAGAACAGGGATTTCTGCGCCGCGGTCGTGCCGGTCCGAACGATTGACCAGTTGCGCAACACATAATCCTGAATGGAGGACCGGATCCACCAGGCGGCATAGGTCGAGAAGCGGACTTCGCGCGCTGGCTCAAACCGGGCAGCGGCCTGCATCAGGCCGACATTGCCCTCCTGGACCAGATCGGCCAGCGGCAGGCCATAGTGACGGAATTTGGAAGCCATGGAGATAACCAGCCGCATATAGGCTGTGGTCAGTTCGTGCAGGGCGCGCTCGTCTTCCTCATCGCGCCATCGCCGCGCCAGGTTCAGTTCGTGCTCGGCTTCCAGCATTGGTGCCTTCATCGCTTTTCTGACGAAGCGTCGATCGGCATTTCCACTCTGTGCAGCGGTGTCCATGTCCATCTCCCATGCCCGTTAAGGGTGTGTTCATTTTTGTTTACGGGAGAGAAAGGCGAGTGGATCAGATTTTTCTTGAAAAATTTCGAGCCGCTCTAAAAAGCAAAAAAATGGCGCGAAACAGCCAGGCCGTTTCGCGCCGCTTTTGTAGATCTTGCGCCGGGTTTACAGTGGCGGCGGCGCGTATTTGGTCAGGACGATACCATCCACGGCAGCCGTGTATTCATCTATGGTCGGGGTGCGCCCGAGAATGGTCGAGAGCACAACGACGGGCGTCGAAGCGAGCAGCGACTCGCCCTTTTTCTCGTCACTGTCGGCGACCACGCGGCCCTGGAACAGGCGCGTAGAGGTGGCCATGACGGTGTCGCCGTTCTCGGCCTTTTCCTGGTTGCCCATGCAAAGATTACAGCCCGGGCGCTCAAGATACATGATGTTCTCATATTTGGTGCGCGCCGTGTTTTTCGGGGCATCATCATCGAACTCGAAGCCGGAATATTTCTGCAGAACTTCCCAGTCGCCTTCTTCTTTCAGTTCGTCGACAATGTTGTAGGTCGGAGGGGCGACAACCAGGGGCGCCTTGAACTCGACCGTGCCGTTCTGGGCTTCGATATTCTTCAGCATCTGAGAGATGATCTTCATGTCGCCCTTGTGAACCATGCAGGAGCCGACAAAGCCGAGATCGACTTCTTTGGTGCCTTCATAATAGGAGATCGGACGGATCGTATCGTGAGTGTAGCGACGTGAGACGTCGTCATTATTGACGTCCGGGTCGGCAATCATCGGCTCATTGATCTTGTCCAGATCGACGGTGAACTCGGCGACATATTCCGCATTCTCGTCTGGCATCAGCGGCGGGCGCTCACCCGAGCGGATATCAGCGATGCGCTGGTCTGCCTTGGCGATCAGGCCCTTGAGAACGCCTTTCTCGTTGTCCATGCCCTTTTCGATCATGATGCTGATCCGGCTCTTCGCGATCTCGAGCGATTCAATCAGCGTCTCAGGCTCGGAGATACAGATCGAGGCCTTTGCCTTCATCTCTGCGGTCCAGTCGGTGAAGGTGAAGGCCTGGTCGGCCAGAAGCGTGCCGATATGCACCTCGATGATCCGGCCCTGGAAGACATTCTCGCCATCAAACTCGTCGAGCATCTGGGCCTGCGTGGCGTGCACCACATCGCGGAAATCCATATGGTCTTTCAGCGATCCCTTGAATGTCACCTTGACCGATTGCGGGATCGGCATGGTCGCTTCGCCAGTGGCGAGGGCGAGACCCACAGTGCCGGAATCGGCGCCGAACGCGACGCCCTTGGACATGCGGGTGTGCGAGTCGCCGCCAATAATCACGTCCCAATCGTCAACCGTGATGTCGTTCAGCACCTTGTGGATCACGTCGGTCATCGGGTGATACTCACCCTTCGGATCGCGGCCCGTGATCAGGCCGAACTTGTTCATGAAGCTCATCAGCTTCGGCGTATTGCGCTGGGCCTTGATGTCCCAGACCGAGGCGGTGTGACAACCAGACTGATACGCGCCATCAACGGTGGGTGAGATGACGGTGGCCGCCATCATTTCGAGCTCTTGTGAGGTCATCAGGCCGGTTGTGTCCTGCGAGCCGACAATGTTCACCTTCACGCGAACATCCGATCCTGCGTGCAGTGTCTTGCCCGGGGCGACGCCGACGGCGTTGCGGTTAAAGATCTTCTCGACCGCGGTGAGGCCTTTGCCTTCGTGCGAGATCTCTTTCGAGGTCGCGTAAACCGATGGCGCTTCGACACCCAGAATGGCGGCGGCTGTGGTTTGCAGTTTCTTGCCGAAGACCACAGCGTAAGAGCCGCCGGCCTTCATGAACTCGACCTTTTGCGGCGTCAGAGCGCCCGCAATATCGACCAGTTCTTTGCTGCCATCCTCATTGTAAAGCTTCTTGGTCTTGGTGTTGATGGTCAGGACCGTGCCGGTATCGACCGAGTAAAGCTGTTCCAGAACCGGCTCGCCATCCTCATCAATGACGGGTGCGCCATTGTGATTGAGCTGACGCGCCCAGTTTTGCAGATCGACTCCGATACCGCCGGTCACGCCAACTGTCGTGTAGAAGATCGGCGAAATGCCATTGGTGCCACCGACAACCGGGGCGATATTGATGAAAGGCACGTAAGGGCTGGCCTGAACACCCGTCCACAAGGCGACATTGTTGACGCCGGACATACGCGAGGAGCCGACGCCCATGGTGCCTTTTTCGGCGACCAGCATGACACGCTTGTCGGGATGCTGGGCTTGCAGAGCTTTCAGGGCGTTCTGCTTGTCCTGATCATGTTCGAACAGGCACTTGCCGTGCAGCTCCCGATCCGAGCGCGAGTGCGCGTCCTTGCCGGGCGATAGAAGGTCGGTAGAGACATCGCCGACGGCGACAACAAAAGTGACGACTTTGATCTCTTCCTCGATATCCGGCAGCTGGGTGAAGAAATCCGCCCGGGCATAGCTTTCGAGAATCTCGGTGGCGACACCATTCCCGGCCTTGTGCGCGGCTTCGAGCCGATCTGTATCGGCCTCATACAGGAAGACCTGCGTCTTCAGAACCTTGGCGGCATCCTGAGCGATGGCGGCATCGTCGCCGAGCGCCAGATCGAGCAGAACGTCGATCGAAGGGCCGCCTTTCATGTGCGACAGGAGTTCAAAGGCGAACTCTGGCGAGATCTCGGCGACGGTTTCCTGGCCGAGAATGATGTCCTTCAGAAAACCGGCTTTGACGCCCGCGGCGCTCGTGGTGCCAGGCAGGACATTATAGATGAAGAAATTGAGCGACTGGTCACGATGCGCGTGGTCCAGGTCCTTGATTTGAGCAATCAGTTCCGAGACCAGTGGCGCGTCCTCAATCGGCTTTGGATTGAGTCCATCCTTCTTGCGGGCTTCGATCTGGTCCAAATAATCTTTATACAGGCTCATCTTGTCTGGTATCCCTTCATGTCTGCGTGGCGACGCGGCAGCGCTTTCAAGTCGCGCCTGTGTCGGCGGATTTAGCGTCCATGTATTTAAGCAAAGGGTTTGATGCAAGGCAGATCGCTGGGCTTAACGCCGCATCTGGTTCAGGAAATCACACAATCGCGCACTTTTTGGTGCGTTGGCCGACCTGAACTGGCGGATTCAAAAAACCCCGCCGTTTCCGGCGGGGTCTTCTTCAAGTGTCTTCGCCGTCTTCCGGCTCGCCCTTTCAGGCGGCTTTCTTCTTGGCCAGAGATTCAGCCAGGCGATCCATGGCCGAGCTGTGGTCGATGCTTTCGACCGCGGCCAGCTCCCGAGCCATGCGGTCCAGGGCACTCTCATAGAGCTGACGCTCGGAGTAAGACTGCTCCGGCTGGTCTTCCATACGGTGCAGGTCGCGGACGACTTCGGCGATGGAGATCAGGTCGCCAGAATTGATCTTGGCTTCATATTCCTGGGCCCGGCGCGACCACATGGTGCGCTTGATCCGAGCCTTGCCGCCAAGTGTTTTCAGGGCGTCGTCGACCAGTTTCGACCCTGCCAGTGCCCGCATACCGGACGCAATCGCCCGATTGGTTGGGACCCGCAGGATCATCTTGTCCTGATCGAATGAGACAACATAGACTTCCAGGGTCATGCCAGCGACTTGCTGCTGCTCAATCGCCGTGACCGTGCCAACGCCGTGGGCAGGATAGACGATTTTCTGACCTTCTGCGAAATCCAGTGTATCTGCTGTTGCCATGTGGAGACCTCTTCTTCTACGCAAACGAGCCACGACGCCGGCGAGAACCTCTCTTCTCAGATGCCGACATATGCATGGCTCGGATATGGTGTTGTGACATATTTATATAGCACAACTGGACGTTATTCTCAATAGGGGCGTTCAATTCTCATTAACGAGTGCGAATCCGCTTATATGGCGGGCAATTCAATGGTGAATCGCGCGCCGCCAGTCTCGCGATTTGCAGCGACCACAGTGCCCATATGGGTTTCGACGATCTGGGCAACGATGGACAGGCCGAGGCCGGAATTGTTGCCGAAGGCGGAGCCCGCCGGGCGGTCCGTGTAAAACCGCTCGAAGATCTTCTCCAGCTTGTCCTCCGGGATGCCGGGTCCATTATCCTCGACCAGAATGCAAGCTGTCGTTTGAGGCCCCTGGCGGCTTTGCCGGAGCGTGACCTGAACTTCGTCGCCTTCCGGCGAGAAGGAACGGGCATTGTCGATCAGATTGCGCAAGACCTGGCCGAGCGGCCCCTCGCGCCCGCGCACGGTCAGACCTGCATCCATGGTCGCATCATTGAACACGACCTTGACGTTGCGCTGATGCTCGAGCCCGTCATAGGTGCGGACGATGTCGCGGACAAAGCGAGAGATATCCAGCTGCTCCGTCGGGATCCGCGTCATTTCCGCCTCAAGGCGCGACGCGTTCGAGATATCCGTGATTAAGCGATCGAGGCGCTGCACGTCCTGTGCGATGACCTTGCGCAGTTTTTCCCGTTTTTCCGGGTCGTCCTGGACCATTTCGGCGGTTTCGACGGCGGACCGGATCGAGGTCAGGGGATTTTTCAGCTCATGTGCGACATCGGCTGCAAATGACTCGTTCGCTGTGATCCGTTCGAACAGGGCGGCCGTCATCGCCTCGACAGACTGGGCGAGATGGCCAATTTCATCGTGCCGCTTGGTGATTTTAGGCAGGTCCAGCTTGTTGCTGGTGCCGCTGCGAATGCGATCGGCTTCGCTGGCCAGTTTGCGCAGCGGGTTGGCGATGCCAATGGTTAGCAGCGCAGATGTGACCAGCGCCACCAGAATGGCGACGGCAATGAATGGCACCAGTGCCGCGCGTTCGGCCCGAATAATGGCGTCGATATCATTCGACTCGACGGTCAGGACACCCACCACGGCCGAGACATGCTGGATCGGCAAGGAGACCGAGATAATCCGCTGGCCGCGATCATTGAATCGCTGACTGGCAGCTTCATTGCCGATCAGGGCTTCCGCGAATTCTTCCTCAAAGGTCAGCGTCCGGACGGCGTCCTCGCCCTCGGAGGGGCGAAACGAGCTGAGCACCGAGACCGCCCATTCCGACAGCCCCTTGCTCCAGACCGTCAACTGATCCGGGTCCTGCAATGGCGGCAGATTTTCAACAATCACCCGATCCGACAGGAAATAGCTGTCGCCGACCAGTTCGCCATCGGTGTTGTAAATCTTGCCCCGCAGTGTCTGCGGCAGCGACAGCGAGGCCAGCACATCCTTGGCCAGGGCATCGTCCAGGATTGGCTGCGGCTCGCCATAGGCTGCATCATCGCCAATCAGGTTGGACAGAAGCTGCGCCTGTCCGACCAGGTCCTGCTTCTTGGAAACAACAAAACTGGCGCGCATTTCGTTCAGCACCATGGCGCCGATGATCAGGATAATCAGTCCGGCCAGGTTGGACGCAAAGATCAGCCGCGCGATGCGTGAGCCGAGCAATCGCCCGCCCCACCCGCGTGCTTTTCGTCCTGATGTTGCCGAAGCCATGCGCGCAGTCTCGTCTATCGAAGCTGAACTTTAGCTGTCTGCAGCGACTTTCATAGAGACAATGGAATCCGGCTCACGCGGCGGCTCGCCCTTGGCCAGCGCGTCAATCGCGTCCATGCCTTCCGTCACCTGACCCCAGACCGTGTACTGATTGTCGAGGAAACGCGCATCGTCAAAGCAGATAAAGAACTGGCTATTGGCGCTGTGGGGCTGGTTGGTGCGGGCCATGGAGCAAATGCCGCGCACATGTGGTTCGTCATTGAACTCGGCCTGCAGGTTTGGCTTGTCGGAGCCGCCCATGCCGGTACCGTTCGGGCACCCGACCTGCGCCATGAAGCCATCGATCACGCGGTGAAAGACGATACCGTCATAAAAGCCCTCGCGCGCGAGCTCGCGAATTCGGTCGCAATGCCCCGGGGCGAGATCCGGGCGCAGTTCAATGGTCACAGTGCCCTTGCTGGTTTCCATCAGGATTGTGTTTTCGGCATCAGCCATTTCAGGAAGCTCCTATTATGAGTTTCCCTTCGCATACGCGCTAAGGCCGCGGGTTGAAAGACCCGTTCTGCGCGTTGCAGGTGCCGCACTCGGTCGCCGCTGTCGCGACAAGCAGGACATCAATGTCCGGATTTCGAAGCTCGCTGGCCAGGGCCTCGCGCAGACGCTGCTGCACCGTTTCAAGGGATTTGCCGGACGCTGCGATCGGACCTGAATAAGGGATGCGAATCTCGCCATCCGGCGCGATGGTCACCGTCCGAGACAGCTCCGGCGCAGTGTGGACGATGATTTCCAGCTGATCCCCGGGGGCCAGGAGATAGGTAGAGCTGACAATCGGGTCGGCGGGCTCGATGGGTCGCTCAACCGGTACGGATGCCTCGGGCAGCGCCGGAACGACCGCCTGACACGCGCTCATCCACATCGTGGTCGCGGCAAGGAAAAGCAGGCGAGTCATCGTCATCATCCGAAGCGAAATAAGCAGAGCAAAGGGTCTGTGTTAATGTTTAAGGAAGCATCAAGCAGGTATTAAGACTTGAACAGAAACCGAGTTCGGAGCCCTTGCGGATGACCGACATCGCTGACCGGAGACCCATGGGGGTCGCTGGGGCGGACGCGGGCCATGTGCCGGTCCGGCCACGGCTCAGCATGGTCGATTTTCTGGTCCGGTTATGGCGATCCAAATGGTGGATGATCCTGGTCGGGCTCCCGATCCTCGCTTTCGGCTTGTTCATCGCGTTTCAGACGCCGCCGCAATACGAGTCTCGCTCCGCCCTCTATGTGACCGCTGGGGAAGAAGTGCGCCCGGCCGGGGTCTCGGGGCTTGGCATTCAGGAACAGGTCCAGGGCGAGGCGCAAATTCTGCGCACCCGATTGGTCGCCGAACGGACCCTGTCACGGTTTCCGCTCTCACGCGTCTTTCCGGATCTGAGCGCGGCGCAGGACCGGGCGATGCGTGCCGCGCCCTCCAGTCAGAGGGCGGCGATTGAGAACCTGTACTTCCAACGCGGTGTCGATGCCTTCCGCCAGACCTTCTCGGTCGAGGTCGCGCCGAGATCGAACATTATCCGCCTGGCCGTTCGCCATGATGATCCCGGCACCTCGGTGGAACTCCTGAACGCGGCCATGGCGGTCTATCTCCAGCGCCGCGCGGAACTGTTCGGCAATCGGCCCCTCAGCCCGTCCGACGCGGCGCGTAAGCAGGCCGAAGGGGCGCTTCTGAAAGCCGAAGATGCCATTCGTGATTTTCTCGCCACCCACTCGATCCGGGATTTTGCCGGTGAGCAGGCCACCGCGCAGGGTCTGCATGCGGTGATTTCCGGGGAGCTGGGAACGGCTCAGGCGCGCCAGAAAGCGGTCAGCGCGGAACTCGCGCGGACCCAGCGCCAATTGGCGGGCACCACCGCTCAGCAAGATCTGTTGGTCGAGGATACCGGTGCTGTGCGCCTGCGCGAGCTGGAAAATGAACGCAATGAGGCGCTTGCGATCTACACAGAGGAGAGTCGCCGCGTACAGGAAATTGATCGCCAGATTGCCGACCTTCAGGCCGCGCGCGAGGTGGGCGAAGGGCCGGCAGAGACGGTACGACGCGGGCCTAACCCCACCTATCAGGCCCTTGAAATCTCCAGGAACCGTCTCGAAGCCGAACGCGATTCCCTGGCCCAGAAAGTTGCTGAGTTGTCGCGCCAGTTACAGGCCGTGGAAGATAAGCTTGATCGGTTTACGCGCCTGGCTCCGGAATGGACACGGCTTCAGCGCGATCGCGACCTGATTGAAACGAAGCTTCGAGACCTTCTGGCACTGGCGCCTGATGACAGCGTGTCGAGCAATCTGCCTGTCCCATCGGCGGACAGCGTCAAGATCACCGAACCGGCAACCGTACCGACGCAGGATCGCAGCCTGAAATGGCAGATCGCAATGTTGACCGTATTCCTGGCCGCCCTGATCGCGCTGATGGTCGGCGCGGTTCGGACCCTGTCGATGCGCGGATTCCCGTCCGCCAGCGCGCTGCGCCGAACCACGGGATTGCCCGTTCTGGCCACGGTCGGCCGCGCCTAAAGGTAAAGCGGTCGCAAAGCCCCGTTAACCAAGGTCATGCTAGCGCTGCACGGTTAGCACTGAAAGCCTGCCCCTCAATGCGCGATCTTCGCGAAGACCTGGAACCCATCTGGCGCACGGCCGTGCGTATCCCCACGTCGGGCGATGGCGGGCGAGTGGTCCTGTTTGTGTCGGCACTGAATGGCGAAGGCACGACCAGCGTCGCCGCGAGCTTTGCCTGTCTCGCCGCGCGGAGATCGGAAAAACAGGCCTGGCTGGTTGACCTGGATCTCAAGCACAATCCCGTATTCCGCGGTTTTGAACGCCGCTTCGCGCGTGACATTGGCCGTCCTGGCCGGGCCTATGATGCGTCACTCAATCAGGACCCGATCTATTCGGTCGCGCCGCGATTGGCGGAGTCGCCGCAGAACAAGCTCCTGACGGCGCATGACGTTGATGGCTTGCCGCTTCTGATCACGCGGTTTCGCAAGGAGCGGCTGACCGCGGGCCAGACTGTGTCGCTGCGGTCGAGCCCGCCCTGGTGGGGGGCGGTTCGCAAGATCTCAGATTGGGTCATTGTCGATGCTCCGGCCCTGGAGCGTTCGGCAGCAGCCTTTTCGATGATCGCCGAGGCGGATGCGATCATTCTTGTGGTTGAAGCCGACCGCACGACCCCGTCCGATGTCGATCTGGCCCGGCGCGATCTTGAAGCGCGCGGTGGCCAGGTAATCGGCGCCGTGCTCAACAAGACGGGCGGCGACGCGATGGTCGCAGATCGTGTCTCGGCCTAGAGCTTGTCCTTGACCCATTCGCGCGTCAGGAACCCATCAATCACATCACAGACAAGACCAATCTCGGTCAGCGCGCTAACATAGCGTTCCGGATCGACCAGCGGCTTCCAGATCGAGCCAGCTTCAAACTGGTCATCCGCTTCGAGCGCCAAGGTCAGATGGTCGCCTTCGAAAATGCCCCGCAGTTTGCCGCCTTTGAAGTGCCGCTCCAGTGCGATCAGGCGTTCCATGCGATCCGGCGTCAGCAAGGCCCGCGCTTCGACCTGATCGTTTGAATAGATGGTGAAATTGTCTTCCAGCTCTTTCGCCACCAGGTCGACCTTTTGCAATTCCTTGTCGCCAAATATCCCCTTCCACCAGCCCTGTCGGGCAATCAGCGTGCGGCCAAGAAACCGTTCCGGATATTCGATGTGGAAGAGCAGGCCCTGAAACGTGGTGACAGTGCGCCGGTTCTTGCCGGAGCCCCGCTGCTCGGTCAGCTTGCACTCGACCAGCGAGAAATGCGTTTCGGCGCGATCGCCTTCGATCAGGTCCTCAAATTTGCGGCTGTCATAGCTGGGCAAGAGACGCGCCTTCTTGAGGACATCGAAGGCCGGCGTCGGGGTGGGATCATCGCTGCCGCCGCCAAAGAATTTTGCTGCAGCCTGGTTGCCTGATTGCGCCTTGATCCAGGCCCCTGCACTCTTCCAGTCGGCAACCCCGTCAATGTTCGGATGCAATGTGTCGTAAGAGAATCCAAAAGCTTCTGCGGCAGATCCAACGACCAATTGCTTGGTGTGAGATTTCATCGCGAAGAGCGGAATCCAGGACGCCCCGCTGGCAACCGCGGTGATGGCGATAGCGGCGAACAGGATGAACATGGCGCCGCCCCCTCGGGTCGCAAACATCGCGATCAGGGCGAACGCTCCGACAATCAGGGCGGTCCCGATCGTGCGATTGCGAGCTTTCGAGATCGCTGCCTTGCGTTCTGCTTCACGCGTGGCCAGGGCTGGCTGGAGCGTTTCCGACCAGGTTTTCATCGCATTCTTGTATTCCGGGCGTTGCGATATGATTCCCGAAAAAATGGCGTCCATCAGCGGATCTGACATACGATTCCCCTCGCAGAACTAGCCTTCACCCCAAAGCGGGCTATCGGGCGACACCACCGTCGACAAGCGGCTGAGCAGGGCGTGCAGCGTCGCCGCTTCTTCTTCGGTCAGAGCATCCAGCAGCTCGCGTTCGCTCTCCAGGGCACGCGGGATCACCGCGGCATAGATGGCCTGCCCTTCTTCGGTCAGCTGCATAGGGGCACGGCGGCGATCGTCAGCATCGATATGACGTTCCAGAATGCCGCGCTCGATCAGGCTGGCAGCCGCACGACTAACGGTCGGCTTGTCCATCAAGGTGCGCTGCGCGACCTCGGTACTGGTCAGATCCTTGTGCTCTCCCAGAACTGCGATGATTCGCCATTGCCAGACCGACAATTCGAACTCGCGCTCATAAATTCCGGCAATCTTCCGTGACACCGCATTTGATAGAACCGAGAGACGATAAGGCAGGAATCCATCCAGTTTGAGCGCTGGGCTGTCTGACATATGATCCACCTCCTGATCACAGGCTAGCACAAAGCCATTGAGTTTGTGTTGAATTTTTCCACGCTTCGAACGTTTGGTGTGATAGGATAAGTTTGAGACGCTGCGAGAATGACTCAGGCGGAATGTTCCATTTGTTCTGTTTGTGGGACGCCGGGAGAATCAAATCCGGAGAACAAACGCTGTGGGACTCATACACACAAGTCAGTTTGCGAAGAATACATCAGTTCCGATTGAGGCGCTTCACTTGGAAATTTGCTCTGATGAATATGTCGCAGAAGCGGCACCGTTCTTTGCCTGCTCACCGATTTCCACGGATACCAATTCTGGCTTGAACGCAGTGGATCTCTGGCAAACCCCTCTTTGTCTTCTGGTGGAGGCCGAGAGCAATCCATTCGTGCGGTCCAGAACACAGCCCGAAACCCAAAATACGGGTCATCTCATTGAAGTTACGAGATACTTGAAAGGGTCAGAGCAAGGGACACAGGCGGATGCAATTATCGATCGTATCCCGGGTCCAATCTACATCCTGGACATGGGGCAACGGATCCAGACGGTGACGAGTCAGGTTAAGTTGCAGCAGGCTTTTTTGCCAAAAGCGCTACTCGGATGGGCGCCCGATGACCGGACCGTCGAGACCGCCATAGAGCCGACACATCCAAAAGGCGTCCTGCTCCATCAATGCATGGATGAAATCTATGGCGCCCTCCGAAATCAGTCAGGTGGCGTCTCTGAGGCGCTGTTCGAGCGCTTCGTGGCGCTGTTGAAGGTCAATATGGGCATTCATCCGCAACGTGAGGATGTCAGACGCTCGTTGCGACAAACCATTTTCGAGCAGATTTGCGCTTACATCGAAGAAAATCTGAGCGTTCCGGACTTAACCACAGGCGTGCTTTTGCAGCGGTTCGGTGTTTCGCGCGCGTCTCTGTACAGAATGTTCGAGTCCCATGGCGGTGTGCGAACGTACATCATGCAGCGACGGGTCGCGCGCGCGGTTCTTGAACTCGAACAGGACTCGGCGTCATCGGGCCGGATTCGGAGAGCGGCTGAACGTTGGGGGTTCTCCTCGCAACCGAACTTCAATCGAAAGATTCGAAGCCAGTATGGAACGAATCCGGGAAATCTATTCACTGTCTCCAGGCAAAGAGGCGTGCCATCGGAGATTGCAGGGCGCACCCTGAACAGTTTCGCCGCCCGGACGGCCGTCGCCGCCTAATTGGCGGCGCTGGTCACTTCCTCGATCGGGATCGTGTAGCTGCGGGAGCAGAACTGGCAGTCCACTTTGAGCGTGCCATCCGGCTCAACCATTTCGCGCAGACTCTCATCCGCCATGCCCTGCAGCGTGCCGACGAGGCGTTCGCGGCTGCAAGTGCAGACATCGTCCAGAGCCTGAGCGTCGCTATCCATGGCCACGCCGCCTTCATGGAACAGACGATAGACCAGGTCGGGCGCCGGTAATGCAGGATCGGTCAGCTCTTCATCGGTAAGCGTCGAGAACAAAGCCTCAGCTTCGCGCCAGCCTTCCTCCGTATCGCCGCGTGCATCGTCGCCAGCAATCTTCTGGATCATCATGCCCCCGGCGCGCCAATTACCGGCATCGTCCTTGTGCACAGCGAGGCGCAGCAAGGTATCGACCTGTTCCGAGCGCCGGAAATAATCCTGCGCGCATTCGGCCAGCGAGCCCTTGGCCAGCGGGACGATGCCCTGATAGGGCTTCATGTCCTTATTGTCGTAGACGATGATCAGGCCGAGCCGTCCGGTGGCCCCGAACAGCTGCGGCATGTGGGGCTTGTCGCCCTTATTGACCTTGTTCAGCCAGGCCCAGCGCTCTGGCTCGTGCCTTGTATAGCCGCGCAGGCCGCCAGCCTTGGTATACTCACCCACCAGCATCGAGACCGGCCCATCCCCTTCGGCTTGAGCCATCACCTTGCCTTGGAATTTCATGCCGGAGCCGACCAGCGCCGACAGCATCACGGCCTCGCCGAGAATTTCAGCCAGGTGATCGGGATAGGCGTGGCGTTTCAGGATTGGAGAAATCGTCTGCTCGGACAGACGGATCACGCGTCCGCGCACAGGCAAGCCCTGCGGGCTGAACCCGGCGACAAAGTCTTCCAGAGGCACATTGGTCGGCGTCATACCGCTCTCCATAAGAAGGAAGGCGGGCATGTGGCAAGCCTGCACCAGACTTGCAAGGTTTCCCCAACAGCAGGGCTCGTCATCGCGAGCGGGACACATTAGCTAACCGGCATGACTGCTCCGAACCGACAAGATCGCTTTTCGTCTCAACGCCTTCGCCTGGCTTATGCAGAATGGGGCGACCCAGGCGCGCCGCCGCTGCTTCTGGTGCATGGCGGCCGCGATCAGAAGCGCAGCTGGGACGCCGTTGCGGGACGGCTCAGCAAGACCTATCGCGTCATCGCGCATGACTTGCGCGGTCATGGCGAAAGTGATTGGGTCAGCGATGGTGATTATGGCGTCATGGATCACGTGTTCGACCTGGCCAGCCTGGTCGACCATCTGGACCTCGGCCGGTTCACGCTCATCGGGCATTCGCTGGGCGGCAATATCACGCTTCGATATGCGGGTCTGTTCCCGGACCAGATCGAGAAACTGGTCGCGATCGAAGGTCTTGGACCCTCGCCGAAAATGTTGGCTGAACGCGACGCGCAACCGGTGACCGAGCGCCTGGTCAACTGGATTGAACAACGTCGCCAGCTCTCAGGCCGCGATGCGCGAGTGATGGCGGATCTGGAGACAGCGAAAGCCCGGATGAAGGCGGCTTTTTCGCATTTGCCGGACGCGATGATCCATCACCTGACAGCGACCGGCATCAAGCACAATGCCGATGGCAGCGTCAGCTGGGCCTATGATCCGGCCGGTATGGGACGCTCGCCGTCGGATATTTCGCATGCCGATTTTGTCCATCTCTGGACACAGATTACCTGTCCGACCTGGCTGGTCTACGGCGCTGACAGCTGGGCATCAAACCCGGCCGAGGATGGCCGGGCAGAGCCCTTCCAGAACGCCACGGTCAGCCTGATTCAGAAGGCGGGTCACTGGCTTCACCATGATCAGTTTGAGGATTTCATGTCCCAGCTTGAAGGCTTTCTTGGCACCAGCTGATCGCTCTGCTTAGATGCCTGCGGGCGAGTGCGGAGACTTGAATTGGCGACACCAGACTATCCGATGACGGTGGGCATTGACGCCGTCGCCGATCGTATTCGCGAGATCAAGTCGGGACGGCCGGATATGGTCATTGCGCTGACCGGATCGGTGGCGTCGGGAAAGAGCACATTGGCGCGCCATCTGGAGCAATCGCTGGAGCCCGCCCTGGCGGTCGACACCGTGTCGACGGACGGGTTCCTGTTTCCGACTGATTATCTGCGCGAACAGGGCCTGTTTCAGCGCAAGGGCTTTCCGGAGACCTATGACCGCACCGCGATGCGCGCGGCGATTGAATCCGTGCGCCGCGGGCCGACGGATTTTCCCGGATACAGTCACATCACGTTCGATCCGGACCCGGCTTTGACCCGAACCATAGAGGATCCGGATATTCTCATTCTGGAAGGCCTGGGCTTTGAACCGCGGTCCGGCCCCTCAGCTGCGCCGCATGAGCCGGATCTGCTCATCTATCTCGATGCCGAGCTGGCCCATATCGAAGCCTGGTTTCTGGAGCGGTTCTTGCGTTTCTGGCATGCCGCTGAACATGACCCGACCAGTTTCTACGCGCAATTCCGGCACATGTCAGAAGACGAGCTCATCGCATTCGCAAAAACGGTCTGGGCGGGGATCAATCTGCCCAATCTGGAGAACCATATCCTGCCCTTACGCGCGCAGGCCGATCTTGTGGTCCGAAAAGATGAGGCACACGCCGTGAAGATTGCCGCCGATCGCTGGGGCGGCGCCTAGGCCTGCTGTTTCAACAGATCGTCGAAATAGGCGATGGTCTTGGTCAAACCGGTCCGCAAGACGATTTCGGGTTCCCAATCGAGCGTGGTCTTGGCCAGCGTGATGTCCGGCTGGCGCTGACGCGGGTCATCCTGAGGCAAGGCCTTGTTGACCATTTTCGATTTCGAACCGGTCAGATCGATGACATTTTCGGCAAGTTCCTTGATCGTGAATTCACCGGGGTTGCCCAGATTGATCGGTCCGGTCACGCCTTCCGGGCTCTCCATCAAACGGATCAGGCCTTCGACCAGATCGTCGACATAGCAGAAACTGCGGGTTTGCTGACCGTCGCCGTACAGGGTGATGTCTTCGCCTTTCAGCGCCTGAACGATGAAGTTCGACACGACGCGGCCATCATTCGGGTGCATGCGCGGCCCATAGGTATTGAAGATCCGCGCCACTTTGATGTCGAGATTGTGCTGGCGATAGTAATCGAAGAACAGTGTTTCGGCGCACCGCTTGCCTTCATCATAGCAAGAGCGCGGGCCGATTGGATTGACATTGCCCCAATAGCTTTCCTCCTGCGGATGCACGCTGGGATCGCCATATACTTCCGAGGTCGAGGCCTGCAGGATGCGCGCTTTGGTGCGCTTGGCCAGGCCGAGCATATTGATCGCGCCATGCACCGAGGTCTTGGTCGTCTGTACCGGGTCAAACTGATAGTGAATGGGGCTGGCCGGGCAGGCCATATTGTAGATCTGATCGACCTCCACGAAGAGCGGGAAGGTCACATCATGGCGCATCAGTTCGAAGTGTTTTGAATCGAGCAGATGGACAATATTGGCGCGCGTGCCAGTGAAAAAATTATCCACGCACAGGACTTCATAGCCTTTATCGATCAGTCGGTCACACAAGTGACTGCCGATAAAGCCAGCGCCGCCGCTGACAAGAACTCTGGGAGTGAGGTGCATGTTGCCTGCCGCTCCAGTTAAGTATTCGGATTTGTGAGGTGCAATAACGGTACCAGTAGCTGAGCCCCCCGGAATTGGCTAGCGCTGATCATACTTGTCTTCCTTGCGTTCCCCGAACAGCATGCGCTGTTCCAGATGCCGCCGCAGACCGGCATAGAACGCTTCCAGAAACGCGAGATCGGTCTCGCCCGCTTGCGGGGTATAGCCGATCTTAGTCGCGATCCGATTGGCGACATTGCGTTTGATCTCAGGCGTCGACTGGCGCAACACGTCTTCCAGCACATGCAGTTCATGAATGCCGTACACCTCGAGCTGCGCCGGGGTGAAGACGATCGCGCCCGAGACCTCGCTTCTCGGCCCTGCCGAGGCGATATCGTCCAGCAATTGCACTTTCGGCGCATGGATCACCATCGTCCCCGCCACCAGGTCGCCAATGCGCAGCTTGTCCTTGTTGAACAAGGGGAAGAACACAAAGATCGCGCACCAGATCAACAGCAGCCAGTTGATCCAGCCGTCCACGCCATCCGCACCGAAACTGAACAGAACTGATAGCGGCAGGAAGAATTCCAGCTCGCGCATGAAGTTGCGGGCAATCACGGCATTTGCGGTCAGGCGCCCGCCATTGCGATCCGCGACCCGGAGGCCCAGTGCGCGCTTGCCCGGTGTCGCGGCTTTGCGTCCGATCTCGAAGAAGATGAAATAGAAGTTGCGGACAAAGAAAATCAGCACCATCGCCACGGCCCAGGCAATCTGCCAGCCATTGAAGTCGAACGCACCGGCTACAAAAGCGATCGCAAAAATGATCGCGAACATGATGAGGAATTGAAGCGAGACATCGAGAAGAAACGCCCCGAACCGCTCGCTGAAGGTCGAGATCTTGAGATTGAGCGCGGCCCCCTCGGGTGTGACCAGCGTGCGTACGCGCTTCTCTTCCGCTTCGCGAGCGCGCATCCGGGCGCGGCGTCTTTTGCCTTCTTCGACGGCATTGGGCGGCGGGATGACAGCCTCAGTCACGGCGATCTCCGGCCTGTCGGCGGGGCAAATAGAAATAGGCGAGCCAAAGCATCAGGCTGGTCCCGGCAATCGTGTAACGGATCGTGTCGCTATTGATCAGCTGCCGCCCGAACCCTTCCAGCAGCGCCGCCAGGAACAACATGATGACCGCGCCGATAATCACCATCGCCGCTTTCTCGCCCGCCTCACGCATCGATTGCATGCGCGGCTTGCGGCCCGGGAAGGCCACGGCGCCGCCAATCATGAACCCGGCCGCACCAGCAAGGATGACAGCAAACAGCTCGGTCACCCCGTGAATCATCAGCCAGCCCGTCAGTTCATAGGCCAGCCCTTTCTGCCAGAATACGGCATAGAAGCTGCCCAGATAGACGCCATTATAGATCAGCAGGACGGCGGTCGGGATGCCGAATGCAAAGCCCAGCGCAAAAGCGAAAATGGCAATGCCGCTATTGTGCGAGAAGAGCTGCGCTGCGAACGCGCCCAACATGTCAACGACACTGCGATCGGTTTCGTACAGAGTCGCACGCAGCTCGTCATACGTGGCGTTCGGATTGCGCGAGTCCCAGCCACTATGAAAGGTCCAGTACCATTCATTGTCATTCAGGGTCAGGAAGAAGGCGAGCACGGCGCCGCCAAACAGGCAGAGAAAGGCCAGCAAGGTTGGCCCTCTCGCGGCGCTGACGGCGGCGGCCCAGTCTCGGGCAAAGAATTGCGCAATCCGCTCGCTCATCCGCGACCGGGTGCCGTAGACGAAGAAATAGGCCCGGGCACAGAGGGTCTCCAGATACCCGACCACGTTCTGGTCCAGAGAGATGGTGCGTGCCACCGAAAGTGAGGACACCGCTTGCCGGTACAGGCCGGGCAGGCGCTCCATATCGGCATCGGTCAGGCCGGCCACGCCGCGCGCCTCAGCCCGCTGAATGATATGTTCGAGCTGCTTCCAGTCGGCCTCGCGTTCTTCGCGGAACCGGTAGGATTTCATGACGCGATCGCTCACAGCATCTCCCTCCGCTTGATATCGAGATAGCGCGAAACCAGATCGGCGCTGAACTGGTCCGGCCGGGTTTCGACGACCTGTACACCGAGATGCTCAAGCCGGCGCAGGACCAGTTCTCGTTCTTTCAGAAGACCGTCCGCAATCACTGCGCGTGAGACAAGATCCGCCGTGCGCGGCTCGGCTTCAATCATTTCGGCGAGCTGCTCATCCTCGAAACAGGCGAAGATGATCAAGTGGCGATCCATCAGTCGTTTGACATTTTCCAGCATCAGCTCAGCCGAGATCGTGTCGACAAAGTCGGTGAACAGAACGATCAGGCTGCGCCGCTCCAGCCGGGCGGCCAGGGAGGTCAGGGCCAGCGTGTAGTTGGCCTCCTCGACCGAATAGTCGAGCTTCGAGGCCAATTGCTGCATATGCGGAAACGCGCCAACCCCGCTCAGCACATTGCTGGTGACCGTCGGCTTCGCATCAAACCCGAACAGCGCCGTCTTGTCGCCCGACCGCAGAGACACAAAGGCCAGAAGCAGCGCCGCATTGATCGCCCGGTCAATCTTCGGCACGCCGCCCAGGGGCTCGCACATCAGGCGGCCAGTATCAAAGGCAAAGACGATATTATGGTTGCGCTCGGTGCGGAACTCCTTGGCCAGGAGTTGCCGGTGCCGCGCTGAATGTTTCCAGTCAATCGCGCGCCGGTCCATGCCGGTCGAGAATTCGCGCAAGGCATCGAACTCGGAGCCATCGCCGCGTTCCAGCTGCATCTTGATGCCGAAATCGGCGTCGCGTGTGTAAAGCCGCACTGCCTCTTCCTGGACCCAGCGCGTATTCGGCGTCACCGGAATCTCGAGTGCCAGCTCCTCGACCCGCTTGACCCGGGCGAGGCCCAGCGGCCCCGTCCAGTCGAGCCAGAGCCGCCGCAATTCCCCCTGCCCTCTGCGCAATGGTCTCAGCGTGCGCGTGAACGGATGGCTGCGATCATTCCAGCCCTGCAGCACGGTCGCATTTGGCTGCGCGATGAATGCATTGGTTTCGAGCAACGCATTGACGCGCACCGGCAGCGGCCCGCGGTCCGCCGTGACGGTAAGCGTGACCTCATCTTCGCTGTTCATATACAGCACCGAGAGCGCTTCAACCTCCACAGAAACCGCCCCGCGCCGCGGGGCGAGCGCTATGTCGATCAACATGGCGCCGAAGATGACGGCGATCCAGCCGCCTGAAATCACCCACAGCCCTGGGGCGGTAATGGCAATCAGCAGCAGGACCGGAAGGCCCAGTAACATCAGCCAGATGGCGCGGAGGGTCGGGGCGATCACGTCCTCGGTCTCCCTTAGCGCGGCGCCGCAGTCTGCTCGATAATGTCGAGCAAGGTATCGTCCGTGGTCCGGCCTTCAATCTCGGCTGCCGGAGACAGGATCACCCGGTGGCGCAGGGCCGGAAGAGACAACAGCTTCACATCATCCGGCACCACATAATCGCGCCCGTCGAGAGCTGCTCGCGCGCGAGACGCCGCGGCGATCGCCGCCGCCGCGCGCGGGCTGGCACCATGCGAAAGGGCAGGCGTTTCGCGCGTCGCGCGAACAATGTCGACAATATACTCCACCACGTCGTCCTGGACTCGCACTTGCGCGACCGAACCGACCGCCTCGGCCAAGGACTCCTGGGTGACCACGGACTCGACGCCGAACGCGCCGGCGGTTTTCATCCCGGTCCGGTTGCCATGGCCGGAGACAATGGCGAGTTCCTCTTCCCGGCTCGGGAAGGCGAGCACATGTTTGAACAAGAATCGGTCCAGCTGAGCCTCCGGCAGGGGATAGGTGCCCTGCTGCTCGATCGGGTTCTGGGTCGCGATGACGGTGAAGCGATCGTTCAGCGCATGCGTTTCGCCATCAATCGTAACTTTGCGTTCCTGCATGGCTTCCAGCAAAGCGGCTTGCGTTTTCGGTGGCGTCCGGTTGATTTCGTCGGCCAGTAGGATGTCGGTGAAGATCGGCCCTTTGGTGAGGGTGAATTCGCTGGTCGAGAAATTGAACAGATTGGTGCCGAGCACGTCGCCGGGCATCAGGTCCGGGGTGAACTGAATGCGGCCAAAGTCGAGTTTGATCGCCTCTGCAAAACACTGGGTGAGAAGCGTCTTCGCGGTTCCGGGTGGGCCTTCAAGCAGGATATGACCGCCTGAGAACAGCGCCGTCAGCATCAGATCGACCGTGTCCGACTGACCGATCACCGCCTTGCCGACCTCGCTCCTGATCTGATCTGCGAGCTGCTTGATCGCACTAATTTCCATCGCTCATCTCCTTGCGCCAGCGCCAAAGGGCGAGGGCCTTGTCTCGTAATTCATTGCGTCCTGCCGCTGGCGCCGCAAGCTGTTCGCGTTGCTCACTCCAGCTGCTGGAAAGATCTTTCTGTTCCGCGATCCGGTCCGCCGTTTGGGTAAACACCTCTGGTGTCGTGCGAGGCGGAAGGCCGAGGCGCTTCATCAGGTTGCGCTGCACCGTTTGCGCGTAACCCGGGGCCATCTGGCCTTCGCGCCGCGCCATCGAGATCAGGCCGGCAGAGCTTTCGGCCAGGGCTTTCTTGCCAAAGGCGAAGACGCGATCCTCGCGCGTCGGCGGGCCGAACCGGATAAAGGCGCCCCAGGTGATCAGCAGCATGGTGGCCAGCGCGATCATGCTTGCCCCCAGGAAGGGCACGTCGAAGATGGCCCGCAGCAGGCTTTCGGAGCGCTCAAAGCCATGGATGGTCGCATCGAACGTAATCGGCTGTTCCGGATAGTATTTCAGCCAGTCCATCAGGCCGAGGGCCATGCGGGCATTCTCTAACCGGGCTAGGCCGAACGTGTTAAGCAGATCCGGATCGCTCAGAATGTAGACATCCCGGTCCGGGATCTTGGCCAGCAATATGCCGCCCGGCGTATCAATCACCGGCTCGAGCCGTTCAGATTCCAGGACTTGCATCTGATGTTCGAATTTCGGTGTCTGGGTGCCAAAAGGAGTCCGAATCCGGCCTGGATTCCGCAATCGCCAGACCTCAAGATCCGGATCGAATGCGCGCGCGATCGAGGCGGCGCTGTTTCGATGCATGAGTTCGGTGTCTTTCTGCCAGCTCGGTTTCTCGCGGTCAGCGAACCCGGACCATTTGGGCAGGACGTAAAGGGCCGGCTCGGAGACATATTCCGGCTCAAACTCGGGCGCGCGGCGCAGGCCGTAGCGCGGCACCGTCAGGATCAGGAGCCCATCTGAATAATCGAGAGAGCTTGCCAGGCGGGAGACCGTCACGGTCTGACCGTCCGCTTCAAGCAGCTTTACCAGGCCGCCATAGCCCAGGGCTGAACTGGAATAAGGATGCTGGCCCGCGCGATTCTTGCTGGCGAGATCGGGCGACCAGGCGAGCAGAGCGAATATCGCGATAAAGGCCAGCAAACCGACCCCGATCATGATCGCTGAAGTGAGCGCTGAAAACGGATTGGCCTGTTGCGGCAGACGTTCGCTCATGCCCACGCCTCCCCGAAGGCAAAGCTCTCATAGGAGGACCGGGCTTCCTGCCAGCCCGCCTCGTCCACGACGCGGCCCCCAAAGAAGCTGCGTTCGACGATCCGGATGATCGGAGACAGGGCGTTGCGCACGGCGTCCGGCAGCAGGCCCAGCGCCCCGATTTCGCGCGCCGTCAGTGACCGACCGATCAGGCCTGTCCGTTTTTCCTGAATGTCATCAATGGATCGGAACAGCAGCAGGTGCACGGCCTCGGCAAATCGACCTTCTGCAGCGAGCCGGTCGGCATCCTCCAGCAAGGCGTGCGCTCGCGCTTCTTCGGGGCGAAGATCCGGAATGATGGACAGGTCTGCCTCGGCCTTTTTCTCCTTCTGGCGCCCGCGCAGCGTGATCGACTCGCCAAACACCATGTACAGACCGGCGAGGATGGCGAGCGCAATGGCGATGATCAGGATATAGCCCAGCGCCGGGCCAATGGCGTTGAAGAAGGCGGCGATTGCCTCGGCAATCGGATTGGGGCCGGTGTCTCGCTCGCGCGGCTCAAAGGCTTGCACTTCCGGTTCCCATTCCGGCCGCTCGCGTTGCAATCGATCGTCCGCTTCCAAGGCGTCCATGGCGCGTTGAAGCCGGGTTTCGTCGACGCGCACGGCGTTTGGATCGAAATCTTCAAGCTCGAAGTCAGGTTCAGAGTTCGAGTGCGCGGGCTGTGCGTCAGCATAAGAAACCAAAAGCACAGATGCGGCGAGCATCATCGCTATGCTTTTGAAACAATTGCTGGGGTTCACGCAAATCCCTCCATTCCCACTGGAACTATTTCAGAGCCTTTTGCTCGCGTCCATTCCTATCTTGTGTATTCGACATTCGTATCCGATATGCAGCGCTTGTCGAAAGAAAGGCCGCCACATGGATCGCGCAGGGCAATATCAAGATTTGCAGGCCGAGATTGAAGCCGTGGTCGCCGGCGAGAGCTATGTCCCGGCGCGATATGCGAGCGCCGCCTGCCTGCTGTCACAGGCCTTCTCCCCGCGCTTTTTCTGGACGGGGTTCTATGTCGTCGATCCGCTAAAACCGACCGAGCTGGTGGTCGGTCCCTATCAAGGAACGCTCGGCTGTCTGCGGATCCCGTTCGGCAAGGGTGTCTGCGGCGCCTGCGCAGAGCAGCAACAGAGCATTATCGTCCCCGATGTGCATGCCTTTCCGGGCCACATTGCCTGCGACAGCCGCACAAATTCCGAGATCGTAGTTCCGGTGTTTGACGCGAATGGCCAGCTCGCTGCCGTCCTCGATGTTGATAGCGAGCAGCCGGACGCGTTCGACGAGATCGACCGATCAGGGCTCGAGGCTATCTGCCGCTACCTGCTCACTGCCTGACCCTGCGAAGGTTTCTTCCGTTACGGGCGGCGTAATCTGCGGCCCCGCCACAGCGACGCCGCGGCGCAGCGCGCGTTCCATGATGTCGAGCTTCTCGGCCCGAACACCGGACTTCACTTCGATGGACGGGTTGAACGTCATCCACAGGTCAGACGCTGGATCATAGAGCGGCCATTCGCGCAGACCGGCGCCATTCGGGTCGCCGGTCTTGGCGAAATTAGTCCAGTACAGCCCCATGGCTTCTGTCAGTTTTTCATCGTCCTCTGAGAGGCTCTGGAGGGGCACATGGGAGTCGAACACGAAGAAAATCTCGGCCGCATGAAACGCGCCGATCGTTTGCGACCTGGACGGCGGCACTCGTGTGAAATGATAAAGGAAGGTCGGTTCCCCTTGGCGAACATTGGCAGCGGCCAGATGGCGCATATGGACGCCGAACAGGTCGTCACCCAGCATGTCGGTTTCGGCCTTCTGATAGGTTTCCGGATTGTCCAGGCCATACAGCGTGATCAGGTCTGAAGCGTCTTCCTCGCCATAAATCTCCCGCAGAAGATCGAGGCGGTCCTCGAGCGCCTCAGGGAATTCTGGTCTGAGGACGGTCGGCCTCTGAATGCTGTCATAGAACAGGGTGCCTTCGTCGGCATTGTACCCAGCCAGGATCGGGACATTGTGGATGCTGCCATCGGCAATCGCCTGGCCCATCAGTTTCGGGATGACTACGCCATCCACCGTTGGCAGAGCATAGCCGCCAAGGTGCAACTTGTTGGGGATATGCGCGATGATGTCAGCTGCCGGAATGGCGCGCAGGTCTGAGGCGCTCGCATCGGCGGCGGCCAGTCCATCAAAGAAATCGAGCCCGGCCTCATGCATGGTCAGGCGACCTTCAATCGCTGTGGTCAGCCCATTGGCATTATAGGTTGAGGCCCCGCTTTGCAGGATCGCCTTGTGAAACAGGCCCTGGCTCAACGGCGTCGACATGATTTCGGTCACCGATTGGGCCCCCGCACTCTCGCCAAAGATCGTGACATTGTCCGGATCACCGCCAAAGGACGCAATATTGTCCTGGATCCAGGCGAGCGCTGCGACTTGATCGAGCAGACCATAATTGCCGGACACGCCGCGCGGATCATCCGCGCTGAGCGCTGGATGAGCGATGTATCCGAAGACTCCGAGCCGATAGTTGATGGTCACCAGGACGGTGCCATTCTCGACCAGTTGATTGGCCTGATACGGGGCCTGCGATCCAGCACCAGATTGATGGCTGCCGCCATGAATCCAGACCATGACCGGTTGCAGATCCGCGTTGCCGACATTGGCGCTGCGCACATTCAGGAACAGGCAATCTTCGCTTTCTTTGGGAGGTTCTGCGTTTTCAAGCACGACCGTTGCAAGATGACGTTCCACGGCGTTGAGGCCGAGTCCGTTGAGGAGATCACTCAGAAACTCGCCGCTGCCATAGCGCGCCTGAACGCATTCAGCGCCAAAGACCGTCCCATCGCGCACATCTTGCCAGGCCTGGGCCGGTTGCGGTGCCCGCCAGCGCAGGTCGCCGACCGGCGGTGCGGCGAACGGAATGCCATTCACTTGCAGGATCTCGGCATTGTCGGGATCGATCCCGCTCTGGATCTCGCCTTGGGCGAGCGTGATCACGGGCCCGGCTTGCAGCGGTGGCGCTGGCTTGGTGATCATCCAGATCAAGCCGTAATAGGCGGCGGCTGAAAGCGCCGCGAGCACGGCAACAATGATCAAAAGGCGTTTCATGGTCTCATCCGATTGAAATTAAATGGGCTGACTTGGGGGGAATTCGACGTCTTGCGACTCGGTATCGTTCCAACCTATCTCATCGATGAACTCACCGAGTTCTCGAACATACCAGTTCAGCGTGTCGCGAAAATTGGCTTCGCTCACACCATGAACCATATTCACGGCATATTCGAGAAACGGATCGCCGTCCTCGTCGCGAAACGATTTGGTCCATCGCTTCAGGTTCCACTCGTCGAGGATCGCCGGCGCGGGCGGACGGTCGAAATCAAACCCCGCCCGGAAGGCGAGAATCTCACACTTTGTACCGCCGTCTGAGCAGGCTTCAAAATAGACGTGAAAATCGGTGCCATGCGCCCCCGACATAATCGAGACTTTTCCGTCTTCATCAACGCTGAGCTTGCTGCGATATCCCTCGTCTTGAAGAATGGAAACGATCCGTTTCGGGTCGAACGCGTCGACCAGACGGGTCTCATCGGCGTGGCTCGCGGTCGCGAGAAGCGGGGCCAGGGCGAAGCAATAAAGAGCGTGTCTCATGTTGGATCCCCGTGTAACCACAATGGCCGGGTGACAATCAATTCCTGACACAACAGCCCGGCATCACGATGTCGCGACATGGACTTGTATTCGGGATGATTGAGCGTCGCGATAAAGGCCTGGCGGGACGGGAACGTGTTGACCAGGATGCCATCCCAATTGCCGCCGCCAATGAAGTAACGCTCGGTCGTGGCGAGCAGGCTGGTCGTGCCGCCGACCTCTGCAGCAGCTTTGGTGAAGGCTTCGGAATAGCGGATGTAAGCGGTCTCGCCAGAGCACTCCTCGCCATGTTCCGGATCGCCCTCTGCATATTCGGCTTTGACCCTGAATTTCAGCAGATTGACCTGGCTCACCGGGCCATCATGTGGATCGTCTCGAAAGGCGCGGAACTGGTCAGCGGTCGGTTGGAAGGCGGGCATTTCGCATACTCCTTATCGGATCATCTCATTCAGCCTGTGCCGGCGCAATTGTTCAAGCCTCACGACGCGGCAGGGCGCAGCTCGGGGTGTTTGAGAAAATACCGCTCCAGATAGAACAGGCCAGCCGCATGCAGGGCGTGCTGCTGTTCCAGGTCCTCATAGGCCAGGAATTGCTCGAACGGCACCTCAAAGACTTCAATCTCCTCGTTCGGATCGAGCGATTGCCTGGCGGTCGGTGTGCAGCCCAGGGCAAGGAAATAGTGCAGCTCATTATCCTGGACCGCCGGGTTCGGATAGCAGGTGCCTATGGCGCGCATCTCGCGGGCCTGATAGCCGGTTTCCTCGGCCAGCTCGCGCCGCCCGACGGCCTCCCAATCTGTCTCGCCCGGATCAGAGACCCCGCCGGGCACTGCGGTCAGGATGATCTGCGCGGCGTGGCGATACTCCCGAATGAGGACGATATTGCCCGCATCCGTGATCGGGAAAATGGTCACCCAGGGCGTCTGCTGGATGACATGATAGGTCGGCACGATATGACCGTCCGCGCGGACGCAGCGGTCCGTGCGCACGCCGAGATACTGGTCGCGGAAGGTCTGCCTGCTTTCGAGGATCTTCCAGGGCTTGATCATTTCAGATGCCGGTCGAGAAAGCTCATTCGCGTCCGCATCAGATGCGTGCCGAGGGCCTGCCCGCGAATGCCGTGGCGCTGGCCCGGATAGGTCATCAGCTCGAACACGATCCCACGCTGCTGCAACTCGGCCATCAGGCGCGTTGTATTGTCAAAGGTGACATTATCGTCGGCCATGCCGTGGATCAGCATCAGCTCCGGCAGGTCGGTTTCGAGCCGGTCCAGGTGATGGAAGACCGATGATGTCTCATAGCCTTCAGCATTGTCCTGCGGCGTATCCATATAGCGTTCGGTATAGAACGTGTCATACAGCGCCCAGTCGGTGACCGGCGCGCCCGCGACCGCGGCGGCAAAGGTGCCTTCCGGCGCTTGCAGGATGGTCATCAGGGTCATGTAGCCGCCATAGGACCAGCCCTGGATGCCGACCCGCTCGCCATCGACAAAGGGCTGCGATTTCAGCCAGTCGACCCCGACCAGCACATCGCGCACTTCGGGGATACCCATCTGGCGATAGATCACGTCCTCGAATGCCTTGCCGCGATTGGCCATGCCGCGATTGTCGATGCGGAAAACGACATAGCCCTGACGTGAATAGAACTGGTCGGACAGGCGCTCCCAGTTGCGATTGACGGTCTGGACATGCGGGCCGCCATAGATCTCGACCAAAGCGGGATAGGTCTTGCTGGCATCAAAATCCGGCGGCAGCTGGATCGAATAGTAGAGCGTCTGGCCGTCTTCGGCGGTCAATGTGCCGTATTCGGGGACCGTGTGGTTTTCGAGATAGGGTGCGTAAGCGTGGCTATCGTCCAGCTTGTTCTCTTCAATCCAGGCAATCAATGATCCGTCTGCTCGGTAGAGTCCGGTTTGCGGCGGCCGGGTTGGACTGGAACTGGTGCCGACAAAGGACTGGCCGTCCGGCGCCATCGAGATTGACCAGGACTTGCCAGGCTCGGTCAGCCGCACCGGCGCGGTCATTGGGCCGTTCTCGCGGATCTGAACGCTATACAGATGGCGCTCCAGCGGTGTGTCCTTGTGGCCGGTGAAGAACACGGTATCGCCCGCGCGGCCGACAATCTGATCAACCGGCCAGGTCCCGGACGTGATCGGCTTGAGGGCACCTTTATCGTCCAGCATTAGCTGAATGTGGCGATATGGATCGGGTTCATTGAACACCCGCACCGGCTGACCATTGTCGCCCTCGACATAGGTATCGTGTGGGGCCTGATTGAGTTCCTGCGTGATCAGGATGCGCGTCTCATCCAGCGGCAGGAAATCGTCATTGAGATTGACCCAGCGCTGCTGGTTTTCCGCGAATGCGAGGCGTGGCGCGTCATCCGGAAGGTGGGTGACATGGTACTTGATGGCTTTCTGATCGCGCTCGACGGACTGGAACCAGAGACGGTCGCCGTTGCTCCAATTGACCCGCGCCAGATACGAGTCTGGCCCGGCGGAGAAGAGCTGCGTCACCTCGCCGGTCTCCATGTCCCGCACGAACAGGTCCACGATCGCATTTGGTCGCCCGGCGCGCGGATAACGCTGTTCGATCACCGTCACGTCTTCGGCGGCAATGTCGAAGCGCGGGATGATATCGACCGTGCTCTCGTCGACTTTGGTGTAGGCGAGATAGCGATCATCCGGGCTCCACCAATAGCCGGTGTAGCGGCTCATCTCTTCCTGCGCGACGAACTCGGCGACGCCATAAGCGATCGCCTTGTCGGGCTCGGCTGCCGGTGTCAGGCGGCTTTCCTCGCCGCTGTCGAGATCGATCGCATAGACCGCGCCGTCGCGGATGAAGCTGGCATAGGTCCCGCTCGGCGAGATCTTGGCGTCATACTCGAAGGCGTCTGTATTGGTGAGTTGGCGGGTTTGCGGTCCGCTCTCGGCCAAGGTGATAAGATGCAGATCTCCACCGAGCGGCACCAGGAGCGTGTCCGCCGTGCCCCAGTCATAGCTGACAATGCCTTTGCGCCCGGCAATCCGCTTGCGTTCGCGCAGCGCCTTTTCCTCTTCTGACAGCTCGACCTCTTCCGGTTCGAGCAGTTTGGAATCGACCAGCAGGCTCTGTGCGCCAGTGGCCACGTCAAACTGCCAGAGATCGAACCGGGCACCATCCTCCTCGCTCGCTTTCAGGAAAGTGACGCGCGTCCCGTCCGGACTGTACTTGACCCCGGTCGGGGTCGGGCCGGACAGGGACGGGCTTGCAAACAGACGTTCAATCGTCAGCGGTTTTTGGTCGACCATAATGTTCGTTTCAACAGCTTGAGTTTGGGCCAGGGGCGTCGCGCAGGCGCTCGCGATGAGCGCTGCGGCAGGCAGGAAGAGGGATCGCATCATGATAAAGGGGCTAACGCGCTCTGCGGCGCTTGTCAGCCCTTGACGCCCGATCGCTAGATATCGGTCTCGTCGCCCAGCAGGCTGTCCAGCAATTTCTGGATCTCGGCATTGGAATCGCCCGCGCCAAAGCTCAACGCCCCGGACGAGAAGGTCGTGCCATAGGTCCGTACCAGGGTCACCGTCTGGGCGATGCCAGAGATGAAATCATCCTCGGTCAGCGACATCAGCGGATGCACAAAACTCGCCCAGACCTGCCCGCCTGCAATGGCGTAACGGGCATCGAGCGCGGTATCGAAATTGGCTTGCATCAGGCGCTGCAATTGCGCGCCGGACAGTCCATCACTTCCGCCCGCGCGCGTGAACAGCCGCATGCGATCGGCGTTGACGTCAAAGACCAGCGTGACCGGCGTACCATCCACCTCAAACGTCGCCCCATTGCCGGTGATCTCGGCCTCCTCGTCAATCATCGTCACCAGCGTCAGCAGTTCGATGGCGGCGGCGACGGTTGGGGGCACCTCCTCGGATTCAGGAGCGGTTTCGGTTTCGGGCGTTTCGGCGGGCGCTGGATCCGTTTCCTGCGCGATGGCAATCGAAGACGGAAAAAGGAATGATCCGGCCAGAACGAGGGCTTGAAAAAGGGGGAGGCGCTGCCGCATGATGTCTCCAATTCGATTTGCTCGACCCTACGCACACGCGCGGGCGGACAGCAATTCCAATTCGATCAAGCGGCATCATCTCTTTGTGATACTGAACGATAAATAATTTGAATATTATTCAAACCGCGATACACCTGGTGAAAAGGAGGATGAAGATGCTGAAATGGACGGTGCGAATTGTCGGAACTCTGGCCTTGGTGATCGGCTTCCTGTTCTGGTGGTTGATGCTGAGCAGTTCAAACGCCGCCCGGTCGGCACCAGACGTGTTCAACCTGACCGACTGGCAGTCCAAGGCGAGCGCCCCAGCCGATCAGTTGCCGATCTCGATCCGAATTCTCGAAGTCGGCCGCGACACCGCCCCGCCTTTTGCCGCGCAAGCGGGTCGTTTCGGCGCGCCGGTCGCGATGAGCTACAATGCGGTTGAGGTGAAGTACCCCGATCGTCAGATCGTCATTGGCGGCGCGGTCGATCGTCCAACTGCCGAAGAGATGGCCCTGTCCAGGACCGAGTGGAGGTTCAGCGACAGCGCCTATGCCGAGCTCACTGCGGCCATGTTGAACGCTGAGCAGGTGCTGATGACGCATGAGCATCTCGATCATGTCATGGCCATTGCCCGGCATCCTGATCCAAGCGGTCTCGCCCCCAATCTGGTCCTCAACGCCCCGCAAATCGCTGCCCTGCCGCTATTCGCAGACGGCACGCTCGACCCAGCGCTGACATCCTTGCAGGCAGGCTTGTCCGGTGAGGTCGCGTCGATCGCCCCGGGCATTGTCATCGTTCCGGCGGCCGGGCACACGCCGGGCAGTCAGATGGTGTTCATTAGCTTGCAGAATGGTCAGGAAATTCTGCTGATCGGCGACATTGTGTGGAATATGGGCGCGATCGAAGCCCTCAAGACGCGGCCCGTGCTGACCCAATACATGGTGTTTCGCCCTAATTATGAAAATCGTGACGCCATCAAGCAGCAGGTTCGCGCCCTGCACGACATGATGACCGCGCATATCGACCTGATCGTACTGCCCGCGCATGACCGGGACTGGCTGATCGGCGCAGCAGAAACTGACGGAATCTCGTTTCAGGCGGTGGAGTGATCACGAAACCGTCCAATTGATCCAATAGCTTGCACAGATTCCCGCGCCTGAAGACACCAACAGATCACCGATCGAGATGATGAACCCGATCGCCAGCGCGCGCGCGCCGAGACCAATGGGCGAGTGGACCCCCCACATGCCGCGAACATAGGTCAGGCAGTAGACTACGTAAGTCAGCGCGAAGCTCGTCAATGCAAACAGAGGGAACGCCTCCCGTTCGATCATCAGCGACAGGACCATCATGAACAACGAAAAGGTCATGCCCATGACCAGAAGCGCGAAGTAAAGGCGGATCCGCGTGACCCAACCTGTGCCTGACCCCCAAAAGAAAACCAATACGCCGATCACGGCGTGAATCAGCATGTAGACAAAAGGATAGCTAAAGGAATAAGCGGCAAAAAAGGCGTCGAGCACCTGATCGGCTGGTGGCAAATCCGGATTGGTTTTCGCGGCTTCCTCCAGCTGCACCAAAATCATCTGATAAAAGGGACCATCCTCTGCGGCCCAGAAAAAGCTGAGCAGCATGAACACTGTGATGACAGAAAAGGTCAGACGAATCGTCGGCGTATAGCGGCTGCGCCAATCCGTGAAACGCGCGCTCTCAAACACGTCTCGTGGGCGGATGATTAACTGCCAGAGGGTTTTCAGACCGCGAATGTTCAAACCGAACACGTCTTCAATAAGCGAGTCGAGTCCCGGTCTCTGGTGCTGCCATCTATCGTTCATATCGCCGCGCCCATTCTGACCTCAAGAGAAACAGCAACCCGACACTCTTCGTTTGATTGCTCAGATCGCCTTTATGTTATCCCGGTTCCTCAAGTACCACTGATAGGTGTCTCGCAAACCATCGCTCAAGCCAATCGATGCTGTCCAACCGAGTTCCTTTAATTTGTTCACATCCATCAGTTTTCTGGGTGTGCCATCCGGTTTGGTAGTGTCAAACACCAAGGAGCCATTGAATGAAGTAACTTTGGCAATGGTTTCGGCAAGTTCTCGAATAGTGCAATCCACTCCTGTTCCAACGTTCACATGACTCAGCATGGGGTCCGTGGAGTTCGCATATGTGTTCTGATCCAAGTTCATCACGTGGATACTTGCGGACGCCATGTCGTCTACATGTAAAAATTCGCGCATGGGTTTCCCGCTACCCCAGATGGTGACTTGCGTCTGGCCCGACTCAACGGCTTCGTGGAACCGACGCATCAATGCAGGAACGACATGGCTGTTTTCAGGATGGAAATTGTCGCCTGGTCCATACAAATTGGTCGGCATAACACTACGATAATCGCGCCCATATTGGCGATTATAGCTTTCGCAAAGCTTGATTCCTGCGATCTTAGCGATCGCATAGGGTTCGTTTGTTTCCTCGAGTGCTCCAGTCAAAAGGGCGTTTTCCATCATCGGCTGGGCGGCAAGTTTTGGATAGATGCATGAGCTGCCCAGGAACAATAGTCTCTGGATATCATTATTGTGGGCAGCGTGAATGATGTTCGCTTCGATCATCAGATTCTGATAAATGAAATCTGCCGGATAGGTGTTGTTAGCGTGAATTCCGCCAACGCGCGCGGCAGCCAGATAAACCTGATCAATGCGTTCAGTTCTGAAAAAATCGTCTACGGCCTTTTGATCCACGAGATCAAGTTCTGATCGCGTGCGAACGATGATTTCTGCACCCCCATTCGAAGATATGCCTCTGACGAGGGCAGAACCAACCATTCCGCGGTGACCGGCAATAAAGATTCGACGAGCTGAAGCCATAAGGGTCAGTTTTCCGTTGCTATTGGCAACTCATATCCATGAGCCTTGAGTAGCGCGTGGCGCTTGGCCTTATGAAGGTCCGCCGCGACCATCTCTGCGCACATTTCCTCGACTGTGATTTCTGGTTCCCAGCCGAGCTTCTCTTTCGCCTTCGATGGATCTCCGAGCAGCGTCTCAACTTCGGCCGGCCGGAAGTATCTTGGGTCAACAGCAACAATGCGATCTCCTGGTTTAACACCCGGAGCATTGTCGGAGGAGACGTTCTCCACGACAGCGAACTCGTTTTCCGCTTCACCTTCGAATCTCAAATTGATTCCAAGCTCTGATGCACTCAATTTCACGAAGTCTCTAACGGAAATCTGTTTTCCTGTCGCGATCACAAAATCATCAGCTTCTTCTTGCTGCAACATCATCCATTGCATGCGAACATAGTCCTTTGCATGTCCCCAGTCGCGAAGCGCGTCCATATTGCCCAAGTATAGGCAGTCTTCGAGGCCTTGAGCGATATTGGCCAATCCACGAGTAATCTTTCGGGTCACGAAAGTTTCGCCACGTCGTGGGCTCTCATGATTGAAAAGGATACCGTTGCAGGCGTACATAGAATAGGATTCGCGATAGTTTACCGTTATCCAATAGGCGTAGAGTTTGGCGACTCCGTACGGGCTTCTGGGATAGAACGGTGTCGTTTCCCGCTGTGGGGTTTCTTGAACAAGGCCATATAGTTCAGATGTAGATGCCTGATAGAATCGAGTTTTCTTCTCCAATCCCAAAAATCGAATCGCTTCAAGTAGACGAAGCGTGCCGATTGCGTCGACATCTGCCGTGTATTCCGGTGATTCAAAACTGACGGCGACATGGCTCTGAGCACCAAGGTTGTAGACTTCGTCAGGTTCAACTTCTTTAATCAGTCTGGTTAGGTTTGAAGTGTCGGTCAAATCGCCGTAATGCAGGATAAACTTCTGATTATCAGTGTGCGGATCCTCGTAAATGTGGTCAATGCGTTGGGTATTAAAAGAAGATGCTCGGCGCTTCAGTCCGTGCACTTCGTAGCCTCGTTCAAGAAGGAATTCTGCTAAATAAGAGCCATCTTGTCCGGTCGTTCCAGTGATCAGTGCGCGTTTCATGAAGACCTATTTTTTGTTCATGTTGACTAGAGTCAAATTCGATGACTGGCTGGGTAAACCTTCGCAAGGCGAAAGCAAGTTTTTTTGCACTAGCACACTCACCTCTTGCACAAATGTGCCGCGAAGCTAACAGACAGCAAAATGTAAAGAATCGGAGCAGCGTGCCATGGCCGGACCGCAATATGTTTATCACATGCAGGGCGTCTCGAAGACGTATCCCGGCGGCAAACAGGTATTTGAGAACATCCATCTGTCCTTCCTGCCGGATGCCAAGATTGGCGTGGTCGGGGTCAACGGTGCCGGTAAATCGACCCTGCTCAAGATCATGGCCGGGATCGAGACCGAGTTTAATGGCGAGGCCTGGGCCGCCGACGGGATCAAGGTGGGTTACCTGCCGCAAGAGCCGCAGCTCAATCCGGACCTGACCGTGTTTGAAAACGTCGCCGCTGAATGCCCGGAAAAACAGCTGCTCGACCAGTTCAATGCGATCTCGATGAAGCTTGCTGAGGATTATACAGATGAGCTCATGGAAGAGATGACGGCGCTGCAGGAGCAGGTCGATGCGGCCGATGCCTGGGACATCGATTCCAAGATCGAAATGGCGATGGAGGCCCTGCGCTGCCCGCCCGATACAGCCGATGTGAAGTCGCTCTCTGGTGGGGAGATCCGCCGGGTTGCGATTTGCCGCCTCCTGCTGTCGCGTCCTGACATGATCCTGATGGACGAACCGACCAACCATCTCGACGCCGAGACCGTGGCCTGGCTGCAGAACTATCTGATCAATTTCAAAGGCTGCGTGATCCTCGTCACCCACGACCGTTACTTCCTGGATGATATTACCGGCTGGATCCTCGAACTCGATCGTGGCCGCGGCATTCCGTATGAGGGCAACTACTCAGCCTGGCTCGAACAGAAAGCCAAGCGGATGGAACAGGAAGCGCGCGAGGACAAAGGCCGCCAGCGGGCCCTCGCGAAAGAACTCGAATGGGTGCGCTCCAGCCCGAAGGCCCGTCAGGCCAAATCGAAAGCGCGTATCCAGTCTTATGAGGAAATGGCCAACAAGGCGGAACGCGAAACAGTCTCCAGCGCGACCATCCGCATTCCCCCTGGCCCACGCCTCGGCAATAAGGTTCTGGAAGCTGAGAAGCTGCGCAAGGGGTTTGGCAATAATCTGCTCATCGAAGACCTGGACTTCAGGCTTCCGCCCGGCGGCATCGTTGGCGTCATCGGCCCGAACGGCGCCGGTAAGTCGACCCTGTTCAAGATGATCCTGGAACTGGAGCAACCGGATTCGGGCACACTGGAACTCGGCGATACGGTCAAGCTCGGCTATGTCGACCAGAGCCGCGACAAGCTGGATGACAAGAAGAACGTCTGGGAAGAGATTTCCGACGGCTTGGATGTGATCAAGCTCGGCAATGTCGAGATGAATTCCCGCGCCTATGTCAGCGCCTTCAATTTCAAGAAGTCTGATCAGCAAAAGCCGGTCGGCAAGCTGTCTGGCGGTGAGCGTAACCGCGTGCACCTGGCCAAGATGCTGCGCGAGGGCGGCAACCTGCTCCTCCTCGACGAACCGACCAACGATTTGGACGTGGAAACCCTGCAGGCTTTGGAAGAAGGGCTTGAGAGCTTCCCGGGTTGCGCCGTGGTGATCTCACACGACCGCTGGTTCCTGGATCGGATGGCGACGCACATCCTGGCCTTTGAGGGCGACAGTCATGTCGAATGGTTCGAAGGCGATTTCAGTTCCTACCTGGAAGACAAGAAACGCCGCCTCGGCCCGGATGCTGTCGAACCGAAACGGGTCAAGTTCAAGAAGTTTGATCGGTAGGGCGTTCGGGTGGCGCAAGTTTTGCGCGCTGTCTTGATCAAATGCCGTTTTGGGTTAGGCCGTCTGTTCTGCAGATGAGTCGGGGAGACGGTTTTGCGAATTGTCGCGTTGTTTATAGTTGTCCTGGTGCTTGCCCTGTCAAAGGCGAATGCCGCGCCGGAAGCCGTCTCGCATGAGGCGTTCACGTCTGCTTATTTGGCGGAAGTGTCGGCCCGGCATCCGGACTATCGCTTTCAGATTACCGGACCGGGTGAGATTTCATATTCGGGGCCAGACGATGATGACGAAGAAGGCGCCATCTACACCGATTATGCGTATCAGAAATACAAAGAGGACCCCGCGCGTCTGGACGAGATCATCGACCACTGGATCTCTTCTATGCCGATCGGCGGGGAGCTGAATACCGAAGATGCGCGCAATCGGTTGGTGGTTGTGTTGCGACCATCGAGCTATTTTCAATCCATGCCGGAGGAGGCGCTGGAACAGTTTGTGTCTCGCCCTTTCATCGGAGACCTTCACGCCGCGCTAATGCTCGACAGTCCGACGGCCCTGACCGGCGCCACGCGGGATTTGCTGGAAGAGAACAATCTCAGCGAAGATGAGGCCTTCATTCTGGCGGAACCGAATACGCGTCGGTTGATGGGTGAAATTTACCGCGAAGATCTCGCCGGCATTGAGGCGCTGCAATCTTCCAATGGCTTGATCACTGCCTTACCCTGGCTGCCAGAAAGCTGCCGGCCGGGTGTTGCTGATTCTGCAATAATGCTGATCGATCGCGAACTGGTGCTGAAAGTCGATATGGACGTTGCGGATGAGGCGTTTTCTCTGTTCATGAATCTGTCAGCAGACATGATTTCCAAGAATGAGTCGCTGGCCGCTGGCGTTCTCATCTGTTCAGATGGCGAATGGCAATTTGTTGTTCCAAACGATTGAGGGCATGAAGGGGTCATGCCGCGTCCGGTCGCCTTCTGGTTCGAGTTCGCTTCTACTTATTCCTACCTGTCTGCCATGCGCGTGGACGCGGAGGCCGAAGCGCGCGGCGTGCAGGTGATCTGGAAGCCCTTCCTGCTCGGACCGATCTTCAAGGCGCAGGGGTGGGAGACCTCGCCCTTCTCCATCTATCCTGAAAAGGGTGAGAATATGTGGCGGGACCTGGAGCGGCGCACCGCGAAATATGGGATTCCGTTCGATCGGTCGGCGATGACGCGCTTCCCGCAAAACAGTGTCCTGGCGGCCCGAACAGCCATGGCCTGTCTGCATGAGGATTGGGGCCGTGAATTCTGCCGCCTGGTGTTTCGCGCTGCGTTTGCGGACGGTCGGGATATCTCCGAGCCGGACGTCATTGCCGCTTGTCTCCAGGCCGCGGGCGGCACCCCGCAAATCTACCTGCACATGGCGCATAGCGACGCGCAAAAGCAGGCTTTGCGCGACACGGTGGAAGAGGCGCGCTCACGCAAAATTTACGGCGCGCCGAGTTTTACCGTGGACGGCGAATTATTCTGGGGCGATGATCGGCTTGAAGATGCCCTGGATTGGACCACAGGGACCAAGGGAGATGCGTAATGAAACCTCTATTGATCAGTGCGGCGATGGCCGCGCTTTGCGGCGCCTGCGCATCTGTTGTGGCAGAGCCTGCCCCGGTGGCGCCCGTGGCTGAGCCTGAGCGATCTCTCGCCCCGACCGGGTGGCTGGACAAATCGCTGCCGGAAATCGCTGAGGGGTTACAGACCGGGCAAGTCAAATCCGTCGACCTGGTCCTCGCTTATCAGGCGCGGATTGAGCAGATCGATCGCAGTGGCCCGACGCTGCAATCCGTTCTGGCGCTCAATCCGAGAGTGCTGGACGACGCCATGGACAGCGACGAACGCCGTATGCTGGGCAAAGGCTGGGGCCCGCTTGATGGCGTACCGATCCTGCTCAAGGACAATATTGAAAGCCTCGACCCTATCGCGACAACTGCGGGGGCGCTGGCCCTGAAGGACAATGTCACCGGCCGGGACAGTCCGCTGGTTGCCGGTCTGCGGGCGCAAGGCGCGATCATTCTTGGCAAGACCAATCTCAGCCAATGGGCGAATTTTCGCTCGAATGAGTCGCTGAGCGGCTGGTCGGCGCTGGGCGGGCAGGTGCGCAATCCGCATATGTTGGATCGCAATCCCTGCGGGTCGAGTTCCGGATCTGGCGCGGCTGCCGCCGCCTCACTCGCCGCGGGTACGGTTGGGACCGAGACCAATGGCTCGGTGATATGCCCGTCCAACGTAAACGGGATTGTCGGGTTCAAGCCGACCGTTGGCCTCGTCTCGCAGCAATACATCGTTCCGATTTCCCATTCGCAGGATACAGCAGGGCCGATGACCAAGACCGTCAAAGGCGCGGCGATGATGCTCACGGCCATGGCGTCCCTCGATCCGACCATTGATTACGCGGCGCAACTTGATGCAGGCAGCCTGCAGGGCACCCGTGTCGGAGTGATGCGGTTCGCCCAAGGCTCAAATGCCGACATTCACGCCCGCTTCAATGCCGCATTGGCCGTTCTGGAAGCGCAAGGGGCTGAGCTGGTCGAGATCGATGCTTTTTCTCCCGATGCGGAGAATTTCTGGGGCGATGCGCTGAGCGTACTTGAGTATGAATTCAAGCACACGCTGGATGCCTATCTCGCCGCGACGCCGGACACAGTGTCCCCCCGGAGCCTTGCCGACCTGATCGCGTTCAATGAGGCCAATGCCGAGATCGAGCTCGCCTTGTTTGACCAGGACCTGTTTGAGTCGTCTCAGGCCAAAGGACCGCTGACCGATCAGGCCTATCTGGACGCGCTTGCCGCGGTCCAGTCTGCGACGCGGGAAAAGGGGATCGACAAGCTTCTCTCCGAGCACGCGGTTGATATGCTGGTCTCGCCATCAGGACCGGTCAGTCCGCGGATTGATCCGGTGAATGGCGATACGTGGCCAGCCTGGGCCGGCGCTGGATACCTCGCAGCGATTGCCGGTTATCCGCACATCACAGTCCCCATGGGCGAGGTGCTTGGCGTGCCGGTCGGGTTCTCGATCATGGGGGCGAAGGACACGGACGCTGACATCCTGTCCTGGGGGTACGCTTATGAGCAGGCGAGCCAGATGCGGGTCGAGCCGCAATACTTGCCGACAGCCGAGGCGCGGCCGGAAATCGCGGCGGCGATGAAGGCGAAATGAGCTAGCCGACCAGCCGCAGCAGGTAAGCACCATACTCATTCTGGTGATCGTCGGCGAGCGACCGGACCTGGGCGTCATCGATCAGGCCGATATGCCAGGCCACCTCTTCCGGGCAGGCAATCTTGGTCCCGGTCCGCTTCTCGACCGCGTGGACATATTCCGCGGCCTGCAGCAGGCCATCAAACGTCCCGGCATCGAGCCAGGCCGTGCCGCGCGGAAGGACTTTCAGATCTAGCTCGCCACGGCTCAGATACGCATTATTGACGGCGGTGATTTCGATCTCGCCGCGCCTTGAAGGTTTCACCGATTTGGCGATGTCGACGACCTGATCGTCGTAGAAATAAAGCCCCGTGACAGCGAGATTGCTCTTCGGATTTTTTGGCTTTTCCTCGATCGAAACGGCCTTGCCATCCGGGCCTTGTTCGACCACGCCAAAACTGGACGGATCAGCGACCGTATAGCCAAAAATTGTCGCGCCCTGATTGCTACGATTGATCGCCTGCAATTGTTCACCGAGGCCCGCGCCGTGGAAAATATTGTCTCCCAGCGCCAGTGCGACAGGATCTCCGGCAATGAAGTCTTCGCCAATGATAAAGGCATCAGCGAGCCCTTTGGGTTCGGCCTGCTCGGCATACTGGAATGTGACGCCCCATTTCTCGCCCGTGCCCAACAATTCCCGAAAGGTCGGTAGGGCTTGCGGGGTCGAAATGATCAGGAAGTCGGTCACACCGGCCAGCATCAGCGTGGTGATCGGGTGATAGATCATCGGCTTGTCATAGACCGGGAAGAGCTGTTTCGAGATGCCGCGCGTAATGGGAAACAGTCTTGTCCCACGCCCTCCGGCGAGAATGATCCCTTTCATTGCGTCTGAGCCCTCTCATCCAAGAGCCGTCCGACGGTCAGCCTCACAGAGGCTTTCCAGTCTGGCGGCCTGACACCGAATGTCTCGGTGATTTTATCTGTATTCAGGCGCGAGTTGAGCGGCCTTTTTGCTGGCGTCGGATAGTCTGAAGACGGGATTCTTTGCAACTTAATCTTACAGCCAAGACGCGTTTCATAAGTCTCGAAGATCAAGGCGGCAACATCTGCCCATGCGGCAAAGCCCGAGGCGGCGAAGTGATAAGTGCCGAACAGATCCGAGGCCGGGTGTTCGATCAGCGTCTTCGCCACGTGCAAAACCGTGCCCGCAATGTCGATGGCGCTGGTCGGACTTCCAATCTGATCGTCAACCACAGTTGCGGCCTTGTTCTCATCCGCAAGGCGCAGCATGGTCTTGACGAAATTCTTGCCGAACGGGCTGTACACCCAGGCGGTGCGCAGGATGATATGGGATTTGTGGTGCGTGCGGACGGCCTCTTCGCCCGCCAGCTTGGACGCCCCGTAAACATTGAGCGGGCGGACCGGATCGGTCTCGCGCCAGGGCCGATCGCCGTTGCCATCAAACACATAATCGGTGGAAAGATGGATGAGCGGAAGGTCGCGCTCGGCGCACAGCGCGGCGAGGGCGCCTGCCGCCTCGCCATTCAACGCGAATGCAGCCTCGCGATTGGTTTCGGCGCCATCGACATTCGTGTAGGCGGCGGCATTGACCACCAGGTCCGGGTGGGTCGTCTCAAGCGCTCTGGCGACGGTCCTTGTCTGCAGGAGATCGAGGTCCGGGCGGCCCAGGCAATGGGTCTCCACATCCGCTCGCGCACTCCGCTCCACCAAAGCCTGCGCCACCTGTCCCGATTTGCCAATACAGAGAAGCTTCATCCGGGCGGGCCCTACGCAAACGGGGAGTCGAAATCAGCGAGACCCGGCAGCACTTGGTCTTTTGCCGACAGCGACGGCGCGCCGTTTGGCAAAGGCCAGTCAATGCCCAGCGCCGGGTCATCCCAGGCGAGGCCGCCTTCGGTCTCCGGCGTATAATACTCGGTCATCTTGTAGACCACGACCGTGTCCGGCGTCAGTGTCAGATAGCCATGCGCAAACCCCTCCGGCACGAAGAGCTGCGCGCCATTGTCCGCGGTGAGCTCAGCGCGGACATGCTGGCCATAGGTCGGGGAGGATTTGCGCAGATCAACCGCGACATCCAGCACCGCGCCGCGCGTCACGCGCACCAGCTTGGCCTGGGCTTTGGGCGGGGTCTGAAAATGCAGCCCGCGCAGCACCCCGGCCTCGGCCGACCAGGCATGATTGTCCTGCACAAATGGCCCGGCAATCCCGGCCTGTTCATAGACATTGGCGCGGAAGGTCTCCGAGAAGAATCCGCGATCGTCGCCATGTCTATCAGGGGTCACCAGAATCACGTCTGGAATGGCTTGGCGTTCAAACTGCATCAAAGCGATCCGGCCCACTCTTGCTCGCTATCGGCCCTAGAGACTTTGGACGCGGATGTCACCCGCACGGATGGATGAAATTTGCGTGTGGCGTCCCCATATGCCGCATATGGATCCTGACAAAGAGGTCAAAAGACGCAAATCCATTGCCTACATCCTGCGCCGCCGGAAGCGCGGTCGACGCATGGGTGCGAATTCTGGCGAGGTGGTGAAGAGCTGGGCCGAGTATAGTGAAGTGAATTTTACTCCGACGGGGAGTTACGCATCCGGTTGGCGAAGACTTGTCTGGCTGTTGGCTGTCCCATTCGCCATCTTCGCTCCACTTATCATCATCGCGACAAGTGGCAATGCGCACCGCCTGGCGGAAGCGGAAACGCCACTGTTTGGGTGGGTTATATTGGGATTACTGCTAATCGTATCGCTGGGTGTGGTCGCATTCTCGCTCCTCTACCTCGTAACGTCGATCCGCCGCTTCTTGCGAGCGAAACTGTCTCACAAGAAAGAATAAGGGTCGATATCCACCGCCACACGCGCCGCGCTGGGCAGTTTCAAGCCGCTGAGCCAGGCGGCCATATAGGCGGACAGATCGACATCGCGGGGGGCGGTGATCAGGAAACGCAGGCGGTGGCGTCCGCGCAGGATGCTGATCGGGGCCGGCGCCGGGCCATAAACGGTGACCCCCTCGCCGTGCGGGGCGGCTTTCCCGGCGAGCAGCCCGATCTCCTGCGCCATCCCGGCATCCGGCGCCGACATGACCAGCGCCGCCATGCGCCCAAATGGCGGCAGGGTAAGCTCTTCGCGGACATCGCGCTCAATCTTCAGGAAGCCGTCGCGATCACCGGCGGCCAGGGCCTGCATGGCCGGATTGTCCGGTTGGTAGGTCTGGATCAGTGCCCGTCCGGGGCGCTCGGCCCGCCCTGCCCGGCCCGCGACCTGGCTGAGCAATTGATAGGTACGCTCCCCTGCCCTCAGGTCGCCGCCTTGCAGGCCGCTATCAGCATCGACCACGCCGACCAGGGTCAGGTTCGGGAAGTTATGTCCCTTGGCGACAATCTGGGTGCCGACCAGGACGTCAATCTCGCCTTCCGCCATGCGCTCGACAATGCCACGTGTCGCCTCGCCGCCCCTGGCCGTATCGGATGAGAAAATCTCGACATTGGCCTCCGGCAGAAGCACGCGCACTTCCTCAGCCACGCGCTCGACGCCCGGACCGACGCCCATGAGCGAGTCCTTGGCCTCGCACATCGGGCAATTGTCCGGCTTCGGCATCGACCAGCCAGTGAGGTGACAGACCAGGCGATTGGAGTAGCGGTGCTCGGTCAGCCAGCTTTCCGTGCCCGGGCTTTTCAAACGTTCGCCGCAGGCCTTGCAAATGACCAGCGGCGCATAGCCCCGCCGGTTCAGGAAGAGCAGGCTTTGCTCGCCGGCCGCATGCGTCGCGACCAGGCCCTTGGCGAGGATCGGCGAGAGCCAGTTGCCTTGCTCCGGTGTGTTCGAGCGCAGGTCGACCAGATGCATGTCCGGCAACCGCGCGGCGCCCGGGCGCGCGGAGAGCTTGAGGCGCTGATAGCGCCCACTCTCGGCATTCACGACCGTCTCAAGCGCTGGCGTGGCGGACGCGAGGATCACCGCAGCGTCCTCCAGCTTGGCCCGCATCACGGACATGTCGCGGGCATGATAGCGCACGCCGTCTTCCTGCTTGAAACTGCTATCATGCTCCTCGTCGACAATGATCAGTTTCAGATTGGCGAAGGGCAGGAACAGGGCGGAGCGCGCGCCGGTGACTATCCGGGCCCGGCCATGCGCCACTTCGCGCCAGGCGCGGCGACGTTGCTGGTCGCTCAAGGAGGAATGCCAGGGCGCTGGCCCGGCCCCGAAGCGCTGCTCAAACCGTTCAAACACGGCCTGGGTGAGGGCGATCTCCGGCAACAGGACCAGGACTTGCGCGGTTGGATCCAAGGCGAGCGCTTCCGAAATCGCCTCGAAATACACCTCGGTCTTGCCCGAACCGGTAATCCCGTCGAGCAGGAAGGGCGCATAGCCGCCCGCCTTAACGGCATGTCGGAGGGTTTCCGCGGCTGCGGCTTGTTCCATGGTGAGTTCGGGACCGGATCGATGCGGGTCCGGAGCCGGGTAAGGCTGGTCGGTGGCCAGCGTTTCGGCCCTCAGGCTGCCCGCGTCTGCAAGCCCTTTCACAACCGAGCTCGACACGCCAGCGGCCCGCGCCAGGTCTGCGGCGCTACCGGGGCCCGTCTCGGCGGCGGCGGCGAGGACTTTTTCCCGCGCGGCCGTCATGCGATTGGTGCGGTGACCCGTCGGGGCGTAGACGGTCTGAGTCGGTGAAGGCGACAAGCCGCCACGTGCCCGGAGCGCCATGGCGAGGACCTGACCCGTCCCGGCCACATTGTAGCGGGCGCAAAATTCCACGAACCGACGCATCGATTCACGCATGGGAGGCACATCGAAGCGATGTTCGATTTCCTTTAAGCGACGTTCAGCAGCATTTGAGTCGTGTTTCGGCAAGTCTGGGAGCACGTCCCACACCACTCCAGTGCGCTCATATTTGCCGAGCGGGGCGCGGACATAGGTGCCTGGTTCCACATCCATTCCCTCAGGGATCAGATAGTCGAACGGTTCGGGCAGCGGCATCGGGAAGAGGATTCGGGCCACAGGCATGGGTGTTCCTTAGCAGAGGCCGCGGCCACGGAAACCCGTCATTAAGCATGTTCGACGAAACTCTGCCGTATGGCCTTGCTGGATGGATTCCTCGACTATGTGCAACGCGAGCAGCGGCTCGCCGACAATACGGTTGAAGCCTATCGTAGCGACCTGGCCGAATTTCTCGGTTTTCTGCGCGGCCATCTAGAAACCGAGCCCGGTATGCGGGCTTTTGCCGACCTGCAGGCACGCGACATTCGCGCCTTTCTGGCGCAGCGCCGGCGGGACGGGCTGGCGGACGCGTCGATTGCCCGCCTTCTGTCGGCGATCAAGAGTTTCTATCGCTGGCTCGATCGGGCGCATGGGGTCGAGAATCCTGAAATTGCCTTCCTGACCGGTCCAAAACGTGGTCAGCGCCTGCCGCGCCCGGTCTCGGAGACAGCGGCCAGGGACATGCTCGATCAGGCCGAGATTATTCAGGAAGAGCCCTGGATCGCAGCCCGCGATGTAGCCGCGCTGAGCCTGATGTATGGCGCCGGATTGCGGATCTCCGAAACCCTGGACCTGCCTGGCGATGTCAAGGCGGCGCCGGACCGGCTACGGATCAAAGGCAAAGGCGGCAAGGTCCGGATTGTCCCGATCATTCCGGCCGTGCAGGATGTGATCAAGGATTATGCAAAGCTCTGCCCGTACAGCCTGAATGCGCGCACGCCGCTTTTCTATGGCGCGCGCGGTAAGCGGCTGCAGGCGCCGGTCTTGCGCAAACAGGTGCAGATCCTGCGCGGCGCGCTTGGCCTGACGGAAACCGCCACACCGCACGCCTTGCGCCACAGTTTCGCGACGCATCTGCTGGCGCATGGGGCTGACTTGCGCGCGATCCAGACCTTGCTCGGGCATGCCAGCCTGTCGACCACGCAGGTCTATACCGGTGTTGAGGCCGGCCATTTGCGCAAGGTGCATGCGAGCGCCCATCCGCGCGGCTAAATCTTTTCTTTCCGCCCGTTCTTCCCGCGATAATCCGCCGGACCACCCTGCGCGCAATACTTTGACCCGAACCGAAAAACGGAAACGGGCCCGATGGATTTTTCAACCAAGCTTACCCTGCCTTATCTGCTTCCGAATCAGACGCAGAAACATGTCACGATGAATGAGAGTCTGCGGCGACTGGATGCGCTCGTGCAGCTCAGTGTAATTTCTGCGACTCTGGCGTCACCACCGGAGACGCCGGTCGACGGTGACCGCTACATTGTGGGTGCCTCGAGCGAGGGCGATTGGACCGGCGCGGACGGGCAGGTCGCAGCGTATCAGGACGGCGCCTGGTTATTCTATCCACCGCAGACGGGATGGATGGCGTGGATGGAGGACACGGCCCAGCTCATGGTCTTTGACGGCGCGGCCTGGACACAGGCCACGGCTTCAGAAGAGACTTCCGACCCGGACATGCTGGGCATCAACACATCGCCTGATGCTTACAACCGGCTGGCCGTGCGCAGCGCCGCGAGTCTGTTCACGCATGAGGGCGCGGGTCATCAGGTCAAGATCAACAAGGCTGGCGAAAGCGACACGGCGAGCTTGCTATTTCAGTCGAATTGGTCCGGGCGGGCTGAGATCGGCCTCGCCGGAAGTGACGATTTTCTGCTGAAAGTTTCACCCGACGGCCAGACTTTCGCGCCGGCCCTCCTGGTGCGCGCGAGCACAGGGCACGTGGGTATCGGGACCTGGTCGCCAACAGCCAGGCTGCATGTGGACGGGGCGCTACGATTGGCGTGTGCGCCCGCCGCGGAATTGCCGGACGCAGCGACGGTGGGCGCTGGAGGGCTGATGTTTGTAGAGCGAGCTGGGGGCGCGGTGGAGTTGGTTTATTCGGATGGTGTGGTTTGGCGGCTGGTGGGGACGGGGGCTTCCCTCTCTCAGGGCCTTTAAGAGGTCACGATGGCACCCATCACGAGCCGTCGCGAGGGCGAGGATTACCTTTTCTGGCGCAGGACCGTGGGTTAGAAATGACTCCACAGCTCATCTATCGTCACCATGTTGAATGGCGGTTTTCGATAGTGATCTATATTCGAAAAATGAGTTGAAGAATCGCCAACTCCGAAATTGTAGATCAAGCGCTCAGTAGATCGCTTATGGGTCAGGTTGCGTTGTCCAGCCAAAAAGCAGAGCACCTCATCCCAAGCGAAGAACTTTGGCAATGTCGAACTGGGTTGTCGGCCCGGCGTGACGTCGATATGCGAAAGAACATCAGCAGTCAGCTGGGACGAGATATAGGACTTGTACTCGTCCTCGCTCATCAAGTACGCGTCGAGCAGTGACGGCCAAAGCGGCATTAGCTTTTCGCGCGTGGACGCCCAGCCCCAACCCTGGAATCTACCGATCGGGCCAGCCTCTTCACTTTTGGTCAGAAATGGATGCCCATAGACGGAAAAGACTGAATCGTCGTTTTCGATTTGATCCAATTCATAGCCGAAGCCATTCAAAGCGTTTCGAGTGGGAAAACAGTCGTCCTCCAGAAATAGAACGCGTTCATACATTTCGAACATTTTCCTCATGGAGATGATCATCATCTTCCTGAAGCCGTAGTTTCCCCGATTTCGATGAATCTGTTTTACGGGAAAACTCGACACACATTTTTCGGTCCTGTCTAGTTTTTCGCGTTTCTTCGGATTGCCTTGATCTCCGTCGATCCAAACGTGTGTGTTCTCGAGTCCATCTTGCAGGAGAAGGCTCTCCAATACATGCTCCACGCTTTCTGACCGATCGAAAGTATATACCGCAATACCGAGAGGTTTCTTGGCCGTGTGATTTTTGTAAATCGATTCCCGGATCTGGGGTTGCGATGCGATCTTCGACCGGACCGATCGATTTGGGACAGGCCTTTGTAGATCGGGAGGCACAACGTGTGTTTTTTGCTTTGGAGTCGGAAAGCCTCGCTCGTCCAGCACTAAGTCGCCACGCTTGACGAGCGTTCTTCGATTGAACGCAAATCGCAACGGTTTTAATGTGAAGATTGTCTTGAGGCGCGGCGCCAATGCGTCATTCATCTCGGAGATTTGTTCTTGAACCAGAGAGTATTTGGCCGTGATTTCTTGGTTTCGGTTCGACAATTTTTGCGTGCGTTCTTGTAAAGCCTGAAGTTCTTGTTCCAGCTTGCGAATAAATCGTTCTCGATCAATAGTTTGAGCTGCTGCATCTGTTTTCTTCTGCGTCTGCTCAAACAGTGCGGTTTCTAGGCCTGTATTTTTCATCTCGAGTCTAGATATGACGCTCTCGAGGCGAGCGTTGTCGGATTCGAGCAGTTCATTCTTGGAAAGAACGGATTCCAAGGCGGATTTTTCGTTGGCGAGTTTGTCGCGTTCCTCAACTAGCTGACCGCGCTGATCTCTCAAATACTCAACCATCGCGGCCATTTCAGACTTCTGACTCCGTAACTCCCGCAACTGTTCCTCAGATTCCACAAATTTGTTGCTCTCCGCCAAGAGACGATCGCTCTCAATGCGTAGTGCGTCTCGCTGAATTCGAAGAGAATCGGCGGTTGCAGAAAGCTCGGACTTTTGCTTCCAGAGATGCTTTCTTTCATCCAACAATCCATCGCGTTCGTTCTTGATCGTTTGACGGTCATGACGAAGGATTTCGACAGTGGCGGAGAGTTCTGATTTTTGACTCCATAAACTCTGGAATTGTTCATGTGTGTTTTCGATCTGGTGTGTCAGTGAGACCAATTGCTGCGCCATCGACGCTATTTGTTCGTTAGAGCTTTTCTCGAGCTCCCGTTGCAATTGCGCCTGTCGCGTCCAGACGGCTTGGGATGTTATTCCAATTAAATCTAAGGCTTTTGCTTTTTGAACACGCCCCGACGGAGTGTAACCCATGATTTTCATCTGTTCCTTGAACAGAAAACTCACAAGATTGAGTTCGTCGTGACTCAGGCTTGCCACGTTTTTCTTGTTCGATCCCGTGTGAAAGAATTGGCGGTTAACGGCTTGCAAATCCGAAAAACTGGGAATTTCGCTGCCTGTTTGTTCCATTCCAAGAAATTCTGAAAGTTCAGAGGCAACGGATTGCGGATCGGCCACCAAACGCTCGAAATGAACGAGAAATGTGTTCTTCCTTTTATGAGCGCTCCAAGCATTTACATGCTTTCCCCATGACCCAAACGCGGTTGCGCCTAAAATGGTTTCCAGGCGCTGCAAATCCAGTTCGGAGTAGTTCGAAAGGTAGTTATGGTACGACACCACGACTGAGCGCGGATCACGAACTAAATAGATGGTTTTTGCTTCGTCCTGTGGTGGGCCATGAGTTTTAATCAAGACTCGTTCAGACGAATTCGAAGATTCCTTGTAGAACGCACTCCAGGATTGCGAATAGGTTTCGTGGCCAACAATATTACGAAATTCTTCCTGTTCTCCGATATCCTGCGTGTCATTATATTGAGAATATGACCGTAAATTAAAACAGGCGTTTAGAAGAACACGTAAAAAGGTGTTGCCCGACCGCGGGTAGGACGCAATCCAAACAATCATGATATTCTTCCTAAGTTAGAGTGGCGTTCGAGCTCGAGCCGATTAAAGTCGATGCCTGAAACCGGTCCGGCGGATTCGATCATTGGCTGGGAAACGGTCTAAGTGTGGATACCGCATTCCGTTTTGTCGATTCCGCTCCATCTGCCGGACCGAGGGTCTTGTCCAGTCTGAATCTTCGATGTGCAAGGAAAGCAACCGATCGATGCGTAGCCCTTCGAAAGTAGTGGATGTTCCGGAAGATTGTTCGCGGAGTGATATTCTGCAATGTTCTTCGCCGTCCAGTTCGCCAATGGAGTGAGTTTCAATCGACTGGCGTCTTTCTCGACGATCGACAGGAGTGATCTTTGGTCGGACTGGAACCTCTTGCGGCCATTTATCCATGTTTGAAATGGCTGCAATGCCCTGTCCAACACATCGCTTTTCCTCAATTGGCAACACTTATTTGGCGAGACGCCGCTTAAATTGCCGAGTGGATCGATCCGATCTATGTCGGTCTTTCGTGGGTGAACGCGACGCACATCCTCCAGTCCTAATCGATGTTGAAGCATTGTGCTGAATCTCAATGTCTCTCCGAATAATTTTCCGGTATCAATCAGTATTATAGGTGTCGCGGGAGCAATCTGTGCGAGCATGTGCAAAAGAACAGCGGATTCAGCACCGAAAGAAGATACGGCGCATACTTTGCCGAAAAAGGAGTTGTCGAACGCATCCTCAATAATTTGTAGTGGTGTTAGTTGCTCATACCTGTCATTGAGGTGAGAGATTTTTTGAGCGTGCTCTAGGTTCGATGGCTCGGAAGGAGTTGGTTGATTTTCGATGAGTGTAGTCACAGTTTCTGCCGGTCCTTGGTACGCTACGTTCAAGCGCGCGGTGAATAAAACCACCTCCGCACCTATAAGTTCCTCTTCTTAGCTAGCCTCGTCATGTCCGATCAAGAGATAGTTGCGCCTCGAGTCATGTTTATGAACGAATCTCCCATGATAAGCATCGTAACGCCAGTTTTGAATGGCGCCCGTTACATTGCTGCATTGATCGACTCCCTGCAGCGACAGAGCTTTCCGGTGTGGGAGCATATTGTCGTCGATGGTGGCTCTTCCGACTCGACAATCGACTGCGTAAAATCAATGTACGCTGGTGATACGCGAGTTACGCTGATCGAGCGACCAGGATTGGGTCAATACGCCTCAGTGATCGAAGGCTTGAAGGCGAGCCGTGGGTCAATACTGGGGTGGCAAAACGCAGATGACATGTATACGCCATGGGCGTTCTCGGCCATCGCGCGGTACCACGCAAAGACGAATGCCGATTGGATGACAGGGTTGCCTGGTTGCTGGGACGGTACCGGGGACTTGCGATTTGTGCGACCCTATGGATGGTATCCCAGAATGCTAATCAAAAATGGTTGGTTCCACGCCAATCTACTCGGTTTCATCCAGCAAGAGAGCATTTTTTTTAGCCGGGAGGCGTTTGAGAGCCTTTCCGAACTTGATCTCGGGGATGTTGAAGGGGCTAAACTTGCAGGCGATTACATGCTCTGGAAACGGCTCGCGCGAAACTACCGTTTGAAAGTTTTGCCAACCGTGATTTCTGGTTTCCGTCGGCACGAAAACAATCGTTCGAGTTTGGGTATTGAGGACTACATGAGTGAGGTTCGGCAGGACGGAGGGAGATTTTTCCCAGGGCCACTGTCGGCAATGTTCAGGCAGATCTTTCGTTGTTTGTCCGCTTGTTATTCTTTGCAGCGAGTGGAAACGGAAGACCGAGCGCTCAATTTGTGCGTGTCTGACGAGTCGCAGAGAAAATGACCTCTATTACATTGAGTAAAAACAAAAAAGAGCCACACAATATGTCACTTGGACGACGCCTCTTCATTGTGGATCCTTCCTTGAAAGATGTAAGGGGTCATCACTTTGCTTTGACGAGATCAATCACTCAATCCGCAAAACAAAACGGACTGAATGTATACTGGTTTGCAGCGGCGGATGCGTCAGCCGATCTCAGAGAACATACTTCGCTGATCCCGTTATTCGGCCAGTCCATGTATTCGGCATACATGCTTGGCCAACAGAAAAATTCAAGCACGATATCCAGTCGACTAAACTGGCTCAAAGGTCGACTGATTGCGCGAACGAAGGACGCTTCACCTCGAAGACCGGCAACTGAAGGTGAGGCTCCGGCGGCGCCAGACCTCAAAGACTCGATCTTGAAAGCGCTCGAATCGGCATTTGAAGAGTTCAATATAGGACCTTCCGACCGTTTGCTGTTCCACACTGCGGACGGGGCGACTTACGAAGCCTTGGCGGAGCTAGTAATGGGGCGGGATGTTTCAGACCTGCCCCGGATGCATGTGTGCACGCCATATGACCCTGTTGGGATAATGCCCAATCGTGCATCAGCCGAATCCGTGCAAACGGCGATCGACAAGCTAAGAGCAGGAAAATTGCTGGAACGCCGGGTATTTCTATACGGTGAAAACCCGTATTTGGCTGATCACCTCACAAGTATCTGGTCTTGTCCCGTGAGATCGTTGGATTTACCCGTCGCCCCGATTTCTGAACATGACAAGGCACGGGCGGAGGAGTTCCGGCGAAACCAATTACATGCGGAAGACGATAGATTCCTCATCGCATCGTTAGGGGCAGCGAGGATCGAGAAGGGCTTTCATTTGATTCCAGATATTATCCGTCGCGTGTTTGAGTTTGCGCAGCAGGGAGAATTTGCCGATGTCGCGAGATCGAAGATTAAGTTCGTGCTTCATGCGAGCCCGCAAATAGTCGGTCGTCATCCTGTTATCTCGAACGCGATTGAAAAACTTCAAGTGTATTCGGAAGATCAGGTCCAATTGCTATTGGAGCCGTTGTCGGATGCGGACTATAATAGTTTAACGCTAGCATCCGACGCAGTGTTAATGCCTTATGACCAAGAAGCGTATCGAGTGAGGGGGTCTGGAGTGGTTTCCGAGGCCATTGTCGCGAGAAAATTCATCATTGCCAAAAGTGGTTCATATCCATCCGAGATGGCATTGTGGCAGGGAGGAGCGATTGGCGAGACGCCTCAGCTAATGGCCAAATCTCTGTTGACGATCATAAAAAATCGTTGGCAAAGGATCGATCGCGTCAAAGCGGCATCAATCGAGTACATGGAATCCAACTCTATCAGTCGATACTTTGAAAAGGTCGTCGACGCGGAACGTGACAGATGGGACGAGAATACCTGAATCTAGGTGTGCCGTGAGCGAACGCCTGGAACTCAACAATCAAATAGAGGTGGGAATGGCTAATTCTCCGGAAGCGTTAACGAAACCGACACGCATGTTCGTGCAGTTTTTCTGGTGGCTCAAGAATGTTGCGGATTTTTATCCTGACGTTTGTATAGACGTTGGCGCGGCAGGCGGAACGCCTTCAATCAATCGGAGCTTCAAGGACGCGCTCCACTTGGCATTTGAGCCGCAGCCGGGCTTCATTCCGGAACTTCAAAAAGAGCTCGATGGTTACAAACATGAGATTTACCAGATGGCACTCATGGATAAGCCCGGCGAACTGGAAATTACTGTGCCGGAGAATGCGTACACCGCGACGATGATTAGTCCAGGCAACCGGCAATCGGATGATGTGAAACTGACCGTTGATGTATCCACCTTGGACCTGCAGTTGGAGAACCGATTGAACGGTAAGAAGGTGCTATTAAAGACGGATTGTCAGGGCGGCGATTTGGATGTGATCAAAGGCGGCTCTGAGACCCTAAAGTGCTGCGACGTTGTCATTATGGAGACATCTCTGTATCGCTTTTGGGGTGACCATCATCCTGACTTTTACGACATCGTTTCATACATGAAATCTCAGGGTCTCGTTGTTTTCGACATTCTTGAGGGAACATTCAAGCCGAGTAACAGAGCGCTTGGTCAGGTCGATCTCGTATTCGTGCACGAGCACGGCCCGTTGCGACCGCACCATCGCTGGTGATCAAATAGTCTGTTCAATTGGTGCTCGGTTGTCCGCGTTGCTCTCTATTTTCTTCCTCTTTGGCCCGTTGTTCATCTTGAAAGTCAAAAGCCTCATCAATATCCCCGAAGAACAACAACCTGCCCTTGCGCAAAACTAGCCCCTTATTCGAGAGACGCTGATGCATATCCCGGCTATGCGAAGCAAACACGAATATCCCACTATCGAAAATGAGTTGTCGCAATCGGCGCGCGGCTTTGTCGCGAAAAGCGACATCACCTGTGCCTAGCCATTCATCCAGTAGTAGAATATCCGGCTGAAATGCAGTGGATGTGGCGAGGCTGAGTCGCATCCGCATCCCGCTAGAGTAGGTTTTAATGGGCAGGTTTAGAAATTCTCCCAGTTCGGTGAATTCTGCCACCTCGGGAATAATGTCCGTTATCTCGTCCTCAGAGTACCCCATAAACCGTCCCCGAATGCGAATGTTATCGAACCCGGTGGCTTCACCGTCCAAACCAAGCATTATTGACGTCAAAGGGGATATTACGCCTTCGGTTCGGATTTCACCTGTTACGGGAGGGAGAATGCCCGCAAGGGTCTTTAACAAAGTCGTTTTTCCAGCCCCATTGCTACCAAGTATTCCGAGACGATCGCCGTCCCGCAATGACAGCGAGATGCCATCTAGCGCGCGAATGGTTTTCGTGCCTTCTCTTTTGAGTTCACCGCCGATCGGCGCACTTGGATTTTCTTCAAATGCCGCTGATACACCGGCTCCGTAAAGCGGGTACTCCACAGAAACCGACTTCAGTTCAATGCTCGCCATGAATCTAACACCAATAAGGTAGCCGGTGGGACCAGCGACCGAACAAATATAAGCCAAGCAAAGGGGCAATTACGGCGAAGGCAATTGTAACGGCATAGTTTAATCCGATATCTGGGGACCCTAGCAGCGGACCTCGCACCACCTCAATAAAATGATAGAACGGGTTTAAATCAACGAAAATTGAATAAGGCCCTAATCGGCCTGGAACCCAGAATATCGGAGTAACAAAGAAAATAAAGGTCAGTGACGCGGCTGTGAGTTGGCCAAAATCGCGATACCTAGCATTGATAACTCCGAGCGCAAGAGAGCTCCAGAATCCAATCCATAGCAGTAATACAAACCCTAGTACTGATAACAGCATTTCAAATCTAAGCGGCTGAGGGAACATTAAAAGAATCCCAATCAGCACCAGGAACCTAAAGAACGATGTCAATATCTGAGTGATGACAAGTCGATAGGAAAACAAGCTCAAGGGCAAAGGAAATTCCTTGAAGATGTATCCGTTGGCTGCGAATACATTACACCCGCCGGTGATGAAAGCGCTGATCATCGACCACACGACGAGGGCGATCGTAACGTACGGCAAGTGCCGGGACAAAGGTTGGTCAAACAGTTGCCCGTACAGAATTCCCAGTCCTGCGGCCGTCATGGCGGTCGTAAACGATATCCAAAACGGTCCGATGACAGCGCCTTTGAACTGGTTTCGAAACGCCCGTATCGCCATCGAGAGGAACAGACGGTGGCGACTCAGACCTTTCTTGAGGTCTTGAATGCTTCGCAAAAAGTTCGATTGAGTTGCGACATAATGGTATGAAGCGTGCGCTCGTTTTCGATCTCTATTCGACATGAAGAATGCGGTAATCCAATAGGTTTGCAGGAACAAGTCTCATTCTCCACCCGATGCAACATCAATAAAATCATTTTGAGTTCGGGTGTGAATCAGCAGGTGTTGTTGACAGCAGAGACAGCGAAGATCTAGTCAGAAATTTCGTGCTGAAGGCGAGAATCCAAGAGCCTAATCGATCCTGAATTGATGTTTGTGAGTGTAGTATGCGTTTTTCTCGCGAAGTAAGTCAGAGATTAAGGCGATTGTTTCGGATTGACGGAATCGCAAAGGCGCCTTCCGTAGATCAGTCCTTGAGCGTCGAAGCTCGAAATTGTCGGCCAACCCGCAGTTTCGAGGACTTTTTTGCACATTTAAAGCAGTTGGGTGTGGTGCCGGAAATCTGTATTGATGTGGGCGCTGCGAACGGCACCGTATCCATTTATCAAGCGTTTCCGAAGGCAAAGCATTTCGTGTTTGAGCCGCTACCTGATTTTCAGGACGCTCTACGAGAGACTTTAAAGCCTTATGATGCAAAAATCACCGACTGTGCGCTGACCAATGAACCAGGAGAGAGTACGTTGCTTCGACATGCCGACTTGTTCGGATCTTCGATAATGCACAATCGGGAGGTTGATGATGAACGGGTTGTCGGCATTAGAACATCGACGCTGGATATTGAGCTGGCAGAAGTTGATCTGGCTGACAAAATGACTCTTCTGAAAACGGACTGCCAGGGTTCAGACCTTCTCGTTCTCAGCGGTGGTGAAGAAACTCTGAAACATTGCGACATTGTGCTCGTCGAAGCATCTCTGTTCCGGTTTTGGGGGGAGCATCAAGCAGATTTTTATGACATCATGGAATTCATGAACGCAGCGGGGTTCGCGTTGTATGACATTCTAGATGGGCTGTACCGCCCCCTCGACTCGGCCCTGGGGCAATTGGATCTAGCGTTTGTGAAGAAGCAAGGGCCCCTACGTCGTGCGCATTATTGGTAAGGTCGTCAGCTTAATCAGATGTCGGGTGGGATACGCCTGGGTGATAAGATTGCGATGAGTGAACGAAGAAGAAGCAGCATTGAATGCCAGAGAATCTTACCTTTTCTATAACCGTCCCAATCGGAAGTTATCACCCATTGCTGCCAATGTGTTTGGCGAGTCTTGCTGCGCAGGATGTCGCTCTCGAGGTGGCAGTCATGGACGCTTCCAATGATGAGCGCGTATGCGAACTGGTAGATCAGTTCGCAGATTCGATTGCCATCCGTCATCATGGCCCTGACGACGGTCAGGCGGATGCAATCGCTAGCGGATGGGATCGAACAAGCGGGAGTATTTTGGGTTGGCTGAACGCAGACGACGTGCTCGCGCCTGGTGCCCTCCGTCATGCTGCAGATTCATTTCTCGCAGATCCAGAACTCGATGTTGTGTATGGGCACAGCCTGATTTGCAACGATGATGGATACATCAACGGATATCATTGGAACGTGCTGCCGCCGGGAGACCACATCTTATCCACATGTTGCATATCTCAACCCTCTTGTTTCTTCCGTCGTTCCGCGTTGAAAGCTGCCGGCGGATTGGATCGTTCGCTGCATTTTACGATGGATTGGGATCTTTGGATTCGTCTTTATAAGTCCGGCGCCTCGTTTCGCATGAACGAAGATATTTTTTCCCTGGTTCTCTGGTCCGAGGAAGCAAAAACCGGCGGTTTTGGACGCCAAAGGCGCGTCGAACTCAAGCGAATTCTCGACCAAAACGAAAGCCTGAAAGAGCGCTTCTCAGGTTACCTCGGATTCGCGAGTCACTATTTTTATGAATACGTCTTGCCACGACGCGTGCGGAACTGGATCTGGAGGCGCAATATCAGTGGCGGGCGCGGAATGTTTGGATTGAGTGTGTCGGGAGATGTCGACTCACTGGCGACGTTTATTATGTTTCATTTTGATGATCACCCGAAGACGCAAATTGAGATCAAGACGAATGCGAGCGCGGAAGAATTCGAATTGCGATTCGAAGGCGACAGCCTAGACAAATTTGAACGATGCGAGGACGGTTATCGCTTTACGGTGTCAACGCCGTTCCAGGGCGCAAGAATAGGTTACCTGCAAGTAGAAAACCGGGCCGTTTCCCCAATTCACATCGACGGAATTCGCTTCCCGGAATGAATCAAAAATCGAGCTCAGGACGCGGGTTGCAATTGATAATACTGTGTGCTGAATGGCGAACATTGTCTTGCACACTTATGGAGTATTCGCGATGAAGATTATGGTTGTTGGTGGCGACGGCTTTTGTGGGTGGCCGACAGCACTTCATCTCTCCAATCTGGGGCATGACGTTCTGATCGTAGACAATCTTTCCCGCCGAAAGATCGATATCGAGTTGGAAGTCTCATCCTTGACGCCGATTGAGCCAATGTCGGTGCGACTGTCGGCGTGGGAGGAGGTCTCTGGAAAAGTGATCGGTTTTGAGAACGTGGATGCGGCCGAGCAGTACGACAAGCTTCTCACGGTTATTCGCAATTTCGAGCCGGACACAGTGGTTCATTTTGCCGAGCAACGGGCTGCGCCTTACTCGATGAAGTCACCAGCGCACAAGAGATACACCGTCCACAACAATCTGAACGCTACGAATAATATTTTGGTAGCCATTATTGAAGCCGGTTTGGGTGCAACGTGTCACTTGGTTCACTTAGGTACAATGGGCGTGTATGGCTACGGCACTGCTGGGATGAAAATTCCTGAGGGATACCTGACCGTTCACTTGAAAACGGATGAAGGTGGTGAGGTTGAACAAGAGATTCTCTACCCAGTGAATCCGGGGTCGATCTACCACATGACCAAGACCCAAGATCAGCTCATGTTCGCCTACTACAACAAAAACGATAAGTTGAAGATCACAGATCTTCACCAGGGCATTGTCTGGGGCACGCAAACGGACGAAACGCGGATGGATGACCGTTTGATCAATCGATTTGACTATGATGGCGACTACGGGACCGTTTTGAATCGATTCCTGATGCAGGCGGCCGTCGGTTATCCCATGACCGTGCACGGGACAGGCGGTCAGACTCGGGCGTTCATTCATATTCAGGATACGGTCCGTTGCATCCAGTTAGCAATTGAGAATCCACCTCAGACCGGGGAGAAAGTCCGAATCCTGAACCAGATGACGGAGACGCATCGCGTTCGGGAATTGGCAGGTGTGGTTTCGGAAATTACGGGCGCGAGCATTGAGTACGTGTCGAACCCGAGAAATGAGGACGCCGAAAACGAGTTGCACGTCGAAAACAAGCAATTCCTCGGTCTGGGCTTGAAGCCGATCACGCTCGAAAATGGTCTTCTAGAGGAAGTGACGGAAATTGCGACCAAGTATGCTGATCGCTGCGACCGCTCGAAGATCCCATGCGTGTCGTACTGGACTGCAGATCAAGCTCAGGCGACAGATAAGTAGAATTAGCGTCATTCCGAATTCTCGGAGCTTTGATTACAGTATGACCTCTGCGGTCAACACCGCGTGATACAACATACTCGCCGGCACGGTCGCGGAGATCGGGTTTCCGCGAGCGTCGAGTTCGTCAATCCAACCGCCTTTTGGGCCCGGCAATAAGTACGATTCGAGGATGGTCCGAAGTGCGATCGCGGTCGCGCTCTCGGATGCGCTATCAGCGTGAAAAAAATAGGCTCTCACAAGTTCTAACTGGTGCCACAAACGACTATTGTTGTTGCATGGCTGGCCAGAGGCGAACAGAGCGTTCACCGCAAACCCAGTTGCGGGGTTCAGGCTGACGCGGTCCGCGCGACCAATTAGACGCCGCCGAAAGCTACCGGAATCGTGTCCGGTTAGGTATTCGTTTTGTTTGAGCAACGTCGCCCACTCATAATGATGACCCGGTTCGAAAATGGTTTCGGATTCGCTGGTCTCGACGCGCCAGTCGATCGTGAAATACTCCGCCATTACATCCGTCGCAGGATTGAAAAACCGCGTCTCGAATAGGCGTACACACTCGGCCGCCCGTTCTAGCGCCAGCTCACACCCAGTAGCCTCGTGATAGGCCAGCATCGCTTCCAATAGATGCATATGCGGATTGGATCGACGCGGCAGGGACGTCGGTATCCCTTCGAACCAGCCGCCATACTCATGATCCTTCAACTCAGCATCAATGAAAGCAATCGCATCGTCGGCCATCTGTAGCGCCGTTTCGCTACCGGTCACTTGATACGCCGTCGCGCCCGCCAGGATGATAAAGGCGTGATCATATAGATCACGGCGATCATCAACGGGTGCTCCATCCCGGCGCACGGTGTGGACCCATCCGCCGTCTGGATGACGTAAGCGCGTGTTGAGATATTCCACACCCTTGTCCACCAACACCCGCGCTTTCTCGGCGCCTGGCCAACCCATTTCGATCGCCTTGGCAAAGCTGAACACTTGCCGCGCCTGAACCCGGACGCGCCGAGTCGCTTCCAAGTCCGGCACGCCATCCATGCTGAGCTGTTCGACAAAGCCGCATTGCTCATTATCCCAGGCTTTTTCGGACCAGACTTCGAACGCCGTCCATAGCCAGTCGCGCACCTCGTCGATCAGGTCCTGAGGCAGGCCGAGCGCATGTCGGCGGCTTTGCACGCCCGCGCCCAGCGCCTTGACCGCCTGGGCGTCTGCCATCGGCGTAATGACCACTTCATCCTTGGTCGCGACCACCACCAGATTGGAGACGCCGTTGACCGCGACAGTCGGTCCCTCAGAGCGGACATACATGCCGTGGGCGTTCTGCAGTAGAACCGGGCCGTGCGTGTGATTATCGGAAGCTGTTTCGGTCAACAAGTCATGCAGCGCTGGATAGCCGCCGACATCGCTCCAAGCCATGTTGACGGGCACCGTCTGCACATTCTCGGCTTTCTCCATGACGGCATAGTCGATCGAGATGCTCGGCGCCTCGGCAAAGGCTTTGGCGTCGAGCGCGCCGGCTCTGTCAGCGGAGTTCGGCATCGCAGCGCGGGTCGCCGCCAATACGTCGGGTGCATGTGCCTCCAGGGCGCTCAGCATGATATCAGCGCGAAACAGGAATATGCCAGCGTTCCAGTAATACCCGCCGGCATCGAGATAGGATTGCGCCACAGCCGCATCCGGTTTCTCGACGAATTTCTCCACTGGCACGGGCATATGCAATTTGCCGGCGCCTTTGGCCTGGATATAGCCATAACCTGTTGCTGGATGGGTGGGCTCAATGCCGAAGGTGACGATGGCGCCCTCTTCCGCCGCTTTGGCCGCGGCCGCGATCGCCAGGTGAAAGGCGGGCACATCACCGATGGAATGATCGGCAGGCAGAATCAGGATCAGGTCGTCTGGCTCATAGGCTAGGCAGGCTGCTGCAACTGCCGGCGCAGAATTGCGGCCAAAGGGCTCCAGAATCTTGCGCGACTCTGGCAGGGTTTGTTCGAGCAATCGGCGGTGCTTCACAGATCCGACCACCAGCGGTGCTGTGAAACTAAGGGACGGATCAGCGCTTTCTGCAAATCGCCCTGCCGTTTCCTCGATCATGCTTTTATCGGAGGTCAACGCTTTGAACTGTTTCGGCACTTCAGGCGTCGAGAGCGGCCAGAGGCGCGTTCCGGACCCACCACAAAGAATGACAGGATGAACAATATGGCTCATACAAAACCCTACTTGAACAGATCACACAGACGCGTCATCTGTGGCGGACGAATCGCGCGCGGCACCAGAGGTTTCCCTATACTAAACGACACCGATCGCAAGACAGTCATGAACATGTAAAAGCCCGACCGGCACTTGCTCTGCATTGACGATAAAGAGCGCCGTAATCTTGTGTTCGCTGAGCATGGATAAGGCTTCGGCGGCGAGTCCGTCTTCCTGGATCGTGCGAGGGTTGCGGGTCATCAACGTTTCAGCCGTCTGTCCGGCCCCATCGCTTGCGAGTGCGCGGCGAATGTCACCGTCGGTGATGATGCCGACCAGTCGCTCACCGTCGAGGACGCCGCAACAGCCAAAGCCGCCATCGGTAATCGTGGTGACGATCTCTGTAAACGCGGTGTCGGGCGTACAGAGCGGCATCTTTTTGTGATGCATCAGGTCCGTCACGCGCTTCAGGGCGGCGCCGAGTTTGCCCCCCGGGTGGAACGTATGAAAATCGCGTTGGGAGAAGCCTTTTTTGCGTAACAGAGCGACCGACAAGGCATCGCCCAGGGCCAGCATTTGCGTGGTCGATGTGGTCGGTGCCTTGGTAATTCCGCAGGCTTCTGCAGACTTTGGTACGATGAGGCGAATGTTCGACGCCTCGGCCAACGTTGACGCCGCTCCGGAGGTCATCCCGATCAGCGGAATGTCGAACCGCCCACAATAGCCGATAATATCGCCGAGCTCCGGCGTCTCGCCTGAATTGGAAAGCGCGACTACGACGTCTTCATCTTCGATCATGCCGAGGTCGCCATGGCTGGCTTCGCCTGGGTGAACGTAGAGCGCTGCAGTTCCAGTGGAGGCGAGGGTCGCCGCGATCTTGCGGGCAACATGGCCGGATTTGCCCATGCCGGTGACGATGGTGCGGCCATTGGCATCGAAAATGGTCTGGACGGCCTCACTCACAGCCTTGGCCAGCGGCAAGTCATCGCTCCCGAGCGCATCTATCAGCGCGTCGAGGCCAGCCTTTTCGGTTTCCAGAACTTCGACCGAAATCAGTCTGGCATCGGACATGTCATGCTTCCCTGGTTGGGCGGAGACCGCGTCCCGTATTAGCAATAGCGTTTCCAACGGGGCCGGAACCAGTCCGCGAACTGTTCAAGGCCCTCCTTTAATCCGATCTTGGGGGCAAAATCCAGCTCTGCACGTGCACGTTCTATGTCCGCCCAGGTCTTCTCCAGGTCCCCCGGTTGCATCGGCTTGTAGATTTTTTCAGCTTCACGCCCAAGACCGGTCTCGGTGAAGCGGATCAGATCCATCAACTGTTCCGGACGATCATTGCCAAGATTGTAGATGCGGTGCGGGACAGCGAGGCCGAGTCCGCTGGCCGGTCGGTCGAGCGCTGCAATAGTGCCGGCGACAATATCATCGATATAGGTGAAATCGCGGCTCATTTTGCCATGATTGAAGACCTGGATCGGTTCGCCCTTGAGGATTTTCTCGGCAAAAATCCAGTAGGCCATGTCCGGGCGGCCCCAGGGGCCGTAAACGGTGAAGAAACGCAGGCCAGTCAGCGAAATTCCATGCAAACGCGCATAGGCCTGCGCCATCAATTCGTCGGATTTCTTGGTCGCGCCGTAGAAGGAGACCGGATCATCGGTCTGATCGGTCTCCGCGAACGGAATCTTGGTGTTGCCACCATAGATCGACGAGGACGAAGCGTAGACCATATTCTCGACGCCAAGCGTGCGGGCGAGTTCCAGAATGGCAAAATGACCCTGCAGGTTCGCCTGCACGTAGGCGGCTGGGTTTTCCAGCGAGTACCGCACCCCGGCTTGCGCTGCGAGGTGAACAATGCGGCTCGGCTTGTGGCCGCCGAGAGCGGCGATCATATCCTCAAGTGAGGACACATCGACTTCATGGAAGGTGAAATTCTTGTGCGCCGTCAGTTCATCAAGCCGGTCGCGCTTGAGTTGTGGTGTGTAATAGGCGTTGAGATTGTCAAACCCGATCACATCCTCACCGCGCGCGAGAAGCGCTTCGGCGACATGAGCGCCGATAAAGCCTGCAACACCAGTCAAAAGGATGGTCATCAATTACCCCGAAGCGACGCGCACCAAGTTTTTGTCGCCAGTTTGGTTTATCCCGGTATTCTAGGCGCGTTCTGCCTGAGAAACTGTGAACAATTCGGTCCTACTTGGTGAGAACCGAGAATGGGTCAAGCAAAATTGCGGCCACAATCGCAGCATTGCCTCTCAACTCTGCCGCGGCCCCTTGGAATTAAGCGGGCTTTTCACTAGGAGCAGGGTCAAGCCCGAGCGCGTCGTTTGAGGAGTTTGCCTTTGAAGACCCTGATCGTCATCCCGTCCCGCTATGCGTCGACGCGCTTTCCGCAAAAGCCTCTGCATCGGATTTCCGGGCGCTCCCTGCTCAGCCGCGTCGTCGATATTGCGCGTATCTGCAGTGCGCGAGATGCGGACGTGTCATATGTGGTTGCGACAGATCATGAGGACATTGAAACTCATGCCAGGGACATAGAGGCCCCTGTCATCATGACCGACCCGGGCCTGCCTTCTGGAACGGATCGGGCCCTGGCCGCTGCCAACGCTTTTGCCCCGGACGCCGAATTTGTCGTCAACCTGCAGGGCGATGCCCCGTTCACGCCACCAGACTACATCTCCGCCATTATCAAGGCCGGGGCGACGACCGCGCTGGATGCGGTGACGCCAATTGTTCAGATGTCCTGGGCCGACCTCGATGAGGTTCGCGAACGGAAGAAGGAAACGCCATTCTCGGGCACATCCTGTATCGTTAATTCCGACGACGAAGCGCTCTGGTTTTCCAAGAACATTCTCCCGGCCATCCGCAAGGAGGACAGACTCCGTGCCACGGAGGCCCTGTCGCCTGTCTGGCGGCACATCGGGCTATATGGTTACAAGCGGGCGGCGCTGGAGCGTTTTGTCAGTTTGCCGGAAGGTCATTATGAGCGCCTGGAAGGGCTGGAACAGCTGCGCTTTCTGGAGAATGGGATGCGGATCCAGGCTGTCAAAGTCCCCGCAGCGCCGAGCGCCATGTGGGGGATCGACACGCCGCAGGATGCTGCACATGCCGAGCGCCTGATCGCCGAACATGGCGAACCTCTGGCCGGGGTATCCTGATGACCGACGTGTACATCGTCCGTCACGGCAATACGTTCGACAAAGGCGATTCAGTGACCCGCGTCGGCGCGCGAACGGATTTGCCCCTCTCATCTTCCGGAACCGTCCAGGCAGAGCAGCTCGGCGCCCATTTCCGGTCGGTCCTGGAGATCGGGTTCTCCCGCGTCTATTGCAGCCCGTTGCGGCGGACGCGCGAGACAGCGGAAGCGATACTGGCGCCGTGGACCAACGCGCCCGTCCTTGAAGTGCTCGAATTCCTGCGAGAGGTCGATTATGGACCGGACGAGAACCAGCCGGAAGAGGAGGTCATCGCGCGAATTGGGGCTGAAGCGCTTCAGGCCTGGGATCAGGCGGCGGTTTTACCGCCGGGCTGGATTCTGGACCCGAACCATATCCGGGCGGCCTGGCAGGACCTGTTCGATCAGCTCGCCAGCGACGATCTGCCAGGTCCGGTTCTGATGGTGACGTCAAATGGGATCGCCCGGTTCGCGCTCGACTCGGTCACCGCGTTCGCCACGCAACCCGATACAATCAAGCTGAAAACCGGAGCGTACGGCCAGTTCAGTGTGACCGGCGATCGAGCGGAATTGGTAAGCTGGAATATCCGGCCCTAGTTCACGATCTCATGGATCGCCTTGAGATCCGTCAGCAAGGGACGTGCGGCCTCCAGCGGGAGACAACTCGGACCGTCGCACAGAGCCTTGTCCGGATTCGTATGGAACTCAAGGAAGACGCCGTCGGCCCCGGCTGCAATAGCCGACTTCGCAATTGTGCCCACGCCCTCTCGCCGTCCACCGGTCGAGGCGCCTGCGGTTCGAGGATCGGCGCCGGGCAGCTGGACGGCATGTGTGGCATCAATCGTGACCGGGCAGCCGAGCGCCTGCATCTGCTGAATGCCAAGCATATCGACGACGAGATTATTGTAGCCAAAGCTCGAGCCGCGTTCGCACAGAATGACGCGCTCGCCTGGCAGGACTTCGCCAATCTTTGAGACAATGTTCTTGGTGTCCCACGGGGCCAGGAACTGGGCTTTCTTGACCTGAATGGCGCTGCCGGTCTCTGCGGCGGCTTTGGCGGTGGCCACGACAAGATCGGTCTGGCGGCAGAGGAATGCGGGGATTTGCACAATGTCAGCCACTTTGGCGACATTCTCCGCTTGATAGGGCTCGTGCAAATCCGTGCAGATGCCGACCCCAAGCTCCTGCTTAATTTCGGCGAGCATGGGCAGGCCCTGCTCAAATCCGGGTCCGCGATAGGAAGTGATCGAAGACCGGTTGGCTTTGTCGAAGCTCGCCTTGAAAATGTAAGGCAGTCCAAGCTCTTCGCAGATCGCTTTCAGCTCACGCCCGACCTTGATGGCGAGGGCGACGTCCTCAAGCACGTTCAAACCGGCAATGACGCAAAGTGGTTGACCGGTGCCGATCTTCCAGTCGCGGGATTCAATTGCAACAACACTCATGTCTGACCTCTGATCGCTCTCCAATGGCGCAGCTCATAGAGTCTCAGGCCGTGTTTGACCAGCCAGCGCGGACAGGTTCGGCACGGGACTTGAATGGGGAATTTGTAAATGCCGACTGTACAAAACAGCCGCGCATGCTATAGGCCGGGGAAATCATATAAAGGATCGTTGATATGTCTCAGGACTTTGCTGTTGCTGACATCAGCCAGGCCGAGTTTGGCCGCATGGAAATCGAGATTGCTGAAACCGAAATGCCGGGCCTGATGGCGGCGCGCGCCGAGTACGGTCCGAGCCAGCCGCTGAAAGGGGCCAAAATTGCCGGATCGCTGCACATGACGATCCAGACCGCCGTGCTCATCCAGACGCTCGAAGCGCTGGGCGCGGAAGTCCGTTGGGCCAGCTGCAACATCTATTCGACTCAGGATCATGCAGCGGCCGCGATTGCGGATGCCGGCACGCCTGTGTTTGCTCACAAGGGCGAAACGCTGGACGAGTATTGGCAGTTCGCGGACCGCATTTTCGAATGGCCGAATGGCGAAACCGTCAACCTCATTCTCGATGATGGCGGCGACGCGACCATGTATCTGATCCTAGGCGAAAAGGCTGAAGCCGATCCATCTATCCTGGACAATCCCGGATCAGAAGAAGAAGAGGCTTTGTTCCGCCAGATCCGCAAGCGCATGACCGAGACCCCTGGCTGGTTCGCGCGCATCAAGGCTGGCATTCGTGGGGTTTCGGAAGAGACAACGACCGGCGTGAACCGCCTGTATCAACTGGCCAGCAAGAACGAGCTGCCCTTCCCGGCCATCAATGTGAATGACTCGGTCACCAAGTCGAAATTCGACAACAAATATGGCTGTAAGGAATCGCTGGTTGATGCGATCCGCCGCGGTACCGACGTGATGATGGCGGGTAAGACCGCTTTTGTTGCGGGCTATGGCGATGTCGGCAAAGGTTCAGCCGCCTCTCTGTCCGGTTCCGGGGCACGTGTCACGGTTTCTGAAGTTGACCCCATCTGCGCGCTGCAAGCCGCGATGGACGGTTATGACGTGCAGACCATCGATACCATGGCGCCAAAGGCCGACATTTTCGTCACCGCGACGGGCAATAAGGACATCCTGACCGTCGACCACATGCGCGCCATGAAAGACATGGCGATCGTTTGTAATATCGGTCACTTCGACAATGAAATTCAGGTCGAAGGCCTGCGTAATTTCAAGTGGACGAACATCAAGCCGCAAGTTGACATGATCACGTTCCCGGATGGCAAGCGCATCATCCTTCTGTCCGAAGGTCGCCTGGTGAATCTCGGCAATGCGACGGGCCATCCAAGTTTCGTCATGTCTGCCTCATTCACCAACCAGACGCTCGCCCAAATCGCTCTGCATGAGAACGAGGGCGAGTATAAGAATGAAGTCTACACGCTGCCCAAGCATCTCGATGAAAAAGTGGCGCGGCTTCACCTGGCAAAACTCGGTGTTGAGCTGACCGACCTGTCTGAAGAGCAGGCTGACTATATCGGCGTGACAACGACCGGCCCGTTCAAGCCAGAACACTATCGCTACTAATTCATCGCTTCAGGAGCCTGACCATGCCGCTACAGCATCACGAATTTACCTCTGAGAGCGTTTCTGAGGGACACCCGGACAAAGTCTCAGATCAGATTTCCGACGCCATTGTCGATCTGTTCCTGGGCAAGGACCCGACCGCGAAAGTCGCGGTTGAAACGCTGACCACGACAAATCGTGTGGTGCTGGCGGGTGAAGTGCGCACCAATAATGGCGCTGTGATCACCAAGGATGAGATGAACCAGGCGGCCCGTGATGTGGTCAAGGCGATCGGCTATGAGCAGGAGGGTTTTCACTGGCAAAACATGTCCGTCGAAAATCATGTGCATGGCCAGTCAGCTGAGATTGCGCAAGGTGTTGAAGCCGGGCAAGGATTGCACCAGGAAGAGGGCGCGGGCGACCAGGGTATCATGTTTGGCTATGCCACGGATGAGACTCCTGAGCTGATGCCGGCCACGCTGGTCTATTCCCACCAGATCCTGCGCAAGCTTGCTGAGCTTCGTCACAATGGCACGCATACCGAGCTAGAGCCGGATGCGAAAAGTCAGGTGACGCTGCAATATGATGGCTCGCGTCCTGTCGGTGTGAACGCCATCGTCGTTTCGCACCAGCATATAGACAGTGCGACCCTGGAGCAGCTGCGCGAGATCATTCGTCCCGTCATCGCGGACGTTCTGCCAGAGGGCTGGTTCCCGGAAGAAGACAAGTTTTACGTAAACCCGACCGGCCGGTTTGTGATCGGTGGTCCGGATGGCGACGCGGGTCTGACAGGTCGGAAGATCATCGTTGACACTTATGGCGGCGCTGCACCGCATGGCGGCGGTGCGTTCTCTGGCAAGGATCCATCCAAGGTTGATCGGTCGGCTGCCTATGCGACGCGCTATCTGGCCAAGAATGTAGTCGCCTCCGGGCTCGCGAAACGCTGCAACATTCAGGTCAGCTACGCGATTGGGGTGGCTCAGCCGCTGTCGCTCTATGTCGATACGTTCGGCACAGGAGAAGTCGGAGAGGATACAATTGCCAAAAAACTCCGCGAACTTGTCGACCTGTCTCCGCGCGGCATTCGTAATCATTTGAAGCTCGAAGCCCCCATATATTCGCCGTCCGCGGCGTATGGACACTTTGGCCGCACGCCAAATGAAACAGGTGCTTTCAGTTGGGAGCGAACCGATCTGGTAGACGAATTGGCTTCATTGGTGCGATAAATATTTCGCCTTGCCTATTTTTCTGGCAACTATGCTTATATCGGCTTAATTTCTCTTCAGTTTGAAGGGGAAAGATGAAAATTACTGTTGTCGCCCGCGTAGCGATGTGCATATCTCCGTAGTTGAATGATTGGAGAGCGATCTTCGCGAGAGGGAGTCATTCGTGAGTATAGTGCAGCCGTTTTTTTCCGTGTTGATTGTTAATTACAATGCTGGCGATCTGCTTCAGGCGGCGCTCAATTCGCTTAAAAATCAAACATTTAGGGATTTCGAGGTCGTCATTATTGATAATGACAGCCAGGATCACTCAGTCGAAAATCTAGACACGGATGGACTGCCTCAGATTCGCGTCTTGCGCGAAAATCAAAATCACGGCTTTGCCCGCGGGAATAATCTGGCGGCAAACACAGCAAATGGAAAATGGCTCGCTCTGCTTAACCCGGATGCGACCGCCGACGAGAACTGGTTGGCCGAGATCCATGCCGCGACGGTGCGCCATGACTCGTGCAAAGTGTTTGCCTGCAGCCAGATTAATATGGATGAGCCTGAGCTACTGGACGGTGCGGGTGATGCTTACTTTGCGTTCGGCATTCCATGGCGCGGCGGGTTCGAGCATCCGATTTCCGAACTACCGAGCAAGGATAGTCACTGCTTCAGCCCCTGCGGTGCGAGCGCGGTTTATGAGCGGGCCCTGTTCCTGGAGATTGGCGGATTCGATGAGCGATTCTTCTGCTATTGCGAAGATGTTGATCTGGGAATGCGATTGCAGTTGAGTGACGAAAAGTGCGTGTTCTTACCGAATGCCGTGATTCATCACAAAGGGAGCGCAACCAGCGGTCGATACAGCTACTTTACCATGTATCATGGATTCCGAAATCGAACTTGGGCCTATTTGAAGAACATGCCCTGGACTGTATTGATTCTGACGCTGCCCGGACACGTTGCGTTGATGCTGTATATCTATATGCGCAATACCGGTCACGCCAACCTCGAGGGCATGCGGCAAGGCATGTGGCATGGCCTGAAAGATGGTTGGGCATTAAGATGGCAGGGTGAGTATAAGGTAAAACCTAGCACCAAAGCGACCTGGAACCTGGTCAAGTCCATGTCGTGGAATCCGGCGCGTCTATCGTCTCGCGGAGTCCATGTTTGGGCGCTGTAAGCCTCTAACCGAGATCCCAAACCCGTTTGTGAAATTGCCAGGCTGACGAGACAATTGTGTCCATGTCGGAGAATTCGGGTTCCCAACCCAAAACAGACTTTGACTTTGCTGTGTCGGCATAAAGCGCGATGGCATCACCCGGGCGGCGCGGGCTGATTTCTACGGGCACAGGCTTTCCGACCGCCCGCTCAACAGCGTCCAGCACCTGTTTCACGGTAAAGCCGTTGCCGGTGCCGAGATTGAGCTGCAGGCTCTCGCCGGTCTGTTCGATATGCTCAGCCGCCAGAATATGCGCGGAGACGAGGTCCGCGATGTGGATATAGTCGCGAATACAGGTGCCATCTGGCGTCGGATAATCGTCACCAAACAGCTTCATTCCTTGCCCAATTCCAGCCGCGGCTTTGAGCGCGTTCGGGATCAGGTGTGTCTCGGGATCATGCTCTTCGCCAACCTCCCCGTCGAGGTCCGCACCGGCAGCATTGAAGTAACGTAGCGCCGCATAGCGAAGGCCTTCAGCGCGCGACATGTCCTCCAGAATGGTCTCGACCATGAGTTTGGAGCGGCCATAAACGCTGACGGGACGTTTCGGCATATCTTCGGTGAGAGGCAGTTTTTCCGGGTCGCCATAGATCGCGCAGGTCGATGAAAAGATGAAATTCTGCAAACCGAGATCGAGCATGGCGCGCAAGACATTCAAGGTGCCGGCGACATTATTCTCATAGAATGTGCCTGGCTCTTTTTCGCCTTGGCCGACTTCGATATTGGCGGCGAAATGCATGACAGCGTCCGGACGCTCCTGTTCCAGGGCTGCTCGGATCTCGCTTTCGTCGCGAATGTCGCCTTCAATGAGCGGTCCCCATAGTACGGCGTGGCGATGGCCGCTGGACAAATTGTCGAACACGACCGGTTCGCGACCGCTCATCTTGATCGCCTTGCAGGCATTCGACCCGATATAGCCAGCACCACCAATGACGAGAATTTTCTTGATCACGCTCAAGACCCCTTTCTTGAAACTGTGCCAGAACAGAGCTGGACAGGTGTCTCAGCTCTTCTGCAATCAAGCTTTGCGCCAGACAAGGCCTACTCGTCGAGCTGTGATTGATCCACGTCGCGCTTCTGTCGCTCTGTTTCGAGCTTGTCGCGAGTCTTCTCTGCTTTGCTGCGCCCGAATTTCACCCGGTTCTCTGCCGCGCGCTGTTCTTTCTCGGCGCGCGCCTTGGCCTTGCGAAACTTGTTGAGATTGATCGGCTCAGCCAAGCCTAATCCCCGCGATGCGCTTCGCGCCATTGCTCCATTGCGAGGGAGATGGCGAAGGTCTCTCGATATTTCGGGCTGGAGGCCGGGCGCGGCGCCTTGGCCGACGTCAGCGCCATGATTTCGGCGAGCATGTTATGCGCGGCGCCGGCCTGGCCCGCACCGATATAGGCGTGCAGCTCGACCAGGGCGCTGGAGAGCGGATCGTTGGCGCGAATGACAAAATAGGGCTCATCTTCTGCCAATCGCGGCATGACATCAAATTCGGACGGATTGGCTTTCGAGCCGACAGGCGCAGTGTTCATGGCGAGGATACTCTCTTGGTTGTTCTATGCAGACTCTAACGCAGTTAATCCGATTCGGAACTAGCTCGGCCCAATCATCTTTTCCGGGCGCACAATGGCGTCGAAATCCTCAGCCGGAATGCCGTCCTTGATGGCTTCTTCGCGCAGGGTGGTGCCGTTCTTGTGCGCTGTCTTGGCAATCTTGGCGGCGCGGTCATAGCCATATTTCTCTTTCAACGGAGTCACCAGCATGAGTGAGTTTTCCAGGCCCTGCTGGATGTTCTCAAGACGTGGCTCGATCCCGACGACGCAATTGTCGGTGAAAGAGACCGCCGCATCGGCCAGAAGCCGGATCGATTGCAGCAGGTTGTAGCTCATCATCGGATTGAATACGTTGAGTTCGAAATGCCCCTGGCTTCCTGCAAAACCGATCGCAGCATTGTTGCCGTGAATGTGGGCGCAGACTTGAGTCATCGCTTCGCACTGAGTTGGGTTTACCTTGCCCGGCATGATCGATGAGCCGGGTTCGTTCTCTGGCAAGGCCAGTTCGCCGAGGCCCGAGCGTGGGCCGGAGCCGAGGAAGCGAATATCGTTGGCGATCTTGAAGCAGGACATGGCTGCAGTCGTGATCGCGCCATGCGCAAACACCATCGCATCATGGGCGGACAGCGCTTCAAACTTGTTTGGCGCGGTGACGAAGTTCAGGCCGGTGATCTGCGCGATCTTTTCGGCCACGCCTTCGGCGAATCCGACCGGTGTGGACAGACCTGTGCCGACCGCCGTACCGCCTTGGGCAAGTTCCAGAAGGCCCGGCAGGCTTTGCTCGATGCGCTGGATGCCCATCTCGATCATCTTGGTGTAGCCAGAAAATTCCTGGCCGAGCGTGACGGGTGTGGCATCCTGAGTGTGAGTCCGACCGATCTTTATGATGTCGGTCCAGGCCTGCGCCTTATCGTTCAGGGCGTTGTGCAACTGCTGGAGCGCAGGCAGCAGGCGGTGGCTGATTTCTTCGGCGCAAGCGATGTGCATAGCGGTCGGGAACGTGTCGTTCGAGCTCTGGCTCATATTGCAATGATCATTGGGGTGAACGGGGCTTTTTGACCCGATCTCACCGCCCAGGATCTCGATCGCGCGATTGGCGATGACTTCATTGGCGTTCATGTTTGATTGCGTGCCGGACCCCGTCTGCCAGACGACCAGGGGGAAGTGCTCATTCAACTTGCCTTCGATGACCTCATTCGCGGCTGTCACGATGGCGTCGCCCAGTTTTGCGTCCAGCTTTCCGAGCGCCATATTGGTTTCGGCGGCGGCGCGTTTGACCACGCCCAGGGCGCGGACGATGGGCAGAGGCTGTTTCTCCCAGCCGATCTTGAAATTGCCGAGCGAACGCTGAGCCTGAGCGCCCCAATACTTGTCACCAGGCACCTCAACCGGTCCCATTGTGTCGGATTCAATTCGGGGCGCCGTGTCTTTACCGCCAATCGTGCTCATGCCGCAGTCTCCTTGCAGGCCAAGAAAGTTTGTGCCCGCGAGGTAGCACGCCGCCACGAATGCGCAAGCAGGTGCGCTTGGTTCAAACGGTCACAGGAGTTTAGTTGATAGCGTCGGAGGAGGTTTGCAAGGCGGCCGGGGCTTCTTGCCAGACCTGAGTTTGGCAGATCGGTCCGATACAGCCTTTGACCTGCAGGCTGCCATTGTCGAGCCGCTTCAATCGGGAGGCATAGGTCTTGTCATTCTCGGGGTCATAAATGGTGCCCCCCCGCCAGTCGTTCTTCTTCTTGTTGAACCCTTGCAGCATGAGCAGACCAATGACCGGGTCACCGGCTTGCGTCACCGCGGTTTCAGGCGTCTGACCAGGTTCCATCGCCTCCGGATCGATCCATGAGACCCGTCCGCAAGGCGTGCCGTCACCGCAATCTGCGATCGTCACGGTCGAGGTTTGCGCCTGGGTCAGAAAGGTTCCGTAGACGTCATGCCCGTCCTGCGCATGCGCTGCCGTGCTGAAAACAATGGCCCCGATCGCCAATCCAAACGCTCTGATCATCAGCCTCTCCCTAATACTCTGCGACCACCACACTGTTATGGCTGCCTGCGGACAAATTTCCACCTTCACAGACATTAAACCTCGTTTACCTTATGCGTCATGATTCACATGGTGAAACTTTGCGTCGGCGCAGATGATGCGGCGGATATCGAACGCTGGCAGCAGCGGCTCATGCAAAGCTCGCCTTTGCCGTATCACCATACACGGATGGTGCCGAAACGGGCTGGCGAGCTCAGCGATGGCGGGTCGATCTTCTGGGTGACCAGAGGCATGATCCTGGTCCGCCAGCGGATCATGGATGTGAAAGAGATTACGGATCGCGGCGGACGAAAGGCCTGCGAGCTGGTGTTTGACCCGGAACTGATCGCGGTTGAGCCGACTCCAAAGCGCGCCTTCCAGGGCTGGCGGTATCTGAAGCCCGAGGATGCGCCTGCAGATCTGAAACAAGGATCAGGGACAATCGAAATGCCCGCCAGGCTCAGAGCCAGCCTGCGCGATGCGATGGTTTGGTAAGTCCGCTTTAGCCGGTGAGAGAGGCGCGGCGGACCTCGTTTGCGCAGGGGGTCGGACGGTTAAATGCATTGGGGTCGGCTGAAGTCGCGCGCAATTGCGCCGCCACCGCCACCCGTTCCGCATTTGAAAACACCAGAGCGAGTCGTTGCAGGCTGTCTCTTTGATCCTGAACGCCGTTCTGGGATTCCAACGCCATCAATTGATCTTCTGATTCAGTCGCTATGCCTTGAAAGAGGCAGCCAAGTCGGTGCGATCCACTCATGGTCTCGGTCCAATAGGCCAGGTCGGCCGACGTCCGTCCGAAGCGATACACATCCACCGCATACGTATCTGAAACGTCTGGCGCTTCACCGCGATCGATGGCCAGGATCATGTCCTGAGTCTCTGCCGACAAGCGACTGGCCTCAAGTCCCCATTGACGGGCGAGATCGGTACTCGCCTGGGCGCCGAGCGACAGTGCTGCCGTGGCGATGCTTGCAATAAGGGTTTTCATCATGGCCCGCTCCTGAGGGGTTTCCCTCAGAAACGAGCAAAGTGCATGCCATATCGGCTACTTTTTCCTGAAGGCCGCGATGCGCGCATGCATATCCGGACCAACGCCCTCATTCTCCATGACTTCCCATTGCAGTCCGGAATCGAGCGGATCGGCATCGGTTGCCTCCAGCAGGCGTTTGTTCGCGGCATGAGAAAAGGGAGAATTTTCAAGCACCTGCTTGGCAAATGCACGTAGCTCATTTTCGAAGTGATCGTCTTCGAACACGGCTTCGCACAGTCCCATTTCCAGCGCGGCATCTGCCCGCACGGTTTCAGCGGTGAACATAAGCCGCTTGGCGGTTGCGATGCCGACTCGGCGCGGCAGGCGTTGGCTCATGCCCCAAATCGGAGTCAGCGCCCATTTGGCATGTGTATCGGCGAACTTTGCCGACTTTGCCGCGAGAATGAAATCTGCCGCCAGTGCAACCTCAAGGGCGCCGGTATAGCAATGTCCATGCACGGCCGCGATGACCGGCTTGGGCAGTTTTTCCAACAGGCGCAGGGTTTCCGAATGCCATCCCCGCGACGGCACCTCCTCGCCGGCGGCAATATCGCCGAGATCGTGTCCTGCCGAAAAACACTTTCCGGCCCCGCGCAGTATGACACAACCGACTGCGTCGTCTTTGCGGATGTCGATGACATGCTGACGAAGCTCCTTGAACATGCCGACCGTCAAGGAATTCAGTTTCTCAGGTCGATTCAGGGTCAGCCAGGCCAGGCCGCCTTCATCCTGACGCGTTACAAGTTCGTCCATCGTTTGCTTCCTCCTGGTTTGCTCAGTCCAGCATTCATGCCTCACTCAGGCTCAGCATAGACCCTATTCCAAATCTGAGCCTAGGCTTTCGCTAGGGCAGGCTCTTATGTAAGGCTCATTCCTAATGCGCAGAGACCAAGAAGGAGAGCGCCTCGTGGCCGATACTGAATACACCCCACCAAAAGTCTGGACCTGGGACCAGGAAAGCGGCGGACGCTTTGCGAATATCAACCGGCCGATTGCCGGGCCGACGCATGACAAGGAACTGTCCGTTGGAAAGCACCCCTTGCAACTCTATTCACTTGCCACCCCAAATGGCGTGAAAGTCACGATCATGCTCGAGGAGCTGCTCGCGGCGGGTCATTCCGGAGCGGAGTATGATGCCTGGCTGATCAATATCGGCGAGGGCGACCAATTCGGGTCTGGCTATGTCGAGATCAATCCAAACTCGAAGATTCCGGTGCTCGCGGATCATTCGACCGATCCGGTGACCCGTGTCTTCGAAAGCGGGTCGATCCTCGTTTATCTGTCGAACAAGTTCGGCGGCGCCTTCCTGCCGGAAGACCATAAGGGCCGCACCGAAGCGATGAACTGGCTGTTCTGGCAAATGGGGTCTGCGCCTTATCTGGGCGGTGGTTTTGGGCACTTCTATGCCTATGCGCCGTTCAAGATGGAGTATCCGATCAATCGCTTTGCAATGGAAGTGAAGCGCCAGATGGACGTTCTGGACCGTCACCTGGCGGATAATGAATACATGGCTGGCAGCGAATACTCGATTGCCGATATGGCCATCATGCCCTGGTACGGATCGATGGCAAAAGGGGTTCTTTATGAGGCTGCGGAATTCCTCTCCGTGCATGAATACAAGAACGTCAATCGCTGGACGGATCAGCTGATGGAACGCAAGGCTGTCCAACGCGGGCAAATGGTCAACCGCGTCTGGGGCGATCTGGAACGCCAACTGCCGGAACGCCACGATGCCAGCGACTTCGAAACCAAGACGATGGACAAGATCCAGGCGGCGGCGGAGAGCTAGTCCCTAGAGCAAATCCCCACCCGCTGCGGCGGCGGTGGTGCCATCTTTCTTGAACGCCCGGATCACGTTCTTTCCGGTGATCCATTTGTGGACCTCGTCCGGTCCGTCGACCAGGCGTTGCGAGCGGATATGCGTGTACCAGGCCGCGAGCGGCGTGTCGGTGGAATAGCCGAGCGCGCCGTGCAACTGGATCGCCGTGTCGACGACCTTGTGAACCATGTTGGCGAGGAAGACCTTGGCGATGCCGTTCTCCTGGCGAATGTCGAGCCCGTTCTCGGCCTTGTAAGCGATATGCATCAGCATCAGACGCGCGATGTAGAGTTGGCTCGCACACTCGGCCAGCATGAACTGTACGCCCTGGCGATCCTCCAGGCCTGTGCCGAACGTTGAACGCTGCGTGACGTGCGCAGTGGCGAGGTCAAGCGCGCGCTGGGCCATGGCGACATTGTGCATGCCGTGGCGCAGGCGGCCATAAGCGAGACGATGCTGGCCCATGGCAAAACCCTTGCCTTCGCCGCCCAGCAGATTCTCTTCCGGTACGACGAGATTCTCAATCGAGATCTCGCAATGGGCTGCGCCCATTTGCTCAGCCACTTCGCTATGCACGGCCATGGTCGGAATGTTGCGCAGGATCTTGTAGCCTGGATTGGGCAGCTCGACAATGAAGGTCGAGAATTGCTGATGCCGGGGCGCCTCCGGATTGGTCTTGGCCATGACGACGGCAATGTCTGCGACATTGGCCGAGGAGGAGAACCATTTCTCGCCGTTCAGGACATAGTTGCCTTTGCCGTCCTTGACCGCGCTCGTCTGCATGCCCGTCGCGTCGGCGCCGGCGGCCTTCTCGGTCATCGAATAACAGATCCGCTTCTCACCATTGAAAAGCGGCTTGAGGAACTTTTCTTTCTGATGATCCGTGCCATGCGCCAGCAGCGTCAGCATGGTCGCATCGTCAGGGCCCTGGCTGTTCATGGAAAGCGCGCCGAGATGGCTCTGGCCCAGTTCCATCTGGACCAGAGCATTGGCGAGCGGCCCGAGCCCCATGCCACCATGTTCTTCCGGGATGAAGGGCAACCAAAGACCCTGCGCCCGAGCCTTCTTGCGCAAATCGGCGATCACCTTTTCCAAAGCCTCGCCATCGGCCAGGCGTTTCTCAGCCGGGATGCACTCGTCCTGGACCCATTGCCGGACGCGCGCACGGACTTCCTTTGCGTCATCGGGAATTACAAAATCGATCGCCATGGCGTTTCCTCCTGAATCTGTTTTGTTGCGAACCGGCTTGCGCTACAGCGCCTGCTCGAAGATCCGCTCATAGTCGCCCTGCTCTGCCGGGCGGGCATTGCCGCGATGGGCGAGGTCATTCAAGGCAAACTCGACAATTCCTGGGCCATCGGAGGCGTCCACACCGATCGCGGACAGAGTTGACGGAATTCCGATCTCTTCATTCAGTTTGGCGATCGCGTCGGCCAGGTCCGCACTGGCAGACAATCCCATGGCGAAGCGCAGGCGCTCATATTTTTCTGGCGCAGCGCCTTCATTGAACCGCAAGAGATGCGGCAGGAAGATCGCGTTGAGCGTGCCGTGATGTAACTTCTTCTCTTTCAGTCGCCCGGCCGCGTGGCTGAGCGCATGCACGGACCCCAGGCCCTTGGTGAAGGCGAGGGCGCCTTCATAGCTCGCCATCATCATGTTCCAGCGAGCGTCGGTGTCGGAGCCATCGGCAACTGCGCGTTTGAGAGCGCCGCTCTTGATGGCGCGGTTGAGGCCGTCATAGCCAATGCCTTCGGCGGGCGGGTTCACCGCTGGGGTCAGGACGGCTTCGATACAGTGGGTGACGGCATCCATACCCGTCGCCGCGGTGAGCAAGGGCGGCAGTCCCAGGGTCAGGTCGGGATCGCATATGGCTGTCGCGGGAATGAGGTTTGGCGAGGCAAACGTCTCCTTGCGACCATTATTCATGGTCGTGATCATGCCAACTGAAACTTCCGATCCTGTCCCGGCCGTGGTTGGTACGGCGATGAGAGGAGGGAGTTTTCCAATATGCCGCGCGCCCCCGCTTATGGCGGCGTATTTTTCCAGAGGGCCACCATGCGCGGCGAGCAAGCCGACCGCTTTGGTCAGATCCATGGCCGATCCACCGCCCAGTGCGACCAGGCCGTCTGCATTCGCAGCCTTATACTGGTCCGCAACTTCAATCGCCTGATCTTCGGTCGGATTGGCAACCGTGTCGGCAAATACGGCCGCGGGCGCCATGCCAAGATTCTCCAGAATCGTGTCCAGCAGGCCAACCGCCTTGATCCCGGGATCGGTGATGACCATGGGTCGCGAAACCCCAAATCCGGTCAGTGTCGGACCGAGTTGCGCGATGGCGCCATGGTCGAAAATCGTCGTGGTCAGGAAATTGATGACGGGCATGGCCGCTCCTCCGATATGGCTCTTTCTCGTATTGCTGCTTAGAAAGCCCAGTCAGCGGCGAAGGGCAATCACTCCCCTTGCGGCATCATGGTTTGGAGGGCGACGCATGGCGGGACTGGGGATTGGCATTCTGGGCGCGGCCAGGATTACCGAGAAAGCGCTCATCGATCCGGCGAAAGTGATCCCGCAAGTCCGTCTGGCCGCCATTGCCGCGCGCGATCACAGTCGCGCCGAGGCTTATGCCAAGCGGCACGGCGTGGCTGACACCCTCAGTGATTATGCCAGCATCGTCAATAGTGACGCCGTTGAACTCGTCTATAATCCCTTGCCGATCCATCTTCACGCCGAGTGGACGGTCAAGGCGCTGGCGGCCGGCAAGCACGTGCTTTGCGAGAAGCCGTTTGCGATGAATGTCGAACAAGCGCGCGCTATGATCGCGGCCGCGGAGAACAGCGGTCAGCGCCTGATCGAGGCGTTTCACTATCGCTATCATCCTGCTTTTGAGGCCTGCCTCGATTGGATCGCTGCCGATGAGATTGGTGAGATCCGCGAGGTCCACGCGGCGTTCAATGTCGGCATCAAGGATAATGGCACCGAGATTCGGCATCGAGTCGAAACCGGCGGCGGGGCAATGATGGATCTGGGCTGTTACCCGCTGCATTGGGCGCTGACCGTGATGGGTGACGCGCCCACGGACGTGGCCGCCACCGCAAGTCTGACGCCCGCAGGTGTGGACGAGCGCATGTCTGCCGACCTGAGCTTCGCATCCGGGGCCAGCGCCCACCTGCAGGCGAGCATGGCAGTAGGTGAACGGTTTCGGGCGGATTTGAAGATCATCGGGTCGAAGGGCGAAATCGGATTCGTAAATCCACTCGCTCCCCATCAGGGTGCGCGGCTGACGCTGAGCCGGGGTCCGGCAACGCTCTCACTCGCGGACATCAGCCCGATCTCAACTTACACCTATCAACTCGCAGCCGTGGTTCAGGCGATCCGCGGGGATCGCGTCTTGCCGACGGAAGGCGAGATGATCCTGCGCCAGCAACAGGCGCTGGACGATATTTACGCTCGGGCGGGCCTGCGCCATTTGCGTTATCTGCAATAAGGGATTGACATAACGATCTCAAATGAGACATTATTGTCTCATGACAAATTCCATTCGCCCATCGACGCGGGACGCGATCATCGAAGCGGCTTTTGCCGTTTTCAGCAAAGATCCCAGCGCTGCGCTATCCGAAGTTGCGAGCCGAGCAGGTGTCGGGCGCGCCACGTTGCATCGCCATTTTGCCAGCCGCGAAGACCTGATCCGGCAGCTCGCCAAGATCGCCAATGATGAAATGGATGAGGCGGTCGATGCTGCCTGCGCTGATGTGACCTCATATGCAGAGGCCGCTCGACGCTCCTTGCACGCGCTCATCCCGCTTGGCGATCGTTTCGGATTTCTGGAACTCGAACCGATCGATGACGATCCTGAGCTCAAAGCTGCCTATGACCGCCAGAAGCGGGAGACCGCAGAAATGGTCGAAGCTGCGAAAGGTGAAGGTTTGCTGGATCCCTCCGTACCCACCAGCTGGGTCGTTCAGGCCTATGACCACTTGCTTTTCGCCGGTTGGGAAAGCGTGAAGGCGGGCGAAACAACGCCTGATCAAGCCGCTGACCTGGCCTGGCGCACCCTAATTAATGGACTTGGAACACCAAAAAAATGACTGCAGATACCCTCTCCCAATTCGCCACCGATTTCGATGACGCGTTCTTTATTATTGGTGGCGCCATTCTTGTCATCGAGTTGCTGAAGGCGCTTTTCACGGGCGCCTTCAGAGGGCGCGCGGTGCTCGATATGATTGCCAGCGCCTCGACACAGATCCCGACGCTTCTGGTCGAGATCTTCCTGATGTCTTTCCTCTATGTCGGCATGGTGCTCTTCGCGGACGCGTTCGTGACCTGGCAAATGCCAATCACGGTCTGGACTTTCGCGCTGGCCATTCTGGCCTGCGACTTTGCTTATTATTGGGAGCACCGGATCGCGCATCAGGTCCGCCTTTTGTGGACTCAGCACGCGGTCCATCATTCGTCGCGTGAGATGAATGTGCTGGTCGCGGTCCGTTTCGGGCCGTTCGAAGGATTTGCCTCGGCGCTTCTGCACTTTCCGCTCGTCCTGATCGGTTTTCCGCCGGCCATGGTGTTTGCCGGGATCATCATCGTGCTCGGCTATCAGACCTGGATCCATACCGAACTGATCGGCAAGCTCGGGCCGCTCGAAGGGTTTCTCAACACGCCCGCCAATCACCGTGTGCATCATGGCTGCGACGAAAAATATATCGACAAGAATTATGGCGGCATCCTGATCATCTGGGATCGCCTGTTCGGGACCTATCAGCGCGAGGAAGAGACGCCGCGCTATGGCCTCAAGCGCGACTATGACAGCGTCAATCCATTGTCGGTCTGGTTTTCCGAATGGCCAGGTCTGTTTAGCGATCTCGGCAAGTCGAAGAGTTTTGGCGAGAGCTTCATGTATCTGTTCGGGCCTCCCGGATGGCAGCCTAAATCCAAACATTCCGAAGGCGCGGTTTTGGAAGCCGAAGGATCGCGCTAGAAACAGGCAAGTTCAATCCAGGAGATCGCCATGCGACTTGCCATCCTTCCCGCTCTCTGCCTCGCCATGACGGCCTGTCAGACACTGCCTGCGGCGACCGCCGACGAAAACGACATTCGCTTCATCACCGACGGCGCGACCGGATACCCGTTCTCACCCGCCGTCGAGGCGGATGGCTGGGTCTTCCTGTCGGGGGCGCTTGGAATAACCCCAGAGGGCAAGCTCATCGAAGGTGGGATCGAACCGGAAACCCGTCAGACCATGGACAATATTCAGGCGACGCTGGAGTCCGCCGGGCTCGGAATGGACCGGGTCGTGAAATGCACCGTCTTCCTCGCCGATATCGCCGAATGGCCTGCCTTCAACGAGGTCTACAAGACCTATTTTGATGGCAACTACCCGGCCCGGAGCGCGCTCGGTGCCAGCGGGCTCGCGCTTGGCGCCCGGGTTGAGATCGAGTGTATTGCTCGGCGCTAGACCGCTTCGGTCAGCGCCGACAGATGCCCGGTTTTGACATAAATCAGACAGCCTTCATCCGACCAGGGATGATGCTGTGAGCCATGCGGGCTGCGCAGCCAGGTGCCAGCCGGATAATCGCCATTCTCATCCTGGAACGTGCCTTCCAGAACCAGGATTTCCTCACCGCCCCAATGCTGATGCGGGCGGAACCTGGTGCCGGGGTCCCATCGCACCAGCGCAGCGCTTTCTGTCCCGTGACTGTGCAGCGGCAAGACCGAGAGCCCTGGGACCTGTCCGGGCAGGAACTCCGCCTTACTCGTATGGATCACTTTCTGCTCGGTATCGGCTTCGTCGAACTGGTGCAGTTTGACGAAGATCGTGCAGCCGTCTTTCGAATGCGGCGTGTGTTTCGACCCGATCGGGTTGCGGACATAGGTGCCTGCCGGGTAGTCGCCATGCTCATCGGAAAAGACGCCATCCAGCACGAAGAATTCTTCGCCGCCGCCATGCGTGTGTTCGCTGAAATAGGAGTCCGGCGCATAGCGGACGATGGAGGTGGCGCGCGCAACCTCTTCGCCGATCCGATCGAGCATCTGCCGATCCACGCCAGCCATGGGCGAGGCCACCCAGTCACGATCTTCCGGACGAAGCACCACGCGCTCATTGAAATCTGCGTTCAGTCTCATGGTCGTCTCCTAATGTCTGGTCTCTGGCGACAAGCGCGCGAGGAAGGCTGCGGTTGCCTGGTCAAATGGAGTAATGTCTTCCGCGGCGCGCGCGAGCAGCTGGGCCCCTTCCATCAAGGCGAGTGTGGCCCGAGCCTCCGCTTGCGCGTCTGCCGATTCTGTTTGCGCAAATAATGCCGCCAGCCAGACGATGCTGTCGGCGTGAAACTGGTTCAACCGATTGAGCACAGGCTCAGACAAGCTGTCTCGCCCAGCGCTGAAGGCGACACACAGGCAAAGCTGCGTCCCGTCGGCAAGGGCGTCGCGATAGAGCCTGTGATAAGCGCGTAGCTTTTTTTCCGGCGTGGCTTCGGTTTTGTCTATGTCTGCGAGCGCCCTGGCGAAGCCATCGGCATAGCGTTCGACCAGCTCCAGAGCGAGGTCGGCTTTGCGGGGAAAGTGGTGATGAATGCTGGCTTTGCGGATGCCCACATCATGGGCCAGATCAGCAAAGGAAAAGCCGTCATAGCCACGCCGCCGGGCGGCGCGTTCAGCAGAGTTCAAAAGGGCGGTTCGCGTATCCATGAAAGCCTACCTAGTAGTAGGTAGTTGTAATTTCAAGAGGACTCACCTGCTCGCTTGACAATTACCCCTGCGTATCGCCCTTTGCCGAGAGTATTCTGAGTAAAGGCCTGCCCTGTGACATCTCCCATTCTGTCGGTCAAAGACCTGAAAGTTGAGTTCGATACGCCGGATGGTGTGGTCAATGCCGTGAAAGGGATCAGCTTCGACGTCTCGGCCGGTGAATGTCTGGGAATTGTCGGTGAGTCCGGTTCGGGCAAGAGCCAGACCATCCTCGCCGCCATGGGATTGCTCGCGGACAATGGCACGGCCACCGGCTCGGTCAGTTTTGATGGCACAGAAATGCTGACCGCCGACGCCCGCACATTGCGCGAGATCCGCGGCGATCGCATGTCGATGATCTTCCAGAACCCACTGACCAGCCTGACCCCGCATATGACGGTCGGCGCGCAAATGCGCGAGGTTCTGAAACTGCACAAGGGTCTCAAGGGGGAAGAGGCCAACCAGGTCTGTGTCGACTGGCTCGAACATGTCCGCATCCCGGAAGCGCGGCGGCGGATGGATCAGTTCCCGCATGAGCTCTCCGGCGGCATGCGTCAGCGAGTGATGGTGGCGATCGCCATGTTGTGCGGCCCGCAGCTGTTGCTGGCCGATGAACCGACGACGGCGTTGGATGTCACCGTGCAGGCTCAGGTGCTGGATCTTATGGATGAGCTCAAGCGCGAAACCGGAACCGGCATCGCCCTCATCACGCATGATATGGGGGTCGTGGCCCGCATGTGCGACCGGGTGGTGGTCATGCGCCACGGCGAGATTGTTGAAACCGGCGGGATTGACGACATTTTCTACAATCCACAACACGACTACACCAAAATGCTGCTCGATGCAGTGCCGCGGATCGACCAGCCCAATCGTCCGGGGCGCCCGAGTCTTGGAGACGCGCCCGGTGTGGGTGTCGAACCGATCCTGCGCGCCGACGACCTGAAAGTGCACTTCCCGATCAATATTGGCGGCGGCTTGTTCGGAAAAACCAAGCCTTTGAAGGCGGTGGATGGGGTCAGCTTCGAGCTGAAGCCTGGTGAAACCCTCGGGGTCGTCGGCGAAAGCGGCTGCGGAAAGTCGACGCTTGCCCGCGCGGTGCTGAAACTCGTGCCCCAAACCGCTGGCACCGTGGCCTGGATGGGGCGCGATATCTCTTCTGCCGACCGCAAGACCATGAATGGCCTGCGCGTTGATTTGCAGATTGTATTTCAGGATCCGATGGCCAGCCTCGATCCGCGCATGACCATCGGCAATTCGATTGCCGAACCCCTCACCGTGCATGCGCCCGACCTCGACAAGGCGGCGCGGGAAGAGAAAGTACGCGAAATCATGCCCAAGGTCGGCCTCGATCCGGCGCTGATCAATCGCTATCCGCACGAGTTATCCGGAGGCCAGAACCAACGCGTCGGTATCGCCCGGGCGATGATTCTGGAACCGAAACTGGTGGTCTGCGATGAAGCGGTTTCTGCGCTTGATGTGTCGGTGCAGGCGCAGGTGGTTGATCTGTTGATCGAGCTGCAAAGAGAGTTCGATCTGGCCATGATCTTCATCAGTCATGACCTCTCTGTCGTGCGCGAAATCTCGCACCGCGTGATGGTTCTGTATCTGGGCAAAGTCGTCGAGCTGGCCGGCCGCGAGGAGATTTATGAGGATGCACGCCATCCTTACACGCAAGCCCTGATCGCCGCCGTGCCCAATCCGGATCCGAAGATCGAGCGGTCGCGAGAGCGCGTGAAATTGCAGGGCGATCTGCCAAGTCCGCTGGATAGCCGGGCGCCGCTCAGATTCCTCAAATCGGTCATCGTCGACGATGCTGACGCGCAGCAATATGCCCCGAAGCTGATCGAAATCGCTCCGGGGCATTTGGTGGCTGAGCACGACCCGTTCGAGGGTTCGGGAGGATTGCGGGCCTAAGGAGGGCTCAGCCGGTCACGGTGACGCTGCTTATTTTGCGCAGAGCACATCTGTGAGATTGCGGCGTCCCCGATCGGCATAGACGGCTTGTCCCAGACCCATCTCACGGCAGAATTGCTGCGCACTGCCCCGTCCAACCGGAATGCGCTGACCCCAGGCGTCGCGAGGGCGCGGGAAGAAGATGGTGAAACGGCCTTCCACACCCTGATTGTGCGCCTGATAGTCGCCGCGGCCACGATGACCGTTATCATGGTGTCTGTCGCGGCGATGGGCCGCTCGTCGGCCGCGTCCGTCGAGCGGGCGCATGGAGCTGATATTATCATTCATGTGAAACACGCTGAGATGCGGCGTCGGACCATCAATGACCGCGCAGCGACCGCGAAAATCAGGATGCTCACACACTTCCCAGCGACCGGCGACGTCAATCGACGACACCGTGTCATTGAAGCCCAGTTCGTGGAGATTGTAGACCGGGCCATCGATAGCCAGCGCCGCGCCGCGATACTCGGGATGAACGAAGATGACGGCTTCGCCGCCTTGGGCGCGGTCACCATAATTGGCGGCGGCTGGAAGAGCGGTTGCGGTGGTGACGACGGCGGCCAGCGCCAGGGCTTTCAAAGCAGGAGGCATGTCAGGGTCCTTTCAACAATTGACTGGACCCTAGAGGGGGTAATCTGAACGCGTTGAGAGGCGCGCTTTCAGCTTGCGTTCAGACTATTCAGCGGCCTTCATCAGTCCTTGCATCTGGCTGATCCAGAGCAACCAGGCCTTTCGGCCGTTCGGCGTGAGATGGACGCGGGTTTGTGGACGGCGCCCGACGAAGCGCTTCTCCTGGCTGACATAGCCTGCCTCTTCGAGTTTACGCAGATGGGTCGAGAGATTGCCATCGGTTGCACCGACTTTCTCTTTCAGCTCCCCGAAGATTGCTGGGCTGGCGGTCGACAGATACGCCATAATGCCGAGCCGTAATCGACCGTGGATGACATCATCGATCTGGGAATGGTCAAACGGATTTGAGTGTTCTGTCATGTTCGACCGTCCTAAATCACGCTCTTCGGTTCCTGCCGCATCATGATCAGTCCGGGCAGGAGCACGGTCAGGAAAGCCCCAGCCGAAGCTACGGCCCAGATTTCTGTCGTGCGATCGAACCAGACGGCCAGCACAATCATGGTCAGCGCGCCGAACCCGGCATAGGTCTGGACTTTCGTTTTGCCCATGATGCCAGTCGTGATCAGACCGACGCCGTAAATGGCGAACACGATAGGTAGCGACGACTCAAATCCGGGGGCCGGCGCGCCGGTTTGAAAAGACTTGATGATCAGCGCGAGAAAATAGGCAAACAGCGCGAAGCCGCCCGCCATCCAGACCGTGGCCTCGGACCGATTGCCGACGGAATTGCAGCCAGGCTTGTTGCGAATGCTTCGAACCAATAGCGCCTGTCCAGTCACGCCGAGCAAGAGAAACGTGCCCCAGATCCAGGCAAATGCCACGCTTGGCCAGCCGAACAGGCCGGCTGCGGTGGCGTAATGCAGGGCGTAGGCGACGCTTACAAGCGTACCCCACATGGTCAGAAACCGTCCGCCCAGCAGCGGCGCGCGCTCCCCGGCTTCGGCCAGGTCGCGAACATAGGCCAGATCGTCACTCAAGGATGCCTGATTCATTTTGAACTCCAATAACTTTGAAATACAAAGTAGCATGCAATTGCAAAGTGTCAAGCCTTGAGATTTCACCGCCGCCCCCTTGGCGCAGACGGGTAGCTTGCTAGTTTACGGCGAAAGACAATCACATATTGAGGAAACGATCTTGCCAGACGCCGCCAGCCTGCCACCCTTTCGCCTGCTCGCGCAGAAACAGCCGGACATTGAATGCATCCGTAAACCGGACGGCACTGTCTATCTGAAACAGCGACACGCCCCCGGCGATCGCCCGCGCTCGATACCGCATGCGCTGGCGATGCGCGCCGAGAGGCATCCGGATCGCGATTGGCTGAAGCAGCGCAATCCGGAAACCGATGCATGGGAGTCGATCACCTATGGCGAAGGCCTTCGCCGCACGCGGGCGCTTGCTCAGGCTTTCCTGGATATGGGCGCGGGGCCGGATGCGCCTGTCATGATCCTGTCTGGAAACTCGATCGAGACGGCGTTGGTCATGGTCGCCGCGATGACAATGGGCGCACCTGCAGCACCTATCTCAGTCCCCTATTCCCTGATGTCGACTGACTTTGCCAAGCTCAAACACTGTTTCGGCGCGGTGAAGCCGAAGGTCCTGTTCGCGGCACAATTGCCGCCATTTGAGCCAGCAATAAACGCACTCGGCGATCATGGCTGTACAGTGATCTCCGCCGATGGGGCAAACGGCGCGGTGTCCTATCAGGGATTGCTCGACACCGCAGTAACGCCGGCCGTGGACGCCGCGCTCGAGACGCTCAATGATGATACGATCGGCAAGTATCTATTCACGTCTGGCTCCACCGGCATGCCGAAGCCGGTGCCGACGACACAAGGCGCGATGTGCTCAATGATTGGCGGGGTTGAGGGCTTGCGCCATGATGCGCGCGACCCGGATTACGATCCGAACGAGGTCGACAATGTTCTCGACTGGCTGCCCTGGAACCACATTTCCGGATCGAACGTGAACTTCAATGGTGCCCTGTGGAACGGGGCGACCTTCTGGATTGATGGCGGCAAGCCCACGCCTGCCCTGTTCGGCGAGACCATTCGCAACGTGCTGGACTGTAAGCCTTCGACCTTCGGCACAGCGCCGATCGCGCTGGCGATGCTGGCCGAGGCGATGGAAGAAAATGAGACTCTCCTCCAGGCTTTCTTCGAGAACATGCGCTCGATCGGCTATGGCGGGGCGACGCTGTCAGACGATCTGTATGACCGAATTCAGACCCTGGCGATCAAGGCGACGGGTCGCCGGATCCCGATCATTACCATGTACGGCGCGACCGAGACGCAAGGCATCACGGTCGTGCATTGGGAAGTAGAGCGGGTCGGCCTGATCGGCTTGCCGCTGCCTGGCCTAACTCTGAAACTGGTGCCGACCATGGGCAAGCTGGAGGTGCGAGTGAAAGGCGAAACGGTGATGCCCGGCTATCTCAACCTGCCGGAAAAAAATGCCGAAGTGTTCGATGAAGAAGGGTATTATTGCCTGGGTGATGCGGCCAAATTTGTCGATGAGGATGATCCCAATAAGGGCATCATCTTCGATGGCCGGGTCGGGGAGGATTTCAAACTTTCTTCGGGCACCTGGGTCAGCGTCGGCGTCCTTCGTCCGGACCTGGTTGCGGCCTGCTCTCCGCTCGTATTCGACGCCGTGATCTGCGGTCAGGACAAGAATTTTATCGGCGCGATGTTCTGGCCCTCGCCGGTCGCGTTCGAGGAATATGTCAAAGCGGCGGGCGGCGATCAGATGGCCGCCTTCATGAAACTGAACCAGGATATTGCGGCGAAAGTCGCGGCCTTCAACACGGCAGAGCCTGGCTCTTCGCGTCGGATCAAACGGTTCCTTGTCATGACCGAACCGCCCAGCATCGATAAAGGTGAGATCACTGACAAAGGCTATGTGAACCAGCGCCAGACGCAAGACTGCCGCGCCGATCTGGTCGCCAGCCTGTTTGTCGACAGCCCGCCGCCAAATGTGGTGCAGCTTTAGAGATTGGTTATGAGTTTGCCGCCGCGCGCAGATACGGGACTGAGGCTTGGCCTGATCGTCCTCGTGGTGGTGACGCTTGGCTTTCTCCTATTGATCCTGACTCTCCCGGATCAGCGATCCGATCCGGCGCCTGCGCGGGCCTCGTCGCAAGCGTCGCTATTGGACGTGCTCAATGACGCGCCCACCAGGGCAGCGGTGGAGGCGCTGCGCTCGAGCTCACCAGCCACTTATGCGGAGCTCGACGCCATCGCGAAGCGGGCGATTGCCAGCGGAAGCGATCCTCAAGCTCTGTCTGAATTGGTCCTCGAGGCCTTGTTCGCGCAGTTCCGCCTGCAAGCGCGCGCCGTCAAAAGCACAGGCAGCGCCGAATTTCAGTCGATTATTGCGGGTCTATCGGACGGTCTGCAGGACTTGAAAACGGTCGACAGTCCCTGGTGTCGGGGCGAAACCATCGCGGTCTATCTTGCTCAGAATGAAGCTGATCTGGTGCCATCTCTGCTCGCGGAGTTTCCCTATGGCACTGCGCAATATGACTGGGCGATGGGGTGGATGACGACCATCCTTGCGGCGGCGCAGCGCGGTCAGACCCGGCCGCGCCGACATTCGCGCCCGGGATCGCGAGATGAAACCGTGCTGCAACAGACCGGCCTCGCGCTCGGATCCGAACAATGGGCGCTGGGCTTGCAAATTGCCGCCTTCGCCAATTCTGAAGGCACCTCGTTTGCCGAGATGCAGGCGGTGATCGGTGGCATGGATGTGTGCGAGCTGGGGATCGCGGTGGACACCGTGTCGGCGCGTCTGCCTGAGGACGTTCGCGCGCGGATATGGGCCGATTTGATGCCCGAAATCATGATCGGGAATACGCCCTATGTGATCCATCGCGTGACGGATTATTTCTTTATCGGCTAGGCGCCGTCTCCACGCTTCGAATTAGGCCTTTATATCGCCATGCATTCGGTTTTATGGTCGCGACATGGCGATCGATGACACCCTGAAAACCTTCATGGACAAATTCAAGTTGCCGGATTTTTCCGGCATGGACTGGAAGGGCTCCACGGAAGGCCTGCGAAATGCGTTCTACCGCGCGAGTCGGTCCGTTGAGCGCGATCTTCCCGATCTGGCGGAGATCTCCAATCTGATCGTGGACGGCGCGGATGAACCGCTCAAGGCCCGGCTCTATGTCCCGCTTGCGGCGGGGATCGCACCAGCCCCGGCCATTGTCTTCTTTCATGGCGGCGGGTTCGTACTGGGCGATCTCGACACCCATGATGTGATCTGCCGGCGATTGGCCGCGAGCTCGCGCTGCCGAGTCCTGTCGGTGGATTACCGACTCGCGCCAGAGCATCGCTTTCCGACCGCCCATGATGATGCCCTGGCGGCCTGGCAATGGGCCACTGATCGAAAGAACATTCTCGGCTTCGACCCGGACCGTATCGCGGTGGCTGGCGACAGTGCCGGCGGCAATCTGTCGGCCTTCATTGCTCAGGAAACCGGACGCACCGGCGCCCTGATGCCTGCCTTCCAGCTTCTGCTTTATCCGCTGGTGCAATTCGTCGATATCCGGGCGAAAAAGATGACGTTCCAGGAGAGCGGCTTTTTCATCTCGCCGAACCTGTTCGACTATTTTCGAGATTCCTATGTGTCCAAGGAAACCGATCGAATGGATCCGCGCGTGTCGCCACTATTTGCACCTGACGAGGATTTCGCCGGGGTCGCGCCGACCCATATGGTGCTCTGTGGATGGGACCCCTTGAAAGATGAAGGCAAGGCCTATGCGTCCAAGCTGGCGGCCCATGGCGTGCCGGTGACGATGAAGGAACATCCTGGGATGGTACATGGCTTCATGAACATGACGGCAGTATCGAAACCGGCACGTAATGCAATTGAAGACGCTGGAAGAGTGGTCGGCAAGGCGCTTGGTGCGCTCGATTGATTTCACTCGCCATGAGATTGACATATGGTTAAAGTAGGCCCGTTCCAGCGCGTAGATTAGGGGACGAACTCCATGGCCAGAACAGCAAAATGGATGAAGCGGACCATGCTTGCGGCAGGCGCTATGAGCTTGATCGGGCTGACCGCCTGTGACCGGCAACAGGAAAGACTGGACCGGGTCGGTGAGCTCGGCGATGCGGTGATCGGGCAGCTGAACGGTGAGGACGTCACCAATTCTGATGCGACCCGGTATTCATCGGTTTCGGTTGAGGCACGGGCCTTTGCCGCTATCGTCCCGGATCAGAGTCCTGCTTCGCAGCAGCGTGCGAGACCTCGTTTCGTGATCGGGTCGATTGTCGCAAAACCGGCAGCATTGCCGCGTTCTGTTGAACTGGCCGAGATCATGGCTGAACCCGAAATGTCGCTTGATGTGGTGGTGGATGACCAGGCTGAAGCCAAGATTATCGTCCCGGATCAGCAGACGCTGGATCGCGCCGTCGCCAATCCCGACGTCATCCGCCGAATCGAGTTCCCGCAATCCAAGACCCGATCCATCACGGTGGTAGACCCTGAGAGTCGAACCCAATCCGGCACGGTTGGCACGGCTGAACCCGTTCTCCCGCGGGCGCCGCTGAAAGAGACAGTGGAGCAGAAACGCTACGATCGCGGCATCGTGCGGGAACGCCCGGTCCAGACCCGGTCGCTGGCGATCCAGCTGCCGGCCACCCCGGAGGAGCGCATGGCGCAGCTGCCCAAGCTCGATCCCAAGGTGGCCCAGCGCGCCCTGATCCAGCCGAACGCCGCCCTGCAAAGACAACTCGTGGCCGAAGAGCGGATGATTCAGGCCGCCACCAAGTTCAAGGTTGCGGCCAGCATTCAGCGCTCCCGCTCAGGTCAGATGGTGATCGAGATCGGCTCGGACGCGCTCAATCCCACCAGTTTCTCGGAGGCCGTTCTTCAGCAAGGCCGGATCGCGCTCGAACAGGGTGTTGAATGTGACCAGGTCGCCGCGCAACGCTCTGATGCCAACCCGCTGGTCGCGATGGAATGCGTGATCGAGGATCTGAAAGCTTCGGGCGAGTTTGAATATGTTGAGAAAGACTGGCTCTATGAACATCAAATGATCTTCGGGCCCCGCGATGAAGGCCCGCCAAGTCTGATCACGCCGAATGATCCTCTGTTTGATCTGCAATGGCATTATAAGCGTCAGGGCAGCGGCGCTGATGAATCCGAAGGCGGCGCCGGGTTCGTCGATTTCTGGACCAATCAGGCCAGCCAGGGCTCCTCTGACGTGGTCGTCGCCGTAGTCGATACCGGACTGCAAATGGAGCATCCCGATATTCGCAACTCGATGAATGTTGCGCCAGGCTGGGATATGGTCAGCGATCTCGAAGTTGCCAATGACGGCAATGGCCGGGATGCCGATCCGAATGACCCAGGCGATGTCTGTCCGGAGGCGGGGATCCTCTCCAATACGTATCACGGCACGCATGTGGCTGGCATTATTGGAGCGGCTTCGACGAATAATTCAGATGGCGTGGCAGGCGGCGCCTGGAACGTAACCGTCGTGCCGGTGCGGGCGCTCGGCAAGTGCGGCGGTAAGCTGTCAGACATCAATGATGCGATCCGTTGGGCGGCCGGGACGATCCCGGAATTCAATGATCTCGGTGAAGAAGTCTGGAATGAGAATCCAGCTGATATCATCAATCTCTCGCTTGGCCTGTTCAAGACGTGTCCGGCCTCGATGCAGGACGCGATCAACTCAGTGACCGAACAGGGGGTCATCGTGGTGGTTGCCGCAGGAAACAGAAGTGTGCCGACGGAATTCTTCGCGCCTGCCGGATGCCAGAATGTTGTCACCGTCGCTGGCGGAGATGCGCGTGGCTATCTGGCGCCATACTCCAATTATGGCGCCGCCGTGGATGTTCTTGCCCCTGGCGGTGACCTGACGCGCGACGATGATGGAGATGGCAATCCGGATGGCGTTCTGTCGACCAAGACAGCAGAAAACTGCGCCGACCCACTGACCGGGGATACGGTTGCGACCTGCTATTATGCTTATGAGCAAGGAACGAGCATGGCGAGCCCGCACGTGGCGGCGGCGCTGGCCTTGATAAAATCGAAACGACCAGATCTGAGTTCAGAGCAGCTCGTCTCGACCCTGCTGACTGGCGTCCGCGCGATCCCGGAGAACCAGTGTACGGGCCTGTGCTCTCAGTTCCCGGGGGCGACCCCGACGCTGGATGATCCGGACGTATGCCTGCGACCATGCGGTTCAGGTCTGCTTAATCTGGCAGATGTCACACTGGGAGATTGATGGGAGAAGAGGGGATTATCATGCAGAGATCTGAAAACCTGCCGCACTATGGCGGCCATATGGGCCTCGCGGCACTCTTATGTATGCTCAGTTTGACCGGGTGTATGGCGTTTGCGCAAAAGGCGGACTCTTTGACCTTTATCCCGCAATACACCAACGGACAGATTGAGGCGGCAAAAGTGGTCCAGGCGCAAGCGACGCCGGTGCGTCCGCCGGCTGCGACGTTCATTGTCCGCTTCAATGATGAGCCGGAACTCGAGCAGGTGTGTCGCAACTTCAGACGGGACGAAGCCGGGACGCGCGCGGTCTTTCAAAGCTGGGCCGCCGAACGCCCGCAATTGCAGGGCCTGCGTTTGGTCCGTGCCAGCTATTCCGGGGAACTGATCCTGGCGCTGCCGGTCAATGACGCCGCGCGGCGCTCGCCGGAAGACGTCATCGCCGCCCTGAAAACCATTGACAGTCTCGCCTATGCTGAAATTGACTCACTGGCGTCGACCTATGAGGAAAGATAAGTCATGCGTGCTTTGATCATCCCAGCCTTTTGCGGTATCTTGCTGACCGCCTGCGCGCCTCAGACAGAGGCTCCGTCGCTTGAAGCTGAAACACCGCCACCGGTACAAGCCGAGACACAGCCTGAGTCGCCCACGGTTGCCGAGATTGCCGAACCTGTCGCCATTGGCAGTGTCGCGGAGACACGAACGGCGACGATTGACTGGACCCAGGCGCGGCAGGATTTTGCCTCCCGTGAGTCCGACAATTCTGCCATGGTCCAGGTCGCAAGCGTGGGCTCGCCGGCCGTGCCCGTCTTGTTGCCGGATGAGCCAGTGACGGTTGCCACGACAGGTGAGAGCAGCCTCGATTTCCGGCCGATGGATGATGGCTATTTCGCCATTCGAAAGGGCGACATTTATGACATGATCATAAATGGCACCGACCGACTGGTCGTGCGACCCGGAGACTCTGGCACCGTGACCGATTCAGGTCTTGATTTCGAGGAAACGCTGACCGGCGCGCAAGTGTCTTTCAGTCGATATGGCGCCTCATACTTGGTCGAGTTTATGTGTAAGGACCCAGCCACTGCCATGAAGGGCAGTTGCGTAAGCGAGGATGAGGCTTTGGCCGAAGTAGAGAATCTACTGATTGCGGGGACGAGATGAAAATTAGACATTGGGGGCTGTTAGCCGTCTCAGCGCTCGCTTTGTCCGCGTGTGACGTCGTGCGCGTGCCAGGGTATGAGCAGGATCCCGGACCGGCGATTCCGGATGGTGCGCCCGGGCCGCCGCCACCGACCGAGCCGGTCGATGATCCGTGGGGGGAGGGGCCACTCGACCCGGTTGATGATCCAGCGCCGGTTGATCCCGATCCAACTACGGAAGACCCTGTGGGCGAAGATCCTGAACCGGAAGTTCCGGTCTCTCCGCCGCCCCCGCCACCCTTGCCGATCAAGTTCGAGTATTTTGCTCCGGGTGATCTGATCCCAGGTACGGGGACCGGGCAGGGCGACGATACCGTGTATGCGCCGGACATGCTGTTCCCGATCAAGACGGCGCCGACCTGGCCGCAATCCATGGTCTATCGTCTTGGCGGTGCCGTCGGTGGTGACCAGTGCGATCCGGCCAATTACGACATTCCGTGGCGGGACAATTTCTGCGAAAAGCGCACTTCAACGCGCAATACGCCGATGTGCCCCACCAATCAGGTGCACCAGGGACAGGATATCCGCGTCGGTAGCGCAGCCGACTGCAATGCTCTGCGCGGGCAACCAAAAGCCGAGCGCGGGCTGCATGAAGTGATCGCGGTCGAGGACGGGATCATCCAACATATCGGTACCTACTCGGTTCAGCTCAAAGGAACCGACACAGGAAACATCTATTCCTATCTTCACCTCAACATGCGGCGCTTGCGGGTTTCTGCACTGGACACGGTGAGCGCCGGGGACACGCTTGGATTTGTGTCGAATGATTTCGGGTCCACGCCGACCACCTTCCATTTGCACTTCGAGATCAAGGCCCCCATCGAGGGAGAAGGGATCGTGCATGTGCCACCCTATATGTCCCTTGTCGCAGCCTATGAACGTCGTGAGAGCGGGCGTGGAGAATTGGTCGAAGACGATACGGTCGCGATTGCCAGTTTTCCAAGTTTCCCGGATGATATCGAGATCGTCGAATAGTCGTTAACTGTAATTTCTGCAGCAGAATCGTGCAAAAAATCAGCGCACGGACTTACTCTTGCCAAACTTTAAGTCTTAATGACTTGTAAACGGCGCGATTATTGCGTCATGTGCCTGCATCAACACATGTTGCGAGTGAAGTACCCATGACAGCGGCTGAGAAGCTCCCCGTAGAATATATTGAAGCTCAAAATGATGACGGCAAGCCCGTCGTCACGCTCTTGGGCGCTGACATTTCCGAAGCCTATCTGGATGATGCTGAGCCGAGCCCGATGGCGGCGGCAGTTGGCCGCTTCTGGCGCCGCATCGTCGGAACGGCAAAACTCGGACTGGTGATCGCGCTTGTTGGCGGCTACCCGGCGATGACGGTGCTTGGGCACAAGGTCGATTCCAGCTCGGTGGTGTTGTCCTCGGCGACGCCATGGTTCTCGAACGATACCGGCACTGCGATGACCCTCCTGGGACGCGAGCTGACAGTCGCAGGTTGGGCCGACGACCGCTCCTGGTGGCATCCGCAAGCGCGCCTGACGGCACTGCCCGCCTGGCAGGAAGGTATTACCGGCGCGCTGTCTGATTTTACGCATATGGCCGCTGGGCACGCCTCTCGTGACCAGGGTGTGCCGGACTCAGATCTCATGGCCGCCGCCCGTTTGCTCGAGCCGTCGCAGGAAGCTGACGCTGTTCCGCGCCTGAACGCCGCGGCAGAAGCTCTACAAAGTTATGAGGGCCGACTGTCGCGCGGTCTTGCCGCCCAGCCGAAAGGCCTGGACGTGATGGTAGACGAACTCAATCTGTACAAGGGTTGGGCCGTCGACTCTCAAGCCCGCCTGCGCACACATGTCGATCGGGCGGAAGCCTGGCCAGCCTCGCGCGCGGATATTCAGGCGGTCTACACGACCCGCGCTTATGCGCAGGTGGCCTCGCAGCTGATGATGTCATCCCTGATCCAGGAACCGGAATTGGTGCGCACCCGCGCCGCCGCCGAAGCGCGCGACCGCGCTTTGTTCGCCTGGCGCCGGGCCGCCACCTTCAATCCGATGTTCATCTCGAGCCAGGCCGGTACGGGATCGATCCTGGCGGATCATCCAGCGGCGATGATGTATTACCTGACCGAGATCGAAACAGCGACGGCTGACTTTATCGCAGTGCTGCAGGCACAAGAAGCCGAGACCCTGGCCGTGGCGGATGCGTCTGCTGCGGACTAGTTCCTCAGCCCGCGATCTTGAAAACGGTGATTTCCAGCTCAAATAAGGGGCTGTACCTGGCGGAATGAAAGGCCGATGCGGTCCCATGTTTATTCAAACTGAGCCTACTCCGAACCCCGACACATTGAAATTCCTCCCCGGCCAGCCGGTCACCGGCAGCACAGGCCCCTACGATTTCGCCTCTGTAGACGAGGCCGGCACCAGCCCATTGGCGCAAACACTGTTTCAGGTCCAGGGTGTGGAGCGCGTCTTTCTTGGCAGCGATTTTATCTCGCTCAGCAAGGACACAGACGCGGATTGGAAACATGTACGCCCTATGGCGCTCGCTGCGATCATGGATCATTTCGTCGCCGGTCTGCCGGTCATGGCGACCGATGCTCCAGCCTCTTCTGGCGGAGAAGGCGCCGGGTCTGCCGACGATTATGAAGGCGAGGCGGCAGAAATTGTGGGCGAGATCATAGAATTGATCGAAACCCGCGTCCGCCCCGCAGTGGCGCAGGATGGCGGCGATATCATTTTCCATCGGTTCGAGCCAGAGTCTGGCATTGTCCACCTGTCCATGCGCGGCGCTTGCGCCGGCTGTCCGTCTTCAACCTTCACGCTGAAACAAGGCATTGAGAACATGCTCAAGGCCTATGTTCCGGAAGTCACCGCGGTCGAAGCGGCGCTTTAGCATAGCCGCTATACCTTGACTTCCCTGCCTCCGATGCGCGAGGCGGCGGGATGAGTTCCAGCGCGTTTCCGATTTTCCTGTGCTTGCTGTCCGCGGTCACCGTCGCGGCGACGAACCTGTTTGTGAAACGTGGCGGCGACGTGCTCTCGACCCGGATGATCGTCTCGATTGCGATGGCGATCAGCGTTGTTCCATTCGTGCCGTTCGTCCCACTGCCAACGCCGACGGTCTGGGGCGCGCTGAGCGTCTCCGTGATTGTGCACTGGTTCTATCAGTTCGCGATGATCCGGGCCCTGCATCGCGGCGACCTGTCTCTCGTCTTTCCGGTCATGCGTGGCCTCGCGCCGCTGCTGACGGCGGTGACCGCAAGCTTTGCCTTGCAGGAAAGCCCCAGCCCGCTCGGTTGGGTTGGATTGCTGCTCGCAACTGCCGCACTGATCGTCTTTGCCATGCCAGAGCAAAAGGGCGCGAAGCATCCGCCTCTCAAACAAGCAGCGCTGTTCTGGGCGGTGGTCACGGCGCTCGGCATCGCCTTCTACTCCGTTGCAGACGCCAATGGTACGCGCTTGGCCGCAGACGCCTCCACCGTTTTCACATTCGTGGTCTGGTTGTTCCTGCTCGACTGGATCGGCATTACGGCGGCGATGTGCTGGAGCCGTCGCGGCCGGGTCTGGGCGAATCTTGCGCCGCAAATTCGCGATGGCACGATTGGCGGCTTACTGGGGTCAGTGTCCTACGGAGCAGCGCTGTGGGCGTTTACAATGTCAGAGGCCGCAAATGTCACGGCCATCCGCGAAACGTCGGTCGTCTTCGGGGCGATCTTCGGCGCCGTGTTTTTGAAGGAGGCGTTCGGGCCGCGCCGCATTCTTGCCGCCAGTGTGCTCGCCATTGGCCTCATGATGCTCGAATTTGCGCCTTAGCGCTTGACGCATCGGACCGACACCGTTTTGTGAGCGACAGACCGGCATCCAAAGGACGCTTTTCAGCGTAGACTGTTTCATGACCGACCAGAATAATGATCTCGGCACCGCGGCCGACAAGGCGAACCAGATCTGGGGCGATCTCGTCCCGGTGATCGGCTTCGTGCTCGTTTACAATGTCATGCGGCTTGTGCCGATCAATGACACCTGGGCCAGCCCGGACACAGCGCTGTACTGGGCGACGGGCGTTCTGATCATTGCCACCTTGTGGGCGGTGTCGAACTATCTGCGCCGCGGCGAAGACGTGCCGCTTTTCCTTGTGTTCACGGCTACGATCGTCGGCGGTTTTGGCCTGCTCGGCATCGTCCTGCAGGAAAAATCCTTTCTCTACATCAAGCCCACCATTCAGCAATTATTCCTGGCCGGGATCATTTTCGGCAGTCTCGCCATGGGGCGGAATATCTGGAAAGTGATGTTCGACAAGGTCTTCGATCTTCCAGATTTTGCCTGGCGTACACTGGCCATTCGCTGGGCGCTGTTCTTCGTCGCCATGGCGGTTTGGAACGAATTCCTGTGGCGCTATTTCGCGCCGGGCTTCGAAGAACCGCTTCGCGTGCTCGGCGCCACTGTGGCCCCTGCAGGAAGCTATGACTTTCTCGGCCTCACCTTTGGTTCACGGGATGCCGAAGACGTCTGGGCCAATTGGAAGCTTGGCAACATGGTGATTACCTTCATTTTCGGCGCAGCAAACGTTCCATACACCATGAAACATCTGCGCGAACCAAAGTCGGCCTAGCGCGTCAGGGCATCCGTGCCGGGCGGATTGGCGAACGGGGCGAACGCGTCCAGGTCGCGGGTTTCCGCGTAATGGGTCAGCGCCCAGACCACAGTCGGAAAAGCAAGCTCAGACCACGGAATATCTTTCCAGTCGACCAGCTTGACCTCCGCGCTCTCCGGCCCGACGCCGAAATCGCCGTTCAGCGAAGCGCGAAACATCACCTGCACCTGTCCGATGCGCGGCACGGAATAGACCGCCAGGACGCGGTCGATTTCAATGTCCGCCAGCGCCTCTTCCTGGGCCTCGCGCATCGCGGCTTCTTCGACCGACTCGCCGAGCTCCATAAAGCCGGCCGGTAGCGTCCAGAAGCCTTTGCGCGGTTCGATGGCCCGTTTACAGAGTAATATCTGCTCGCCTTTGAGAACCACAGACCCGGCGACAATTTTGGGGTTTTGATAGTCGATGAAATCGCAGCGCTGACAGACCCGGCGCTCCTTGTCGTCTCCCGGTGGGATCTCGAGGGCGAAATCGGGGTTTGATTTGACTGTCATTTTTCTGTCAGCCTCTCGCTTTATGGGAGAATTCGATTGATCTGCACACGGTAATTTTGCTTTTACGGTGTATTAGGGGCTGAAACAGGAACTAAGGCGGCGCTGATGAGCAAGCAAGAGACGAGCACGGAATTTACGCTTGCGCGTTCTGTGACCCACCTACTGCATCGGGCGCAGCAGGCTGCGGTCAATGAATCGGCCACTGCCTTGGCTGACAAAGGCTTGACCATCAGACAGTTTGCGGTGCTCGCAGCGCTGAATGATGATGATGGCCAGAGCCAGTCCAGCCTGGTGGACGTGACCGGCATCGACCGATCAACACTCGCTGACATGGTGTCTCGCATGGAGAAGACCGGTCTGGTTCAGCGCGTAAAGTCGAAAGAGGATGCGCGCGCCAAGGCCGTCTCACTCACTGATGCTGGACGCACTGCCTTTGAAGGGGCCGCCCCAGATGTGATGGCTGCCGATGAGATCCTCACCGAGGAGTTGCGCAAGTCGCGTCGCGAGAGCCTGCTCTTTTCACTGTCCGTCATTTCAGGTGATTATGAGGACGAAGAGGAAGAGCCGCGAAAGTCCAAGAAGAAGAAGAAAAAGAAGAAAAAGAAGAAGAAATAGAGGCTCAGGCCTCGTCTTCCTGCTTCAGCCGTTCCAGGCGCGCTTTCGACAAATGCACTCTCAAGAGGCTCAGCCCGACCATCAATACCGGGAGCGCCAGGCCGATAATCGTGACCGACCAGACATAGATCGCATCGTCGCCATAATCGGGCATGACTAGCTCGCCTCCAGTTTGAGCGCCAGATGCCGGTCGGCTTGCTGGGTGTAAACTTCAGATCGCATCAGCATCATGATCATCGCTGCAGCGAGCAAGCTGTGGCCACCAAAGCCCCAGAGCAATTGTTGCAGATAGACGGGATTCATACCGGTGCGTTCTTCGTCCTGGTCTTCCGCTTCATCTTCGAATTTCTCGCGGGGATCGCTCGCTTCCGGTGTGCCGATGCGGAGCACGCTTGAGGGTTGGTGGATGGTCGTGGTCTGCCACATGTCGACCGAAACTTTGATGATTGGCACATTGACGATGCCGACCATGGCCAGGATGGCAGCGGCGCGGGCGGCCTTCTGACGCGTCTCGAGCGCGGCGCGCAAGGCCATGTAACCGAGGAACAGGAAGAACAGGACCAGGACCGACATCAGGCGACTGTCTCCGAGGATGAGATTGTGCCAACCCGCGCCCCAGCCTTTCTGGCCCCAGATCGATCCGGTGATGAAACACAAGGCTGTGTAGCCGGCGCCGATGGGTGCAATCGCCCGTGCGGCGACATCCGCCAGTTCGTGGCGCCAGATGTACCAGACGAAACTGGCCACAGCGAGGGCCGCATAAAGCCCCATGCAGAGCCAAGCCGACGGCACATGTGTGAACATGGCGCGCATCAGATCGCCGCCCTGTTTCTCATCGGGGGGCACGATCAACAAACCATTGTACAGGCTCCAGCCTATCATCACCGCACCCAGAACGAAGCAGATCGGCACGGCGAGCCGCGAGAACCGCATGAAGCGCAACGGATTGGAGAGATAGGTCAGCATGCTGGACAGATAGCCTTCCTCTACTCCGCCGCCAACCGCAAAGCCGCGCCCATGGCAGCAGGTGCGACACCAAGTGCAAACAGGGTACAGGCGCTGAGGAACAGGAAACTGGGACTATCCAACCCCGCTTCGACCATTTGCACGCCAAAGATGAGCGCGGGCACATAAAGCGGCAGCGCGATCAGGGCGATCAACAACCCGGCGCGCGCGACGCTGGCGGACAGAGCGGCGGCAACCCCGCCCCACAGGAAAAAGACCAGCCCGCCCATGCTGTAGCCGAGCATGGCCGGGATCATCTTTTCAGTCGGGACCCCCAACATATAGCCTATGAGCGGGGTCAGGAGCACCAGGGGAAATCCGGAGACCAGCCAGTGCGTCAGCGTCTTGATCGCAGCGATCAGCGAGATGGAGCCGGAATCCTGCAGCCACAGGTCCAGGGCGCCGTCCTGCAAGTCGGCTTGAAAGACCCGCTCTAGCGTCACCATTGAAGACAAGGCCAGCGCCAGCCAGAGAATGCCGGGCCCGACCCGGCTGAGGAGTTCTGCCTCTGATCCGAGCGTGAACGGCACCAGAGTCGCCGTCCCGGCAAAGAAACCGAGCGGCAAAAGAAGTCCGGCCCCAGAGGCCCAGGCTTCTGAAAGAGAGGACCGAAAGGCAGAGACAAGCGGAGACGGGCTCACAGTTCGACCTCCCGCGTGGGCGAAACCGGCGCGGCGCCATGCAGCGCGGCAATCACCGCGCCGCCAGACGCGCGATGGATCTCGATCATCTTCGCCAGGTGCGCCTGTCCGTCGGTGTCCAGCGCATTGAACGGTTCGTCCAGCAGCCAGAGATTCCGCGTCTGCAGGGACAGGCGGGCAAGCGCGGTGCGCCGTTTTTGTCCGGCAGACAGCATCCTGCAGGGCACATTGGCCGGCCGGGTCATGCCGATCGCTTCGAGAATTGACTTTATATCGGCATCACTGCCCCAGACGCGCGCCCAATGTTGTAAGTGGCTGCGCGGTGTCTCATGCGCTTTCAGGCCATTCGTGTGCCCGATCCAGTGATGAAGGCCCGCACGCTCAACCGTTCCGGCTTGCGGTTCCGAGAGCCCCGCCAATTGTCGCAGCAGCGTGGTTTTCCCTGAGCCATTTGCGCCGCGTAGCAGGATCAGTTCCCCCGCGCTGGCGGAGAGTGAGAGGTCCCGAAACAGCACGCGCTCCCCGCGCACGGCACCCAGGCCGTCGCCTTTGATGAGTGCCGTATCGTTCAACCGGGCGCTCCTGCGCGCGCGACAAATGAACAAAATGCACTATATGTTTCAGTGTTCACGTTCATACAGAGAGGTCCGATCGCCCATGCCTTCGCTCGACAGTTTCAAGGCCCGTCAGACGCTTACCGTAAACGGTAAGGATTATACTTACTACTCCCTCGATGCCGCAGCTGAGAATGGACTGGGAGATGTCTCCAGATTACCGGCCTCCCTGAAGGTTCTGCTCGAGAACATGCTCCGTAATGAGGATGGCACGACGGTCACCAAGGACGATATCACGGCGTTCAAGACCTGGATTGAGAATGGCGGCAAGGTCACTCATGAGATTGCCTATCGCCCGGCCCGCGTGCTGATGCAGGACTTTACCGGCGTGCCGGCTGTGGTGGACCTGGCGGCGATGCGGGATGCCGCGCAAAATCTCGGCGCCAGTGCTGACGCGATCAATCCGCAAGTGCCGGTTGATCTGGTCATCGATCACTCGGTCATGGTCGACAGTTTTGCCGGGCCGGACTCGTTCAAGAGAAACGTCGAAATCGAGTATCAGCGCAATCAGGAGCGGTATGAATTCCTGCGCTGGGGCTCGACCGCATTTGAGAATTTTCGCGTGGTACCGCCAGGCACCGGCATCTGCCATCAGGTGAACCTGGAATATCTCGGCCAGACGGTCTGGACCAGAGAGGTGGATGGCGAGACGGTTGCCTATCCGGACACATGTGTGGGCACCGACTCGCATACGACGATGATCAATGCCCTGTCCGTGCTCGGTTGGGGCGTGGGCGGCATTGAGGCCGAAGCGGCGATGCTTGGCCAGCCTGTCTCCATGCTGATCCCGGAAGTGATTGGGTTCAAGCTCACTGGCAAATTGCCGGAAGGAGCGACCGCGACGGATCTGGTCCTGACGGTGACCAAGATGATGCGGGACTATGGCGTGGTCGCGAAGTTCACTGAATTTTTCGGCCCGGGCCTCGCCAATCTTACTCTGGAAGATGAGGCGACCCTGGCGAACATGTCGCCGGAATTCGGCTCGACCTGCGCCTTCTTCCCGGTGGATGAAGACACGATCACCTATCTCAGAAATACCGGCCGGGAGGCGGAGCGGATCGCGCTAGTCGAGGCCTATGCCAAAGCGCAAGGATATTGGCGACCCGACATGGCCGACCCGGTCTTTACCGATACAATTGAGCTGGATCTCTCAACGGTCGTGCCGAGCATTTCCGGTCCGAAACGTCCGCAAGACCAGGTCCTGCTGTCGGAGGCTGATACAAAATTTGCCGAAGCCATGGTCAAGGAGTTTGGCACCGCGGCAGATGATGCAACGCGCGTGCAGGTCGATGGCGAAGCGTTTTCCGTGACCCATGGCGATGTGTTCATTGCGGCGATCACATCCTGCACGAACACCTCGAATCCGAGTGTGCTGATCGCGGCCGCCCTTCTGGCGCGCAAGGCCGCTGCGCTTGGACTCAATCGCAAGCCCTGGGTGAAGACGTCCTTCGCGCCCGGCTCTCAAGTCGTCACTGATTATCTCGACAAGGCCAACCTGACCAAGGATCTCGATGCGCTCGGGTTCAATCTGGTCGGCTATGGCTGCACCACCTGTATCGGCAATTCCGGGCCATTGCAGCCTGAGATTGCCAAGGCGATCGCCGACGGCAATCTCGTCTCTTGTTCGGTCTTGTCCGGCAACCGCAACTTTGAAGGACGGATCGGACCGGACATCAAGGCCAACTATCTCGCCTCGCCGCCTTTGGTCGTCGCCTATGCGATTGCCGGCTCGATGAAGATCAATATTACCACCGACCCGCTCGGTCAGGATCAGGATGGCAAGGATGTCTACCTGAGAGATCTCTGGCCGACCTCGCATGAGATCGCTGAGATCATGGCCGAGTGCGTCACGCCGCAAATGTTTGCCGAGCGATACTCTGACGTCTTCAAAGGTGATGAGATGTGGCAGGAGATCGAGGTTTCCGGGGGCCAGACTTATGGCTGGCCGATGGGATCGACTTATGTGCAGAACCCGCCATACTTTGAGGGCATGACCAGGGATGTCGAAGCGCCAGGCGACGTACATGATGCCCGCGTGCTGGCCCTGTTCGGGGACTCAATCACCACAGACCACATTTCACCTGCCGGCTCGATCAAGGCGTCGAGCCCGGCCGGGGAATACTTGCAGCGCAATCAGGTCAGCGTGCTCGATTTCAACTCCTACGGGTCGCGCCGTGGCAATCATGAAGTGATGATGCGCGGCACATTCGCGAATATCCGTATCAAGAACCAGATGGTGCCGGGGGTCGAAGGCGGTGTGACGGTACATCACCCGAGCGGCGACCGGATGGCGATCTATGACGCGGCGATGCGCTACATGGAAGACCAGGTTCCGCTCGTCGTGTTTGCGGGCACGCTGTATGGCAATGGCTCATCGCGCGATTGGGCCGCAAAGGGCACAATCCTGCTGGGCGTCAGAGCCGTCATCGCCGGATCTTTCGAACGCATTCACCGCTCCAACCTGATCGGGATGGGTGTACTGCCGCTCGAGTTTGACGAAGGCGTATCCTGGGAATCGCTCGGACTGAAAGGGGATGAGCAGGTGACGATCGAAGGCATAAACGCGATAGAACCGCGCCAGCGTGTCGAGGTTCAGATCACCAAAGCGGACGGCTCAAGACTTGTGGCGAACACCACGGTTCGCATCGATACCGACAATGAGCTCGACTATTACCGCAATGGCGGCATCCTGCACTATGTGCTGCGAAACCTGGCAAACGAGGCGGCGTAACGCAGCGCTCACAGCCTAGTGAATTGATCCCGGGGCGAAGAAACGGTTATGACGCACATATGATGCGTATCTTCGCCCTTTTTGTGCTTGCCGTTTCGATCATCGGATCGGCAACGGCTGAGGCTGACCGCCCGGTTCTGGTTGAGCTGTTTGCCAATCAGAATTGTCCGGCTTGTCCGAAGGCGCATCGCACGATGGCGCAAATGAGCGCGGACCGGGATGATATTTTCGTCCTGACCTGGACGGTCAATTACTGGGACTATCTTGGCGAACCTGACCCGATGGCCCTGCCAATCGCGAAAGACCGGCAGATGGCTTATACAGACCGTCTCAGCCTGCGCGCGCCCTATACGCCGCAATCTTTCTATGACGGTGCAAAGGAATGCCCGGGAACGCGCAAGCGGGATATTCGCCGCAATATCAGTTCACGTTTGAAGTCCCGTGACGATGCCAGCCCAACGCTCGCCTGGGACGGCGCCGCGGTCAGCGTTGTCGGCGAGTCGGCTGAGGCGCTCGAACTCACGGTCGTCGAATATCTGACCGGTGAGGCCAATCAAACAGGCATGGTCAACCCGGTGACAAAGTCAGAGTCGCTCGGCTTATGGACCGGCAAGGGCGAGGCGTTCCCTGTCTCTTGTGAACACTCATGCGCGGTCCTGCTTCAGGAGCAGGATGTCGGCGAGATCGTCGCCGTTCTGCCACTCCATTAGGATTTTGCGTTCAGTGCTTGCGTGACAGCGCGTTCAACTGTTCCTGCATGGCTTCCATCTGTGCGCGCAAGAGTTCGACGGTGTCTTCGCTTGCAGAGCCCGGCTCGCTCTTTTGGCCGCGTTTCGATTTGCGAGGACTCAGGCCGGGCGTGAACATGCGCACGGCGTTCTCGAACATTTCCATATTCGCGCGCGTCTGCTTTTCGACCAGAGCGAAAGGATTGGAACTGCCCATGGCCTTGCTCCAGCGTTCTTGGCTTTCCGCGAAACTGTTCATGCTCATTTCCAGCCAGGCCGGCAGCAGGCTTTGCGACCCTCGGCCGTAAAAGCCGATCAGCTTGCGCAGGAAATTGACGGGCAGAGCTCCTTCGCCCTTATTTTCTTTTTCAAAGATAATCTGCGTCAGGACCTGACGAGTCAGATCCTCTCCGGTCTTGGCATCGACCACTTCAAAATCGACTTCCCGGCGGACCAGTTCCGAGAGATGGTCGAGCGTGACATAGGAGGAGGTGGAGGTGTCATAGAGACGCCGATTGGCGTACTTCTTGATGATCACGGTATCGCTTGCGCCATTCGATTTAGCCATGTCCTGCCCTTTCTTGAGGCATTCGCCCTTTTCTCTGCCGCCGATCATCTCCAGAACGCCCTTGTTCGCGCCCGGCGAAAATGCAATAGCGCTTCGTGCAAGATACGTGCTTACATCTCATTGAGCGATCGCAGCAAATTTTATGCTGCACAGCATATACGGAGGGAAGATCATGTCCAGAACAGCGCTGGTAACGGGCGGCACGCGGGGCATTGGTTTGGCGATCAGCAAGGGGCTGAAAGACGCCGGGTACCAGGTTGCAGCGAATTATGGGGGCAATGAAGAAGCCGCCAAAGCGTGCGAAGCTGAGACAGGCGTGAAGTGCTACAAGTTCGATGTCTCGGACTTTGACGCGGTCGGCGCGGGCATCGCCGCAATCGAGGCGGATCTGGGCCCGATCGACATTGTCGTCAATAATGCCGGGATCACCTGGGACGGCCCGTTCCACAAGATGAGCCTCGAACAATGGCAGAAAGTCATCGCGGTGGATCTGGATTCTGCGTTCAACGTCACGCGTCAGGTCTGGGAAGGCATGCGCGAACGAGGCTTTGGCCGGGTGATCAATATTTCTTCGATCAATGGCCAGAAGGGCCAGTTTGGACAGGTCAATTATTCCGCCGCCAAGGCCGGCCTGATCGGCTTCACCAAGGCGCTGGCCCAGGAAGGTGCGAAGAAGGGCATAACAGTCAACGTCGTCTGCCCGGGATATATCGACACCGAGATGGTGCGGGCGGTGCCGGAAAAAGTGCTGGAAAGCATTATCGCCACTGTGCCGGTTGGCCGTCTGGGCAAGGCCGAGGAGATTGCCTCCATGTGCGCCTATCTCGCCAGCGATGACGCGGCCTTCATCACCGGCGCAACCATGACCGTGAACGGCGCCCAGTATATCGCGGGTTAGTCCGTCACCTCGACCTGCAAGTGCCGGGGATAGGTGAGGTCCAGTTCCAGGTCTGAAATGTAGCCGCGCACCCGGATCGCAGTGCCGACCGCAAGTCCACAAGCCGATCTGGCGTCTCTCCGGATGCTGAGTGTGAGCGAGGCCTCGTGTAAACGGCGCAAGCAAGCAGGCGGATAGGGATTGTCTTCGGGAATCGGCAAGGCCTCGCCAAGTCGTCCTTGGATGACGCGAAAACCGTGCATCTCAGCCGTCACGTTCGAGGCATCTTTGACACGATAAGCGGTTGTCGACCAAAGGCCTGTCTTTGACTGTTGGGCTTCAGCTTCAAGCGTCAGAAGTTCATCGCCGCGCGCGGCCGTGTCCGGATACAGCCGAACCCAGGCGCCGCCGCGTATCAGCATTTCGGCATTGAGCCAGACCTGTGGGCCGGCATGATCAATCGTCACGACATGGGCGAGGGCACGATCATAACGGTCTCTTGTAATGCCCGGATAATAAAGTCGCACGCGGCGTCCGAGGGTAAGATCCTCGAGCAGGCGCGCGCTTTCTGCGGCGTAGGGATCGGCGGGTCGGTCTCGCGGGTACAGGGCTGGTGCTTCGATCGAGACGAGCCGGACGCTCTGCCCTGTGTCGAGAATCAGTGCATCGCCGTCAAGTACATTGACGACGCGACCGGTTTCGCCGGGTTGCATATCCGGCAAGGGCGACGAGCGCCCGCACGCGACACACAAAGTGATCAATCCCCAGACAGCCCAGCGCGGCATTCACCCTCTACGATCTGTCCCCTTCTCGCTCTTGTTTAACACATTCACCCGCGGCCAACAGGGGCCGCGTTAAGCTGTGTTTAATCGAACCAGTGGCATTCTGTGGGCGGGATATATTGGAGATTGAGCAATGTTGCGAGCAACACTGTTGGCGCTGGCTGTTGTCGGCACGAGTTCACTATCGGCGTTTGCGAATGGCCTGACTGCAGAGCAAGTGGTTGAGCGGGCTGAGGTGTCGCTGGATGCTGGCGGTAATGAGATCCGAACCTACACGCTCGCCGAAGATGTCGCGCCAGGTGATGAAGTTCGCTACACGCTGACCTATGAGAATCTCGGCGATACCGCAGCTGAGGATGTCAGCCTGGTCATGCCCGTGCCGAGCGAAGTGACTTATATCGAGGCGACGGCGACCGGTGCCGGAAATGAGCCGCTCTTTTCCGCTGACGGAGGAAACACTTTCGCGCCGCGCACGGCGCTTATGTCTGTCGCCAGCGATCAGCAACGCCTCGCGACCTCCGAAGAGATCACCCATATCAAGTGGGCCTTTGCAGAACCAATTGCACCGGCTTCGAACGGCACGATCAGTTTCAGCGCGGTGCTGAAATAGGCGTTCCCGCTCAGGCGTAATAGTTCAATTTCAGTCCCGGTTCTGGCCAGGTGCACCTGGCCAGTTTTCCGGTGCCCGAAAGCGTCACCCAGGCTTCGTTCAGGCCATTTCCGCCAAAACAGATATTCGTTACGAATGGATCGGGGAACGGGATGTGACTATGCGCACCTTCCGGCGTGATCGTCGTGATGCCGCCATTCATGATGGTCGCCACGCAAATGTTCCCCGACGCCGCGACCGCGAGGCTGTCAAAATATTGCAGATCCGGCATGGTCGCGACAACGCGGCCCTTATTGAACGCGCTCGCCGGTTCAATCTTTCCAGGCGCAGACAGATCAAACGCCCAGAGGCGTGCCGTCATCGTGTCCGCCATGTAGACCGTAGCCTCGTCCGGCGACAGTCCGACGCCATTGGGTGAGGTATGGTGATGGTCCAGCTCGATGGCTTCGCTGGCCCCACGGGCCAGGAAGAACAGGCCGCCAAAGTCGCGATGGCGTGGATAGGTCTTGCCATGGTCGGTGAAGTAGAGATTGCCCTGACGATCAAAGACCAGGTCATTCGGGCCTTTGAGCGGAAAGCCTGCAATCATGTCGATCACGCGCTCGACCTTTCCAGTTGAAAGATCGACGCGCTCGATTCGGCCCCCCGAATAATCATCCGGGCAGTGACCGGGGATCAGAAGGCCGTCGCGCTGGTGATATTTGAATCCGCCATTATTGCAGATCCACAATGCCCCATCCGGCCCGATCGCGGCACCGTTCGGGCCGCCGCCGGGGGTCGCAATGACCTCCGTCTTGCCGTCCCCCCAGACCCGGGTGATGCAGCCTTTGGAAATCTCCACCAGGATAATGGAGCCGTCCTCCATCCAGACCGGGCCTTCGGGAAAGCCGAGATCTTCTGTCACCAGCTCAAATTCCATGCGCCATCCTCCTCCTCATGAGTGGAGCGAGTTTGGACCGGCAATTCAGGGGCGGCAAGATTTACCCGGCGCGATCCAGGGTACGAATGGTGAAGCTGAACTGGTTCTTGTCATTGGCCTCGACCCGGCGTGTTTCGGTCTCGGTGAAACGCGCCACGTCGAAGTCCGGGAAGAACGCGTCGCCCTCAATCTCGGTCTCCACTTCGGTGATATAGAGCCGATCAGCGAAGGGCAGGGCAGCCGCATAGATCGCCTCGCCGCCGACGGCGAAGAATTCAGGTTTGCGCTTTGCGATGGCCAGCGCGCGGCCTGCCGCTATTGCCGCCGGCATCGCCGTGTAGACCCGCGCTTTCGGCGCCGCATACTGCCCGTCGCGGCTGAGCACGATATTATCCCGCCCCGGCAAAGGCTGCAGGGGCAGGCTTTCCCAGGTCTTGCGTCCCATGATGACCGGGCAGCCTTTGGTCGTCGTCTTGAAGTGTATGAGATCGTCGGACAGCCGCCAGGGCAAGTCGCCATCCTTGCCGATCGCGCCATTGCGTGCGCGGGCGACAATCAAACAGAGTTTGATGCTGGACATGCTGCTCGCGCTCCGTATGTGTTGACCCCATCCATCCGTTGCGATTAGGCGCGTTCGAGGTGGCATGACAAGAACGGATGTGAGGCGGGCTGGTGTTTCTCGATATCTATAATGGGTTCGTTAGCGCGCTGACGAATGGAAATCCGGACGACTTGCTGATTGTCTGCCTGGGCATGGTCGCCTTGTTCTACCTGATCTGGTCACTCGGTGGGCGGGCCTGGGCGTTTCTCTATGTCGCCATGATCCCGTTCCTGAACTGGTCGTTCGCGGTGGTGCCCAATTTGGAGTTCATCAATGGCTTCAATCTGATGTGGCCAGGCGACGAGCGAACGCCAGGCAGTCTATTGTTGCACCCGATGACGTTGATCACTGGACTGGTTTTTGTCGTGCGCGACTTTGTCCAGCGCGAAATGCATCAGCGCGTACTGATATGCATGGCCTTCGCGATTGGCTGGTCCTTCTATTATGCCTGGCCCGTCATTGCGTTGGCCTCGGGTCTGGCCTTTGCCATTTCGGAATTTTTCGACTGGCTATTGTTCACCTTCACCAAGTACCGCCTGTCGACCCGGATTGTGATCTCCAGCGCGGTTGCCGCGCCGATCGATACGACCATTTTCCTCTATGGGGCCGGATTGGCGCGCCACTACAATCTCGGCGAAGCGGTTGGCGATACGTTCAATATTGCCAACTGGATTGTCTTCATCATCGGCAAGATGGTGGGCGCGGTCGTGGTCTCCTACATGATCCGCAGGCGCGAGGATGCCGGTACAATCAGCCCGCACGAAGCCTAGCTGAGCAGCGGGTCAAAGGTCCCGCTTTGAGCCTTCGCCCATTCCTGAGCAAGATGCGTGTCATAGCCGTCCTCGAGCAGGGCCTTGTGTGCGAGCAGTTTATAGACATGATTGGCAGGAACGGCGTCCTCCGACGCTGTGCGTTGCATGATGTGATGCGGCGCGAGCTCGTCCGGATGACGACACCCCGCCGCGCCGACCACCTCCATCAGCGCAGCGACCGTATTCTTGTGGAAGTGATAAACACGCTCGGCCTTGTCCGCGACGACCAGGCCGCGTTGCCGGCCCGGATCTGACGTTGCAATGCCAGTCGGACAGGTATTGTTGTGGCAATGCAGCGACTGCACGCAGCCCAGCGCGAACATGAAGCCGCGGGCCGTATTGATCCAGTCTGCCCCCAGCGCCAGAGAGGTTGCCATATTGTAGGCCGAGACCTGCTTGCCACTGGCCGCCAGTTTGATCTCATCCTTCAGGCCGCAACCGACCAAGGCATTTCGAGCAAAGACCAGGCCCTGGCGCAAAGGCGTTCCGACATGGTCGAGAAACTCTGCGGGCGCGGCACCCGTCCCGCCCTCGGCGCCGTCAATGACGATAAAATCGGCCCGCTGGCCGGTCTCGACCATGGCCTTGCAGATGGCGAGGAATTCCCAGCGATTGCCGATGCAGAGTTTGAACCCGACCGGCTTTCCGCCGGACAGGTCGCGCAACTGGTCGAGAAAATCGAGCAACCCCTTGGGGCTGTCAAAGGCGGTATGATGCGGCGGCGAGAAACAGGTTTGTCCGATCGCAATTCCGCGCGCTTCCGCGATTTCAGGCGTCACTTTTGCACCCGGCAGGACGCCGCCATGGCCGGGCTTGGCACCTTGGCTGAGTTTGACCTCGATCATTTTCACCTGATCGAGCTGCGCCGTATCTTCGAATTGTTTGGGGTCAAAGCTGCCATCCTTGGCGCGGCAACCGAAATACCCGGAGCCCAGTTCCCAGACCAGGTCTCCACCGCCCGCCCGGTGATAGCGCGAGACCCCGCCCTCGCCGCTATCATGGAAGAAACCGCCTTTCGCCGCGCCGCGATTGAGCGCTTCAATCGCGTGCGCGCCGAGCGAGCCGAAGCTCATGGCGGAAATGTTCAGGATGCTGGCTGAGTAAGGCTGCTTGGTTCCCGGCGCGCCGATCTGGACGCGCGGATCCGTCTCTTCCGGATGGATGGCGGCGATGGAATGGGCGACCCATTCATGCGGCGCGTGTTCGATGTCCAGATGGCTTCCGAACGGTTCGACCGAGGAGACATTCTGCGCCCGCGCATAGACCATGGCGCGCTCTTCATGATTGAACGGCCGACCTTCGGTCTGGCTCTCGACAGCATAGGACCGGAAGAAAGGTCGGATCTTCTCTGCCACACCGCGCAGTCGCCCGAGCAGAGGAAAGTTCCGCCAGAGCGTGTGCCGGGTCTGAGCCAGGTCGCTCAATCCTACCAGGACGAGACCTGCAAACAGCGCCACTGCGGCCCAGAGCCAGGCGGATGAAAGCGCACCCCAGACGCTCAAGGCCAGAAGCGTCAGAACGATCAGAAAGGGAATGAACCGAACCAAAAAGGCTCTCCTCAAATGTCTTGAGGAGAGCCTAGTCGGGTCCTTATTTGCGGGTCAATCGCTCGCGATCAGAACCCGTTCAGTTTGGCATAGCGATCGCGGTGGTAGGAGGCGCCGCCTAGCAATGCCTCCTGCACCCGTGCGCGCTTCATGTAGAGGCCGCTATCATGCGCATCAGTCATGCCAATGCCGCCATGGAACTGCACGGTCTCGTTTGAGACGAGGTGAATAAGGTCACTGGCGCGGGCCTTGGCGAGGCTGGCCAATTCCGCCACATCATTGCGATTCTCGTCGACGCCGGACAAAGCTGCCGCGACGCAGGAACGGGTCAGCTCCAGCTCGGTGAACATCTTCGCTGCACGGTGCTGCAGGCTCTGGAACGAGCCGATCAGCTGGCCGAATTGTTTGCGGGTCTGCATGTATTCCAACGTCATGTCGAACGCTGCCTGAGCGCTGCCCAGGGCCTCTGCCGCCAGAGCAATTCGCCCGCGATCAAGCGCAGGTTCAAGCACTTCCCATCCGGCATCAACGGCGCCGACGACATGGTCTTCGCTGACCGCGACATCTTCCAGGGTCAGATGCGCCGCGCCATGCGAGTCGACCGTGTTCAGGGCCTGAACGCTGAGGCCGTCGGCATCGTTCGGAACCAGGAACAGGCTGATTCCATGCGCCTGCCCGGCTTCCCCGAACGTGCGGGCTGCGACGATGAAGATATCGGCGTGGTGGCCATCGGCGACGAAGCGCTTGGCGCCATTCAGCGTGTAGCCTTGGCCATTGCGTTCCGCTTCTGTGGCGACATTCAGCGGCGCATGATGTGTGCCTTCATCCACCGCGACCGCCACTGTCACCTCGCCGCTGGCAATCTTGGGCAGCCATTCTGCCTTTTGCGCTTCTGATCCGCCAAGGATCAGCACGCTTGCGCCGATGACCGCGGTCTGCAGCAAGGGGGTCGCGGCGATCGTGCGGCCCTGGGCCTCCATGATCTGGCCCATGGCAACCATGCCAAGGCCAACCCCATCATGCTCTTCCGGTACCAGAACACCGAAAAAGCCAAGTTCCGCCAGCTTGCCGCGCATCTCTGCATCGACGCCATTGGCGCCGCCATCGCGGAGCTCTCGCAGGTGGGTCACGGGCATTTCATCGCGCGCGAACGCCATCGCCGTGTCGCGCAACATTTGCTGGTCTTCAGAAAGGACGAAACTCATTACTGGTGCTCCCGCAGACCGAGGACGCGTTTGGCGACCACGTTGAGATTGATTTCACTGGTGCCGCCTTCGATCGAATTGCCTTTGGATCGCAACCAGCCGCGCGTGGCCTTCTTGGCATCGTCTGCAAAGCCATCCCCGTCCCAGCCGAGGCCATCTGTGCCCAGCGCTTCAACTAGAAGCTCGCATTTGTCCTGGTTCATCTTGGCAGCGGCATATTTCATGATCGAGGCAGTATGCCCCACTTCCTGACCGGCTTTGGCTTCTTCGGTGGAGCGCTGAACGGTCAAGCCGAACGCCTTGGAATACATCAGGTGCTCAGTAATACGGGCACGCAGGTCGCCATCAGCGACCCGGCCGGATTCATCGACGCCGACATGCTGTTTGGCATATTCCTGCGGCGGCAGGATGCCCGATCCGCCGGTGCCGCCAAAGCCGCCCGCCGAGATTGACGAGCGCTCGAATTGCAACAGCCGTTTGGCGATCGTCCAGCCGGCATTCAATTCTCCGACGAGCTGGTCCTTGGGCACTTTCACATCGGTGAAGAAGGTCTCGCAGAAAGGCGAGGAACCTGAAATCAGCTTGATGGGGCGCGCTTCGACCCCTTCGGTCTCCATGTCGAAGACGAGGAAGCTGATGCCTTCATGTTTGACCGTCTTGTCGGTCCGTACCAGGCAGAAAATCCAGTCTGCCTGATCGGCATAGGAGGTCCAGACTTTCTGGCCGTTGATCAGCCAATGATCGCCCTTGTCCTCGCATTTGGTCTGCAGGCCTGCCAGGTCCGAGCCGGCGCCCGGCTCTGAATAACCCTGACACCAGCGCGTCTTGCCTTTCACGATGTCGGGAATGTAGCGCTTCTTCTGCTCTTCATTGCCAAACTCGAGCAGCGCAGGGCCGAACATCCAGAGGCCAAAGGAGAAGAGCGCCGGGCGCGCCCGGATCTTACGCAACTCCTGCTGCAGGATGCGGGCCTGGGCCTTGTTGAGGCCGCCGCCGCCATACTTGGCGGGCCATTCCGGAGCCGTCCAACCTTGCTCGCCCATGCGTTCAAGCCAGAGTTTCGACTCCGGGTTCTTGAATTTTTCGCGCGTACCGCCCCAGACGATTTCATCGTCCTTGAGCGGGGTCCGCATGCTGGGCGGGCAATTTTCCTCGAGCCAGTCGCGCACGCTTGTGCGGAATTCGTCGAGATCTTCAGGGGCATCAAAGGCCATCATCATTCTCCCGTATTGGTGCCGGTGCACCTGCTTTTGTTCGCAGATGCAGCACCATAACGAGCCGGTCAGGCGATGACCATGTCTGACGCCGGGGCAGAGCCTATCCTTCTAACGGATAGGCAAATTCCTCGCGCGTGATCTTGCCAGCCTCGTTGACGTAATAAGTGGCGATCTCGCGCATCTGCATGCGCTGACCGCTCTCTTTCTCGGTCACGTCGATGTCGAAGATGACGCTGAAACGATCCGAGCCGTGCACGAACGGCCCCTCAACTGTATTGGAGTGCAGTTCATGGGCGCCATACCACCATTCATTTTTCGCCTTGATCGCCTCGAGACCTACCGCCTCTGCGCTGCCGGTCGGCATCGGAGTGGCTTCGACCGAGACGGCGTCTTGCGTGTAATATTTGTCCTGCAGCTCCTGTTCGGTCTGGTTTGAGCAATGCTCGACCACGGTTTGTCCGAGTTGCATGAGTTCCTGCGCTGTAGGCATCACCTGTCCTCCTTTGTGTTATGAGAACATAATGCGAACAAATCTAATTGAGTCAAGTGACAGTTTTGTTTCTAGAAGCGGCCAAACATGCTGTTTTCAGGGCCGGTTTCGACTCCAACAAGGTTGAGCAGATGCACGACGATCAGAAACACCGCGAAGACACAGCCAATCATAACCAGGCCCCAGGGCACCTGGTGTGGACGCTGATCCTGCTTGCGCACCGTGCCCATTTTGGACTGCGCAAACACGCCAAGGGCGATGAATCCCACGGCCAGGCTCAGGCTGATGATCCAGTCGAGTAAGATGGGCAACGCTCCGCTTGATTGGGTCGGTGCGGGGTCTTTGCCCAGAAAAACGGTTTGTTCGCAAGCTCCCAGACCGCGTGATATGCAGCCAGGCTGTGCAGCGGCCAGTAAAGAGGGCGAGTCGCGATGGCGATCACGCGCATCCCGCTCCATTTCCCGGGCGCGAGCACATCGCTGATCAAACCCACGAGAAGGCCCGCGATAAGCAGAACGAGTCCGGCCCGACCCACCTCAAGCTCGCCTGACCAGAACGAGAATGCCACCAGAGCCGAGAACGGCGCATGCGCGAGTGAGGTCAGCACCGTCCCGCCGAGCGATGTCTGCATGAGAAGAAAGCGCACCGCGCCCAATTGGCGAAACGTCTTTATGGGATCGCGCATCAGTACCAGCCAGGTTTGCAGAAATCCTTTTAGCCATCGGCTCCGCTGAGCGCGCCAGACGCCAAACCGGGTTGGCGCAGCTTCGAACGTCGGCGTGCGAACCGATTCGGTTATCAAGCCTGCCCGTGCCATCCGCATACCAAGATCAGCGTCTTCGGTGACGTTCCATGCATCCCAGCCGCCCAGAGCCAGTACGGCTTCGCGCCGAACATGATTGCTGGTACCGCCGAGCGGGATGGGCATGCGATAGATGGACAGGCCGGGAACAAGCAGCCCGAACTGAACGCCATATTCCAGCCCCCAATGAGCAGATATCCAGCTCGCATCTGCATTGCGGGCCACTAATGGAGCTTGCACACAGACAACGTTCGAGGGTGCATGTCGGAGTACGTTCCAGACAGCGTGCAACTGATCTGGATGCGGCTGATCTTCGACATCATAGATGGTCAGAAATTCCCCGCGGGCCATGGTCAGGCCATAGTTCAAGGCATTCGGCTTCGTCTTGGGGCCTCCAGGCGGCACCTGGATCAGGCGTGTGGAAGGCGGGAAGTGCGCCGTCTTGGCGGCTTCGAACGTCCCGGGATCGTCGGTCTCGAACAGGATAAGAAATTCGATTTTGTCAGCGGGCCAGGAGATCTCGCACAGGGCTTTGGCCAGTTGTGACATCATTCGCTCTTCGCGATAGGCAGCGACCATGATGGTGAAGGTTGGACAGTCTGCATCGGAATTGCGGACAACGCGGTCGGGTGGAAACAGGAAACGGGCGCCGGCGCCAACCATGACCAGGAGCAGACGGATCAGGATCAGCACGCTGAATATGATCAGAAGCACCCAGGACAAGAGGGTCGCGGTCGCACTCGGCTGCAAGAGGAAGGCGACCCCGGACCACGCAATGAAGATGTTCCATGTCGCCCGTTGAGCCACCGAGATCCTCGCGCGATAGGAGTATGCCTCCAGAGGCGCAGGAAGAACCCGGGGTTCTCCATGCTGAGAAATGGGGGATTGCAGAAAGAATTCAGTATTTGATCTAGAGAAATTAGGCCGAATACGATCCAGAAAATCTTCTATACTTGTATCATATAATATATAATCACCCATATCAGACTAAAGATAAAAAATCGGATATGAGACAAGAAACCTGAAGTTGAGAATTCAGGGGTCATGCTGGGTGTGGACAAATCGCGCTGTTTGTTCTATATATGTTCCATGAGTGGCGTACACGTTCTTTGGTTTCGGCAGGATTTGCGGGTGCATGATCACGCCCCGCTCAAGGCGGCATGCCTGGCGGCTGCGCGCGATGGAGGGCGCGTGGTGCCGCTTTTCCTTATCGACCCGAAAGAGACGCCGAGCCGCTTCTTGGTCGAGAGTTTGAAAGATCTGGATGCCGCCCTGGAACAGCGTGGCGGACAATTGCATTACAGGCAGGGTGATCCGGCGGAGGTTCTGTCAGAGCTGCATCGCCGGCACAATCTGCGGAGTTTGCATTTATACGAAACTGCGCTCCCAAGCCCGACTGAGGCGGAGGTTGAAGCCTGGTGCATGCGGGCGGGTGTAGCCTGGCGAATGTATCCGCAATTCGGGCCGGAACTGAGCTCGGAACGTTCTGTGTCGGCCGCCGAGGCCTGGGACGCGTTCATGGCGGCGCCGCGACACGAGGCGCCCGGTGTGCTTCCTGCCGCGCAAATCGGGATTGGTCAGCCACCGGCCGTGCCATTGAGTGAGGATGATCCAACATATGCGCTCGGTGGTCGCAAGGCGGCGATTGAAACGATGAGGAGTGTGCTCGGACGCGTTTCTGATCTCGACCGGATCGCGACCGCATCGGAACCGGACGGCGCCTATGCGAAACAACTGGCTCCGTATCTTGAGCTTGGCCTGATTTCGGTCCGTGAGACCTGGCAGGCTGCGGTGACGGCCCGCAATCAGTATCTGGCCGCGGGCCAGGATATCCGCGCCGCGCGCGTGACTGATCTGATTCGACATTTACCCGACGTCTGGCGTGCGCGCCTGTGTCCGGCGTTCGGCAAGTCGCCTTCGGTTCGGGCCCGCCCCGGCGGTCAATTGTCCCTGGATCTGTAGCGCACAGCGGCGTTTGCAGGGGAAATCTGCAGAAAATTGCCGAAAAACGATATTCACATATTGAAAAACGATAATACCGGTGTTAAGTTCATCTTCGTCAGGCAGAACTCAAAAGGGTCGTCTGATCCCGGCAAAACCGGGCCAACGATAAAAAGGACTAAAACAATGCAAGCGACTTCCTCCCCAGTCACGTCTTCAATTTATAATTCCGGTTCGGTGTTTAGCGCCGCGACGTTTTCGGACGAGGCGGGCAGCCATATTCTGCCCGCGCTGAAAAAAGCGGCCAGCGATGCCGGGCGCGACCATCTCCTCGTCCGTCGCCGCCGGCGCGGCGGTCGTCGCAGCGCGCGCTAAATCAGACGGCCCGGCTTAATCAGAACGCCCCGTGTCTCCCGCCACGGGGCGGTCTTGCGTCCAGCGGGAGATGGCGGTGTGTCAGACGCCCGTGAAATCCTTGGGTTTCATGAAATTCTGAAGCCTGAAATGCGCCGGTACAAAGGCGCCGTCATCCTCGGCTTCAAACATTACCACGCCGCCGGTTGGCAGTTTCGAAGAGATCCGGATGGCCGCCTGATGATCGGCGCTGCCGGAAGCGCGGAGCAGGCTGAGTGACAGGTCATGCAGCCCTGGATTGTGGCCGATAATGATCAAGGTGCGCGCGCCGTCATGATCGCTGATAATGTCGGCAATGCCCCGCTCGCCGGCGAGATAGAGATCATCTTCCAGAAGCGTGTCGCAGGTGCCGAATACCTCTGCCAGGTGGCTCCAGGTCTCTCGCGTCCGACGCGCGGTGGAGAGGATCGCCTTTTCCGGCGACCAGTCTTCGTCTTTCAAGGCCCTGGCCATGATTTCAGCCGCCTCATGTCCGACCGGGGTCAGCGCCCGTGCGTGATCATCGATCCCCTCCGTCCAGGGCTCGGTTTTCGCATGACGCATGAGGATTAGGCGTTTCATTTATGATCCTTTGAAACGGTGCAGGAAAACTAAACCTGCGAGTCAGACTTGGGCGGTTGGAACCCTACCGCATAGGCCCCACTTTCGCTGCAGAAATCAAGCCAATTTACAAGGAGAGGTCAGATGAGCCTACTGCTCGGTGACACCGCCCCCGATTTTGAAACAGAGACCACAGAAGGCCGGATCCGCTTCCATGAATGGATCGGCGACGATTGGGTTGTGTTCTTCTCCCACCCGGCGGATTTCACGCCGGTCTGCACAACCGAGCTCGGCTACACGGCGAAACTGAAAGACAAACTGGCCGCCCGCGGGGCCAAGGCGCTGGTCATCTCGGTCGACACGGTGGAGGCCCACAAGAAGTGGATCGCGGACATTGAAGACACGCAAGGCGCGATCGTGAACTTCCCGATCATTGGCGATCCGGAGAAGAAAGTCGCGACCTTGTACAATATGATCCACCCCAATGCCGATGCCAAGGTCACGGTCCGCGCGGTCTATGTCATCGACAATAACAAGAAGATCCGCGCCTCGATCATCTATCCGCCTTCGGCGGGCCGGAACTTTGATGAGATCCTGCGCCTGATCGACAGTCTGCAGCTGACCGACAATCACAAGGTCGCCACGCCGGTGAACTGGCAGGATGGCGACGATGTGATCATCGTTCCCAGCGTCACCAATGAAGAGGCCGATGAGCTGTTCCCGAAAGGCTATAAGGAAATCCGTCCCTATCTGCGCACGACGCCGCAGCCCAACAAATAGAACGCTCGACACAAGCTCGAATCAAAACGCCGGCTCTGCCTCAGAGCCGGCGTTTTTTCTGGGTCAAGGCCCGGGTCTAGGGATGGTTCCACCAAGCCACATCCGAGAAGGAACGCAGGTCGAGCTCATGCGTCCAGGCCGAGCGGTGCTGCGTGGCGACATGATAATACGTCTCCGCCATCTCTGCCGGGATCAGCAGCCCGTCTTCAGAGCCGCGCGTTTCACGCAGTTTCTGGAACAGTTCCGGACCCAGCAGCTTGCCGAGCGTGTCCGGCGCATCGACGGCACCATCGACCAGGATATGCGCCACATGGATGCCGTTTGAGGCATATTGCGCATTCAGGGTCTGGCACAGCATGCGGCGCCCGCCCATGGCGGCGGCGTGCGAATGCTGGCCCTTGTTGCCGCGCACCGCCGCCGTGGCCGAGGTGACGATTATCGCGCCGCTGCCACGTTCAGCCATCAGCGGGCAGACGGTCTTGGCCAGGCGGAACAGGCCGAACGTGCCGAGCCGCCAGCCCATTTCGAATTGCTTGTAGGTCGTCGCTTCCAGCGGCACATTGCCAATCTGCGCGCCGAGATTGTAAAGCACCACTTCGATTGGGCCGATATTCTTTTCGACATGCATGACCGCATCCTCGATCGCATCGTCGTCAATCGCGTTCAGCAACAGGCCGGTCGCCTCGCCGCCGGCGGCCTTGATCCCGTCCACCAGCCGGTCGAGCCCTTCCTTGTCGCTGCGCCGACAGAGCACGGCATGATAGCCTTCGCTGGCGAATTTCGTGCCCACCGTGCCGCCAATCCCGGCCCCGGCGCCGATCACAAGACAGACTGGTTTCATCGCTTAACCCTCCTTGAGTTCTATTTTGGAACTATGCCTGCGCAACCGCGGAGTCGTCAATGCAGGATCCGTCGAATTGCGCGATTGAAAAACTAAACAGTGCGGTTCGCTGAAATGCGACTCAAGCTTGCGCAAATGCCGCTGAAGTTTGCTGAACTGTGCTGGAACGCGCATCAGGCGTGCCGAGGGTCGCCTCATTCTGAGCGTATCGACGGACAAGGAGGTCCTGTGGGACGCCGGGCCGTTTATCCTTCGACGCGGCTCAGGATCAGGGCCGGGTTTGCGGTCACTTGTCCTGGGTCAAATTCCGAACTCATCCAGGGCCCAGGGGCGGTCATCACCCACACGTGCAGCGAAGAGCAGAAGCGAAAACACCTCTCCCGACCTGAGCCGCCAGATCTCGTGCTGGACCCCACGGAAGAGTCCGTGGGGAGCGCTTGAAGGGAACCTCAGGTCTTCAGGCCCTCATCCTGAGCGAAGTCGAAGGATAAAGGGCCGGGCTTCCCAGAAGCCTGCCTCGTCCTTCGACTTCGCTCAGGATGAGGCTTCAAGGGGGTATCTCGATCTTTACGTCCGCTTAAACGCCGAGAGCAGAGATCAGGCTTGGGTCCGCGGCTTCGCCCTCGTCCGGAACGATTTGAAATCAGTTTTCCCACAATCCGAACTGGAGGCCGCCCTGGAAATATATGGCAAACTTACCATGGCCGGGTATCTCCGTTGACAGCATCGCGAACTCTGCGCCGGTGGCTTGCGCTGAGGCGATCGCGACGTCCATGTCCTCGACCAGAAGATAGGGCCGAACGATCGGCGCGCCTTCATCCGCGCTGAGGGGCGCGCGCACCCCGAGCCGTCTGCCATCTCTCAATACAGCAATGCGGGCGTTGCCAAAGCCTGGTTCGGGTGCGCCGAACTCAACCGCATGAATTTTCGACAGGGTTGCGCATGTGGCATCAACTTCCGACGTGACAATTTCAAGATACTGGACCTCCAAGCCGGCTTCGGCTGTGGCCGAAAGGGTTTCCGGCTCTGAGCCGTCGCCCGGCGCCGGTTGGCACGCGGCGAGCCAGACCAGGGATATCAGTGCGAGGATCGTGAGGATTCGGGTCGTTTGGAACATCGATTTTCTGTCTCCGGGTGAGCGTTAAATCAAGTCGGAAATGGCGGCACGCTCTATTCCAGGAGCTGGACCAATTGAATGAGGTTGCCGCACGTATCATCCAACACAGCCATGATGGCGCCCCCCGCTTTGACGGGGGGTTGAGTGAAGGAAACCCCTAACGCTTCAAGGCGCGCGACCTCAGCCTCAATGTCGTCAACGCTAAAGGCTGTGAAGGGGATACCATCCGCCATGAGCGCGTTCTGAAAGACCTTCGATGCGGGATGTGCGTTCGGTTCAAGCAGGAGTTCAACGCCTTCCGGCTCTTCTGGTGAAACGACCGTCAGCCATCGATGCTCGCCGAGCGGGATGTCGTGTTTGACGATGAAACCAAGCTTGTTGGTATAGAAATCCAGCGCCTTCGCTTGATCGTCAACGGTGACGCCCTTTGCATACATCCTCATGTCTCGTCTCCTTCTCGAAATGGTTCCAACCAGGTGTTGATCGCGTCCGTGAGCGGCCCGGCCGTGAGCGAGTGAACCTTGGTTCGTCCGCGCCAGGCCGTGACGATGAATCCGGCTTGCTCAAGGGCATTTAAATGCCGGGTGATCCCCTGCCGCGACAGCGTGACCGAATATTCTTCAAACAGTCGCGCACATATCTCGAACAATGTTTGATTGTTCCGTCTGCGAAGTTCATCGAGGATCAGCAAGCGCGTATCGTCGCCCAAGGCGCGAAACATATGGCTGAGCTGTGGATCAAATGGAATACCCATCCATCCTTTATGCAACAATTATGTTGCATGTAAAGGCACGCGCGCGTGGATCTGACCGCAGGCTCGCGATCTCTGCGTCGAATTGAGGACCGCGGGCGTTCGCGCTGGGCCCGCCTCGTCCTTCGACTTCGCTCAGGATGAGGCTTCAAGGCGGTATCTTGATCCTTACGTCTGCTTTCGGTCATAAGCGGACAACACCGGAGCGACGTGATAAGCGCAGCAAACAATACGGGTGGGACTGCTTCACATGATTGAGTTTCTACTCGAAGAACCGAGAGCAACATTGCTGGTGCTTGTCGCGATCGCGTCCATCGTCTTCGGCGCAGTTTATCGGTTTATTATTTGGTCGCCGCCGATCTCCATGAGCAGTCAAATCATGATTGGCGGGCTGAACTTCATCGAGATTGGCCCGGAAAGTCCGGAGCAATACGAAGTGTACGATGGTGACCAACAAGTTGGATACGTACGATACAGGTTCGGTTTCCTATCCGCAGAATGCCCGGATGCGGGAATGCGCGAGGTTTTTGGTCGAAAACTCAAACACAATACGGGTCAGATGACTGACATTGAACGCGGACGTTGGCTCCCTGTCATCGCTCGAAGAATCAAACGACACATGCGTCGAGGATTCTGAGAGCTGATCGGTCGACTGGTATCCATTTGTCCGTTCCACCTTCGGACCTCCTATCAGACGTCTGCTTTGGGTCAAAAGCGGACTTGAACTACTCGCCAGATCGCAGGTCATCCGGCACCTCTTCGACCATGAAGAACTGAGACAAAACTGCCTCGCAGCCAGGTCCGGTCGGCGATTGCACGGTGAATCCGACCTGCAGGTCGGATTCAATAGGCACCTTTGAGTATCGCACTAAGTTCCAGCGCGAACTTCCCGTGGCCCAATGAAAGGCGACGGTTGAGCCTTTGCGGAGCGCTCGCAATCTAATGCGCCCAGAAACAATTGGCCCGTTTGCATCATCAGCTTTTGGCGATGCAATGATTGTAACCACCATTGGTTCGAGTTGAGGTGACAGCTCATGTACGCACTTGGCCCACCAATCGTTCCCCGAACGCATCATCAAACCGGCTGCATCGAAGGTCGATTCCAAATCGACTTCGACGTCAGCGCCGAAAGCGAAATCGCCTCTGGGGCAATCGAACCAAACCACTGGAGACGTGTCCACATACTCGTCGCCGGCTGGATCGAAGAACCGATCGGTCTTCTCACCTGACGAAATTCTCAAGACGCCGTCTTGTCCGAATTGGCATCGTGTGAATGCGTTACTAAAATCGACTGCCGCACCAATATTGGGTAACTCAAACACCACCGAATTTTCCTGGTTGAAACTGAATTATTTTGCCGTTCTACTTTCGTCAACGATAACGCACAATCGCTTGGACGGCCCTGGCCCAAGAAGCAGATATTAATCTTGCGTCTTGGGTTTCATCAAACTGGGCGAAACGACCGAGCGCCTTTCGAGCCGAGCTTTCCATACTCTTGAACAGGACTCCAATCGTTTTCAGGGCTTTACTGACTAGGAGTCCTTTGAGCGATCATTCTTTCTCAAGCGAGAAACCAGGGCCATGAGTCTCGGCGGTACTGGTTCGCGCAGTACCAAATCATACTTATCTCTGAGAGCTTTGGTGCGCTCTGTGATCGCCTCGCCATCGACTTTCGGCAAACTTTCTTCCGCTACACATAATTCTTTTGAGGTTGCTTTCGCAGACATGAATCGCTCCCGCCAATGTAAAGAAGTTTGCACCGATTGTGATAACATAGCAATAATCGGTTCCATGCCGTGCTTTCTCGCAGTCTAATTGCGAAAATTGTGGTCCGACGCTCAGGCAACTGCTTGGGCATAATGCTGCAACGTCAGCACCTGCACTCATGAAAATCCAACCTTAATTAGCGATCGCCTCGTCGTTGAACTGTCGTCCAGATGACAGACAATCCCAGCGACATGATTGTAATCGACTTAGTTATGGGTTTTCACGCCACCCACCGGCTTGAAACCCCTGGGTCCGTCGACAATGTCCCCTACGCCTGTCGACGGACCAACCACCGCACATTGACGCGTCTGAGGCTACTTGTGCCGCCGCTCACTCAACTCATGGAGTTTGGTCGTGTTCACCCTGATTTCACCATAAGCCATTCCGACGACGCCTTGTTCAACCAATTTGTTAAGCTCCGCATTCACGACCTGCCGCGACAATCCGAGCATGCGGCCAAACTCCTGTTGCGACATGCTAATGATGATCACCCCATCTGCGTCGGATCGAGAGAATTGGGATAAATGCGCGAGATTCCAAAGGACTTTCTCGGCTGCTGTTGCCGACACACTGAAATCGATCCAGCTCAAGGCACGAGATACAAACTCGCCGATTGCTTCAATTATTTTTTCGAAGACAACAGGGTGCGCTGCTCCAATCTCCAAGAGCGCGGATTTGGATATGTAGTTGAGCGTCACCTCTTCGAGGGCAACAATTGTGTTGATGGCGCCATCACCTCCGAAAAGACCAACCAATCCTAGGCTTTCGCCCGGATAAACTAGTCTGAGAACAAAACGGTCATTCGTGTAGGCGCTACGGAGTGCTTCCAGACGACCCTCCAGAACGGTGTATGCGCCAAATAGCTTTGTTCCGCGAACATAGACGATTTCGCCTTCAGCAAACTTCTGCGTTTCGGATGCAGCGAGATATTCCAAATTCGATTGCATGCAGTCCGCGGTGCGAACTGTCGGGTGGATGACAGACTTGCCGAATAAATTCCCGTACTACGGGAATGTGAAAAGCCAATCTCCCTTCATCCCAACGCAGGAAACTTCGCTCGCTGATTCGCTTCAGGACTGGGTGCGGAAGCTCCGGGCGTACGCAGCCATCGCCACGGATTCCAAATCGGATGGTGACGATGCGGTCTCGCGCGTCATCAATCGGTTGATCGATGACCATGTAGGGTTTTGCGGAGAACCCGGCTTCGATTTTCGTGCCTTTTTGTTCAAGTTACTCGAAGACGAATTGCGGAAGGGCGGCTATGGCGATCGCGGTCTTCAAAGCAAGGCATTTGTTTTGATCGAACTTGAAGGTCTGTCGGCGACAGAAACGGCTCAAATTCTCGGCGTGCATGCGTCTCAAGTTAAGCGCTGGTGGATCGATCCGGATAATGCATCGCCTGATTCTGACAGCTCATCTTTACCAGTTGAGTAAAGACTTTTGCGGGCAATCGTCGGTCTTCCAATATCCCCTCCGACGCCGAGAGCGGACACCCAGCTAATGTCTCCCGTGCTCACTCAGCCGTGTCAGACAGTTCGAGTTTCAGAAAGTCGACCATCGCTCTGACCTTGATTGAGAGATGCGCTCGGTGGGGGTAGACGGCGAAGATGCCGATCGGCGCGTTTTCGTAATCTTCCAGCACGATTTCCAGCTCGCCAGCGGCCAATTCGCGCTTGCAGGTAAAGGCCGGTAGGCGCGTCACGCCTCTGCCGGCGGCGGCCAAAGCGGTCTCCAGCTCGGCGCTGTTGCAGAGCGCATTGACGGGCACTGTGACGGTTTCGATCTCACCCGAAGGGGTCGCGAATGTCCATTTGTTCGGGGTGTCCAGGTTCGAATAGCTGATACAGGCGTGCCGCTTCAGATCCACAGGCGTTTCCGGGCGACCATGCTGGTCCCAGTAAGAGGGGGCCGCGACAATGACGCCACGCGTACGGGCGAGGCGGGTGGAGATCAGCGAAGAGGGGCCCAGGTCACCGACGCGTATCGCCAGATCAAAGCCTTCCGCGACCAGATCAACCATGCGGTCATTCAGCTCGACGTCCAGGGTTACATCTGGATAGCGATCCATGAATTTCGGCAGGATCTCAGACAAGTGAGACAGCCCGAAGCTGACCGGCGCGGTCAGGCGAAGCCTGCCGGTGGGCTGGGCATGTCTTTGTTCCGCGACGGACGTCGCTTCTTCGGCCACGTCGAGGATGATCCGGCAGCGTTCATAATAGGCGCGGCCATCATCGGTAAGGCTGACAGAGCGTGTGGTGCGGTTGAGCAAGCGGACACCAAGGCGTTGCTCCAGCGCTGCCACGGACTTGCTGATATGCGAGGCCGAGTGACCGAGGCGCTTTCCGGCGGCCCCAAACGCGCCCGCTTCAACCACGGTCGCGAAGATCACCATACCATCCAGAAGGGTCGAATTATGGGTCATATGGAAATAGTATTTCTCAAAAACGCATGATTATCAACATATGATAACTCTCCTATATCCGTTTGCGAAGACGAGGAGGCACAAATGCTGGCGATTGAAAAAGTCGATCATGTGGGAATCAGAGTGCGTTCGAAAGAGGATTCGATCGCGTTCTATGAGAGCCTGGGATTCGAGACCCTGTCGGATACGGGGTTCGATCAGGGACATCCGATTATCATGCAACATCCATCCGGCGTGGTGCTGAACCTACTCGGTCCCGCCACCGCGACCAGCGATACGAACATCTTGATGGATCATGACGAGAAGCCCGCGGGGATCACCCATGTCTCGTTCAAGATCGCGGACATGGACGCGGCCAAGGCGGCCCTGGCCGAACGCGGGATCGCGCTAAGCGGCGAGTTCAGCTTCAAAGGCATGCATGCGATTTTCATTCGTGACCCCGACCGCAACGTGATCGAGCTCGACGCCTATGCGGGCGCGGAGCCAGAGACTCGCGCCGCGCCGAGTGATGAGCGCATTGCCGGTTACCAGTCCCACCCGGACTGAGCCGCAGTGATGGAAAATGAGATGTCAGAACACAGCGCCCCGCACACCTACAACCCGCTCGCCAAGGCGTTTCACTGGATTGTGCTCGCAATGTTGATCGGTCAGTTTGTGACCATATTCATCGGCCAGATCGCGCTGAAGAGTGGCGAGGATTTTCTGCCACTCGCGCTGAGCAGCATTGCCTGGCACAAGACATTGGGTCTGGTGGTCTTTCTGGTCGCTGGCGCCCGCTTGCTCTGGCGCCGCGTCGGCGGCCTGCCGGACTGGGCCCCCGGCCTCGCCGATTGGGAGAAATCGGCGGCGCATGCGGTCGAAAACTGGCTCTATCGCTTGCTCTTTTTTGTCCCGCTGTCGGGTCTCGCCTATTCGGTCACGAGCGGGCATCCGACCGCGTTCTTCGGGCTATTCGAAGTGCCTGCTTTTGCGGAGCGATCGGTCTGGATGTCCAATGTCAGCTATATGCTGCACGTCCTGAGCCTGTACATGTTTGCGGGAGTCTTCGCGCTCCACCTGGGCATGGTCCTGCGCCGCAGCCTGTTCGAGAAGGACCGCTTCATCGCGCGCATGCTGCCAGGCAAAGCGTGATGTTGGATCTTATCGGTCTGCTTCAGCGTGCGATGCAGACGCGAAACCTGTCACTTCAAGTCGCAGAACATTCAGCTCAACAAAGCTTGCCAACGATCAAGATAAACTTGCAGCAGTTCAATCAACGTCCCATCGGGGTCTTTACAGACCGCTATGTCGGCCAGCTCTGCATGCCCCGATTTCGGCTCTGAAAGAAATTCCACGCCGTCGGCTTTAAGGCGTTTCACATCGCGTTCGAGATCTTCTGTTGCGAGGCAGATTCGTACGAGCCCTCGATCCGAATTGGTCAGAGGCGCGCCTTGGTCCACGCCGCTGAGCTCTGTCAGATCGAGCTTCGGGAAGCCGTCATCCAATTGCATGATACAGGCCCGACCTTTCGTGCCCTGCTTTATGCCCAAAGCTGAGGCGGCATCATCTGGCAGCGGTTTCTGGTCCGGCGAAGCATCGAGTGCGAGGTAAGGGATGGCTGGAATAAATAGCTCAAAGCCGAGCTTTTTATAGAACGCGATCGATTGCTCCAGATTGGCAACATTCACGTTGATGTGCCCCCAACCAAAGCGCGGTTTTTCAGCTGCCATGTGTTTTTCCTCGAATGCAAACAATCCCAAGCCCTATCATAGGATTTGAACAAGCGATTGAACAAGTTCGCCCTCAAGGCAGGAGCTCGGCAATTTTGACCGCTGTTCGATAGTTTCGGGCTGTTGTGGCGACGCCGAGCTTCTGCTCGACCAGATTTGCGAGTTTGGATCGTCCAATGCCGTCTGGTGCATGAAGGTAGAAGACGCGTTCTGTGAGCGTGTATTCTTCGGTGGCGGCGCGAACTTGCTCGAGGGTATCGAGGTCCGGCTCGAGTGCGGCCGTCGCGAGGAAGTAAAGATGAACGGTCTTTGGGGCCTCAAGGGCTTGCGGATACGGATTCGCCGCGATGGCCAGACCTAGTTCCGAGTCCTCCAGCACCAGAACGCTGGGTTTGAACCCGAAACGCTTGTCTATGGCGCTCGAAATCTGGCTCTGGATGTCGAGCCGGTCTGTCAGGTCTGACTGAAAGACGCAATTGCCACTTTGGATATAGGTCCGGACCCCACCAAAACCCTCGCGCTGCAACATCTCACGCAGGTCTTTCATCGGCAGAATGTTGTTCCCACCAACATTGATCCCTCTCAACAGCGCAATCCATGTCTTCATCTAAATTCGATACACCGAAACCACGGAGATTCGCAATTTCGAGCGCAATCGCGGTGTCTGCATTTCCTCCCGTATCCGGCGTCAAAGCACGCTGGAGAGCAGGGGTTTTCCATCGATGAAATTCTCGATGTTTGATTGGGCCAGCTGGGCTTGTGCGAACAGGGTTTCAAAGGTCGCGCCGCCCTGGTGCGGGGTCAGAAGGACATTTGGAACGTCGGCCCAACGGGCGCTATTGGTGGGCTCAGGATCGAACACATCCAGGCCCGCGCCGCCAATCCGGTTCGATTTCAATGCCTCAATCAGGGCCGCTTCATCGACGACGCTGCCGCGGGACACGTTCACAAGCACCCCATCCGGGCCAAGTCGGTCGAGGATATCGTCATTGATAAGATGGCGCGTCGTCTCGTCCGGGCGACAGCAGATGACCAGGCCCCGGCATTGATCCGCCAGGTCGGCAAGACTGTCTATATAAGGCGTTTCAATATCCGGCTTGGGGCGCGGTCCCCACCATTTCAGATCGACGCCGAAGGGCGTCAGTCGTTTGAGCACTTCCTGGCCGATGGATCCCAGGCCGACAATACCGACCGGCATATTGCGGATCGAGTGGCGCAGCGGCGGGGCCGCGCCGACCCACTGATCGGTCATGATGTAATCCTGAGTCTGCGGAATGCGGAGCAGAAGCGAGGTCATCAGGGCGACGGCGAGGTCGGCCACGTCGCCGGAATTCATTCCAGGCGCGTTTGTGACCGCAATCCCGCGCGCGCGGCATTCGTCGAGATCGATATTGCTGAAACCCGCCGATACAGAGGCGACCAGCTTGAGGTTGGGAAAGCGGGCCAGCAGCTTCTTGTCGAGCTTTTCGATGCTGGCCGATAACAGAACATCTACCTCGGCCCCGCGTGAGGCGATGGTGGCCTCTATGTCTTGATCGGTTTCCAGCCAGTTCCAGCGTTCGGGACGGTTCGGAAAGAGTGTGTGCATTTCAGAATGCATGGCGAGGACGGTCGCGGCTTGGGGCATGAAATCGGTCTCAGCTGGAGAAAGGGAAAGGGGCTGCACGCGTGCGCCGAAGGCTCGACACGCGCGCGCAGTTTGATGGGTGGATGGCGTCAGATGCTCAGATCGAGCGCATTGTAATCATGGAGTGAGGCTTTCGCCTCGTCATTCCACTCATAGGACAAGCCTTGTTCGACGAAGGGCTGATACGCGTATGGCGTCTCGTTCGGGAAACGCTTGCGCCGGGCATCGATGCCAAATCCGATCACCTCAGAGCGCTTGGCAATCAGGTCCTCATCAAAGACCTGGACCGCGCTGTGCGTGCCGGCTCCGGTGACACCGAGGACCGAGCTGCGGCGGTGGAAGCCCATATTGACGGTAATGCGGGGCTCGAAACCGGTATTGGCGAAGGAGCCATGTACCAGCTGGCGATTGCACATCACCACATCGCCGGCCTCACAGACGAGCGGGACGGTGTCGGCAATCCGCTCACTGCCGGACTCTTCGACGAGTTTCCTGATATCGACTTTGCCAAGCGTGTGGCTGCCAGGCAGGACCCAGACGCCGTTCACGGCTGTGCTGCCATACACCTGAGCCATGAAGTTGAAACCGTGAATGCCCTCATCAAAGTCTTCGCTGTCCCAATGGGTCGTCCCGTCCTGGTGCCAGGACACTGCCGCGCCGATACCGGGTTCCTTGATAAACAGACTTTCATTGAACGGCGCGAAATCCTTGCCATTGATCTCCTCGGCCACCTTGAGCAGTTGCGGATGACCATAGACGCGCAGACAGGTTTCGGAGAATTGCAAGGAGCCGAGTAGAATGAATGGCGCTGCGGCTGGTGCATCATCGGCAGCCTTGGGCTCAAGCAGCTTCACCTGATGACGCCCATTCGCGAGCGTGGAGCCGCCCAGAGGGTCACCCAATGGCTTTGACCAGACGAGTGTGGTCGTCGTGCAATCCGCGCCCAGGGCCGGGGCGCCGTCGGCAGTCAGCTTTTCGCCCGGGCCGACGGGGAAGCGCGTCTTCATCTCCGCCAGGTCCTGCTTGATATCGTCCAGCTCATCCTGATGCAGAACGCCGGTAAACACGTAGAACCCATACTTTTTGTAAGCGTCGACGATATGGCGCGCGAGATGACCATCGGCGTCAAATTCGATCGGGCCGCGATTGTCCAAAGCCATCGCACGCTTGTGTCCGGAAATCAGATAGTCACGCATCGCGTCGGCGTCATCGCCATAATGCGCGGCGCAGGCTTCGATGGACTCCATGTAGTGGGGGTCAGACATGAGTGGATCCTCCTTCGTTTTAACGTTGTTTAAATTTAAACATCGTTTAATTCTTGTGTCAATCCAGAAATCGACTTAAGGACTCTGTATGGCTGTCGAGACTCTTGCTTCACGCGAAACCACGCGTTCAAAAAATATGGCGAAACGCCGGGAGACGATCCTGCGCGAAGCCCGCAAACTGATTGCGGATGAGGGCTTTGAGGCTTTGAAGATCAGAGATCTCGCCGCGCGCGCAGGCCTGACCGTGCCGACGATTTACAATCTGGTCGGCGGCAAGACTGAAATCCTCACCGTCATCATCGACGAAATGGTGGTGCACCTTCGCACGCTCCAGGACGAAGCGGGGAGTGCGTCGGTCGAGGAATCGTTTGCGAAACTGATCGAGAATTTGGCCGATCACTTTGCCACCGATGAAGCGTTCTTTCGGGCTGCCTTTATTGCGGGCGACCGGAGCGGACTGTTCGAGCAAAGCTCTGGCGAGGGGATTTTCGCTCACTTCGTTCAACAACCGATCGAAGCCTGTGCGCGGGCCGTTGAGGAGGGGCTTCTACACGGTCAAGTTTCGCCTGAAGTGCTCGGGCCGCAGATCTATGGCTGTTATCGCCTGGCGCGACAGGATTGGGCCAACGGGTATTTCGATTTGGAAGGGTTCAGAAGGCAGGCGCTTGTCGGTGTCTTCTTGTGCCTCGCATCAGACGCCACGCCCGCCTTTCGCGAACGCCTTCTAAGTAAGGTTTCGGTCCTGATGGGCGATTAGGGCAGGCCGTTCGGACTCTCCGCTTCGGCACGCTTTCGCGGCAGCCTCAGCTTTCATCCAGGATCCCATTCCCCTTAGGCCAGCGCCGCCTGCCGCGCGATCAGGGCTTCGACGAAATTGATATGGCTGCGCAAGTGATAGAGCTCGTCATTATAAGAGACCGGCACATCCACTTGTCCGACTTCGTGCTGCAGCGCCTGGATCTCGGACAGGACGGATTGGCGCTCTTCGTCTGATTTGGCCTCGAAGCCGCGGCGTTCGAGGTCGTGCAGGTCATTATACCAGATGTAGATCTTGCGCCGGATGCGCCAGCGATAGACAGGCGGAGCCATCTGAACCAGCGGGATGGCGAGCGCGATCAGCGGGATCAGGAAGACCCAGGCGCGCTCCAGGAAATTGGCCCAGCCAAAGGAGAAATAGCGGCGCAGGAAAGTCGGACCATTGCGATAATAACGTCGCGCCTCGTCAGACAGGGGCAGGTCGGTCCGGGTCTGGTCCGGGAACGTGTCGGCGCGGGTCAGGATGGAGCCCCCACTGTGAATGCTTTCGGCCGCTTCGAGCAGGACCGATTGCAAAGCCGGGTGGAGGTCCTTGTCGACACCGAGCTGGGCAATCGCGGAGATCAGCAGCACGTCCCCGGCGGGGATGTCGCGATCCATGTCGACCACGCCATCGAACAGTGTGAGCGGCGCCAGCGCATCGTCGCGCATGGACAGGCCCTTGGCCCGGCGCATGTCGATCAGGCGGGTGTCCGGATTATTAAGAAGGGCCTGGACATAGCTGGCATTGACCCCGGCGGTGAAGACAGCGGCTTCGACCTCGCCTTCAAGAAGGGCCTGCGCCGCGTCGCTGCCGGAGAGTGGCACGATCGCTTCCCATTCGCCGCCCCATTCGGCCTGCAGTCGTTCCGTCATCGCGCGGGTGCCGGAGCCGTCCGGGCCAGCGGCGATGCGAACGGTTTCAAGGTCGCCAAAGTCAGTTGCCAGGGCGGAGAGCTGGTCGGCGCGTCTGAAAATCCAGAACGGTTCGGCAAACATGCCGCCCAGGGAGTCCAGGTGTTCGCGCGCTTCATCGCTGGCCAGGCCGCCCTGCAGCAGGGCGACATCAGCCTCGCCCGCCTGGAGCAGGGCATAATTCTCGATCGTGCCTTTGGTCTCCAGAACCTCGACCCGGATGCCATGCTCGGACAGGGCCTCGGCATAGCGCTCGGCGATCGCATAATACTCGCCATCGGCCCCGCCAGCGGCGAAGCGGATATCCATGGGCGGGGGCGGCGCGACAAAGCGCATGGCAATGATCAGAACGACCAGAACGACCAAAGCGATCGGGCCATAGGTTTTTAACGCGTCATCCATCCATTATCCCTCGAAATTCCGGCCCGACTCGCTCGATTCATAGCCATAGGTGAAGCTTATGTCACAGATTGAGATGATTTGAGTCGTTTTCATGAAATCCTTCCCCTATATTATAGGAAAGTGACATCACTAACGTCTGGAATGATCGATGAATATGCGTAATCTCGCGGTCTGGGGCCTGATCGCGGTTCTCCTGCTTGGCCTTCTGGCCGTCATGCAAAGCAATCCGGCGCAGGCCGGGGCTCAGAAAGTCGATATTTCTGAGGTCTATGAGCTGGCCGAAAACAAGCAGCTGACCGAAGTGGTGATCACGCCAACCAAGGTGACCGCTGTCACGACCAATAATGAACGCATCTTTGCGCAGAAAAGCCAGGACCTCGGCGCCCTGCGCGAGCGGATGATCGAACTGGACGTTCCCTCGGTGGTCGATGATCCGGATACCGGTTTCAACCTTGGCGACCTGATCATGGGCCTGCTGCCCATCATCTTCATTGTCGCCATCCTGTTCTTCTTCATGCGACAGATGCAGTCCGGCGGCGGCGGTCGCGGCGCGATGAGCTTTGGCAAGTCCCGGGCGCGTCTGCTGACGGAAAAGCAGGGCCGGGTCACATTTGACGATGTCGCCGGTGTCGACGAAGCCAAGGAAGAACTCGAAGAAGTGGTCGACTTCTTGAAAGACCCGGCCAAGTTCCAGCGCCTCGGCGGCAAGATCCCCAAAGGTGCGCTTCTAGTGGGCCCTCCCGGAACTGGTAAGACCTTGCTGGCGCGCGCGATTGCCGGCGAAGCCGGTGTGCCCTTCTTCACGATTTCAGGCTCGGACTTTGTTGAAATGTTTGTCGGTGTCGGCGCCAGCCGCGTCCGCGACATGTTCGAGCAAGCCAAGCGCAACGCGCCTTGCATCATCTTCATTGACGAGATCGATGCCGTCGGCCGCTCGCGCGGGGCCGGCCTCGGCGGCGGCAATGATGAGCGCGAACAGACGCTCAACCAGCTACTGGTCGAGATGGACGGGTTCGAAGCCAATGACGGGATCATTATCGTTGCGGCGACCAACCGCCCTGACGTGCTCGATCCGGCATTGCTGCGTCCGGGCCGTTTTGACCGCCAGGTCACCGTTGGCAATCCGGACGTGATCGGCCGCGAGAAGATCCTGAAAGTGCATATGCGCAATGTCCCGCTGGCCAAGGATGTTGAGCCAAAGATCATTGCGCGCGGGACGCCGGGTTTCTCCGGTGCTGATCTTGCCAATCTGGTCAATGAAGCGGCCCTGCTGGCCGCCCGCCGCGGCAAGCGCGTGGTTGCCATGTCGGAATTTGAAGACGCCAAGGACAAGGTCCTGATGGGGCCAGAGCGCCGCTCCATGGTGATGAGCCAGGAAGAGAAGGAACTCACCGCCTGGCATGAGGCCGGGCATGCGATCGTGGCGATGAAGGTCCCGAAAGCCGACCCGGTTCACAAGGCCACGATCATTCCGCGTGGCCGCGCACTCGGCATGGTCATGCAGCTGCCGGAAGACGACAAGCTGTCCATGAGCCGGATCGAGATGACCTCACGCCTCGCCATCATCATGGGGGGACGGGTCGCTGAAGAAGAGAAGTTTGGCGACGAAGCCGTCACCGCCGGTGCGGCCTCGGACATTCAGCAAGCCACGCGCCTCGCCCGCGCCATGGTCACCCGCTGGGGCCTGTCGGATGAGATCGGTCCGGTGGATTATGGCGAAGATCAGGGCCAGGTTTTCCTCGGCCAGCAACTGGTCCAGTCCTCTTCAGTGTCTGAAGAGACGTCCAAGAAGATCGAGGAAGAGGTCCGCAAACTGATCCAGAAGGGCATGGACGATGCCCGCGAGATCATGACCAAGTTCCGTGATCAATGGTCGGCGCTGGCCGAAGCGCTGCTGGAGTATGAGACGCTCACGGGCGATGAAATCCGCGGGCTGATCAATGAGGGCAAACTGCCGGAACGTCCGGATGAGCCGGACGAGCCCCCGCGCCCGAACGCCGCCGTTCCAGTCATCGGAAAACGTCGCAAAGACAAAGGCGGTGATTTCGGTGGAGAGCCAGAGCCAGCTTAAGTGTTCGCGCCCGTTTGTTCACTTTTTGTTTGACTCTTTCGGAGTGAATACTTTAAATGAGTCGCATGGATACTCGTGCCTTTCGATCGACACTTGAAACACACGGTATTGACCGTGAAGTTTCAGACGCGATCGTCGATCTGGTCGAGGACAGTCGCGAACCGTTTGTGACCAACGAGAAGTTGGAACTGGAAATGACCAAACAGGCGGCGGCATTGAATCTGAGTTTTGCAGGTCTCGAGACACGGTTTGAAGCGCACAAAACTCACACGACCCGGCTCGTACTGGGGACCAGTGGGGCATTGGGTCTTCTCATGATCATGCTTCGCTTTCTGCCAACCTGAGGGACATCAAACATGGCGATGACACGAGAAACGCTGGAAGGCTTTCTGACGGACGCGTTTCCGGAGGCGGAGATCATTCTCACAGACTTGGCCGGGGACAATGATCACTGGCAGGCGGAGATTGTCTCGGAACAGTTTCGCGGCAAGACGCGGGTGGCGCAGCATCAGATGGTCTATGCCGCCCTGAAAGGCAAAATGGGCGGCGAGTTGCACGCGCTGGCGCTGAAGACCCGCGCGCCTTGATCAGTGGTCGATAAAGGCGAGACCGGCATCGAACTCGTCTTGCCAGATCACGCGGGCCACGCGGTCCAGACCGATCCGGGAGGCCCGGATGGTGACTTCGCCTGGCAAACGGCTTTTGCTGCGAAACCGGACGCGGGCGCCGGCGACACCAGCATCAAGGATAATGCCCTCACGCACGGATTGACGCTGCTCTGAGGTTTCTTCGACCGACGTCACCACGCAAACGCACCATTTTGGGTCACGTTCGCTGCTGCGTTCCTGTTCATCCTCGCTGACCGGGCGCAGGACCGGAATCGCATCCGTCGCCGGTGTCAGCGCCTTGTGCGGGCGAAATAAGGCTCTCGGAAAAGGCATTCTGTCCCTCCATGAGTAGTCGTGGGAAATAGCCACGCAGGGACTGTGCCAAATGATCCGAATTAACCTTAATCGCGCAACCGGAGCGGGCAATCGGGCCGATTCGACGCGTTTTGCCTGTTGAGAGGCCTCCCGAAAAAGCGCGCTCGCCCCATTTAGTTCTGGCTAGTTCAGGCTAGTTCAGGGTTTCCTTGAGATCCTTTGGCCGGGAAATGGAGCGCATGATCATCGTCGACAGGACGGTCATCGTGTATTTCATCGTGACATCATCCGGCACATCCGCATCCCGCGCGGCGCAGCTGCCGGAGGTTCCAGCGCTGTTCATCCGACAATCCGGCTCGTCTCCGGTAACCGCAAAATGCGACTGGGCCGTGTTGATTTCGGCCTGAACATCGATTCCCGGCTTGTTGAGGCTTTGGCTGATCAGCGCCAGGCGGCCATGGGCGCGCCCGAGCGTGATGGAGGACAGGCCGTTCGGGCCGCCATAGGACCCGCGCTCAAAATTCAGCGCGCCTGCGCCCCAATCGCTGTAAACCGAGATGGATCCGGTCGAGTAGCCGGCGGCTTTCAGATGATTGAACGCGTCTTCCGGTGCCATATCGAGGCTGACGCCCTCGACAGCGAAGGTCTCGAAAAGGGCCGCATCGCGGATAATCGGTGCGGCCGAGGCGGACAGCCCAAACGAGGCGGCGGCGAGCGAAACCAGGATGAGGCGAGGAACACGAACCACGACAGGTCCTCCTTTCACAGGCTGATCTTGGATGCTGCGAACCTGTCCTGCTTGATGTCGCTGCGGCGGCGCCAGACCAGCGAAGGCCGTCCACAAAGACCATTTGCTTGGAATATACTGCATCCCGGGCCGATCTCAAAGGCGCCTTCCGTCCGGCTGCGCGCGCGGCCTTGTCGCGGCCCGCGAACAGGTCGACAGCTAAGCGACTCGCCGTAGGGTTGAACGCGATGTCTGCAACGTTTCACAAGACTATCTTCGAGGGTATGCCGAACGCCGCCATGGTGCTGGATACCAAGCTCGTCTTTGTGGATGCCAATGAAGCCTATTGCCAGGCCGTGCAGCGCAAGAAGTCCGATCTGATCGGCAATTATGTCTTCGACGTGTTTCCGGATACGCCAGAACGGATTGCTCCGATCAAGGCGGTGTTCGAGCAGACCTTGTCCGGCAAGGCCACGCGAATGGAGGCGCAGCCTTACAAATTGGAGCTGGCCGATGGCACGGTCGAGGACCGGATCTGGCAGATCTCACAGTTTCCGATCCGCTGCGAGAAAGGAGAGGTCGAGTTTCTGGTCCAGCGCGCCGAAGATGTGACCGAGCGCGAAGAGCTGCGCCGCCAGCGTGACCTGGTCACGGCCGAGCTGCATCACCGGGTCCGCAACTCGCTGGCGGTGGTGCAGTCCATTGCCGACCATACCGCGCAAACCACAACCGATGTTGAGAGCTTCCTGAAAAGCTTCAACGGACGCCTGGCGGCGATGAGCCGTAATTTCGAGGCGCTGACCGAAGCGCATTGGAGCGGTCTCGATTTTGAATCCGTCATGCGAACCGAGCTCGAACCCTATGCCGGACCGGCTTTGGACCGGGTGACTATTGAAGGCGAGCCGATCAAGCTTACCGTGCGGGCCAGCAAGACGACCTCCATGTTTGTGCATGAAATGGTCACCAATGCCTGCAAGTATGGATTCTTGTCCTGCGAGACCGGACGGCTGCACGCGCGCTGGTGGATCGAGGATAAGATGCTCTGCGCCGAGTGGCATGAATCAGGATTGCAGGACCTGTCGCCGCCGACGGAAACCGGTTTCGGGTTTCAGCTGTTCGGGATGATGCCCAACATGAATGTCCAGCACCGATTTGAATCTGACGGTTTGAAGCTCAGCTTTCGCGTCCCCGTCAGTGTCAGCGTGGCGTCCGGGGAGGTGTCCTTTGAGGAGGACTAATCGTCGGAGCGAAAGCGTTTCTCGGCCTCTTTCAGGGCCTCGATCATTTTCTGGAGCGTTTCCGGGACCGGTTCATTCTGGATATCGGCATATTCCTGACGCAGGGCATCGCCCAGTTCCACGAGGCGATCGTCACCGACTTTTGGCAGTCCGTCCTGCTCAGTCTGGCTTGATTTTGGGTCCCGTGGTGACAAAAGCTTCCCCCGCCTTCGAGGCGCAACGCCTAATCGGGACAAAAGTCGAATATGCTCGGTCGCGTCAATGACATTTAAGCAGTTGGATTTGTTCGGGGAAAAGTGACATGTGGACGGCCGAACGCGTCGAAAAACTTCTACCTTACCTGCGCCGTTATGCCCGCGCTGCGACTGGGGACACGGCGGTTGGTGACGCATGCGTCGAGCGGGCGCTGCAGAAAGTCATCGATCTGTCCTTCGATGCCGGATTCGACGAAACCGCGTTTGATCGCGAGCGCCTGTTCAAGCTGCTCGATGCGGAGCTGGACCGGATCGCCGGTTCGCCCGCGGCGCGCGCCCGGCGCGCCTTGCTGCTCATCGCGGTGGAGAACCTGCCGCATCTGGTCGCCCGGCGGATTCTCGGCGTCGGCGAGGATGAGCTTGAGAAAATGCTGATCATCGCGGAAGCCGATTTCACGTCTTCAACCGCGACCCGCATGCTGATCATCGAGGATGAGCCTCTGATCTCGGCGCAGTTGAAGCGTCTGGCAGAAGGGCTCGGCCATAAGGTGACCGGCATTGCGATCACGGCCGGTGAAGCGGTCGCGCTCAGCCAGAAAGCCACCCCGGACATTGTCCTTTGTGACATCAACCTGGCCGACGGATCGCAGGGTACGGATGCGATTGCCGAGATGAACCTGCCGGAGAATGTCCCGGTCGTTTTCGTCACCGCCTATCCGGAGAAATATCTCTCCACGACGAATGAAGGCCCGTCCTACCTGATCACCAAGCCGTTCGACCCGGAATATCTGAAGGCCGTGATCGGACACGCCCTGATCAATGTGCAATCGGCCTAGGACGCCGCGCTCGGTTTCTTCTTCTTTCCGCGCAGACGCGGCCAGATCAGTTTCAGCCAGATCCACAGGAACAGGGCGATCAGCAGGATCCAGGGCAATCCGAATGCGAAGGCGGTGATGACCGCTGCAATTGCATCGGACAGGTTGTAGAAGAAGCTCCCGAATGCTTCGCCCAATGGGTTCTCGCGCGAACCGCTGAAGGCTGGGATTTTTGTCTGATAATTGACATCGAGATAAGACATTCGGACGCGGAGCTGCAGGGTTTTCAGCTGGGCCTCGATACTCTCAATCTGTCCGGTGACACGGGCCAGTTCGCGCTCGATCTGGAGCAATTCACCTAGCTCTCCATCCCGGCGTTCCAGCAGGTTCAACAGGCGTGTCTGCAGCGTTTTCTGGGCCTCGAGACGGGCGCCGGTATCGACGATCTGACGGGTCAGGTCCTCGGCGCTGGTCGAGCGTTGTGTGACCTCGCCGCCGAGTTTCGCCGTGTCGCTTTCAACCCCGCCCATAAAGGTTTCAAGCCAGGTCGGTGTCGCGCGGATGGTCAGGCTGCCATAAGCATAGTCCGCATCCTCGCTCTGCACATTCGTATTGGCGACAATGCAGGTTGCAGGGCCGGCCTGGAGACAGGCCTCGGCATGGGCCGCAATCAAGGGATCGACCTCGCCCTTGGGCAGGGTCAGTCCGAGCCGATGACGATAGGCAATGTATTGTGCAGGTCCGGCCTCGCCAGCGTCTGGCTCTGGCGACACGTCACCTGCGGTGCTTTGCAGACCGGCCACGGATTTCATCCGCGGGGCGGCGTCCATTTCCAGCGCCTCTTCGGCCATGATCGGCTCTGGCGGGGCCATGGCGCGCTCATAATCGCCACCGCCACCGCCGCCACAGGCAGCAAGGCCCAAGACACCGGCTCCAATCAGAATCGCTCGTATCGACATTTTTCCCTCCGTCACCCACGCAATCTGCGGATCAATCAGGGCGAAATCGGGATCGAAATCAAGGCAGCAGGGCCTTAAACATCTCGAGGCGGCTTGAGGCGGCGCTTGGTGACGTGGCTGTCAATCTTGTCGCCGGTCTGTTTTTCGCCGCGCATATAATGGCGCTGCCAGCCCGCTTTGACGGCGTCCTGATCGCCTGAGACCAGCTTCTTGTTGAAATTGCCCCGGCTTTCGGCCCAGCCGTGAAATTCCTTTTCCAGGTCGGGATTGGTGCTCAGCAATTTGCGCTCCGGTTCGATCTCTTCCAGCTTGCCATGTTCGATCGGCACGATGAAGCAGAAGGGTTCGCCTTTCTTGAAGATGACCTCGCCTGGCCGCGTCATCTGCCAGTTCATGGTGAACGGGAACGGCAGCCAGTCTGTCTCCACCAGGCCGGTGAGCGGGGCGATGCCATCCTTGAAGAAGTTCGGCGCGCCCATGGTCATCAGGCCCCAGCCCGGCGGTGTGCGGAACAGATGGCCGGTATGGAAGGTGACAATGCCGCGCTGAAAATGACTGTCGGCAAAAGACGGAATCGCGCGCGGGTCGCCGCGGGTCTTGAAGTCGATATCGTTCTTTCCCGGGCCGCCATTCCAGATGATCTTGAGGTCCATCGGGCAGAGAATTTCCCAGCCGGTGGAATTGGCCATGGACAGAGGCAGGCAGCGATAAGGCTGGCGATCCGGAAACGCGTCCATCCAGTCGCGATTGCTGCGCCCGGGCACAATGTCCGGCGCGACATCGTAGATTTTATAGCATTCCAGCTGCATGAGACTTCCTTCAACACGGTCTTGACCCAGAGCCGAATTCCTGCCCCAAGGCCGACATGCCTGCAAGCCCATCTGACCTGTTCTCCTATCTCGACGATCTCGGCATCGACCATAAAACGGTCGAGCATCCGGCCACATTCACGGTCGAGGAGGGCCGCCATTTGAAGGCCTCCATGCCTGGCGGCCACACCAAGAATCTGTTCATGAAGGACAAGGACGGCGTGATCGTGCTGATTTCAGCCTGGGCCGACAGCCAGTTGCGACTGAACCAGCTGCACAAGAAAATCGGCACGCGCCGCCTGTCTTTCGCCAATGCAGAGCTGATGGTGGAGTGCCTCGGGGTCGAGCCGGGCTCGGTGACGGCTTTTGCCCTGATGAATGATAAAGACCAGCGCGTGAAATTCATCGCAGACGCCGCATTGATGGGCTTCGAGACGATTAATTTTCACCCTCTGGTCAACACTGCGACGACGGCGATCAGCCGGGAAGGGCTTCGTCAGTTTGTGGAGGCGACAGGGCATCCTCTGACGGTGGTGGACTTTTCCGACCTGTAAGCGCCGCAATGGCGGCCTCGCGAACACGCACGCGTTCCTCCCGCATGAGCGGGATCAGGCCCTTGTCCGCGAGATAGCCATCCGGACCCCAGGCATCTTCCTGGGTGAACTCTTCGACAAATTCCAGCAGGCCCGGCACCAGGGGCAAGTGCTCGCGTTTGACGTAGAAATACATGCTGCGAGAGACTTCATAATCGCGATTGATGATGTTCTCGAAGGTCGGCTGCGTGCCGCCAATCGTGGCGGCCTTGATGCGATCCAGGTTCTGCTCAAGGAAGGAATATCCCAGCACGCCGACGGAATCATTGTTGCGCAGCAAGGTGTTGATGATCGTGCTGTCATTCTCGCCGCTATCAATCCATGCGCCATCATTGCGAATCTCATGCGTGCGAGCGAGAAAGGCGGCGGGATCGGATTGTTCCAGCGCGGCAAGCTCGGGATAGGTCCGTGCGCCGCCTTCCATGGCAATCTCGGCAAAGGCATCGCGCGTGCCGGACGTTGGCGGTGGGCCGGAGACGAGAATACGAATTTCCGGCAGCGCCGGGTCCACGTCACTCCAGGATCGGTGCGGGTTCTCGATCCAGCCGCCGGATCCGTCCGGCAGGTTGGCGGCGAGGGCGGTGAAGATCTGCGCTTTGGTCAGGTCCAGCACCGGTCCCGATTTGCGATTGGCCAGGACGATGCCGTCATATCCGATCTTGACCTGAACCGGATCGATGATCCCGGCCTCCCGGCACAGCGCGCGCTCGCTGTCGCGCATCTGGCGCGAGGCGTTGACGATGGACGGCTCGGCTGGCCCGATCGCACGGCAGAACGTCTTGAACCCGCCGCCGGTTCCGGTGGTTTCCACGATCGGGGCAGGGTTGTCTGAGATCGCGCCAAACTGCTCGGCGGCGGTGGTTGAGAAGGGGGCCACGGTGGATGACCCGACAATGCGGATTTTCTCTGCCTCGCCAATCGAGAAGACGGGCGGCGCGTCGGCTTGCTCGGGAATCTCAGACAGATTGACCGCTTCCCCACACGCGGCGAGGGCAAGCAGACTGACCAGACAGACCGTGAGACGCAAAGTGTACCTCTTCAAAGCGTTGACGCGGGCCGCTCATAAGCGGGTTTTGTGACAGGCCGATGAGCCTTGCTGCTTTTATCCGGAGACCTGCCGAACGTCCATAAACCCGAAGCGCCGACACACCTCGACCAATCGGGTTTGCTGGTCCGGAGCGCTGGAGAGCCAGACCTGCCCGCCGGGCGCGTCTGAACCAGTCTCTTCCGGCAGGACACGTAAGGTCTGGCGCGCGATGGCCTCGCCGCTATCCACGAAGGTGACCGCGTGTGGTACGGTGGCGGCGAGTTCGCCGCGAATGAGCGGGAAGTGGGTGCAAGCCAGAACAATCGTATCGATCTCGTCGCCTCGTTCCGTCTCGAACAAAGGCGCTTGCGCCGCGCGGAAGGCCTCCATCGCCACGGCGCCGCCGGAGGCGGTTTCCTCGGCCATGCGAACCAGCTCGACCGAGCCATGCAGGATGACTGTCACTTCGCTGGCGAAGTCCTCGATCAGTTTTGCCGTATAGGCGCGCCGGACAGTCCCGGGTGTGGCGAGCAGGCCAATCACGCCGGTTCGGGTCAGGGCAGCGGCGGGCTTGATCGCCGGGACGGTGCCGACCACTGGAATGTCCAGCACGGCGCGAACCTCCTCCAGTGCCAGCGTGCTGGCTGTGTTGCAGGCGATGACAAAGACGTCCGGATTGGCGGCCTTGACCAGTTGCGCGGCGATCGCGGGCAAGCGCGCGCGCAGGGCCTCGTCCGATTTGTCGCCATAGGGAAAGAAGCCGCTATCGGCGGCATAATCGACCCGCACGCTCGGAGCCAAGGCCTGGACTTCGCGGGCAACCGTCAGCCCGCCCATTCCGGAGTCGAAGACGAGGACTTTTCCATGTTTCATCTCAGTCATGCGCTGTGCCTAACCTGCTTTGGTGGTGGGGGGAATCGCCAATGCTTGCGCTGGGTCATTCGGCTTGATATTGTGCGCTGCAACATAGCCCGGAGCGCATGATGAATTCGCAAGATCTGCCACAGGATACCTCTCCTCTGTCGCCGTTTGAGTATTGGCGAGAAAGCTGGTCGGCCTGGAGCGATTTTTCGCTGCAGGCGACACAGATCATGACCCGTCAGTTGGGCGGATCTGCGGCGCGCAAAGGGCGGCTTCCGGACCCGGACGAAGACACAATGGCCAGCGAATTGTTGCGGACCCTGTCGGATCTGAACCTCCGCCATTGGGAGAATACGGCGCGTTTGCTGGAGAGCTTCCCGGCCTGGATGAACCTGCCCAATACGCTGACGGGCTCGGCACTGGTCGACTGGTTCGACAATCTGCAACGCGAGGGCGGGATCGCGCCAATAGAGGCTCAATCTCAGGATACGCGCACGCTGGCCGCGCCGGAGACCCTCACACGCCCGGACGGCAAGGCGGACGATCTGACCCGGATCAAGGGCATCGGCCCGAAACGCTCAAAGCAACTCAATGGCCTGGGCATCTATCATTTCCGCCAGATTGCGGCTTGGTCAGAGGCGGAAGCTCGCTGGATCGATGAACATCTGGCCAGCCCGGGCCGCGTCTCGCGCGATCAATGGGTTGAACAGGCGCGCTTGCTGACCGCCAATGGATCCGACGCCCAGCATTAACCCGGCCTGATCCCTCACCCTTGACCGCATGAGCAGCGGCCTTAGGGGGGTGGAGACCATGGGCGAGGGGAATGCAGCAAAACCGACATCCTATCGATTGGGCGCTGTTTGCCGCTCTGACCGTGCTCTGGGCGTCGGCCTATGCGTTCACACGCCTCGCCGTCAGTCATGATGACCCGGCGCTTGGCTTCCCGCCACAATTCATCATTCCCTTGCGAATCACAGCGGGGGCGATCGTGCTCCTGATCGTCGCGGCGCTGACCCGGCAATCCTGGCCCCCATTGAGCGACTGGAAGAGCTGGCTGATCATGGCGGCGATGGGCACGCTGGGGACGGCTACGCCCTTTCTGTTGATTACGACAGCGCAGAAGACCGTCGATTCGAGCCTTGCCGCGCTCTATGTTTCCGCAGCGCCGCTATTCACCTCGGTGCTGGCGCATTTTGCCTTTCATGATGATTTCATCGATCGTCGCAAGATCATGGGCCTGGTCATAGGATTTGTCGGCGTGGCCGTCCTGTTCGGGCCTGAGGCCCTCGCTTCATTCGGCTCGGCGAGTGTGATCGCGCAGGCCATGTGCCTGCTGGCGACTTTTTTCTATGCCAGCTCGTCCATCATCGCGCGCTATGGAAAGACCATTCCGCCCTTTGTTTTTTCTGCCGGGTTCCTCGTCTTCGGCGCCTTCGCCACCTGGCCGCTCCTATTCCTGGTCGAGTACGAAACACTCACCCCATCGACCGGCGCGATTGCAGGCATTGTTGGTCTTGCCATCGGGCCGACAGCGATCGCGTCCGTCGTGTACATGATCCTGATCCAGCGCACGAGCGCGTCCTTCGTGTCCCTGACCGGCTATGTCATTCCGATCCTGTCGGCGATTATCGGCTTTTTCGCCTTCCGAGAGATGCAAAGCTGGAATGCCTTCCTGGCGTTTGCACTCATTCTCGGCGGCGTCTGGTTGGCGCAGCGCCAACCGGCCCGCGCGCCGGGCTAAAGCCGGAACGTGCCTTCGATCACGGTGACGCTATGGCCGCGCAGCTTGACCCGGTCGCCGGCAAGTTCGACATCGACATAGGCGCCGCGACCTGGATAGGCCTGATAGCACCGGGCGGTGGTTTCGCCTTTAAGCTGCTCGACCAGAGGTGCCACCATACAGTGCCAGCTGCCGGTGGCCGGGTCTTCCGGAATGCCGGAGCCCGGGGCGAAGAAGCGGCTGGTCACGTCAACCTCATCGCCGTCCAGCGCCAGAACGCCAAAGTTGCCGACCCCCCATTTGCCATCGCTTGTTCCCAGCGTTTTCAACCGCTCCAGATCGGGCTGCAGCGCGCGAATCTCGTCTGCGGTTTCGTACAGACCGACATAGCAGGGACCGACAAAACCCTTGATCGGGGTCTTGCCGAAGGCTTCGGCAATCTCCGCATCCACCTCGACCGGCTCTGCAGCTTGCGCCGGGAAATCCATTTCCAGGCGGCCATCATCCAATCGTGAGACAAACAGGTCGCCGGATTGAACCGTCTGGAACGTGATCTGATCGCCCCCATACCCGGCAATCGAATAGAGATAGTGCCCGGCGGCCAGCGTCGCATGCCCGCACAGTGGCACTTCCACCGCCGGCGTAAACCAGCGCAGCTTCCAGATGCCGTCCCCGTTCGGGACGATGAAAGCGGTCTCCGCGACATTGTTCTCGGCGGCAATTTTCTGCATCACCTCGTCGGCCAGAAAGGCGTCCAGGGGCATGACGCAGGCCTGGTTGCCTTCAAAGGCCTGGCTGGCAAAGGCGTCGATCTGGGCAAATGGAAGTGTTGGCATACCGCCCTCCTGTGTTGGCCACCGAGAGGTCTCACAGGCGGTCAGGCAAGACAAACCATGATTTCTAAGCGATCGATCAGCTCTCCTGATCGAGCAATTTCCAATTGTGCGCGACGGGGCCATGGCCCTTGCCCAAGCCTGGGGCCTGCTTGATCGCCTCGTGCAGATAGAGACGCGCCGCATTGACGGCGTCGGGCACGGCCTCGCCTTGCGCGATCAAGGCGGCACTGGCGCTCGCCAAGGTGCAGCCCGTGCCGTGTGTGGACGTGGTTTCGATCCGTTCGCTCTCGAACATCCATTCCCCGGACTCGGTTTGCAGCACGTCGATCACGACGGCGCCGGGAATATGCCCGCCCTTGACCAGCGCGCCCTTGGCGCCGCGTTCGAGCAGCGCCTCTGCCGCGCGCCGCTGACCATTGATGCCATCGACCGCCTTGCCGGTCAGGGTCTCCGCTTCCGGCGCGTTCGGCGTGACCAGCGTGGCCCGCGGAATCATCAGCGCGGCCATGGCCGAGACGGCGCGGTCGTCAACCAGCGCATCGCCCGAGGTGGCGACCATGACCGGGTCGACAATGCGCATCGTGTCCCGGGCGCGCGCATCGAGCGTTTCGGCCACGGTCTCGACCAGTTCGGCGCTGCCCAGCATGCCGGTCTTGATCGCGTCCGCGCCAATGTCGGACAGGCAGGCCGCCATCTGTTTCTGAACGGCGTCCAGCGCCACCGGCCAGACCCCGTGCACGCCGGTCGTGTCCTGCGCGGTAATGGCGGTGATCGCGGTCATGGCATAGCCGCCGAGCATCGTGACGGCCTTGATGTCGGCCTGAATACCGGCCCCGCCGCCGCTATCGGATCCAGCGATGATCAGGACCCGGCCTTGAGGATCTGAGGTCTCGGTCATTGCGCGATCGGCGCCTCACCCCAGGGCGGCGGCGGTGCCTCAACCGGGGTCGAGAGATCGAACTCGACGCGGAACAAGCGCTCAGGGCGGCTCATCTGATAGGCGAACATGTCTTCCGGCTCGATCTCCACCGTCCAGGTGTTCTGGGTCGAGACCTCAATTTCCTGGGCAATGAACAGCGTGCGGGTCTCTTCATCAACCGGGAAGGCCTGCAGGGAGGCGGTGCCGATGCCGGTGCTGTCGCCGCCATATTGGGTGAGGACGTCCTCGCTGCCATCTTCATGGCGGTGATCATGTTTCAGGCGCAGGCCGGTTTCGGTCCGCGTGATCACCCAGGTGCGCGAGCGATCCTCGTTGACGGCGAATGGAATCCGCACCGTCAGCCCATCGCATCTGGCCGGACCCATGATCATGGAGGCCTGTTTGAAGTCGGCATCGACGGCGTCATCACTGACCAGCGATCCGGCATAAGCTTCGCCATTGCAGAGCTGGCTGAGCCGCTCAAAATAGCGCGCTTCCGGGGCAGGATCCGAAGGCGCACCGCCGCAGGCGGCAACCAGAAGAGCAGATGCGGCCAGGACGCGTCGCATCAGAATTTCACCGCGCCAGACTTGATGGTTTCAAACGCGTCTGGCGTCAGCGGCTCATACTTGCCGGTATCGGGATCAAAGTACCAGATCGGGTCGCTGACTGTGTCGGGGTCGAACCCTTCCTTGACCAGCTCGACCTTGCGATACTTGAAGGTCCCTGTCGTCTCGGCTTCCTGCTGGATCCGGATGAAAAGCGGGATGGCATATTTAGGCAGGTGCTCGCCGAGCCAGGCATAGAGCGTGTCATACTCAACTTCGCCATCGGTGGTGATTGCCGCCATGCCGGCGCGGCCATCTGTGCCTGGGACGCTGACACCGTAGACATTTGCGGTAGCGATGCCGGGCGCGCGGGCGACGAATTCGGCGACCTCATTGGTCGAGACATTCTCCCCTTTCCAGCGGAACGTGTCACCGATGCGGTCAATGAAGAAGATATAGCCCTCTTCATCCTTCTTCATCAGGTCGCCGGTGCGGAACCACATGTCGCCGTCCTCGAAGACGTTGCGCAATACCTTTTTCTGAGTCGCGGCCTGGTCATTATAGCCTTCGAACCGGGTGCGGGCATCGTCGCCGACCTTGCCGATCGCTTCGCCAGGCTCGTTTGGCTCGGCCCGGATGCAGAACCCGTCCTCGCCGCGGATCGGTGCTTCTTCGACAATATCGAACTTGACGAAGGCGACGTGGCCAAACACGCCTTTTTCCAGATAGCCGGGAATGCGCCCGACCGCGCCGACCTTGCCGTCAAATCCGAGGAAACTGACATTACCCTCGGTCGAGCCGTAAAACTCGCAGACATAGGGAATGTTGAATCGGCTGAGGAACTCTTCCCAGATGTCGGGACGCAGACCATTGCCGAAGCCGGTGCGCAGCTGGTGCGCCCGCTCTTTCGGATGCGAGGGGGAATTTACCAGGTAGCGGCAAAGCTCACCAATATAGACAATCGACGTGACGCCCTGATCAGACACATCATCCCAGAATTCGGAGGCAGAAAATCTCTTGCGCAAGACGATGCTGGCGCCGGTCATCAAGGCCTGGCCGACGCCGCACAGGCCGCCTGTGCCATGATAGAGGGGCAGGGTGATATAGATGCGGTCGCGGGAGGTGATCTTGCACGGCGCGATGAAGGACCGCATCATGCCCTGCGTGCGGGCCTGGGTCAGGCGAGCGGCCTTGGGCAGACCGGTGGTGCCTGAAGTATAGACATAGAGGCAGAGATCCTTGCCGCGCAGCGCAGCGCGATGTTCACGGCTCGGGCGCTGCTCAGAAGCGCCGGCGAGGGACGCGACCAGGTCCTGGCCTTCACTGCCGCCATAGGACCAGATCTTGGGATCGCCTTCGAACAGTCCATTCGCGCTGCGGATCGCCTCATCCTGATCGGCGCCGGTAATGATCAGCTTGGCATCGGCAATGTTGACGCAATGGGCCAGCGCCTTGTAGGTCAGATTGTGATTGATCAGGCCGACCACGACGCCGATCTTGGACAGGCCATACCAGAAGGACACATATTCCGGCCGGTTCTCCATGAACAGGGCGACGGCATCGCCGGATTGCAGGCCGAGCCCGAGGGCCCAGTTCGCCACCTTGTTCGCCAGCGCGTCCATTTCGGCATAGGTGGTCAGCCGGCCTTCAAATCGCCAGGCGACATTGTTGGGGTATTTATCTGCGACGCGTTCAAAGTCGTCGGCGACGAGATTTTCAGAGTCCGGATCGATATCATCGGTCCACTTTTTCAGTCTCTGTAATGTTAGAAGCGTCCCGACTTCGCGTTGTATGGTTTGCAGCAACCCCATTCAGAACTCGCCTTTTCGTTTCCTATCCAGTGTATTCTCAGCAACACCTAGGTTGCGCCTGTCCCCGTTTCCAGTATCTGGCATAGCTGTTACACACTGGGCTTCAATCTCAAATGCGAAAGACCACACGAAATGTCTGATCCTGTCGGCGAATTGCTACACCTCATGGACCTGGAACGGCTCGAAGTGGACCTGTTTCGCGGACAAAGCCCGGAGAATGAGACGAATCAACGCGTATTCGGTGGTCAGGTGATCTCGCAATCACTGGTGGCGGCCTATCGCACGGTGGATACCGATACGCGCACCTGCCATTCGCTGCATGCCTATTTCCTGCGCCCGGGCGACCCGTCCATTCCGATCATCTATGAAGTCGACCGCTCGCGGGATGGCGGCAGTTTCACGACGCGGCGCGTGGTCGCGATCCAGCACGGCAAGCAGATCTTCAATATGGCGGTCTCCTTTCACAAGGTGGAAGAGGGGTGGCACCACCAGCACGCCAAGCCGGACGTACCGGCCCCTGAAGAGCTGGATGACCGGATTGAGTGGCGCAAGAAATTCGCGGCCCGCCTGCCGGAGCGCCATCAGGAGCATTTCCTGCGCCCGCGCCCGATCGAGATTCGCGAAATCGATCCGCTCGATCCGCTGAAACCCGAAAAGGTCAGCGATGTGCAGCATCTCTGGTTCCGGGTGCGCCGCGAGATCGATGAGCAGCCCTGGCTGCACCATTGCTTGATGGCATACGCGTCTGACATGTCCTTGCTGGGCACGGGCAACCGGCCACATGGTGTATCCTGGATGACGGGTGATCTGATGGCCGCAAGCCTCGATCACGCCATGTGGTTCCATGCGCCGATCAATTTCAGCGACTGGCATCTGTACACAATGGATAGTCCGTATGCGGGCGGTGCGCGCAGCTTCAATCGCGGATCCATTTTCACGCGGGACGGCCAGCTGGTGGCCAGCGTCGCACAGGAAGGCCTGATGCGGCCTCTGAAGCGCAAATAGCGTGGAAATATAGGATATTTATCCAAATATATCTAAATATAACCCAATATATCACCAGCTTGATATATTGGCATAAAAACCATACAATTTCCCTATGGATCCGGTTCGCAACCCCTTCGCGCCTGGCGCAGGATCACAGCCGCCAGAGCTGGCAGGACGCGAGGGCCTGATCGAGCAGGCTGACTTTGCCATTCAGCGCCTGCTGCATGGGCGCCATGACAAGGCGCAAATCCTGCTCGGATTGCGCGGGACCGGCAAAACCGTCCTGCTCAACAAGTTCGAGCACATGGCGACCGCGCATGGCTGCGACACGACCTTTATCGAGGCCCCGGAGGACCGCACGCTCGCCTCCTTGCTGGTGCCGCGTCTGCAGAAGATCCTGCGGGCCTTGTCCGCGGTCGAGGCGGCGAAAGCCCTCTCTCATCGCGCGCTCGGGGCGCTGAAGAGTTTCGCCAAGACGTTCAAGGTCTCCTATGAAGGCGTCACAATCTCGGTCGATCCGGCGATTGGGGTGGCCGATAGCGGCGATCTGGAAAGCGATCTGACGGATCTGTTTCTGGCGGTCGGGGCTGCCGCGCAGCCGGCCGGCAGGGCCTGGGTCCTATTCATTGACGAGCTGCAATATCTCGAGCGCGCGGAACTCTCGGCCCTCATCGTAGCGATCCACAGGATTGTCCAAAAGGGCTATCCGGTCATGTTCTTCGGGGCCGGCCTGCCGCAGATTGCAGCGCTGTCGGGCGAGGCGAAATCCTATGCCGAACGGCTGTTCGACTATCCTCCGATCGAGGCGCTGAACGCCAAGGCCGCGGCCAGGGCCATTCGCGATCCGATCCGCGAGGAAGGCGAAGAGATCAATGACGGGGCTCTGGCGCACATTTTCAAGATGACCTCCGGATATCCCTATTTCCTGCAGGAATGGGGGTATCAGTGCTGGAACCTGGCTGAGCGATCGCCGATCGATAAGTCCCTCGCCAAGGCCGCCACCAAGCGCGCCATTGCGCGCCTGGATGATGGCTTCTTCCGGGTCCGGCTGGAACGGCTGACGCCGAAAGAGAAAGACTATGTGATCGCCATGGCCCGCCTCGGCAGCGGCCCCTATCGCTCGTCAGATGTGGCGGACCATCTCGGGGTCGAGCCGACGTCTCTGGGGCCCCGCCGCGCGCAGATCATCAAGAAGGGGATGATTTACAGTCCCTCCCACGGCGATATCGCATTTACCGTGCCTTTGTTTGAGGATTTTCTGATGCGCCAGTATCAGCTCGGTCGGAAAGGTTAAACCGCTGTTAACCCTTACAGCCCATTTGTCAGGGAAACATTAACCACTCGGATGCCTGCCGTCACAGCGTTTGTGACATTTGTGTGCCTCGCAAATCACCCTAGGGCTGGTCGTTCGAACTAGGCCTACGGGGGCTGATCATGAATCTGCTCGAGCTCGTCATCATCGCACACAGGTGCCGCTCGACCCACCATTTCATCGCGTTTGACGCCCTTCAATTGCTGAAGGGCGAGGATGCGGGGGACTGGAAGAATCTGCTGCTCAAGCATCACACCAATCTGCTCAAGGGTGCGAAAGCGCCCGATACCGATTTCAAAGACTTCCAGAACCATGTCCTGCATGTCGAGGAAGGCGAATGGGGCGGTGCCCGCGATGCCGCTATGCAATGGTATGGCAAGGCGGTTGAGGCGCTGCGCGAAAAGAAATGGGGCAAGGCGGCTTATGCGCTCGGCGTGCTGACGCATTATTATGCCGACCCGATTCAACCCTTCCACACGGCGCAGAGCGAGGAAGAGGGTGCTATTCACCGGGCGCTGGAATGGTCAATCGCCAAGTCGCGCGATACGATCAAGGCGCTGATTGACGTGCGCGGCTATCCGTACGTGCATGCGGGCAGCGAAACCGGCTTCGTCGCTGATATGGTGCTGGCGGGCGCCAAATATTCCAATCCGCATTATCAGACCTTTATCGACCATTATGACCTGCACAAAGGCGTCGCCAATCCGCCGGAGGGCCTGGATCAGACGCTGCTGGACATTCTCGCCGATCTGGTCGCCTATGCGACCGCCGGAGTCGCGGTTCTGTTCGAACGGGCTTTTGCGGAAGCCGGGGTGAAGCCGCAAAAGGTCGATCTGGATCTGCCGGGCTATTTCGCCGCCCTCGACATTCCGATCCGCCGGATCACCAAGCGCATGGCCGACGCGCGCGATCGCAAGACGGTCGAGGCCATGTATGAGGAATTTGTCGAGACCGGGAAAGTGGTCAAGAACCTGCCCGCCGATGACAAGAAGATCCGGGCGCTGCATTGCAAACAGATCCTGCGCCAGCCGGTCGAATGGCTCGACATGATGCCCATTCGCCCGATCGGCACCAAACATGTGCCACTACCAGAGCATCCGCAGCCGGTGGAATACCAGTTGCGGGTCGTGCCGGTCCCTGTCGCCGGGGCTGCGGTGGAAACCGACCGAACACCGACCGTGTCACCGGACCCGGAAGTCTTTGACGAGGTTGAGACGGCGCAGGCGCCGATGGACGATCCGATCGCGGCGCCTGAAACCATTGAGCCAGAGATTGCCGCTGTAGAGGCGGTCGCCGCCTCCGAAGAGATCGAGCCCGAGATTGAGCCCGAGCCAGAGCCAGAGATTGAGGACGTGGCGGTCGCTGAAGACCCGATAGACACGATCGAAGCAGAAGCGGAAGAATCGACCGTCGTAGTCCCCGTCGAGGAAGCCACGGCGGCGGAAGCGATGCTCGCAGAACTCGATGCGGTTGAGGAGGCTGAAGCCACGCCTGAACCGGTCGAGAATATCGAGCCCGACGAAGTCGAACCGGCCCAGGCCGCGAATGATGACGAGCAGAGCGACCATATCACGCTCGACTCCCCGGTCGTCGACGCCCCCTCCATCGGGCCGAAGACGGCCTCGCGGCTCGAGAAAGTCGATATCTGGACGATTGGCGACCTGCTCAATGCCGATCCAGCTGAAACGGCATCGGCGCTGAACGTGCGCTATATCAAGACCGACACGCTGGTCGATTGGCAGGACCAGACCCGCCTGATGGTCGAGGCTCCGGGGCTGCGCGTTCTGGACAGTCAGATCCTGGTCGGGGCTGGTATTCGCAGCGCCGATGATCTCGCCAAGGCGTCGGCCACCAAGGTCCTCAAGGCGGCCACCGGCTTCCTCGACACACCGATTGGTGCCCGCGTGCTGTGGGGCGGTGAGAACAATGTCGACAAGTCAGAAGTCGAGCACTGGATCGGCCTCGCCAAATCGGCCCAGGGTTGACGCCTAGAGCTGCTTTTCCAGGATCGCGCCGATCACATTGGTATAATCGTCGCTCCAGGCCCGGCCGCCATCGCCATTGAGCACGGCCCAATCGGCCTCGGCATCCAGCGCTGTCAGCGCCGCCTCTGAGCGTGCCAGAACCACGACCTGGCTCGCATGCGCATCCTGCAGCTCAGCCTCTTCCAGTGACGGATTGTAGTATTGATACCGGGCGGGTACGCCGAGCGAGTCGGCAACGCGCGCGACGACGTTCGGCAGGTCCATATGATTGTTCGAGACGTGCATGACCAGCAGGCCGTCTTCGTCGAGGCGCGACAGGTACAGGCTGATCGCTTCGCGGGTCAGCAGATGCGTCGGCACCGAGCTGGAGCTGAACGCGTCGATCAGGAGCAGGTTGAAATGGCCTTCCGGCTCCTCGGCCAGGCTCAGACGGCCATCGCCGAGCACGATATTCGGATTGGGGGTGCACTCGGACAAATAGGTGAAATGCTGCGGATCGCTGGCGACGTCGGCGACGAGCGGATCGATCTCGTAATAGACATAGTCCTGATCCGGCCGGGCGTAGCAGGCGACGGACCCGGTGCCGAGCCCGATCACGCCAACGGCGCCGGGCTTGTCATTGGCCGCGAAGAGCCGCCCGATCGGCGTGGGCGGCGCGTAATATGTGGTCGGCAGCAGGGCCTTGTCTTCGGTCATGAACTGCGCGCCGTGGACAGTGCCGCTATGCATCAGCAGGCGAATGTCGCCGCGCTCGATCACCTTGACGACGCCGAAGAAACTGCGATCCGACACGCCGCCAGCGATCGGGTTGGTCACCGCGCCAATGCCCCAGGCGCAGAGCGCGGCGAAGACCGGACCGACCTTGCTGTTCCAGCTCAGCGCAATGGCGAAAGCGGCGAGCAGCAGCAGGATACGCGCGGCGATGATGCTCTGCCCGTCAACGCCCTGGATCAGGCGCATCAGGCTGGCGATGACCAGCGCCGCGATGGCGGCGACAAGCCAGACGCGCGTGCGGCCTTTGCCGATCAGACGCAGGCCTGGGCGCACGGCCAGGATCGCGACGAGCAAAAGCGGATATTCGATCACCGAGGTGAAAATGACCGGCACCAGCAAGGCGTTGAACGCTCCGCCCAGCACGCCGCCCAGCGACATGATCAGATAGAACTCGGTCAGCCGGTTCGCTGCCGGGCGACTGGCCGCCATGGTGCCGTGCCCGACCAGTGCCGTGATGAACAGCGCCAGGACATGGATGGCGAGAGAGAAGGTCACCGGAATGACCGTAATCGCGGGCAGCGCGAAGAAAGCCAGGGCGACGGTCATCGGCAACAGGCGATTGGCAGTGTCCAATGTGATCGCGGGCTGCTTGGAGAAGACGATGACGAAACTGGAAATATAGAGCGCCAGCGGCAGTGCCCAGAGGAAAGGCACGCTGGCAATCTCGGTGGCGATATGGGTCGTCGATCCGACCAGCAGGCTGGACGGGATAAAGGCGCAGACGAGCCACCAGGTGCGTTGCCGCCACAGGGTCCGGGGCGCCGTGGTTTCGAGCGCCGTTCCGGTCTCCGTCACGGCCGGGCGCAGGCCTTTGCCGGTCTTGAAGGCGAGCAGGCCGCAAGCGATCAACAATACTGCAAGCCCTAGATATCCCGTGGTCCAGGCGCTGGTCTGTGCGATGACCGGCATGAACGGCTCAAACAGAAGCGGGTAGGCGGCGAGCCCGAGCAAGGATCCGACATTGCTCGCCGCATAGAGATGATACGGATCATGCGCGTCGGCGCGTCCGGAGCGGCTATACCAGCTCTGAATCAGCGGCGCGGTGGCGGAAATCACGGCAAAGGGCGGGGCAATCGAGATGGCAAAGACGCCAATCAGCCAGAAGGTTGGCTGGGTCGGATCCGGCGGCCCAAGCGCGGTCGAAAGTTGGAAGGGAAGCACCAGGGCCGCGAGCGCCAGGAGGGCACCATGAATGGCGATCTGCTTGCGCAGCGACGGCACGAAATGGGTCAGCAGATGCGCATAGGCATATCCCAGCAGCAGCGCGGCCTGGAAGCAAACGAGCGAGACATTCCAGACATTCGGCGCACCGCCCAGAAGCGGCGTCGCCATCTTGGCGAAGATAGGCTGGACGAGGAAAACCAGCGCCGCCGACAGGAAAATGGTCGCGATGTAAGGCGAGGCGCCAAGATGTGACGCAATCGATCGAATGGCACGATCAGGCGCCACGACGTTGGTGTTCATACTAACATCCCCAATGGTTAGAACCACTTATGGCAAAACAGGGTGAACACTCCGTTGATCGATCGCGCAAAGCTTGCCATGTCACGTGAAGGTGAGGCCGCGCCGAGGAGTTCGAATTGCGCAAAGCTCTGATCATTCTGACTGCCAGCCTGTCCCTCGCGGGATGTCAGCCGCAAGATGGGCCTGACCAGGACTCGACGGTGCAGACCCAGGTGCAGTGCCGGACCCTGGTGCATGAGAGCGATGGCTATACGGTGTGCAGCTTTGATGCGGCCAGCGATGATATTCGCCTGTTCCACAGCGATGCAGACGGCGAACCCTACCTGCAATTCGACACGCTGGAACGCGAACTGGATGAGCAGGGCGAGGTGCTGATTTTCGCGATGAATGGCGGTATGTATCATGAAGACCGCCGCCCGGTTGGTTATTACCGCGATGGCCTCGGCGATCAGGCAACGGTCAACACGAATGACGGGCCGGGCAATTTTCACTTGAAGCCGAACGGTGTGTTCTGGCTCACCGGATCTGGCGCCGGGATCACCGAAAGCGCGGCCTATCTCGAAGCCGGTATCGACCCGCTCTATGCGACTCAATCAGGCCCCATGCTGGTCATAGATGGCAGCCTGCATCCGGAGCTCAATCCGGAGGGGACGTCGCATCGCCGCCGCAACGGGGTCGGGGTCAGCGCGGATGGCCGATCGGTCTATTTCGCGATTTCGGACTCCGCCGTGACCTTCCACGAATTCGCCACCCTGTTTCGGGATGTGATCCAGGTGCCGAACGCGCTGTTCCTCGATGGCCAGGTCAGCCGGATCTATGTGCCCTCGATCAATCGCTATGAAATCGGCACCGATCTCGGGCCGATCATTGGCGTGGTCGAGTGATCACTCAATCTGGACCCGGTAGCGGATCGTGAAGCTGGGATTGGCGCCGCCGGAATTGCCGTTCATGGCGCCATCAAATTGCAGCTGGAAGGCCGCCACGGTGGGATCGAATCCGGCGCTCGGCGTCATGCTGGTGCCTGATCCGTTCAGGAAGGTCACGCCATCGCCGCCATCGCCAAGGCTGCCAAAATTCAGGCTGACGCCGCTGGCCGCAGCGCCGCTGCCATCGATGAACTCGAACGGTGAGCCGAACCCGTCAAAATCTCCGGCGAACAGGCTGGTATTGGAATCGATCGCGTCGCCGATCGCCACAGTGCCGGCATCGGCGGAGCCCAGCCCGTTATTGGTGACCTGGATCGAATAGATCGCCCAGGCGCCGGGAATACCGAGCGGATTGCTGGTGCCATTGATCGGATCCTGCTCGATCACGACCGACTTGCTGACCGAGAAATCCGGCTGTGCGCGATTGAAACAGAGATCGTCGACATGCCAATAGTCGAAATCGCTGCCGCTGGCACCGGCATAGACGAACCGGACCTGAAAGTTTGGATGCCAGGCGGAGACGGGCATTGTGTAGGTTCGCGAAAAGATCTCGCCTTGCGCGCCATTGCCGGGAAATGTCTCAAGCGAGACCCAGCTGCTGGCGGCATTGAGATACTGGAAGGTCAGATCCTCTCCCGCATCCGGGTTTTCACTGAACGTGTCCGACCCGCGGCGCACCCAGACTTCGGTCTCGGCGAGATTGTCAGAGTCGAAGCTGATCGAGGTTGCGGTCACTGTGTCGTGGCGCAGGAACATGGAATTGGCAGAGGACTGGAACGTATCGCCATTGATCCCGGCGCGGGTCGCATTGGTTGCGGTCCAGTTGCCAAAGCCGCTTTCAAAGCGCTCACATTGGCCGACCCCCATACCGGAGGGCAAAGGCGGCGGCGGCGCCGTGCCGGTCTCGACCAGAAGCACGTCATCAATGTGCCAATAGTCGTAGCCAATACCACCATTCGCCGGCGGCCCGCCGCTGCCACCGGTCTGACGGAAGCGTAACTGAAAGCCGGCATGCAGCGCGCCTGCTGGCAGGTCGAGGCTGACATTGGTGATCTCGCCATTGGGACCGGCCCCGGCCAGCGTCTGGATCGGCACCCAGATGGCGCTGGCATCGAGATATTCGAAGACAAAATCCTCGCCCGCATCGACATCCTCACTGAACGCATCGAGGCCCTGACGCAGCCAGGCGGTCAGGGTCGCTCCGGTCACGGCGGAGAGATCCAGCACCGGACCGGTAATGGTCACGACATCGCCGCGCGTGAAGGCGGAGCAGTTTCCGGAATTTGCGGTCTGGGTCGATGTGGCGGCGAGGTTGGTGTCCGATACGGTCCAGAGCGGCGACAGCGTATCGCAGCTGGCGCCGGAATCGAAATCATCGAACAGGAGCGTATCGCCAGGCGCGGCGTGTGCCGGCACAGCAAAGCACGCCCACGCTGCGCCCGCCGCGAGCAGATATGGCATTCCCCGAACCATAGGTTGGCATTAGCGCAGACGCCTTTACACTCTCTGAACGACGGAATCGCCGAAGGAGGGACCATGTTGCGTTTATTGGCTTTTTTCGGATGCCTGTGGGCTTATGGGGGCGGTCTTGGGGGCGATCTTGGGGGCAGTTTGGGGGGAGTCTTGAGCCCGCTGGCCAGCGCGCATACGGCCACCCCAACCCAGACGACCTATCTCGGCAATGAAGGGATCATGGTCAGCGATGGGCATACAACCGTCCTGTTTGATCCGCTCTATCCGAACGGCTTCGGGACCTATCAGATGGTGCCGGACGCGATGCGACAGGACCTGATGGCGGGCGCCGCGCCGTATGAAAATATCGACGCGATCTTCATCAGCCATATGCATCCCGATCACTTCTCTGTCGATGAGGCGATCCTGTATCTGCAGACCCATCCAGACGTGCAGTTATTCGCCCCGGCGCAGGCCGTCGACTGGATGCGGGAAGAAACAGAGGATGAGTCCATCTTTGACCGCGTCATACCGGTCGGTCTGGAACGGCTGGACGCGCCGCTCTCCTTCAGGCATGACGAGCTCGAGATCGATGTGGTGCGGATCCCGCACGCCGGTTGGCCAGCCCGGGCAGACGTCTCCAACCTGGTCTGGCGGGTGACGCTCAACGACGGCATCACGGTCATGCATCTGGGCGATGCTGATCCCAATGATGAGCATTTTGCGCCACATGATGAGCACTGGATGGTGACGCGGACGGACAATGCCTATCCTCCTTACTGGTTCTTCAGCATGGGCGACGGCCCGCAAATCCTGTCCACGCGCCTGAACGCGCTGAAATCGACGGGCATTCACGTGCCGATCGAACTGCCGGTGGATCTGTTCGTGTCCGGCGAGGACTTCTTTCACACGCCTGGCGAAACGCGGCTGATCCAGAAAGTGGCGGCAGAGTGAGGTCTGGCTTGCGCGCGGCCTTGCTCGATTATGACGGCAAGGCGGTGTCTCACCTGTCGGAGACCGGCGTCCGGTTCGCGCAGGACCCTGAGTATCTCGCAGACCTTGTCGCGCTCTCGGCAGATCCCGAGGCGCATATTGCGGACGGCGCAACCTGGCTGATAAAGGACCATCTCGAAACGGGCGGTACGCTGGCCGCAGACCTGGTGGCGCCCTGGCTACACGGTCTCAAAACCTCCGCCAGCTGGGCGGCGCTCCTGCACATTCTGCAGAGTGCTCGTTTTCTCGACCTGGCTGAGATCACGGATGGCGCTGTGTTTGCCGCGATCCTGCGGCTTGCAGGCCACGAAAGACCCTTCCTTCGCGCCTGGGCCACCGATGCGTACTGGCGCGCGGCGCAGGCGCACCCTGATCTACGATCGCGCGCGGAAGACCTGGTCGAAAAGGCCAGCAACGATCCCGCCGCCTCTGTCCGCGCTCGGGCCCGCAATATTGAAAAGGAAATGTCGCGATGAAACAGATCAAACTCTCTGATGACCGGCGCGCTCGCCTGGTCGGTCAATTGCAGACCCTGTTCGCCGCCGAGTTTGATGAAACCCTTTCCGAGTTTCGCGCCGAGCAGATCCTCGAATTGATGCTGAAAACGCTGGGACCGGGGATCTATAATCAGGCGGTCCAGGATGTGCGCGCGCACTTGCAGTCAAAGCTCGACGATCTGGATGGTGAAGTCTATGTCGACGACCGGACCTAGACATTAGAAGGAATCGGCATGTCTCTCACCCTATACGGCCTGAAAAATTGCGACACGTGCAAGAAGGCGCTGAAAGCGCTTGAAGCGGCAAATGTCGCTGTACAGTTCGTCGACATTCGCGCCGAAGCGGACCTCGAGGCGTGTGTGCCAGCCTGGCTGGCGGCGGCCGGCGCGGACGTGCTGGTCAACCGTCGATCGACGACCTGGCGCAATCTGTCTGAGGTCGAACGCGCCGGCGATCCGCAGGCCTTGCTGATCGCGCATCCGACCCTGGTCAAACGCCCGGTCATCGACGCGGGCGATCAGGTTCATGTCGGCTGGTCGAAGCCTGTGCAAGCGGCGCTGCTCGGCTGAGCGCGGCAGGGTCAAGCCCGGTAAATGCCAGCCGCACTCTTGGGGAAGCTTCGTCAAAATGGTATCGCCATTCCTGTAATGCTCCCGGCAGTGGGGCAGGGGATGAGCTATGCAAGAGGTCGAAGCGAAATGGATCGAGGCGTCCCTGCGCGCCTTTCCGGCTGAAGACCTGTCGCCCATCCTCGACATAGGCAGCCAGACGCTCGCCTTTCGCACCCAGGACAAGCCCTATATCCATGAGAAACTGTTCGCGCCCTTGATGGCGCGCGGCGTGTCCATCATCTATTCGGATCTCCAGGAAGGCGAGGGCATCGATCTTTCGGCCAACCTGCTTGAAGCGGATGGGTTCGACGAGATCAAGGCGACCGCGCCGCGCACGATTTTCTGCAACAATGTCCTCGAGCACGTGCTGGATCCAGCCGAGTTCGCCAATCGCTGCTTTGCGCTGCTGCCACCCGGTGGGCGCCTGGTGATCACTGTGCCGAAAAGCTATCCGCATCACCGCGATCCGATCGATACGATGTTTCGACCGACGCCAGCGGAAATCTGCGCGCTGATCTCAGCGCCGCATGAGGTCCTGGTATCGGACATTATCGATGTCGGTTCTTATCGGGACAATCTGAAAAAGCGCCCCTGGATCATCTACCGACAGATCGTTCGCCTGCCATTTCCATTCCTCGGCTGGACCAAGTGGAAACGGTCGATGAAAAAGTTCTACTGGATGATCTGGCCGTATCGCCAATCCTGCGTGGTGCTGCAGAAACCGCTCAGTTCCGCGAGCGTGGATTCAGATACAGAGCTTCCTCATCATGATCGAGGTCCGCTTCAACCTTCCCCCGAAGCACCTGCTCAGCCATAGCGGCGACATGTTTGCGCCCGGCGCGATTGAACTTCAGCACAGCGCAGAACAGCTCCAGCACGGCTTCCAGTTTACGGTCCTGAAAGTCGGGATCGATCCGCACCATCCAGGCGCCGCCCAGATTGATCACCTGATGATCGAGCTTGCCGATCTTGCGTCCCTTTTGGTTGTAGACACTGTAATCAGCGCTGAGGCTGAACCAGTGGCGACGGATCGTGTAGAATTCAGACCGCGTCTTGCCCTGAATGAAGAAGCTGAATTTCTCTGGCTGAAACGGCCAGTGCATGGCCGAGCGTTCGAGCTGGATCAGCTGCTTGTGCCGGGCCAGGTTGATGGCAAAGGACTGCACCGCCCGACCGCCCGCAGCGAGGGTCAGCTGGGTGGAGCGACCAAGCAACATTTCGGCGGTTCCGCGCCAGGACAGGGTCTCTGAAAACAGCTTGATGACCAGGCGGCGTTCGAAGCCCTCGCTGCCATCCCAGAGCTCCTGACGATATCCGATCAGCGCCTCGCGCTTGCCGTCAATCACGGTCTGGCCATACAGCTCCATATCCTTGGTGAACTGGTCGGACGCGGCTTCATTCTGCGTCCGCTTCATGATGCCGATCTCGGCGGTGTTGAGATCGGTGGCCCAGAAATCAACTTTCACCTTGCGCCGCTTGGTCTTCACCTTTGCGCGCTTTGCCGGTTTCACATCACCAGCATCGGCCGCGAGCGCCATTCCATCTGCCATATCCGTCTCCGAGAATTCGAGAATCGCCTTGCCCCGCAATCTCGTCTCGAGTGGTCAGGATTTGGTTAACAGCGCTGCGGCCCCTGTTAACGCATCAGGCTTGCAGGTCGGCGAGCAGTTGGGCGAGCAGTTCCATGCCTGCGCCCCAGCCCTTGCCAAGGTTCTCGACCGCATCGGCAAAGCAGGCAATCTCTGCCGCGCTTGCTTCATGCGGTGACCATTCCAGGCGCATTCGGGTTCGACCCCCAAGGTCTTCGAACGTGACCACGGTGAGCAATGTGGCGGGCCAATCCGGCATCATCGGATTAGGGGTCAGGTTCCAGTCTGCATCCGTCGTGGACATCAGCATGACGAGGCGTTCCGGTGGCGACACTTCGGTATACTCAGACTTTTGATAGCCCGAGCGTTCGCCCATTTTCATTTCATTGAGCCAGACCCCGCCAGGTTTGACGTTCAGCTCATGGATGACGGTTTCAACGCCCGGCCCATACCAATGGGACAGGTGTTCCGCCTCAGTCCAGGTTTTCCAGACCAGTTCGCGCGGGGCTTCAAAGTCGCGTTCCATGACGAAGACAGGCAATTCACTCATCGCGAGGGTCCTTTTTAGGGGTTGATTGCAATTCACTCAGCAAGCCATCCAACTGGTCGAAGCTGCCGGCCCAGAACTCCCGGAATTCCTCAAGCCAGGCGACAGCGTCCTGCATGGGGGCCGCATTCAAACGGGCCGGACGGCGCTGCTGATCAACAGCGCGGGTCACGAGGCCGGCCCGTTCGAGCACTTTCAGGTGCTTGGAGATTGCCGGCTGACTCATCTCAAAAGGCGACGCGATCTCGTTTACGGAGGCGTCACCGGTCGACAATTGGGCCAGGATCGCGCGCCGGGTCGGGTCGGCAAGGGCTGCGAACACAGCATCCAGATTTGCGCCTGAACTGTTAGCAATTCCTATGTTCATAACCAGCTGGTTATATTATAGAATACGTGCCGTCAAGCGCGGCCCTAAGGAATGGTCTAAGCGGTCAGCGTCCGCGCCTTGTAGACGGTTCGACCATTCAGGATGTCGACAAAGATATGCACGGCAATGGCGGGCCAGATCGAGCCGGACAAGACGAAGATCAAGGTGACCAGTCCGCCCATGGCGAACACGGCGGGCAGGTTCTTGAAGCCCTGATAGAGGTGCAGCATCGTGAACACGGCCAGGGAGGCGAGGGCGGCCGCCCAGAGCGGCAGAAACAGGCTGAACGCCCAGATCAGATAGGCCCGGAAGATGATTTCCTCGGTGATCCCGGCCGTGACGCTGAGCAGGCTGAATAGGTGACGCTCTTCGGGCGATTGCGGCAGGAACCCCGACATAACGGGATCCTTGGCCAGGCCGTCGCGAAACTGCTGCCGGATCTTCTCGGAGGCCGAGACCAGGCAGAACTGGTAGACGAAATAGGCGGTCATCAGGGCGGCCAGGAGCCAGCCACCGAGCGGCATCAGGCCGGTCTCGATGTGAAATCCAAGGCCGGCCCAATCGCGGCCGCTGGCGGCCCAGAGCACGATGATGGGCAGGGCGACGGCCCACAGCAACAGGATGGTCGAGGTATAGTGCTTGACCCGGACCCCGGGTGCGCCGGATGCGAGCTCTTGCCGGGTCCGCTTCAGATTGATCAGGGTTTCGAGCGGCAATCCGATCACGATCACGGCCAGCATCACGATATCCACAAGAGAAAAGCTCTCTGCGCTCAAAAAAGGCATTTTCGACTCCCGTCAGACTTCACTTTGGAAGGAGTATATACTAAAATTGAATTTGAATTCAAGTTCATTTTTGGAACAAACATGCCGCAAGCCATTCGTCCGCCCAAACAAACCCGCGCCATTCGCACCCGGCGCAAGCTGATCGAGGCGCTGGAGCGTCTTCTGCGAACCGCCGAGTTTGAACACATCTCGGTGCAGGATATTGCCCGTGAAGCCGGGGTCGCCGTCGGCTCGGTCTATTCGCATTTCAAGGACAAGAACGCGTTTCTCGAAGCCTTGCTGACCTTCTGGCGCGAGCAGGTGGAAGCCCAGCTCGACGTGGCGGAGACCCAGGACACAGCGGCCGCACTCGCCGCGCTCGGATCCTTGCGCGCGGCATTGTTTGAAGCGGTCAAATCTGTCCACCAGCAAACGCGCGAGAATGGTCACATTCTGCGCGCGGTCCACACCTATGCCCGCTTGCATCCGGAGATGGGCGACGAGGATTGGCAGGCCCTGGTGGTGCGCAGTTTCAAGCCGATCGGCGCGTTTATGGCCGCCTATGCGGACGAGATCACGGTCACGGACCCTGACCTTGCGACCCGTATTCTCGGCTTCTTCTTCAACACCATCTTCATCCGCTCCGCCCTGATGCCGCAGGATACGCTGCTGGAGGCGATTGAGGTCGAGGATGAGACGCTTGTGCATGAAGCGACCGAGATGCTGTTCGCCTATCTGACTCTGCCACGATGAGGATGACCCGAATGCGCTCGCCCGGCGCGTCACGGCCTCTTTGCAAGACCTGAATTTGGCACTAGGGTCATCTGCATCCGAGGGGCGCGTCTGGAAGCGCTGAGATCACTCTGCCGACCGAGTGAGCACCCTTAGAACCTGATCCGGCTAGCGCTCATGCGAACCGGCGTAGGAACGGAGAACGCGCTTGGCATGGATTGCCACAATACCCGCCCCACCGCCCGACGTGGCCGCTATCCTGGAGTCCTGTCCGGCGTCCGCGCGGCCGCATCTGGACGCTGTACGGACCCTGATCCTGGAAACCGCGGCGGCGCGATCCGACGTCGGCCCGCTGACCGAAACCCTGAAATGGGGCCAGCCTTCATATCTCACAAACAAGACCAGGAGCGGCACCACGATCCGTCTCGGCTGGGCTGAAGATGGCCGTACGATCAGCCTGTTCGTGCATTGCCAGACCAGCCTCGTGAATGAATGGCGTCAGCGCTATGACGACCAGCTGACCCTGGTCGGCAATCGCGAGATTTCCATGCCTACTGATCAAGACTTACCGCGCGCGACGCTCGAGCACTGTATCGCGATGGCGCTCACTTATCATTCGAGGAAATCGTCATGAAACTGCTTCGGATCTGGGCGGTCTTGCTGGCGCTTTCGCTGATGATTGGCGAGCTATGGCGTTCCTGGGGCGCCGGGCGCGAGTTCGTGTTCGTCATCGATGACCAGATCATGGGCGCTTTACTGATCTGGTCGGCCTATCTGCTCAAGCAGGAAACCCTGCGCCGCCGCGCCTTTTTCTCCGCCGCCTGGGCGTTCAATGTCGGCATGCTGTATGGCAGCTTTTTCGGCAAGATTGTCAGCCCGGAAAATGCTCAGGCCGGCAATTGGGATGTCGGCATTCTCACGGCCCTGATCGGGCTGACTTTCGTTTCCGCGATCATCGGCATGATCGCCTCCATTCTTCTGCCTCATCAAGGACAAGCACAATGAACAAACCCGTCGATCAATCCGAGTTCGAAACCCCGGAAGTCACCACTGGCCCGCTGCCCTCCAGCCGCAAGGTGTTTACCCATCCGAAAGCCGATCCATCGCTGAGCGTGCCGCGCCGGATGATTGACCTGCACCCGACCGCGAACGAGCCGCCGGTGCCGGTCTATGACACGTCCGGGCCTTATTCCGACCCGAGCGTCACGATTGATGTTGAAAAAGGCCTTGCCCGCCAGCGCACCGAATGGGTCCTCGAGCGCGGCCATGTCGAAGCCTATGATGGCCGCGAAGTTCGCCCGGAAGACAATGGCGGGGCATCGGGAAAATATCTCGCCCGCGAGTTTCCGGTGCGCCATCAGCCCCTGCGCGGGACGGGCGAGGGACCGCTCACTCAGTTTGAGTATGCCAAGGCCGGGATCATCACCAAGGAGATGATCTATGTCGCTGAGCGCGAGAATCTTGGCCGTCAGGAACAGCTCGAAAATGCCGAGGCGCAGATCGCCCAGGGCGAGAGTTTCGGCGCCGAGATCCCGGCCTTCATCACCCCGGAATTTGTTCGCGACGAGATCGCCCGCGGCCGCGCCGTGATCCCGTCCAATATCAACCATCCGGAGCTGGAGCCGCAAATCATTGGCCGCAACTTCCTGGTCAAGATCAATGCCAATATCGGCAACTCGGCCGTCGCCTCCAGCGTCGAGGAAGAGGTTGAGAAAATGGTCTGGGCGACCCGCTGGGGCGCAGACAATGTCATGGACCTCTCAACCGGGCGCAACATTCACAACACGCGCGAATGGATCATCCGCAACAGCCCCGTCCCGATCGGCACGGTGCCAATCTATCAGGCGCTGGAGAAAGTGAATGGCGTCGCCGAGGACCTGACCTGGGAGGTCTATCGCGACACGCTGATCGAACAGTGCGAGCAGGGCGTCGACTATTTCACCATCCATGCCGGCGTGCGTCTCGCCTATATCCACCTCACCGCAGACCGGGTGACCGGCATTGTCTCGCGCGGCGGCTCGATCATGGCGAAATGGTGCCTGGCGCATCATGAAGAGAGCTTCCTCTACACAAAATTCGCCGAGATTTGCGACATCATGCGCGCCTATGACGTGACCTTCAGCCTCGGCGATGGTCTACGTCCGGGCTCCATCGCCGATGCGAATGATGCCGCCCAATTTGCCGAGCTGGAAACGCTTGGCGAGCTGACCAAGATCGCGCATGCGCGCGGTTGCCAGGTGATGATTGAAGGCCCTGGCCACGTGCCGATGCACAAGATCAAGGTGAATATGGACAAGCAGCTGAAAGAATGCGGCGAGGCGCCCTTCTATACGCTCGGGCCGCTCACCACCGATATTGCGCCGGGCTATGACCACATCACGTCCGGCATTGGCGCCGCGATGATTGGCTGGTTCGGCACGGCGATGCTCTGCTATGTCACGCCGAAAGAGCATCTCGGCCTGCCGGATCGCGACGATGTGAAGGTTGGTGTGATCACCTACAAGCTCGCTGCCCATGCCGCGGACTTGGCCAAGGGCCACCCGGCGGCGCAGATCCGCGATGATGCACTCTCCCGCGCCCGGTTCGAGTTCCGCTGGGAAGACCAGTTCAATCTCAGCCTCGATCCCGAAACCGCGCGCGACTATCACGACCAGACCTTGCCAAAAGAGGCGCACAAGGTGGCGCACTTCTGCTCCATGTGCGGCCCGAAATTCTGCTCGATGAAAATCACGGCAGAGGTGCGGGATTATGCCGAAGGTCTGTCGGATAATGAGAAGGCGGACCTGCAACGCCAGGCCGACGAGGCGCGCAAAGGGATGGAAGAGAAGAGCCGCGAGTTCAAGACGAAGGGAAGTCAGATTTATTTGGACGCGGAAGGATAGAAAACGCCACGCCTAGCCCCTCTCCCGATCTCGGGAGAGGGGTTGGGGTGAGGGCACCGATGTTTGCGTTTCCGAGACTCCTTCTCTTATCGTCCCCATCTTGCCCTCATCCCCGGCCCTTCTCCCGCATCCGGGAGAAGGGGGCGCTTTTGGTGATTATGCGTCTATTGCGTCGCGAACGGTTTGCAGGAGATGGTCTGGGCTCAAAGCGATGTCCGCCGGGATGCGGATCACGCGCCAGCAGCGCTCAGTCATAAAGGCGGAGGGCAGGTTCCGGGGCCGGGTCGGGTGTCCAGACGGATTGAATATCCCGAATAGTCGCCTTGAGCCGCGCCTGTGCGCGCGCCAGTCCGAACAGCTTGCCCAGAACCAGCCCGGCCAAGGGTAAGGCGAACAGGCCTAGGCTGCTCAAACCAATTCCGCCAACTGCCATCGCCGCGAGCGCCAGCACAATTCCGAGCAGGATGCCGACTGAGGCCTCGCTGCAGCCACAGGCATAATAATGCCGGTTGAGCGCCCGGGCATATTGCTGGCGCTGGGCGGCGTCCAGGTCCTTGGTCGTGATCACGATCTCGCCGAGGCCGGGGGTGCGGCTCCCAGGCCAGACCGACAGTCCGCTCAGGGCCGATGGGTCGAGAATCTCATGCTGACGCGCGCTCATGCGGTGCATCCTTTCTAAAAATAGGTGACGTGTTTGGAGGTCCTGACGAGGAGCGCCTGCCAATTGTTCAAGCGCGGCGCGGTTCGGTCTGCGGGCGCGCCGCGCGGGGTGCAAGAGCCCGGCACGGCCATCAGGTTTCGCACATCATCATCCGAGCAGAGGTGCCAGAGATTGGTTGAATGGCCGAGCTCGTGCCCCAGCGTGCGCGGGCTTGTGCTCGTGCCCGTGGCGGTGGTCATTTCTCCGACCACGGTGACGTAATCGGTAATCCACATCGAACAGCCGAGAAAGCGTGTGCCGGGCGTGTCGGTGGGGATCGACCGCACGATAAACACAGCGACAGGCGCCCCATATCCAGTCAGGCGGCGCCAGGCCCCATAGAAGCAATTGGTTGACATCAGCCATTGAAAGCCTGTGCCCGCGAGCCCGAAATCCGAAAGACCATCGCATGACGGATCCAGCACGTCCGGTCCGCTATTGCCGCGATGGGTCGAGAACCAGGTTTCATCGACAATGGGGGCGCCGGCAAATCCGGTGGCATACTTGAATGGGCCCAGGGGTTCGATCCGCACATTGGCGTCCCGCTTGAACATATTGACGGCCAGTTGCAATTGCTGCTGCGCGAAGGCATCCGAGGCGACAGGATTGCCCGCTTCGTCGCGCAGGATGACGGTGCAGACCCGCATTTTCTTTTCCGGCCGAATGCCGATCAGCCCGAGGATCGCATCCGGAATGGCGCGGGCGATCCAGACAATGTGCGACGCGATATTGAGACCCCAGCGCACAAGGGCGCCAAGGACAGGGATCGCCTGAATCATCTCGATCACGAACGCGATCGCGGACAGGACCCAGCCGAGGATTGATTCCACCGTCACCAGAACCGCGTTGACCACAGTCGTGACCACATCCCAGGCCACGCAAATGGCCGTCGTCACCCAGGTCCAGCCAACACATACCACGTTGGCGACCCAGACAAAGGCGACGCAGAACCAGGAGACGACTTCACAAAACCAGCTACACGGCGGCCAGTCACAACAGGCCTCTCGAAACTCAGCGCATTCTTCCTGGCCCTGATCTTCCCATGCATTGCACTCGCGCGTGCGCTCGATCCCCCATTCGATACAACCCGGCATTTCCCTCTCGCATCAAGTATTAATCCATGAACAATCAAATATAAAGAAGTGATATACATGATTTATCATGTCAAAACAAATACAAAACAATTTTGTTATTGATTTCAGGGGTGAGAGAGTCGAGGGCTTGACTAGCGTGTTCTTTTTCCGACTGTCCCGGATTTGACCCGGCATCTCGCGTGGCGCTTCCCATCCCTGCGCCGGTGTCTGCGGTGTCAATTGCACGAGAGCCCAGATCTGCGGGATGCGCCAGCAGATCTTCTGACCAAATTGTACTAGTGGCCCAGCCATGATTGATCACGTCACGCTGTTTCAGGCCGCGATGACCCTGATGAGTTTGGTGTTGAGCCAGCGCGCGACCGAAGAGCCAACTGACTAGACGACCAAACCGCGCGCGCGTTTTTTTTGCGGGCAATCTGTGTGAGACAAGAGAGCGGTAATTCGTTCGTGACAGGAAATGCAGTGCGGATATGCATGGGGATGCATGGACCGATACTGAGGGGCGTATCATGAACTGGATCGAGATTATCGGAACCCTTAGCGGGCTCGTTTGTGTTTGGTTGCTGATCCAACGCAATATCTGGAACTTTCCGGCAGGCATGCTCAGCGCCGCCATGTTCATGGTCTTGTTCACACAATCAGGGCTGTACGCAGATGCAGGATTGCAGATCGTGTTCATCGCCTTGAACGCCCTCGGCTTGTTCTGGTGGTTGCGGGGCGGCGCGGAACAGCACGGCGTCCAAATCGCCTCGTTGAGCGCCTTGCACTTCGCCTTCTGTCTCGCGGCGGTCGCCCTTATCGCGCTCGCCATCCATTTCGGTTTGACTCGATGGACCGATTCCACAGTCGCCGGATGGGACGCCATCACGACGGCTCTCAGCCTGGTGGCGCAATTCATGTTGTCGCGCAAATGGATCGCCAATTGGTGGTTATGGATTGCCGCAGACCTGATCTATATCCCCTTATACATTCACAAGGACTTGTGGCTGACGGCGGGTCTGTACAGCGTCTTCCTGGTCATGTGCATTATCGGGCTGCGCGAATGGCAGCGGGCCGCCAAAACGGATGCTGTCGAACAGAACTGACATGGCGTGAAACACGTCCCGCCCTTGGATGAGTTACTCGACCGCCTTGTAGCGGGCCTTGAAGTCTCCGCACGTGTCGGCGGGTTCGCCTGTATCCATGCCGAATATGATGCGCCAGTCGCCATCGGTCCTGGCCAGGGTGAGCGTATTGACGCCGCATCCGACCAGGACGCCATCAACGTGGATCACGAACGGGGCCCAGACTGTGGCGAGGTTGCCGAATTGCTCTGAGGTGACGGCGAATAGCTCCTCATGCGCTTGACCGGGTGAGAGGGTGCCGACCCAGTCGCGCCAGCGCGGCAAGCCGTTCGGGCGGACCTCGCCCTCGCCGTTCACGCGGCGCAGCTCTGCCCCTTCCAGAAAGACCTGGTCGACCATGCTGGCATCGCCCTGATACATGGCCCGCATCATCGATCGAACGCTGGCTTCTGGCGTGGACAGGTCGATCGGTAACATCATCGGGTCGGTATCTGGTTGAACCGGCGGCTCAGCATGCGCGCAGGCCGACAGGACAAGAGGGAGTGCAAGAAGGGAGTAACGCATGCGGGCTCCTGAGTTGGGGCTTGTGCTGACAGCACCCCAATTTCCGATGAAGGTAAAGGGCGGGACAAACACCGAGCAAAGAAAACCCCCGCGCCGTTCTGGCGCGGGGGCTGTCTGTCTTCGACGCGTCGAAGGGCCGTTTAGAATCTCACGCCGGCACTGATCGTGAAGGCATCCGCTTCCACATCTTCAATGTCGTAGCGCGTATAGTCGCCGCGGACATAGAAGCGCTCATTGATGTCGACGGTGCCGCCGACGCCGAATGCGGCGCCTGTCTCGCTGTCTGAGGTCGAGCCGAGGCCGGTGACCTCGGCTTCCAGTTCAGCATTCACAACCCCGGCACGGGCGAACAGATTCACGTTCTCCGCGACGGGCACCTGGGCCTTACCATAAGCCCCGACCAGGTAGTTGAGACCGAGAGAAGCGGTCACGCCGCCTTGTGTGGCTTCTTCATCATTGACGCCAAACGCCAGTTCGCCTTCGACCCCGAAATTCGGCGTGAAGTCATAGCCAAGACGACCAGACAGGGCCCCGAGATCAATATCGGCAGAGCCGGCACCTGTATCGACATCAGAGGTGATGTGGGTGTAGCCAGCATCCGCATACCAACCTTCGGCGAGCGCCGCTGGAGACAAGGCGATAGCTGCAGTCGCCATCAGTGCGGGAAGAAACGTTTTCATTTTTTACTCTCCTGTTTGCGCGTTGTGCGCGGGCGAGTGGGTCGGCCTCAATTGTGACTGAAATGTGGTCTGGCACGGGGACGTTCAGGACACTGTCCGAGCGGTGTGATATTTCCGCTACATCGCTGTTAATGAAGTATTTTTAATCGGATTCTCCGAGCGGAAAAAACCTGAATTTGCAGAGGGATTTAGCGCGCAAAGCTGATCCGCCTGGCGACCTGAAATCGTCCGGAGTCGATCCAGAGCAGGAAAATTTTGTCAGCCCGATACTTGTCATCGGCGGACCTTGCGGGAGGTGAGGGCGGGGGCAGCGGCGGAGGCCGGTGCGGCCTCCCGAAAAAGCTGTCAGCGCTGATACTCCACATGTCCGCGTTTGAGGTATGTCCGCAATTCGAACAGGTCGATAATCGCGCTGATCAGTGTCGTGGCGAGGACATAGCTGATGAACCAGAACAGTCCGGGAGGAAGCGCTTGCGTGGTCAGTTCATAGATAAGGTATGGGACGATCAGCAGCCAATGGGCGTGGCCGAGCGGCCCCATCAGTTTCGAGAAAGGGGCGCGCTTGTGGATCTGGCTGGCGATGAGTCCAGACAGGATGCGCCCGAGTAGAATGATCAGGCCGGGCAAGGTCTGGATGAAGATGAGACCGCCAATGATTTGCGGCAGCGGATAGAAAGTCGCCCAAAGCCGGATGGTCCAGGGCAGAGTGCCCATGGCGTTGAACCAGACCACAAGATCCCTGAAGAGTCCCATCTGCTCGACCTTGCCTCGACGCTAGTCTGCCGCCGCGATTTCGCGAATGCGGGTCGGGGACATGACCATTTCAGCGCTGGCCGTCGCCATGGCGAGCGTGTCGGCATCGGCGAGGGTCGGGTGGCCGGTGCCGAAGGGCGGGGCGGGATTGTATTCGAGGACAAGCTCGACCAGGCTGGCAACTTCCGGGCCGACCAGCTGTCCGGCAATGGTCAGGCCGATATCGACGCCAGCCGTGACGCCGCCGCCGGTGCAACGATTGCGGTCAATCACTACGCGCTCATGTACGGGCGTCGCTCCGAATGCTTCGAGCGTGTCGATCACAGCCCAGTGGCTGGCCGCCTTGTAACCGTTCAGCAGTCCGGCTTTGCCAAGCAAGAGCGAGCCAGTGCAAACCGCCACGATCCACTTGGCCGCTCCGCCCTGGCGCGCCAGGAAGTCCATGGTCTCGCGATCTTCGAGCACATCGATCGAGGGCGTTCCCCCGCCCGGGACGAGGATGACATCTGGCGCGGTGCTGGCGGTGTCGAACGTCTTGTCAGCCATGATGGCCGCGCCGGTATCGGTGGGGTTGGCGCCTGGCGCGCGGGCGACAAACTCGGTGGAAACACCCGGGATCTGGGCCAGAGGTTGCAGTGCCCCGATCAGGTCCAGCGTCGTGAATCCGGGATAGAGAAGAGATTGAACCAGCATGAAATGCTCCCATGTCCTTGCAATTTCGTACCGTTTCGCTCATTTTTATCTGAGCGTCAAGAATTAAATGCGAAATGGTACGTAAATGAGCAAATCCCAGCCCAAACGTGGCCGCCCGACGACGGTCGATACACAGGCCGCCCTGATCGAGATGATCGAACTGTTCCGCGCCAAGGGCTTTGCGGCTGTGTCGCTTGATGATCTGTCCTCGGCGACCGGTCTCAGCCGTCCGAGCCTGTACCGGGCCTTCGGGGACAAGCTGAACATGTATATCGCGGCCATGGATGCGTTTGGTGTGCAAGTGTTGGAACGGGCCGTGCCGAAACTGCATGCGACGGAGGATGTGGAGGCCGGGCTGGCGGACTTTTACGCGGCCATGCTGTCTATCTATTACCGCGATGCGGCCATGGCGCCCGGCTGCCTGGTGTTTGGGACGGCGCCCAGCAGCGCGGATCAGGCTGCGGTCCAGGACCGTTTGAAGTCAGGCATTACCGCACTCGACTCCATGATGCGCGATCGGTTGAAGCGGGCCGCACCTGCGCTTGAAGAGGAAGCGATCGAGCCGCTGGTCAGCCTCGCGTCCAACACATTGATCGCCTTTTCGGCGCGCGCCAAATCCGGTGCGAGCAAAGTCGAGCTTGTGGAGATGGGGCGAACGAGCGCCCACCTCATCGCGGGTGCCTTGAAGAAGAGAGATTGACCCTACTGACAGGACTCGCAGATTTCGTCGTCTTCGATTTTTGGCAGATCGAACCCGTCGCGGGCCTCGGCGATCTGCAGTTTCATGAAGAGTGCCGCGCATGCGTCCGGATTGTGACTGCCAGGGCCTTGATTGCGCAGCAGATCGAGCAGGGCGTCACGTTCGGAATCTGTCAGGTCGAGGCTAAATACAGCCATGGAAATCCCCCTTTCGGGCATCGAAATTATCTGTCACGGGATGGATACGGCGGCGCCGGTCCAGGATGAAACGTCTCGCGATTCGAGGCGCTGACCGAATTACGTCTTGGAAAGGTCGCGGGAAACAAACAGGGGAAACGTCGCGCAATCAAGAAATTTGCGTTGGCCTGTCAGTTTCCAGCGGGGTCAATCGTCTGGTCTCGGGACCTTGTCCCGAACAGTATCGATCGGAGGACATCGGAATGTACAGTCAAACCATAGCGCCGCTCGCCCTGCTCATGGCGTGCACGGCTCAAATCGCCACCGCTGAAGGCTCGGACAGCCCGGGTTTTTCCGGGTTTGGGACCTGGCAGGCGGAATGCGATGCCTGGGGCGTGGCAGCGGAGTGCCGGTCCACCTGGCGTCCCGGCCTCAGCCCGGATCATGTCATTCAGGACTACTCGATCACCAAGGCAGGGGATCCGTCTCAGATCTTTGCCGGGCGCGGTCTCTACCGGATCAGCGGTGACACCGTGACGGGGGGCTGGGAGGATTCGCGCGGCGCGATCCTCGAGCTGGCCGGTACGTATGAGTCAGGCAGGCTCCGCGTCATCTGGGGCAGCGCGCAAGATGAGATTGGCCGCTCCATCTATATCTGGAACGAGGCTGCGTTGACGGCGCAGGATTCGGTTCTGACCGACCAGGGCTGGCGCGACTTCATGGTGATCGAGTATCCGGCACCTTAAGCAGGGCGTGAGCAGCTCCGCTCACATGAGATGACAAGATCTGTAGGGGTCGCTACAGTTTGCGGCATGCCGCCCTTTCACCTCGCCTTTCCCGTCCATGACCTGACCGCCGCCAGGGCCTTCTATGGCGACCTGCTCGGTTGTCCGGAGGGACGCTCGAGCGCGCATTGGGTGGATTTTGATTTTTTCGGCCACCAGATCGTCGCGCATCTGGCGCCGGAAGAATGCGCTGAAGCCGGCCGATCGGATGTCGATGGCAAACAGGTGCCGGTCCGGCATTTCGGTCTGGTTCTGGATATGGACACCTGGACAGGACTGGCGGACCGCTTGACCGGTCGGGTCGAGTTCGTGATCGAGCCCTATATCCGCTTCAAAGGCGAACCGGGGGAACAGGCGACCATGTTCTTTCGTGATCCTTCCGGGAATGCGATTGAACTGAAAGCGTTTGCGGATATGGGGCAGCTATTCGCGAAATGACGTTCGGCTGGGGGAGGGCGGAATGGAAATTCTTGAGCGGTTTTACAGCGACTTGCTGACGCGCAGTCCGGAATGGGTGCTGATCTGGTTGCAGGTGCTGGTCGGCACTTTGTCGATCTCGATTCTGTTCAGCCCCTTTCGACATGAGGCGCGTGCGATCCTGTTTGGGACGATCATGGGCATGGCGATGACCGTCGTGATCTACACCCAGTTCGGCTTTACCCGAATTCTCGGCGCCGGGCACATTCTGGTCTGGACGCCGACCCTGCTTTACATGGTGTCGCTGCTCGGCACGGCGTCCGTGGTGAAGACCTGGTTCGGGCGCTGGTTGTGGCTGGCTATTGTCGCGATGACGATCTCGCTCGCCTTCGATTATTTCGACCTGGCGCGCTACATGATGGGCGATCGCGATGTCATCGCGCTGGCTGGGAGCGCTGCGACGGCTAGTTGAACATTTCCCAATGGACCAGCCAGGTGCCGTCAATTCTCTTCCAGACAATCACCGATTGTCCGCCGCCAATCGCCTCGCCGTCAGAAAATGTCTGGTAAAAATCGTGCGAGATAATCGTATCCGGTCCGGCAAAGAAAACCGTCTTCTCGTCGATTGAGAGGCCATTCATGGTCTCGAAGGCGGTCTCCCAATAATCGCGGTGCGCCGCAGCGCCCTTGACATTGGCCCGGCCTGGGCGGAAGATGGCATAGTCTTCGGTATGCAGCGCGATCAGGCCGTCGACATCCTGCCTGGCCACGAGTTCTTCATAATAGGTATTGCGCGCCTGAATGATCGCCATCGCGTCCAGGTCGCTCGGCTGGACCGCGGCGGTCGTCGTCACGTCTGTGGCATTGACCGAGATGCAGCCGGAGAGGATGAACGCGGCACCAACCGCAATTGCTCGTTTCATGATGGCCCCCAAAGATAGGTCTCAAACGCCATTGATCAGGCGTTTTGGAGAGTCGTCAATGGAGAGAAAGGGTGACCTTAGTCGCCTTCGCCCGGATTGGGGCTGAAAAACTCGGCCAGCTTATTGGTCTTTTGCGCAAACTCTTCGCGGTCCGCCGGAGGCTCTTTCATCCGCGTGATGTTTGGCCAGACCTTGGAATATTCCGTATTCAGCTTCAGCCATTTCGCGTCAGGATCGTCTTCGGTATCCGGCTTGATGGCTTCGACCGGACATTCCGGCTCGCAAACGCCGCAATCAATGCACTCATCCGGGTGAATGACGAGCATGTTCTCGCCTTCATAAAAGCAGTCTACCGGGCAAACTTCGACGCAGTCCATGTATTTGCAGCGAATGCAAGCGTCCAATACGATGTAGGTCATTGATGGGCTCTGTAATCTATAGTGCAGCGCAGCACATGGCTTCGGTGAAGGTACAAGTCAATGCACCTGACTGTCACGGAGCGTTTAGTTCTGCTCTCTTTTTGGCGTGTGCCCGCGTGACATCGTCCACATGCAAGAGACTTGCCACATGCCGAATGAAGGATTCTTCGTATTTACAAGCCTCTCCATCGGCGAATGAGACCTTGTACAGGCCCTCTATGACGCTTGCCCGTTCGACTTGTGGAAGCGTTTTGACGTGTCGCGTCAGGGCATGCGTGTCGGTCGCTTCTTCAGCGATCAGTTCGCCATGCTGTAGCACCTGATCGGCGCGGTCTGCGCTCATGTTGAAACTGGTGACAAGGATCTCGGCGATCATGTCACTTTCAAGGTTTGCATAGACGCCGTCGACCAACGCAGCTTCCACCAGAAGCGCCGCCGCGGCTTCATAGGGGTCGAGATCCCGTACCGGAGGTTCCGGCCTCGAGGTCCCGAAAAGTCGAGAGAAAAAACCTGCCATGGCAAGCCTTATGCGCTGGCCTCGATGCGTCTGTAAAGAGTTTGAGCTTCCGCAGCCGGGCCGCGCCGCACGCCAACGTCCAGAACTTCCACCGTTTCGATCGCTTTTGCCTTGTAAAAGGTCAGCACGTCACCGGCGCAGACGCGTTGTCCGGCCTTGTCGGTTTTCCGGGTCTGCCCGTGTCGCGTGATGCGGATTCCCTTGCGGCTGACATAATCAGTGGCGAGCGCCCGCGTCTTGAAGAACCGGGCCCGCCAGAGCCAGATATCGACGCGAACCTCGTCGCTCGGCGTGTCACTCATTCGGCGGCGTGACCTCAGTCGGAACGGCCTCGGGAGAGGCTGGGGATGCGTCTGTTGCGGCTGTGTTGCTGTCCGTCGCCTCGGCTTCCGGTTTGGGCTTCTTCGGTTTGCGCTTCTTCGGCTTGGGTTTGGGCTTGGGTTTATCCGGCAGAAGCGCCGCCAAGGCTGCAAAGGGGCTGTCGGGATCCGGCTCGCGCCGCGGGGGGCGCCGGTTCTGGTTTTGGTGGCGCGGTTTGCCAGAGCCGCGCTCGGCCTTTTTGCGCGGACCGGATTTGCGTTGCTGCTGGCGCGCATCCTTGCGCGCCGCGCGGCGTTGTTCCTGCGCTTCGACATGCGCCTTGGATTGGAACCGCCACAGCGTCACGGCGCCGGTTTCAGGATCCTTTTCCGCCGGTGCAATCCGGAAACCTTTGAGGACATTATGAAAATCCTCAAGCGGGCAGGAGACCATGGAGGCCAGTTCTGGTGGAATTTCGAATTTGGCCTGATCGGCTTCCTTGCGGCGCTTGGACAGCTCCCAGCCCAGTCGCTCGGCGAGGTCGGCTCGCACCGCGCGTTTGCCGAACCGCAAATAGCCTTGTGCGGCGAGATCTTCATCCGGCCAGCCGCCATCCAGCTCAAAGCTGCCTGCCCCTTCCGGCGCGGTCTGGCGGGCGCGGCCGTCGGACAGGGTTAGCAGGAGTGAGATCAGTCTCTGGGCCGCTGGTTTCTGTGCATCCGGAACATGCGCCGCGATGCGTCCGGAGCGAATGCCGGCATCCTTGAGCTTGGCGCGATCTTCGGGGCCGGGCAGCAGGGCGCGGTCTTCGCCGCGAAGATCGCAGGCGGCGCCGCTTTCAACCAATCGGAAGGCGAGGCCGCGTGCCAGGCCGTCCAGCGCCGACTCGTCGGTCGAGAATTTCAGCTTGAAATGCGTCGGCAGGCGTTTCTGGATTTCCGCGCCCAGCCATTCATTGATGCGCGTGGTCGCGGCATCCTGCTGGTGCTGTTCCGCTTCCTGCCCGCCGAGCAGAGTCGCGGTTGGGGCCAGCCAATGCGGCCCCGCGACCAATTGCGCGATCGGAGCGTCGTTCCAGACGATCTGGGCGTTCTCATTGATTGTCAGGGCCGTCTCCGGCGCGCCGGCAATGGCTTTCAGTCGCTCGGCGATGACCGGTTCCAGGGCCTGCATGGCGGCGCTGCGCAAGGTTTTGCCTTCGAGCGCGGACCCGCTGGCATCGGGCTCAAAGGTCAAACCGACCAGTTTGCCGACCACATGGCCTTCAATGGTCACTTCTCCGGTATCGGACACGTCGGTACTCAAGAGGTCTTCCCTTTTCAGCCCTGCAATCAGGGCGGTTGTGCGGCGATCAACAAAGCGCTGCGTGAGCGCGTCGTGTAGCGCATCTGATAGCCGGTCTTCAATATCCCGCGTTCTTTCGCGCCAATAGCCGGGATTTTCAAGCCAGTCGCTCCTGAAACTTGCGTAAGTCCAGGTGCGGATCATGGCGAGGCGCTGCTGCAAGAGACCAATATCGCCGATCGTGACGTCCAGCGCCTTGAGGCGCTCATCCATGGCGGTGTCGCCCAGGCGCGCGTCTGGATCTGACAAGGTCTCGGCCAATCCGAGGACCAAGCGCCCATGCCCCTCATGTCCGGCTTTACGGAAATCCGGCAAGCGCGCGAGATCCCAGAGGCGGCGCACGCGGCGATCCCCGCGCACGTCGGGGCCGATAGCAGAATCTTCCGCCATGCGCCGCAACACCCACTCGTCGAGCCCGTACGGGTTTTGCCGCAGGCATTGCCGCGGGCTCGGACGGGCCAGGCTGGCAATCAAGGTCTTGATCGAACGATAATCGAGCTCGCTATTGCGCCAGACCAGGTCGGTGACCGGCTCGTAGCGATGATCCTCAATGGCGCGGATGAGGTCGTCCTCAAAGGCCGGGCAATCATTAGTCTCGCCAAACTCGCCATTGTCCCGGAAGCGGCCAGCGCGTCCAGCGATCTGTCCCATTTCTGCATGGCTGAGCCAGCGATGGCGGCGCCCATCAAACTTCGATCGCCCGGCAAAGGCGATGCGATCGACATCCAGATTGAGGCCCATGCCGATCGCGTCGGTGGCGACAAGATAATCCACTTCGCCGGACTGGTAGAGCGCCACCTGGGCATTGCGGGTGCGCGGACTGAGGCCGCCCATGACCACGGCGCAACCGCCTTTCTGACGCCGCAGCACTTCGGCGATGGCATAAAGCTTGTCGGCATTGAACGCGACAATCGCCGAGCGCTTGGGCAGTTTGGTGATCTTCTTCTGGCCGGCATAGGACAGGGTCGAGAAACGCTCACGAATGTCGGTGGAGATGTCGAATTCAAGCTCGCGCAGAACCTCGCGCATGGTCTCGGCGCCGAGCAGAAGGGTCTCCTGCGTGCCGCGGGCATTGAGAATGCGGTCGGTGAAGACATGCCCGCGATCCTCGTCTTCCGCGATCTGGATTTCATCCACGGCGAGAAACTCGACCCTGATATCGGTCGGCATCGACTCGACGGTACAGACCCAATAGCGCGCTTGATCCGGAATGATGCGTTCTTCGCCAGTGACCAAAGCGACAGCCCGGTCGCCTTTCACCTGCACGACACGGTCATAGACCTCCCGCGCCAGCAATCGCAGCGGCAGGCCGATCATGCCGGTTGTATGTCCCATCATCCGCTCGAGCGCATAATGGGTCTTACCGGTATTGGTGGGGCCGAGAATGGCTTTCAGGATGGCCATGATGAGGTTCTAATTGGGGTAATCGGGAGAAGAAAACTAGCCTTTAGGGCAGCGCTCTGGACGATCAATATGAAGATCGACCCGGTTTCCGTCCCCGTCTTCGGTTTTAAACGCCTGGAGCCAGTCTGACGTGCGCGGCAGCGGCGTGTAATCGCTGGCGACATAGAGGCGCAGCTCGCGCTGGATCGGGCAGCCATTGGAGCGGTGTCCGAGGTCGACAGAAATCGCACCTTCGGGCTGCCAGCTTGCAAAATCAGCCTTGATAGGCGGACGAAGATTGGACCGATAGCTGGCGACCAGAACGCGGCTATGATCCAGATCGGCCAGGTCGACCCCTTCGGCATAACTCTTCGGACCAGGATTGTAGCGCCACATGATCAAGGGCGGGTGCGGGGTGTCTCTCAGATAATAGTCGATGCCATGCCAGACCTCGCGCTCATCCACCAGGATGGCGGTGGGGTTCAGGCGGTCAATCTCGCGCTGTAATTGCTGCGACAGGTCGTTCCAGCCGCGCACGCGTTTGAGGTCATTGTCGCGTCCGATGGCGGCGGTCCAGCTGGCCGGTCCCAGGGCGACGACGGTGGCCAGTACGCCAATCCCTGCCTGAAAGGCGAGGCCGGCCCAGAAGGCAATCCGCCACCCTTTGGCGCGCATCAGAAAGCCGCCAATCCAGACGCTGGCGGCAGGATAGGCCGTTGCGGCCCAATTGGCGTGGGCGCGTGACAGCACCGCCTGAAACGCGATGATGATCAGCACCGGAACGATGAAGCAGGCCAGCCAGTATTCCTTGGTGCGCTGCGCATGAGCGGCATCGCCCAGATCTGCCAGCTCGCCGCGCGGGCGCAGGAAGGCCAGGCCAGCGACCAGCGCGACAAAGCTCACCGGCCCGAACACCCCCATCTGGTCGCCGAGGAATTTTGGCAGATTTTCCAGGTTGAACAGCTGCCCCCCCAGATTGGCATTGTCGACCGTGTGGCTGACCGTCTTGAAATCATTTGCTGCGTTCCACAGCATATGCGGCGCGAACAGTGCCGCCGCGATCAGCAGGGCCGCGATTCCCTTGTGGCTCAGTACGGCGCGGCGTGTGTCGCGATCGATCAGGCTGGTCAGCGCGATCCCGATGGCGAAGTACAGCATCGCATATTTGGACAGGAACCCGGCTCCGATCGCGGCGCCCAGCGCGACCGTTCCAGCCCAGCCGAGATCGTCCTCGCGCAGGCGCCAGAACAGATACAGCGCGATGCTCCAGAACGGGAACAGGACCCCGTCGGTGGAGATGACGCCGGAGGACAAAACGATCCCGGGCATGAACAGATAGGCGACCACTGTGACCAGGCCTGCGAACGGTCCGAACAGACGGCGTGAGAGCAGCAGGAGAAACACCGCAGACACGGCATGACAGAGCGGCGCGAAGATCCGGATCGCGGCCTCCGAATCGCCAAAAAGGGCCGTCGAAAAATGGATCACCCAGGCGATCATGGGCGGTTTGGAGTAATATCCCCATTCCAGGCTCTGTCCCCAACGCCAGTATTGCGCCTCGTCAGCATAAAGTTCGAGCGGCGACCAGACGACCAATAAGAGGCGCATCGCCAGAAGCGCTGCAATTATTACGATTGCAAGCTTGCCGAGGGAATCAGAATAGACGGATTTCGAGGCCATGATCCTCCCTTAAGCCGCAAGCGGCGAGACATAAACCCTTCGCCTCATGTGTGGCTTATTTGCAATGCCAACCATTAGAGTCAGTTCTGTCACAGGAGTCTAACAGGACTGTCACATTTCTGTAATGTCACGGAAATAGGGGGTCGCACAGTGGTTATCCAAGTGTCTCAGGCTTGGATCTGCTTAGCGACAAATTGAGAGGGAAACTCATGTCCAACTGGAAACTCCTATCAGGTGTGGCCGCCGCCTCCATCATGACCGCAGCCATCGTGGCTCCGGCAGAGGCGCAGGTCACGACTTCTGAAGTCCGTGGTACGGTCACCAATGATGCCGGTGCCGCCGTCAACGGCGCAACCGTCACGATCCGTGACACGCAGACCGGACTGACGCGTTCAACGACGACCGGTGCATCGGGCGCTTACGCCATCCGCAACCTGCCGATTTCGACGTCTTACACGGTCACCGTGTCGGCGGAGTCGCTGCAAACCCAGCAGGTCGACAATGTGCCTTTGGTTCTGGGCGACACCACCAATCTGAGTTTCTCCCTGACCGCCGACGCGGATCGCACGCTCGACACAATCGTTGTCACAGCGTCCGCCACTGACCTGATCCAGACCGCCGTTGGCCCGAACGCCACTTTCGGTCTCGAGACCCTCCAAAACGCGCCAACCATCAACCGGAACATCACCGACGTTCTGCGAATTGATCCACGCATCTATGTTGATGAAAGCCGCGGCGCGATTAACCCGGTTCAGTGTGGTGGTAAAAACCCCCGCTTCAACTCGCTGACCCTTGACGGTGTGCGCCTGAACGATGGCTTCGGTCTGAACTCAAACGGCTACCCAACTGAGCGCCAGCCATTCCCATTCGATGCGATTGAGCAAGTCGCGGTCGAACTGTCGCCATTCGACGTTGAATATGGCGGCTTCACCGCTTGTAACATCAACGCTGTGACCAAGTCCGGTACCAACGAATTCCACGGCTCTGCCTTTGTCGACTACACGTCTGACAGCCTGCAAGGCGACTCGCTGGAAGGCAGCAGTGTTCGCGCCAACCCGTTCGATGAGTATCGCTACGGGGCGCAGATCGCTGGCCCGATCATCAAGGACAAGCTGTTCTTCTCTGTCGCTTATGAAAAGCTGGAAGGCGCCAACACATTCGATCGCGGTCCAATCGGATCCGGCGCGATCAACGAAGTTGACATCACCCAGGCTGAACTCGACGAAATCGCCCGCATCGCGCGCGATGTTTATGGCTACGATGTTGGTGAGATCCCAACCAGCCTGGACGTTGAAGACGAGAAGCTCCTCGTCAAGCTCGACTGGAACATCAATAACCAGCATCGTGCCGCCTTCACCTACAACTATAATGAAGGCTTCAACTTCACCGAATCTGACGGCGACCTCGACGAGTTCGAATTCTCGAACCACCTGTATGAGCGTGGCGCTGAGCTGAACCAGTATGTTGGTTTCCTCTACAGTGACTGGACCGACAATTTCTCGACCGAGATTCGTCTGGGCTACGTTGAGCTGGATAACCGTCAGATCTCCATCGGCGGAACAGACTTCGGTGAGATCACGATCGAGACCGATGATGTCGACGTCTACATTGGCGGCGATGACTCGCGTCAATCCAACAAGCTGGACTACAGCATCCTGAACATGGCGTTCAAAGGCTTCTATCAGCTGAACGATCACGCCATCACGTTCGGTTATGAGCGCGAAGAGCTGGATATCTTCAACCTGTTCATTCAGCACACTGAAACCGAAATTGACTTTGACCGAAACCCAGCCGTCGTCGACCCTACCGACACGCGTGACCCGGCCATCGTGAACTTCGAGCTCGGCCTGGCCGACAACGTGAACTACAACAACGCCCCTTCCGGTAACCCGCTGGATGCCGCAGCTGACTGGGGTTACGCTGTGAACACCGCGTACGTTCAGGACGAGTTTGGGATCGGTGACAATGTCAACGTAATCCTGGGTATCCGCTATGACTGGTGGGAAACAGACGACGCGCCTGTGACCAACCCGGACTTCCTGGCGGATTACGGCTTCTCCAACGGTCAGACCCTTGATGGCATTGGCCTGCTGCAGCCTCGTTTTGCGTTCACCTGGGACGCGAAAGACAATCTCGCCGTTCGCGGTGGGTTCGGTCTCTACTCTGGTGGTGATCCGAACGTCTGGCTGTCCAACAATTACTCCAACAACAACGTCCTGCAATTCGGTCAAGACGGGGGTGGCTTCGGCCTTGAGGACGGTGTCACATCACTGTTCAGCATCCCCTACACAGATTGTGAGGACGGCGTTCCAGTCGGACCAGGCTGGTGTGTGCCACAAGTCCTGGCAGACGCTGTTGCTGGTGGAACCGGTTCGAACTTCGAAATCAACTATCTTGATCCAGATTTCGAAATTCCATCCGAATGGAAATTCGCACTGGGCGCCACATGGTATCCAAACATTGCGGCCAACAATTTCCTCGGCGGTGAGTATGTTGTGAACGGCGACCTGCTGTTCTCTGATAGCAGCAACTCGGCGATGATCCTGCGCGCTGACCTGGTGCCAAACGGTACCGACGCGGATGGCGTTCCACAGTTCAGCAGCGTTCGTGAAGGCGCATTCGTGCTGACCAACTCTAACGTTGGCAACCGCTCCTTCACCGCTTCGATCAGCGTCGCGAAAGAGTATGAGAACGGCTTCGACTGGGCCTTCGGTTACGCCTATAATGACGCAGAAGATGTTCAGCCAATGACTTCTTCCGTGGCATTCTCGAACTACAATAACCGTGCTTATACGAGCCCTCAGGAAGATATCCGGTCTCGTTCGGACTACAATATTTCTCACCGTTTCACGCTTCTTGCGAACTATGAGAAAGAGTTCTTCGGCGACTATGCGACCAACCTGTCGGCCTTTGGTACGGCGCGCTCTGGTCAGCCATACTCTCTGATCCGCAATGACCGTGGGTCCAGCGCATTCGGCTTCAACCCATTCGTTGATCCGCAAGGCATCCTGATCCCAGGTGCAGAGCGGAACGGTGAAGACGGGTCCTGGTTCTCCAAGATCGACCTGCGCGCGGAACAGGAATTCCCTGGCCTGCGTCCGGATGATCGCACCTCTGCCTTCATCGTGATCGATAACTTCACCAACCTGATCAACGACGAGTGGGGCGTTCTGCGCGTGCCGGACTTCCCGCCAACCGTAGAAGCCGACCCGGCTACTGGACAGCTCACGCAAGATGCAGAATCGCGCATCGGCGAAGCGTCGCTTTGGTCCATTCGCTTCGGTCTGCGTTACGAATTCTAGGCCCTCGGCCAGGAATGACTTGGAAGGGCGGTGCAGAACGCACCGCCCTTTTTCTTTGTGCTTTTCCCGCACCTATGGCAAAGGCGCCGCGATGAGCCAGGACTGCATATATGTTCCACCGGAATGGGCCCCGCAGGCGGCGGTCTGGGTCGGCTGGCCGCACATTCGCGGCGAATGGGGCGAGGCCTTCAATGGCGCGCGGGCAGAGATTGCAGACTTTGTCCGGGCCCTGTCCAAAGGCACACCGGTGCGCATCGCCTGCGGGTCGCGTGAGGCCTATACCAGCGCCTGGCTGGCGCTTGAGGGGCTGATTGAAACGGGCCGGGTACAGCTGCACACGGTCTTGTCCGGCGATATCTGGCTGCGTGATACCGGACCGGTGCTGGCGCGTCAGGGCAGATCAAGAACGGCGCTTCGATTTCAGTTCAATGGCTGGGGCGGCAAATATGTGATGCCCGGCGACACCGAAACGGCGCAGGCCATCGCTTCGGTCGATCGCGTTTCGGTTGAAACTTTTCCCTTCGTGCTCGAGGGCGGCGCGGTCGACCTGGATGGGGCCGGGCGTTTGCTGACGACCCGGCAATGCGTCCTCAATCCAAACCGCAATCCCGGCTGGACCGAGATGCAGGCGGAGCAGGCCCTGAAACACGCTTTCGGGGTAGAGCAGGTGATCTGGCTGGATCAAGGGCTGTCGAATGACCATACGGATGGACATGTCGACAATATCGCCCGCTTTGTCGGTCCGGGACGCGTGATCTGCCAGGCGCCGTCGGGGGCGGACGATCCCAATGCGCAAACCCTTGGACAGGTTGAGGACACTCTCCGTGAGGCCGGACTGCACGTTGTGACGATCCCGTCTCCCGGCCTGATCACGGACGCTGGCGGCGCACCGGTTCCGGCGAGCCATGCGAACTTTCTGATCAGCAACAAAATGATCTTCCTGCCGGTCTATGAGGACACCTACTCGCCTCTGGCGGGCGAGGCCCTGGCGCAGGCGATGCCGGGCTTTGAGGTGGTTGCCTTGCCGGCGCGCCATATCTTATCTGGCGGCGGCGCCTTTCATTGCATGACCCAGCAAGTGCCTGAGTTTGAGGAGATCACCCCATGAGCCGGAAAATGAGCGCTGCGGGCCTGCAGCTCGCCTTTGCCAAGGGCGATATGGCCGAGAACATTTCGCGGGTTGAGCGCGCCGTTCGGGACGCTGCGGGCCAGGGCGCGGACATCATCCTGCCGCCGGAACTGTTCTGTGATCACTATTTCTGCAAGACCCAGGAAGAGCATCACTTTGCCACCGCCTATCCCTGGCAGGCGCATCCCGCCGTCATCGCGATGCAGGCCCTCGCGCGTGAGCTGGATGTGGTGATTCCGGTTTCCATCTTTGAAAAGGACGGGCCAGAATATTTCAATTCGGTGGTGCTGGTCGATGCCGGGGGCGACGCGCTGGGCGTCTATCGCAAGAGCCATATTCCTGACGGCCCGGGCTATCAGGAGAAATTCTATTTCCGCCCCGGCGATACCGGCTTCAAGGTCTGGGACACGCGCAAGGGCCGGATCGGCGTCGGCATATGCTGGGATCAATGGTTCCCGGAAGCCGCCCGCGCCATGGCGCTGATGGGCGCAGATATCCTGCTCTACCCGACCGCGATCGGCGCCGAACCGCAGGATGAAACGCTAGACACGGCGGCCCGCTGGCGCCGCGCCATGCAGGGCCACGCCGTCAGCAATGTCATCCCCGTCGTGGCCGCCAATCGCGTGGGCGATGAAGACGGCCAGGTCTTTTATGGCACCAGTTTCATCTGCGATCATGTCGGTGAAATCGCGGCGGATCTGGACCGCGTCGAGCAAGGTATCGTGTCCGCGACCTTCGATCTGGACGAGATTGATCGTGAGCGGGCGGCCTGGGGATTTTTCAGAGATCGCAGACCGGATCTGTACAAGCAACTCACCTGACGCAAAAACCAGGTGCATCCCCGCGCGGGATGGAATAGGGCGATGATATGGAACAATTCCTCCTCACTCCGGTGACGTCTCTGCTGATTGCAGGGAATGTGATTGCCAGTCTGATCGCCCTGTCCAATGCGCGCTTCATGGAACGAAACCTGTTTCATGTCGGACCAATTCTGTCGCGCGGCGAATGGCATCGCATGGTGACCAGCGGATTCCTGCATGGCGGCCTGATCCATCTGCTGGTCAATATGTATGTGCTCTTCATGTTTGGCGGCTTCGTGGAGCGCGTGGTCGGGCCGGTCTCGTATCTGATCATCTATTTCGCGGCGCTGCTTGGCGGGAATGCCTGGGCGTTGCTGGAGAACCGGGCGAAAGCCTCGTATCGGGCCCTCGGCGCATCGGGCGCCACGTCCGGCATTGTCATGAGTTTCATCCTGTTTCGGCCGTTTGAGCCTTTGATGATCTTTCCGATCCCCTTCTTCATGCCGGCCGTCGTGCTCGGCATCCTGTTTGTTGTCGTCAGCGCGATCCTGGCGCAGCGCGAAAACAAGACGATCGGCCATGAAGCGCATCTGGGCGGCGCGCTGGCGGGCATTCTCGCGACCATCGCCGTGCAGCCAGCCGCATTGGCAAACTTTTCCGGCCAGATCTCACAGGCTCTGGGGGGCGGATGAACGTGGGGGCGGTGTCCAGGACCCTTCAGGCGCGCATCGATGGTGGTGCGCTGAGCCGTGATCCGGCCCAGATCGAGGCGGCCGAAAAGCTGGATGATCTTCTGGTGCGCTTGCAGAAATCCGGCAAAGGCGGCTGGTTCTCCAAGCCCAAACCGGCCCGTGGCCTGTATCTCTGGGGCGGAGTCGGGCGCGGCAAGTCCATGCTGATGGATGTGTTCTTCGCCGAGGCGCCGGTCAAAGCCATGCGCGTCCACTTTCACGAGTTCATGGGCCGGGTGCAGGACCGTCTCAACACGGCGCGCAAACGCAAGGACGTGTCCAATCCGATCTTCCCGGTGGCCAAGCAATTTGCCTCCGAAGCCCAGTTGATCTGCTTTGATGAGTTTCAGGTCACCCAAATCGCCGATGCGATGATCCTGGCGGGTCTGTTCGAGGATCTGTTCAAGCGCGGCGTGACCGTTGTGGCGACCTCCAACCGGCATCCGGATGAGCTCTACAAGGACGGCCTCAACCGGCACCTCTTTGTGCCCTTCATCGAATTGTTGAAGCAGCAAACCGAAGTGTACGAGCTGGCCTCAGACCGCGATTATCGCCTCGAGCGCCTGACCGAGGCGCCGGTCTGGTATGCCATGGCCGAGGGCAGTGACGCGCTCGATCAATCCTTCGAACGCCTGACGCTTGGCGCCGCGCCGCAAAGCTGCATGCTGACCATCAAGGGGCGCAAACTGCCGGTCACGCGCGAGGCGGCTGGTGTCGCCCGGTTCACCTTTGACGAACTTTGCGCCCGCCCGCTCTGGGCCGAGGATTACCGCGCTGTTGCGGCGACATTTCATACGATCCTGCTGGAAAACATTCCGACGCTGAGCCCGGCCAAACGCAATGAAGCGGCCAGGTTCGTCACCCTGATCGACACGCTTTATGAAGCCAAGGTCAAACTGATTGCCAGCGCCGCAGCGGAGCCCGAACAGCTTTATCCCGAAGGCGATGGCAGCTTCGAATTCCAGCGCACCGCGAGTCGGCTACATGAAATGAGGTCCATCGAATATATGGCCGAGGCGCATATCATTCCGATGGACCAGAAGTGAGCCGCCGAGGTCCGCGAAAACTGGGAGGGAGGAAACGTTTTGGCCGACCTCAGCGACAAGAGATTGCTCTCTCACCTTAGCTTACGCACCCTTAATCCATTCGGATCAAACTTTTTTTCTGGCGAAATCAAGTATCAGCGCCAAATTGCGACACTGGGCAAAACATGGAGAGAGACTCATGGGCGATACGATTTCTTTCATGCTGAAATCGGCGACAGGGCAGATCCTGCCGGCGATGGCCAGCACGCTCAAAAAGGGACGGGCTTTTGCGATCGACAAGGGCGTGGAGGAATCCGTCCTTCTGTCGGCGCGCCTCTATCCTGACATGATGCCTTTGCTGAACCAGTATCTGATGGCGTCCGAAACACCGGCGCGGGCGGCGGCCCGGATTGCCGGACGCGACATGCCGGACCTGCCCGATACTGAGACCACGATCGATGAAATCCTGGAGCGGATCGAGCGGTGCAATCAGTTTGTGCAGGACATCGAGGATGAAGACCTCGACGTGAACGAACGCAAGGTCATGGAAATTCCACTCGGCCAGATGACCGTGAACTGGGAAGGCCGCCAATATCTGTCGACCTTCGTCATCCCGAACATGCACTTTCATGCCTCAATCGCATTCGCCCTGCTGCGCCATCAGGGCGTGGAGATTGGCAAACGCGATTTCCTGATGGCATAGTCGCCAAGTCCGTTTGCCGACTCTCTCATGCGCCAGCGGTCAGCTATTCAAGGAGACTGCATGGCCCAATTGAAACTCGCTTTGGTCGCCGCGATTGCGCTTGGTCTGTCCGCTTGCGCGAAGGAGGCGGGCTACCAACCGGAGCATTTTGAGGCTGAACCAGCGATTGCGATGCTGCAGGCCTTGAGCGCGGATGAAATGAAGGGTAGGAAAGTCGGGACGCCGGAAAATGCCAAGGCGCGTGCGATGATTGTGGACCGGTTTGAGGCCTTAGGCCTCGCGCCCGTGGGAGACAGTTACGAGCTGCCCTTTACCTATGGCGCCTTTGCCGACCCGGAGACGGGCGCCGATAGCCAACCTGAAAAGAGCGGGATCAATGTCGCTGGGCGGCTGGAAGGGACGACGGGCAGCGATCTCACCATGATCATCACCGCGCATTATGATCATGTCGGCGAAATTGACGGCGAGATCTATAATGGCGCCGACGATAATGCTTCCGGGGTTGTGGGTCTGCTCGCGGCGGCTGAATATTTTTCGCAGCGCCTGCCGCAGCACGATGTGATCTTCCTGGCGTTTGATGCGGAAGAAGACCGCCTGGGGGGCTCGATTGCTTTCGTGGCGAGCCCGCCAATCTCCCTCGATCAGGTTGCGCTCAATCTGAACTTCGACATGCTCTCGCGCGGCGACAATGGCATACTCTGGGCGTCCGGAACGTCACACTGGCCAGACATGAAACCCTATGTGGCAACCGTCGCATCCGCCGCGCCCGTGCAGATTGAAATGGGCTTCGATGAGGGCAGCACCCGCGATGACTGGACCTTGCTCTCCGATCATGCGGCCTTTTTCCGGGCCGGTATTCCGCATGTCTATTTCGGCGTTGAAGATCACGAAGACTATCATCGGCCCAGCGATGATTTCGACAAGATCGACCAGGACTGGTTCCTGCGCTCCATCGACAGCGTCGTGATGATGGCGACGGCGTTCGACGCCCGGCTTGATGAAATTTATGCGATGAGACAAGCGGCATCCGATTAGAGCGTTTCCGCTAGACCCCTGTCACACTTGAACTATTCGCGAGCCCTGCTCTGCGACTGATTTTCAGTCGCCTTGCAAATGCTTCGCACTTTCATAATCAATTGTTTTTATTGAATTTTTTCTTGGAAAAACGCCGACTCAGTTCTATATCTGTGTCCTAGGTAGTTTTACGGAGTGGTCCCCATGAAAGGCGACGCAAAAGTCATCGAATTTCTCAACGCAGCGCTCAAGAACGAACTGACAGCGATCAACCAGTACTTTCTGCATTCCCGCATGCTGAAGGATTGGGGCGTCAGCAAGCTTGGTGAGTATGAGTACAAGGAATCCATCGAAGAGATGAATCATGCCGATTGGCTGATCGAGCGGATTCTCTTCCTCGGTGGCCTCCCCAATCTCCAGGATCTCGGCAAGTTGCGGATCGGCGAAACGGTCGAGGAAATCCTCAAATGCGATCTTGCGCTCGAGGAAGACGCGATCCCATTGCTGCGCGACGCGATGGAATATTGCGAAAAGCAGCGCGACTATGTCAGCCGCGATCTGTTCGGCAAGATCCTCCACAATGAGGAAGAGCATGTCGATTATATCGAAACCCAGTTCGATCTGATCGCCCGTGTCGGGATCGAGAATTACATTTCACTGCAATCGGAAGCCAACGCCCACTAACCCACCACACCTGGAGCAGGACCATGTCGAAAACCACGATCTTTGAATACAAAGGCGACGCTCAAACCGTCACGTGGGATCGACGCTTGTGCATCCATGTCGGAGAATGCGGCCGGGCCAAAGGCGATCTGTTTGTCACCGGCCGCGATCCCTGGTGCGATCCCAACCTGTCAGACATGGACAAGACCGAGGCCATTGTCGCGCGCTGTCCAACCGGTGCGCTGGCTGTAAAGGGCGGCGATGGCGCTTATCTGACCGAACCCGTACCGGCCGAGAATGACGTGCATGTCTCCAATGACGGCCCGCTCTATGTGTCGGGCGAGCTGTCCGTCGACGGGGCCAGTGACGACATGCACTCGGTCAGGCGCCGAGCGGCGCTGTGTCGCTGCGGCGCGTCCAAGAACAAGCCCTTTTGCGACAATTCTCACAGAGATATTGGCTTCCAGGATGCTGGCGCCGTCGGCGATACCGGGCTTGCAGAGATCGAAAGCGGTGGGCCGCTCGAGATCAAGCGCATCCCGGATGGGCCGCTGGAAGTGAGTGGCAATTATTCGATCCGCGCAGGGTCTGGCCGGGCCGCGTGGTCGGGGCGCAAGGCCTATCTCTGTCGGTGCGGTCAGTCCGCCAACAAGCCGTTCTGCGATGGCGCGCACACAAAGGCGGGCTTCAAGGCCGACTAGATCCCGGCGCGCTCGAGCATGCGGTCAAATCCGGCCCAATATTCAGCCCGCTTGTCCGGCTTCTCCATCAGGATTTCGTGCATCGCATCCTCGACGGTGATGTGTTCGCAATTCGGCAACAGGCTCGCCACATGCGCGTGAGAGCGATTGTCGACCAGTTTCTCTTCCGCGGCGCTGGCGACGAAGACCGGAATATCAAGCGCGCGCAGGGTCTCTGGCTGGTTCATCCGGCCGAAAATATCGAGTGAAGCCCCAAGCCATCCCCAGGTCACAGGGCCGAGTGACAATTCCGGTGCCGCATCGGTCAGATCCTTGTTGAGTTGCCAGTGCGGCTCATCATGGGTGACGACATTGTCTTCGAACCGCTCAGGCGGTCCCGGCTTCTGCGCGAAATCATCCGACCGTCCCATCACCCGCATCGCCCAGATGAAATAACGCTGCACGCGTCCAAGAGGCAGACCCCACATCGGGGCGCAGAAAGCGGCGGCCTCGACTTTGACGAGTCCCTGACCGATCGCCGCCAGCGCGATCGCGCCGCCCATGGAATGGGCGAGAGACACATAAGGTCGCGGCAGCTCTTCAAACGCATCCAGCCCATTGCGCAGCGCGCCCATGAACGTCTCGAAGCGGTCAATATGCCCCTTTTGCGGATCGTCCAGCAGCCTCTGCGACAGGCCTTGTCCCGGCCAGTCAATGATCAGTACCGCAAAACCGCGATCCTGCAGCTCGCGCGCGACCTCGAAATATTTCTCGATAAACTCCGTGCGGCCGGGACAGACAATGCAGGTGCCGCGCGGCGAAGCGGCCGTGGCCGGTGCCAGGCAGGCCCGCAATCGGCGTCCGCCCACGCCCTCAAACCAGACGATCCGGGCCCCATCCGGGCGCGGATTGCCGGGGACATCGACAATGCGATCTGTGGTGTTCTCGTCCATTCCGCGTGCCTTAATTCCTAAGAGAAAGCCTCACCCCGCATGTACGCCGGATGAGGCTCTCGATCAAATCAATGAGACGTCAAGCTTAAGAGAGCTTGCTCATGATGCTTTGCAGTTGCATGGCGACAGACATGTCACCGAGGACTTTCAGCTTGCCCTGCATGAAGGCCATGGTCGGGTCGAGTTGACCAGCCGCCAGCTTGCCGAAGTCTTCCCAATCGACTTTCACCGTCGCATCGGCCTCTGCATCATCATTGTTGGCGACACCAGCAGCGCCGTCGATGAAGAGTTTGCCGACATCGCCGAAATCGAACTTAACTTTCTTGGAGAAACCGCTATCGCCGCCAGCAACCGCTTCAGCTGCTCTTGTTGTGAGTTCTGCGAGATCCATGAGGAAGCCTCCCTGTAAAATGCTCCTGGCGCTGATAAAGCAGGGGAAACGGCTCGGGGCAAGGGTGCCGCTTACGTAAACTGCACCAAGTCCGATCACGCTTAAGTTCGCGGTGCAGATTTTTACCTTGACCCGCCGCCGCGGAAGGTTTCGAAACAGAGCCCATGTCGTGGGAAAAATCGATCGAAGAATTGCGCCGGCGCGAACGTCTGGCTGAAGAAATGGGCGGCGATGAGCCGGTCTCTCGCCAGAAGGGGCGCGGCAAACTGACGGTGCGAGAACGCGTCGCCTTTCTCGCCGATCCCGGCAGTTTTCACGAGATTGGTAAGATTGCCGGCCTCGCGCGCTATGATGCGAATGAAGAGCTTGAGCATTTCATGGCCTCCAATTCGGTGATTGGACGCGCCACGCTCGATGGGCGTCCGGCTTTCATTCTGGGCGATGACTTTACCGTCCGTGGCGGCGCGGCCGATGCCTCGATTCGCGGCAAGCTGCTGCTCGCGCTGAAGCAGAGCCAGGACTATCGCATGCCGCTGGTCCAGCTGATTGACGGCACGGGCGGCGGCGGCTCGATCAAGATGTTCGAGAAGGATCCACGCACCTATATTCCGGAGACGCCCGGCTGGGAGTATATCGTCTCCGGCATGGCTGAGGTGCCTTATGTCTCGCTCGGCCTTGGTCCATGTGCGGGGATGGGCGCAGGGCGGCTCGCGGCCAGTCATTTCTCGGTCCTGGTCAAGGAACTGTCCCAGGTCTTTGTGGCCGGGCCGCCGGTCACCCGAGCGCTTGGCGAAGACGTCACCAAGGAAGAACTGGGCGGCTGGCAGATCCAGGCCCGCAATGGCACAGTCGATGCCGTGGTCGAGAGTGAATCCGAGGCCTTCGAAGCGGCCCGGCAATTCCTCTCCTATCTGCCATCCTCCGTGCACGAGCTGCCGCCGGTCACAGCGCCGAGCGATGATCCAAACCGCAAGGAGGAAGAGCTCCTGTCCATCGTCCCGACCGATGGCAAGACGCCGTACAAGCCGCGCAAGATCATCGCCGCGGCGGTCGACACAGACAGCTTCTTCGAGATTGGCGAGCAATGGGGCCGCGGCATCGTCACCGGCTTTGCCCGGATCGATGGCCACCCGGTCGGCATTCTCGCGGGCGACCCGTTCTTCCTCGATGGCGCCTGGACGGCCGATGTCTGTGACAAGGTCACCCGCCACATGGATCTCTGCTCGACCTTCCACCTGCCAGTGGTGCACTTTGTCGACTGCCCCGGCTTTGCCTGCGGCGTGCGGCATGAGACCGAAGGCGTGACCCGCAAGGGCGTGCGCGCCATGGCAGCAGTGTATCAGGCGACTGTGCCGATCTGCGCCGTCGTCATCCGCAAGGCTTATGGCCTCGCCGGCAGCGCCATGTTCAATCCCAGCAAGGCCAAGTGGCGCTATTGCTGGCCGAGCGGCGACTGGGGCAGCCTGCCCATGGCGGGCGGGATCGAGGCGGCCTATCGCAAGGAAATCCTCGAAGCCGAAGACAAGGACGCCTACCTGAAAAGCCTGTACAAACGCTTCGACGCCATCGCCTCACCTTTCCGCACCGCGGAGGCCTTTTTCGCCGAGGAGATCATCGATCCACGCGACACGCGCCCGCTCCTTGTCGACTTCGTCCACCATGCCTGGCGGACGCTGGAGACCGGGCAGACCCGCTTCAGCCCGCGGCCCTGAGGCGGTCTGCGCTAATTGCGCGGCGGGAACATCCCGTAGAGGACGACGCAATGGCGCATGACCAGATAAGGCGGCATATTGTTGCCATTGGTGGTGCTGGCCGAGAAATTCGGCTCGGTCACTTCTTTCGGTGCTGGGCCTGCGACATGGTTCTCGGCACCGGCGCGTTCGCCTTGCGTCCGCTGTGTGAGCCCGGGTCCATTTCCCTCCCCGACAATGGTGCGCCCGCGTAGATCCGGCAGTGCAAAGGTCGAGCGCCCATCGCCGCCATAAATTGTCCCATAGAGCGCGAACAGCGCATTGTGCTGCGCAATCGCAAGCAGCTGTCCGTTTGCCTGAACGGTGTCGCGGGGGCAAAAATTGAAGCCGACTGTGATGATCTCGCCAATGTATCGCTCACCCTGGGCCTGTGCGGCGGGGGCGTTTGTCGCCAGCGCGCCGGCAAAAGCGGCGGCGGCGAGCAGAGATTTATTGATCATGATGTGTCCTCCTCCAGTGTTGAGGGGAGCCTAGGCTGAGTTGGCGAGGCCGCAAAGCCCCCGTCAGAAAGTGATTTGAGCTTGCTGCCGACGCGCATTAAGCCAAGCCCCCAAGTGCCCGCCATTTAGAGAAGCAGGGCCCTGACAGGAAAGGATGTCCGCATGGATCTCTCGCAAAAACAAACCGTAAATGGGCTCGCCATTTTATTGCTGCTCGCCGCGCTGACCCAGCCGATCTATACCGCGCTCTATCTCGGCGCGCCGGACGTCGACCGAAGCTTCCTTTGGGGCCTTGAGGGCCTGATCTTCGTTGTTACCGCGGCCTTTGCTGGCTCGGCTCTGGTTATGGCCAAGCGCTATTCGCTCGGCTTTTCCGCCATCGCCTTTGCCGCCGCGCTGAACGTTGTCCAGGTCGGCGTCGGCCTGACCCAGTTCGGCCCGTTCCGCGAAGCCGCGACCGCCAATCCGGACCTGGACGGCGTTGCCTTCTCGGTCGTCGCCTTTTCCTTCTTTGGCTATAATGCCGCCAAGATCCTGCTCGGCCTCGCCGCAATGGTGTTCGGCATGGCCCGGATGAAAGCCGGCGGCAAGCTGCTGGGCGGCCTGACGGCTCTGGTCGGTGTTGTGGCGTTCGTTGCCAACACGCTGGTCATGATGTTCGGCCTGAACGGCTTCCTGCCCTCACCTGTGGCTGGCGGCTCCGGCGTGGTCGCGACGCTGCTCCTGGCGCTCTGCCTGTTCGGGGTGAGCGGGGAGAGCGAAAGCGAAACCGAGGCGTTCTAGCGCCGTCGATACCTGCCACCCGATCAGGCCGGGCGCACAGCTGCGCAGGGGTCTGCGGGGGATAGGGCGGGAGATCGGTTCCGGGGATCAAGGGACGAAACAAAGCCGTTTCGCCAACGCAAGTTGGCACCCATGGCGGCTGGTGGATGATGGTCTCGACCGCCATGGATCCTGACATTCGTCAGGAAAACGGGACCTGATTTTGCGCTTGATCCTTGGTCTCCGCCGTGCCGGGCTCGGTCCGGGACCTCCCACAGAGCTTCCCCAAACCCGCCCTTCACGCTCTGCCCAACTCGATTGGGCAGCCCCCATCACTTGCCCGTGCCGCAAAGACCGGGAGCGATCATGTCTCTCCCGATCTCAACCGCCACAAGACGCGCTGGACCCCACGGTCAAGCCGTGGGGAGCGTTGGGGGGAGAGGTTGAGACAAATGTCGGACTAATCCGAGATTGGTGGCGAGCAATCAAAATCAGAAGCGTCATAAATGGCTATGGGAAGATCAAACGCGGAAATCGTTTCCTTCAATCTCAGATCCTCCTTAAAGCACTGTTCTTCAGTGGTTTCACAAAACAAAATCAGTGTGGGCGTCAGTCCGCTCTGAGCGCCATAATGTAGTGCCTGTCCAATCCCTTCTGCCCAATCGGAGTAGCTTTCTATTTCGATCGCGCTTGTTTCGCTTAAACAGTCGGCGCGCGCACCGGATGGAAGAATGCGTTCGATTTCCATGTCGGTACACACACAGGATTGATAATCCGCTTCTAGCCAACTCCCTTGTTGTAAAATCGCGAAAATCGCTGAACCTACAATTATCATGGGCGTCCCCTCCCAAAACTCAATCAGAGTATTGCTCAATTTCAAACTGAGTCAAACATCCAACTTTACTCATAATAGGATATGATATTCTCTCTGTTCAGAGGGGTGGGAGCAGGAATCATGGGAATTAAGCAACAGATTTGCGATGAGTTCTCAAGAATAGGCATCGACTGCAGTCAAGTCGCTATCCCGATTTCGATCACAGTCTGGAACTTAATAGTGATTGCCGTTCTTTCGGTGGCGATTGGGATCGTGACCCATCTGTTACTTAGGTATGCAAACATCGCGGGAACTAAATGGAAGCAGGCTCTCGGAACCAAAAGTCATGAGAACGGCGCCGTTAACTACCCCGACACGATGATGATAAACTCCCATAGAATGAGAGACATGTTCGAAGTCAAAGGCCTCGACGGTCTAAACCTCAAAGAGACCGCTAAGCGACTCAATGGTCGCTTCGAAGACGATTACTTTCTTGTCGAGTTTCGAGAGAACGGGGGGCGCCTGTTTCGCAAGGAGCTGAAAATTCGAGCTGGATGGATGAAGCTAAACTACTTTGAGTTTCGCTTGGATCCGGAAACGCTCAAAACATTGAAAGCGAAAAGCGACAGCGATGAAGATGACGACACGGACGGTAAGCAGGGCGCTATCGGAGAGTTTGATATCTTCGCTCGAGGCATAAAGCCATGGGACATTCGTCATTGGCTTCACCACCCGAACCGAGAAATTAGAATCGGTCTCTGGGTCGCCATGTTCGCTGCGACACTCGAATTTGGACCCGATTTAATAAATTCACTTCGAGCGCTTTTTCAAACTCCCTAAATCTCACCCCAACACCGCATCCCCCACAAACGGATTATCCTTCCGTTCTTGCCCGAACGTGCTCATCGGCCCGTGCCCAGGGACAAACCGCATGCCATCCCCCAGCGGCCAAAGATTGTTCACGATCGAGTCGACCAGCTGCTGGTGATTGCCTTTCGGGAAGTCTGTCCGCCCAATCGAGCCGCGGAACAGGACGTCGCCGACAAAGGCCAGTTGGCCGGTCTGGTGATAGATGACGACATGGCCGGGCGTGTGGCCGGGGCAGTGGGTGACGCCGAAGGTCTGGTCGCCGAGGGTCAGCGTGTCGCCTTCGTCGAGATAACGGTCCGGCTGGACATTCTTGCCATCGACAATGCCATAGCGGGCGCCCTGGGCCTCGATCTCGTCGAGCAGCCACTGGTCATCCTTGTGCGGGCCAATGATCGGGCAGCCGGTGCGCTCCTTGACCGCGGTGGCGGCGCCGGCATGGTCGAGATGGCCATGGGTCAGCCAGACCGCGACGATCTTGACCCCGAATTGCTCGGCCGCGGCCATCAGGCGATCGGTCTCGCCGCCGGGGTCGACAAAGACGCCTTCCATGGTCTCGCGATGCCAGATCAGCGAGGTGTTCTGCTGCAGCGGCGTGACGGGGATGATGCGAATATCGAGCTTTGGCTCAGGAGCTTGCTGGGTCTGTTGGTCGGTCATGAGGGGTCAGATAAGCGCTATTTGAAACGGGTAAAGGTCAAACGCATGGTCGCGGCATTGTTGAGCAGCACGCCAAGCGCGAAATAATACAGGCCGGCGCGGAGTTCGAAGCCGATATAGACGCTCATCTGGCTGAGGCCGATCAGCAAAGCGGCGAGGAAAACGTCCAGCATCGACCACTTGCCGAGCAGGTTGAGCAGGTTGGCGAGCTTCGGGCTGGGGCTGGCGCCCTGGCGGAAGATGATCGCTGCGGTGATCGTCTTGGCCAGCGGAAAGACGCCGGAAAACAGCACGACGATCAGGGCCAGAAAGGTCATGTCCGCCTCGCGCAGGGTCTGGACGATGCCGAACAGATTATACTCATTGCCGCCAAAGCCGACAAAGTTCGGCTTCCACACGGAGGGCAGGATCAGACCGGCAATGATCAGCGCGGTCGAGGCATAGAGCGCCATCTCGCTGAGCACGTCCCAGATCGGGATCGGCCGGGTCGCCGAGGACGTGGCCGGATCGGCTGGCGGTTCGGTGGGCGGGGCAGGGGTCTCGCTCATGGCGGCAGTGTTGCCGGGTGCGTTTGCTGGGGTCAACGCCTTTCCTGCGCCCGCCGGGTGGGCTAGAGCAGGGTTAACGGGAGACGGAGGACGCGCGTATGCCGGGTGGACGCATGGGCATCATCATACTCGGCCTGATCGGGCTGGTGGCGTATTATCTCGCCAATCAAGAACTGAATCCGTATTCGGGCAAGTCCGAGTTCAACACGATCTCGATCGACCAGGCGAGCAAGCTCGGCGCCCAGTCCTATACCCAGATGCTGCGCCAGGAAGGCCAGAACGTGATCTGCGGCGCGGGCGCGGCGAGCTGCACGCCTGCCGGGCGGCGCGTGTTCAACACCGTCAACGAGATTGGCGAGCGCCTGCGCGTCGCGGCGATCGAGATGGAAGAGGATTATCTCGCAGCGGGCTATTCCTTTGCGCCCGTGGCGCGCGAGTTTGACTGGACCTTCAATGTCATCCAGTCCGAACAGCCCAACGCGTTCTGCCTGCCGGGTGGCTATGTCGCCATCTATACCGGCATTCTCGACATTACCGGGAATTACGATCAGCAAGTGACGCTGGAAGACATTGAGGATGTCGACAAGCTGGCCGTGGTCATGGGTCATGAGATCGGTCACGCGCTCGCCCATCACGGGGCCAAGCGGATGAGCAATGCGCAGCTGGCACAGATCGGCACGGTCGCGGTCGGGCTCGGCCTCGGCGATATGGATCCCGGCCAGGCGCGTATGGTCCAGCAAGCCATGGGCATGGCGGCGCAGGGCGGGCTGATGGCGTTCTCGCGCGAGCATGAGACCGAGGCCGACAAGATCGGGCTCGAGCTGCTGGTCCGGGCCTGCTACGACCCGCGCGAGGCGCCAGAACTGTGGCGGCGTATGGGACAGATTGGCGGCGGCCAGCGCCCGCCGGAATGGATGAGCACGCACCCGGCTTCGGAGACGCGGGCGGCGAACTTCGAACAGTGGATGCCTGGCGCGATAAAGATGTATGAAAGCCGCTGCGGGGCGCTGGACTAGATCCAGGACGGGTCCTGCCGGGCTCAGATTCCGCGCTCACATTTGATTGATTTGAATCTCGCCGGGCGCGCCGGTTAATGGCGCCATGAGGCAGCGACCATGATCCTTCTGACCGGCGCGAGCGGGGTGATCGGGAGCGAGCTTGCGCCGCTCCTGCCGCAAGATCAGCTGATCCTGGCCCGCCACCGCGTGCGCCCGGAGGCCTCGGCGCGTCAGATCTCCATCGATATTCGGGCGCCGCGGCTGGGGCTGTCCGAGGCAGACTACAGAACGCTCTCGAGCACCGTGCAGACCATCGTCCATTGCGCCGCGATCACCGATATGAGCGGCCAGACGCCGGAGCTCAGCGCCACAAATATTGCCGGCGTCCAGCATGTGGTTGACCTGGCCCGCGCGGCGGGGGCGCGCCTGCATTTCGTTTCAACCGCCTATTGTTCGGAGACCTATGGCCCGGCCTATCCGGTGGCCTCGGACTATGTGGCGTCGAAGCGGGCGGCTGAAGCCCTGGTGCGCGGCAGCGGTCTCGACTGGACAATTATCCGTCCATCGATCATTGCGGGCCATTCGGAAACCGGTGCGATTGCGAGCTATCAGGGCTTCCACCTGTTCATCGCGACGATCCTGAAGGGGCGGTTGCCCATCCTCCCGCTGACCGGCGAGACCCCGTGCGATTTCGTGCCCGTGGACTGGGTGGCAGAGACCATTGCGGACATCGTGCGCGATCCGGAATGGACGCGCACCTATTGGCTGACGGCCGGCAGCGCCGCCCTGACCATTGATCAGATGATGACGGATGGTGATCCATTTGCCGCAAAGATGGGGCGCGATCTCAGCGCGGTCGAACTGCTTTCGCCCCACCATGTCGAAGCGGACGTGTTGCCGAAGCTTCCTCCACGCCTGCAGGAGCGATTGCGGATTCTGGTCGATCTCTCGAAAGTCATGGCCCGGCGTGCGCCGTTTCCGTCAGATTTGACCCGCGCAAATTCCGCGGCGCTGTCCAGCGCACTGCTTGCGAACCTGGACTATTGGGCCGAAAATCCTGGCGGCCCCGGCACGGCCGCCAAAGCCTGAACCGCTCTGGGAGAGCCGCAGCGGCGCACTGGATTAGATCCGGATCAGGTCAGGCCAAACAAAACTGCATCTATAGGTTGTATTTGATGAAACTTGTATTGAGTAATACACAAGTATAAGAAGTAAATCGAGACTAGGGACGTCCTAAAGAGGGTTTCTCTATGCCGATTACAACACGAACAGCCACGCATGATCACCAATACACGCCGGTCAGTGCTCTGAATGGATTCCGGCTGACGCTGAAAGTGGACTACACGATTGATACCGGTGACCCTTGCAAGATTTTCGGGTTCAACAATCTCCAGATCAAGCTTCACAATTCCGGCCCGGGCTGGCGACTTGTGACCAGTAGCACCAATCATAGCTACAATCTCAGACCGAAACCGGACTGTGTGAACCGGCTGGGCTTGAACGGCTATCAGGATGAGCTGAACGTCTGGGGCGCGGTCAATGCGGAATGGGTAACCCCCGGCATACCCACACCTTGGGGAAGTATTGGGAGTATTACAATCGATACGGCTCAGATCGGGCTGCACATGCTTATTCGTCCCGATGGATCGATCAAGAAGAGCGTGACCTGATCGCGCAGGATCAAACCCAAAAAAAGAGGGGCACGCGCGCGAGATATGTCAGCCCTGGCGCGATCGGTGCGCGCCGGGGTTGTGGCGCGCGCCGCTTTCACTCGATATAGTCAAAACCTCTAGGGGGTAGCGCTATTATTAATTGGATTTATGCCCCTCGGCGCGGTAGGCCAAAACCATGGTTGGGTGATCATGCCCGACATACACATATATCATGATAGGAGATCCCATGGCTGATGACATGAAATGCCCGATGCGCGGTGGCTTTAAGACCGGCGATCTGGCCAATAAAGGCTGGTGGCCAGAACAGCTCAATCTGAAGATCCTCAACCAGAACGCCCCGCAGGTCAGCCCGCTGGAAGATGATTTCGATTACGCCAAGGAATTTGAGTCGCTCGATTATGACGCGCTGAAGAAAGATCTCGCGGCGCTCGTCACCGACAGCCAGGACTGGTGGCCGGCCGACTATGGCAATTATACCGGCTTTTTCGTCCGCATGGCCTGGCACAGCGCCGGCACCTACCGCACCTATGATGGTCGCGGCGGCGCCAATTCCGGCTCGCAGCGTTTTGCGCCTCTGAACAGCTGGCCAGACAATGGCAACCTCGACAAGGCGCGTCGCCTGCTTTGGCCGATCAAGCAGAAATATGGCAACAAGATCTCCTGGGCTGACCTGATGATCCTGGCGGCAAATGTCGGCATGGAAGTCGGCGGTCTGAAGACCTTTGGATTCTCTGGCGGTCGCGCCGACTGGTTCGAACCGGAAGAGGACATCTATTGGGGCCCTGAGGCCGATTGGCTGCTCGCCTCTGGCAACGATAAGAGCCGCTATGCCGGTCAGCGCGACTACAAAGCGTCTGACGCCGACGCGGCCAAGCTCGACACGCCACTCGGCGCGGTGATGATGGGCCTGATCTACGTCAACCCGGAAGGCCCGGACGCGGTGCCGGACCCAATCGCTGAAGCGCACGATATCCGCATCACCTTCGCCCGCATGGCGATGAATGACGAGGAAACTGTGGCGCTGGTGGCCGGTGGTCACACCTTCGGCAAAGGCCACGGCGCCGGACCGGAAGATCTGGTCGGCGTCGAACCGGAAGGCGCGCCTATGGCGAATATGGGCTTTGGCTGGATCAACAGCCACGGCGCAGGCAAGGGCGACGACACCACAACGGCTGGCTTTGAAGGCCCGTGGACGCCAACCCCGGACACCTGGGACATGACCTATTTTGAGAACCTGCTCAAATATGACTGGGAAAAGACCACCAGCCCTGCGGGCCATGTTCAGTGGCAACCCGTACCAGGACAAGGCGCGCCGGAAGCGCCCCTGGCGCACGATCCGTCCAAGACTCAGCCGCTGATGATGACCACGGCGGACATGTCGCTGAAACTGTTCCCGGATTATGCGAAAATCTCGGCTGATTTCCTCGCCAATCCGGACAAGTTTGCCGACGCTTATGCGCGCGCCTGGTTCAAGCTGACCCACCGCGATATGGGGCCGAAAGCCCGCTATGTTGGACCGGAAGTCCCGGCTGAAGATCTGATCTGGCAGGACCCTGTTCCAGCGCATGAAGGTGCGGTTGTCAGCGATGCAGAGATCGCGGATCTGAAAGCGCAGATCCTTGGCTCTGGCCTCAGCGTGTCTCAGCTGGTCAACACCGCCTGGGCCTCGGCCTCGACCTTCCGCGACTCCGACAAGCGCGGCGGGGCGAATGGGGCCCGCATCGCTCTGGCCCCGCAAAAGGATTGGGACATCAACGTATCGTCTGGTGTGCCGGAAGTGGTCGCCAAGTTGCAAGAGATCCAGGCCGGTTTCAATGCCAGCGGCACGCAAGTCTCGCTTGCTGATCTGATCGTTCTCGGCGGGTGCGCGGCGATCGAAAAAGCCTCTGGCGCGTCTGTGCCCTTCACCCCCGGCCGCACCGATGCGACCCAGGAGTGGACGGATGTCGACTCGTTCGACGTGCTGGAGCCAAAGATTGATGGCTTCCGCAACTATAACAAAACCGAAGACCCACGTTCGACCGAAGAATTGCTGGTTGATCGCGCCGCTCTGCTGAAACTGAGCGCGCCCGAAATGACCGTTCTGGTCGGCGGCCTGCGCGTCCTTGGCGCGAATGCAGGTGGCTCTTCAAACGGCGTGTTCACCGACACTGTCGGCACGTTGAGCAATGACTTCTTCGTCAACCTTCTCGACATGGCGAATGAGTGGACGGCAGACGCCTCGGAAGAAGTGTTCGAAGGCCGTGATCGTGCGTCGGGCGCGGTGAAGTTCACCGGCACCCGCGCAGACCTGGTCTTCGGATCGAACTCCATCCTCCGCTCAATTGCTGAAGTCTATGCGCAGAGCGACTCCAAGGAGCGCTTCACCCGCGACTTCATCAAAGCCTGGAACAAGGTGATGATGCTTGACCGGTTCGACGTGAATTAGGCGTCGGCAGGATACAAAACGAAGAAGGCGGCGCCCTTGGGTGCCGCCTTTTTTCTTTGCCTGTTTTCTCAGTATCTCAATCTGATCAGAGGCGCGGGGTTTGCTCAAATACTGTATTCAATTCTTAATCAATCTGGCCTCATCGCTGGGCGTGCGAACAGATGGAGTATTTATGACTTTCAAAGTGGGTGCAGTGGTCCGGCTGCGGTCAGGAGGACCCAAAATGACCATCGCCGCCCTGAAACAGGATCGGTGTTTTTGCGTCTGGTTCAATCAAAATAACGGTGTACACGAGGAGCGCTCAGGCGAGTTCGTGTTGCCGACGGTGGTTCTGGTCGACTCGGGCCATCGGGTTCCGGCGCAGCGTCCCGCAGCGCAACCTGCCGCGCGAATGGAAAAGGTTTCACTCGCGGAGTGAACCCGTGCTCACATATTCCGCCGATACCTGCGAAGGCAGGTATCCATAGCGCGATCATGAAGTCTCGGATCAAGGGTGGGTAATGGTCCCTGGGGTCCTGCCGTCGCAGGACCCGTCGGAAATAGAAGGCTAGTCCTTCGGCTCGATCAGATCCCACAAGTTTCCAAACGGATCTTCGAACACTGCCACGGTGCCATAGGGCTCATGGCGCGGCGCCTCTCGAAAACTGACGCCTTTGTCGACCATCGCCGCATGATCACGCGCAAAGTCGTCCGTGTGGAGAAAGAACCCAACCCGGCCGCCAGTCTGATTGCCAATGGCAGCCTCTTGCGCCGGACCATCAGCCTTGGCGAGCAGGATCGCCGTCTCGGCCCCGGGCGGCGCGACCCGGACCCAGCGCTTGGTCGGACTTCGCGGCGTATCCTCGAGCAGCTCAAAGCCGAGCTTGTTCACATAGAAATCGATCCCGGCATCATAATCCGGGACAACGATTGTGAAGATGGCGATGGTTTGGGTCATGTTGGCATTTCAACTCATGTTTAGCGCTTCATTTATGTCCGCATTGCCAATGAAAATTGGCACCCATGGCGGTCGATAAGGCAAGTACCGCACGCGACCGCCATAGATCCCGACTTTCGTCGGGAAGGCGGATAAGGTTACGCCTTATGCAGCTGCTTGATCGGCTTCGCTCGGATCGTAGTTGAGGATCGGCCCCAGCCAGCGTTCCGCCGTTCGCAGTTCCATCCCCTTGCGCCGCGCATAATCTTCGACCTGATCGCGCTCGATCCGGCCGACTGCGAAATAGACGCTTTCCGGGTGCGCCATATAGAGCCCGGACACGGAAGAGGCCGGCGTCATCGCGCAGCTTGAGGTCAGTTCCATCCCGATCCGACCCGCATCGAGCAGGCGGAACAGCGTCTCTTTTTCCGTATGGTCCGGCTGGCAAGGATAGCCGGGGGCCGGACGGATGCCGGAATAGGCCTCTTTGATAAGCTCGGCATTGTCGAGCGCTTCGTCGCGCGCATAGCCCCAATGGGTCTTGCGCACCTGTTCGTGCATGTACTCGGCCATGGCTTCGGCAAACCGGTCGGCGAGGGCCTTGACCATGATGGCGGAATAATCGTCGGCATCGGCTTCGAACTGTTTCGCAATCTCTTCGGCCTGAGGGCCGGCGGTCACAGCGAAGCCGCCAATATGGTCGCCCTGCTCGGCGATAAAGTCGGCCAGCGCAAAATTGGCGCGCTCATTATCCTTGACCATTTGCTGGCGCAGCGTGTGGAACGTGTCACCGGTCTCGAGCTTGATATCGTCACCGTCGCGTTTCGCGCCCCAGAAGCCAATCACGGCCTTGGGCTTGAACCAGTCCTGGCCGAGGATTTGTTGCATCATATTCTCGGTGTCGCGCCACAGGTCACGCGCCGCCTCGCCGACAATCTCATCGTCGAGAATTTGCGGGAACCGGCCTGCCAGGTTCCAGCTCGAGAAATAGGGCGTCCAGTCAATGTAGCGGGCCAGCTCCGAGAGATCGAAATCCTCGAACACTTTGGTGCCGGTAAAGCTCGGTGCAGGCGGCGTCGGCGCTTCGAGCTGGTGGGCATGAGCCCGCGCAACCTTGATCGGATGGCGCGGCTTGGGCGGTCCCCCGGCGCGGCTGTCACGCATGCGCTGATACTTGGCCTGCGCGGTCTCGACAAAAAGCGGACGCTCATCATCGGACAGGAGCGCCGAGACCACGCCCACCGCTCGGCTGGCATCGGTGACGTGAATGGTCGGGCCATTGTCGCGGGCTGGATCAATCTTCACCGCAGTATGTGCTGGGGAGGTGGTCGCCCCGCCAATGAGAAGTGGCTGCTGCATGCCTGTGCGCTGCATCTCGCGCGCGACATAGACCATCTCGTCCAGGCTCGGCGTAATCAGGCCGGACAGGCCGATAATGTCGACTTTCTCTTCCTCGGCTTTGGCGAGGATGTCCTCGCACGGCACCATGACGCCCATGTCGACAATTTCGTAGCCATTGCAGGCGAGTACCACGCCAACAATATTCTTGCCGATATCATGCACGTCGCCTTTGACCGTCGCCATCAGGACCTTGCCGTTTGAGACATCGACCGTGCCGAGCTCTTCTTTCTCCGCCTGCATGTACGGATCGAGATAGGCCACCGCCGCTTTCATCACGCGGGCCGATTTCACCACTTGCGGCAGGAACATCTTGCCCGAGCCGAACAGGTCGCCGACCACATTCATGCCGTCCATGAGCGGACCTTCGATGACGTGCAACGGACGCGCGGAACTGGCGCGGGCTTCTTCTGTGTCTTCGTCAATGAATTCGGTAATGCCGTTGACGAGCGCATGTTCGAGCCGCTTGTTCACGGGCAGCTCGCGCCAGGACAGATCCTTTTCGGCGGTCTTGCCCTTCTGGCCGCGGAACTGTTCAGCATAGTCGACCAGGGCTTCAGTCGCATCGTCATTGCGGTTCAGGATGACGTCTTCGACCAGCTCACGCAGCTTCGGCTCGATCTCATCATAAATGTCGAGCTGTCCGGCATTGACGATGCCCATATCCATGCCTGCAGGGATCGCATGGTACAGAAAGACTGAGTGCATCGCCCGGCGCACCGGCTCATTGCCGCGGAATGAGAAGGAGACGTTCGAAAGCCCGCCTGAGATATGGCAGCCAGGGCAGGTCGCGCGGATGATCTTGGTCGCTTCGATGAAGTCGACGGCATAATTATTATGCTCTTCAATCCCGGTCGCGACCGCGAAAATATTCGGGTCGAAAATGATGTCTTCGGCCGGGAAGCCAACCTCTTCGGTGAGGATTTTGAAGGCGCGCTGGCAGATTTCAATCTTGCGTGGTGCGGTGTCGGCTTGGCCGACCTCGTCAAACGCCATGACCACGACGGCCGCCCCATAAGAGAGGCATTTGCGCGCCTGCTCGCGGAATTGATCCTCGCCTTCTTTCATCGAGATCGAGTTGACCACGGCCTTGCCCTGCACGCATTTCAGGCCGGCTTCGATGACCTCCCATTTGGAGCTGTCAATCATCACCGGGACACGCGCAATGTCCGGCTCAGCCGCGATCAGATTGAGGAATGTGGTCATCGCCTCAGCGCCGTCCAGCATGCCCTCATCCATGTTCACATCGATGATCTGCGCGCCGTTCTCGACTTGCTGACGCGCGACTTCAACCGCGGTCGCATAATCGCCATTGACGATGAGCTTCCGAAACCGGGCCGAGCCGGTGACGTTGGTGCGTTCGCCAATATTGACGAAGTTTTGGGAGGCGGAAGTGGTCATAGCTCTTTATATCCGATCAATGTGCGAAACAGCCGGTCAGCTGCGTCACGTGTTGATTGCTCAAGCGAGTGTTTGTTTGGAAGATTCTCAGACGCCCAAGCGAGTTCATCCAAAATCAAGGAATCGATCGCGCTGATGCGAGCCCCTGCGCCGACCTCGCTGGCGCGCGCTTTCGCCTCAAGGAGGTCAGCAATTTGAGTTTGCAAGGCGGCATCTATTTCTGTGCCATTGATGAGCTCTTGAAAGTTCATCGGTGGCAACTGGTCAGGATGAGCGCGCACCCACCGGATCGCCAGAATCGGGCGGAGCACGTAGAAGTATTTCTTCAAATTGACCCGGCTTTCGCGCTCTATATTTCGAGTCCAAGTGTTTCGCGCCAAATGAAAATAGTGAGAGAGACAGTCGATCGGTCGAACGTGATCATCCGCGAAAATGCGAAGCGTTTGACAGGCGCGCTCGTCCCACCGGTAGTGAATGGGGCTGGACAGCCATTCCAATAATACCGGGTTTGGTTTCAGAAGCAGACCGATCGCTTTCTGGATATCCCAGCCATTGATGTCCCAATCATCTTCAAGCGGCAGTTCGATCACATCGCGCCCCGGCGTGATACTCAAATACCAACTTGGGTTGTGCGCATAAACGAAGCGCACATCAAAATCGCTGTCGGGGGATGGAAACCCCCAGGCGCGGCTGCCACTTTCGATCGCGAATAGGAATCGCACGTCATGATCGCGTTCAATGTCGCTTAGTCGTGATTGAATCACGGCTTCTTTGTCTGCCGGAATGTCCGGCGCGAACGTGAACGCACTTGCCGTCATGCTAAACTTCGCAAATGGTCTCAAAGCTGCCGATCAGCATGCGTTTGCCATCGAATGGCATGGGCAAGTCGCTGTTAAAGATCGGGTCGGCCATGCATTGTTCCATGCCTTTGTCGCGGGCCTCTTTGGAGGGCCATTCGATCCAGGAAAAGACGATCACTTCACCAGGTTCGGCCTTCACCGCCATTGGGAAGGAAGTCACCTCGCCGTCAGGAACGTCGTCGCCCCAATTGTCCATGATGCGCAGCGCGCCATATTTCTTGAAGACCGGGCCAGTGACCCGCGCATGTTCGAGGTAGGCCTCTTTGTTTTCGACCGGAACCGCGGCGACAAAGCCATCAATATAAGTCATCAGCTCACCTCCTTCACGAGGCCTTTCAGGCCATCAATGCTTTCCGCATTTTTCTCATAGCGACTGGCAACCCATTCCTCGGTCGACTTGTTGTCGACATAGCGGGTCAGCTGATCGCGCTCGCCCTTGAATTCATAGAACGGGACGCCCCAGCCGCAACTGTCCTGGATGCGGGTCAGCTCGACCTTGAACACGCCGCGGGCGCGCTGGAAGTTCGGGAAAAGGCCGAGCATCTCGTCCCATTCTTCATGGTGTGGATTGACCACTTCACCGGTCCCGAACAGGCGGAGAATATTGGCCGGGCCTTCAAAGGCGCAGAACATGATGGTGATGCGGCCATTTTCCTGAACGTGCGCTTGCGTTTCAATCCCCGAACCGCCCAGGTCGAGCCAGGCAACCGTCGTCTCATCAATCACCTTGAACGCGTCATAGCCCTTGGGTGAGAGGTTGATATGCCCATCGCCGGAGAGCGGGGCGGAGGCGACGAAGAACATTTTCTGCTTCTCGATGAAGCTGATGATCCGGTCGTCGAGTTTGTCATAGACTTTCATAGTGCGCTCCTGATTTAGGTCCCCGTCTTGCGGACCCGCCCACGGTCAAGCGGCCAGTCATCGTCTGCCAGGCGGGTGAACGAGTCGGTCGGCCGGTTGTACCAGTAAATCCAGGCCTGTTCACCCGATTCCGTGCCAGACGCATCGATTAGCGGAACTTTTTTGCGAAGATAGAGCGAGGCGTCCGGATCGTCCGGAACCACGTCCTCAAATTCATCCAGCGCCTCGATCAGCGACGCGTCGTCCAGCCGATAGCGTACGCCGTGACACAGTCCATCGCCGTCAACCACGCCAGGAAACCCGCCCAGGTCGTAAAGCGCTCCGCGAAACCAGCACGGTCCGAGAAAGGCCCCGGCCTTTTCCAGATCGATATGCGCCGGCATGCCCGTCGCGCCCTGCTTCAGCAGGCCGTAAAAGACAAACAGGTCACCGGAGGACACGCGGCCATTGACGGTCATGTCGCCAGCTCAAACGGTTCGAGACCGGCCAGGCGCATTGTGTCTTCACTCGCCGCCGGATCGCGCGGTTTGACCCCTTCGATCGATTTGGCGATGGCTGCAATATGCTCCGGCGTGGTGCCGCAACAGCCGCCGAGAATATTGACGATGCCGTCCTGAGCCCACTGGCCGACTTCACCGGCGGTTTCGTGCGGCTCCTCATCATACTGCCCCATTTCATTCGGAAGGCCGGCATTCGGGTATGCCGCCACGAGCGTGTCCGCGACCCGCGAAATCGCCGCGATGTGCGGGCGCATCAAGTCCGCGCCGAGGGCGCAATTGAAGCCGACAGCGAACGGCTTGGCGTGTCGGACCGAGTTCCAGAACGCCTCCACGGTCTGCCCGGACAAGGTGCGCCCGGAACGATCGGTGATCGTGCCGGAGATCCAGATGGGCAGCTTTTCCAGCCCCTCGGCTTCCAGATCCATGATCGCCTTGATGGCGGCCTTGCAGTTCAGTGTGTCGGTGATCGTCTCGATCATGTAGAGGTGCACACCGCCCTCGTTCAGCGCCTGGATCTGTTCGCGATAGGCTTGATAGACCTGATCGAACGTCACTTCCCGAGCGCCGGGATCATTCACGTCTGAACTCATTGACAGCATCTTGTTGAGCGGCCCGATCGAGCCGGCGGCAAAGCGCGGCTTGTGCGGCTCCTTCTCGGTCCAGCGATCGGCGGCTTCGCGCGCCAGCCGGGCGCCTTCGAAATTGATGTCGATGACGGACTGGAGGTCGAGGCTGTAATCATCCTGCGCGATGGTCGTCGCGGAGAATGTATTGGTCTCGGAAATGTCGGCGCCAGCGGCGTAATACGCATCATGCAGCTCGGTCACGCGCTCCGGACGGGTAATGCACAGAATGTCATTATTGCCCTTCATCTGACCGGGATACTTGTCCGTCGTGAAGCGATCCCCGCGATAGTCCTCTTCCGCGAGCTCCATGCGCTGGAACATGACCCCCCAGGAGCCATCGAGCATCAGGATGCGCTCTTTGGCAGCGGCGTGGAGCTGGGCGATGCGGGTTTTGCGGTTGGTCATGCGGTCACGACTTTCGGTTTCAGGCCGAGCAGGCGGCAGGTGGAGATGGCCAGGCTGGCCCGGTTCAGAGTGTAGAAGTGGAAATCATTGACGCCTTGCTCTGACAATTTGTGGCAGAGCTCGGTGGCGACATTGGCGGTGATCAGCTCGCGGGCCTGAGGGTCGTCTTCGGTGCCCTCATAGATCTCGTGCAGCCAGGCCGGAACGCTGGCCTCGACGACTTTGGCCATCCGGGCCAGGCCCTTGAAGTTCGGCTGCAGCATGATGCCCGGCACGATCGGCATGGTCACGCCGCCCGCGCGGGCCCGGTCCAGGAAGCTCAGATAGACATCCGGCTCAAAGAAGAATTGCGTGATGGCCCGGTCGGCGCCAGCATCCTGCTTGGCTTTCAGGAAGGCAATATCCTCGTCCCAGCCGAGGCTGTCCGGATGGCGTTCGGGATAGCAGGAGACGCTGATCTCGAACCTTGCGCCGGGCGCGATATCATAGTCGCGAATGCCCTGGATCAGGTCGACACTGTCGCGAAAGCCGCCGGGATGCTGCTCAAACTTGGCGCCCATGCCAGCCGGTGGATCGCCGCGCAGTGCCACCAGGTGGCGCACGCCGGCATTCCAGAAATCGGTCGCAACTTGCAACACTTCTTCCTTCGTGGCGCTGACACAGGTCAGGTGCGCGGCGGGCGATAGCGGGGTGTCCTGCGCGATCTTGGCGACGGTTTTCTGCGTGCGATCACGCGTGGAGCCGCCCGCGCCATAGGTGACGGAGACGAATTTCGGCGCCATGGGCGACAGGCGCGCGACAGATTCCCAGAGTTTGGCTTCCATCTTGTCCGTCTTTGGCGGAAAGAACTCAAACGAGACGTTCGGGGCAGGGGTGGCCTGCTGGGCGGCGGCGGCGAGCGTATTCATGCGGCAGCTTCCTGTTGATTGGCGGGGCGCGTGGCGGACCAGATCAGCACGCTGAGGCCCTGATCGAGTGAGGCAGGCGGGTCAAATACGAGGGGCGCCTGGACGGCGAGCCCGGCAGTATCGCCCCAGTCGCTGACATCTTCATGGCGAATGCCGAGCCGGCGATGGCCTTGGGTTTCGCGCAGGAATTCAAGGTCATGCGGGGCAAAATCGATGAGCAGCAAGCGGCCACCCGGGCGTAGGATGCGGGCAGCCTCTGCCAGCACCGCTTCCGGGTTTTCCAGATAGTGCAGGACTTGGTGGACCACGACCAGATCGGCGCTGGCGGATTCAAACGGTGTGTCGGTGACATCGCCCTGACGCACGCGGGCATTGCGAACGTCAGCGCGATTGAGATTGGCACGCGCCACGGTCAACATGTGGTGCGAGAGATCGAGGCCCTCAGCTTCCTTGGCCAGCGGCGCCAGCAGGGTCAGCATCCGGCCCGTGCCGGTGCCAAGATCGACGATCCGCTCAAATCGCTGTCCTGCGACCTGAGCCAGGATCGCCTGTTCAATATCGGCCTCCGGATAATGGAGGGCGCGCAGCTGGTCCCAGGTTTCGGCGATATCGGAAAAGTAGGACTCAGCCGATTGCGCGCGGGCCTGCCGGACATTTTTCAGCGCTTCGCCATCGGCCAGGAAGGGTTCCCGAACCAGGTCGATCTCATCAAAGATTGATTGCAGCATCCGGCCCGCCCAGCCGCGCGATCGTGCGCGGTAGAAAACCCAGGCGCCTTCTGGCAAGCGTTCCACCAGCCCGGCCGTGGTCAACGTCTTCAGGTGATGCGACAGGCGAGGCTGGCTTTGTTCCAGGATCTGGACCAGCTCGCCAACGGCGAGATCCCCGCGCCGCAGCAGGGCGAGGATACGCAACCGCGTGGGCTCGCCAGCCGCTTTCAAGGCGTCTACTATATGATCTGGGTCCGTGGCCATAAATCATATAAACGATCTTTTATATGATTTGCAAGAGTCGTTTTCGCAAACAAGCTGTGGCCCGCGCGCCACAATTTCGACTCCTGTCTGAATATTCACATTAGGTTTATTTGATTTCGGTCATACAGCACCACATATCGCTCCGCGCGAAGAAGGACTAAAAAAATGCGATTAGGCTTTGTCTTGGCAGGCTCAGCAATAGCGCTCTCAGCTTGTGCAACAACAGGCGAGGAGGCTTCCAACACGGCGGTTTATGACCCGCTTGAAGGTTGGAACCGTGGAGTTTATGCCTTCAATGAAGAGGTGGACAAAGCGGTCCTGGAGCCCGCAGCGAAGGGCTATCGCGCGGTCACCAATGAGCCTGTGCGCGGCGGCGTGTCCAACTTCCTGACCAATTTGAACCAGCCGGTTGTGTTCGCCAATACGGTTCTGCAAGGCAAGCCGATTGCCTCGATCGATACAGCCGCGCGTTTCGTTTTGAACACAACCGTCGGGGTCGTGGGCATTTTTGACCCTGCAACCTCGATCGATATTCCCGAGCACAGAGAGGATTTCGGTCAGACGCTGGGTGTATGGGGTGTTCCGAACGGGCCTTATCTGATGCTGCCCTTTCTGGGACCATCAAACTTGCGCGATGCGACCGGCGCAGGCGTGAATGCCGCCCTGAATCCCCTCAATTACGCAGAGTTTGAAGGCGATACCGAGTTTCGGATCACCACTGGCGTGCTGGGCGCGCTATCGGCACGTGAGAGCGTCATTGAGGATATTGAAGCCTTGCGCGATCAGCCGGAGCCTTACATTGCGCTTCGCCGACTTTATACCCAACAAAGAGCCGCCGCGATTCGCGACGGCCGTGAGCAAGAAGACCCGTTCAAAGATTTGCCCGATTTCGATGATTATGATTTCGGCGATGAGGAAGAGTTCGAGTCACAGGAATAGTATCATGACCTCCCAGAAGTGGATTCTATCAGCCGCCATGCTGGCCATGTCCGCCATGCCAGCCTTCGCGGACGAGAAAACAGAAGAATATGTTCGCACCAATGCCAATGAAGTGCTGGCCTCTCTGAACGAGCCGGGCCTGAATGGCGACGAACGCCGGGCCAAGTTTCAGACCTATATGGACGAGTTCACCAATCTCGACGCCGTGGCCAGGTTCGTGATCGGCAAATATTCGAAACGGTTCACACCGGAAGAAATGGATGCCTATCTGACGACGTTCCGGGCCTATGCGCTGGCGGTCTATGAATTCTACTTCCATGAGTATCGCGGCCGCGATGTGAAAGTGACCGGCTCGACCGATCGCAACGCACGAGATTCGATTGTCGACACCGAAATTGTTCGCGCCGATGGCCAGGAGCTTGAAGTGCGCTGGCGCGTGCTCAACCGGGGCGGCAATTACCAGGTCGTGGATGTGGCGCTGAATGCAGAAGGCAATCTGATCTGGCTGGCCATCGAGCAGCAGGCGCAATTCCTCTCCATCCTGGACAAGAATAATGGTTCTGTGGATGCCTTGATCGCGAAGATTGAGAGCATGACGGATGACCTGGTTGAGCAACGCCCGGTCGAAGCAAGCTAATCGCAACTTTCTGATTGCCGTCCGGCCCCGGGGCCTTATCCATGCAGAATGATCTGTTCGATTCCGGTCACGCCTGATTCTTGTGAGCATCTTCGCTAATGGGGCCGTACCAGACCCCGCCTGGACTGGGCCGCGATCCGCTCGTGGCGGTGTTCTGGGTGGTGATCGCGCCGGTCCTGTTCCTGCGCAGCTCAGCCTATATTGCCGGCCTGTTCCTGGCCCCTTTCGAGCCGGGCACCGAAGCTGAAATAGCGGCCTATCAGTTCCTGTGGCGGGTCAACTGCGTGGTCATGTTTGTCTGGTTCGCCTTGCTCACCTATTGGAGTGACTGGGTCGGAGGCGGTGCATTTGCTGGCCGGTTGCGAGTCGATGCGCGCTGGGTCGTGGTCGCTATCATGCTCGGCCCGGTCCTGTTACTGGTCCCAAGCTTCATCGTCGACAGCCTCATGCCGGAGGGCGAATGGCGCTATGGAGAGGGGATCAACACCGACATTTTTGCACCTCAGAACTGGACCCTCGCCTATATCTTCATGGCGGTGATACTGGCCCCTGTCATTGAGGAAGTGACGTTCAGAGGGATCGCGTTAGGCGCGCTTATCTCGCGTGGGATCGGGCCGATTGCAGCGGTGCTGCTGTCCAGCGCCGCCTTCGCGCTCATTCATATGCAATATTCGTCGGCGGCCATGCTGGTGGTCTTTATCAGCGGAGTTGGGTTTGCGATCCTGCGCCTTCTCAGCGGCACGGTCAGTGTGCCGATTATCGCTCACGCCGTGGCCAACGCGGATGTGCTTGCGCTGAGCTGGTTCGCCGCCAATCCCCCCACGTGAGGGGTTGCCTGCGCGCCTCAGAGCGGCCATGTCGTGCGCCATGAGCGATGATTTAACCCGTGAGCAGATCTATGATGTGCCGGCAGGCTACCAGCCTTTGCCCTGGCATCGCGGGTTTGGTCGCCAGGTCGGCCCCCTGTTCGAGAAACGCGATGAAAACGGTTTGACCCGCGCCTTCCGGGTTGGAGAACATCACACCAATGGCATGATGAATGCGCATGGCGGCATGGTCATGACCTTTGCCGATATGGCTTGGGGCGCCGCGGTGGAGAAAGACGAAGACACCTGGTGGGTCACGATCCGCCTGGTCTGCGATTTCCTGTCCGGCGCCAGCCATGGCTCCTGGGTCGAGGGCCGCGGCGAGGTGCTGTCGGTGATTGATAATATCTATACGGTTGAAGGCCGGATCTGGTGCGGGGACAAGACCCTGATGACCGGGACCGGCATCTTCAAGATAATCGAAAAGCGAGTGTAAAACGTGGCTGACGACGTCAAGGAAATGAGCCCTGAAGAGGCGAACCTCCTGGCCCGCTATCGCGGCGCCAAACCCGAAGCGCCAGCCTGGTTCGAGGCGGCCGTGTCGACGCCCTATGACGAGCATTTTGTCGACGTGGACGGCATCCGTATTCGCTATCAGAGCTGGGGCGATCCGGCCAAGCCGGGCCTTCTGCTCTGCCACGGCAATGGCGCACACGCGCATTGGTATGACTTTATCGGCCCGGCTCTGGCCGAGGATTATCGCGTCATCGCCATGTCCTTTTCCGGAATGGGCGACAGTGGCTGGCGGGACTCCTACAATTTCAACCGGTTCAGCGCCGAGCAAATCGCGGTTTGTGAACAGTCCGGCCTGTTCGAGCATGGCCGCAAGCCGATCATCATCGCCCACTCATTTGGCGGCTTCATCACGATGAATACGGCGTCCACCACATCCGATCGCTTTGCCGGTGTGATGATCGTCGATAGCGGGATTCGCCCGCCGGAAGATCAGTGGGACGGCCCGCCCGTACGCTCCACTCGCAACCGGGTCTATGCGTCCCTGGAAGCGGCCCTGGCGCGCTTTCGTCTCGCCCCGGCGCAACCCTGCGAGAACCATTACATTGTCGACTATATTGCCCGTCACAGCCTGAAACAGGTTCAGAACGATGCGGGCCAGACCGGCTGGACCTGGAAATTCGATCCAGGCGTGTTCGCGAAGTTTGAATTCGACAAGATGTCGAGAAACATGCTCCGCGACATTCCCTGCCGGGTCGCCTTGATGCGCGGGGCGGAGTCTGTCCTCGTTTCCGAACGGATCTGGGACTATATGCGTGGTTTGCGTGACGATATGGACATGGTGTCGATCCCCGATGCCCAGCATCATGTCATGCTTGATCAGCCACTCGCTTTCATTGCGGCGGTCAAGGATCAACTAAACGCCTGGTCGTACTAAGTTTCCCGTTGCGTTTTGATCGCAAGCGGCTAAACACCGCGCGCCATGATTGAAATCCTGCCAGAAACGCCTGATTTGCACGCCGTTGAGATTGAAGCTCTGTACGACCGGACCTTCGGGCCCGGCCACTTTGCGAAAACGGCTGAACGCTTGCGGGAAGGCAACGACTCCCGTCCGGATCTGACCCGGGTCGCTGTATCGGATGGCAAGCTGATCGGCGTCTGCCGAATCTGGCCCATCATTGTCGGCGATGCGCGCGTACCCGCAGTGTTCGTTGGACCGGTCGCGGTGGATCCTGGCTTTCAGGGCCAGAGGCTCGGCCTGACCGTCACCGGCGAGGCGCTGGAAGCGGCCACGCTGGCCGGATGTGTCGCCGCCGTGATCATTGGCGCGCCGGACTATTTCGGCGAACTCGGATTTTCTGTCGTCGCCCCGGACCGGTTTTCGTTTCCCGGGCCGCAGGACATGGCCCGCGTCATGGTGCGGGATCTCGCTGGCTCTGCAGACCGTCTGAGCGGCGCCATAAGCGCCTATTAGCGACCTTCCCGGCGCCAGGCTGCCAACAGGGCGAGCAGGATCAGACCAATTGCGAGCAAACCCGGCAGAAGCGGCTGGCTGGTCGAACTGCGCACCGCAAACGCGCCGCGTTCGCGCAGGCCCAGCCAGTTGCCGCCACTGGCATCGGCGCGGCGTCCAACCATGCGCACACTCGGCGCCTGTCCGGGACGGGCAATCGTGTAAATGCCGCCACCAGAGGTCTCGCTGAGCGGGCGGAGCACATCGCCGGTTGCCTCCAGCGCCGCAAATTCGCGCGGATTGGCAGGTCCGTTCAGCGCCACCGCTTCCAGGCCGCCCGATTGGGCGCGGTAGAGTCCCAGCTGATCGACGGGGACTTCGGCGCTGTAGCTGCCAGGCCCCTCCTCCCGCCAGGTCGGCTCGAGGAAACTGCCATCCGGCGTCTCGATGATCAGCGGTGCCGCACGATCGGCAAGGGTGCGCAGATTGGCGCGGACTGTATCGCCCTGGGTGATCAGCTGCAGCTGACGCTCATCGAGCTCCGGTTCCTTCATCAACCAGTGCACCGAGCGGCGAATGAGATCTGCGAACGGGCCGCCGCCATCATAACCGCGCGCCCATAACCAGATCTGGTCAGATAGAAGCTGCGCGACGCGGCCGTCACCGACCCGGTCCACAGCCAGGAGTGGCTCGCCCGAGGGGGCCCGCATCAGGACATCGCCGGTTTCGTCGAACGCCTCAATGAAACGCAGCCACTTGCCCCAGCTCTGCCCGGCAAAGTCTTCGGTAATGGTGTGGCGCAGGCCTTCTTCGGAGAGTTCCGGTACGGTGTCGCGGGTGATGATCTCGCCGGTCGGCAGGGCCGGCAGGATCCCGGCGAGCGGAGTACGGGCCAGACTTGCAGGTCCGGCAAAGCTCTCGCCGGCGACGACCAGCAAGGCACCGCCCTCATCGACATAGCGCGCCACATCGGCGAGATAGCCCATGGTTATGACGCCGCGCCGCTCATACTGATCGAAAATGATGAGATCGAATCCGTTCAGCTTCTCCTCGAACAATTCCTCGGTCGGAAACGCAATCAGCGCCATTTCTTCCAGCGGCGTGATGTCCTGCTTGTAAGGAGGACGCAGGATTGTGAAATGCACCAGGTCGACCGACGGATCGGATTTCAGCAGGTCGCGCCAGACCCGGCCCGAAGCATTGGGCCGTCCGGTGACCAGCAAAACGCGCAACCCGTCCCGAACGCCGGAAATCGTCGCGGCGGTGCGATTGTTCGCGAGGGTGAGTTCCCGAGACCCTTCCGGAGTTTCGAATACGACGATATTGTCGCCGCGGCGTTCGACTTCGATAAACAGACTGGTATCTTCTCCGGCCTCGATATAAGCGCCCTGCGTGCGCCCGCCATTGATCGCATAGGTGACTGGCACCGTGCCGCCTTCTGGATCGTCGACCCGCACCACGAATTCGGCTTCATCGCCGACAATGTCGAAATTTGGCGCCTGGACCAGCGTGATCCGCCGATCGCTGGCGTCCGGATCGCCGGTAATCAGGCCGTGGACCGGGCCAAGTTCGCGCACTCGCGAGAGGGTTTCCGGCATGTCGTGAATCTGACCTTCAGTGATCATAATCGCGCCGGCTATCCGATCGCGCGGGACGTCCGCCATCAGACCTTCCAGGGCGCCGATCATGCGTGTGCCGTCGCCTTCGGTCTGGGTTTCAACCACGCGCAGATCGATTGATGGATTGGCCTCCAGCTCGGCGCGCAAGGCCTCATAGACCTCGCTGGCAATCTCGGTGCGGGCACCGAAGCGCATACTGTCGGAACGATCGACGACCAGCGCCGCCACGGATGGCAAGGGTTCGCGCTCTTCTTCGATGATGGCCGGGTTGGACAGCGCAAGCAGTCCCAATGCGCCGGCCAGTCCGCGCGTCAGCCAGGCGCGCCGGAAGGCGGTCACATAAACGCTCAGGCTGAGTATCGACAGCGCCACCAATCCCCAGAAAAAGGGCCAGCTGACAAGCGGGTCAAAGGACAGGCGTGAAACCTCCATCATGGGATCACCTCACCGTCCGGATCGGCCTGGAAATCGCCGACCCCTTCATCCTCACCCAGTCGTTCCAGCAAGGCCGGAATATGGACCTGATCTTCCTTGTAGTTGCCGGTCAGGATGTACATGATCAGATTGATCCCGAACCGGATCGACATTTCGCGTTCCAGATCTCCGCCATCGACGGAATAGATCGGCCGCCCTCGATCATCGATCGCCCAGGCGGCCATATAGTCGGCATCGCCCACGAAGAGGCGGCTCACCCCGTCGCCGCGGCGTTCGGTCTTGTCGACCGCGCCGGTCGCCTCGATCCACAGATTGCGGTTGGAATAGCGGCCGGGAAAGGATTGCAGCAAATAGTAAGACCGGGTCAGCACGTGATCTTCCGGCACCGGCGTCAGGGGCGGCGTATCGAGACCGGCCAGGACCGTGTCCAGCCCCTCGAAACTGCTTCCGAGGCCGACCGACCCGCCGCGTCTCGTGTCGATGAACAGGGCGCCGCCATTGCGCATATAGGCGTTCAGCCGCGCCACGGCAGAATCGCTGAAAGGCTGCGGCGTATCGGGCAGGGCCAGGAACAGGACCGGATAAACATCCAGCGCATCGGTTTCCAGATTCACCGCATGCGGACTGGCAGGCTCGACGCTGGAGCGGCGATCCAGCACCGCGCGCAATCCTTCGAGCCCAGACCGGGTCGCGCGATCAGTCCGCTCGTCGCCGGTTTCGATATAGGCAAAGCGCATGTTCAGTGCGGCGGCGGTCTCCTTGTCGAGATCCGCCTCATCGTCGAAGGTCCGGAACTGTGCCGCGCCGTCGCCCGGCAGGATCAGCGTCCCACTGGTTGCGATCAGCACAATGGCTGCGGCACCGCGGCGCAAGGCTGGCATGTGTCCAGCCAGCGCCAGCGCGACGATCAAATCCACGCAGAGCAGGACCAGCGCGGCGGAGAGCAACATCCCGCCCAGGCGAAACGTACGCGCATCGGCATCGCCCAGCAGCGTCGCGGCAGCGGGCCAGTTGGTGACCGGAATGGCGCGATACTCTGCGGCGACGTTCAGGGCGCGGGTCCCGGCTGGGCCTTGATACAGGCCCGGTGGATGCTCTTCAGACGGGATCACGGTGCCAAAATCACCGGCGCGCAACGGCGTCGCGCCCGCGCTCGGCTGGGTCAATTGCCCGGCTCCGTTCAGGGTCAGACTGGGCGAATACAGGCCCTCTTCATCGCTGACCGCTTCGCCGCGCCCGGCCGCGATCGAGCGCCGCAACATATCGACGAAGACCCCGGCATAAGGCAGGTCTGACCAATCCGGACCGGCAGTGACATGAAACAGGATCAGCGAGCCTTCGCCGCGCCGATCTGCGGTCACGAGCGGGCTGCCATCGGCCAGCCGCGCCCAGGTTCGCCGCGCGAGTTCCGGCCCGGGACGCGCCAGCACCTGCTGGCGGACGCGTATGTCGCCGGGCGCGTCGAGACCTGCGAAAGGCGAGGAGTCCGGGAAGTCGCCCAATGGCTGCGGTTCTTCCCAGGTCAGGGTGCCGCCGATCGCTCGAGAAGACCGGCGCAATGGTGCAGGCACCAGATCGTCACTTCCCGACCCCGCCTGAGGACCGGCCATTCTGGGGCCAGCAAACCGGATCAGCGCGCCGCCCTCTTCAATCCACTCGGTCAGGGCGGTGCGGGTGGCGCCGTCGATCTGGCCAATATCGGTGAGGATGATGGCGTCTGGGTTTTCATCGATCAGGTCGACCAGCTCGCCCTCGGAAATGGTCGCGAAGGGCTCGAGGGCCTTGCGCACATAATGGATGTCGGAGAGCAGCGGCTGCGCCGTGCTGTCCCCGCTGGCAAGGCCGACCCGGCGGGTGCGATCCGCACTGTCCCAGAGCCAGACGGTTCCTGGCGTGGCGGCACCGGTGACCTGGAAGCGGGCAATGCGCGAGAGCGCCGCTGGCGGTAGTGAAAACGTCGCGGTGGCGGCATTGGCATCTGCTTCAAAGACCAGCTCGGTGGTCGCCAGTGCGGCGCCGTCCAGGGTCAGGGCGGACATGAAATGTTCGGACGGGTCCGAGCCACCAGCGCGGGCGGCGCTCAGGCTGACCCCATTCGCCGTCGCGCTGAGCCGCGTGATGGCCACCGGGCCCCGGGCGCGGGCGGCATAGATGCTGAGGGGTGCTTTCTCGATCAGGGCCCGAGCAAAGGGCGCAGCGCTTTCCGGGTCGAGCCCATCGGTGAGCCAGAGTATGCGTCCGGGCTGCAAGCGGCTGTCGTCCAGGCGCGCCAGGGCGGCGGCACGGTCGACGCCCCAGGCTTGCGGTTGCAAGGACCGGATGCGCGCATCGAAGGCGGCACGGTCGAGGCGCTCGGCCGGATCAGCCGGGATGCTGCGCGGCGCGGTGAGCAGAAGATGGGCGGCTGTATCGCGCGACTCGCCATCCAGCGCGGACAAGGCTGCCGTGCGAATCTCGCCCCAGCGTTGGGCGCTTGTCCAGCCATCATCGACGATCACCAGGACCGGGCCGCTGGCCTCCTCGCCCTGTTGTGTCCCGGGCGCATAGATGGGCAGGGCCAGGCCGAGAATGGCGAGCGCGGCCGCGCCGAGGCGGAGCAGGAGCACCCACCACGGGGTGCGGGCCGGGGTTTCTTCCCGGGCCTCGACATCGTCGAGCAGGCGCAGACTGGGCAATTGAGCCTGCTTCGGCGTCGGCGGGGTCGCACGCAGGATGTACCAGATGATTGGCAAGGCGATCAGGCCAAGCAAGGTGAGCGGTGCCATGAACAGGAAGGGGCCGAGGGTCATGCCTTGCCCCCAAGCTGTTCCAGCGCAGCAAACAGCGCCGCCGCCCCGCGCAATGCGGTCTGGTCCGTGCGGTGGCGAACCAGGCTCCAGCCCATGCTGCCGGCGAGGGATTGCAGATTGTTCTCATGTGCGGCGAGCTTGTTCAGATAGTCGTCGCGGACGGTTTCAGCGCGCCCGAACAGGCGGTCCAGGCCGGTTCCCGGGCGGCTGAAACGCGTGCGGCCAGTATAGGGAAAGGCGTGCTCGATCGGGTCGGACACGGCGAGCAGGACGCCGCTGCGACAGGTGCTTGCGAGCGGCGCCAAGCGGTCCCGCCAGGTATCGACGCCATCATAAAAGTCACTGGCAATCACCGCCAGCGCTTGCGTACGCGGGGGTTCGAGCTGGTCTGATGTGGTTGCGAGCAGGTCTTCGGCCAGCTTGTCCGGTGCGGACTTGCCGAGGCTTGGCGCGCGGCTGCCAGAGATCAGGCCAATCCGTTCGCCATCCTTGGCGAGCGTGATTCCGAGCGCCAACATGATCGTGCGAGCGCGGTCGGCCTTGGTTTCCCGGCCCGGGTCTCCGGCCCAGTCAAACCCAGCTTGCGGATCGGTCCAGAACAGGACGGTACGCGCGGTTTCAAGTTCGGTCTCGCGGACAAAATATTCGTCGCTCCGGGCGCTGCGGCGCCAGTCAATGCGGTCGGCCGCATCGGTCTGGGCATAGCGGCGATACTGCCAGAATTGCTCCCCGGATCCGGCGCGTTTGCGCCCCGCGGCACCTGGATGCACCAGATCGGCGGCAGCCGCCTGCAGCGACACACCGGGCAATTGGCGGGCCAGCGCCTCAGCATCGGCACGGAGTGTGGTGAGGGAGATCATGATTTCCTCAACACGTCTCGCAACACTTGTCTGTTGCATTTTCTGTTGAGGGACCTGGTTTCTGAGACTGGTGCCTCTGCAAGATTTCTCATTCTCTCCGTAATCAGCTTTTCTATTTCATCGCTGACCGGTGGAAATCCACCGTAGGTCAATCGCTCATCATCTGGAGAAATCTCGGTCTCTCCATTTAACAACAAGCGAGATAGTCGAGCATGCATGGCGTGCATGTGCGGCCAAATCTGGATGTGGGGCTGGATACCGAGCGCGTGCATTTCATCTTCAAAATGATTGTATGTTTGCCAATCGAATTGTCCGGCGGCCGCGCAATCCACCAGCAATTGCTGCGATGGCGCGGTTGCGCATGCGTTTATGGCCAGGCCTAAGATCATCGAAACTATCAACCGGGTTGGCTTCACGCTGCCTTTCTCACCAATTCATCAATCAGCGTATTCAGACCCGGTGCTTCCCCGGTCGGGTCGTAACGCATGCCCATACGGTGGGCGAGGCAAGGTTCGGCGAGGGCTTCGACATCCTCGAGGCTCGGCGCCAGACGACCGCGCAGCAGAGCGCGGGCGCGGCAGGCCAGCATCAGGGCTTGTCCGGCGCGCGGGCTCGGACCCCAATCAACAAAGCGGCGGACGCGGTCATCCTCGCTCTGCTCAGGCCGCGCGTCGCGGACCAGAGCCAGAATGGCGTTGAGGACGCTTTCGCCGACCGGCATCTTGCGGACCAAAGCCTGCAATTCGATCAGTTTCTCACCTGTGAGGGCCGTCTCGACCGTCTGTTCGTCGCTGCCGGTTGTCTCGATCAGGATTTTCCGTTCCGTGTCGAGATCCGGATAGGTCACATCGATCTTGAGCAGGAAGCGGTCGAGCTGGGCTTCCGGCAGCGGATACGTGCCTTCCTGCTCGATCGGGTTTTGAGTGGCGAGCACATGGAAAGGCGGCGGCAGGTCATAGCGCACGCCCGCGACGGTCACATGCTTTTCCTGCATGGCCTGCAGCAGCGCCGACTGTGTTCGCGGCGAGGCGCGGTTGATTTCATCGGCCATCAGCAGCGACGTAAAGATCGGGCCTTTGATGAAGCGGAAGGCGCGGCTGCCATCAGCGCCTTCATCGAGCACTTCCGAGCCGAGAATATCGCCCGGCATCAGGTCCGGCGTGAACTGAATGCGGGCATTGTTGAGCCCAAGCGCGGTGCCGATGGCTTCGACCAGGCGGGTCTTGGCGAGGCCCGGGGCACCGATCAGAAGCGCATGACCTCCAGCCAGTAGGGCGGACAGAGCCAGCTCGATCACCCGCTCTTGTCCGAACACCGCTTTGGCGATCTCGGTCTTCACCTGGGCAAGGGTTTCACCGGCGGCTTCGGCCTGTGTCACAATGGCTGGATTATCGTCTGCCATGAGCACTCCATCTTCACTATCTACACTAGTCGCACTAGGTCTAGGCGAGAACATGGCGGAGCACCACATGAAATCGGATGGAAAATCAGTGATCTCGCTCGATGACGTTTTGGCCGCAATCGCGCCAGACGGCATTGATGGTCCACTGCCGCCGGTTCACCTGTGGCAGCCGGAGCGATCGGCGGACATTCAGATGCAAATCCGTGCCGATGGCAGCTGGTGGCATGAAGGCAGCCGGATCAAGCGCGAGCGGCTGGTAAAGCTGTTTTCCCGCATTCTGCGCAAGGACCCGGACGGGCTGATTTACCTGGTCACGCCATATGAAAAAGTGATCGTGCATGTCGAGGACGCGCCTTTTGTGGCGGTCCGTGTGGACCGTGTGGGAGACGCCGGGCGCGATCAGGGGCTCGCTTTTACGACAAATCTTGGCGATGTGGCACTGGCGGGGTCAGACCTGCCGATCCGCGTCGAAACGGATCCGGAAACGCTGGAACCCAGTCCTTATGTGCTGGTGCGCGACGGGTTGGAAGCGAAACTGTCGCGACCGGTCTTTTATGAGCTTGCCGATATGGCCGAAGCCTTTGAAGGCTCAGCCGGACAGCTCGGCGTCTGGTCGCAGGGCCAGTTTTTCGAATTGGGGCCCGCCGCCTGATGAGTTTTACCACACTGGACGATTTCCTGTTGCGGGCGAGCGATCGCCTCGACCCGGTCCGGGGGGCGCAAAGCCTGCCGGAAGTGGGAGATCTGGATTTTGTCGATGAGGATCGCCTGACCACGATCCGGCCCGCGGCGGTGCTTGTTCCGGTGATTCCGCGTCCGACAGGACCAACGGCTTTGCTGACCCAGCGGCCAGATACGATGGCCTCGCATCCGGGCCAGGTGGCCTTTCCGGGCGGCAAGATTGATCAGGCCGATGCCGATGAGGTCGCCGCCGCCCTGCGCGAAGCAGAAGAGGAAGTCGGGATTGTCCCCGACACCGTCGAACTGATCGCGCGCTCTGCGCCTTATGTTACCGGCACGGCGTTCCGGATTACGCCCGTGATCGGCGTCCTGCCGTCTGACTTCCAGGCAAAACCGGACCCGACCGAGGTGGCCGACGTGTTCGAGGCCCCGCTCGATTTCCTGTTCAACACGGCCAATCACCAGACCGGGACAGCCTTTTACAAGGGGCGTCACCGGGAGTTCACCGAGATGCCATGGCAGGGCTTTCGGATCTGGGGTGTGACGGCGGGCATCATTCGTGATCTATATGCGAATCTGTATGAGAGCTGAGGAGCGATAAGGTTGGGCGCACGTATCTTATTTCAATTGGTGCTGTTCACGCTGCCCTTCATCCTGTTCGGGGTGTACCGGCTGGCCATTGTCGAGGCAGAGCAGGAGGGGCGAAAGCCCTGGCCGATCCGGCTCCTGTTCGGCGTCGGCCTCGCCCTGGCGGTGGGGTCCTGGCTGATTTTCATTTTCCTGGACCGCGGCGGCCGGGAAGAATGCTATCGCCCGACACAGATCGTCGATGGCGTGGTTGTCCCCGGCGAGCGCTATCCGTGTGAGAAGGATCTCGGCGCCATTGGTATTCCGCGCTCGGATGATCCAGGCCGCGAAGCAGCAGGCGTGGGCGAGTCCCAGACCACAGATCCCGCGCCGACGACGTCTGACGAAGATACGGCTGAGCCCCTTGAAACCCCTGACCGCTGATTGGCTCAAAGCCGATGACACGCGGCAGGTGATCGACGCGCTGCTGGCCGCGCGGGCTGATTGCGCCCGCTTTGTCGGCGGCTGCGTCCGCAACGCCGTGATGGGGCGCGAGGTCGATGATATCGATATCGCCACGCAGCTGACGCCTGAGCAGACGATCACGGCCCTCGAAGAGGCCGGCCTTCGGGCGATTCCCACCGGATTGGATCATGGCACGGTGACCGCCGTGGTCGAGGGCAAGCCGTTCGAGATTACCAGCCTGCGGCGGGATGTCGAAACCGATGGCCGCCGCGCTGTGGTGGCGTTTACCGAGGATTGGAGCGAAGACGCCCAGCGCCGCGATTTTCGCCTCAATGCGCTTTATGCAGGCCCGGATGGCGAGCTGTATGACCCGGTTGGTGGTGGTTATGAAGATGCGCTGGCGGGCCGTGTGATCTTTATCGGCGACGGCGACGCGCGCCTGCGGGAAGACTATTTGCGGATCCTGCGCTTCTTCCGCTTCAATGCCTGGTATGGCGCCGGCATCGATGCGGACGGTCTGGCGGCGTGCAAACGGCACGCCTCGGGCCTGACAAAGATCGCTCGTGAGCGGGTGTGGAAGGAGCTCAAGAAGCTGCTGACCGCGCCGTCCCCGCGCACGGCTGTGGACGCCATGATGACCAGCGCTGTGCTGGATCAGGTCCTGCCCGAGCATTGCGGCGGGGATGGCTTGCATGATCTTGAATTGACCGAGCAGCTGACCGGCGTTCAACCCGATCCGATGTTGCGCCTGATGGCGCTGTTGCCGCGGACGGCGCTGTCCGTGCAGCAAACCCAGCAATCGCTGCGCCTCTCCAATCAGGAGGCCGAGCGCCTGACCATGTGGGCGGCGGACAATCTGCCGGAGCCGGTCGGGATGTCGTCCAGGGATTTACGCGCCACATTGTACTGGCACGGCAAGCAGGCCGTGGTGGACCGGGCGATGCTGGCCGGGGCGGATGTACGTGACCTGCTCGCCGCGATTCGGGCCTGGCGACGACCGGAATTTCCGATCACCGGCGATGACGCGCTGGCCGCTGGCCTCGAAGGGCGCGAGATTGGCGAAGCGCTCAGCCGGGTGGCCCGCGTCTGGGTCGACAGTGATTTCTATCTGGAGCGCGAGGCGCTGTTGCCGCTGCTAGTTCAGGAACAGGATTGACCCGTTCAGATAGCCAGCCAGACTGACCCAGATCAGATAGGGCAGCATCAGGATGACGGCGGTGGTCGAATGTTTCCAGAAGGCTCGCATGGTGGCCAGAATAAGCACCCAGAGCACGGCCATGACGATGATGGCGAGCATCCACTGCCTGAACTCGAAAAACATCCAGTTCCAGGCCAGATTGAGGATGAGCGTCGTGAAGTAGAGGCCGAGCGCCGCCGAACAGGCAGCGAAACTGCCGGCCTTGATCCGAACCAGGATGGCCGCGAACGCCATCAGCGTGAACAGGACCGGCCAGGCGATGGAGAATACGTATTCGGGCGGCGTCAGTTCAGGTCGGTCGAGGGCCTGAAAGGTGAAATCGATCGAAGGTCCGGAGACAACCGCCCCCAGTCCCGCTGTTGCAGCGGTTACAGATGCGATCACGAACGTGATCAAGGCTGCGGGTTTGTGATCCTCCATAAGCGAGCCGTATCAGCTCGCTGCAGATTCGTCACCGGGTCATGGCCATTTCACGACAGGTGGCATGGACGAGAGGATGCTGGTGACATTGCCGCCCGTCTTCAGGCCAAATGTCGTGCCGCGATCATACAGTAGATTGAATTCGACATAACGACCGCGGCGGATGAGCTGCTCGTCACGTTCTTCTGGCGTCCAGCCTTCATTCATCCGGCGGCGGGCGAGTTTCGGATAAATGTCGGCGAACTGTTTCCCGACGGCCTGGGTAAAGGCGAAGTCACGGTCCCAGTCGCCGGTATTGTGGCGATCATAGAAAATGCCGCCCGTGCCGCGAGGCTCCTCGCGGTGGGCGAGATAGAAATATTCGTCACACCGTTGCTTGAAGTCCGGATACCAGGTCTTGTCGAATGGATCGCAAGCGGCCTGCATGGCCGCATGGAAGTCCACTGTGTCGGGAAAGTCGTCCTGACGCTGATAGTCCAGCAAAGGGGTGAGGTCGCCGCCGCCGCCAAACCAGCTCTCCGAGGTCACCAGCATGCGCGTATTCATGTGCACAGCAGGCACGCGGGGATTGTGCAAGTGGGCAATCAGGGAGATTCCAGACGCCCAGAAGCGACCATCGGATTGGTCGGCGCCGGGAATCTGCGCGCGAAAGGCTTCCGAGAACTCGCCATAGACTTCCGAGAAATGCACGCCGACTTTCTCGAAGAATTTGCCGCGCATGATGGCCATCCGGCCGCCGCCCAGATCCTCGCTGCCATCGCCGCGGGCCCATTCGGTCTTTTCGAAGCGGCCGGGCTCGCCGGTATAGAGCGGGCGGTCGGCTTCATCCTCAAGCGCTTCGAACCGGGCAATGATGTCGTCCTGCAGCGATTTGAACCAAGTCGCGGCGCGTTGTTTCCGGGTCTCAATATCGGTCATGATGGGTCCTGTAACTGAACGAGCGCCAGCGCTAAATATGCATTTGCAGCAACAGTATCGGTATATGTCCGTAGCGGAGGTGGAAATTGTGTCGCACGTTCTGCGGTTGCTGCTGCTTGAAATCATCCGCGAGGCAGGCTAGGCGAGCGGGATTAAGCGGGGAGGATTGCGGCGCTGCGCCGCAATGATGCTTTTCCCCAATCTGTGTATTTAGGCTGCAAAGTCATGCCGAAGGAAGAGAAGACGTGAGCGCATCCAACGAGACGGCCCCGGATCATGTCGACGAAGAACGCCGGGATTTCATCCACATTGCCACGATCGCCGCAACAGCCGGTGGTGTAGGCCTGGTGGCCTATCCTTTCATCGATCAGATGAATGCAGCAGGCGATACCAAGGCGGCTTCAAGCCTTGAAGTCGACATTTCAAAAATCCCTCTGGGCGGTGAAATCCGCGTTCTGATCGGCGGCAAGCCCTTCTTCCTCCGTCACCGCACGCCGGAAGAGATTGCCGCGGCGGTCAATACCGATCCGTCCAAGATGATCGACCCTGAAACCGACCAGGAACGCCTCGTGGCTCTGCCGGATGGGACCTATAACCCGGCGATTCTGGTGACCTCCGGCGCCTGTACCCACCTTGGCTGTGTGCCGGTAGGCCCGGCTCAAGGCAGCGTTGGCGATTATGGCGGCTGGTACTGCCCCTGCCACGGCTCGCACTACGACACATCTGGCCGCATTCGGAAGGGCCCAGCCCCGTCGAACCTGCCAGTCCCCGACTATGAGTGGGTCACCCCCGCCCTGGTCAAGATTTCACTTTAGAGGAAGGACAAGAGACCGATGAGCGGACACGAGTCCACCTACGAGCCAAAAACTGGCATTGAGAAATGGCTAGACAGCCGTCTCCCGATCATTCGCTTGATGCATGATAGCGCGATCGACTTCCCGACCCCTAAAAACCTGAACTACTGGTACACTTTTGGCGGCATCCTGATGGTCTGCCTGGTGGTCCAGATTGTCACCGGGATCGTCCTCGCCATGCACTATACGGCCGATATCAATCAGGCCTTCGGGTCGGTTGAACGGATCATGCGCGACGTGCCTTATGGCTGGCTGATCCGCAACATCCACATGGTCGGCGCTTCGATGTTCTTCCTGGCGGTCTACATGCACATGTTCCGCGGGCTCTATTACGGCTCCTACAAGGCGCCGCGCGAAGTTCTGTGGCTGCTTGGCTGCATCATTTACCTGCTGATGATGGCGACCGCCTTCCTCGGCTATATGCTGCCTTGGGGACAGATGTCGCTGCACGGCGCGAACGTGATTATCAACCTGTTCGGAGCGATCCCGCTGGTCGGCGAGAGCATTCAGAGCTGGCTGATGGGCGGCCCTTCGGTCGGCAACCAGACGCTGCAACGCTTCTTCTCGCTGCACTATTTGCTGCCCTTCATGATTGCTGGTGTTGTGCTCCTGCACATCTGGGCGCTGCACGTGCCCGGCAATAACAACCCGACCGGGGTAGAGGTTCAGGACGTCGAGAAAGACACCGTGCCGTTCCACCCATACTACACGGTCAAAGACGGTTTCGCGATTGTCGTCTTCCTGATCATCTTCGCTGCCTTTGTCTTCTATGCCCCCAACGTGCTCGGGCATGCAGACAATTATATCGAAGCCAATCCGCTGGTGACACCGGCGCACATTGTGCCGGAATGGTACTTGCTGCCATTCTACGCGATCCTGCGCGCCATCACGTTCAATATTGGACCGATGGATGCGAAACTGCTCGGCGTGATTGCCATGTTCGGCTCGATCGCGGTGCTGTTCCTCCTGCCATGGCTCGACACATCGAAAGTGAAGTCCATGCGCTACCGTCCGGTCGCCAAGCAGTTCTTCTTGGTGTTCGTCGTCGTCTGCCTGCTGCTCGGCTGGTGCGGCGCGTCAAATCCGGACAATGCGATTATCTCCATGGGTGAAGACAAGCTGGTGGTGAACTATACCGACGCGGCTGGCCTCGAAGGCACACGCGTGTTCGAAGAGTATGCCCCGGCGGCGCAGTTCCGTGATGATCAGCGAGCCACGGGCGGGGTCGCTTCGATGGCGATCGAGAAGGCGCCAGCCTTCACGTTCAAGATACTGTCGCAGATCCTGACGGCCTACTATTTCGCCTTCTTTCTGATCATCCTGCCCGTGCTCGGTCTGCGCGAGCGTCCAAAGGGTGAGCCAGACTCCATTCACCAGTCCGTCCTCGGACATGATGCGCCGGCAGCGGCGCCAGCCGAATAAGGAATCGCGGATATGAAACTTCTCCGTCCTCTCCTCGCAGGTCTTGGCGCGCTCGCTCTTGGCCTGACAGCCCATGCCGCGGGCGGCGCAAAGCACGCGCACGCACCGGAAGGTGGCTGGAAATTCGCCAAGGTCCCTGCAGGCAAGCTCGACAAGGAAAGCGTCCAGCGTGGCTTCCAGGTGTACCAGGAGGTCTGCGCCTCCTGCCACGGCATGAAGCTGCTTGCTTACCGTAATCTCGGTGAGCCTGGCGGTCCGTTCTACAATTCGGATTATCCGAACGCGAACGACAATCCGATGGTCAAGGCGATCGCCGCCGAGATTGAAATTCTCGATCCCAATCCGGATGAGAATGGCGATCTGGTCTACCGCCCGGCCATTCCAGCCGATACGTTCCGCGAGCCATATGCAAATCCGCAGGCGGCCATGGCGGCCAATGGCGGCGCTCTGCCGCCGGATCTGTCGGTGATCACCAAAGCCCGCGGGCACGGCAATGAGGGCGATGGCGCGTCTTATGTCTACTCGTTGCTGACCGGCTACAAGGATGACAAGATCAAGACCAAGCCGGGCGACGATGGCCTGAACGTCAACTATATCGAGTTTGACGATGGCGAGACGGTCGGGACTCTGACCCAGCCAACCGGTCTGTACTACAATCCTTACTTTGCCGGGGACACGACCCCGCAATGGGACGGCGACCCGCGTCACGCCCCTTATGGCGGCTTCCTCGCCATGGCCCCGCAGCTGCCGGAAGGCCGTGTGGAGTACATTGACGGAACTGAAGCGACCACGTCGCAAATGGCCAAGGATGTGGCCATGTTCCTGCAATGGGCGGGGGATCCGAAGCAAGGCCAGCGCAAATCTCTGGCCCTGCCGACCATGATCTACCTGTTCCTGCTGGCGATCCTGCTCTGGTTCTCCTACAAGCGCATCTGGCGCAATGTGGCGCACTGAGGCAGATAACACAGACGAGTGAATTGACGACCCCGCTCTGGATTGCTCCAAGGGCGGGGTTTTCGCATCTGGAGAAACGAATATGTCCAAATGGGTGATTGGGGTCATTGGCGGCTCGGGTCTGTATGAATTCGAGGGGCTGGAAGACGCCGAGACGATTAAGGTCGAAACGCCCTGGGGGGCACCTTCGGATGCCTTGGTCAAAGGCCGGGTTGGGGAGGTTGAGCTGGTCTTCCTACCGCGGCATGGCAAAGGCCACCGCTTGACGCCGACCACGGTGCCCTACCGCGCCAATATCGATGCGTTGAAGCGGCTCGGCTGTACCGACATCCTGTCCATCTCTGCCTGCGGGTCGCTGCAGGAGCAGTATGCACCGGGTGAGTTTGTCATGGTCGATCAGTTCATTGACCGCACCTTTGCGCGCGAGAAGACCTTTTTCGGGCCCGGCATGGTGGCGCATGTGTCGATGGCGGATCCGATCTGTGCGCGGCTCTCGGGACTTGCCGGAGATGCGGCGGTCTCCGTCGGCGCCACGGTGCATCGCGGCGGCACCTATCTGACCATGGAGGGGCCGCAATTCTCGTCACGGGCGGAAAGCCATCTCTATCGCCAATGGGGCTGCGACGTGATCGGCATGACCAATATGCCAGAAGCCAAACTGGCGCGCGAAGCGGAGCTGCCTTATGCGACCATGGCCATGGTCACCGATTATGATTGCTGGCGTGAGGATGAAGCCGCGGTCGAGGTCACCAATGTCCTCGAAGTGATGGCAGCGAACACCGCCAAGGCGAAAGCTGCGATCGGCGCCTTGGCGGCGGCGCTGCAAGGCACGGAACGCACACCGACCCCGCAAGGGATCGAAACGTGTCTGGACTATGCCCTGATCACCGCCCCGGATGCGCGCGATCCGGCGGTGCTGGCAAAGCTGGACGCTGTGGCTGGCCGGGTGCTCGGCGATTAGGTCACACTCACTGTCAAAATCGCCAGTGTCGCGGAAGAGTCATCTTGCGACTCACTCAGCCTTCGTCTTTAAGCCGTAGGCAGGGTTACGGGCAAAGGCGGCACTTTCATGAAACTCATCTCCTGCAATGCGAACCGACCACTTGCAGAGGCCATCGCAGACCATCTCGATTGTCCCCTGACCGATGCCGAAGTGAAGAATTTCGCTGACAATGAGATTTTCGTGCGGATCAATGAGAATGTGCGCGGCGAGGATGTCTTCGTCATCCAGTCGACCTCGAAACCGGCGAATGACAATCTGATGGAATTGCTGATCTGTATCGATGCGCTGCGCCGCGCGTCGGCGGCGCGGATCACCGCCGTGATTCCGTATTTCGGCTATGCCCGTCAGGATCGCAAGACCGATGGCCGGACGCCGATTTCGGCCAAGCTGGTGGCCAATTTGATTTCGTCGGCGGGCGCAGACCGCGTCCTGACCATGGATCTCCACGCGGGCCAGATCCAGGGCTTCTTCGATATTCCGACCGACAATATGGTCGCGCTTCCGGTCATGGTGGATGACGTTCAGCGGCGCCTGGGCGGCGACAAGCTGATGGTGGTCTCCCCGGATGTGGGCGGCGTGGTCCGGGCCCGGTCCTTTGCCAAGCGGATCGGCGCTGACCTCGCCATCGTCGACAAACGCCGCCCGGAAGCCGGCAAGTCCGAAGTCATGAACATTATCGGCGATGTGGATGGCCGACAGTGCATTCTGGTCGATGACATTTGCGATTCAGGGGGCACGCTATGCAACGCTGCCGCCGCGCTGAAAGAGCAGGGCGCGACCTCAGTCAGCGCCTATATCACGCATGGCGTCCTGTCGAACAATGCAGTGGGCCGGATCGAGAAATCAGAGATGGATGAGCTTGTGATCTGCAATACGATCCGTCCGTCCGACAATGATGCCAAGTCCAAGAAACTGCGCGTGCTCTCAGTGGCGCCGCTGCTCGGTGAAGCGATCCGGCGGATTGCGAACAATGAGAGCGTGTCGAAACTGTTCGACTAGTCTGGCGTTCGCTCCGACTCGTAGAAACTCAAGTTTTCCATGAGTTCCGGGTCGTATTGCTTGTCATGAAAGCGGGTTTCCAAATGCAGATGCGGGGGAACATCGCGTCCCGTGCTGCCGACCTCGCCCAGCACATGCCCCGCCTCGACCCGGTCGCCTGCACGCACGCGTATTTTGCTGAGGTGAGCCATCCGAATAACCCAGCCCTCTGAAACTTTTAGATCAACGACGCGGCCATAGCCGGTTTCAGAATCCGCGAATAGAACTATGCCATCCGCAGGAGCATGAACGGGCGCCGAGAATGACGCGGCAAGGTCAATTCCTCCGTGCCACTGTATGCCGTCGCGAAATGGATTTTCTATCATACCAAATTCGGAAACCATGTCGGCTTCATTCAGAACCGGTTTCGAGAACACAATCCCTTCTGTGGAAGGGAGGTCCTTCGCATTCGCCAATGGACCGCACGTCGCAATGGCAGCTGCGCAAACGAATAGTTTCGGGATCACGTTGATAGCCTCTCCTTCGCCTGGCCTTACCTAGGGCACGGAGCGGTATCTGCGTTCAAGTTAGATAAAGTTAAATCTTGCGATTAGAACTTTGTTCACCAAACCCTATCCGGTTTCGCAGCAGCCTTCGTACAGGACCAGGCCTTTGACGGTGAGCGGATCGATATGCTCGCCATCCTTGTAGACCTCCAGGTGAAGATGCGGATAGCGGGCGGATCGCCCGGTCTTGCCGACCTTGCCAAGTGTGGTCCCGGCTTTGATCTTCTGGTCTTCCTCAACCAGGATTTTTGACATTTGTGAGAAACGCATCTTGCGTCCGTCCTCAAGCAAGAGGTCGACCGTGTAGCCATAGTCTTCCTTTTTGCCCGCCCAGATCACTTTGGCATCCGTAGGGCTGTAGATTGGCGTGTGCTCCTTGGCCTTGATATCGACGCCGCTATGCCACCAGCTCTTGTCATCGACTTCGCTGTAAATCTTGCCAAAAGACTGACTGACCTTGGCATAGGAGTCGATAAACACGGCGTGGGTGAACACATTGCCGCTCACCACCGAGGTTGCCTGAGCAAGTGAAAGCGGGGCGAGCAGCAAGCCTGCCAGCAGTGCGAGGCCGGCCAGGCGCCCGCGGGGTTTGCGGGCGTCACGCTCCAGCAATTGCGTCAGGCGCTTCTTGAGGGTCTCGTGTCGCGGCAGGATGAAGGCTGCGACCGGCAAAGGCTGGACTGGATGCGGCCGCGTCACGCGCGCCGTATTGGCCAGCGCCCGTGCATAGGCAAAATTGTCCCCGGTCAGCGCCGCTGTCTGCTCGTCACAGGCCGCTTCGCGCCAATAATCCAGCTGTCGACGCATCACCCAGGCAAAGGGCGAGAACCAGAACACATCCGCGACCAGGCGCTCGAATGGCCGCGTGATTAGATCGCCGCGCGAGATGTGCGTGCACTCATGCGCGAGAATGATATCGGCATCGCGTTGATCCGAGATGGCGTCCGGCAGATAGATCGTCCGTTGACGAATGCCCGCCAGAAACGGCGAGCCATGCGGAATGCTGGCCGTCGCCGGGGCGCGCTTGAGGCCGAGTTTCCGCGCCCAGGTATCGGACTGAACCCGGTCATGCGGCGTGGCGAGTTTCTTGATGTTCTGCAGGCGCACCTGGCACAGCGTGTTCATGCCGAGCCGGGCAAGCCATCCGGCGACCAGCGCGCCCAGCAGGATCATGCCGATAATGGGCGCGGCGTTTGATTCGGTTGCGGCCAGAACCGCGCCGTTTGCGTACAAGGCTTCCGCGGCCCCGCCGATGTAGGGCAAGTCGGGGATGGGGGTCGCGATCGGGGCCGGGATCAGGGCGTAAATGCCTGCAATGACCCAGGGCAGGAAGGCGAGAATGGCGGCACCCCGCCAGATTGTATGAGCGAACCGGGCCGGTACGGGCTCACGGCTCAGATAATGAGCACCCCCCGCAAGTAACCCCGTCCAGATCAGCGAAAACGCGATGAACCAGAGGGCTGTCATACTCTACTCTCCGTTTTCTTTGGCTTCCGCCGCGTTGATGATCGAGTCCAGCTCATCGAGCTCGTCATTCGACAGGTGAGGACTTTCGGCGAACATGGTGGCCGGAATAGGGCCATCCATATCAAGGACCTTTCGCGCCAGATGCCGAACCAGGCTGCCCAGGGTCTCAACCCGATCGAGCAAAGGCTCGAACGTGACCGGATCGACGGCGCCATTACGCTGCACCCAACCCTTTGCTTCCATGCGGCCAAGCACCGTTCGAGTGGTCGAGAGCTGCCAGTCCTGTGAAGGGCCAACCGCTTCATGCAATTGGCGCGCGGTCTTGGCGCCGCTATTCCAGAGATATTTCAGGATCACGAGCTCTGACGGATTGGGATTGGCCATAGGGTCTCTCTCTTTCGCTACAGCTGTAAATCTACGTCTGTAAATCCCATTAAGTCAAGTTGTCTGCGGCTGTGCGGTTGCAGCGCGGCGCTGTTTCCTGTAAGGGCAGCGCCTTGAAGAAAGGGCGGCGCGAGGTCGTACCTGTCAGGCTGTCACCCAAAGGGCTTGCGAGCAAAGCCAGGGCGGACTTCAGGGCGAAAGGAAAAAACATGTCAAAAGATATCGTATTCAATGTCGATGTGCGCGAGCGCACCGGTAAAGGCGGCGCTCGTGAAGCCCGTCGTCTGGGTTTTGTCCCCGGCGTTCTCTATGGCGGCGGTGAAGATCCGGTCGCGATCAACCTCAAGAAAAATGAGGTCGTCAAAGCGATCAATACCGGTCAATTCCTGTCCTCGACTGCGACGCTGGTACATGACGGCAAGAAGCAGCTGGTCATCCCGCAAGCGATCCAGATGCACCCGGTGAGCGACCAGCCCCAGCATGTCGATCTGTTCCGCGTCAAGAAAGACCAGATCATTACCGTGGAAGTCACCGTGAACTTCCTGAACGAAGAAGACTCGCCAGGCCTCAAGAAAGGCGGCGCTCTGAACGTTGTGCGTCACGCCGTCGAGCTGAACGTCCGCGCCGACAGCATCCCGGATTCGCTCGATGCTGACCTGACCGGCCTCGACATTGGTGACAATGTCAAAATCTCTGACATCAACCTGCCAGGCGGTGCAGAGCCAACCATTACAGACCGCGACTTCACCATCGCCTCTGTTGTTGGCCGCGGTATCTCTGCCGACGTTGAAGAAGGCGAAGAGGACGAAGCTCCAGAAGCAGATGAAGTCGAAGCCACCAAGCAGGGCGGTGACGAAGAAGGCGCTGCCGAAGAGTGATCAAATCGCTAATCAATTTGGTGGCGGGGTGGCTTCCGGGCCGCCCCGCCATTATTGATTCAGCAGACGAGACCCCGAAGGACCCGGTCATGCATGTGCTAGTCGGACAAGGAAACCCGGCGCCGAAATATCTGCGCAATCGGCACAATCTCGGATTCATGGTCATGGATGCGATCGCCTCCGATTACGGGTTCAGTCCGTGGCGCAGCAAGTTTCAGAGCCAGGTCTGCGAAGGCAGGATTGGCAGCGAAAAGGTCCTGCTGATGAAGCCCGAGACCTACTATAATGAAACCGGTCGCGCGGCGCAGGCGGCGTTGCAATTCTACAAGCTCTCTGCTGAAGATGTGACGGTGTTTCACGACGAGATCGACCTCGCGCCAGGGCGCACGCGTGTAAAGCGCGGCGGCGGGCATTCGGGAAATAATGGCATCCGCTCCATGATCGCGCACGTGGGCGCAGAGGTCCGCCGGGTCCGCATGGGCGTTGGTCATCCAGGCGACAAGTCACAAGTCATGCTCTATGTCCTCGCCGACTTTGCCAAAGCGGATGAGGCTTGGCGGGACGCGCTTGTCGAGGCTTGTTCACGCGCCTTGCCGCTGCTGTTTTCAGGCGGTGATGAGCGGTATCAGACCGAGATCATGCGCCTCGCGCCCGCCCCGAAGCACGATCCCAAACAGGCCTGACGTGCCTATTCGTCTTCAGTGTCGTCTATGATCGGGCCAGGCTCGAGCGGGGGGCGGATATTCTGATCAAGCAGATAGGCCGGGATCTGCCCGGCGGGGCATTGCTCGACCAATTGTTCGCCATTGGTACCAGTCGGATAAGTTGCTGATAGACCAGACCGCAAGGCGGCGCTGAGGACGAGCATACCGACAATCACCGCACCCACTGTCGCCAACATGATCGTGCCAAGCTGGTCTGATTGAGGGGCCGCGCGCTTTGCCACCGGTGCATCCAGATTAGAGACAAAACTGGGCGAGGCCGCAGCGGCGACAGGCGTCGGCGACGGAGCGGTGGGTTTGGGCGCGGTCTTGGGTTTGCCGACCAGGGCCAGAGGGTCGTTTGGATGGTTTTCCTTCCAGATCTCCTTGCCGTCCTTGTCACTGGCCTTGAGGTTGAGCCAGTCACGCAAGTCTTCGCGACCCGTTCGGATGCCGAGATGATCGGCCAGCGCATAATAGCCCTCGACCAGTTTGCGCGGTCCCATGTCTGACAGGGAATAGCGGGGATCCTCACTGAACGGCTCGTCCGGGACTGTGACATCGAGCGCCGCCTGAACCAGAACATCCTGCTTGGAGCGGGCATGATGCGCGATGGCGTGCACCCAATCGCTATCCGAGCTCTCCGGATCGCAAGCCGCTGCTGACCACAGGATCAGGATTGAGCTGGAATTATCGGCGTCGCGATAATCTCTTGGCGTCGGGGTCGTATGCTCGCGCTTCTTGTCGTAGCGCACCTTGAACTTCAGCGCGCGCAAGCGCCGCACGATCAGTTCAGCCGTCTCGCGATCGGCTAATGCGCTGGCCAGAAACACGTCATATCGTGCCATCTAACGCCTCCCTAGGGGCTTACTGTCGCAAAGACTGCAGCAGATGACCAGTCGGTAATGTGACCGACCGCCGCCCGGACAACACAAAGGGCCTGTTCATCGCGCGAAAATGCGCTAAGCCGCGCGCAGCAGAATTTCGGAGACTGAAATGGGCTTCAAGTGTGGAATTGTCGGGCTTCCCAATGTCGGAAAGTCGACTCTGTTCAACGCATTGACACAGACCGCCGCGGCGCAGGCGGCAAACTATCCGTTCTGCACGATCGAACCGAATGTCGGCGAGGTTGCGGTGCCGGAAACGCGCCTTGGCAAACTGGCGGCGATCGCGGGATCAAAGGAGATCATTCCAGCGCGCATGAATTTTGTCGATATTGCGGGTCTCGTCGAAGGCGCCTCCAAGGGGGAAGGCCTCGGCAACCAGTTCCTCGCCAATATTCGCGAAACCGATGCGATCATCTATGTGCTGCGTTGTTTCGAGGATGACGATATCACCCATGTCTCCGGCAAGATTGATCCGCTGGCCGATCAGGCCGTGGTCGAGACCGAGCTGATGCTGGCCGACCTGGAAAGCCTGGAAAAGCGCAAGGTGAACTGGGTCAAGAAAGCCAATTCCGGCGACAAGAAAGCCAAGGCGCAAGTCGCCCTGATCGACTTGGCGCTGAATGAGCTGAATGAAGGTCGCCCGGCCCGCCGCGCCAAGGTGGATGCGGAAGACCAAAAAGCCTGGAACATGCTGCAATTGCTCACCGCGAAGCCGGTGCTCTATGTCGCTAATGTCGATGAGGACAGCGCCGCGACGGGCAATGAATATTCTCAGCGCGTGCTCGATTTCGCTGCCGAAGAGGGCTCACAGGCGGTGGTTATCTCCGCCCAGATTGAAGCGGAAATCTCGCAGCTGGATGAAGAAGAACAGGCCGAGTTCCTCGAAACGCTGGGGCTGGAGGAGCCTGGTCTGACCCGCCTCATTCATGCTGGCTATAATCTGCTTGGTCTGCAGACCTATTTCACCGCGGGGCCGAAAGAGTCGCGCGCCTGGACCATTCGCAGAGGCTGGACGGCGCCGCAGGCGGCCGGGGTCATTCATGGTGACTTCGAGAAGGGCTTCATCCGCGCCGAAACCATCGCGTTTGAGGACTATGTCAGCCACAATGGCGAGTCCGGCGCCAAGGAAGCCGGCAAGATGCGCGCCGAGGGCAAGGACTATGTCGTCCAGGATGGCGATGTCCTGCTCTTCCGGTTCAACGTGTAACCCGGAAGATTCTCGTTAAGCGCGAGATCCAAGTAAAAGTCATGCAAAAATCTGTTTTTACTGGGCGGTGACCCCGTAAGTGTCATCGATATTTTTGCGGGCCATTTTTCTTTTGGGTAATTAAGTTTAGTTCGTGTATTCTGCAAATAAAACAGTGCTCTGACAGGTGGCCGCTCGCCTCGGCCCGCAGGACCAAAGATGCAGATTGAGACAGTGAGAAATGGAAAACCATCGCTGTTTTGAAATACCAGAACCGGGTGCAAGAGACCAAAAAACGAGGCGGGCCATAGGCTCGATCTACAATATGCGAAACGGTTCGGGGTGCGAGGGCGTCTGGCGATGGCGCGCCAAGCTGGTGCGCGTGAGCGCGCTGATTCTCGGCTATGGCGTGGTTTCGTTGTCGCCAACCCATGGTCAGGAGAATTCGGCCCGTTTCCTGTATCTGGAAAACTGCGGCGATGTTGAGATCACGCAGATCGACGTCGAAGTGAAAAAGGAAGAGGGTGGAGACTGGTTGGCGTCGGGCAGACGATGGGCACGGGCGCCGCTTCTGCGCAACCAGGCCGCCTGCTTTGATACAGCCGGCATGTATGGCGACGCCCCGGAGGGGCAAAAGGTCCGGCTGAGGCTGCGCTTTGCTGACGAGGACCGCGTCGCCTGCGATCCGACCCGCGTCGACAAGAGCAGCAAAGGCGCCCTGCGCGCCTTCGGTGTTTTCGGACTTGAGCATGATGGTGTGCGGTGCCGGTCGCTTCTGTATGTCGATTGGCAACCGACGGCACAGTGTGACGGTCAGGGGCAACGCATTCGCAAGATACAATGCGATTAAAGGCACCGGGTCAAAGGGAGTGTTCGATGATGGACCGTGCGAAAGCGCAGCGATGGCTCAAAGGGGTCGTGTCCGTCCCCACTCTGACAGGCCTGTGCCTGCTGACGCAAGCGCCGGCCGCCCAAGCGGACAGTTTTGCGCGCTACATTCTGTACAAGAATTGCGGCGACTACACGGTCTCCAATGTGCTTCTCCAGGAGAAGATTGGTGGCATCTGGATGGATGTGGACGGGGCGAGTTTCGCGGCGCCGCTCAAACCGAATGAAGGCGTGTGCTTCGATCTGGGCGCGATGCATGAAGTCGGAGAGGGCTATGCGAATGAGCGCAACGCCCGGGTCCGGCTGAAAGTGTCGATCTCGGCCGGCGACATTGAGCGGTGTGATGATACCCAGATCAATGCCCTGGCGAATGGTCTGACGCGCGTGTTCACGACCCAGGGGACGCACAGTCTCCGAAATGCCTGTCGGTCTGAAGGCTATCAGAACTGGGGCCCCTCAACCCAGGTTTGCGCTGGAAACGGCGTGAAGCGCCGGAATCTGCCCTGTTAGGCGGACCATAGAGCGACCGACTTCGATCACCGCAATCACGAATGCGTCTGTTCTGAGCCTTGGCCTCTGGCAGGCAGCGGCGTGACTTGCGCCGTGAAAAACACAACATCCCACCTGAGTATTTATCAAAGCGTCTCATTTCTATAGAATAAAATAGATTATTATTGTATTTTAAAAGTAAATATTCTATCCGTAATAGAAAGATGTAAGCTTACAACTTACTGGATACCATAAATATATCACATGGAGCGGTGGGGTGCATGTTGCGACGATGGTTTGAAACTATCTCATTGCGATACGCGTTGGTCTACACAGTCGCGCTCGTCGCATTCGGGGTTGGACCCGCGATGGCGGAACCGGAACGCGGGACAGCCCGCTATCTCTATCTGCAAAATTGCGGGTCTACGAATATCGACGACATCTTTGTGCAGGTCCGAAAATTTGGCGCGGGCGAATGGGCGAATTCAGGACAGAAATGGGGCGCGTCGCCCCTGCAACCAAACGAGGCCGCCTGCTTCGATACGGCCGATATGTTTGGCGACGTTCCGGACAAGGAGCGCGTGCGTTTGCAGCTGACTTTTGAAAGCGAAGAAACCAAAAATTGCGGCATGACCCGTGTGGACAAGGGCCTCGAGGGTGACACGCTCGTTTTCAAAGTCTCGGAGGAAACAATCCAGGATCAGCCCTGTCAGAAGTTGATCTATCTCGATTGGCAGCCCCGCAATCGCTGCAGCGGAAGTGGAGAGCGCTTCACGGACATTCAATGTGGACAATGAGTATCAATAAGCCGGAGGTTCTACACCATGAATACGAAACGGAAGTTGCACAGCGCGGCTCAATCGCCCCATCGATATGCGCTCTTGGCGCTGATGGCCGTCACGACCAGCGCATTAAGTGGAGGCGCGCACGCTGAGAATGAGGCGCGCTATCTCTATTACAAAAACTGCGGCGGATACGTGGTTGATGAGGTCAAAATCCAAGAAAAAGTGGATGGCAGTTGGGAAGATGCCAAAGGTGGAAAGCACTTTGGTGGTATAGACGTCAATCAGGGCGTTTGTTTTGACCCTTACGACACGCACTACCTATTGAACGGTAGAATTCCGTTCTACCATCTGAGAAACACGACCAATCAGCTTCGTCTGCAAGTGAAAATTTCCGGTGGCGAGACCGAGAATTGCGACAGTACAAATTTCACGACGGATGATGATGGCGATACGCGCGTGATGAAGATGGAAGGCACGAGTTTCGGTAACAATGGTTGTCGATCGCAAGGCTATCGGGACTGGGGTGATATGACCAACCAATGCGATGGCAACGGCGAAAAGCTTCTATGGTTGTCCTGTTGATGGGGCGCGGCGGGCGCAGCCCGTTTCGCCATTGGGTGCTGGCCGAGTGATTCTGTCATCGGTGGGTTCATCACGATCAGAAATCACCGGTTGAACTAGCGATCTCATTCTCGACAAAGTTCTGGTTATGTTCTATACCGAATCGGGTATAGGAATAAGTATGGAACCCATTATCCAAATTGGCGAAACGGGGCTCGACCTCATTCACCTGATCGCGATCGTGGTGGCGCTCGGGCTGGGCGCGGCCTTGTATCGGTTATATGAGCAGCACCAGCAGGAGCGCGGCAAGGCTGAAGAGCTGCAGGCTGATCTCGCCCATACCGAGCAGGAACTGACCACTCAGCGGCTGAAAGCAGAAGAGTCGCAGCTGGCTCTGGCGCAGTTGCGTGGACAAACCGAAAAGCAGCGCGAAGAATTCACCACGCTGGCCCAGCAGGTGATGAAACAGGCGCAGGCTCAGTTCGTCGAAATGGCGGATGAGACGTTCAAGAAGCACCGCGAGGGGGCCAAGGGTGAGCTCTCGGAACTGATGAAGCCGATCGGCCAGAACTTTGATGACTTCAAGAAAAAGGTCGCCGATATCGAAAAGGTCCGGGCCGAGGACAAGTCGGCCATCCAGCAGCAGGTCAAGGCGATTGGCGAGAGCCTGCATCGTAACACCCAGGAGACCGGCAAACTCGTCAACGCGCTGACCGCACCAAAAGGCGGCGGTCGCTGGGGGGAGATGACGCTTCGCAATGTCATGGAGCAGGCGGGCCTGTCCGGCCACTGCGATTTCAATGAACAGGTCACGGACCAGACTGAAGACGGTCGCCAGCGTCCGGATGCGGTGATCCATCTGCCCGGCGGGCGACAGATCGTGGTCGACTCGAAAGTGTCACTGGAAGCCTATATGGCGGCTGCGTCGGCCGAAGACCCCACCCAGCGCAACATTCACCTGAAATCGCACGCGACGAATGTGCAGCGCCATGTCGATACACTGGCCTCGAAACGCTATCAGGCGAACCTGGATGAGCGGGTCGATTTTGTCGCCATGTTCATTCCAGGCGAGAATTTCTTTGCCGCCGCGCTGGAGCATTCTCCAGAGCTGCTCGAGCGGGCTTATTCCAAGAATGTCATCGTCACCACGCCATCCACGCTGATCGGCCTCGCCAAGACGGTGGCTTATGTCTGGCGCCAGGAAAAGATGACCCAGAATGCTCGAGAGGCGGCGCAGCTGGGGCAGCTCCTCTATGAGCGTATCGCCAAGATGGCCGAGCATATCGAAAAGCTCGGCAAGTCGCTGAACACGTCGGTCGGCCATTTCAACGCCATGAACAGCTCGCTCGACAAACGCGTCATGCCGACCATGCGCAAATTTCAGGACCTGTCGATTGCGCCGCCCGACAAGCCCATGCCGGAACCGAAGCGGATCGAGACCACCGCAGATGCGGGAACAGGTGCGCAGCTGGAGCTGATCCAGCAGGGGAAGTCAAAAGCAAAGGCCTAGCTCGGTGGGCTCATCGTGCCCGCTAAGGGCCAGGAGAGCGCATTCGGACGCTATCCGCCTTGCTCGTCATCCTTTGCAAAGTGTTGGGCGGGACAATACTGTGTTCAGGATTAAGTGACGGTTGGAACCACGGCGGCGACGACGATCGTGGCTGTGATGGCCGCTTTCGCAGCTTTGATTGCCGCGTCGGTGGCGCCCGTTGCAAGTAGATCTCCATCAGCGATGGCTTTGATCCGCTGCGCGTTGGCTTTCAACAGGTCCCGGTCAAAGTTATGTCGCAAAACGTCAGCAGATTTTGCAAGCGCGATGATGACGCTCAGCCGGTCTTCAACTTCACCCGAGTCGGTGATGGCCACTCTCAATTGAGCCTTCAGATTGGCCTCCAGTTTCGGCGACGCTTCGGGCCAAGAGTTGAGCGTGAAGAGCCCAAACATTTTGGATGTTTTTTTCGTCACAGCGCCAAGCTTGCGAAGCTCTTCGGCGAGGGTGGGAACAAGCGCTTTGTGGTTGCTGAGCTTGGTGGCCCAGTATTGCATTTCGCGCGGTTTTTTGTCGGCAGAAATTTGCGCCAAAATGAGATCGAGAAACGGACCTTGGCTCGCAGATCCGGGCGCTGTGATGAGTTTCGGCTTTTTGTCATCCGTCAGTATCAGCGACCCACGCAACAGCAGTTCAGAAATACCTGCCCCTGCGATCGCGGGTTTATAGAAGCTGGCCTGCGGACGACCACTCTCATCTTTCAGCGATAGAAGCAGTAAGGATTGGGGGAGGGTGAGCGCAATCGACATGAAATGTCCCTAAGTTGAAATTATCGTTTAGCGATATGTAGGGCTGCCCGTATCGATATTTAAGAGGCAAGCAGTTTATATGTCCCCTCCGACGCCGAAAGCAGACGTCCGCTTTGGGTCAGGAGGGGACATGCCATCCTTGGGCCCTCATCCTGAGCGAAACCTGCCTTCGACGCGATTGAGGGGCGAAGGACAAACGGCCGCGCTTCTGGGAAACTAGGTCGGATTGAGGGAATTGAATCCGCGACTTACGCCCCCTTCTCCCGGTCGCGGGAGAAGGGCCGGGGATGAGGGCACCCTTGTTTCGGCAAAAGTACCGGAGTCTCTTCCTGGAAAATATCTTGCCCTCACCCCAACCCCTCTCCCGCAACCGGGAGAGGGGCTAGTCCTCGCGGCGACCTGTAAGCCGTCTTGAAATGTGTGCGCTTTGTTCGCTCCGAAGCCGAAAGCAGACAATCGGATCCCTGTACTCAATAACGCCTACCGCCGCTTAGTCATTGACGTTTGGCCTTCTCGCTCATACTTGAGGGCCATGGCGATAAGAGAAATCCTCACCGTGCCGGATGCCCGGCTGAAACAAGTGTCGAAGCCGGTCGAAGGCGGGGTCACGGACGAGATTCGCGCGCTGATGGATGACATGCTCGAGACCATGTATGACGCGCCAGGCATTGGCCTCGCGGCGATCCAGATCGGCGAGCCTCTGCGCGTGATTGTCATGGACCTGCAGGAAGACGACGAAAAGAACCCGCGTTTTTTCGTCAATCCGGAAATCCTGCCCCTGACCGAGGACAAGGCACCTTACGAAGAAGGCTGCCTCTCGGTGCCGGATGTCTTCGAGGAAGTGGAGCGCCCGACCCAGTGCCGCATTCGCTATCTCGATTATGATGGCAATGAGGTCGAGGAAGTCGCCGAAGGCCTGTTCGCGGTCTGCATCCAGCACGAAATGGATCACCTGGAAGGCACGCTCTTCATTGACCACCTGTCGCGGCTGAAGCGCCAGCGCGCGGTCGACAAGGTGAAGAAAGCCAAACGCCTTAAAGAAAAGAGTGCAGCTTAAATTCGCTCCGCACTTTATTGCAGCTCGATCTCACGTTAGAGCGCGCGCATGACCAAGCCGCTTCGCATCGCATTCATGGGCAGTCCCGACTTTGCCGTGCCGGTCGTGGCTGCGCTGGCCGAGGCCGGGCACGAGATTGCCTGCGTCTATTCGCAGCCGCCCAGGCCGGCCGGGCGGGGCAAGAAGCTGCGCCCGACGCCGGTCCATGCCTGGGCCGAGGACCGCGGTATTGAGGTGCGCACGCCGCGCTCGCTCAAGAAGCCACCAGAGCAGGCCGAGTTTGCCGCGCTGGGTCTCGATGCGGCTGTGGTCGTCGCCTATGGCCTGATCCTGCCCCAGGAAGTGCTCGATGCCCCGCGGCTTGGATGCATGAACATGCACGCCTCGCTGCTGCCGCGCTGGCGCGGGGCCGCGCCGATCCATCGCGCTATCATGGCGGGCGATGAAATGACCGGGGTCCAGGCGATGATGATGGAAGCCGGGCTGGATACAGGCCCGGTCCTCGCCAGTGAGGAAACCCGCATCTTTCCGTTTGATACGACCGGCAGCGTGCACGATCGTCTGGCCGGGCTCGCTGCCGAGCTAGCTGTGACCTCGCTTGCGGGTCTGGCGGATGGGGGCCTGGTGCCGCAAGCGCAGGCGGAGGACGGCGTTACTTATGCGCACAAGATCACGGCTGAAGACCAGCGCCTCGACTGGACCCGCCCGGCGGCCGAGGTGGACTGTCAGATTCGCGGCCTGTCCCCGTTCCCCAGCGCCTGGTTCCACTACACACCGGAGGGTGAGGCCGAGCCGCTGCGGATGAAGGCGCTGATGAGCCGGCTGGAAGAGGGCGCCGCCGATGCTGCGCCGGGTGAGTTGCTCGACAATGAGCTGCTGGTGCAATGCGGTGATGGACGTGCGGTCCGTCTGCTCAAGGCGCAAAAGCCGGGAGCGAAGGCGATGGACGCGGCGGATCTGCTCCGTGGCTTGCCCATTTCAGCGGGAGCGAGGTTCGCATGAACAATCTCTGGATCAGACCCGCGCATGATGACGATGTGGAGACCATCGCGGCGCTTAATGATCTCGCTTTCGGAACCCCCGATGAAGCGCAGATCGTGGCGCGGCTCGCCGCCGATGGCGACAGCCTGGCCTCACTCGTGGCACACAATGACCGGGAGATCCTCGGCCATATTCAGTTTTTCCGCATTCTCGTCGATGGCGAAAACACCGCTTGCGGTCTTGGCCCCATGTCCGTGCTGCCAGACGTCCAGCGCAGCGGCATTGGCGCCGGTCTGATCCGTCTCGGCCTCACGATGATGGAAGGGCAGGGAAGACATTGGTGTTTCGTGCTGGGACACACGGATTACTATCCCAAGTTTGGCTTCGATGCCGCGGCGGCTGAGTCCTTCGAGGCGCCCTGGTCAGGTCCTGCCTTCATGGCCCGGCGTCTGTCGGGCGATGGAGCTGTATCGGGCGCGCTGACCTATCCGGCGGCGTTCGGAGCCTGAGGGATGCAGCGCTACAAGATCACTGTTGAATATGATGGCCGGCCCTTTTTCGGCTGGCAGCGCCAGGATGGGCAACCCTCGGTACAGCAGGCGCTGGAGGAAGCCGCGGCCAGGCTGGATGGCGCGCCGGTCCTGGTCCAGGGCGCGGGCCGCACCGATCGCGGCGTGCATGCCACCGGACAGGTCGCGCATTTCGATCTGCAGAAGCCGCGTCCCTTGAGAAAGATTGCCGATGCCCTGAACTTCCACCTGCGCCCGCAGCCTGTGGCCGTGCTCGAGGCGGAAGAAGTCGACCAGGACTGGAATGCCCGCTTCAATGCAAGCCTGCGCGCTTATCGCTATGTCATAATCAATCGTCGAGCCGACCTCACCGTCGACAAGGGCCTCGCCTGGCGAGTGCCCTTCAAGCTGGAGGCCGGGGCCATGGACCGGGCGGCAAAGGCGCTGATCGGTAAGCATGACTTCTCAACTTTTCGCGACGCCGAATGCCAGGCCAAGCACCCGATCCGTACGCTCGATAAGATCGACGTGGCGCGCTATGGTGAGGGTCTGGAAGTCACGGTCGAGGCGCAGAGTTTCCTGCACCGCCAGGTCCGCTCCATTGTCGGTTCACTGGTCGAGGTCGGCCGCGGCGTGCAAGGCGAAGACTGGATTGCCGAGATCCTTGAGGCGAAGGATCGCACCGCGTGTGGGCCAGTGGCGCCGGCCGATGGCCTGTTCCTGGAGCGGGTCGAATATGGGGACGCGCGTCCTTAAACGCGCCACCCGTCAAACAGCGGCGCGACTGTCTCCAGCGCGCGCCGCATTTCGGCGCGGTCGGGCGTTTCGTCTTCGATGCCATAGCCGAAATCATCGTTCGGACCGATATCCTGAACGACCACGCCATCGCTCCTCGAAAGCACATAGACGCTGCCATAGAAAAGGCCGTAGCGGGCCTCAGGTTGAGGCGGCATCCAGTTGATCTGGCCGCGCACGGGGACCAGGTCGTCTGCGCCCCACAGGGCCTTGGCGCCGTAGCCGGTACAGTTGAGAATGACCTTCTGATCGAGGCTCAGCGCAGCTGCGCGATCGCCAAAGCTCCGTCGTTCCATACGTCCGCCAAAGGCGAAAAAATCGCGCACCAGGCGCTCTGTATAGGCGGCGACATTGAACACCATGTCGAGGCCCTTGCTCGCGGAGGTGACCGGGAAATTATGAACAGAGGCGGGCAGAGCGGTCTCCCCCGGCATGATATCGTTCAGTCGCCGACCGAGATGCATGAAGTCACGCTGCTCGCGCACATAAGGCCCCGAATTGCCGCCACTTAGCGAGTAAGACGGTTGGTACTCGACCGGCTGTCCGAGACTGCCGACATAATGCTGGTGGGTGAAATAGGACTTGCGTGCCCAGGCTTCCCATTTGCGCACAAAACCTTGAGGGGCAGACGATCGCAGGGCAATCCGGCTGCTCGGCGACCACACGCCCGTGGCGCGGGCTGAGCGGGTCTCGGACGGCAGGTCTTTCGCATAAATTGTGACGGACGCGCCCGTCTCGGCCAGGCGCAAGGCCGTGGTCAGTCCGATCACCCCGGCGCCGATCACGGCAAAGTCGCGGGCGCCGGTCTGGCGGGCGAGAAATGCGGCCTCGTCTGCACAGGCCCAGGACAAGGACCAGCCGGAGCCGCCATGCCCGTAATTGTGAATGACGGTCTTGTCGCCGAACGCTTCTGCCTCGATCCGCGGACCGGCGGGGCGAAACGGTCGCAAGCAGACCGTCATGCGCATCAGGCGAGTGGGCGAAAGATCCAACGGTGCGCCTGGCAGGGTCGGCGCTATGGGCGGCGCAATGACCGGCTGATCAACAGTGGTGCAAGCGGCGGCGGCAAAGGCCGTGCTGGTGGTCAGAAAAGCTCTGCGAGTCGTCGTCATCGCTCTAGCGGTAGTCGGGTCGTGCGGGCATGCAAGGAATAAAGCGGATTTTGGATTGGTTTGTGGCCGTGTCCGCCCCATGTAGTGTTTAGCCAACAAAACCCTTCGGAGGATCCCCATGTCAGACCCACTCAATATTGATCGCCGCCAAATGCTCGCGCTCGGCGCAGGGGCCGCAGCTCTGGCAGGCCAGGCCGCAACGGCACAAGCGACGGAGACAAGCGATGCCCCGGATCTCTCCGGCAAGTCTATTCTGGTGACCGGATCCTCGTCCGGCTTTGGTCGTCTCGGGGTGGAATATTATGCGCGTCAGGGCGCGAAAGTGTTTGCGACCATGCGCAATGTCCCCCGCGCTGAAGCCGATGAGTTGCGCGATCTGGCCAGTTCGGAAGGTCTCGATCTCAGCGTGATCGAGATTGATGTCACCTCCGATGAGCAGGTCGAGTCCGGGGTGGCCGAGGCGCTGGCGGCGAATGAGGGCAAGCTTGATGTCCTGATCAATAATGCCGGTATTTCGGTCGGCGGACCGATCGAGGTTCAGGACATGGCGGCGACCGAGCTCATCTTCGAAACCAATGTCTATGGCTGTCACCGCATGGCGCGAGCGGCGCTTCCCAGCATGCGCGCCAATGGTGGCGGGCAGATTTTCAACGTGTCCTCGCAACTTGGGCGTCTGATTATTCCCGGCTTCGGCATGTATTCGGCAACCAAGTTCGCGCTCGAAGCCATGAGCGAGCAGATGGCCTATGAGCTGGTGCCACATGGCGTTGACGTCACGATCATCCAACCGGGCGGCTATCCGACCCAGATCTGGTCCAACAACAACAAGAATTCAGCACCTCTCAAAGATCGCACCAGCGAGGATCTTCTGGCCGCCTATCCAGCCCTGACGGCGGGCATGGGCGCGCGGACCGGCGGCGGCTCGACCGATCCGATGGATATCCCCCGCGCGATCGCAGAGATCATCGCCATGCCGAAGGGCACGCGCCCACTGCGCAAGGCCGTGCACCCGATCGCGCGCCCGCAGGAGCCGCTCAATGCGGCGGCGGCTGAAGCGCAGCTGGCCATGCTCGGCGGCTCACAACTCGGTCCCTGGGTCCGGGACGTGCTGGAGCGGTAGGGGCTCCTTGGCTTTTGAGAGTTTTGCCGGGGGTCGATGAAGGGCGCTCGTGATGTCTGCTTTTGGTCAGGAGCGGACGCAAAAACCTTGTTGAAACCCAGTTCGTTCAGCCAATATCGTGTCGTTACCGGCAAGCAGACATAGCATCTGCTCGGAGACGCTGCACTTCATCGCCCCATTCAATTCGTGTCTTGGACACAAAATTCTCTGCGAAGTACTCCGCCTTACATTCACAATCTCGTCCTCCTGCACGTTGGCATTCCGATAGGTAGAAATCGTTCGCCTGCTCCCGGCTGCGGCAGTCGCCGTCCTCGAACATACGCGCGAGAATTTTGGGAGCGGTCAGCTCAGGGCTGCTATAGTCAGCGAGCTTATCAACTGTGGAGGCCCGTTCATCATCATAGTTTTGTTGGCGACCGCGCGCGGTCGCCGTGGCATCTTGTTGTTGTGTGGACAAAGTTGTGCGCACCTCGTCTCGTTTCGTTGTTCCCATCTCGACGACGCAGGCCTTGTCGAGCAAAGCCTTACTGGTGCGGCCATTCAGATGTGCCAATGCCATCTCCGCCTCGAACCCTGAAAGGTCACTTTCGCTCGAACTGAGCGGCGCTGGTTCGGCATCCTGCGAAGTCGTTTGCGACTCGCTCGTGGCAAAACTCACTGAAAACAGATCAAACCGCGTGCCATCCGGGGTTGCGACCCATGCCGATACCGGGGCGCCCGACACTATGGCGGCTTGCAACGCTTCAGCGTCCGCACCGGGGCTGGCATAAACGGCTCTTGTATCTGATCCACCGCCTTGCCCGGTCGCTCTCCATCCGCGCTGATTGACCCAACTGTCTATTATCGTTCCACCCGCATCAATCTTCACAATCAAATTGCGCGGGTTAGGCATACCCAGCGCTTGATTGGCTTCATTACGAACCGAACCCGGCATCACCAGTCGGCTATTACGATTGTCGCTGCAACTATACTCGATTGCCCCATCCGAAGATGTGGCTTCATAAACAACGCATTCTGCATAGGCTGTCGCAATGCAAGCGACGGATAAAATCATCGTTGAGAGAGTCTTGAGCACGCAATGTCCCCTTTCGCGTTTCTGAAATCCTATAGGGTTACCCGTACACAAGGTGCGTCGGAACTCAAGCGGAGGCGGAAAGTGCGCGGCTCGCCGCTTAAACGCTTCCAGCGCCATTCTCGAAAATAGCGCTAGAAGGCGTGCTGTTCGACGCCGATAGCGATCGTCTCCTTTGGCTCAGGAGGGGACATTAGCGGAGCAAGATACTTTCTTTGTCATCCCGGCCGCAGCGAAGCGGAGAGCCGGGACCCAGAAGGGCTGGGTCCCGGACAAGTGCTGCGCACTTTCCGGGATGACACCTCAAGCATTGTCCCCTCCGACGCCGAAAGCAGAGATCAGCTCGGCGGCCTTATCGCGCTTCCGCCGATACCTATTCCTCGCCGAACAACCCGCCCTGAAGCCCCGCCTGCGGAGCTGGCAGGCCGAGCCGCTTGTAGGCGAGCGGGGCGGCGACGCGGCCGCGCGGGGTGCGGGCGACATAGCCTTTTTGCATCAGATAAGGCTCGATCACATCCTCGACGGCGTCGCGGGCTTCAGACAAGGCGGCGGCCAGCGTGTCGGCGCCGACGGGGCCGCCCGCATAGGTCTTGACCAGGGCATCGAGATAACGCCGATCAAGCGTATCCAGTCCGTCATCATCAATCTGCAGACGCGCCAGCGCTTTGGCGGCGGCGGCGCGATCGATCTGGCTGCCATCGGCCTCGGCAAAGTCGCGGACGCGGCGGAGCAGGCGCAGGGCAATTCGCGGCGTGCCACGGGCGCGCTTGGCGATCTCGACGGCGCCATCTTCGGTCGTCGGAGCGCCGAGTTTTCGAGCCGCCGCCATGACGATGGTGGAGAGCGTTTCGGGCGTGTAGAAATCGAGCCGGAGCGGAATGCCGAACCGATCGCGCAACGGCGTTGCCAACAGGCCTGCACGGGTCGTCGCGCCGACCAGGGTGAAGGGCGACAGGTCCAGTCGAACTGATCGTGCGGCCGGACCCTCGCCGATGACGATGTCGACGGCATAATCCTCCATGGCCGGATACAGGACTTCCTCGACCGCCGGGGGCAGGCGATGGATCTCGTCAATGAACAAGACGTCATTGGGTTCGAGATTGGTCAGGATGGCGACCAGGTCTCCGGCCTTGGCGATGACCGGCCCGGAGGTGGCGCGAAACCCGACGCCCAGTTCCTTGGCAAGGATCTGCGCAAGCGTGGTCTTGCCGAGCCCGGGCGGGCCGAACAGCAATGTATGGTCCAATGCTTCACCGCGGCGGCGCGCCGCTTCGACATAGACGCGCAGATTGGACTTGATCTCATCCTGCCCGACATAATCGTCAAAGCTTTGCGGACGCAGCGCCCGGTCGAGCGCCTCTCCGGCTTGCACTTCAGGATCAGTGAGGGTGCCGTCTCTCATGCCGGGCTCAGCTCTTTCAGGGCCGCCTTGATCAGTGTGCCGGTATCGGCGTCAGGGGCGTCGCGCGCGCCGGCGGCGACAGCGCGGGCCGCTTCCGACTGGGAATATCCAAGGTTAACCAGCGCAGAGACCGCCTCACCGCGCGCTCCGGTCTTCAGCTCGCTGGCGGCGGCCACGCTACCGGCTGGATCGGCGACAAACTTGCCGAACCGGCCCATTGGCGGCGGCTTGCCGGAAAGCTCGCCAATAATCCGCTCAGCCAGCTTCTTGCCGACGCCCTTGGCGCGAATGATCGGGGCGGTATCGCCGAGGGCGAGCGCGTCCATCAGTTCGCTGGCGCTGACCGCGTCCATGATCGCCATGGCAGACTTTCCGGCCACGCCAGGGACATCCTGCAAGCGAACAAACCAGGCGCGCTCCTCGTCCGTAGCGAAGGCAAACAGGGTGATTGAGTTTTCCGTGACCCGGGTCTCGATAAAGACTTCCGCTTCGGCGCCGACCGTCAGGCGCGATAACAGACGCGAGCCAGCCAGGGCGACATAGCCAACGCCATTGACGTCGATCATGACGGAGTCGACCCCGAGGGCGGCGACGGTGCCTCTGAGGCGTCCGATAATCATGCCGCCGCTCCCTTCAATTGCTTGGGTGGCAAATTGTGCGCCGTGCAGATGGCGCAGGCGAGCGCGTCGGCGGCATCGGCCTTCATCTTACCCGCGCGGGGCAGCAAGCGGGCAATCATGAACTGGATCTGATCCTTGTCGGCTTTGCCGGTGCCGACAATGGCGCGCTTGATCGCGGTAGGGGCGAACTCGGAAACCTCCAGGCCGTGAAAGGACAGCGAAGTCATGGCGGCGCCGCGCGCCTGGCCAAGCTTCAGGGCTGAACGGGGATTGGCATTGACGATCGTCTCCTCGCAGCCGCTATGATCCGGCGCATAGGTTTTGACCAGTTCACCGACCGCGTAAAAGATCCCGGCCAGGCGATCGGCCATGGGCAGGTCCGGATCGATATTGATCACGCCGTGCCCGACATGGCTCAAGCGGGAGCCCGTCAGGTCGATCACGCCCCAGCCGGTATGCCGCAAGCCCGGATCAATGCCGAGAATTCGAATCGCTTCGCTCATACGGTCTGTATTAGCGCGTATGGTTAAGAACGTCTTGTTGTTTTCGTGTTTTGTTCACGTGGCGCGCGGCCAGGTCAGCCAAAAAGCCACAGGAAAATCGCGGCCCAGACAAAAGCACAATACAGCCCGCAAGCGATCAGGATCATGCCGCGTTCCGAAAGGAAGGCCTTTCCGGCCTCGATGTCTGTCTCGCTCGACGCCATCTCTGCCGGTTTGTAAATCCGGTCCTCGATCCAGCGATTGCCTCGAATCAGGTTGAAAATCGTCGCCATGCAGCCAACGCCCCATACCTGTCCCCTTGGTTGAGTCCCCTTGAATCAGTCCCCTTGGTTCAGTCTCCTCATCCTCACTGTGGCAGATAACGCAATACTCTGTGCACCACGCCTCAGAACATACAGATCTGTCAGGCTAAACCATTATCCAGGCGTCTCGGTATTGTGCTTAACGTGCCCGTAGAGACCGGACTTCACGAGGGGTCGCCCCACACCGCGGGTCGCTTTTCGAGGAAGGCCTGGATCGCTTCGGAATAGTCGGGCTGTTTGACCATGGCGTTCAAGAGGGCGTTGGCGTCCTCGACCGATGCGCCGACGTCGCGATGGAAGTCGAGATAGGTCTGGCGTTTGGACTGGCGCAGCGCTTCTGGCGATACGCGCGCGATCAGGTCAGCCGCGTAAGCGCGTGTTTCGGAGAGCAGGGCGTCGGGGTCGACCAGGCGATGGATCAGCCCGATCTGGTGCGCTTCTTCGGTCAGGAATTTACGGCTCGAGAGCAAAAGCTCCAGGGCGCGGGCGCCGCCAATCAGGCGTGGCAATAGCCAGGACAGGCCGTACTCGGCAGGCAGGTTGAGCGGGCCGTGCGCGGTGGTCAGCTTGGCGCCGGGGACGGCGAACCGGATATCGGCATAGCAGGCCATGACCAGACCCACACCGGCAGCAGCGCCATTAATGGCCGCGATCACCGGCTTGGACAGGGCAAACTGATAGGCGAAATCTTGTCTGAAGGGCGCAAACTCGTCACTGCCCGGCGTGATGATGTCGTCCGGTGTACCGGCATCATAGCTGCCCTTTTTCGAGTGTCCGTCGAGCGCCTGGGAATCGCCGCCGACGCAAAAGCGCTCGCCACTTCCGGTCAGGATGATGACCCGCACGGCCGGGTCGCGATCGGCCTGATCGAGCAGGTAGCGATACTCCGTATGCATCCGCCCGGTCCAGGCATTGCCGCGATGAGGCCGGTTCAACCGGATCGTCGCGATCTGGTCTTCGACCGAATAAAGGGTTGTCTTCAGGTCCATAGGGGCATCCGGTGGAAGGGGGTCAGGTGAAGGTCAGGCCCTCATATGTGCCTTTTTCGCGCCAGGCGGCAATATGATGGAAGAAGGCTTTCGCGCCGCCCGGGTGCCCGAGCTGGTGGCGATTCTTGTCCGTAATTCCGGCCCCTTCATTATTATAGTAACCCGGCGTGCATTCGGTATTGCCGATCAGCATGCCCTGGCCTGTCAGGACCAGATCGACCCAGGCCTGCTGTGCCGCGGCGTCCGGTTCGACCGTCCCGAAGCCTTCACGCTCACAATGGTCGACAATGGCGGAGATTGTGTTGGCGTGATCGACAATATTATGAGGCACATTGGAGATCAGATTGGCCGCCTGGCTCGGCTGTACGATGAAGGCGTTGGGAAAGCCATGGACATTGAGGCCATGCAGGGTCTTCATGCCATCGGCCCAGGCTTCGGACAGTTTCTGTCCGCCGCGGCCGGTCAGATCGAATCCTGCGCGCGCGACATAGTCGGATCCCACCTCAAAGCCCGACGCATAGACGATGCAATCCACTTCATACTGCTCGCCCCCCGCGACGAGGCCGGTTTCGGTAATCTTCTCGACCCCTTTGCCATCGGTATGGATGAGGCGCGTGCCGGGTTCGTTGAAGGCCTGCAAATATTCATCGTGAAAGCAGGGACGCTTGCACAGCTGGCGGTACCAGGCCTTGAGTTTTTCGGCTGTGTCCTGGTCGCCGACCACTTCATTGCAGCGCTGGCGAATTTCTTCCATTTTCTCAAAATCCGCGTCTTCAAAGGCCTGGAGCATGCCCTCCGGGGTCCACTCGTTCGGCGGCATCTGGCGAACTTTCTCCCGAATCCGACGCGACAGATCGGTCCAGCCATCCATGACATAGTCGTCTTCCGGGAAGCCTTGTGACTGGTTGTCGACGAAATTATCAAACCAGCGCTGTTGCCAGCCTGGCGTCGCAATCGACTTGAACCAAGCCGGGTCGATTGGCTGATTGTCGCGCACATCGACCGAGGACGGCGTGCGCTGAAAGACCAGCAACTCCTGGGCCGCCTTGGCCAGGTGCGGCACGCATTGGACCGCCGTGGCGCCGGTGCCGATAATGGCGACGCGCTTGTCCTTCAGCTTGTCCATCGGGGCACCGTCTGGCGTGCCGCCTGTATAGGCATAGTCCCAGCGGCTGGTATGGAAGGATTTGCCTTTGAAGCTTTCTATACCCTCAATGCCGGGGAGTTTGGCGACGTGCAGCGGGCCGGTGCCCATGCCGACATATTTGGCTGTGAACGCGTCGCCGCGCGTGGTCTTGATCAGCCAGCGGGCAGAATCTTCCTGCCATTCCAGGGCGGTGACCTCGGTGTGGAACAGGGCGTCTTCGTAGAGGTTAAACTGCTTTCCGATCGCGCCGCAATGCGCGCGGATTTCAGGCGCAAAGACATATTTCTGGCTCGGCATATGCCCGGTTTCCTCGAGCAAGGGCAGATAGATCATGGCGGCGGTGTCGCATTGCGCGCCTGGATAGCGGTTCCAGTACCAGGTGCCGCCAAAGTCGCCGCCTTTCTCGATGATGCGGACGCTGTCGACTCCGGCCTGTTTCAGGCGCGCACCAACCACCAGGCCGGAAAAACCGCCACCGATGAAGGCGAATGTGACATGATCAGTGACCGGGTCGCGGTCGATCCAGGGGGTGTAGGGATCCGTGGCAAGATCCTCGAACTTGCCCTCCAGGCGTTGATATTGAGCATTGCCATCCGCGCGGAGGCGCTTGTCGCGTTCCTCGGCGTATTTTTTCTTCAAAGCGTCTTTGTCGAGCGTCGCAGTCATCATGAATTTCCCCTGTCTGGGTTACACTTTCAGTCCTTACCGGACGGAAGCCAAGGCGTGTCCCGAAGGCAAAGCAATTGCGGCGCGCGCAGCCGGGTGACGTGCCGTGAACCTGTGCGGGTTGGATTTTGTCGCGTAAGATCTGGAATGGTCGGATGGGACATAGGACGAGGCTCAGCCCGCATCCCATTCGCGAGACCAGGGAGGCCTGACCAATGAGCGATGAATCCGAAACGATCGACGCACCCACCAGTATTATCGAGATTTCGGCTTATGATGCTGAAGCCCGTGACGACCCCCACCCGCGCTTGAAAGCCTTGCGTGAGACCTGTCCCGTGATGCGGGATGAAGCGGTGAAGACCTGGCTGCTGACCCGCTATGAGGACATTCGCGCCACTGTCAATGACCGTACGTTCGTGCGTCAACCCAGCAAGGCCGAAGAAGGGTCCATGTCGCGCATGCTCGAGGATCCGGAGGATCCGCGTGGGCGTCGATCCAGCATTCTGTTCCAGGACGACCCTGACCATTCGCGCAATCGCTTACCGCTGGTCAAAGCCTTCTATGCCCGGATCAAGAAGATGGAGCCGGAGATTGAGGCAATGATCGATCAGGTCATCGACAGGGCTCCGGACCGTGGCCGGTTTGACCTGATGGAGCATATTGCAGTGCCCATCCCGATCCTGATCATTGCGCATATTCTCGGCGTTGATGAGAGCCGCTTGCCAGAGTTTCGAGATTGGTCTGAAGGCGTCATCCTCGGGCTCAACCCCATGCGTAGCGCCGAAGAAACGGCCTATATGGAAGCCAGCAGCGAGAAGCTGAACGCCTATTTTACCGAATTGATGGAGGCCCGCCGCAAGGCGCCGCAAGATGATCTGATCAGTGACATGGTGCAGGCGCAGGCGGAGGGGGGTGACTTCGAGGATGATGAATTGCGGGTCAATCTCCAGGCGCTTCTGGTGGGCGGGAACCTGACCACGACGGACCTGATCGGAAACGGTGTCTGGCTGTTCCTGACCCATCCCGAACAACTCGCCGCCCTGAAAGCGGACCCGTCGCTCGGGGCTGCGGCCGTCGAAGAAGTCTTGCGTTATGAAGCGCCTGTGCAAGCCACGTCGCGCATTCTTTCTGAAGATCGCGAAGTGGCGGGCTGTCCCATGAAGAAGAGCCAGCCGGTCTTCATGTCGCTGGCTGCAGCCAATCGTGATCCGGAAAAATTCGAAACGCCGGACGCTTTCGACATCACTACCAAGCGGGCTTCGCATGTGTCCTTCGGGGGCGGCGCGCATATCTGCATTGGGGCCCCATTGGCGCGGATTGAAGCGCGGCGCGTGTACCAGAAACTGTTCCAGCGCTATCCGAACATGACTTTGCCAAATCAGGACATCGTCTGGCGAACCCTGCCGTTTTTTCGCGGCATTGAGACATTAGAGGTCGAGGTCTAGCCAGTAAGGAGCCGTGCAAGCGGACAGACCCATGTCCTCCATCGTCATCGACAAGCCGACCAGATCGACCTGGCTGAAGCCGGTCGAACAGACGCGCGTGACACCGCGCAAGAAATGGGAATTGCACCTGGTAATTCCGGGTGGCGAGCGCAACGTGTTTGGGCGCGCCACGCTGCGAACCGTGCCCGAAAGCGGTTTGTTCAGCGAGCGCGTGAAACTGATCATTTGGACGCAGAATACGTCGCCGGGCGATTTTGGGTGGCAGACGGATGTGGATGGCATGCGGCTGGCGGATTCCGTCGACCTGCATGTGCACATTTTCGGATCGCCACTCCGCTTCAATCCGATGGATTGCCGGGGCGTCGCCCTGACAGATCAGACTCGGTATGAAGGCAGCTGGACCATGCCGTGCATGAAGCCTCAGGATTGCGGCTGCGAAGGCGTGTCTGGGAAGTTCTTTCTGAGCGAACTCTAGAGAAGGTCCTATTCCAACCTCTCGATAGCGATTGCGAGCTCCGGACGGGTCATGGAGAAAACGATCTTGTCGATCCAGACCCCATCCGCGGTGCGTTCGAAATTGCGGAAATGCGCTTCCTGGACCGGCTGCAGGGATTGCAGATTGTGCATGATGAAGCGATTGTCAGGATTGATTTGCCACTCCATCCGCTTGGCACCCCAATCATATGCGCGCTTCAACATCCCGTACTGCGTCGCGCGGTAGAGCCGGTCTGGATCCATGTCTGGCGGATGCCAGGAAATGTGATTTCGAAGACGGCGATGGATCCGGTTGATCTCATTGAACCCCGCGAGACCGGCAAATGAACTGTCGGACTTCTGAAACACCATGTAGTAGGCGGCACGCCCTGCCGCGTAGGACTGTGTCAGCATCTGCATGTATTTTTTCAGATTGGTGCCGCCGCTCAGAGCCGGCATGTATTTCCACACGGATTTCTCGATCGTCGAAGTCCTGAGGATTTCGCGATGGGAGTCGTTCACAAGTTCAAACCGTAACAGGTCGGTTTCATATCCTGGGGTACAGAGTTCCATGATGAGCTCACCGAAGGCTTCCGCATTTCAACACGCGTCAGCGGATCCCTCAAGAGGGATGAGCGCAACTTCAGGTCGTTTTTTTTAAAGCCGCATCAGGCTCGCGAGATTGTTCTTCTGCATATCCGAAGAGCCGCCGACAATCGGCATGCCAAGCAGGTCGCGGACGTGTCGCTCCATGTCATAAGCGTCGGAAAGCGCATAAGCCCCCATGACCTGTTGGCAGGTCGTGGCAATCTCGACGGCGGTATCTGCCACAAACAGTTTCGCCATTGAGGTCTCGATGCTGCAGGGTTGGTCGGTGCTCGCCAGATAGGCGCCATGATAGAGCATGTGCCGCGCTGCCTGGAGCTTGGTCCGTGCGGTGACCAGCTTGTGCCGGATGGCCTGGTGCTGGGCGATCGGCTTGCCGAACTGTTCGCGTTCTTGGGCATATTGCCAGGCCTCTTCGACGGCGGCGCGGGCGATGCCGTAAGCCACCGCCGTGATCTCGATCTTCTCGACATCCAGGGCCCGGCCGGCGAGCAGTTTCCAGCCCTGGTTCCAGTTCTCCTCACCCCCGACAATGGCTGATTTGGGCAGGCGAACATTGTCGAAATAGACGTCCATAGACTTGGTGTAACGCAGATTGGAATGCTCGATCGCCTGCATGGACACGCCTTCAGCATTGGTCGGGATGAGCAGGAATGTGAGGTTCTTGTAGCGCGCCTCTGGCGGGCCTGAGCGGGTCAGGCAGTAAATGTAATCGGACCAGTCGGCGCCGGTGCACCAGCGCTTGGCGCCATTCACGACAATCTCATCGCCTTGCATCTCGCTGCGCGTCTCGACACTGGCGAGGTCGCCGCCGACATTCGGCTCGGACAGGCCATAGCAGAGGAACATCTCGCCGCGCGCGAGCCGGGGCAGGAATTCTTCCTTTTGGGCGTCGGAGCCATTCTCCGACAAGTTCATTCCCCCATAGAAAGCCGCGTGAATGTACGGCCCGGCGAGGAAGGCACCCGCCTGGCAAAGCTCGTCAATCACTGCGGTCGCGCCAACAATATCCTGACCCATACCGCCATAGGCTTCCGGGATGGTGAGACCGATGAGGCCCATCTCGGCGATCCCCTTGAACACGTCGCGCGGCCAGGTGGAGTCGCGGTCCCACTCGCGACGCTTGTCGCGCGGTGCATGTTCGGCGACATAGCGCTGCAACTGGCGGCGGATTTCGGAGACGTGATCGGGTTCATCGGCAAAATAGGTCATGCCTTGACCCTTAGAGTGGATGCACGAGGCGTGGAAGCATTCTCCCCGCGACAGATCCTGAAGGAACTTCACCTGCTCGCACCGCACCCATTATCTCATAGAACGGCGCCGCGTCCGGATCGGCTTCAATGATCAGCTCGCTGGCGCCGAGATCGCGCGCCGTCTGGAGGGCCCAGTCATAGAGCTGTTTACCATATCCAAGCCCCATTTGACGGGGTTCGATAAAGAGCTTGTCGAGATAGCAATCGCCCCGGTCCAGACCGACCTGAGCGAGCCCAGCAAGCCCGCCCGTATCCTCCAGAACGATGATCTGATCCGTTTCCAGATCGAGCGGCGTCAGCGTCAGTTCCTGGACGCAGGCGGCCATGAACGCATCATCATAGCCCCAATGCGCCTTGGACCGCAGGCAGAGCGCGGACAGGGCAACCAGTTCTTCGATTCGGGCGGGACGCAGATGGGAGCTCATCTGTCTTACTTAAGGCTTCGGTGAAAGCGCGCTAGGTGTGCGGGAAGACTTCGCTGACAAACTGGATGGGTGCGGGTGGGACCTGCGGGCGTGCCAAGGGCTTGCCCCACCACTCTGTCTCACGCCAGGCGCCATGCTTGAATCCGACATTCGGATAGAGACCGATCGACTCGAATCCGACCGATGTGTGCAGGGCCTGGCTGGCGGCGTTGGGCAAGGCGATACCGGCAAAGGCCATGATGTATCCCTGGCGCGTCAGCGTCTCGAGCAGGGCTTCATACAGCGCCTTGCCGACGCCCTTGCCGCGCGCGCCTTCTGCGCAATAGATCGCCGTATCGACGGATGAGCCATAAGCCGCTCGGCTTCTATGCGGCGAGGCATAAGCATAGGCGAGCGGCACGTCATCTTCCGCGATGAACCAGGGATAGGCATCGCCAGCGGCGCTCATCCGGGCCGAGATTTCGTCTGCGTCGGGGGCAACCTGTTCAAAAGAGGCCCAGCTCTCTTCGACAAACGGACGATAGGTTTCCGAGATGAAGGATGCATCCGAGAGGACGGCGCGGCGAATGTGCATGACACCCGCAGTCTAAGAGCCGATCGCCTCAATGTCATACGGAACCGTCTGGTAGACCTGATTAATCCAGTTCCCGAACAGAAGATGGGCATGGCTGCGCCAGCGGTTTTGCGGTTCGACACTGACATTGTCACCGGGGAAGTAGCCATGCGGTGGTTTGATCGGTTTTCCGACGGCGATGTCGCGCTCATACTCTTCCTTGAGGGAGGTGGAGTCGTACTCGATATGGTTGAAGCAATAGAGGCTGCGTGCCTTTTGGTCTGACAACAGGCACGGCCCGGTAAAATCACTGTCCATCAGGATGCGCAGATCGGGCGCCTGGGCAATGTCGGTGGCGCGCACTTCGGTCCAGCGGCTGACGGGGATCTGGAAATCGTCGCTGAAGCCGGACAGGTAAGGCGAAGTCGGGTCGAGGTTGCGGTGCCGGTACACGCCGAATGCTTTCTCACCGAGCTGATGTTTGGGCACACCGTGGAAATGATAGGCCGCCGCCATGGCCCCCCAGCAGATGAAGAAGCTGGAATGCACATGCGTCCGGGTCCACTCAAAGATTTCGGTCAGCTCCTGCCAGTAGGTCACATCCTCGAAGGGCAAGGTTTCGATCGGAGCGCCGGTAATGATGAAGCCGTCAAATTTGCGATGCTTCACCGCGTCCCAGTTTTGGTAGAAGCTGATCAGATGCTCCTGGCTGGTATTCTTCGGTGTGTGGCCACCGACCATGATCAGGGTCATTTCGATCTGCAAGGGACTGGCACCGATCAGTCGGGCGATCTGTGTCTCGGTACGGATCTTGTTCGGCATCAGGTTGAGCAGGCCGATATGCAGCGGGCGGATATCCTGGCGGATCGCATCTGAATCCGACAGCACAGCCACGCCTTCACGCACAAGCGTTTCGCGCGCTGGCAACGTATCTGGAATCTTGATCGGCATCAGCCCATCTCCGCATCTGTGTCGTCGCTGTCAGGGAGGCGAATGGGCTGAAACTCTCGGTTTCCATCCGCGCGGCCTTTTAGCAACTTGTTTATCGTGGCTGCAAGCCGACCGGCCAAATCACCACGTGGAGACAGGGAGATAGGGGAGAAGATGCCCTGCGTCAAACCCTGTCAGTTTCTGAAAAGCATGCTCAATTTCAAAAAAGCACGCTCAAATTCGCGATTGAGGAGAGATTGGCGCCGCTTTCCGCTTTTCTGATCTCGCAGCCGGCAAGGTTGCCAGACATAAAAAGGAAAACACCATGCCTACTCCCAGACTCTCTGCACTTTTGGTTGCCAGCGGCGCGCTCTTCTTCATTCCGACCGCCATCGCTGAGGCGCCCAAGACGGAACAGGTCACGATCGAAATCGACTTCGAAGCCACCCCGGAAGCGACCTATCAAAACATTCGCGCGCAAGCCTGGCAGGTTTGCAAGCAGGATGTCAGCACCACATATGCCTCTGCGCGCACGCGGCTGCGTCGGGCCTGTCAGAAACAAGTGATTGCTGACGTCATGAAGCAACTCAGCCAATCCAGTGATGTACAACTCGCTGCCATTGTCGCGGCCGATAAACATTAAATCGTCTCCCGTAGCTCCTCCCGGAAAGCGCACGGTCCTGCCGCCGTGCGCTTTTTTGTTTTTCCCTTTCCCCCTACGGCAGCGGTGACAAGGCGCCGGTTCGATTTCAAACAGGAGGGCAAGACCAAAACCAACGCGCCGCAACGCATCAGGCGCGGCCAGGAGGAATGCAGATGGGAGTGCCCATTCAGGGAAAGTGCGACGCAAGATTCGACGCCGTGAAAGCCGCCTTTGAAACCAATTTCAAACAGTTCAATGAAATCGGGGCGTCCGTCGCCATCAGTCTTGATGGTGACTTCGTTGTCGATCTCTGGGGCGGGCATCTCGACAGCGCGCGTACAGATCCCTGGCAGGAAGATACGCTGGTCAATGTCTGGTCGAGCACAAAGACCATGGCGGCGATGACGCTTCTGCTTCTGGCCGACAAAGGCGAGGTTGATCTGTACGCCCCGGCTGCGAAATACTGGCCGGAATTCGCACAAGATGGCAAAGCCGATGTCGAAGTCCGCACCTTTCTCAGCCACTCCGCGGGCCTGTCCGGGATGGATGAGCCAGTCCCACCTGGTGCGCTTTATGACTGGGCGTGGATGACGGACACGCTGGCGAAGCAAGCGCCCTGGTGGTCGCCCGGTACCCAGTCGGGATATCATGCATTGACCCAGGGCTATCTGATCGGCGAAATCGTCCGGCGCGTCACCGGCCAGAGCCTCGGCCAGTTCTATCGCCAGGAAATCGCTGACCCGCTCGGCGCTGACTTTCATATCGGCACCACAGAAGAGATCGATCAGCGCGTCGCGGACCTGTTTCCGCCGGACTCGCCGATCGAGCTTGAGCAGACAGAAACCATCGCGTCACGCACGTTCCGGAATCCAGCCGTTGAAGCCAAAGCTGCGAATACGAGAGCCTGGCGCGCGGCCGAGATTCCAGCCGCGAACGGGCAGGGCAATGCCCGCGCGATCGTGCGCGCACAGACCCCGATGGCCTGCGAGGGCGAAGCCTTTGGCGCCTCGATCATGTCTCGCGAAGGGACACGCCGCGTATTCGACAAACAGACCTCCGGCATGGACCTGGCGCTCGGCATTCCAGTCGTGTTCGGCATGGGGTACGGCATCTCGGCCGACCCGATGCCGCTCGGGCCGAACGAGCATATCGCCTATTGGGGCGGGTATGGCGGCTCAATCGTCCTGATCGATCAGGATGCGCGGCTTTGCTTCTCATATGTCATGAATCGGATGGAAGCCGGCCTGGTTGGCGACATGCGCGGCTTCAATCTGTTACAGGCAACGTATCAATCGCTGATGTGATCAATTGCCCGTCAGGTCCGGTTTGCGCTTTTCTCTGAACGCATCGACGGCTTCCTTTCGGTCATCCATGTAATTGGAGACGCTTTCCCAACCGACCGATGCATCCATCATCTGCGCAGCCAGCGCGCGGAGCGGGATATTGGTCACGGTCTTGGTCCAGCGCACCGCCCATTTCGGATTGCCTTGCAGCTTGCCAACCAGCTCTGCCACTTTGGCGTCCAATTGGTCCGAGGGTACCGCATAATTGATCAGGCCCAGTTGCTGGGCCTCTGGTGCCGTCAGAAGATCGCCGGTCATCAGCAGCTCCTTGGCTTTGGCAAAGCCGACCAGCTGCGGCCAGATCACAGCGCCGCCATCTCCGGCGACCAGGCCGACTTTGACATGCGGATCACCAATCAGCGCCTTTTCATCCGACACAATCATGTCGCAGAGCAGGGCGATGGTCGCGCCCAGGCCCGCCGCAGCGCCATTGAGGCGACAGATCATCGGCTTTTCCATGTCCAGGATCGATGTGACGATCCGTTTGGCTTCCCAGGCAATGTCGCGAAACTTACTCGGATCGGAAATCTGTTCATCGAACCAGTCAAAGTCACCGCCGGCACAGAAGGCCCGGCCCTTGCCGGTCAGAATGATGATGTCAGACCCGCTGTCGCGCTGCAGGTCCGTGAATACCCGACCAAGCTCTTCATGCATGGCGGCGTCAACGCCATTGACCGGGTGATCCGACGTGATGGCGGCGGTCAGCACGCGATCGTCACGCTCGAACGTGAACCGGGAATAGGACTCTTTCGTGATGTCGAACGGTGAGGTCATGGCGCGGTCTCCTTTGAGCGCACCATTGTTGCAAACGGTCCGCTTGAACAGCCCTCACCGTGCGAGACTTTGTGCGCTAAAACGGTCCGAGGCCGAGTGACAGCAAAAAGCCAAGAATGCCGAGCGCCGACGCGCTGGTGATGACCAGTCCCAGCGATGCCCCTATTTGCTGGCGCCCGAAGCCTGGGCTCTTGGCGCCTCGATACAGAGCGAATGCCGTCAGACCGAAGCCGAGCAGGGCAAACCAAAACCCCCACCCGGTTGAAGGGACGACACCAAGTGGCAATGCCATCGAATGCGTGCTGGCAGTGTACAGGATCTGCTTGATCGCCCAGCCGAGCCCGGCCAGCGTCACCAGAGCGCCAAGCCAGCTGAGTGGCCGAGCCTGATCAAAACTCACCGCTTCGGTTCCCTGGATCCGGCGCGCCGCCCAACCGAGCGGGAACAGGAAGAGCGAAAGGGTCAGGACTACAACCAGTGCGATCACTCCAAGCGGATAAGTCCCAGCCTGCAAGCCACGCGCGAACCGATACGGCCCCTTGGTTTCCTTCAACCGCGTCAGGAATTGCGGCGCCGGAACGCTTGCGAGACAGGATGTGTCGAGCGGCGTCTCCGGATCCGTAACAAAGGCGACCCAGAGATCGCCGCCGCAGCCACGATGGTCACTGAAAAGGGCGCCGTGGCCGGTATAAGGAAACTCGACATATTGCGCATTGCTCAGACCCGGCAGGATGGCCTCGCTGTAATAAGGCGGCGTGATTGGGTCGACCGTGCCGGCCGCGACCAAAATTGGAATGTCGGTCTCCAGCGGTTTCACGGCCGGGTCTGGATTGATCTCATAGGCGTCGACACAGGTCTGTGACCAGGACACGGTGCCGACCCATTTCGAAAGTTGCGGTTCCGCGGCTCGCATGGCTGCGGCTTGTTCGTCCGTCATCAGCGCCGCGCCGCGACAATTGGCAACCATCTCCATCCCGTTACCTGCGCTATGATCGATCGGACGACCCAGAACCTCAACATAGGCCCGAAGCGCGGTTTCATCGCGCGTTTCGAAGGCGCGGAGCAGACTTGGGAAATCAGCATAAAGCGAATTGATGTAAAGGGCCTGGAAGACGGCCCCGCCGGCCAAGTCGCCATCCATGACCAGGCGTCCGTCCAGAAAGCTGCCATGGTCGAGCTCTTCGAGAATGAGTGGGTCCTCATCATAAGCTTCGAACACGGCAATGAACCGATCAGCGAAGCTGCCCACATCACGCGCGCAAATCTTGTTCGCAGCGCAATCCGCCGAGATCGCATCCAGGGCTGAACGGAAGCCATATGCAATTGCGCCCCATCCGCCCGCATCGAGTGGATCAGCTGGCACCACGCTGTCCAGAATGGCCGCGCGGACGCCGTCTTCATCAACATCGATAACCGCCTGGCCAAGCTCAGTTCCGTACGAGATGCCGAATATCGTCCACTGTTCATAGCCAAGGGCGCGACGGATATCGCGAACATCGAGGGCGTTTTGCCAAGTGGAATAGGCATCCACCGCGATCCCTTCTGCACGTGCTTCGGCGACACAATTCCGCAAGGCCTCATTTCTTGGCTGCAGGCCGTCTTTGGTGCTGACGCCGAATTGGAATTCTCTTGGAACGGCGCGGCAGAAATGAGCCTCAGAATAGCCGATGCCCCGCTGATCGAAGAAGATCAGGTCGGCGGCATCGCGAAAGCGCTTGGTGTCCGGACGCTGATAAGCAGAGATCCGCTGCGCGCCGAGTGAGGGCCCGCCAGGGCCGCCCGTGAGCCGGACAACGGCACGCTGATCCGGGTTCTCGCTGGAGGATGCAATTTTCAGTACCGATAGTTTGATCAGACGGCTGGCCGGATTGGTTCGGTCTTCTGGCACGAGAACGTAGCCGCAGCGAAATTCGGCGGGATCATAGTCAGGCGCTTCTGCATGGAACGGGCAGACATGCGGCGTGAATTCAGGCTGAAAGCTCCGCCAGGCTGGGTGAACTTGCTCTACCTGTATCAAGGGCGATGGACCAAGGTCTGGGCTCTCTTGAGCGACACTCAAGGGCCATAGGGCCAATGCCAGACACACCAGAACAGAAAGATTCATCAAACGGGTCACGTCGTCCTCCCCTGGCCGCGCCGCGCGGATCACGAAACCTTATGGCTCCTCACCGACTTGCACAACGCGGCGGCCAAAGTTTTCTCCCCGGAACAGACCGCAAAAGGCTTCCGGCATGGAGTCTATTCCGGTAAAGCGCTCTTCCTTCAGTTTCAGCTCGCCTTTGCCAATCAAGGTGGCCATCTCATTGAGCGCGGCCGGGAATTCGCGAGCGAAGTCGAACACGACCAGGCCCTGCATCAGAACGCGGTGGGTGATGAAGGGCTTGGTATTGACAATTCCAGGGGTCTCTTCGGGGGTCAGATTATAGTCGGCGACCTGACCCGAAATGCAGATCCGCCCGTTCATGCGCATCTTGGGCAACACGCGATTGACCATCTCATTGCCGACATTGTCGAACAGGAGATCGACCCCATCCGGCATCGCCTCCGAAATGGCGGCGTCGAGATCCTGTACGGTCTTGTAATTGATGGCGGCATCAAATCCCGCTTCTTCGACCAGCCAGGCGCATTTTGCGTCGCTGCCGGCAATGCCGATGACCTGCTCAGCGCCGCCCGCGTTGGCCAGCTGGCCGGCTGTCGCCCCGACCGGCCCCGCCGCAGAAGTGACGAGGACCCGATCACCGGCCTGGAACTTCGCGACAGATTTCAAGCCAAACCAGGCCGTGAGGCCAGGGACGCCGAGGACGCCGATCCACAGAGACAGCGGCAGCGGTACAGCCTCCGGGATCGCCCCGATAAAGCCCTTTCCGGTCTGGATTGAATGGGTGCGCCAGCCGCCGGCGCAGAACACTTTTGTGCCGACGGGATAGGCGTCATTCTCAGAGGCATCGACAATGCCGACGCTGAACCCGTCAATGGGCTTGCCGAGCGGCAGCGCGGCGGCGTAGCTGTCCCCGCCTGACAGACGCGAGCGTGTGCCAGGATCGACCGAGGTCCAGATATGGCGGACGCGGAACTGTCCTTCCGTGGGAATTGGCAGAGGTTTTTCGACCCGTTCGAAGTTTTGCGGCTGCGGCGGGCCCTCGCAATATGACTTCAGAACGATTTGCTGCATGGTTTCCGTCATACGCGGGTCTCCGGTGTCTGAGTTTTGGCCTTTGGATCATTTTCCGGATGTCCTGACCAGTCGCGACGTTGCGGCATCCTTTTTGCTTCAGCGAATCTAACGTCAACAAGTACTTGTTCTCCGTAGAGCCGTTTTCTATGTGGGGCACGACATAAATCATCCAGAATGGGGCAACACCATTGACCTCCCAGACCCATCTCGACCGGCTTGAAGCCGAGGCCATTCACATCATGCGCGAAGTGGCGGCGGAATCCGAAAATCCCGTCATGCTCTACTCGGTCGGCAAGGACAGTGCCGTGATGCTGCACCTGGCTATGAAGGCGTTCTATCCGAGCATTCCTCCTTTCCCGCTCATGCATGTCGACACGACCTGGAAATTCCGGGAAATGATCGAGTTTCGTGATCGCAAGGCAGCCGAGATCGGCATGGACCTGATCGTTCATACCAATCAGGAAGGCGTCGAGGCGGGTGTCGGTCCGTTTACGCATGGGTCTGCCGTGCATACAGACGTGATGAAAACCCAGGCGCTGAAACAGGCACTCGACAAGTACAAATTTGACGTCGCCTTTGGGGGGGCGCGCCGCGATGAGGAAAAGTCGCGCGCCAAGGAACGTGTGTTCTCGTTCCGCACAGCGGAGCATCGCTGGGACCCGAAAAACCAGCGCCCTGAACTGTGGAACCTCTACAATGCCCGGATCCACAAGGGTGAGAGCATTCGCTGCTTCCCGATCTCCAACTGGACCGAACTTGATATCTGGCAATATATCCGCCGCGAGCAGATCGAGATCGTCCCGCTTTATTACGCCGCCAAGCGTCCCGTCGTGGAATGGGAGGGCAGCCAGATCATGGTTGATGATGATCGCATCCCGCCCGAGCTGGCCAAAACCGCGGTGGAGAAGTTCGTCCGCTTCCGGACTCTTGGCTGTTATCCGCTGACCGGCGCGGTCGAAAGCACCGCTGACACGCTGGAAGACATCATTCAGGAAATGCTGCTGACCACCTCATCCGAGCGCCAGGGCCGCACGATTGACCGCGACCAGGCCGCCTCCATGGAAAAGAAAAAACAAGAGGGATACTTCTAAATGTCCCATATCGACTCTCTGATCGCCGAAGACATCACCGCCTATCTCGAAGCGCACGAGAACAAGTCTTTGCTCCGTTTCATCACCTGCGGAAGCGTTGATGACGGCAAGTCTACTCTGATCGGGCGCCTGCTTTACGATTCCAAGATGATCTTTGAAGATCAGCTCGATGCGCTAGAGCGCGACTCCAAGAAACAAGGCACGCAAGGCGAGAATATTGACTTTGCCTTGCTGGTGGACGGCCTCGCCGCGGAGCGTGAGCAAGGCATCACCATCGATGTGGCCTATCGTTTCTTCTCGACCGACAAGCGCAAGTTCATCGTCGCCGACACGCCCGGTCACGAGCAATATACCCGCAATATGGCGACCGGCGCCTCAACCGCCGATCTCGCAATCCTGCTCATTGATGCGCGCAAGGGCGTCCTGACCCAGACCCGCCGCCATAGCTTCATCGCCTCCTCGCTCGGCATCCGCAAACTGGTGCTGGCGATCAACAAGATGGATCTCGTTGATTATGACGAGAAAGTCTTCAAGACGATTGAGCGCGACTTCCTGGAATTCGCGGAAGAACTGTCCGCCGGGATCGAGATTCAGGCCATTCCAATGTCGGCCCTTGAAGGCTCGAACATTACCGGCGCGTCGGACAAGACCCCCTGGTATGACGGCCCGAGCCTGATGGAGTATCTGGAAACCGTGCCCGTGGATGATGCGCGGATTTCAGCGCCCTTCCGGATGCCGGTCCAATGGGTCAATCGCCCGAATCTGGATTTCCGCGGCTTTTCCGGCCAGATTGCCTCCGGGACGATCAAGCCGGGTGATCGCGTCAAAACCCTGCCAAGCGCCAAGGAAACCACGATCGAACGGATTGTTGTGCATGGCGGCGACCTCGATGAGGCCGTGGCCGGGCAATCCGTCACGCTGACCTTCACCGATGAGGTGGATACCTCGCGCGGCGACGTCATCTGCATCGCCTCTGATCCGGCGGAAGTGGCGGACCAGTTCCAGGCGCGGGTGCTCTGGATGGCGGAAAAAGACATGCTGCCGGGACGACGCTATCTGCTCAAGATTGGCGCCAAGACGGTGACGGCCACGGTGCTCGACCTCAAGTTCGGGATCGATGTGAATACGATCCAGGACAAGCCGGCCAAGACGCTGGGTCTGAACGATTTCGGGGTTATCACACTCGGGCTCGATCAGCCGATCGCTTTCGATCCTTATGATCTCAATCGCGAGACGGGCGGTTTCATTCTGATCGACCGGATGACCAATAATACGGTCGGTCTCGGTCTGATTGATTTTGCCCTGCGCCGCGCTGGGAATATTCACTGGCAGGCTCTGGACGTCGATCGTCAAGCGCTCGCCAGCCAGAAAGAACAAAAGCCGGCCGTGCTCTGGTTTACTGGCCTGTCAGGCTCAGGCAAATCGACCATTGCCAATGCGCTGCAGCAGAAACTGTTTGCCATGGGCAAGCACACGTTCGTGCTCGACGGCGACAATGTCCGTCATGGTCTCAATCGCGATCTTGGCTTCACGGATGTGGACCGGGTGGAGAATATCCGCCGCGTGTCCAACGTCGCCAAGTTGATGAGCGATGCCGGCCTGATCACACTGGTCAGCTTCATCTCGCCGTTCCGCTCTGAACGACGGATGGCGCGGAATATGATGGCTGAGGGCGAGTTCGTCGAAGTGTTTGTCGATACGCCACTGGCCGTCGCTGAAGAACGCGATGTGAAAGGGCTCTACAAACGCGCCCGTGCCGGAGAGATCAAGAACTTCACCGGTCTCGACAGCCCGTATGAAGCACCTGAAGAGCCCGAAATCCGGATCAACACGGTTGAGATGACGGCGGACGAAGCCGCCGATCAGATTCTGAACTGGATGCGTGAACGCGGGTGGTTTGAGGCTTAGACTGCGCGCCTAGAACCGCATTGCCAAGGCAAGTTGGCACCCATGGCGGCTGGCTGATTGGCCTCAACCGCCATGGATCCTGACTTGCGTCAGGAAAGCGGCGTAAACTTGTAGCGCTTTGCCCAATCTGATGGATTTCAGAACAGATCAACCAGCGATACTTACGCAGGCAGGTATCCAGGGAGGGTAAGCGCCCCGCGTCTTTGAAAGGCAATTTCAGTCCCTGGACCCCTGCCTGCGCAGGGGGCTGCGGAAAGACTACCCCGCCAGCGCCTCTTTCTTTTCCTCAATCTCCATCCAGTCGAGTTCAGCCTGCTCCAGGTCTGAGCGGGCGGCCTCTAAGCGTTTGTTGATGCGATTGAACTCGTCCGGATTGTCATTGAACAGATTTGGGTCGCCAAGTTTGGTTTCCAGCTCGCCGATTTCACGTTCAAGCTGCGGCATCAGCGCTTCAACTTCCTGCAGGCGATGCTGATCCTTGAAGCTGAGTTTGGTCTGCTTCTTCGGCTCGGACGGCTTCGGCTTGGCCTTCTTGTCTTTTGGTTCGGCCTTGCTGGCGCGGCCGGGTTTGCCTTTAATCTGGGACTGCGCATCGCTCCAGCCACCTGCCGTCTCGACCCATTTCCCCTCGCCAAGCGGAACCAGGCAGGACGTGACCGTCGCATCCAGGAAGGCGCGGTCATGGCTGACCAGGATCAGCGTGCCCTCGAAATTGAGCAGCATGTCTTCCAGCAGATCGAGCGTCTGCATGTCGAGATCATTGGTGGGCTCGTCCAGGACCAGCACATCGGTCGATTGCGCCAGCGCAATGGCGAGGGTCAGACGATTGCGTTCACCGCCCGACAATGCCGCAACCGGCTGTCGCAGCTGATCGGGAACGAACAGGAAGTCCTTGGCGTAGGCGGCGACATGGCGCTGGCGGCCCTGCACCATGATCGAGTCGCCGCCTTGCGGGGCGAGGGCTTCCCAAAGTGTATCCTTGGGGCGCAGCGTATCGCGGGTCTGGTCGAGATAGGTGATCCGCAGCGCCGGATTGACTTTAACATTGCCGCTATCCCGCTCGATCTCGCCGAGCATCAGCTTCAGGAGCGTCGTTTTGCCGGCCCCGTTCGGGCCGATCAGGCCGATCCGGTCGCCGCGCAGGATCTTGAAGTCGAGGCCCTCGACAATGTTGAGATCGCCATAGGCTTTGCTCAGGCCGAACGTCTCGATCACTTTGCGGGACTGATGGCCAGCTTCTTCCGCACTGATGCCCGCCTTGGCTTTCTGCGCGACAATGGCGGCCTTGCGGCGAGCCGCCTCCGCGCGCATGGCTTTCAGCTTGTGCAGACGCCCCATGTTTCGCGCCCGACGCCCGGTCACGCCGCGCTGCAGCCAGTGCTCTTCGGCCTTGAGCTGCGTCTTGATTTTTTCAAGCTGGCGGATCTCGGCCTCCTCGATCTCTTCCGCCCAGCGGTCGAAATCGGCGTAGCCTTTTGGACTCTTCAGGACGACGCCATCCCGCAGCCACAGCGTATTGGTGGTGACATTTTCCATGAAACGCCGGTCGTGGCTGACCAGCAGCACGCCGCCATTGAACCCGATCAGCCGAGTCTCCAGCGTCTCGATCATCGGCACGTCGAGATGGTTGGTCGGCTCGTCGAGCAACAAGATGTCCGGGTCCAGCGCAAAGGCCTTGGCAAGGGCGGCGCGGCGGATCTGACCGCCGGAGAGAATGCTTGGGGAGGCTACCGGATCCACGCCAAAATGGCCAAGTTCTGCTTCAGCCCGCCACGGCTCGGCGCCGTTCGACGTTGCATACTCGAGCACGTTGTCGAAACTGGACAAGTCGGGTTCCTGCTCGACCGTGGTAATTATCGTGCCGGGATGAATCCACAACTCGCCATCATCCGGCTCATGGCGACCGGTGATCAGGCGCATCAGGGTTGATTTTCCGGCGCCATTACGCCCGACCAGCGCGGCGCGCTCGCCCTTGGCCAGAGTGAAAGATACGCCTTCAAAGAGCGGCTTACCGCCAAAGGCGAGCCGGACGTCGGTCATGGTGAGGACAGGCAGGGACATGGCGAGGCTTTATTTGGCTTGGAATGGGCCTGAGAAAAGGGCGACTCACGCCTTCAGCTTGTATCCGCTCTTCAGCATCCACCAGACTCCGGCCGAGGCGGCAAAGGCGACGGCGCCGCTGACCATCATGCCGGTCATGACGTTGGAGTTCGCGGCGTCAAGGAAGCCATAACGGAAGCCGTCAATCAGGAAGAAGATCGGATCGAAATAGGCGAGCGACTTGAACGGTTCGACCAGGACGTTGATGTCATAGAAGGTCCCGGACAGGAATGTGAGCGGCACAATGACGAAGTTGGAAACCGCCGCCAGGTGATCGAACTTGTCGGCCCAGATCCCGCCCATGGCGCCGATCGCGGCGAGGAAGATCGTCGCCATCAGGCCAAACCAGATGACGGGCCAGATATGCACGACGGAGAGGTCAGCGAGTCCAGAGAAGTGTATGCCGATCGCAGCGATCACGCCAACCATGATGCCGCGCGTCGCAGCGCCGAAAATGAACCCAATGGTCAGTTCCAGCGGCGACAGAGGTGGCATCAGGAAATCAACCTGGCTGCCCTGAACCTTGGCGATCGTAAGCGAGCTGGACGAGTTCTGAAACGCATTCTGCAGCATCGACATGACGATCAGGCCGGGGGCGAGGAAGCTATTATAGTCGAGTCCGGCAAAATCCCCGCTCAGCTCACCGCGATTGCCGAAGGCGAGCTTGAACACAGTCATGAACAACAAGGTCGAGACCACGGGCGCCAGGAGGGTTTGCATCCAGACCTTCAAAAAACGGCCCACTTCGCGCTTATAAAGCGTCCAGAGACCGAGCCAGTTGACGGCCCCGTAAGAGCGAGGTTTAGGAGACGAGATCAGAGAACGGGATGTATCAGCCATAACCGATCACTTAAGAGCTGACTCGGCGTTTGGCGATAGGTTAAAAACTATCCACAGCTGCCACTATATATTGATTGCCTGTGGACAGAGGGTCTCAGCATCTTGTGTTTCATTTTGCCCCTGATACGATATATAGCGTTGGAGCGGGGCTGGAGGCATCGCTCAAATCAATATCTAGGGGCTGCCACAGAGCGGGGTAAAACGCATGGCTTGGACGGAAGATCGGGTAGAAGTTCTCAAAAAACTATGGGCGGAGGGCCATTCGGCCAGCCAGATTGCCAAGGAGCTGGGCGGGGTCACCCGGAATGCTGTGATCGGCAAAGTGCATCGCCTCGGCCTGTCAGGCCGCGCGACCCCGTCTCGCCCCGTCAAACGCCCACCGCGCCTGGCCCGTCCAAAGCCACGGATCCAGCCAGATGGCAGCGTCGTCACCCCGAAGCCGCAGCGCGTGGTGGCCGAACCTGACCTGAAGCCGAACGAAAAAGTCGCCATGCTGGCCGCGCTCCCGCCACAGCCGCTGGCAGACGGCGAAGCCGCGACCATTCTCACCCTGCGTGACAGCATGTGCAAATGGCCGATCGGCGACCCGGCCGACCCGAAATTCGCCTTTTGCGGCCGCAAGGCGACGTGCGGCCCCTACTGCGCCGAACACGCCCAGATCGCCTTCCAGCCCGCCAAGAAGCGCGAAAAGAAGAAAGCAGAGTACGATTACGTCCGGAAGATCGCCGGCTAGCGCGCTCCTCGAATTCGCCAATATTCAAAGCGGCCCGGGTCACCCCGGGTCGTGTTGATTCAAGTAGCATGATCGTTTGCGATGCCAATTCCCGCTTCTGGCGTCTGAGGGGACGTTAGCCTAGCGTTAAAAAAAATCCGAGCCGCAATTCAAAGTCGTATGCTGCTTCCAGGCTCGATGTTTTTGATCCCGGAGAGACGAAAAGAGTTTAACTCACTGGGTCGACGTTCGATTACTACGCGCACGATACTCTGAGTGCATATTTTACTATATGCCGCTCAGATATGAAGCTTTAATGCTCCGAAGCGCGTTAGATTTTGGAAGAGAAATAGCCGATATGTCACAAGCGAACACTGCCGCCGAGAAGCAAGCAGCCATAGATGCCGTGCCTTTCTGGTGGCACTCCATTGATGTGGGCGATGGCGTCGTTACCCCTGGACGACGAGATCTAGACGGCATGAAAGCGAAGTGGAATGCTTGTCATGTTCCTGACCTGAAGGAAAAATCCGTCCTCGATATTGGCGCTTGGGACGGCTACTTTTCGTTTGAAGCTGAGCGACGCGGGGCGAGAAAAGTCACCGCGATGGACAAATTCATCTGGCAACGCCGAATCTGGCAGGCTGCAGAGTTGAACACGCGAATGCTGTCAAATGGAACGACGGATGATCGGCGTATCCCTCGCTATGTAGAGCAAGGGTATCCGAACAAGCTTGGATTCGACACTGTTCATCGTCTGATCGAGTCGAATGTCGAGCAATACATTGATGACCTGGCCACGGTAGATCCCATTGACCTGGGGATGCATGACGTTGTCTTCTATCTGGGCGGCCTCTATCACAAGTCCGATCCGCTCGGTATATTGAAGCGGCTTTCTGCGGTCACGCGAGAGCTCGCAATCGTTGAAACAGCAGGTATTGAGACGCCGACCATCGACTCAGCGATGTTCGAATTTTACCCGGCTCGCGAGCTTCAGGGCGATCAGACAAACTGGTGGGCTCCAAATGAAAAGGCGCTGATCGGCATGTTGAAAGCGGCTGGGTTTCGCGACGCTAAAATCGTTGCGCGCTCAGGTGTGGTCGAGCAGGAGGGTTTCAAACGCAATCGTCTATTCGCGCATGCGTGGAAGTAAGGCCTGAAGTTGCCAGGGTGACGTTGCGCCGTCTGGCTGGACCGCGACAGAGAAATGGCCGCCCGGACATAATTCCCAATGACGCGGGATCATTATCCCAATCGTCGATATGCGTGTGTTCGTTCCTGGTCCAATATAGTCGTCCAGCGGCATCGATATTCATGGCATTCAGCCACCCTCCCATTTCCTGCACGGCGTCCAGAAACCCCGTCGTGACATAGAAAAAGCCGCCGCTTTCATCACAATCAATGAAAGCAGCGGCCAGGAAGACCCGCCCTGACAGGAGGGCAAGAGGCGGGTATGAGTGAAGCGCTTTACAGAGAGCGGCTGACGGTCAGAACCACGCGCTCGTCTGCAACGCCGGCGGTGGAGTCAGAGTCATTGCCCCAGAAGCGCAGGTCGAAATCGACATATTCGGTCGAAAGCGTCGCGCCGACAGAGTAGTTTGTATACTCCTCGACAAAGCCGTCACCACCGTCGAGATAGCTGCCAACAGACGCATCAAAGCCGAGAACATCGCTTGCGGCGAAGCCGGCAGAGAAGTCGACATAAGTCGTTTCATTGTCCGGGTCGAGATAGACATAGCCACCCACATCGACCGGGCCGAGGCTGGTTCCGAGGCCGCCATAGAGCTCGACAAAGTCGAGATCATCCGTGTCTGGATAGATGTAGCCGATCACGCCGACGTCCCAGGAGAGGCCGCCTTCGGTCTCACCGGCGAGACCACCGTACAAGTCCAGTTCCATATTGGCGCCGCCAAAATCGACGATCGAGGCCCAGGTGCCCGCGTAGAACAGGCCATTGGCATAGTCGAAGCCGCCTTGAATGGCCGGGTTCTCATTGTTCTGAGAGATACCGCGCCAGACATAGTCTGTGGTCAGTGCCACATTGCCTGAGAACTCACCCTCTGCGAGTGCGGCTGGTGCAGTCGCGGTGAATGCACCAGCAACCATTGCGAGCGCGAGGCCCCTTGAAATCATTTTTCCCATCATTCCGTTCCTTCCAGAAATTGCGATTGGTGACCCCACAGAGCGGACTGCATGGATTTTGGCCACTTAAGAAAGGAGGGTGGGATGCAATTTATGGTGCAGCGCACGAAATTTGAGCAGATTGCTCAAATCGCGCCCGTTCTGGCGTCGGGGACGGGCTTGGATATATCTTTTACCGGGCGGTGAGCGGCGCGAATCCGAGATGCATCCCGGCATCCACCAGAAGGGTTTCGCCGGTGATATGACGTGACGCATCGGTCAGGAAAAACACGCCGGAGGCAGCAATGTCATCTGGTCCGCTGGCGACGTTAAGCGGTGCAGCTTTGGCCACACTTGCCTCGAGCCGGGCAAAACTGTCCGCGTCCATGGACTCCTTGAACCAGCGCGTGCCGATGAATCCCGGGCAAATCGCATTGACCCGGATGGCCGGGGCCAGCGCGCGGGCCAGGGACAGGGTCATTGTGTTGAGCGCGCCCTTGGTGGCCGCATAAGCCACGGAGGAACCGATCCCGGTAACGCCGGCGATCGAGGACACATTCAGGACGGCGCTGGCCCGGCCAGTGGTTTCATAGGCTTTGACCAAAAGATCCTTGCAGGCCTGCATGATCAGGAACGGCCCAGCGACATTGACGGCATAAGTGTCCATGAAATCGTCGCGGCTCAGCGCATTCAAGTCGCTATGGTCGCGGGCATGGCGGGTGATGCCGGCATTATTGGCGAGAATATCAAGATGGCCCCAGCGTCCGGCCGCTTCGGCCAGCTTGGCGCAGCCTTCATCGGTCGAGACATCCGCGGCCACCAGCTGGGTCTGCGCGCCATGGCTATTGCAAATGGCGACTGTTTCTTCAGCGTCCTCGATCGACCGCGTGCAATTGACGATGATATCTGCGCCCCGCTCGGCCAGCATAACAGCGATCGATCGGCCAAGGCCTGTTGCTGAACCCGTAATCAGGGCCTTGCGGCCTTCCAGGTCTCTCATAATCTCTCTCCCAGCTTATCCGGCCGAGAGCAGCAGCACCGCGAAATAGCGCTTATCGTCCAGCCATGTCTTATTCAGTTTCCAGCCCGTTTGTTCGAACAGGGGGGTCAGACTGTCAATTGTGAACTTGCGTGAGTTTTCGGTATGGATGGTTTCACCTCGAGTAAACGAGATGGCCCGATCACCGATCTGGACGATTTGAGCCTCCAGGCTCTCCAAATGCATCTCGATGCGAGAGGCTGCATCATTCCAGATCGCCCGGTGGGCAAATCTGGAAAGATCGAAATCCGCGCCCGATTCCCGATTTATGCGCGTCAGCAGATTGAGATTGAATCTTTCTGTCACGCCGGCGGCGTCATCATAAGCGGGGACCAGGATGGCCGGGTCCTTGCGCAGGTCCACGCCCAACAGAAACTGGCTTCCATCGCCGAGAAGACCGCGTGCTGCCGTCATGAACTGAACAATCTCGTCATCGCTCAGATTGCCGATGGTCGACCCGGGGAAAAAGCCGACCGGCTGTCCGGAACTGTTCTGCGGCAAGCCAAACCGGATCATGAAATCGCCGACCACCGGGTAAACGGGAAGGGTCGGATAATCGACGCGCAGAACAGACGCCGTGTGCAGCAGGAATTCCTCTGAGACATCGATCGGGACATAGCCGGCGGGCGCGGTCAGCGCGTCAAGCAGGATGCGGGTCTTGGTTGAAGCGCCAGCACCATATTCGACCAGCAGGACGTGATCGCCGAGATGCGCAGCCATCTCACCTGCGTGCTCGGTCAGGATGGCTGTCTCCGTGCGGGTCGGATAATATTCCGGCAGCTGCGTAATTTGCTCGAAAAGGTCCGAGCCCGCGGCGTCATAGAAATACTGGCAGGGCAACGTTTTCTGCGCCTGAGTCAGGCCAGCCACAACATCGCGCAGAAAATCGGACCGGGCCTCTGCCGCCGGCGTCTCGTAAATATCATCCATGGATCAGCTTCCTCTAATCGGCATCTCGGGCGAGGCGCAGACCGCTGAATTGCCAGCGTTTGTCAGGGTGAAAGAAATTGCGATAGGTCGGGCGGATGTGGTGATCCGGGGTCGCGCAGGAGCCGCCGCGCAGGACCATCTGTCCGCTCATGAACTTGCCATTGTATTCGCCGACGGCGCCGTCGGCGATGATGAATCCGGGATACGGTGTGAACGGGCTCGCCGTCCATTCCCAGACGTCGCCAAAGTAGTAACGCTGGTCAGGATCGGTCTGGATCTGCGGCTGGTAGTAACCGGCCCCGGCAAAGGTGCCGTCAGGCTCAGCTTCGCGCGCAGCAATTTCCCATTCCTGCTCCATCGGCAGACGCGCGCCCGCCCAGCTTGCGAAGGCGTCAGCTTCATAGAAGCTGATATGCGTAACAGGGGCCTCAAGGTTGAGCCGCTGCGCGCCGGACAGCGTCATCGTGTGCCACTGGCCATCCTGTTGGAACCAGTAAAGCGGCGCGCGCCAATGTTCGGCCTGCGCCTTGGCGTAGCCGTCCGAAAGCCAGAATTTCGGGTCGGCATAGCCGCCATCATTGATGAAGGCGAGCCATTCGCCATTGGTGACGGCACGGCTGGCGAGTTCGAACGGGCGCAAAATGGCCTCATGTTTGGGGGTTTCACAATCAAATGCGAAATCTGACGCGCTGTGACCAATCTCAACATGACCTCCCGAGAAGCGATCCCATTGCAGCGGGGCCGCCTCAAGGTTGGCCGTCTTGAGATTCACATCGGGCTTCAGGGCTGGGCGCAGCGGATTTTGCGCAAACAGGTGCAGGATATCGGTCAGCAGCAATTCCTGATGCTGCTCTTCATGCGCCAGGCCGAGGCTTAGGAGTGCGCACGCGCCCGCTTGCTCAGACATGAGGCGCTGCATCTGGTCATCTACATGTATGCGATAGGCCAGCACCTCGTCCAGGCTTGGCCGTGTCAACAATCCGCGCATCGGTCGGGCATGGCGTTCGCCGACGGCTTCATAATAGGAATTGAACAGATAGCTGAACTTGTCATGGAACCGAACAGCCTCGCCATAGACAGGGGCAAGCATGAATTCCTCAAAGAACCAGGTCGTATGCGCGAGGTGCCATTTGGCCGGGCTCGCATCTTCCATGGACTGGGCTGTGGCATCGGCGTCGCTGAGCGTCGAGGCGAGGGCTTCTGTTTGTCGGCGGACGGCTTGGTATCGCGCTTTGAGGTCCTGATCGGAAAGCGGCTTCAGATTTGGTTGTGCCATGGGCCCCTTGTCTAGCGCTCGGCGTGTGGCGTCAACCGAGACTGCTGACAGGTTTGGTCAGCAGTCAGGTGCCGAGACGATAGTCTGCCTGGGGAACATACTGGCTTTGCCGCCGGTGTCCCGTGAAGCTTTCATAAAGATGGAATTCATCCGCGATGAACGTATCTGTCCGGAGGATCTGGAAGTCTTCGCTCCACGCCCGGGCCGCCTCAAGGGGCGTTTGATTGCAATAGGCGAGCGTGATGTGCGGCAGGAATGGATCCTGTCCAAGCTTCAGATCAAATTTTCGTGCGATCTGTCGACAATCGGCCGCGAGTGCGGACAGGGCGGGATTCTCGACCACCCGCGCATAGAGCGCGCGCGGCTCGCGCCGGCCAAACCAGCCGACCCCTTCCACCTGCAACTCAAGGGCCGGGGATCTAAGATGTTCCAAAGCATCCGCAATCGCATGCGCAATCTCACCATCGACTTTGCCGTAGAAACACAGCGTGATGTGAAAATGCTCGCGCCGGCGCCAGCGCGCGCCGTAAATATCGACGGCCAAGGGGCTCAAGCGTTCAGCAACAGAATCGGGAACAGGAAGGGCGGCGAACAAGCGATGCATGCGGAAAACCAGATGGGTGAGAAGCGAGCGGCAAAATCAAAGAAGCCCGACCAGCGGCCGGGCTCCTGAATTTCTATAGGATGAATTCGCTTAGCCTGCGAGGGCTCCCAGTTTGTCAAAATGCTCTGCGAGCAAATAGTAGAAGGTGACGCGAGACTTGTTGCCGCCTTCCGGCGACAGTTTCTCGCAAACAGAGCCGATCGCCGCGTCGAGCTGATCATTGGTATGCGCCAGAGAGAGTTTTCCACGGCACCACTTTTCGCGCACTCGCTGAAGCTCGGTATCATCCGAGCATGATACCAGCGAGCTGTCCCGATTGCGAAGTGCGATGCCGAGATGTCCCACAATTTTCTCTGCCGCGGCCTGATTGTAGCCGTTTGCGTATTTCTTGATATTGTCTTCGTATTTTGAGGCGTCAGCCATCCTTGTTCCCCTTTATTATGCCGCGATCTGTTGTGATCGTTCCAGCCGCGTCAAATCTGCCTTCTGACCCGGTTAAAGTCAAACCAATTCAATAGATCCTATAGTTAAGGGCAGGGCGAAGGCTGCTCTGAATGTCGCGTATTGACGGCGTTTTCGAGCTCCTCTGTCCAATCCAGATCGAACGCGTCAATGCAGATCTTGAGCTGGTCCATCGTGGTCGCACCAATGATGGTTGAGCCCATGAATGGGCGGGAGTCGCAAAACCTGAGCGCCAGCTGAGCAGGATCGAGCCCGGTTTCATCGGCGAGCTCCAGATAGGACTCAATCGCGCGCAGACCTTGCGGGCTTTCATAGCGCTGCAGGCGGTTGAACAATTCCTTGCGCGACCCTTTTGGCAAAGCGCCATTGCGGTATTTTCCCGTCAGATAGCCCTGACCCAAAGGCGAATAGGCGAGCAGGCTGACCTGTTCGCGAACGCAGACTTCCTCCAGACCGCCATCCTCGAACTGACGATTGACCAGATTGTAGGCGTTCTGGATCGACGCCATGCGCGGCAGCCCGCGCGCTTCACTCTCGGCGAGGAAGCGCATGACACCGAACGGGGTTTCATTTGAAACGCCGATATGGCGAATGCGGCCAGCTTTCACATGCGTGCCGAGATGGGCCAGGATGTCCTCAAACGGTTCGTACGGGTAGGCATAAGCCCTGGCATCCATCTTGTTGCCGAACAGACCGACTGGGCGATCCGGCCAATGCAGCTGATACAGGTCGATATAGTCGGTTTGCAGGCGTTTCAGGCTCTTGAAGACAGCTTCATCCACCTGGTCCTTGGTATGGCGGGTCCATTCGACATCATCGTCGCGGGTCCAGACCTGTTTGGACAGGCCGGCGATTTTTGTCGCCAGAATGACCTCCTGACGCCGTCCGGTCTTCTGAAACCAGGTGCCGATAATGCGTTCAGTCGAGCCCTGGGTCTCTGCAGAGGGAGGCACCGAGTACATTTCGGCCGTGTCCCAGAAGGTCACGCCGCGATCCATCGCATAGTCCATCTGGGCGTGGCCCTCAGCTTCGGTATTCTGCTGGCCCCAGGTCATCGTCCCGAGACAACAGGACGTAACCATCAGATCGGTCCGTCCAAGTTGTCGTTTCTCTATCGCCATAGGTGTTTCCTCATATCTTGATTGGCGAAAACGATAGGGCTGATTCTGCGGTTGACCAGTCCGGTTTTTCTTGAAAAGCGATAAAAACAACCACATAATATAGGCAATCCGTGCGCTCGTGCGCGGGCCTTTGAAAAGAGGAAGCCATGAACGACTTCAACACATCTGTCGGCCGTAGCCGGACGATGGATACCAGCGTGGATGCTGGGCTTCGATCCTTTATGCTCGGGGTCTATTCCAAGCTGACCATCGGCATTGCCATTGCGGGTTTGCTCGCTTTTGTCGCGGGCACCGTGCCTGTGGTCTATAATCTCGTGTTCAACACGCCGCTTTATTATGTCGTTGCGTTTGGACCGATTGCGATCATTTTCGGGTCCATGTTCTTCATGAAGAATCCGAGCCCGACGGGCTCAGCGATCATGTATTGGGCACTGGTGACACTGATCGGTCTGGGCATGGGCGTTTATTTCGCCATGGCGAGTTCCGGCATGACCTACTCGACGGCAGGCGGCATTCAACAAGCACTGAATTATGGCACCATTGCCAAAGCCTTCTTCATCACGGCATCGGCCTTTGCTGCACTGTCGCTCTGGGGCTATTCGACCAAACAGAATCTCAGCGCGATTGGCAGCTTCGCAATCATGGCGCTGTGGGCTTTGGTGGCCGTGGCAATCGTCTACGCGATCCTGCCAATGTTCGGCCTGATCGAGCCATCTTCGACGATGGAATGGATGATCTCCGGTGGTTTTGCACTGCTTTCAGCGGTCCTGGTCGCCTGGCAGACGCAGGAGCTGAAAGAAGGCTATTACGCTTTTGCTGGCGACCAGCGCAGCATGGCGGTGATGACGAATTGGGGCGCGCTCAATTTCTTCATCATGTTCGTCAACATGTTCCGCTTCGTCCTGATGCTGCTCGCCTCTCGCGAATAGCGACAAGTGCGAATACCAAATCAAAAACCCCGGCCTCGCGCCGGGGTTTTTTGTGTCAGGGCGTCGCGTGGGACAGCTTGAACCCGCGCCCGCGGATTTCACCCAGCAGGATCCACGCGCTGGCGATCAGCACGAACGGACCCACCGGTGCGCCGAAGATGATGCCGGGCATCAGGAAGAGGCTGAGGATCAGGAATTTCTGCGCCCCACTGAGCGGCTGCTTCACCTGCGCCGACGCCCAATAGGCGAGCAAGGCCGGGGTGAGCGCCGTCATGTCATAGTTGAACGCATAAGGCGTCACCATGAACGTGCAGAGCAGGAATAGAAGAACAGTCGCTTCGTCGTTTCCGCGGGGTTTGAGAAACAGCCAGACGGTCAGCCCGAGCGCGAACAGCGACAGTGGCAGCTGCAGCAGCAGGCAGATCTGAGGCGGCAGGTCGAGGAGACGTCCGAGCCCGTACGCGCTCGGCATCATTTGCAGGAAAAGGCCGGTCCCTTCTTCCATGACGCCGCGCTGATATGGCACAACCTTTTCGAAATAGTCGATCCAGCTCTGTGTCCCGAACACCATGGCCGAGGCGGCGATCGCGATGAGTGCGGTGATCACGGCGACGGCAATGGTGCGCCATTGCCGAGTGAGCAATAGCATGATCGGGATGAGCAGGCCGAGCTGCGGCTTGATGGTCAACAGACCCAGGCACAGACCCGCCAGGGCTGGTCGATCTTTCGAGTATCGCACGCCGACGTAAAGCAGGGTTCCGGTGATGAACCCGTTCTGGCCGAAGAAGGCGTTGACCAGCGTCGCTGGCGCGGCCACCAGAAGGACGAGTTGCGGCGCCTTCAGGTCATAAGTTCTGCGCAAGTGCCGCCCGGTGGCGGCGAGATAAACGCCGAGCCCGACCAGCGTCCAGACGGCATAGGCGACAAGATATGGCAATCCGGCCAAAGGCAGGGTGAAAAACAGGAAATGCGGCGGATAGGACCAATTGAGCTCGAAGGGCTGGCCGTAAACCTCTGCCAGAAACGCGCGATAAGAGAGAATATCAAACAGGCGGTGCACCTCGCCTTTGACCACCAGAACACTGGCATTGTGATAATTCGCAAAGTCGCGCCCGATCAGGATTTCACCGGTTGGGTCGATCAGACCATCGGAAAACCACAGATAGGCGGGATAGGCCAGCAGGACGATCAAGCCGATCAGAACCGTGTAGGATCGCAGTATGGAATGCACGCTCATATGATGTCCCGCTGGATCGAAGCGACTCGCGCAGAACCGGCCGCTTACCTTCAATCCTTCAAACGGGCATAGCGCAGGCGGCGTTATTTATTCGTGAAAACAAGATGGATTGACGCGCCGCGAGAGTCTCGTAATCTGGAACATCATGAGAACATGATGGGAGGCGAGCATGTCAGACATCCAGGCCGATTTGACCGCGGATCCAGTCGCGCAACAGATTGCGCGCGGTGTGCTGCGGCTGATGACAGACCATGGCTATGCCGGGGTGACCGAGATGACGCTTGCCAATGGGCGCCGCGCGGATATCGCTGCGATTGGCCCGGGCGGAGAAATTTCAATCGTCGAGATCAAATCCTCCATTGCCGATTTTCGCAGCGATCAGAAATGGCCGGAATATCGCCCATTCTGCGACCGGTTCTACTTTGCTGTCGGGCATGACTTTCCGCAGGATTTGATCCCGGACGAGACAGGTCTGATCATCGCGGACGCATTTGGTGGCGCCATCTTGCGAGAGCCGGCGTGCGAGAAACTGGTGGCCGCGCGTCGCAAGGCGGTGACGCTGCGATTCGCTCGGCTCGCAGCGACGCGCCTCTGCCAACCTGTGATTGCCTGAGATGTCCTATGGACTCTTCGCCTTCTCAGCCCTAGCTGCGCCCTTATGAGCCACGCTTATCCCCTCGGCAAAACCGCCCGCGCCGCGCTGAAAAGCGCAAAAGAGGCCGCACGCACGCGGTATGAGGCCGAGGATCTGGCCGGCGATGTCGCGGTTGCCTCGCTCGAGACCGAGTGGATCACGCCTTCCGAAAAAGAGTTGCCGAAGATTCTGGAACAGGCTGAAGCCAATCCGGGGCATGGCTTCGTCCAGCATTATGAGGATGGTTCCGGTAACACCGTGCTCGCGGTGACGTACTGGAAGCTCGCCAAGGCCAAGAAGAAGAAACCCGTTCCGAAACCGGCTCCGTCACCTGCACCCTCGGACGAGGACCATACTGACGATCTCTACTTCAAGTCCGGGCGCACCAAGAAAAGCCGCCGCAAGCGCTATGTTGATCCGAACCAGATGGATCTGTTTGGCGAGAAGAAAGCCGACTAGATCATTAATTTCTGAGGCGCGAGCTGGCTTCCTTCTCGATTAGCCGCAGGCTAAGCTTGGTTTTTGGAGGCACTCCATGGAGCCGGTCTACAACATTCGTCCTTTCGCACCTGAAGACGAGCCAGCGATCATCGCGCTTTGGGATCTCGTATTTCCGGGTGAGGCCGCTTGGAATCATCCCCCCGACGTCATCGCCAGGAAAAAGCGGGTCCAGCCAGAGTTCTTTTTTGTGGCGCTCGAAGCGGGGGTAGCGATCGGTACGGTCATGGCGGGATTCGATGGCGTGCGCGGCTGGGTTCACCATCTTGCGGTGCACCCAGACCATCGCCGCAAAGGCTTGGCGAGCGACCTGATGCGCGCCGCCGAAAGCGGCCTGAAATCCATGGGGTGTGCGAAGCTCAATTTGCAGGTTCGGTCGACGAATCTCGGTGTTATCGAATTCTATCAGTCCCTTGGATTTGCCGTGGAAGACCGCGCGAGTCTCGGAAAACCTCTACTTTAGTCCATTCGACTAAGCCGGCTTAAACGTCAGCGCGACGCCATTATTGCAATAGCGCAGACCTGTCGGCGCTGGGCCGTCTGTGAAGACATGGCCATGATGGCCGCCGCAGCGCGCGCAATGATATTCCGTGCGCGTCATCCATAGCTTGTTGTCTTCCTTGAACCCCAGCGTGCCGGGAATGTAGTCGTAGAAGCTGGGCCAGCCGGTGCCGCTATCATATTTCGTGTCGCTGCCGAAAATCGCCAGATCGCAGCCTGCGCAATGGAAGACGCCTTGGCGTTTCTCCTCATTCAGCGGCGAGGTGAAGGCGCGTTCAGTTGCTTCCTCACGCAGAACGCGAAAGGCGAGCGGGTCAAGCCGTTCACGCCATTCTGCTTCGGTCAACTGGCGCCATTCGCTATCCGCAAAGTCAGCCGTCGCTGTGTCGGCAAAAGCGTGGCCAGTCTTGCCGGAGCCGGAACAGGCCGCGATCAGGGCAGCTGGTGCCGCCAGCAGAAAGGAACGGCGGTGCAAAGGAGACAATAAGGGTTTCATCATGAGATCTAGATAGCGCCCCGGCCTGAAGCGTCCACTCACAGATGTTTCAACTTCGCGTTAGCGCCCTGTGCTGCAATTCGAGCCCAATTGTCGCTCGCAATCTGTCTGATTTGCGATTAGGGAGCCGGGGTTCCTTTTTGCCTGAATCGAGAGATCCCATGACCGAGCCCATGAATGACAATCTGACCGAAGCTGCCCGCGACAAGCTACGCCTGACCGTGGAACGGATCGAACGGCTTGAGGAAGAGAAGAAGGAAATCGCTGAGCAGATCAAGGAAGTCTATGGCGAGGCCAAAGCGCTCGGCTATGACACCAAGGCGCTGCGGACGGTCATCAAGCTGCGCAAGCAGGATCGAGATGAACGAGCGGAGCAAGAGGCGATCCTGGAAGTCTATATGGACGCGCTGGGCGAGCTCTAGCCTCGCTCCCTTGCCGGGCAGGGGCAGATCACCCTAGACTTGCGCCATGCCCCGTGATGTCGACGAGCGAAAGAAGCGCAAGGCGCTGCGCAAATTGCGCAAGGCCGCGATGCTTGCAGAGCAGGGTCTGGGGCCGCCGCTATCGGATTGGGAAAAACAATTCCTAGAAGAGGTTGAAGAGCGGATCGAGAAGTTCGGCTCTGCCTTTCACGATCTCGACAAGGGCGGATCGGATGAAGCCCTGTCAGCCTTGCAACATGTGAAGCTGCGCGAGATCGACAAGAAGGCTCGCGGCAAGGGCAAGTCCGGCTTTGCCTCCAAGGGTGGCTTCAAGCGCAAATCATCTCCGCGGGTGCGGCAGATCGATGATGATTTGGGCGAGCCGCCGGCCGTGGAAACGCCGCGAGAAGCGCCAAAACTGGTCTCGGCGCGTGAGCTTGAATCGCAGCAAAGACCCCCGATCTCAGAGCAAGCGAGACCAAAAGGTCCGTTCAAGCCGCGCGTGATTGAAGGCGGCGCTGACAAGAAATAAAACCATTTTGTATATTACTGCGTATATAAAATAAATCACTTAGGAACTGGCCGAATGAAGACTGTTGTTATTACCGGTGCGTCTACGGGAATTGGGCGGGCCACGGCCGAGCATCTTGCCACGAAAGGCTGGCAAGTGTTCGCGGGAATTCGCAAGGCGGCCGATGGCGAGGCGCTCGTGGCCGCGGAGTCGCGGATCATTCCAATCTTGCTGGACGTAACGCAACCCGACCAGGTCGACGCGGCGGTCGAAACCGTCCGCGCCGCGCTCGAGGGACAAAAGCTGGCCGGTCTGGTCAACAATGCCGGGATCGCGAATATGGGCCCGTTGGCCTTGCAGCCCATGGATCAGTTCGAAGCACATTTTTCCGTCAATGTGTTTGGCCTGCTGCGCGCCAGTCAGGCCTTCGCGCCTTTGCTCGGCATGGATGAGAGTCTGACCGGGGCGCCGGGTCGGATCGTCAACATTACCAGTGTCGGCGGGCGGCTATCAGCCCCGTTTCTGGGCGCCTATACGGCAACCAAACACGCGGTTGAGAGCATGACCGACAGCTTGCGCCGGGAATTGGTGCTGTTTGGTATCGATGCCATTGCGGTCGGGCCGGGGGCGGTCAAGACTCCGATCTGGGACAAGGCGGAAGATGCCAATAGCAGCAATCCTTACGCCAATTCACCGTGGGCTGAGCCGATCGAAAAGTTCAGTGAAACCATGCTCGAAGGCGGGCGAACGGGTCTTGATGCCAACGTCATCGCGCAGACGATTGAAACAGCCCTGACCGCCCGCAAGCCGAAAGCGCGTTACGCGCCGGTGCCGGACAAGTTGACCAATTTCACGCTTCCCATGTTGCTGCCGAAACGCACCGTCGACGGGGTGTTCTGGAAACGCTTCGGGATGACGCGAAAGAGGGCTTAGGCCTTGTGATAGGGCAGCCCTGCCAGCAGGCTGACCGATCGATAGAGCTGCTCTGAAATCATCGCCTTGACCAGGCGGTGCGGCCAGGTCTGCGGGCCGAGGGCCAGCGTATCGGGACAGGCGTCTCGCACCGCATCGCTATAGCCTTCAGCACCGCCGATCAGCAAACACAGGCTCTGCGTGCCATTATCCCGCCATTTGGCAATCTGATTGGCGAGTTTGACCGAAGTCCAGGCGGGTCCGTGCTCATCCAAGCGCAAGACTTTGGCACCGTTCGGGATCGCGTTCAGGATGAGCTTGCCTTCAGCATCCTGACCGCCGCCAGCGCTGAGGTCGACCAGTTTCAGCGAGCGGAGGCCAATGCCCGGGCCCGCTTTGTTGAACCGCGCCACATAATCATCGACCAGCTCCTTTTCGGGGCCTTTCTTGAGCTTGCCCACGCTGATCAGAGTGATGTGCATAATGCCCGGTCAGACGTCTGACGGACGGTGACCGCTATCGCCGGCCCAGATCTTTTCGAGATTGTAGAACGCGCGCACTTCGGGGCGGAACAGGTGTACAATCACGTCGCCGAGGTCGATCAGAACCCAGTCTGCATTGGGCAGGCCTTCCAGTTTGGGCGACTCGCCGGTTTTGTCCTTCACCTTCTGAGCCAGATGCGTGGCAATCGACGTCACATGACGGGCCGAACGACCCGAAGCGATGATCATGATGTCTGCGAGGGAGGATTTTTCCGTCAGATCAATGACGGTGAGGTCTTCGGCTTTGTCATCTTCCAGGGAGGCGATGATCGTGTCTGAGAAGGCGCGAATGTCTTCAATGCTCGTCGCGCGGGCCGAATTCGTCTCAGTTTTTGCAGCAGGCAGGGTGCAGCTCCATAAAGTTGTTTCTCTAGCGAACTTAACATGCGTCGCGCGTGCGGCCTAGAGATTATCCGCAACAGTTGCTGAATCCTTTTTCGGCGGGTCAGTCGCTGGTCGCCACGAACTGTCCGGCGGCGCGATCCTTGCGCACTTGCCCGGCGGGAAAGACCTGGCCATTCATGGCGATATACACCCCTGGCGCCTGCAATTGCGCCGCTGCGAGCGCGAAGCCGACATTGAAGATGGCGTCCGTGAAGCGCAAGCGCGCGGGTTGCATGGCACCGGTTAGGATGATCGTCTTGTCGGCTATTCCTCGAAGCCGTTCCGCAGTTTGCGCCATCGTATCGGTGCCATGGGTGATCAGAATGTGTCTGGCCTTCGTCGCTGAGACAGCGTCGAAAATTGCGCTGCGATCCTCGTCTGTCAGTTCAAGACTGTCCTTGCGCATCAACGAGGTCAGTTCGTAGCTAATCCCGACATTCGCCTCGCGAAGGATGGCATCGAGCGGGGACTCGCCAACTTGAAATTCGGACAGGGCATCGAAATAGACCTTGTCGATGGTACCACCAGTGGTGAAGACGTGAAGTCGGGTCATGAACGGGTGTTCCGAATGGCAGTCGATGAGAGCGGGTTGAGCGGGGCTGGCAGATAGACCCAGGCTGGCGTCTTGTGACCGGGCAGAATGCGAGCGGCGCGATCGGGCAAACGGCTCTGCCGAAAGGCTTTGGCGAACGGGCTCACGCGGGCCGCCAGCTCGAACCCCGGGCGCGCGACCACGGCAACCGGCACGATATGCGCCAGCTTTTGCCAGTCTTTCCAATAGTGGAAGGTCATCAGGCTATCCCCGCCCATGATCCAGGTCAGCTTGGCATGCGGGCAGTGTTTGCGCAGCAATTGGACCAGATCCACGGTGTAGCGCAGATGCAAGCGCTTCTCGATATCGCTGACCTCGAAGGCGCGATTGTTTCCTGTCAGGATCCGAACGGCGCCCAATCGTGCCTCATAGTCGCTGGGCGCTTCTTTCAGGGGATTGCCCGGCGTCGGAAACCACCAGACCTGATCGAGGTTGAGACGCCGCATGGCGGTTTCGGCGACGTGCAAATGCCCGCTGTGTGGAGGGTCAAAGCTGCCCCCAAACAGGCCGATGCGTGCACGCGTGCTGGTTGGCGGCAAGTGCGCGGCAGGGCGAAGGTGAGCCATAATCTACTGCCTGTATGTTACGGGCGGGTCTGACCGGTGCCGCGGACCAGGTATTTGAAGATGGTCAGTTGTTCGGCGCCAACCGGACCGCGCGCGTGGATGCGACCGGTCGCGATACCGATCTCGGCGCCCATACCGAACTGGCCACCATCCGCGAACTGGGTCGAGGCATTGTGAATGACGATGCCAGAATCCACTTCAGACAGAAATATCTCTGCCGTCGCCTGGTCTTCGGTGATGATGCACTCGGTATGGCTGGTGCCATAGTCTTCAATATGGGCCATCGCGCCTTGAACACCGTCGACCACGCGCACGGAAATGATCGTGTCGAGATATTCGGTCCGCCAATCGTCTTCGGTTGCAGTTTCCATATTGGCGACGAGTGCGCGAGCCTCAGCGTCGCCTTTGAGCGTGCATCCGGCATCCGTCAGCGCTGCGGCAATGGCAGGCAACAGGTCGCTTGCAATGGCGCGGTCGATCAGCAGGGTTTCGGTCGCGCCGCAAATTCCGGTCCGGCGCATCTTGGCGTTGACGGTAATATCGATCGCCTTTTGCGGGTCAGCGGCGGCGTCCACATAGGTGTGGCAAAGGCCTTCCAGGTGGCCGATCACCGGCACGCGGGCTTCCGCCTGAACGCGCTCGACCAGGCCTTTTCCGCCGCGCGGCACGATCACGTCCATATTGCCGTTCAGGCCGGACAGCATATGGCCGACGGCGGCGCGATCCGTGGTCTGGACCAGCTGAACCGCATCCTCCGGCAAGCCTGTTTCGGCAAGGCCGGTCCGCAAGGCGTCGGCGATGGCGATGGATGATTGCAGGCTTTCGCTACCGGCGCGCAGGATTGCGGCATTGCCAGAGCGGACACACAGCGCCGCCGCGTCCGCGGTTACATTAGGTCGGGCTTCATAGATGATCCCGATGACGCCGAGCGGGGTCCGCACGCGCGCGATGTCGAGCCCCGAAGGGACCGTCCAACGGGCAATCTCTGTGCCGACCGGGTCCGGCAGTTCAGCCACGGCGCGCAGCGCGTCAGCGATCGCGGCGACGCGTGCCGGGTCGAGGGCGAGGCGATCCAGCATGGCGCTGGACAGGCCCTTATTCTGGCCGCCGGCAAGGTCTTCCGCGTTCGCGGCCAGAATAGCATCTGTCGCCGCTTCCAAAGCGTCCGCCATGGCGCGAATGGCTTGTGTACGCGCGGCCGGGCCAGCCTTGGCCAGCGCAGCAGAGGCGGCGCGCGCCTGCTGACCCATGCGCAGCAAAGTGTCATGCAAATCTTCGGTCGGGGTGTGCAATGTATCGGCCATGGCGTGCTTCTGCCGGATTTAGCCGGTTCGAGCAATGAGAGATTCTAAATTATCCGCGCCAGAAGCGGCGGGTCATCAGAACAAACACGGCGGTGAATTCGAGCCGGCCGAGCAGCATCGCAATCGCGCAGATCCACTTGCCGCGATCGGTCAGGCCCTGAAACGTTCCGGCCGGTCCAATGTCGGGGCCAAGACCCGGGCCGACATTGGAGACACTGGTCGCCGCGCCGGAAATGGCCGTCAGTGGTGACTCTCCCGTCAGGCTGAGCAGGATGGCGGCGGCAATGAATGTGGCGAGGTACAGGAAGACGAAGACCATGACCGATTGCAGCGTATCATTGTCGATCACCTTGCCGCCATATCGGATCCGGACCACGCGGTTCGGGCTGACCATTTGCTGCGCATGCGCGAGCACCGCTCGGAAAGTGATCTCCAGCCGGAACATCTTGATCCCGCACGCGGCTGAGCCTGCGCAGCCGCCGAGGAAGATGGTGATCAGAAAAATCATCACGATCGGCTCTCCCCAGCCATCATAGGGGGTCGTAGCGTAGCCGGTGCCGGTCATCACCGACACGACATTGAACAAGGTCTCGATATAGCCATTGAACGGGCTGATGATGACATAGTCCTGGTCAGCAATGACGCGCAGGAAGAAGACCAGTGTGGTGATCCCGACAATCAAGGCCAGAAACAGCCGCAGCTGCGGGTCCTTGAACAAGGGCTTCACACGGCCCTGGATCATGGCCAGCGCCAGCAGGCTGAAGGGGAGGCCGGCAATGATCATGAAAAAGATTGCGGTTGGCACTGCGGCGGTTTCATAGAAGGCGCCAAATGAGGCGTCATAGGTGGAGTACCCACCCGCCGCCACGGTCGTCATGGCGTGCGCCACAGCATCGAAGGCGGACATGCCGGACAACATGTAAGCGAGGGCGCAACTGATCGAGATAAACAGATAGATCATGCCGATCTGGGTCGAAATCTCCCCGATGCGAGGCATGAACTTGCCGGCCACATCGGAGCTTTCCAGTTGGAAGAGCTGCATCCCGCCTACCCGCAGCATGGGCAGGATGGCAATCGCCGTGACGATGATCCCGATGCCGCCAAACCATTGCAGAATGGCGCGCCAGAGCTTGATACCTCGCGGCAGTTCGTCCAGTCCGGTCATGACGGTGGACCCGGTTGTGGTGAGGCCGGAAATGCTCTCGAACATGGCGTCGGTGAAGCTCATGCCGATGCCCATGAACGGGATCGCTGCCATGGCGGGCAAGACCACCCAGACCAGAACTGTCAGCAGGAATGCCTCGCGCGATCCGGTCCGTTCCGTGCGTCCGCCGGATAGCACCACGAGGCCGCCGCCAAACAGAAGCAGCATGGTCGCGCTGGCCGCGAAAACGGGCCATTCGGGCTTATTGTCCGCGACATCAAGCAGCCAGCACGGGATCATGGCGGCGCCGAGAAGGGCGGTCATGATGCCAAGGGCGAAGATGACGACGCGGAGTTGCATGGGTTCGGGGACTTAATGGGCAAATGCTGAGAAGGCGTGTACTTTTCGTCACGCTTGCGCCTCAAGCACATACAATAATAGGACCAGTGTGGAAAAAAATCATGGATTATGTGAAATTTTCTGCCTTTTAAATGCCCTGGTTAACCAGTTGTAAACAAAAGCTTTTGTATTGGTTAACGGTGATCCACAGCGAAACGTTCCGATTTATTTTTGGTTTGTTCTGCATTGGTTTTCATGTCTCACTTGTGTGGACACGAAAGAATCGCAAGTGGGCCCATTTGAATCCAAGCTGTCCCATGTTATCCCAGTCAAGAACAGGCTGAATCCATGGATTTCCAGTCGGGGCTTGTGATGGGAGTTGCGCGTGTTTGTCTCCACGTTTGAGACATCGCTGGATACGAAAGGACGGGTTTCCGTTCCGGCGCCGTTTCGGCATGCGCTGGAGGGTGGAACGCGGATCTTCCTGTACCCGGCGCTCGACGGATCGCCTTGTCTTGAAGGCGGCGGCGACGCGCTGATGCTGGAAAACCAGAAAACCCTGCTGCGCATGAGCCCAAACTCCACTGCCCGCAAAGTGTTCCTGAACAGAACCGTCTCCAAAGCGGTCGAGTTGAAGCTGGATGATACCGGACGCATCAAGATCCCGCCCAAGCATCTTGAACTGGCCGGCATTGAGAAGGCGCTCGCCTTTGTCGGCGCGATCGACCGTTTCTATGTCTGGCAACCGGAGCGCTACGCCGCTTTCGACGCCGAGATGGAGGCGCAGCTCGGCGACGTCCAGGCGGATTTCGAAGGCTCGTTCAATGCCCAGCTGGCAACTGGCGGCATTCGCGGCGTGGTCGGGGAGGGGGACTGATGGCGCATGTTCCAGTTCTCCTGGATGAGGTCGTGGAGGCGCTGCAACCGCGCGATGGCGAGACCTATGTCGATGGCACATTTGGCGGCGGGGGATATGCGCTGCGTGTTCTGGCGGCGGCCGATTGCAAGGTCTTCGGCATTGACCGGGATCTCGATGCGATTACCCGCGCTGAGGCGCTGACGGAGCAGCACCCGGGCCTGACGCCGCTGCTCGGGCGATTTGGCGATATGGATACGCTGCTCGAGACGGTCAGCGCGACCGCTGTCCAGGGCGTAATGCTCGATATCGGCGTTTCCTCGTTTCAGATTGATCAGGGCGAACGCGGATTCTCTTTCATGCGCGATGGTCCGCTGGATATGCGTATGGGTCAAACCGGTCCGAGCGCCGCCGATGTCGTCAATCATATGAGCGCTGACGACCTCATCGCGATCATCCGCCAACTGGGCGAAGAACGGCAGGCTCGGCGCATTGCCAGCGCGATTGTCGCCCGCCGCAAGGCGGTTGCGTTCGAGACCACGCTTGATCTGGCCGATTGTATCGAAACCGCTGTCGGCGGGCGCCGCGGGAAGAAAACCCATCCCGCGACACTCACCTTTCAGGCCATCCGCATGTACGTGAATGACGAGCTGGGAGAGCTGGCTCGCGGTCTGGCTGCGGCGGAGCGTTTGCTGGCCCCGGGCGGTCGACTGGTCGTGGTCACGTTTCATTCGCTAGAGGATCGACTGGTCAAGCAGTTCATGCGTGAACGCAGCGGCGCCCAGGGCGGCGGCTCGCGCTACATGCCTGAGGTCGCGAAAGGACCCGCGCCATCCTTCACGCTTGCACGCAAGAAAGCGGTCGAGCCGGGCGAGCAAGAGATTGCCGATAATCCGCGGGCGCGGTCGTCTCGCCTGCGCGTGGCGATCCGCACGGAGGCTCCGGCCTGGACCGATCCGGTAACGACCGGAAAATCTGTGCCACCTCTCAAGACACTGGAGGCGGCACTATGAGCAAGCATGCCTTCCTGTTCGGGTTGGCCGTGGTCGCCATCCTGATTTTCAGTCTCTACCGGGCCAAATATGGCGCTCAGGAAACTGTCGCTGAGATCAAGGACGTTGAACTCGCGATTGAGGCCGCGGAGGCTGAGCAGGCCGAATTACTCGCTGAGTTTGCCCATCGCTCCCGGCAGGAGTGGATCGAGGAATTTGCCCGCCGTGAGCTTGGCATGGTCCCGGCCCGCGCGGAACAATTTGTCCGCACCGTCGATCTTGATGGCCGGGTCGGCCCGCCGATCGAACTGCCGGATGCGGACGCGCCCGTCGATCGGGAGGGGTCGCAATGAGCGGAGAGTACGGTTCTGAACTGACGATGCGTGGCGGCGGCATGCGCACCCGGCTGGTGTCGATCAGCCTGCTGCTGGTATTTGCCGTCATTGCGATCAAGGGACTGACGGTTGCGTTGAACGGGCCGGGCGCGGCGACGGCAATTGCAACAAATTTCAAAGAGGCCCCGCGCCGGGCGGACATTGTGGATCGCAACGGTGACTTGCTTGCCACGTCCGTCACCGTCTACTCCGTTTTTGCCGATCCGCGTGCCATCGGCGATGCATCCCTGATCGCAGACGAACTTGCGACAGTCCTGACGGACCTTGACGTCGACACGATCACATCGCGGCTGTCCAATAATGAACGGGCCTTCGCCTGGATCGAGCGCGGGATCACGCCGCGCCAGCGTCAGGCTGTGTTCGATCTTGGTCTCGAGGGCATCGGCTTTCGGGAAGAAACCCGGCGCGCCTATCCGCGCGGCACGTTGGCGGGTCATGTGCTGGGTTATGCAGGCGCCGATGGTCAGGGCCTGGGCGGAATTGAGTATGCGTTGGATGACCGTCTGACCAAGGATCAGGCGCCGCTTGCTGTGTCCATCGATGCAAATGTCCAGTTCAGTCTGGAAGCTGAGCTGGCCGCTGCTGTGGGTGAGTACGACGCTGAAGCCGGCGCAGGCATTGTGATGGCAGCGCAGTCGGGCGAAGTGCTCGGCATGGCGAGCTGGCCGCCGCTCGACCCGCACAAGGCAACGGAGCTTGATCGCGATCACCCGGCGCTGCTCGACCGGGCCAGTGGGGCGGTGTACGAGCTTGGCTCCATCTTCAAGCCGCTGACTGTGGCGGGTGCGCTTGATGCTGGCGCCATTCGCCCGAGTGACACGTTCGACGTGCGCGAGCCGATCACCATTCGCGGGCGTCAGATCAATGATGATCACCCGATCATCGGTCGGCCCACCGCCTTCGAAATCATTGCCGACAGTTCGAACATTGGCACGGTGAAAATAGCCTGGCAGCTCGGGTCCCGGCGCCAGCAAGAATTCTTCTCGACGCTGGGACTGTTCTCGCGTTCGAGCATTGAGCTGACCGGTAGCGCGCGCCCGCTTCTGCCAGAGGCGTTTGACGATTTGCATAGTGCGACCGCAAGTTATGGACACGGTATTGCGGTGTCACCGATCGCCTTTGCCAGCGCCTTTGCCTCACTCGCCAATGCCGGGGAAACCGTGTCTCCGACGCTGCTGCTGCAGCCAGAGCGCAAGCGCAGTCCCAAACGGGTCATGGCGGCGCCAACGGCCAATCTCGTCGTCAGCATGCTGCGTCAGGCTGTTCTGGATGGGACAGGCGAGCGCGCCGAAGTTGGTGGTTACCGGGTCGCTGGGAAGACCGGCACAGCGGAAAAACCGATCCCTGGCGGCTACTCGGAAGACGAGAATATTTGCAGTTTTGCCGCGATTTTCCCCGCCGATAGCCCTGAATATGTCGTATTGATCGTGCTCGACTCGCCGAAGGCCGGAAAGGACCGCGGGCGCACTGCAGCCTGGAACGCTGCCCCAACGGCCGGGCGTGTCATCGAACGCATTGCGCCGATCCTCGAGGTCGAGCCAAGATTTGATGAACCTGTCCGGTCATCGCCGCGCATCCGCTCCGTCGCAGACAGGAGAGGTACGACGCTATGATCTTGAAAGACATGTTCCCTGCACTGACCGGTTCTGACGCGGAGAGGGCCATAAAGGGCCTGACTGCCGACAGTCGCCGCGTGGAGCCAGGCTTCGTATTTGCTGCCATGCAAGGTGTGGTCACGGATGGGCGCAAATTTATTCCGTCCGCCATCGAAGCCGGGGCTGTCGCTGTGCTCGGTGAGGCCCTTCCTCCGATCGACGGGGCTATCGCGCTTGAAGTCGATAATGCGCGCCTGGCATTGGCTGAGGCATCGGCGCGGTTCTACGCAAGGCAGCCAGAGACCATTGTCGCGGTCACAGGCACCAATGGCAAAAGCTCGACGGTCGATTTCCTACGCCAGATCTGGGACGGTGCCGGACTTCGCGCCGCCAGCATGGGCACGCTCGGCGCGATTGGTCCGAACGGCCATATCGATCTCGGACACACGACGCCGGACCCGGTTGCCATTCACGCCACCCTGCAGACCCTGGCAGACGATGGCGTGTCACATGTTGCGATGGAAGCGTCTTCGCATGGCCTCGATCAGTATCGCCTGGACGCGGTCAGCCTGGCGGGCGTGGCGTTCACGAACCTGACCCAGGATCATTTGGACTATCATGAGACGATGGACGAGTATCGCGCCGCCAAATTGCGCCTGTTCTCTGAACTCGCGCCGCGCGGATGTCCAGCCGTGGTCAATGCTGACAGCGACCAGCGTCTGTTCTTTGAAGAAGCGGCAAAGTCTGCGGGTCTGGATATTGTCTCGGTCGGCTGGCGCGGAAATGATTTGAAGATTGAAGAGCTGATGCCGAAGGCCACCGGCCAACGCCTGTTCCTGGACTGGCGCGGTGAAAAGGCGGCCATCGATCTGCCTCTGATCGGCGAGTTTCAGGCGCTGAACGCACTGACCGCCGCGGGCCTTGCGCTGGCGGGCGGCACGGAGTTGCAGGCCGTGGCGTCGGGTATGGCGGCGTTGAAGCCGGTAAAGGGACGGCTCGAATATGTCGGCGAAACGGCGGATGGCGCTGGCGTGTTTGTTGATTATGCGCACACGCCCGCAGGGCTTGATGTGTTGATCCGCGCCGCCCGCCCGCATACAGCGGGACGCCTGATTGTCGTCTTCGGGTGCGGCGGCGATCGCGATCGTGGCAAACGTCCTTTGATGGGTGAGGTTGCCGCGAAGCATGCCGATCGGGTCATCGTGACCGATGACAATCCACGCAGTGAAGATCCGGCTTTTATCCGCTCGGAAGTTCTGGCCGGGGTGCCTGACGGGATCGAGATCGGCGATCGCGGTGAGGCGATCCGGCACGCCATCAAGGATCTACGCAGAGGCGACACGCTGCTGATTGCGGGCAAGGGTCATGAGACCGGCCAGATTATCGGCGACACGATTGTGCCCTTCAGTGATCAGGACACAGCGCTCGCGGCGCTGAAGGAGGCGGCCAATGTCTAGCGCGCTGTCTTCTTCCATTCGCTTGGTGTCTCGATCGGCAACCGTCGCGGATTCATCCACAGAATTTCGCGCGCGGCAGGGATCGGCCTGGTCAGCGCTGGCGACAACGGCGCGCCGGATTTCATCCGAAAACGGAGAAGTTGCTTTCCTGACAATGGGTTCTCCCCTCTCAGGCCAAGGTCCCGAGGCGCAGGCGTCGCCTACGTGGATGACAGAACGAAACGAGTCCGTCTCGGCCCGCATCATTCCAATCCGGAATCCTAACGGAAAAGATAAGCTGATTTCAGCGGGCGGACTCTTGTTAAAGACACCGAATACCCCCGAAATACTGCTGTCCGCAGACGAGTTGCGCCAACAGAGCGTTACCGCAGACGGACAGGTGATGGACCGCGGCGCAGAAGGTGCTGCAGGGGGTTATGATGCTATATGAATGGCTGGCCACAGATGAAGGGCCGCTGCGACTTTTCAACTATCTGACCTTCCGGACCGGATTGGCGCTGATGACAGCGTTTCTGTTCACCGTGATCACGGGCGGATGGGTGATCAATCTGTTGCGGGCGCGTCAGGGCAAAGGGCAGCCGATTCGCGATTTGTCGCTGGAAGCGCAGCTCTCCAAGCAGGGCACGCCGACCATGGGCGGGTTCCTGATCTGGATTGGCCTGTTGCTGGGCACGGTTCTGTTTGCCGACCTCGAGAACCCCTACATTTGGGTCGTTCTGGGCGTCTCGCTCTCTTATGCCTTTCTCGGTTTTCTGGACGATTATGCCAAAGTCACCAAGCAGAGCACAGACGGCGTCTCGGCTCGGCTGCGGCTTGGCACAGAGTTTCTGATCGCCGCGCTCGCGGGCGCCTTCATCATGGGCCTGCACGGCGCGCATACGCCGCTGGGACATGCCGAATGGGGCGCGCTCAATCCGCTGGCCGAATGGGTCGCGCAATTTGCACCGGAGACATCCGTTGAGCGCAACGAAGCGTCTTTCTCTGGCGGCGTCGCGATCCCGTTCGTGAATGACTATTTCCTGCCGCTCGGCGGCTTCTTTGTGTTGTTCGCCTGCATTGTGATCGTTGGCTTTGCCAATGCCGTGAACTTTACCGACGGACTGGATGGGCTTGCGATTGTACCGATCATGTTTACCGGCGCGGCGTTTGCCCTGATTGCCTATCTGACCGGTAACTTCGTGTTCGCAGGCTATCTCGGCATCCAGTTCACCCCGGGCGCCGGTGAGATGGCCGTGTTGATGGGCGCGATGATGGGCGCTGGCATGGGGTTCCTCTGGTACAATGCCTATCCCGCGAAAGTGTTCATGGGCGACACTGGATCGCTTGGCCTGGGCGGCCTGATCGGCGTCGTCGCGGTCGCCATTAAGCATGAGTTTGCGCTCGCTGTGATTGGCGGCCTGTTTGTGCTCGAAGTGCTCTCCGTCGTCCTGCAGATCAGCTGGTTCAAGATCACCCGCAAACTCACGGGTGAAGGCAAGCGCATCTTCCTGATGGCGCCATTGCACCATCATTTCCAGAAAAAGAACTGGCCCGAGACCCGGGTCGTGGTCCGCTTCTGGATCCTGTCCATCCTGTTCGCCCTGATGGGCCTCGCCACGCTGAAACTGAGGTAATGCCCGCAAGATGATCCCGATCACCGAATATGCAGGGCGCGATGTCGCCGTCTATGGCCTGGGCCGCACCGGATTGTCCGCTGCGAAAGCCCTGGCGGCAGGCGGCGCGCGCGTGCATGCCTGGGATGATGGGGAGGCGGCGCGCGCCAAGGCCGAGGCGGAAGGCGTGAATGTCAGCGACATCAACAAGCGGGACTGGCAGAAATTCGCGGCATTGGTGCTCTCGCCCGGTATCCCGTTCCGCTTCCCGCAGCCGCATCGCCTGGTCCGCATGGCGGAGATGATGAATGTGCCGGTGGTCGGCGACATGGAACTCTTCGCTCGGGCCGTGCAGGCCTTGCCGGAAAAGGGACGTCCCAAAGTGATCGGCATTACCGGAACCAATGGCAAATCCACGACCACGGCGCTGATCGGCCACATCCTCAAGGAAGCTGGGCGAGACGTGCGCGTCGGCGGCAATATCGGCAAGGGCGTACTCGACATGGCGGCCCTGAACGCCAATGCGACCTATGTGCTGGAGCTCTCCTCCTATCAACTCGACCTGGTCGAAAGCCTGCGCTGTGATGTGGCGGTGTTTCTCAATATCTCGCCGGATCATCTCGACCGACATGGTGGCATGGACGGATATGTCGCCGCCAAGAAGCGCATCTTTGCCAATCAACGCCCGCGCGACACTGCAGTGGTCGGGATTGACGATCCACATAGTCAAGCGATCGCCATGGGCCGCCAGCGTCCGGGCGGCGCACGTGTGGTTCAGATCAGCTCCGAATTCGGTCTCGCGCGCGGGGTCAGCGCGGTCGATGGCCATCTTTATGACAGCACAGGGGGACAGGCGATCCGCGTGGGCGATCTGGTTGAAGCCGAGGCGTTGCCTGGGCGTCACAATCATCAAAACGCCGCCGCCGCATACGCTGCCTGTCATGCGATCGGCATCGCGCCGGGTCGGATCATGACGGCGATCCGTTCCTTCCCCGGCCTACCGCATCGGATGGAACTGGTTGGCGAAGTGGAAGGCGTTCGCTTCGTCAATGACAGCAAGGCGACCAATGCCCAGGCGGCTGAACAAGCGCTGAAAACCTGGCCGCGCGTGCACTGGATTGCAGGCGGCGTGCCCAAGGCGGAAGGGATTGAACCGCTCGCACCCTGGTTCGATCGGGTCGCGCAAGCCTATCTGATCGGGGAGAGCGAAGCCGCCTTCGCAAAAACGCTGCAGGACAAGGCGGCGACAGTGAAATGCGGCACTCTGGAAGCGGCGACGCAAGCCGCCTTTGATGCAGCCAAGGCGTCGGGCGAGCCCAATCCGATTGTCCTCCTGTCACCAGCTTGCGCGAGCTTTGACCAGTTCAAGGATTTCGAGGCGCGAGGGGATGCCTTCCGCGAGATTGTACAACGCCTGGCGGCGCAGGTGACGCCGCAAAAAGAAGCGGTTTAGGGGGCGGGCATGGTCGAGGTTGCCCTTCGTCCGCGCTCCGCGACAGGTCGTTTCCTCGAATGGCATCGCGGTCTCGACTGGCCGATCCTCATGTCGGCCATACTGCTTCTGTGTACCGGCCTGCTCATGTCGCTCGCGGCGGGACCGCCAGCCGCTGAGCGGCTCGGCTATGCCGACAGTTTCTATTTCGTCAAACGCCAGGCCATGTTTGTCGGCGCCGCGGTGATTGTCATGATCGGTACGAGCCTGCTCGAGCGGGTGTGGGCAAGGCGACTGGCCGCTCTGGTCTTTATCGGGGCGCTGTCTCTGATGGCTTATATTCTGATATCCGGCCAAGAGGACGTAAAAGGTGCGCAGCGCTGGATCCGGCTGGGCGGCTTCGGCTTGCAACCCTCGGAATTCGTCAAACCGGCCTTGATCGTCTTGACCGGATGGTTGCTGGCACAGCGCGCGCTTTATCCCAAGGGGCCTTGGGCTGCGATTACGTTGGTCTTTTTCTGCGTCACGCTTGGCTTGCTGCTGTTGCAGCCGGACGTTGGACAGTCAGCTTTGCTGACGGCGGCCTTTATCGTCACCTTCTTTGTCTCTGGCCTGCCCTGGCGTTGGGCAGCGGTGTTTGCGGGTGGGGGCGCAGCCTTGTCGGGTCTGCTCTATGCAACGCTGCCGCATGTCAGGTTCCGCATCAATTCCTTCATCAACCCAACCGACTATGACACTTATCAGATCGACAAGGCGGCCGAGGCGATCGGCCGTGGCGGCCTGTTCGGCGTCGGACCCGGTGAGGGCAAGATCAAGTCGTCCTTACCGGATGCGCATACCGATTTCATCTACGCGGTTCTTGGCGAGGAGTTTGGCTATATCGCGGCCGTCGGGTTGATCTTCATCTTTGGCTTCATTGTGTGGAAAGGGCTCAGGGCGGCGGCGCGGCTGCATGATCCTTATCCACGTGCTGCAGCGACCGGATTGTTTACGCTTTTTGGTCTTCAGGCCGCCATAAACATCGCGGTAAATGTCAGCCTCATACCGCCAAAGGGAATGACGCTGCCATTCATTTCCTCCGGTGGCTCGTCAATGTTGGGGATTGCGCTAACGCTAGGATTGGCGCTGGCCCTGATCCGGCGGGGACATACAAGCGTGAAGGGTTAAAATGAGCGACAAACCCCTTGTTGTGATCGGGGCAGGCGGGACCGGCGGACATATGTTTCCTGCCGCTGCCTTTGCCGAAGAGATGGCGACCCGCGGCTGGGAGGTTGGCCTGATCAGCGATAGCCGCGGCCTGCGCTATGCCGAAAAGTTCCCAGCCGACTGGAAGATGGAAGTCCAGGCGGCGAGTCCGAACCTGCGCAAGCCCTGGACGCTGCCAGGGACGGCGATGAAGCTTCGCGCGGGTGTGAATACGGCGGCTCGGAAATTCAAAAGGGAAAACAAACCTGCCCTGGTGGCCGGATTTGGCGGGTATCCCGCTTATCCCGCCTTGTCGGCGGGGCGACGGCTGGGCATTCCATTGCTCATCCATGAACAGAACGCCGTCCTGGGCCGGGTGAACCGGACGTTTGCGAACAAGGCGGCGGTGGTCGCCTCCGGGTTTGAGCGCCTTGATCGCCTGCCGGGTGGCGCCAATCACCAGCCGATCGGCAATCCTGTACGGGCACCGATTGCCGCCATGCGCGATGTGCCCTTCCCAAGTATGGAGGGGGAACTCACGGTCTTCATCACGGGCGGGTCGCAAGGCGCGCGCATTCTCGGTGAAGCCATCCCGCTGGCATTGGCCAATCACATTCCAGCGCCGCTGCGCGCCCGCCTGCATGTTGTCCAGCAGGTGCGCGAGGAACAGATGCATCAGGTTCGCGCGATCTATGACAAGGTGCAGATGAACGCGACGCTGCAGCCCTTTTTCTCGGACATGCCCGATCGACTGGCCGCGGCGCATCTGGTGATTGCACGTTCCGGTGCCGGGACCGTCAGCGAGATTGCTGCGGTCGGACGCCCCTCCATCCTGATCCCGCTCAAGATTGCCATGGACAATCACCAGGAAGCCAATGCCGAAGGCCTCGTCGAAGCGGGCGGCGCCGACATGCTGCTGGAAGATAATCTTTATCCCAATTTGCTTGGAGAGTTGATCGCACTGCGATTGAACGATGCCAACGACTTGGCGGTGCGGGCGGCGGCAGCTAAAGCGCTTGGGAATGTGCGCGCGGCGCAGGATCTCGCAGATATGGCTGAGCAAATCTCGGCGCGCTGATTTGAAAGTACGAAGCGAATGAAACCCAGTCCAACACCCTTTCCGCTCGGTCCCGCTCATCTTGTCGGTATTGGCGGCATTGGCATGTCCGGTATTGCCGAGATCATGATCAATCTTGGCTATCAGGTGCAGGGCTCGGATATGAAGGACAGTGCCAATGTCCAGCGCCTGCGGGAAAAGGGGGCGACGGTCCATATTGGCCACGTTGCCGAAAACGTCACCGGCACCAGCGCGGTGATCATTTCCAGCGCGATCAAGGATGACAATGTCGAGGTCCAGGCCGCACGTGCGGCTGGGATTCCGGTGGTGCGCCGCGCGGATATGCTGGCTGAAATCATTCGCCTGAAATGGACCGTCGCAGTCGCTGGTACGCACGGCAAGACGACGACCACGACCATGGTTGCGGCTCTCCTCGACGGGGCAGGGATCGATCCGACCGTGATCAATGGCGGCATCATCAACGCCTATGGTTCGAACGCCAAGGCCGGCGATGGGGACTGGATCGTGCTCGAGGCTGACGAGTCTGATGGCACGTTCATGAAGATCCGCCCGACCATTGCCATCGTGACCAATATGGATCCTGAACACATGGAGCATTACGGCTCCATGGAGGCGCTACGGGCGGCGTTTGATACCTATGTTGGCAATATCCCGTTCTATGGGTTTGGCGTGCTCTGCACCGATCATCCCGAAGTCGCCGCCATGGTGGCGCGCGTGTCAGATCGCCGGATTATCACCTATGGTTATAACCGCCAGGCCGATGTCCGCGCGGTGAATCTGCAACCTTCGACCGAAGGCGTCACGTTCGATGTGATGATCCGCTCGAAACTGAACGCTGACGAGCGGGTAATCGAGCAGGTCTTTTTGCCCATGGCAGGGGAGCATAATGTTTCCAACGCGCTTGCCGCGATTGCAGTCGCGGTTGAGCTTGGCGCCACCAATGATCAGCTGCGCGATAGTCTGAAGGCCTTTGGCGGCGTGAAACGTCGATTCACGTCGGTCGGGGAATGGAATGGCGTGAAGATCATTGATGACTACGCTCACCACCCGGTCGAGATCGAAGCCTGCCTGAAAGCCGCACGCGCGATCCAAGGGCAGGGCCGTGTCATCGCGATCTCTCAGCCGCACCGCTTCTCGCGCTTGCAGGATCTGTTTGAAGAGTTCGCGCAATGCTATCGCGAGGCCGACATTGCTGTGATCACGCCGGTCTTTGCGGCCGGTGAGACGCCGATTGACGGAGTCGATCACGTGCATCTCGTTGAAAGCATGCAGGGTCATGGCCACAAACAGGCCCAGCCGCTGGACGATCTGGAAACCTTACCAGAACTGATCCGCGAACTGGCCGAACCCGGCGATATGGTCGTGTGTATGGGCGCGGGGAGCATCTCGGCCTATGCCAACGGACTAATCGAGAGGCTCGATTCCTGACGCGTAGGGTAAATGCGGCCGGCGAAATTACCGAAATTTCCCTGAACTTTTATCAAAAACTCGATGGCCTAATCGTCGCCAGGATGACGAGAGGGACGACGTCGTGCGCTATAGAACTGCGTGTCTGGCGATGATTGTACTTGGCGGCGCCGTTGCGGGCGTGGCCGCCGATATCGCCGTGGAGGATGAGCCCGTCCTGCGCCTGCGCCTCGTCGATTCGACGCCGGTGATGGAGACACCAACTGCGCTGCGTCCGCGCTTTGACGCGCGGCTGACAGAGACATCGAGCGATCGCCTGACGCCGCGGGTTAGCGTCGTGGAAGCCGGTCGCATCGGGAAGTTCGCCCAGATTGCGACACCACACCCAAATTTTGTTGTGACCGTCGGCGCTTCTGATGATGCCTCCGAGCTGGGACGGCAAATCGATCGTGCGATGACTGAGATGACCCGGAGCGATCCGCTGTTTAACCGCCAATCTGACAGCGCGCCCTTTATTGGATTGGGTGTTCGTTCCGGGTCTTCCCCATCCGGTTGGTCCGCCAATGCCGCGATCGGGGTCGGGGTGATGAACCCACCGGACTATAGCCGGTTGTCTGGTACAACTGGCCCGCAATTGGCTGAGCAGTATCAGGCTGAAGCCAGCGCGCATTTCCGTCTCCGATACTCATTCTAGTCGGTAGGGACTGACACTGACCGTGCCTTCCCCCTTTTCGCTGACGCAGACAGGGGTTAGGGCAGGCTATGGTTTTTAATCCTGAGTCGCTGCCACCCCTGCGGGGCAAACTGATCCAAGATGCACCGCTGGCGCCCTATACCTGGTTTCGCGTCGGAGGGAATGCAGATGCTCTGTTCCTGCCCGCTGATGACGCGGATCTTGCCGCGTTTCTGAAAGCGCTACCAGAAGACGTACCCGTGACCGTGCTTGGCGTTGGATCAAACACGATTGTGCGCGATGGCGGCATTGACGGCGTCGTGGTGCGTTTGATGGGGCGCTATTGGGGCGAGGTGAGACACAAGGACACCGCTGTGAGCGCCCGCGCCGGGGCGCTGGATCTGAGCGTCGCCAAGGCCGCCGCCAGAGCAGGCATTGCCGGGCTTTCCTTCCTGTCAGGTATCCCGGGATCGATCGGCGGAGCAGTGCGGACAAATGCCGGATGCTATGGCCATGAACTGAGCGACGTGGTCACTGCGGTCGACGGCATCAGCCGTGCTGGTGCGCCCGTTACATTGCAACGCAAGGATATCGGCTTCTCCTATCGCCATACAGACTTTGCCAGCAATATCATTGTCACGCAGTTGCATCTGGCCGGTAGCGGCATGGGTGACCCTGACGCACTGGCGGGTGAAATCGAGGCGCATCAACAGCGCCGCGCCGAGACGCAACCGATCAAGGACAAGACCGGTGGGTCGACCTTCGCCAATCCGGATCCCCCGGGCACGCCGGAGGCGCGGTCGAGCTGGAAACTGATCGACGCGGCTGGGTGCCGGGGCTTGCGTGTTGGCGGGGCTATGGTCAGCGAAAAGCACTGCAATTTCCTGATCAATACCGGTGCGGCGACCGCCGCTGATATTGAGGCGCTTGGCGAATTGGTGCGGGCCCGCGTCCTGGAGCATTCCGGCGTCGATCTGCGTTGGGAGATTCGCCGCATCGGTCGGATCCAGACGGGCTAGAAACTGCCTTTCAGGCGCAAGGTCAGGATGTTTCCAAAATTGCGATTGCGGTCTTCCACCCGGCTGACGGCCCCATTTCGGTCGGGCGAGTAGACCACCCGGGTAAACTTCTCGTCGGCGTCCAGCAAGTTTGCGAAATAGACCGTCCCGGTCATGCCAAAAATATCCTTGTGTTCGATGAACGCCCAGGCAAAACCCTGGGGCTGAACGAAGCTGAGGCGTGCATCGCGCCGGAAGGTTGGCGAAGCGAGGAACTTTTCATAATTGACGCCCCACGCCCAATCTGTGTTCGGAATGTCGTGGCGGAAATTCAATTCATAGAAGTGAATTGTCGTATCGTTGAAATCGCGCGTGGCCCCGGTCAACGGATCGTCCAGGAACGTGTCCTGGAGGAAGGTCTCATATTCAAGCTGGGCGCCGGTCCAGCCGAGATTGTCGAGTTTCAGAGTACCCTCGATTTCGAGCGCAATTCGTGAGGCACTGTCGATATTGCCCGGACCCTCGCCGAGCCCAATCGGCACCTGATCGATCAGATCTTCAATTTCGTCGTAGAACACTTCGGCTGTCAGCGCACCCCAGGTGCCATAGTCGCGTTCTGCCTCTAGCGCCAGCCGCCAGCGTTGATCGGGGACAATGTCGACATTGCCGGTCTGGTCGTCGCCCTGGTCGACATCGACATTGTCGACAAAATCGAAAAAGTCGAGCTGTCCGACCTGTCGCTCGAGTGACAGGTTGATTTTGAGATTATCCTTGGCATCCCAGGCCAGCGAGGCGCTGCCCTTGGGGCGCGTGAAAGACCGAGTCTGGCCGTTCGCGCCGTCCGATGAAATCTCGGATTGTTCAGCGCCCAGAGAGACCTGCATTCGCAGCTTCGGATTGAGCTGACGGGAATGGGTGACGAAGGCTTCGGCCCGCTTTTCTTCCACGCGCGTGCCTGGATCGGTTACGACCATATTCGTCGGTGCATCAATCGTTGTGCCAGTGAACAGGCGGGCTTCATTCTCGAGTGTATTATAAGCGCCTTCCAGAGAGATCTGCCAATCTGAATTGTTCGCGCCGGTCCAGCTGTATTCGCTGCGCAGAATGCTCTCGCTTTCATCTGTCTCGCGTTCGAAAATATCGTTTGACGTATTGGGACCGGCAATATCCGCGAACAGGAGCTGGACGGCTGTCGGGCTGTGCTCGTTGCGTTGTAAGCCGATCAGCTTCAGACGTCCCGGACCCAGGCCGAATTCATAGTCGCCACTGACTTCGCTGTCCCACTCGTCCTCCTCGAACGTGAACTCGGTAATGGCGACAGGCGCGCCATCCGGGGAAAAGAATTTGCTGGTGACAAGCTCATCGGGATTCCAGACACTGTATTCGACATTGAAGTTGGCGATGTGCCCGTTCCGCGGGGTCCAGTTCAAGCTGCCATTGATACCTGTTCCTTCCCCAATGAACCGGGCCTCTTCCTCGCGAAACTGTATCAGCGTTCCGTTGCCATCAAACACATTCTCGCGGCCGCTGGCCGTCCCGCGTGCGGGCTCTGCCTCCAAGCCGAGCGACCAGGCCAGCGCGCCATTCTGACCATTTATCGTGATGTCGCCCCATCGATACGCAGGCGGCAGGTTCTCGCGATAACGCTGGCGATAATTCCAGGTGCCCGTGATGCCGCTCGACTTTGCAACAACATTGGCCACCTGTCCGCTCAGGCCGGGGACATCCAGAGTTGCGCCTTCGACGATTTCGACCCGTTCAACATTCTCGGCCGGGATCCGATCGAGCGCATCGCGGGCGCTGGTGGACTTGGAGGAGATTCTTTGCCCGTTGATCAGGACATTTTCCTGCGCTTGTCCAAAGCCGCGTTGGTCCGTGTCACTTTCAGAAATCGAGAATCCGGGGATTTGTGACACCATGTCGAGCGCGGTCCGCGGGGCGAATTGCTGGAAGTCAGATGGTGAATATGTGCGGGTGTCCTCGCCCGGCTGGCTTATGGTCTGTGCGGGTGCAGAGAGGGGAAGACTGACCGCCAGCCCGGCGAGGAATGCGCATTTCATACGTGTTTTACTCCAGACGAGACGCGGCTCGCTTGCGCCATTCGCTACACGTGTAACGAAATTGATCTGGAGTGTGTTACATATGTAAACTATCTGAGCAACCCCGGGATAGAAAATTAATGTTTCCGCCCGCGCAGGAACGAAAGTTCCTTATTTGTCGCGCCCGCGAAGCCACGATGTGCTCGGGTGTCAACAGACCGCAAGCTCAACCACATCCCCTTTTTGAAAACTGAGACGATCGGAGAATGACCAGTCGAAACGCACGCCTAAACTGAGGTCTGGTCTGCGAACTTCGTCATGCTGAGGAATCTATTCCCTGGTCATGGCGAGGTTCGCTTTTTTGAGGGGAGATGGTGTGCTGATCCATGTCATTGCCGGGCTTTCGCCGTTCACTTGCCGATATCACTGTTCGGAGGCGCTAATGCATTCTTGGGTGCTGGCGGAATGAGCGCAGTTGCAATGGCGCCTCAAGGCGCGGTCGTATCTGACCAGCGTCAGGATAAGTCACTGACGGATGCAAGCCTGAGCCCGTATTTGCTGGTGACCGCCTTCTTTTCTGTCTCGGTCAACATTCTCCTGCTCGTGTCGCCGCTATACATGCTGCAGGTCTATGACCGCGTGCTGACATCGGGATCGCTTGAAACGCTGATTCTGATCTCGGTTCTGGCGGGTGGATTGATGATCACCTATGTCTTTGCTGAAAGCGCTCGGCGACATGCATTGGCGCTCGCCGCGCGGTTTCTGCACACACAGTTCGGCGAAAAACTGTTCAACGTGAACTTCGCCGAAGCCAGAGCGGACCGTTCCCTGCAAAAGGATTTGTCGGACCTCAACGTCGTCCAATCCTTCTTTTCGAATGGTATGATCCTGCCGATTTTCGATTTGCCATTCACGCCATTGTTTCTGCTGGTCATGTTCCTGATCCATCCCTTGCTAGGATGGCTCGGTGTCTCTGGCGCCGCCGTATTGCTGCTTATCACCGTTGTCGCGGAGCTCTCCACGCGCGAGCCGGAAAAGCAGGCGCAAATGGTCGAGCGCGCGTCGCAGGAGTTCGCCTCGGGTTGGTTCCGGTTCACAGGCCCGTCTACGCGCATACATTCCGGAACATGTAAGCTCTGATACGTTTGATTTGACGCGGAACTTCCATGCTAATCTTGTCACGAGGAGCAGCTTTACCCTTCCCGATAGCCAGGAGTATCAGGTTACGATTGAAGCCCGAGACTCCGAAGATAATGTCAGCACCCAAACCGTCATCATCACGGTGGAGGAGGATGCGGCGGCGAGCGCCACCGCGCTCGGCAACAGCCTCTCGACCATCAAGCTGGACGGCGCAGCTCTGGACGGCCTCGATGGGACGATCCTGTCCGATCCAGGCGACACACCTGCGCCGCAGACCCAGACCTCCGTGCCGGAGCCGGGCGCGAGCAATAAGGACCCGGAATGGGCGGATGATGGGCTCCCGACCCCGTCCTGGTATCCAGAGTCGCTGGACATGTTTGACGGGTTCTAGGCCCCTGCGGATCGGGGGAGGGTCTCTCGATCCGCGCTGCCGGGGCCGGACCAGCTCACCCGTCTGAGCGCTGGATGAAAAAACCTTTGGTCGACCCCGCGCGCTTAAGAGAGTTTTACGACTTTGCTGCAAAATTGCCTCTTGGTGGATCGCGCCATGTGGTGACAGCCGATCCGCCTGATGGTGTCAGGCAAGCTGCCAAAGTGTAGCAAACAAAGCGCATCAGGCGTTGGGAAGTCCAAGCGTGTCGTTGTCCAGCTATAAGCGTTGGCGATGATAAGGGATGCGGCATGCCGCGAGCAAAAGGCAAAAAAAAGGCGCCTGAACCGGAACTCTATCTGGAGCGAACCCAGATCTCTTCGGTGATTTTCGGCCTCGTCATGGTCGTCGCCATGATCGTGGCAGGCGCAGCCCTGTTGGGCGGTTCCCTCTCGCAAATGGGACAGCGCTGGGGCAGCGCCATGGATGGCGTCTCGCGCTCGGTTGGCCTGTCGGTCGACACGGTTGAGGTGATTGGCCTCGAGCACGTGCCGGCGGTTGCTCGCCAGATCAAGGCCTCGGCCATGGTTGAGCCCGGCGAGAACATGTTCCGCGCCGACCCGCACCTGATCCGCCGCCGGGTCGAAGACACCCGCCTGGTCGCCAATGTTCGCGTCTACCGCCTGTGGCCCGATACGGTCATGATCTATGCGGATGCCGCTGAGCCAATGGCGCTGTGGAATGATGGCGCGGCCTGGACCGTGGTCGATAATTTCGGCCGCCTGATGCCCAAGGTCCGCCCGCAGGACCATCTGGACCTGATCAAGACGGTCGGCGCCGGCGGGCCAGAAGCGGCCCCGGCTCTGGAGAAAGCCTTTCTTGTGATGCCCGGCCTGCGCGCCGAAGTGGATCATGCGCGTCGCGTCGCGGGTCGCCGCTGGGACCTGGTCCTGCGCTCCGGGGCTTTGGTCAAGCTGCCGAATGACGAACAGATTACACCCAGCGTGCTGAGCTTTGCGCGCTTGAATGAGGCCGGGGAGCTGACGCACCGAGCCCTCAAGGAAATCGACTTACGCGTCAGCGGGCGGGTGTTTCTGACCCCCGCACAGACCGAGATGGGAGGGGCCGCATAATGGCGACGAGCACGCAAAGATTGAAACCGAGACACGTAGGCAAGGCGGGCACGGTGGTCGCGGCGCTGGATATTGGCTGCTCGAAGATTGCTTGCCTGATCGGCCGTGTGGACCCGGGCAGCCGCGCCGGATTTGCCTTCATGGGCGGCGGACGCCAACAGAGCCGCGGCTTCAATGGCGGCTCGATCAGCGATATTGAGGCGCTTGAACGCTCGATCCGTCTGGCGGTCGAAGATGCCGAACGTGAAGCGGGTGAGCGCATTGATCGCGTCATCCTGGGAGTGACTGGCCCGAAAGTGGACAGTCAGCTCGCGGAAGCGGAAATCGAGCTGGGTCAGCGTGAGATCACCAGCCGCGATGTCCAGAAAGTCTGGGCTCAGGCGCTTGGCAAGATGATTCCGAAAGAGCGGGAATTGCTCGGCGCTTATCCGGTCATGTATGGCGTCGATGATCAGGACGATATTCGCGATCCGGTCGGCATGATTGGCGACCGCGTGCGTGTTCTGCTCAATGTGGTCACCGCGCCAAAGTCTCTGGTCAAGAATTTGAAAGAGTGCGTGCAGCGGGCGCATCTGGCCGTCGAACGCATCGTTCCGTCTGCTTTGGCCAGCGGCGCTGGCACCTTGATCGACGATGAGATCGAGAATGGCGCCGTCTGCATTGATTTTGGCGGCGGCGTCACTTCAGTGTCGGTCTTCATGAATGGCGCACCGGCCTGGCTCGACCTGGTCAAGGTGGGCGGCGCCCGTGTCACGGGCGATATTGCGCAAGGCATCGGCACAACCTTTGCCGCGGCCGAGCGCTTGAAGACACTGCACGGGACGGCCGATATCGAAGGCCCTGGCATGGCTGAGCGAATTGAAGCGCCGCGTCTCGGCGATGATGGCCGTTTGAAAGCGGGCCGCATGACCCGCGGCGATCTGACCTCGATCATCGCGCCGCGCATCGAGGAATTGTTTGAAATGGTCCAGGCGCACCTGACCGCCAGTCCGCTGCGTCCGATTCTGCCAAGACGGACCGTACTCACCGGCGGCGCCAGCCAGTTGGCAGGGGTCCGGGAACTCGCCGCTGAGGTGTTGAAACAGCCGGTTCGCCTCGGGCGCCCCATCGATGCTGACATTTTAGGCGACAATTACGGTAATCCGGCCTTTTCCACAGCGGCAGGTCTGATAAGCTATGAATTGAAGGGGTTTGCCGATGCTTCACGGGCAGGGGGAGCAGCGGCGCTTACCGGAGGTCCCGCCGGGCGTGGAGTGATTACAAAGGCCTTAAACTGGATCCGCGAAAATTTTTGAGCGAGATGACAGTCATTTAAGGAACTTTTAGGCGAAGCCCGTCATTCTATTCCCGTACAAGGCGTTTGGTACGCAAAACGAGAGAGAACGGGAATAAGCCATGACGAAAGAACTCAAACCACGAATTGTCGTTATTGGCGTTGGTGGTGCCGGTGGAAACGCTGTCGATAATATGATCGAGGCGAATCTGCAGGGCGTTGAGTTTTACGTCGCCAATACCGATGCGCAGGCCATGCGGCGCTCGAAAACGGAAAACCGTATTCAACTCGGTCCTGAGACGACCTCCGGCCTCGGCGCTGGAGCGCGTCCGGAAGTTGGCGAAGCATCTGCTGAAGAATCGATGTCCGAAATCCTGGAAGCCCTGGAAGACGCGCACATGGTCTTCGTCGCAGCCGGCATGGGCGGCGGAACCGGAACCGGTGCTGCACCCGTCATTGCAAAGGCTGCGCATGACAAGGGCATTCTGACGATTGGCGTCGTCACCAAGCCGTTCGGCTTTGAAGGCGCACACCGGATGACGACGGCAGAAAGTGGGCTGGCCCGCATGAAGGATGCCGTCGACACGCTGATTGTTGTGCCCAACCAGAACCTGTTTCGTATCGCCAATGAGCGCACGACGTTTGCCGAAGCCTTCCGCATGGCCGACGACGTGCTCTATTCCGGCGTTCGCGGCATTACCGACCTGATGATCATGCCGGGCTTGATCAATCTCGACTTTGCCGATGTCCGCACCATCATGAAGGGCATGGGTACGGCGATGATGGGCATGGGCGAGGGCGAAGGCGAAGGGCGCGCGCTCGAAGCTGCACGGTGCGCCATCGATAATCCATTGCTCGACGATGTTTCGATGAAAGGCGCCAAGGGCGTACTGATCAATATTACCGGCGGCTATGACATGACGCTGTTCGAACTCGATGAAGCCGCCAATGAAATCCGCCGCGAGGTTGACGCGGATGCGAACATCATTCTCGGCTCCACGTTCGATGCTGAGCTCGAAGGTCGAATTCGGGTCTCTGTTGTGGCGGCAGGCGTTGCCGTGGAAGAGGCGATCATCGCTGCGCCGATACGTCAGGCGCCTGTCATCGCTGCCGAAGATCCAGCTCCGGTCGTGGTGACCCCGCAAGTCGCGCCTGCGCCGGAACCAGAGATTGATACCCGTCCGGATTTCCGCGGTCGCGAACTGCCAGCAGCCCATGTTGAAGCCCAATCCGGCAATGACACGGTCAGCGCAGAGGCTGCCTTTGCCAAACCCGTTGCCGCCAGTCCGGCTGGTTTCTCAAACCTGTTCGGATGGCGCCGCGAGGACACGGTTGGGGACAATGATGATGAGGAAGACCGCGAATCCATCGTGTCGACTCCAGAGGATCATCCCAAGCCAGCCGCGTTTGATGATGCAGATCTCGAAATTCCGGCCTTCCTGCGCCGCTCCGCCAACAATTAAGGCTTACAAATCGTTCATGGAAAGCCGTCCGACACCGGACGGCTTTCTGTTTTCTGACCCCCTGCAACATTGAGCAACAAAGCTTGTGTTGAGGTCTCGGGTTTCGCTGTCATTTATGCAGGGTCTGCAGGGAGAGTAGGCTTGGGACGAGTAGAGTATCAGACGACACTGAAAACGCCTGTCATATGCGCAGGTATCGGCGTGCATAGCGGCGAACGTGCGCGCATGGTGATCAAACCTGCGCCGGTGAATACCGGAATCCGGTTCCGCCGCGTGGATCAGGACAGCCAGAACGACATTCTTGCGCGTGGGGATCACGTCACAGAAGTCCAGCTGGGAACAACCTTGACGAATGAGGACGGCGCCAGCGTCGCCACAGTCGAGCATTTCCTGGCCGCTTGCGCAGGTGTCGGGCTCGACAATGTCCTGGTCGAGATCGATGGCCCTGAAACGCCTATCATGGACGGTTCATCCGCAGTCTTTTGCGAGCTATTCCTCAATGCAGGACTCCAGGCGCAGACCGCTTTGCGCCGCCGCATTCGCATTCTCGACACGATTGAAGTGCGTGACGGTATCAAATGGGCGCGTCTATCTCCTAGCCCCGACAATGTGCTGACTCTGAAGGCCAAGATCGAGTTTGAGACCAAAGCGATCGGCACCCAACAAATGTCGCTGCGCCTGGCCCCTGGCCTGTTCGCGCGCGATATCGCCTTTGCCCGCACGTTCGGTTTTGCGCGTGATGTTGAGACCTTGAAGGCCATGGGCTTCGCTCGCGGAGGATCGCTCGACAATGCCGTCGTGATTGATGGCGACGAGGTGGTGAACCCGGAGGGCCTGCGCAGCGATGACGAGTTTATTCGCCACAAGCTGCTGGACGCAGTGGGCGACCTGATGCTGGCGGGTGCGCCGATTGCAGGTGCCTATGAAGCCTACCAACCGGGCCATGCCATGAACAACAAGCTGGTTCGTGCCCTATTGGAGCGACCAGACGCCTGGTGCTGGGAAACCGACGCGGACCTTGTGGATGACCACACCGCCTTGCAAGCGGCAACCGCTTAAAGCCAGTCGGGTGCTGCCGTTTTCGATGGATCTCCGCTGTGTGCTATTTCTGGCTGTGGATCCCGTTCCAATAGCTTTTCAATAATGGTGTCGGCGACGCGACCCGCTTCCCTCAATGGGGCATAGTCCCATCGCTCAAGCTTGCCGTCGAACCAACGCGCGCAACCGCGTTCAATCAGGCTCTCGTGTAGCCGATCAAATTTTGGCGCCTGGCCTGACAGTCTCGCGATATGGACCGGAAGCCCGTGCCAGGCGGCATCGGACAGCATATTGGCACTGTCTTCGGTGACCACCGCCACGTCTGAATAGAGCAGCCAGGCAAGATACGGGTTCGGCCCGTCTCGTTCGCTGGCCCAGAAGCGGGCGCCGGCCCGATCCGCAAACTGACGCATGTCGCCGACCACCGAGACGGGTGTGCGCCGTGAGCAGGTGATCCGCAATCTCCAGCCTTGACCGGCCAGTGTTTCCAACTGCCCGATCAGACGGTCTGAGGCTTCACGCGTAAATTTGTGGGCCTTGGAATCGCCGCCGAGAATGATCACGGCGCTATTGCCGCGTTCGTCCGCGAGATCCGCAAAGGCTTGCCCGGCCTCTTCGATCATGTCTTCGGAAAAATGCGTCGGCGATCCGGTGGTCCGAATAACATTCGGCCCGGTCAGGCTGTCATGCTCAGGCACCACAACCAGGTCGAACAGGGATGGATCGGTTTTGGGGTCAAGAATCTGCACGCTGAGCGTCTTCCCGCCGCTCCAGTCGCGCACCGCCGCCGTGAACGGCGCGCTGCGGCGTCCGGCAGCGACCCACAAGGTCGGCCAGGGGCTGGTGAGGAGCGCACGCTGAGCGGCGGGCAGGGCTTGTCTTGGTGCTGGCCAATTACCACCCGGGACCCAGGTCCAGGGTCTGCGCGGGGTAAGCGTGATCGGGTCCGCACGATGACCCTGACCGACAATATGCCCGATCTGAAGCCATCTTCGCGTCTCGGACAGGGCTGCGATCACAGCGCGCACTTGCGCGGCATTACCGGCGCGGCCGTCGCTAACGGCCCAAATTGAAGGCCCAAGGGAAGATTCAGGCGAATCCATATGATTTGACCTGCCAGAATTCGCCTGTGAGGTGAAGAATGGCTGTTAGATGTATTTCACTTCAGCGACTTCGTAGACGCGGGCCCCGCCGGGGGCTGCGACCTCTGCTTCATCGCCTTCGCCTTTTCCGATCAGCGCGCGGGCGATGGGTGAGGTGTTCGAGACCTTGCCTTTGGCGATGTCTGCTTCGTCTTCGCCGACGATCTGATAGGTCGACTCGTCTTCTGTATCGACATCGATAATTGTGACAGTCGCCCCGAAGACGATTTTGTCGCCCTTGATCTTCGTCAGATCAATCACGTCAGCGCGCGAAAGCTTGTCTTCAAGTTCGACAATACGACCTTCAATAAAGGACTGTTTCTCCTTGGCAGCGTGATACTCGGCATTCTCTGACAAATCGCCATGCTCGCGCGCTTCTGCGATTGCCTGAATCACGGCCGGGCGCTCGACCGACTTGAGATTTTTCAATTCTGCGTCGAGGGCCTCATAGCCCCCGGCGGTCATGGGTGTACGTTGCATGAATTATGTACCGTTCTTGGGTCTGAAAGACAGCGTCCAATCAAAAGACAAGCGCGTCAAGTAGTGCAAAATGTCCGGATTCGCAAGTTATGCTTTCTGCAGCGCGCGAACAGAGAGCGGTTTTTCGCGCATCGCGCGAATCGCTTTCACAGCAGCGCGTGAGGCGGACAAAGTCGTGAAGTATGGAATGTTCTGGATCAGCGCCGTGCGCCGGATCGACTTGGAGTCCTTGCGCGATTGTGCGCCTTCGGTCGTATTCAGCACGAGATCGATCGTGCCGTTGAGAATCTCGTCTTCAATGTTCGGCTTGCCTTCCAACACCTTCTTGACTGTTTCCGTCTCGATTCCGTGCTCGCGCAGGAAGCTGGCCGTGCCCGCGGTGGCAACGATCGTGAAGCCCATGTCCGTCAGGCTCTTGGCTGGTTCGATAATCTCATCCTTGTCGGCGTCCCTCAGCGAAATGAAGGCCCGCCCACCGGTCGGCAGGGTGACGCCGGCACCAATTTGGGATTTCAGGAAGGCCGTGCCGAAATCATCATCCCAGCCCATGACCTCTCCGGTCGAACGCATCTCTGGGCCCAGGATCGGATCGACATTGGCGAACCGTGCAAACGGGAAGACGGCCTCTTTTACGGCGACCCGATTGGCCTCGGCGTGGCGCAGGTCAAACTCGGTCAACGCTTTGCCGCCCATGATCTTGGCCGCGATCGAGGCGATTGGAGCGCCGACGGCCTTGGCGACGAACGGCACGGTCCGGCTGGCTCGCGGATTCGCTTCCAGGACGTAGATTTCATCGTCCTTAACGGCGTACTGAATATTGATCAGGCCCGATACGTTGAGAGCTTTCGCGAGTGCAATCGTCTGCTCACTCAGGCGCCCGATAATGCTGGGTGACAGCGTATAAGGCGGCAGGGCACAGGCGCTGTCACCGGAATGCACGCCGGCTTCCTCAATATGTTCCATGATACCGGCAACGTGAACGTTCTCGCCATCGCAAAGCGCATCTACGTCGACTTCAATCGCGTCGGACAGATAACGATCGAGGAAGAGCGATCCATCGCCTGCCACAGACAGCGCATAGCCGGCATATTCGCGAACGTCCTCGTCTGAATGGCAGATCCGCATTGCGGTGCCCGAGAGCACGAAGGACGGCCGCAGCATGACCGGATAGCCGAGCTCCTGCGCCTTTTCGAGCGTCTCTTCCAATGACCGCGCCGTTGCGGATGGAGGCTGGGATATGCCGAGATTGGACAGAAGTGCCGACCATTCCTTGCGATCTTCCGCAAGGTCGATGCTGTCCGGGCTGGTGCCGAGGATCGGGACGCCCGCCTGGTTCAGCGGCTGCGCCAACTTGAGCGGGGTCTGACCGCCAAACTGAACAATGACGCCCGCAAGCTCCCCAGCGCTTTGTTCCTTGTAAATGATTTCAGACACATGCTCTTCAGTCAGCGGCTCGAAATAAAGGCGATCGGAGGTGTCATAGTCGGTCGAAACCGTTTCCGGATTGCAGTTCACCATGACGCTTTCAATGCCGATATCGGCCATCGCAAAGGCGGCGTGGCAGCAGCAATAGTCAAACTCGATGCCTTGTCCGATGCGGTTTGGCCCACCGCCGAGAATGATCGCTTTCTTGCGCTCCGAAGGCAGGGCTTCGCAATCGGGCGCGTCCATGCCGAAAGCCGGGTGCTCATAAGTCGAATAGAGATAGGGCGTCTTGGCCGCAAACTCGGCGGCGCAGGTGTCGATCCGCTTGTAGACGGGGCGCACGGAAAGGGCGTGACGTGCGGAGCGTACGTGTTGTTCGGTTTGTCCAATCAGGTCGCCAAGGCGCGCGTCGGAGAAACCCATGGCTTTGAGGTCAGTAAACTCGCGCTGCGTCTCCGGCAGGCCGTCGCGGCGGATATTCTCCTCGACGGAGACGATTTGAGCGATCTGGCGCAGGAACCAGAGATCAATGCTGGTTGCGGCATGGACGTCCTCAACCGAGATCCCGATCCGGAAGGCCTGAGCGACAATGCGCAGCCGATCCGGGGTCTGCTTGCTGAGGGCTTCGCGCAAGGCGCCTTCGCCTCTGAATTCAATCTCGTTGAGGCCGTTGAGGCCGGTCTCCAGCGAGCAGAGCGCTTTCTGAAAACTTTCCTGGAAGTTCCGGCCGATGGCCATGGCTTCACCGACGGATTTCATCGCTGTGGTCAGCAGCGGTTCGGCCCCTTCGAATTTCTCGAATGCGAAGCGCGGGATCTTGGTGACGACATAGTCGATGGTCGGTTCGAAGGAGGCGGGCGTGACGCCGGTAATATCATTGTCGAGCTCGTCCAGCGTGTAGCCGACCGCCAGTTTGGCAGCGATCTTCGCGATCGGGAATCCCGTCGCTTTGGAGGCGAGGGCCGAGGAGCGAGAGACACGCGGGTTCATCTCGATCACGACGAGGCGCCCGTCGTCTGGGTTGACCGCAAACTGGACGTTCGAGCCGCCGGTTTCGACCCCGATCTCGCGCAATACAGCAAGCGAGGCATTGCGCATGACCTGATACTCACGGTCGGTCAGTGTCAGCGCCGGAGCGACCGTGATCGAGTCTCCCGTATGTACGCCCATCGGATCGACATTCTCGATCGCGCAAATGATGATGGCATTGTCGGCTTTGTCGCGCACGACTTCCATCTCGTACTCTTTCCAGCCGAGCAGGCTCTCATCAACCAGGATCTGGGCGACCGGCGAGGCGGCAATTCCTGCGCGACAAATTTCTTCATATTCGGCCCGGTTATAGGCCACGCCGCCGCCTGTCCCGCCAAGCGTGAATGCAGGCCGGATAATCGCTGGCAAGCCGACATGGTCGAGGACATCCAGCGCGTTCTTGAGACCGGTAATGCGGTCATACGAGCCGTCTTCATTCTTTGGCGAAGAGACGATTTCGGCTTTTGGATTCTCGAGCCCGATCCGATCCATGGCTTCACGGAAGAGTTTGCGGTCTTCGGCCATTTCGATCGCGTCGGCCCGGGCGCCAATCAATTCGACCTTGTGCTTAGAAAGAACCCCCGCCTGTTCAAGGGCGAGGGCACAATTCAAAGCGGTTTGACCGCCCATCGTCGGAAGCAGCGCGTCCGGCTTTTCGATCTCGATAATCTTCTCGACGAAATCCGGTGTGATGGGCTCGATATAGGTGGCATCAGCGAGCCCGGGATCGGTCATGATCGTCGCTGGATTGGAATTGACCAGAATGACCCGATAGCCTTCGCCCTTGAGGGCTTTGATCGCCTGGACGCCCGAATAATCGAACTCACAAGCCTGTCCGATAATGATAGGGCCGGCACCGATAACAAGAATGGATTGAATATCGGTGCGTTTGGGCATCTGGCATTCCTTTTATCTATTTTGCGGCGCAGGCAAACGGCTGCCCTATAGCGGGGAGTCGGGCAGGGGGGCAAGCGGAAATGACGCGATTTCCTCGAAAAGATACAAACCCGCTGAAATCCGTATCCGAGACAGCACATGGCCCCTCGTCAGGAGGGTGCCGGGTCGGTCGGATTGCAACCCAAATTGCGCATCGCATGGGCGCTGGGTGCAGGAGTGTTCAGGAAACGCGATTTCGATCCGTTCCGAGCTTTGCAAGTGGCCTTCTTCTTGCTTTTGATTTGGGGAACGGGACATCTTACTGGATAGACAGCGATAATCGCGCGCGAAGCTCATGACAGACGCACAGATCTTGGACAAAATTGACACAGAAGTGTCGGCCTCCGCGCGGGTTCCGGAGCTGACAATTGTGGTTCCGACATTCAATGAACGGGACAATGTGTTCCAGCTGGTTGAATCCATCGATCAGGCGCTGACGGGTGTCGCCTGGGAAATAGTGTTCGTTGACGATGATTCTCCGGATGGAACCGCCGATACGGTTCGGACACTTGCACTGAAGGACCCTCGCGTCCGCATTCTGCAGCGGATCGGACGACGCGGCCTGTCGAGTGCCTGCATTGAGGGCTTTTTGTCATCCTCCGCGCCCAATCTGGCGGTGATGGACGGGGATTTGCAGCATGATGAAACGGTCCTGCCGCAAATGCTGGACAAGCTGCGGGAGGGATCGACGGATCTGGTCGTCGGAACGCGCTATGCCCTTGGCGGGTCGGTTGGTGAGTGGGATGCATCGCGGCAGCGCATGAGCCATCTTGCCACCCGCATTTGTAAACTGATGACGGGAGTATCTCTGAGTGACCCAATGAGCGGGTTCTTCATGATGCGCAGAGACGCCTTCCATTCTGTGGCGCGGGATCTGTCCGGGATCGGCTTCAAGATCCTGCTCGATATTGCGGCTACCGGAAAAGGTAAGCTCAGGGTCGCTGAGGTCCCTTTCACGTTTGCCCCGCGCCATGCCGGTGAGAGCAAGCTCGACTCGATGATCCTCTGGGAGTTCCTGATGCTGCTGCTCGACAAGAAGTTTGGCTGGTTCATTCCGGCCCGTTTTTTGTCCTTTGCCTTTATCGGGGCGTTTGGGGTGGTCGTCCATTTCCTGGTCTTGATGAGCCTGTACCATCTCGTCGATCTGGCCTTCATCTGGGCGGAAGTCGGCGCCGTGACGATTGCCATGATCTCAAACTTTGCCCTCAACAATGTTCTGACCTATCGCGACCGGCGCAAGACGGGCTGGAAGTGGCTGATTGGACTGGCTTCGTTCATGGGCGTGTGTTCGGTCGGTGCCGTCGCGAATGTCGGAATTGCGCATTACCTGTATAGCGGATCCACCTTCTGGGCCCTTGCGGCTCTGGCGGGTATCCTGGTTGGCCTTGTCTGGAACTATGCACTGACCGCTGTCTACACCTGGAAGAAGTAAGGCTGACCATGTCTGGAAAAGATCGTTCGGTAGATCGCTTAGAGCTCGACGCCCTGACCTGGACCGGTCTTGGTTTGGTCCTGTTCGGTCTGACGCTCGCACTCTTCAATCTGACGTCGCGCAGTTTGTGGTGGGATGAATTGTTCACCATGGCCCTCGCCTCGGCGGAGACCAGCGGCGCAGATGCGGCAGAACAGATCAGCGCAGACGTACATCCGCCGCTTTATTTCTGGGGCGCGCGGATGTGGATGCTGCTGTGGTCTTCGACCAGCGATTTCACCCTGCGCCTGTTCAACCTTGTTCCATACGCGATTGCCGCGTTGGCGGCGTTTCAGACCCTCTCCCGAACCCGAGACAAAGGCCTCACGCTTTGGGCGATCCTGTTCTTCACCAGTTTCGGAACGCTCTGGTACCTGCAGGAAGCCAGAATGTACGCGATGCTCATCGCTTCGGCCTTTATGGCCTGCCTCGTGGTGATGGAATTTCGTGACAAGGTGAACACACCACTGACCCCGGCCTATGCCGTTCTCACATCCCTCGGATTTGTGATTCTTCCCTTCGGTCACTGGTTCAGTCTGGCTTTTTGCGGTCTCATCCTGATCGGCTTGTGTGTCTGGGCGCTGCGGCTGGGCGCACGATCCTATCTGATCCTGTTTTTCACTCAGGGCGCTGTGCTGGGACTCGCCGGCGTGATCTGGATCCTCATGAACATGGACAATACGCTGGGCGGTGTTGGTGGTTATGGTGAGCACATTTATGGCGGCGCGATCACGCTCTGGGGCGTTCGGTTGTCGACGACCGGGACTTTGCTCTTCACGTTGAGCTTGAACCCGATCCTGATTGCGGCAGCGCTGTATGGCGCCGTGCATATTGCGCGAACCCGGCAGCAGCTTCCTGAATTCGGGATTATTCTCGGCGCGTCAGGGGTCCTGTTTGTCAGCATCTATGCGGTCTCCATCTTTGCACCCATGTATCCGCCGAGAAACTTCACATGGCTCATCCCGGTCCTGACGCTGCTGGCATCTGTCGGTTTGAAGCGCGCATTTGACCAAATCGATTTTTCCAATGCTCGGCGCGCCGCTAGCCTGCTGGTGATCAGTGCTGTATCTGCCACCATTGGCTGGGTCTTCATCACCGCGGACAGCGTCTCCAAGACGTTCCGGCTGGAGCAGGATGAGTGGCGTCAAGCGGGGCAATATGTGTCGAATGTCCCAGGCTGCGAAAACAGTGTCATTCCGGTTTCGACGCAATGGCTGACGCCGCGCCACGCGCCTGACTCTATTGCGATGAAATACTCCAAGAAGCTGTATGATCACTACCTGAAAGAGGGCGTGGAGGCTCGCGTCATCATTCCGGGCAAGGACACGGTTCAGATCGGACAGACCGACTGCTCCGTTGTGCTCTGGATCGGACAAGTGGGGCCGGTGGAATCTGAAACCATCGCAGCCGATGTTCTGGGCCCCGATTTCAACAATCAGACCCGCCGCCAGACCTTTCAGGGGCACGTTGTATTGATCGCGGACAAGCCTGAAAACCTGTAAGGCGTCGATCGCCCGGCAAGGGCGCGCAGAGCGCTAAAGACCCAGAACCCGTTTCGCGATAATATTCTTCTGGATCTCATTGGTGCCGCCATAAATGCTTTGGGCGCGCGCCCCGAAATAGGTTGAAACACCGGGCGCTGCATCGACGGAGTGACCGACCCAGTCGGGGCTGACGGCATCGTCGAATTTTCGCAAACCATGGGCCGCAGCGACGTCGAGATAGAGTGTCGTGATTTGTTGCGCGGTTTCCGTCGCAAGAATCTTGATGATCGACGCTTCCTTGCCAGGACTTCCGCCATCCTTCACCGCGGAAAGGACCCGTAGCACAGTCATTTCGAGGCCGTCGACGGCGATGTCAGCTTCGTTCAGTTTTCTGGCGAAGGCCTCGTCATCGATGAGCCGTGTATTGCCGCCGGTGGGTTCAGCGGTGGCGAGCGTGCGAATGTGGCGGAGCTGTTTTCGCTTGCCGCCAATCCGCGCATAGGACGTGCGCTCAAACCCGAGCAGATACTGGCTATAGGTCCAGCCTTTGCCTTCCTCGCCGATCAGATAGTCCGCCGGAACGCGGACATCCTCGAAGATCACCATGTTGAGCACATGCTTGCCGTCAATGGTAATAATCGGTTTCAGGGTTACGCCTGGGCGATCCATTTCGCAGCAAATGAAGCTGATCCCCAGCTGCTTCTTTTCCTCTTTCGACGTCCGTGCAAGCAGGAAGATCCAGTCCGCATGCTGCGCGGCGCTGGTCCAGATCTTGGTGCCGTTGAGTACGTAATCGTCCCCGTCGCGCTTGGCCGAGAATTGCAACGAGGCGAGATCTGAACCGCTCTCCGGTTCGCTATAGCCTTGCGCCCAGCCAAGCGAGCCATCGCGTGTGCCGGGCAGCCATTTGTCCTGCTGAGCCTGTGATCCGAACGTATAAATGATCGGGCCGACATAGATAACGCCCATTGGCGTCACAGTTGGCACGCCTGCGCGCTCCAATTCCTCATCAAAGATATACTGCTCTTCCAGGCTCCAGCCGGGACCGCCATGCTCAGACGGCCAGGCGCTGGCGAGCCAGCCTCTGGCCCCGAGGGCCATTTCGGATTTGCGGACTTCGTCCGTGCCCAAACTCGCACCGGTCGCCACTTTGGCACGAATATCCTGAGGGTAATCGGTCTCGAAAAAGCGGCGAACTTCGGCGCGAAACGGGTCCAAAGCGGGATTTGGTGTCAGGTCCATAGGATCAGTCTAGTGTTTCAATTTGGACTGGAAAGGGGTCTCCGAGGGTGATGGCGGCGCACGAAAGAATCTCACTTTTTCACCAATTTGTGAGATCTGATCTTCAGTAACTACCGTAAAGAGAGGCTAGTAACTTGTGGAATTCGCCACTATGTTCCGATTATCGCCCTGAGGGTATAACTCCGGGCGGGCGTTAAGTCCTTATCTGGCAGGGTCCTTGAATGGTTCGCTCCGGGTACGGCTCGACCTCCGTCCCTCAGACTAAGGAAAGACAATATGGCCATGGATGCCATCACCCCTGAAGATCAAATGACTGGCGGAGACGAAATCGAACGTCCCAGCATGGAAGAAGCCATGGATGCCGTGCGCACGCTTCTCGCCTGGGCCGGAGACGACCCCCGCCGTGAAGGCCTGATTGATACACCAAAGCGTGTGGTCAAAGCCTATCAAGAGTTTTTTGCCGGTTACGAAATGGACCCGGTCAAGGAGCTGTCGCGTACATTCGAAGATGTACAGGGCTATGACGATATCGTCATGCTCAAGGACATTGATGTCGAAAGTCATTGCGAGCACCACATGGTGCCGATCCTGGGTAAGGCGCATGTCGCTTACATGCCGACACATCGCGTGGTCGGGATCTCCAAGATTGCCCGCGTGGTCGAGATTTTCGGCAAGCGCCTGCAGACCCAGGAAACCATGACCGCTCAGGTCGCGGACTGCATCACTGATGCGTTGCAACCGGCAGGCGTGGCTGTGCTGATTGATGCCAAGCATCAGTGCATGACCACCCGCGGCGTGCACCACAAGAATGTTGCCACAGTGACCACGCAATTTACCGGCGTATTCAAGACCGATCAGGATCTGCGCAACCGCTTCCTGCGCTTCGCCGGACAATAAACCTGCGGTTGCCCTTGGCAGAGGGGGCTCGCACCGTTAACCATACTAGCGTCGCCGGGGACCTTGGCGGCGCTAATTTTTTGGGAGGATGGCCAAATGAAGAAGTTTATTGCTGCAGCTGTAGCTGCTGGATTCATCGCAGCACCTGCATTCGCTGCATCGATCACTGTCTCATTCGCGAACGATGACGGAACGACATCGGAATGGACATTTGACGGTGAAGGCACCGCTACAAGCGGCGATGTCAGCGCGTCTTATACGTGGGACGAAGAGGCGATGAAGCTCTGCGCGGACGTGCCTGAGCAAGGCGAAATCTGCGCGACGTTCGACTCCGTGGCAGATGAGGTCGGCGAGAGTAGCGGATATACGCTTTCAAATGGCGGATCTGGCACCGCCACCATTATTGCGATGGAAGAATAGTTCAATCACTCAATCAAGAATCAAAGCCCGGGCCTACGGTCCGGGCTTTTTCTTGACTCCTAACTCAATTGAAATTATTGATTATCAATAAGACGGAGTCCTCCCATGCATGCAGAAATCGTTCGCCTCGGCTTGCACCAGGTCGATATCAAAGTGGTCAATGGAGACAGCATGCATGTGCTGCAATGGCGGCGCAATCTGCTTTGGGACGAGGTATTGCTCGATGGCAAGCGCCAGGCGCATTCGTCTGGAGTGATGGGTCGCGAGAAAGTCTATGGCCTGGTCTTCGGGGCAGACGCGAATGGGCAGGGCGGAACGCAGATCATGCTCCTGCTCGACCCAAGCACGGAACAGGGCAATTGGGGACACGCGAACCAGCGCATTAGCGGAATTCGCCTTGAATCCAGGGACGGCCCGATCGTTTCATATGGTACACTGGATCCGCAGGCTTTGCAGAAACCGGCGACATTTGCCGACTGGATGAAAAAGACGATGGGGATGGAGTGGGGCAACTAGTCCGCACTTTCCTATGAACGCAACCGCTGCACAAAAAAAGGGCCAAGCAATACGCTCGGCCCTTTTTCTCTGATCTCGGGGGAACTCGATCAGCGCCCGCTGACCAGCGGACCTTTGAGGACGTATGTATTGTCGCGCACGGCGACCAGCACGTCGAGATAAGCTGTTTCGGCGTCGCGAAGGGCATTGAAGCTGACACGCGGCATGCTGGAGCGGGCCAGCATTTCGCCAGAACTTGCATCTGACAGCCCCCAGGCGACGACCTGGCGATCGCGATCGGTCAAGCTGGCGCGGAGCGATTGGGCTCCCTTGGCGCTGACCGGGATGGCGCGTTCGAGATCGCCCTCAGCCGCTGCGAACACCTGCACGACATAATACTGTCCAGCTTCTTCAACCACGGCGACGCCCATATCGGTAAAGCTGGCGCGGAGCATATTGTCCTGATTGTACTGATCGCGCATGATCTTGTTGTGCACATCGGTCGCTGCGTCCGCTGAACGCGCGACGGCAACATTTGATCCCGACGCGCCGACCAACATGGTGCGGTCAAAGGCGCGAATGCGGTGAAGATGGTCGCGGCCTTCCAGATCGGTATGAGACGCGTAGATGCGCTCTGACATGTCGAGCGCATGCGCTGCAGCTGCCATGTCCAGCGAGGCCCGTCGATTGAGGGGCGCAAGACCCGCGGCCACGCGTTCCGCATTGATCTCGGAAACCAGCGCGTCAGCGAATGCTGCGTCGATATTTTCCGCCGTTTCGACACAGGTTGAAGCCTCTGCCACATAGGAGGCGAGGTTCGTGGCATAGCCATTCTCGAGACTGCAAGCAGCCTCTCCCGCTATTGCGGTGCCTGATAGTACTGTTCCTCCGACGGCCGCTAACGCCAACAGCAGGGAGGATTTGAGTTTGTCATATTTTTGTAACATTACTGTCATTTACGGTATGTGACAGTTCTGTGTCAATCTTTATTTGTCCGGTATCGGATTAACTTTTATCCTTAACCGGACGTTTCCTGCAAAGAGAAAGCCGCCCCCAACGGGAGCGGCTTTGCTGCATCTTGATTCTTTGAGGAGAAAAGAGCGCCTAGCTGGCTTCCTTCTCGACCTCTTTTCCGGTCTCCTGATCGACATTTTTCATCGACAGGCGGACTTTGCCGCGATCGTCAAAGCCCATCAGCTTGACGTAAACGGTCTGGCCTTCAGAGACGACATCTTTCGGATGACCGACGCGCTCATTCGCCATTTGCGAAACGTGGACCAGGCCGTCCTTTGGGCCGAAGAAGTTCACGAACGCGCCGAAATCCTTGATCGACACGACCTTGCCTTCATAGATCTCACCAACTTCCGGCTCGGCAACGATCTCCTTGATCATTTTCAGAGCCTTCTCGATGCTTTCGCGATCGGTGGCAGAGACCTGAACGGTGCCATCATCATCAATGTTCACCTTGGCGCCGGACTCATCAACGATGCCGCGAATGACTTTACCGCCAGAGCCGATGACTTCGCGGATCTTGTCTTCTGGAACCTTGATGATTTCCATTTGCGGAGCGTTGTCCGCCAGCTGGTCACGCACGGTGTCGAGACCTTTAGCCATTTCACCGAGAATGTGCGCGCGGCCGCCTTTGGCCTGCTCGAGCGCAGTTTCCATGATCTCTTTGGTGATACCTGCAATCTTGATGTCCATTTGCAAGCTGGTCAGGCCCTTCTCGGTGCCGGCCACTTTGAAGTCCATGTCACCGAGATGGTCTTCGTCACCCAGGATGTCTGACAGGACAGCAATGCCCTCATCATCCTTGATCAGACCCATAGCGATACCAGAGACAGGGCGCTTCAGCGGAACACCGGCATCCATCATGGCCAGCGAGCAGCCACATACCGTCGCCATGGAAGACGAGCCATTGGATTCCGTGATCTCAGACACCATGCGGATCGTGTAAGGGAAGTCCTCATGCTCTGGCAGAACCGCGCGAAGCGCACGCCAGGCCAGTTTCCCGTGACCGGTTTCGCGGCGGCTGGTGCCGCCCATGCGTCCGGTTTCTCCGACAGAGTAAGGCGGGAAATTATAGTGCAGGAGGAATTTCTCTTTGCGGGTGCCGTCCAGGCCATCGATGAATTGCTCATCATCGCTGGTGCCGAGAGTGGCGACACAGATCGCCTGAGTTTCGCCGCGGGTGAACAGAGCAGAGCCGTGCGTGCGTGGCAGGAAGCCTGCTTCCGCTTCGATCGGGCGAACCTGATCGAGCGAACGGCCATCAATCCGCTTACCGGTCTTGATGATGTCACCGCGAACGACCTTGGCTTCGGCTTTCTTGAAGGCTGATTTGAACACGTTGGCGTCCATACCGTCTTCGTCTTCTTCGGTCGCAACCAGTTCAGCGGCCGCTTTTTCGCGCGCTTCACCAACAGCGGCCTGACGCTCCAGCTTCTCAGTGATCTGATAGGCTTTGGAGAGATCGTCGCCGACCAGTTTCTGGATTGCAGACAGTTCTTCGCTGAGGTCTTCTGCTTCAAACTCGAAGGGTTCTTTTGCAGCGGCCTCTGCCAGTTTGATGATCGCATCGATCACCGGCTGCATGGCTTCGTGACCGGCCATGACTGCACCGAGCATGACGTCTTCTGACAGCTCTTTCGCTTCAGATTCCACCATCATCACGGCGTCTGCGGTACCTGCGACTACCAGGTCGAGTTCAGACTCTTCGAGCTCTTCCACAGTCGGGTTGATGACATAGTTGCCATCCTTGTAGCCAACGCGGGCAGCGCCGATTGGGCCCATGAAGGGAGCGCCGGACAGAACCAGCGCTGCGGAGGCGCCAATCATGCCGAGCACATCAGGGTCGTTTTCCAGGTCATAGGACACAGCGGTCAGAACCACCTGAACTTCGTTTTTGAACCCGTCGACAAAAAGTGGACGGATTGGACGGTCGATCAGGCGAGACGTCAGCGTCTCTTTTTCGGTCGGGCGTCCTTCGCGCTTAAAGAAGCCGCCTGGAATGCGGCCTGACGCGTAGTATTTTTCCATATAGTTGACGGTCAGCGGGAAGAAGTCTTGTCCCGGTTTCGCAGACTTTGCGAACGTCGCCGTCGCCAGCAGGGTTGTGTCGCCATAGGTCACCATAACAGCGCCGTCGGCTTGGCGGGCCACTTGGCCCGTTTCGATTTTCAGTGTCCGGCCGGCCCATTCCAGCGAGACTGATTGCTTATCAAACATACGATTTGCTTTCTTTCATACATACGAAAAGCCCGCCGCGGCCGAATGCCTGGGCGGGCTGGTCTGAGAGCTACCGGCGAATGCCGAGCTCTCCGATGAGCGTTTGGTAGCGCTCTTCATTTTTCCTCTTCACATAGTCGAGGAGTTTGCGTCGGGTGGCGACCATCGCCAGAAGTCCGCGGCGCGAATGGTTATCTTTTTTGTTGTCCTTGAAGTGGTCGGTCAGATTGTTGATCCGCTCTGTGAGGATCGCGACCTGGACTTCAGGGCTACCCGTATCACCTTTGGTGCGGGCAAATTTTTGGATCAGTTCAGCTTTACGCTCTGCAGTGATCGACATCGGCATACTTTCATTTTTCGCCTTGCGGCGGGTTTCAGATCTGGCCTTCTGGCCTGTGTTTTGAGGGAGGGCGGCACCGATTCAGCCACGTCCGAGATGTCGTCCAGACGGGCTAGTGAGGCGCTTAGCTCGCTTCAAAGCGCGCATGTGGCACATTTGGTTGCATTTGGAAAGGGTTAGATGGCGGTGAATGCGCGTATATACACCCGAGAACGAGGCCCTCATCCTGAGCCTGTCGAAGGACGAAGGCCGAGTGACCTGGAAGCACCGCCTCGTCCTTCGACAAGCTCAGGATGAGGCGTATTGGGTTTCGAGTTCTAAAGTCCCACCGCCGCAAGCGCCTCAGCCTGTGCCTGACCCAGCCCATCCTCACTAAACCCTTCCAGGCTCTGCTCGAACAGCTGATGGTAGTTTAGCTCCGCACCAAGCCGCAAATAAGCCGCTCCCAGGCCAATCGCGGCCCGGTCCATGAACACAAACTCCCGTGGGATCGTCACTGGCCCCTTTTCCTTGAGCAGCTTGCGCACCGTGAAAGCTTCCTTGCGGCCGTATTGACCTGGCTTGATCCCATCAGCGACGCTGCGAACGCGATCATCAATTAGCGGTCCATAGATAAAGCGCGCCCAGATGCTCAGCACTTCAACCAGCTCCTTGTTGAGGCCTTTGAAGCCCCATTTCTCGAACGCCGCATAAATCGCATCGAAGTCATCCGCGAGCAGGCCGCGATACAGGTCCACGACGCCGCCAACAAAGCTCACTGGAAAAATCCGGACACAGCCAAAGTCCAGCAGATTGAGTCCGCCGCCGTCACGGGTCACCTGATAATTGCCAAGATGGGGATCGCCATGAATGACCGCAGCTTGCGTGAAGGGTTGCCACCAGGTCCAATAGAGGTGCCGGGCAATCGTATTGCGCACATCCTGCGGTGCTTCTTGATAGGCATCCAGCCGCTCACCGCTCAGCCAGGTCATAGTCAGCAGGCGATCCGTGCTCAGTTCCGGGACGACATCCGGAACGTCGACATAATCGGCATCCCTTAGCAAATGCCGATAGAGGGCCATATGCTTGGCCTCACGCGCATAATCGAGTTCCTCGCGCAAACGATCGGTGATCTCTTCGACGACTTCAGTCGGATCGACCGAACCATCAAGACGCTTGAACATGCCGAGTAGCAGTTTGAGCTGACCCACATCGCTCTCCACCGCAGAGGCCATATCCGGATATTGCAGCTTGCACGCGACCTCGCGGCCATCATGCAAGGTCGCGCGGTGCACCTGACCGAGGCTTGCCGCGTGTGCGGCCTCTTTGCCGAACTCTGCAAACTTGCTTTGCCAATCGCCGCCCAGCTCGGCGCGCATGCGTCGCCGCACAAAGGGCCAACCCATGGCTGGCGCCTGCGCCTGCAGCTGGCTGAGCTGCTCTGAATACTCTTCCGGCAACATATCCGGCACCGTCGAGACCATTTGAGCGACTTTCATCAGCGGGCCCTTGGATTTGCCGAGTGCGGCCGCCAGCGCCTTGGCGATGCGCTCATCCCCTTTCTCGCCGCCAAACATCGCATTCGCGGCAAAGGTCAGGCCTGCGCCGGAAAGATTGGTCCCGACTTTCACCGTTCGCCCCAGCCGCGCGGAAAGGCGGTTGCGTTCGGGATCTTTTTCCATGTCTGGCGTGTCGGTCATGCGGCCTCGGTGAACATTCTCCACAAACATAGGGCCAAAAGTTCAGGCGCGAAGGGGAGAAGGAGTCGCGGGGCTGAAAGAACATGCTTATATTCCCCGCATGACGGGACCGAATCGCAAACGCAGCATCTCCGAAATGGCCGCCGCGCAGGCGCCTGTGGCGAAGACCGATGCGGATTATCTGGACGGGCTGAACCCGGAGCAGAAGGAAGCTGTGCTTACCACAGAGGGACCGCTGCTGGTCCTGGCCGGGGCGGGCACTGGCAAAACGCGGGTGCTGACCACGCGGCTCGCGCATATCATTGCTTCGGGCCTTGCTTATCCGAGCCAGACGCTGACGGTCACCTTTACCAATAAGGCTGCGCGCGAAATGCGCGAGCGGGCGCTGAAGCTGACCGGCGAAGCGGGCGAGGGATTGCGATGGCTTGGCACGTTTCACTCCATCTCAGCCCAGATCCTGCGCCGACATGCCGAGCTGGTTGGCTTGAAATCGTCTTTCACCATTATCGACACCGATGATCAGATCCGCCTGTGTAAACAGATCATCGAAGCCGAGGACACTGATCCCAAGCGCTGGACCCCGCGCTATCTGGCTGGACTGATCGATGGCTGGAAAAACCGGGCGCTGCTGCCGGACAAGGTTCCCGGCGATGAGGCTTACCAGTTCGCAGACGGCAAAGGCATCAAATGCTATGAGACCTATCAGAACCGCCTCAAGGTTCTGAACGCCTGCGATTTTGGCGATCTTCTGATCCACAATATCACGCTGTTCCAGGACAATCCGGACCTGCTGGCCGACTTCCATCGCAAGTTCAAATACATTCTGGTCGATGAGTATCAGGATACGAACGTGGCTCAATATCTCTGGTTGCGTCTGCTGGCCCAGGGCAATTCGAACATTTGCTGTGTCGGCGATGATGATCAGTCCATCTATGGCTGGCGCGGCGCGGAGGTCGACAATATTCTGCGCTTCGAAAAGGACTTTCCAGGCGCGAAAGTCATTCGCCTGGAGCGCAATTATCGCTCCACTGAGCCAATCCTGGCCGCGGCCTCTGCAGTGATCTCTCACAATAAGGGCCGGCTCGGCAAAACGCTTTTTGTTGGCGGCGACTGGGCCGGAGATCCGGACGCGAAAAAGGTGCAGGTCCGCGGCCTTTGGGATGGCGAGGCTGAAGCCCGCATGATCTGCGACGAGATTGAGGCCTGGTCCGCGCGCGGCGGCAAGAACCGCTACGAAGATTGCGCCATCCTGGTCCGGGCGTCCTGGCAGATGCGCCTGTTTGAAGAACGGCTGATTATCCTTGGCATTCCCTATCGCGTCATCGGGGGCCCGCGCTTCTTCGAGCGCGCTGAGATTCGAGACGCCATGGCTTATCTCCGCCTGATCCGCTCGACCGACGACGACCTCGCCTTTGAGCGCGTGGTCAATCAACCCAAGCGCGGCGTCGGCAATACGACCGTGCAGAAGCTGCAGCGCTATGCCCGTGATGATGGCCGAAGTCTGTTCACGCTGACGCCGATGGTGCTCCAGACCGATGAAATCAAAGGCCCCGGCAAGCGCGGACTGACCAATTTCATCGACCAGATCAATCTTTGGCGCGACCGCCACAATAATGGCATGAGCCATACTGAGCTGGCGCAGGTCATCCTCGACGAGTCTGGCTATACCGACATGCTGCAAAAAGATCGCAGTCCGCAGGCCCAGACGCGGCTCGATAACTTGAAAGAGCTGATCAATGCGATGGGGGAGTTCGACAATCTCACCGGCTTCCTGGAACACGTCGAACTGGTCATGGATGCAGGCGGCAAGTCGGATGGGGACGAGGTTCAGATCCTCACGCTACACGGCGCCAAGGGCCTGGAATGGCCGCTGGTCTTCCTGCCAGGCTGGGAGGAGGAAGTCTTCCCGTCCCGCCGCAGCCTGGATGAAAGCGGCATGAAAGGCCTCGAGGAAGAGCGCCGCCTGGCCTATGTCGGCATCACGCGGGCGCGTGAAGTGTGCCGGATTTCCTTTGTCGCCAATCGTCAGATTTTCGGGCGCTGGCAAAGCGTGCTGCCGAGCCGCTTTGTGGATGAACTGCCGCACGAACATGTCGAGGCGGAAGCGGAGACGGGCTATTCTTCGCTGCCAGGCGGTGAGGACGGATTCACGGGAACGGTCGAGGATCTCGGCGAACGCAGCTCCTACAATTCCCCCGGCTGGAAACGCCTGAAAGAGAATGCGGGCAGCGCCTATGATTCCGGCCCCGTCATTGACGGCAAGGCGACTTTGGTGGCCTCCGAAACCGGCCATTCCGGCTTCAAGCTGAATCAGCGCGTGTTCCACGAGAAGTTCGGCTATGGCAAAGTGATGGACGCCAACGGCACGAAACTGACCGTGGCGTTTGAGAAGGCCGGGGTGAAGAAAGTGATCTCGACGTTTGTGACGGGGGTCTAAATTCACCACCTCATTCCCGCATGCGCGGGAATGAGCGGACTCATCTAATGCTTCGTCGCCTCGTCTTCGCCGCTAATATCGTCCCAGAATTTTTTCACACGGCCCATGAAGCCTTCTGATTCCGGGTTGCAGTCCTTGCCGGAGCAATCGCAGAACTCGCGCAGGATTTCCTTCTGGCGGGCCGAGAGATTGCGCGGGGTTTCGACGAACATCTCGATATAGAGATCGCCGGTCTGTTGATTGCCGCGCAGTGACGGCATGCCTTTGCCGCGCAGGCGGAGCTTGCGACCGGTCTGGGCACCTTCCGGCACCGTCACACGGGCGCGGCCGCCATCAATGGTCGGGATCTCGACCTCGCCGCCCAATGCCGCGCAAACCATCGAGACTGGGGTGCGGCAATAGAGGTTTGGCCCATCGCGCTCGAACAGATCATGCTCGTCGACATTGACGAAGATATAGAGATCGCCTTTCGGGCCACCTTGTGTGCCAGGCTCGCCTTCGCCCGAGAGGCGGATGCGCATGCCGGACTCGACGCCTGCCGGGATCTTCACCGACAGCTGGCGATCTTCCTGCACCTGACCTGCTCCGCGGCAGACCTTGCAAGGCTTGGCAATGATCTGGCCCTTGCCACCGCAGCGGCCGCAGGTGCGTTCCATGGTGAAGAAGCCCTGCTGCGCTCGAACACGGCCGGCGCCACCACAGGTCGGACAGGTTTCCGGCTTGGTCCCAGGCTCGGCGCCGGTGCCGTCACAGGCGCTGCAATCCACCGCGCTCGGCACATTGATCTTGGTTTCCTTGCCAGCAAAGGCCTCTTCCAGCGTGATGTCCATGTCATAGCGCAGGTCTGCACCGCGCTGAGGCCCACCGCGCCGACGGCCACCGCCGAACGGGTTGCCGCCAAAAACCTGGCTGAAAATGTCCTGGAAGATATCGTTCGGATCGCCGCCGCCAAACGGATTGCCACCGCCGCCGCCCATACCGCCTTCAAAGGCCGCATGCCCGAACCGGTCATAGGCGGCTTTCTTTTCTGGATCCGACAGGATCGCGTAAGCCTCGCCGACTTCCTTGAACATGATTTCGGCTTCAGCGTCATCCGGATTCTGGTCCGGATGGTATTTCATCGCAAGTTTGCGATAGGCGCTTTTCAGCGCCTTTTCATCTGCATTTCGGTCAACGCCGAGCACGTCATAGTAATCGCGTTTGCTCATCTAGACGGGTACCTGTTCATTCACTCTCTCGCCCGCCAAGGTGGGGAGGTCCGGGTCGAAGTGCAAGGCCTTATACTGCGTGGCTAACCTGCCTTTTGCTGCTCTGTCTCACCGAGGACACGGTCTGCAATCTCTTTGGGCACAATCATCAGCGTTTCCGCCAGAGTCTGACCCCAGTCCTTCAGCAGATCTGCGGCGCGCGCGGAGCCGGTTCGTTCCACGTGGATCTCCAGCATCATCAGGAACACATCAATGTGCCTCTGATCCATGTCGACGAGCGGATACCAGTCAATCGCATCCGGGTTGGCGACTTGTTCAAACTGGCGTTCCGGATCCCAGATATAGGCGATACCGCCGGTCATCCCAGCGCCGAAATTGTCGCCGATCGAGCCGATAATCGCGACGCGTCCGCCGGTCATGTACTCGCAGCCATTGGCGCCGCAACCTTCCACCACGGCTTCAGCCCCGGAATTGCGAACGGCGAAGCGAACGCCCGCCTGACCTGCTGCATACAGGTTGCCGCTGGTGGCGCCGTACAGGCACGTATTGCCGATAATGGTGTTCTCGCCACCCACATAGGACGCATTGGCGGGTGGGCGCAGCTGGATTGTGGCGCCAGACAGGCCCTTACCGACATAATCATTGGCGTCGCCGATCACATCGAGCAGCAGACCCTGGGTCGAGAAAGCACCAAGCGATTGTCCGGCGCTGCCGGTCAGACGCACATGCAGACGGCCCTCCGGCAGGGCCCGCTCTCCAAACTTGCGCACAATCGCTGAGCTTGCCCGCGCCCCGATCGAGCGCTGAACATTCTGAACTTCATAAGTGAGCTGCATTTTTTCCCCGCGGGCAAAGAACGGCTCACCATCACGAAGGATCTGCGCGTCCAGCGTGTCCGGCACGTCTTCGCGGCGGTCCGGCTGGTATTCGATCACTTTCGCTGTGTCGACCTGAACCAGCAAGGGATTGAGGTCGAGGTCATCGAGGTGCGGCGCGCCGCGCGAGACCTGAGCGAGGAGATCGGTCCGACCGATCGCTTCATCGAGAGAATTGAGGCCAAGCGAGGCCAGGATGCGGCGGACATCTTCTGCGATGAAGCTCATCAAATTGATGACTTTGTCAGCTGTCCCGGTGAATTTGGCGCGCAGGGACTCGTCCTGCGTGCAGACACCCACCGGACAGGTATTCGAGTGGCACTGGCGCACCATGATACAACCCATCGCGACGAGCGACGCGGTGCCGATGCCATACTCTTCTGCGCCGAGCATTGCCGCGATGACAATATCGCGCCCTGTGCGCAGACCTCCATCCGTGCGTAACGTGACCTTGTCGCGCAGATTGTTGAGGCTGAGTACCTGATGCGCTTCAGCGAGGCCCATTTCCCAGGGCAGGCCGGCATATTTGATACTGGTCTGCGGCGAGGCGCCGGTGCCGCCGACGCCGCCTGCAATCAGGATCACGTCGGCTTTTGCCTTCGCGACTCCGGCTGCGACCGTGCCAACGCCGGATTGGGCGACGAGCTTCACGCAGACGCGGCAATCCGGATTGATCTGCTTCAGGTCATAGATGAGCTGCGCCAGATCCTCGATCGAATAGATGTCATGGTGCGGTGGCGGGCTGATCAGGGTCACACCTGGAGTCGCGTGACGGTTCTTGGCGATGAATTCAGTGACCTTGAAGCCGGGCAGCTGCCCACCTTCGCCAGGCTTGGCGCCCTGGGCCACCTTGATTTCCACTTCGCGGCAATTGTTCAGATACTCAGCCGTCACGCCAAACCGGCCAGACGCCACCTGCTTGACAGCAGAGTTCATATTGTCGCCGTTTGGCAACGGGCGGTAACGCTCGCGCACCTCGCCGCCTTCACCGGATACGGACTTGGCGCCGATCCGGTTCATCGCCACGTTGAGCGTGCCATGCGCTTCCGGGCTGAGGGCCCCAAGCGACATGCCCGGCGTGACGAAACGCTTGCGGATCTCATTGACCGACTGCACGCGCTCCAGCGGTTCCTCCGGACCCGCAGGCTTGAAGTCGAGCAGGTCGCGCAGCTGGATCGGCTGTTCGCGGTCATTCACGGCGCTCGCATATTTCTCGAACAGATCATACTCACCGCGATCACAGGCGGCTTGCAGCATGTGGATCAGGTTGCCGTCCAGTGCATGCGGTTCAGACCGAGCCCGCAGGCGGTAAAAGCCGCCAACAGGTAATGCCACGACGTCCTCGTCAAAGGCTTCCTCATGGCGGGTGAGTGCATTCTCTTCGAGACCGGCAAGGCCGAGGCCGGAAATCCGGCTGGACAGGCCCGGAAAATAGTCCGCGACCAGGGCACGCGACAGGCCGAGCGCTTCGAAATTGTATCCGCCACGATAAGAGGAGATGACCGAAATACCCATCTTGGACATGATCTTCAGCAGACCAGCCTCGATTGCCTTCTTGAAATTTAGGACGGCTTCACCGATCGAGATATCACCGAGCAGACCGCGGGCATGGCGGTCCGCAATAGCGTCTTGCGCCAGATAGGCGTTTACGCAGGTCGCACCAACCCCGATCAGAACGGCAAAGTAGTGCGTGTCGATACATTCGGCCGAGCGCACCGTCAGCGAACAGAAGGTTCGCAAACCCTGAGCGACCAGATGAGAGTGAACCGCACCCGTGGCAAGGATCATCGGGATGGCCACATGGGTATCGCCTTGATTCTCATCGGTAAGGACAATGTGTTCGCGGCCCGCGCGGACGGCGTCTTCGGCGTCCTGGCGGATACGGGCGAGGGCGTCCTTGAGCGCCCGCCCATCGCCATTGGCGGCGCCCAGTTCAAACGTACAATCGATGACTTGAACGCCTTTGCCGAGCATCTTGTTCAGGCGCTCATACATACCGGTAGACAGGACCGGGCTTTCCAATACGAACACGTCTTGCTGGGTCTTGTCGGTGACCAGCACGTTGCCGAGATTCTTGAACCGCGTTTTCAGGCTCATCACCCGGTCTTCGCGCAAGGGGTCAACAGGAGGGTTGGTGACCTGACTGAAATTCTGACGGAAGAAGTGGCTGAGTGGCCGGAATTTCTCTGACAGCACGGCAACCGGACTGTCATCGCCCATCGAGCCAATCGCTTCCTTGCCGTCCTCCGCCATGGGCGCGAGGATCAGTTCGAGTGTTTCAAGCGTGAAGCCGGAGACTTTCTGGCGGCGCAAAAGGCCCTCGGTCTCGAACATGCGCGGTTCTGGCCCGGGTCCGATTTCGGGGTCGAGGTCGCGGACATTTTCGAGCCACTTCTCGTAAGGGTGCTCGGCGGCAAGCTCATCTACGATCTCTTCATGCTCGTAGAATTTTCCGGTTTCCAGATCGGCCGCGATCATGCCGCCGGCCTGAACATGGCCGCGGCGCACAACATCGTGGCCGGAGAGTGGACACATGCCGGTTTCTGAGCCGACGGCGAGGATGCCATCTCCGGTCAGGGCGTAGCGCAGCGGGCGCAGGCCATTGCGGTCGAGCCCAGCGACGGCCCAACGACCATCATAGGCGCAAACGGCCGCGGGGCCGTCCCACGGCTCCATTACTGAGTTACAATAGGCATAGAGCGCGGCATGCTTTTCCGGCATGATCGAAGCGCGCTTTGACCAGGCTTCCGGGATCAGGAGCGCCTTCGTCATCGGTGCGGTGCGACCTGCTTTGCAGAGAATCTCAAAGACCGCGTCCAGGGCGCCGGAATCGGAGCTGCCTTGCGGTGCGACGGGTTTGATATCGTCGACATAATCGCCGAACGTGCCGGAGACCATCTTGATCTCGTGACTCTTCATCCAGTTCAGGTTGCCGCGCAGCGTGTTGATCTCGCCATTATGCGCCAGCATGCGGAACGGTTGCGCCAGAGACCATTGCGGGAATGTATTGGTCGAATAACGCTGGTGATAGATCGCCACGGCCGACTCAAACCGCTCATCGCGTAGATCGAGATAGAAATTGTCGATATCTTCCGCCAGGAACATACCTTTATAGATCAGCGACTTGTGGCTGAGCGAGCAGATATAAAAGCCTGGAATTCCGGCTTCGCGGGCGCGGCGTTCAATCCTGCGACGGCAGATATAAAGTGCCCGCTCCAGCGCCTCGGGATCGCGGTTTTGATCATCGCGGAACATGATCTGTTCAATCTCTGGACGCGTGTCCTGCGCTTTCTGGCCAATGATCGAAACATCGACCGGAGGTTGGCGCCAGCCATAGATGTAGAAGCCGAAATGCAGGATCTCGGTCTCGACAATAGCGCGGGCAGCTTCCTGTTGGCCAAGGTCGGTGCGCGGCAGAAAGATCTGTCCAACACAGATCGGATCATCGGTCGGATTGTGACCGCAGCGGCTGACCTGATAGCGGAAGAACTCCTGCGGGACCTCGACACGGATGCCCGCGCCGTCACCGGTCTTACCATCCGCGTCCACCGCACCGCGGTGCCAGACATTTTTCAGCGCCTTGATGCCCATCTCGACGATCTCGCGGCGGGGCTTGCCATCCAGGGCAGCGACGAGGCCAACGCCGCAGGCGCTGTGTTCGTCTTCTGGATTATAAGCGTGCGCATCGATCAGACGGTCACGATTGGAAAGATAATTCTCGACAAACTCACTCATCATTTTGTCCTTGGATCATCGCCAGGAATTCGGGGCCCGTATAACGGGGCTGGTCGCCTGCGAAGGCATAGTAATCGGGTTTCTCATCGACGAAGATTTCCTTGCCGATCGACAGGCCAGCAGGGAGATCAAACACCCCGGCGCTGATCGACCAGAAATCGTCGACATCATTCAAACGGTAGAAGAGCGAGCTGCCGCAAGTGTTGCAGAAGCCACGCTTCGCCCACTCTGAGCTTGCGTACCAGGTCAGGGTCTCGTTCGACTTGAACGTCACCGTCCCGCGGATATCGGCGCCGACAAACGGGCCGCCATTCCAGTTCCGGCACATGGTGCAGTGGCAGACATCGATCTCATGCACCTCGTCAACCTCGAAGCGGACAGCACCGCACAGGCATTTTCCTTCGACCGCCATAGCCTTACTCCGCTGCCACTTTTTGGGCCTTGGCAGATGCGCGCATGGCTTTGTGCATCTGCTCGGCTGCTTCACGGCCATCGACGATGGCCCATACGACCAGCGACGCCCCGCGAACGATATCGCCAGCGGCATAGACGCCGGGCAGGCTGGTTTCCATGGTTTTGAAGTCGACCGAAATCGCGCCCCAGCGATTCACCCGCAAGGCGGGCTCATCGAACAGGACGGGCAGGTCTTCCGGATCAAAGCCGAGCGCCTTGATCACCATGTCCGCTTTCATGTCGACGGTCTCGTCGGTCTTTTCCGGTGATTGACGACCAGAAGCATCCGGCGCGCCGAGGCGCATACGACGGACTTTGACGCCCTTGACCTTGTTCGCTTTCGTGTGGAGCACGGCTTCGGGGCCAGACAGCCACTCGAAATTGACGCCTTCTTCCTCAGCATTCGCCACTTCGCGCTGCGAGCCTGGCATATTGGCGCGGTCGCGGCGATAGAGGCAGGTCACCGACTTCGCGCCCTGGCGCACGGCCGTGCGCACGCAGTCCATTGCCGTGTCGCCCCCGCCAATCACCACGACGCGTTTCTCGGCGGCATTCAGAGAGCCGTCTTCGAACGCTTCCACCGTGTCGCCAAACCCGGTGCGGTTGGATGCGGTGAGATATTCCAATGCGGGATAGACGCCGTCGGCGCCTACGCCTGGTACCTTCAGATCTCGCGCCTTGTACACGCCTGTCGCGATCAGAACCGTGTCATGTGTATCGCGGATTTCGGTCAGCGTGATATCTGCGCCGACATCACAGTTGAACTTGAAGCTGATGCCGCTGTCTTCGAGATGCTTGATCCGGCGCTCGACAATGTCTTTCTCGAGCTTGAAGCCTGGAATGCCATAAACGAGCAGGCCGCCGCCGCGATCGTAGCGATCGTAGACTGTGACCTGATAACCTTTGCGGCGCAGCTGCTCGGCAGCGGCGAGGCCACCTGGGCCAGCGCCAATGATGCCAGCCGATTGGCTGCGCTCACGCGGTGGCTTGATAGGCTTGATCCAGCCCTTTTCCCAGGCGGTGTCGGTGATGTAGCGCTCGATCGAGCCGATGGTCACGGTGCCGTGGCCAGACTGCTCGATCGTGCAAATGCCCTCGCACAAGCGATCTTGCGGACAGATGCGGCCGCAAATCTCCGGCATATTATTGGTGGCGCTGGAGACGGCGTAGGCTTCTTCCAATCGGTCTTCAGCGGCGAGTTTTAGCCAGTCCGGGATATTGTTCGAGAGCGGGCAACCTTGTTGACAGAAGGGGACGCCGCATTGAGAACACCGCGCGGCCTGCGATTTTACGCTCTTCACGGCGTATTTTCCGTAAATCTCCTTGAAATCCCCCTTACGCGTTTTGGCCGAGCGCTTTTTCGGCATGGCGCGTTCGACTTTGATGAATTGCAGCATTTTTTCTGCCATTATCGCCTCCAGGGGAAAGAGCCTTGCTTATGCGGCACGCTCAGAACCCTCGCAAGGGTGAATTTTCTCAATGAATATCATAACGATATTCTTATAGCGATTGTTTGCAGTGATCATCACCTATCGGATGATGTTTCTTCCAATAAAATATCATTTTAATATATAAGGAAATCTGGTGCATCCCGGTCCGAATTGTGCGAGAGCGATTGAGATCGCGCCGGAACAAGATATCTGAACGAGGCCGCCTATGTCATTGCTGCAGCTCTTTATCATCGCCGTGGTGCAAGGGTTGACGGAGTGGTTGCCGATATCATCTTCCGGCCACGTCTTGCTGGCAGCCAACTATTTCACGCTGGAGGGGCGAGACGAGTTGCTTATCAATGCCGTCTCCAATCTCGGCACGCTGCTCGCCATGTTGATTTATTTTCGCAAAGATGTCGCCGCGGCCACTGTCGGCGGGTTCGAACTGATCGGGGCTGGGTTCAGATCAGCGCCACTTTCGCGGGGGGCGAAGCTCGCTCTGTGCATCATTGTGGCGACACCGATCGCGGTGATTGCCGCGGTGTCCTATGAAATGCTGTTGCCAGAGACCTACCAGAACGCCTTGCGCAGTGTCTGGACCGTGGCCGGTGCGACCATCGGGTTCGGATTGCTGCTTTGGTGGGCTGACATTGCCGGTGGTAAAGATCGGACTGAAGCCGACATGACGCTCGGCCATGCGGCCCTGATCGGCGCAACTCAGGCCATTGCGGCCATCATTCCGGGCACCAGCCGGTCCGGGATCACCATGACCGCGGCCCGCGCGCTTGGCTATGAACGCACCGAAGCGGCGCGCTTCTCGATGCTGATCGGCGCGCCCATTCTGGCGGCGGCCGGTCTGTACGGCGCCTACGGTCTGCTCGATGCCGACACTGTTGGTAGCGTGGTCAGCCTACAGGATGGCCTGGTGGTCGCGCTGATCGCGTTCGTCTCCGGCATCGCCTCCATTCACGTGCTGATGACCTTGCTGAAACGGATGAGTTTCCTGCCCTTTGTCATCTACCGACTGATTCTGGGCGTCGGCCTGTTGGTCGCAGCGCCGATTATGGGCCTGATCTAAAAGCGAAAAAACTGTCCTGACACTTTTTTGGTGGTGTCTTGGCGCAATCATCCTTTTATTATGAGCTATATCTCCAAAAGTGCGGGCCACTGGTCCTGCCGATTTGATCAGGTGAGCAATGAAACGCCGCAAAGAGAAAAAGAGCGAAAGTCTGGATATCCGCCTGCCTTACGAGCAGAAACGCGAATTCATGGAAGCCACGCGATTGCGCGGTGAAACCGCGTCCAGCGCTCTGCGCAGATTCATTGCCACTTACATCGAAGAGGCTCGACTGGCCGAACAACCAAACCCGGTTCAGGAGATCACAATGACCCTCGCACGACACAGATTTAAAACCATTGCCACGGCCGCAGGCGCCGCACTCGGAGTCTTTTCCGTTGCTGCCCTGCCTTCGGCGGCAGATTCAACCGCTTTTGAAGCGCTCGACAAGAATAATGACGGCATGATCACGGAAGGCGAAATCCTTCCGGGTGAAGACGCCGATATTATTGCGAAGCTCGATACGGACGGATCGGGCGGCGTCAGCCGCGAGGAATTAGAAGCAGCGGGCAATCGCATCGTCATCAAGAAAACCGGTTCCGACGGCGAGGAGGACGGGCAGACCGTCACCAAGAAAACCGTCAAGATTCTTGAATTCAGCGATGGTGCAGACGGCGAAATTCGCGGTGAAGTCAGCACGAACGTCGAGAAACGCGTTGTTGTAAAACGCATAGAGGGCGGCGAAGAGCTGTCCGAAGCTGAACTATCGGCTCTGCTTGAAGAGGCGCTCAGCGAGGCGGGCCTCGAGGATCATGGCGATGTCGAAGTGGATGTCATCGTCGAAAAGATCATGGAAGAGACCGAGATCGAATAGTCCTTCAGTTCGACCTTTCTCAAGAAGAGCATGACCCGGTCTGGCGTCATGCTCTTTTTGCTTGGGACGGAAGCCGTCTTATGACTTATCGGGCCGCCGCGCCTTAAAGGCCGCCATCTGCTCTGGGGTCGCCTCTGTTTGATGATTGGCCTTCCACTCGGAGTAGGGCATGCCGTAAACACGTTCGCGCGCTGCATCTTTTGACATTTCGATGCCGTCTGCTTCGGCTGCCTCGCGATACCAGTCGCCGAGACAGTTACGGCAGAAATCGGCCAGGATCATCAGCTCGATATTCTGGACATCCTTGCGATTATCGAGATGCGAGAGCAAACGCCGAAAGGCGGCAGCGTCGAGCTTATCCTGTTGTTCCTGCGTCAGATCTGTCATGCCTATTCTCCTACCGCTCGGACATCCGCCTCGACGACCAGTGTCATGGGTTCACCATCCGCATCAAGCGTCAGGGTGATGTCAATCGTCTCGCCCGAGACCACATCCTCGCCAACCTCAAACATCATGAAATGATTGCCGCCGCGCTTCAGCTCCAGCGACTCGCCATCGGCGATGTCGAAGGACTCCACTTGCCGCATCTGCATCCGTCCATCCGTCATGGCCATGGTGTGCAGCTCGATCGTGCCAATGCTCGGAGAGCTGGCGCCCGTCAGCGTAACATTGCCGCCTTCGACGCTGAGATTGAGGCCACCCATGGTCATGTCACGCGCCCCGATTGGTTCCATCACAAACGCATCTGTATAGGACAGAACCGGACCACTCTCGCTCGCCGACGGCGCATCTGAAGGTGCGCACGCAACGGCCAGCGCGATCAAGGCGGCGGAAGCAAAGAAACGGGTCATGAGAGGAAATCCTTGATTGGTTTTCCTCTCTTTAGCGCAAGCCTAGACCTGCCAGAAGCCCACAACGCGCCGCACCTCTTCGATAATCGGCTCCGCCACGGCATTGGCTTTCTCGGCGCCCTTGGCCAGGGCGGCGTCGATTTCAGTTGGATCATCAAGCAACTCACGCATTTTCTGCGTGATCGGCGAGAGGTGATCGACGGCGAGATCGGCAAGCGCTGGCTTGAATGTGCCAAAGCCCTTGCCACCATATTCGGCCAACACGTCTTCATCGCTTTGTCCGGCCAGCGCGGCATAGATGCCGACCAGGTTGGCCACTTCAGGACGGTCCTCGAGACCCTCTACAGTTTCGGGCATATCGCCGAGCGTATCCGTTTTCGATTTCTTGATCTTGCGCGCAATTGTGTCGGCATCATCGATCAGATTGATCCGCGAATTTTCCGCCGGATCCGACTTGGACATTTTCTTGGTCCCGTCCTTCAGGCTCATGATCCGCGCGCCCGGGCCTTCAATCAGACCTTCCGGCAACGGGAAGAAACCGGGTACTTCGAATTGCTGATTGAAGCGCGCCGCGATGTTTCGCGACAATTCGAGATGTTGTTTCTGATCTTCGCCGACCGGCACATGCGTGGCCTTGTAAGCGAGAATGTCTGCGGCTTGCAGCACCGGATAATCGAACAGGCCCACACTGGCGCGTTCGGAATCCTTTCCCGACTTGTCCTTGAATTGGGTCATTTTCTCGAGCCAGCCCATGCGGGCAACGCAGTTGAAGATCCAGGTCAGCTCGGTATGCGCGCGAACCGAGGATTGGACGAAAATGGTCGACGCCTCCGGATCGAGGCCGGTGGCCATCATTGCGGCCGCGATCTGGCGGGTCTGATCTTGCAGTGCCCCGCGTTCCACCGGCATGGTGATCGCGTGCAGGTCGACAACGCAATAAATGCCTTCCCAACCCGCATTCTGAAGATCAGTAAATTTCTTCAGGGCGCCGAGATAATTTCCCAGATGGAGATTTCCCGTCGGTTGAATGCCCGAAAAGACACGGTCCGGGCCAGTATAGGTCGCTTGCTCAGTCATGGCAGCGGGGTTTAGCGGATTTTGCTTGTCTGGCTAGAGGGAAATCACGCGCCACGGCCGCGGTGCACTCCCTTCAGATCGCTCAGCCGCACGGCACCGAACAGAATGGCGGCCACACCGTACACGGCAGCACCGATCACAATGAAGGCAAGGACTTCGACAAATTTTCCATAATCGAGCCAGGACTGAATGATTTGAGGATGGGCGAGCAGGTAGAGCAGTGCGCCGCCCATGGCCAAGCTGGCCAGTGTCACAGACAGGATGCGGAGCAAGAGACGCCGGCCGGGGCGGTACCAGCCGCGCGCCTGCAACCCGATGAATAGCATCGCCGCGTTGAGCCAGGCGGCAACGCTGGTCGCGATGGCGAGGCCTGGAAATCCGTCCAAATCCATGGACTTGAACCAGAAAAACAAGCTCGCGCCGAGCGCGGTGTTGATGGCCACGGCGATCAACGCAAACCGCATCGGCGTCTTGGTGTCTTCGCGCGCAAAGAAGCCCGGTGCGAGCACCTTGATCAGGACAAAGGCCGGGACGCCCCAGCCATAGTGGACCAGGGCTAGACCAGACTGGCTGGCATCTTCCAGCGTGAAGGCCCCGCGGGCATACAGCCCCTCGATCAGATAGGCTGGCGCGACCATGAGGGCGATGGCAGCAGGGACAGTAAGCGCCATGGCAAGGCCGATGCCGTCATCCATCAGCCCATACGTGCCCTTGGTGTCGTCACTGCGGGCGGCGCGCGCCAGACGCGGCAAGATCGCGACCCCAACTGCGACGCCAACAATACCGAGCGGTAACTGATACAGCCGGTCGGCGTAGAACAACCAGGACTTTGCGCCTTCCTCGAAACTCGCCAGGGCCTGACTGACCAGGATATTGATCTGCACGCCGCTCGCCGCGATCGTGCCGGGAATGGCAAGCGCGATCACTTTCTTGACGGCCGGTGTGAGCTTTGGCCAGCCCAGCGACAGCGAGACCTTCTGCCGGCTGACACCCCACCAGAGTAAGGCAGCTTGCGCGATACCGGCAACTGATACGGCGATCGCGGCAAGAAAGGCCGTGTTACGATTATCATTCCCAAGGAGCGCCGCTGCGATCAGAAAGATGTTGAGCAGGGTCGGCGCACCGGCTGAAAGAATGAAGCGGCCTGATGAATTGAGCACGCCAGAGAGCAGGGCGGCCAGTGCCATGCAGGCGAGATACGGCATGGTGATCTGAGTCAGCAGGATGGCGAGCTGGAAGCTCTCGCTCGTCTCTTCATAACCGCCATGGATCACTTTCATGATCCAGGGCATGGCCAGCTGGGCGACGATGACGAGCGCTGCCGTCGCCGCGAACAGGCCGCGCATGGTCTGGCGAGCCACATCAGCCGCGGCTTCTGGTCCTTCGGATTCCAGGGTACGGGCATAGGCGGGCACAAAAGCTTGCGCGAAGGCGCCTTCTGCAAAGATGCGCCGAAACAGGTTCGGGAACATCAGGGCGGTGACGAATGCATCTCCGATCGGACCAGCGCCAACTTTTGCAGCGATCAGAATGTCCCGGATGAACCCCAATATCCGGCTGCTCATGGTCAGGGATGATTGGGTGAGGGTATTACGCAGCAGGCTCATTCAGGTCTTTCGCGGCGGCTCTCGGCTCTAAAAACTGTCTGCGGCGCTGGCACGTTTGAGTTTGCGCGCGGGCGTGCTCGGGCCTTCCGGTTCTTCGCGCCCGAGCGCGGCGAGGAGTTGGTCGCGCAGTGTTGATTTCATGGCGTCATCGAACCCGTTCGGCAGTTTGACATAGAAGGCATCGAACACGCGTTCGCCATAAGAGCCAACATGGGCTGACACAATTGAGATACCGGCGTCGGCGAGGACGCTGCTGACATCGCTAAGCAGGCCGGGGCGATCGCGCCCTGAAACGTCAATAACGGTCGAGGCCTGGGACGCATCTTCAGAGATTGTGACGCGAGGCTGGACGATAAAGGCAGCCTTGCGGGGGTTCTGTCGCAAGCTGACTTCCGGCAGCTCATCATTTGTATTAATCGCAGACAGTACCATCTTGCGCAGCCGATCCAGGCGCCCGCGATCGCCCTTGGCGAAAGGTTCACCATCGCCATCTTCGAGGATGAATACGTCAATGATTCGTCCGGATGGTCCGGTATAGACCTGCGCTGAGACCGTGTGTGCGCCGAGCGCGCCGATGGCCTGTGTCAGCCGGGCGAAAAGGCCGACCCGATCCGGCGCTGAGACGAACAGAACGGTGCGCTCGTCGCCCCGGGAATTCGCTGTCACGATCACATCATCGTCGCTGTTCAGGCGTTCGGCATGGAGGATCAGGATTTCGGCGTCAAATCCGGTCCAGTATGCTTCGTCCATTTCCAGCATGACCTTGGGGATCGTACCCACGCGGTCCTGGACAATCTCGCGGTTGGCCTCCGCTCTCGCCTGCAATTCTGCTGTGACACTGGATTCATCTGTCCGGCCGCCGCGAAGTGCGGCTTCCGTATTATAATACAAGTCGCCGAGAAGCTGACCTTTCCAGGCATTCCAAACATTCGGGCCGACAGCCCGAATATCTGCGACGGTCAGGATGTAGAGTAGGCGTAGATGCTCCAGGTCCATGACCTTTTCGGCGAAGGTCACGATGGTGCGGGGATCCGAAATATCGCGCTTCTGAGCGGTTTCGCTCATCTCCAGATGATTCCCGACCAGCCAGGCAACCAGATCCGTTTCGGCAGCATCCAGGCCAAGGCGTTTGCAGGCCCGGCGAGCGGTTTTCATGCCCTCGATCTGCTGATCACCAAGACCCTTTCCGGTATCGTGCAGCAACATGGCGAGATACAGCGCTCGGCGGTTTTCAATCTTGCCATAGAGCTGCTTGGCGAGGCCGAACCCGTCTTCGCCCTCATCCATCTGGGCGATGTGATCCAGCGCGCGAATTGTATGCTCATCCACGGTGTAATGGTGATACATATTGAACTGGGTCTGCGCGACAATGCCACCAAACTCCGGCGAGAAGCGGCCCAGCACACCCGCCTCGTTCAAGCGATTCAGCGTCAGACCGAGGTTTTCACTCTCCAGCAAGATTTCGAGAAATGTCTCGATCATCTCCGGATCCGTGCGGTTGCGAGCATGGATCAGCTTGTTGTTCCGCGTCGCCAGGGTCAGCGCATCCGGATGGACATCGACGCCCATCCGATCCGCGATCTGGAACAGTGTGAGGAAGGATTTCGGGTCTGCCAGTGCCGCGTCCTTGTCGGCAAAGTCGACCCGGTTGCCGGTCAGTTTGAAGTTCGGATGGTCGAGGTTTTTCGATTGACTGCCGCCTGGCAGGAATCGGCGCCAACCCTCCGGTTTGGCTTTCTGCTGCGCCTCCAGCTTTGCGGCGAGAATGCGGGTCAATCCACCGACATCCTTCGCGGCCAGGAAATAGCGCTTCATGAAGCGCTCGACACCGAGCTGTTCACCGCGATCCTGATAGCCCATGCGGGCGGCGATTTCGGGCTGAAGGTCAAAACTGAGCCGCTCTTCCGGTCGGCCCGTAATGTAGTGCAGGTGGCAGCGAACCGTCCAAAGGAACCGCGCAGCGCGCAGGAAAACATGGTATTCGTGCGCCGTGAACACGTTGGACTTCATCACGTCTTCCAGAGTCTCTGTGTCGTCCGGGTGCATGTGCTTAACGATCCAGTAGAGCGTCTGAAGGTCACGAAGGCCGCCTTTGCTTTCCTTCACATTTGGCTCGACCAGATAGCGGGCATTGCCTTGCCGCGCATGCCGATTGTCGCGTTCTTCGAGCTTGTCCGCGATGAATTGCGCGTCCTGGCCATCAACCGCCTGTTTGTTGAACAGATCGCGGGTCTCTCCTGCGAGCGCCTGGTCACCAAACAAGAAGCGCGCATCGAGCAGGCTGGTCTTGATAGTCACGTCTTCTTTCGACAGGCGTACACATTCCTGTGGGGTGCGGAAGGCGTGCCCGACCTTCAAGCCCATGTCCCATAAGGCATAGAGCATGTATTCAATCACACTCTCGGCATGCGCGCTGGCCTTGTAGGGGCGGATGAATAGTAGATCGATGTCGGAGGAGGGCGCCAGCACCGAGCGTCCGTATCCACCTGTCGCAAACACGGCGAGACGCTCGCCTTCGGTCGGGTTACGCGCTCGAAACACGTGTGTCGTGGTAAAGTCGTATAGTGCATGCAGGACTTCATCCTGCACCGCTGCCAGCAAACGCGCCGTATCCAGCCCATCGGCGCCTTGCTGCAATCTTTCCTGCGCGATCAGACGACCGCGGAATAGAGCGCCATGCAGAATGTCCAGCGCTTCCTTTCTGGCTGCCTTGTCGTCACCTTCATGGCTCAGAGCCGCGGCGCTCAGCTTCACCCGCAGGGCGACGCCATCAATGATGGAACTGAGCCGCCACTTGCCGGGCGCGCGCCGCACCGGCATTCTCTTTTCAACGAGTTCGACTTCGTTCGACATGTTTGATGGTCTAGCGCAGTTTGCTTTGGTCTGGCTAGCGGCCGCTGCTTCACTCTGCGGATCGGCGCAAAGAGATCAGAGCCTGATCAAGAATGCCCTGACTCGCAGCACAGACCAGCTGGCCGCCCGGCTTTGCCGGTGCGCCGCGCCAGTCGCACGCGAGGCCGCCCGCACCGCGGACAACGGGGATAAGTGCGGCTGCGTCATATGGCGCGAGACCGGATTCGGCGACCAGATCGATGGTTCCAGCGGCAAGGCGAGCATAGGCATAGGCATCAAGCCCGTAGCGAATGATCTTCGCAGTGTGGCGCAGATGGGTCCAGGCGCCTTGCTCGGGCGGCGTCATGATGAACGGATCAGTGGTGGAAATGACGGCGTCGCGCAGATCATTGCAAGGGGAGACTGAAATCGCGGTCTCTGAAGCAGAGCCGACGAGCCGACTGCCCTCTGGCGCGCCAATGTAACGCTCATCAAGATTGGGTTGATCGATCAGACCGACGATCGCGTCGCCTGCCTCATCCACGAGCCCGATCAGGGTGGTCCAGCTCGGCAATCCAGCGACGAAGGCGCGGGTGCCATCTATCGGGTCGAGGATCCAGGTCCATCCGGAAGAGCCGCTTTTGCGCCCATATTCCTCGCCAAAAATAGCATCTTGTGGGCGCAGCTCCTCCAGAACTGCGCGCATGGCGCGTTCCCCCGCCTGATCGGCCTCGGTCACTGGATCGAAAGTCGCGCCTTCATCCTTGTTTTCGACATGCGTGAGGGCGCGATAATGAGGCAGGATGGCCGACCTGGCTGCATCAGCCATGGCCTGGGCGACTCTGACGGCCTCAAATTCAGGGGATTGGGTCATATGCCGCGCTTAGCGGCTGAAACGCTTTGTGGTCAAGCAGCGCCAGACTCGGACGCCTCTGTTTCCAGAGCTTTTGCCAGTTCCAGCAGACGTCGGCGCGGACGCTCGCCAAGGCGATAATAGGCGCGAACCAGTTCGAGTGTTTCTTTCTGGCTGAGGATGTCGGCATCCATACGCTCGGCATCATTGGCGGCCATGCCCTGCATGTCCTCAGATTCGAGCCCATCAAAGAAATATTGAACAGATACGTTCAACGCGCGGGAGAGATCGTAAAGGCGAGACGAGGTGACGCGATTGGCGCCGCACTCATATTTCTGGATTTGCTGGAAGCGCACTCCAACCATGCCGGCGAGATCTTGTTGCGTCATGCCGAGCAAGCGTCTGCGTCGCCGCAGACGTTTGCCAACATGAAGATCCGTTCTATCGGTCATTCCTTCCCTCCGGACACGCTCGAAACACCCTCTTAGAGTCCCGATTTGAATACTGACGGGAATATCAGCAATTCGCATGCCGAAACCGTATTTCGAGTGCTTTTATTCGCGAGAACTGCTGCAAAAACAGGTCAACGGGCCCGGTATCCCGCTGCTGCAACGGAGTTATGCGGCGATGCGGCAAAAATCCAGTTGTATTTTGTGCGCTGCACAATATTTTAAGTCTCAGCACTGTGGTGCTAGCGCCTACGGGCGTTTCCTCCCTTACCTGTTTAGCCGCGCACACTCTGCGCGGCTTTTTTTTACCCGTTTTCGAGGCGCGCCAGGTTGAGGATTTCAGTGCAAAGCGTTGCAAGCTGATTTTGGAGGGTGTCGAAGCCGCGTGTTTTCTCGATCGTTGTTTCGTTCATGTAGAGCGACCGATTGATCTCAATCTGCAGCACATGGACGCCGCGGCGTGGGCGACCGTATTTTCGCGTTGTGTATCCTCCCGCATACGGCGCGTTTCGAGCCACTGTGAAGCCGTCACGTCGAAACTGACGCTCCACCAGGGAGGTTAGTCTCGCGGAGCAGCTCGATCCGAAGCGGTCGCCGAGGACAATGTCTGGCATGCTGGATCGGCCGGGTTGGCGCGAAGGCATCGAATGACAATCGATGATGAAGATGTCCGACCAGGAGGGTTTCAACGCATCGATCTCGGCCTGCAGCGCCTGATGATAGGCGTCGTGCACATTTTGCAATCTGCTCTCGCCCTCGAGACGAGAGAGCGGTTGCCCGTAAATGTCACGACCGCTGGCGCCGACGCGGGGCAAGCATCCGAGACCCGCCTTGACGCGAGCCGACGGCATTCCCGCAGCGCGAGGCAATCCGTCGATAAACATCTCGGCGTCCAATTCACGCGCGTCGCGATTGAGATCCACATAGGTCCGCGCATGCGTCGCGCAGATCAAAGTCCCGCCAAGATCGACGGCCGAGGCATAGAGGTCATCGACGAACGCATCCTCCGTGCGACGCAGATCCGAAATCGGAACGCTCAATTTTGCCTGCATGGCCGCCGGATAGTGCGTGCCACTGTGCGGCGAGGCGAAAATGACCGGTGCCGTGAGCGGCGAACCACGTTCGATCTCGAACGCTGGAATCGTTGTTTCGCCGGATCCGGCCGGAAGATTGAGGCTCGCGCGCATGAAGTGTAAGGTCTGTGTTCTGCTGGTCAGGTCAAGGATTAAATCAGTGCTGCAATTCTCTGACTTGTTCACTGAGGGTTTACGGATTTCGGGCCTATATGGCATCAATATCCATCAGGGACAGGTTTTCATGAGCAAAATATTGCTGGCAGAAGATGATGACGCGATGCGCACCTTTCTGAGCGCCTCCCTCCGCCGTGCTGGACATGATGTCCAGGATTATGAAGATGGCGAAGGCGCACTGGAGGCACTCGAGCGGGAAGTCTTTGATCTGTTGCTGACTGATATCGTAATGCCAGGCATAGACGGGATCGAGCTTGCCCGCCGCGGCGCTGAACTCGATCCGGCAATGAAAATCGTCTTCATCACAGGCTTTGCCGCGGTCGCCCTGTCGGGCGGCGCACCGACACCTGCTGGCGCCAAAGTCCTGTCCAAGCCCTTCCATCTGCGCGAGCTGGTCGATGAAGTCGAACGGGTGATGGCGGCCTGATGTATCTGACCTGCAGCTGATTGCAGTTCAGGCTTGACTAGACGCCGCCAAAAGTGGATGACCCGTCCTTCTGAAACGGATGGTCGATTAGCTCAGTGGTAGAGCACTGCATTGACATTGCAGGGGTCACTAGTTCGAACCTAGTATCGACCACCATTTTTCCTCTTCCCTACTGAAACAGTGGTGAGGCAGCGCCCACCAACGCCCGCTCCTTCTCGAGAATTCGCGTAAAGGACGGGCGGGCATGAAGGCGCGGGACATAGTCCGAAAGGTTCGGCCAATGCTTGGCGTCGATCTGCTCACCAGCGTGAAAATAGTTCACGAAAATGCTGCCCGCCGTGAGATCAGCGAGGCTGCACGTGTCGCCGAGCAGGAATGCACGACCACTTATGAGTTGGGACTCAAGATAGTCGAAGACTTGCGGTCGGGCTTGATGCGCCGCTGCGACGATCGCTGGATCGGGATCGACCTGTTGGAAGGTCGGATTGATGAATTGCTGAATAAAGAGCGGCGCCTCGACCTTCGAGAATAGAGCGGTGGCGAGATAGTCGCAGAGCCATAGCATCCAGGCTTCGTCCCATCCGGCCTTTGGAAATAGCGGCGGCTCAGGCGCTTCGGCTTCCAGCAAGGTGCAGGCGGCCAAAGAGTCCGGCAAAAAGCGGCCATTCATCTCGAGCACCGGGACCTTACCGAGCGGGCTGATCTTGAGGAAGTCCGGGTCGGGATCGCCAAGCGGCACGACCGAGATTATCTCATATTCGAGGCCCTTTTCTTCGATGAAAGCGACCAGGCGGCGAACCCAGGGGGAGAGAAGGGTGCCGTGAACCTTGAGCTGCATAAACCGTCTCCTTCTGATGTATCAGGCATCTTGATCAGTTTTATCAAAAAACCAGTTGCAATACGAAACTATTTAGAGTATGCAGTTTCATATTGCAACTAAAAATGTGTTCTCAATGAAGACCAAATCCTTTTCAGATATGCAGTGCTCGATCGCGCGCGCCCTGGACCATGTTGGCTCCTGGTGGTCGTTGCTGATCATTCGCGACGCGATGATGGGCGCACGTCGGTTCAAGCACTTTCAGGAAAATCTCGGCATTGCCAGGAATACATTGACGAACCGTCTCGGCGATCTGATCGAAGGCGGGATCATCGATAAGGTTCCGGCCGAAGACGGCTATGCGCACGAAGAATATGTTTTGACCGAGCGCGGCCGCGAGCTGGCGCCGGTGATCATCGCGCTCGCTCAATGGGGCGACAAATGGGTCGCGCATGAGAAAGGCCCATCGACGGTCATTACGGTCAAGGAGTCGGGCGAAAAGCTCCCGCGAATCTGGCCTCGCAGCAGCGATGGCGAGGTCATGGCGCTAAAGGAGGTCGGCATGCGCCGGGCCAATGGCGCCCCTCAAAAAATCTGGCATGAAGAAAAGGAGGATCCCGCATGATATCCTGCAATTGCATTGTGCAGGCCGGTCAGATCTCACCCGAGACAGAAGCCGTCCTGCGCGCCAATCTCAGCGCCTTTGCGGAGCGCGCGTTCGGCGAACCGGCCGAGATCAACTGGCGCGCCATCCCGGAACGCAGTGGATTTACCGCGGCCAAGCCAAGCACGTCTTCGATCATCTCGATGGCCGCCAATCGGCCGGTGCCACAGCCGGAGCGCGCGGATCTGCTGAAAGAAATGTGTGAGCTGTGGGTGAAAGAGACCCATCGCTCGCTGGATGAAGTCGTCGGCGTCATCTCCGACCCCCAAACCTGACAGGAGCCTGATATGCCTCTCTATTTGTGCAACGCAGCCAAAGGCGCGATTTCCGATGCGGCCAAGCCTAAGATTGCAGCTGACATTACCCGTATCCATTGCGATGTGACCGGCGCCCCACCGCAATTTGTCCATGCCTTCTTTGTCGAAGAGGACGCAGCTCCACCCCTGAATGGCAAGTCTGCGGTCCTGTTTGGCAGCATTCGCGCCAATCGAACCGACGCGCAAAAAGCGCAGATCATCGAAGAGATGCGCCAGTCCATCTCGACTCATGCCGGCATCGATTTTGAGGCCGTCGGTATGATGACCACGGATATCCCGGCGAGCTGGGCATTTGAGGGTGGTGAAGTCATGCCGGAACCGGGCGAGGAAGCGGAATGGCTGGCGCGCCACAACCGGGCGGCGGCGGAATAGTATGATGATTTCGCGAATCTTTCTGGGCTTCATCGCGCTGTCCATTGGCAGTATCGGGATCCTGTATCTGTACGATCCCGATCTGCTTCTGGCGCGCTATGACCTCGCGGCGGGCAGCGCGGGCATGGATAACATGTTGCGCTCCACCTATGGCGGTGTGTTCCTGATGTCAGCCATGATCTTTCTGCTTGGTGTATTCGTGGAGGCTCGTCGCCGAGACGCGCTGGCCTTTGTTGCGATCTTCATGACCGGGGCGGCGATTGGGCGGATCGCCAGCATCCTGGCCGTAGGAGCGCCGCCTTCGACCATCATGCCGCTGCTTTATTTCGAGATTGCCGCGACGGTGATTGCGCTCGCCCTGTACTTTCGCACGTCGGTGGCTCAAAACTGAGCTGTAACGCTCGCGAACCAAAAGGGGTTTCTAATGTCTGATACTGTTATCGTTTTGGGCGCGGGCGCCTCGCAAGGTGTTGGTGGCGCGCTGGGGCGGAAATTCGCCGCTGAAGGGCACCACGTGATCATGACCGGGCGCACGGCGTCGAAGGTCGAAGCGCTGGCCAGCGAAATCTCAAACGCCGGTGGATCGGCTGAAAGTCTCGCCGTGGATGTGACTTCCGAGGCCGATCTCGACGCGTTGTTCAATCATGCCAAAGCCCGTGGGTCCTTGGCGGCGGTGCTCTACAATGCCGGAAACAATGCCATCATCCCATTTGAGCAGTTGGAACCGGACACGGTTGAGCAATTCTGGCGCGTCGGGTGTTTCGGCGCCTTTCTGACGGCCAAGCGCGCCATCCCGATTCTCGAGGCCCAGGGACAGGGCAGCCTGTTCTTTACCGGTGCCTCTGGGTCGATGCGCGGACGACCCAATTTTGCCCATTTCGCGATGATGAAAGCAGGCCTGCGTATGCTGGCTCAGTCGCTGGCCCGCGATTACGGCCCGAAAGGCGTGCATGTCGCGCATTTCATCATTGATGGGGTCATTGATGGCGAAATGGTGCGCAGCCGGTTTGGTGAGTATCTGGACGGCCTGGGTGAGGATGGTGGCCTGTCGCCGGATGCGATCGCAGACGCCTATTGGCACGTGCACAGCCAGCATCGCTCGGCCTGGACACATGAGATGGACCTAAGACCCTATAAAGAGACCTGGTGAGCTTCGCCATAGCTGGCGATCACTTGATTGCATGCTAGGGTCGCCGACATGACCCTTCTTCGCGCAGCGTGCATTCAGATGCGTGCGACCACTGAAATCCAGCCCAATATCGAAGCCGCGACCGCGTTGATCCGCGACGCTGCAGGGCAAGGCGCGCAGTTTATCGCGACGCCGGAAATGACCAATCTGCTCGACATTCGGCCCGGGCAAGCCCGGCCCAAGATCAAGCCGGAAGCAGACGATCCATGTCTGAAAGCACTGTGCGGGCTGGCGCGCGAGCTGAACGTGACCGTGTTGATCGGTTCGCTGGCCGTGGCTCTGCCGGACGATGACCGTTTCGCAAATCGCTCCTATCTGATCTGTCCGGACGGGCGCATCCTGGCACGCTATGACAAGATCCATATGTTTGATGTCGAAGTCGGCGACGGGCAGTTCTATCGCGAGTCCAAGGCCTATCGCGGTGGGCAGGACGCTGTGCTGGCGGAGACTTCGACAGCCAAGATCGGCCTGACCATCTGTTATGATGTCCGCTTTCCGCACCTGTACCGCGTGCTTGGTCAGGCTGGCGCAGAGCTGATCACCATCCCGGCGGCCTTCACACGCGTGACCGGGGAGGCGCATTGGCATGTCCTCACGCGTGCCAGGGCGATCGAAACCGGCAGCTTCGTTGTCGCGCCGGCGCAGGGCGGCACGCATGAAGACGGCCGAGAAACCTATGGTCACTCCCTGATTGTCTCGCCTTGGGGAGAGGTGCTCGCGGAGGCGTCCGGCGATACACCAGGGGTCATTGTCGCGGACTTGGATCTGACGCAGGTCGCCAAGGCCCGGTCACGCATCCCGGCCCTGCACAACGACCAGGAGATCGCGTTCAAAAAGGTCTGAGAGGGGCTATAAAATGGTGCCGCGTAGAGGACTTGAACCTCCGACCTCCGCATTACGAATGCGATGCTCTACCAGCTGAGCTAACGCGGCGAACCAAATTGAAGGCGGTGACATACAAGTCCCGGCCCGGTTCGGCAAGCCAAAGCTTCACGCAACCTAGCCTGGGCTGGCTGCTGACCCTGCCAGCAAGCCACCATCCAGAGTCAGGGTCTCGCCTGTCATGTAGGCGGCGTCATCAGCCGCCAGCATCAGGGCTACGGCGGCGACTTCTTCGGGCAGGCCAAATCGCTTCAACGGCGTGTCGGCGACGAGAGCGGCCATTTTCTCTTCGCGATCCGGTCCGTCGCCGAGCATAGGCTCCCACATCGGGGTCAGGATGGCAGCCGGTGCAATGGCGTTGCAGCGGATCGCCCAACCTTGTTGCGCGCAATACAGGGCGACTGTGCGTGTGTGATTGAGGATGGCAGCCTTGGAACTGGCATAAGCCGCTGCGCCAGGAATTCCGACCAGACCCGAACGGGAGGCGATATTGATGATGCTGCCGGAGCCAGCGGCTTTCATGGCCCGGATCGCGGCTTGGCAGCCGAGCAGGGTGCCATTGAGATTGACGTCGTGCACCGCCCGCCAGGCCTCCAGCGAGACGTGTTCTGGATCATGAACGAGCTCGCCATCTTCAAAGCCGGTAATGCCGGCATTGTTGACCAGGATGTCGAGCTGCTTGTGTACGGCGAGGACCGCCTGCCAATCCGATGGCACAGAGACGTCGAGTGGATGATAGGCGCCGCCAATGCGATCGGCGAGGGCCTGGCCCTCTGCATCGCGAATATCGGTGACGATGACGGATGCGCCTTCAGCGGCAAAGGCCTCGGCAATCGCGGCGCCAATGCCGCGGGCGGCGCCGGTGACCAGCGCGGTTTTATCTTTCAAACGGGGCATAAGAGATCTTTCAAAAACAGAAAGGGATGGGCAGGCGCGATAGGCCTGCGGTTGAGACTGAACGTATCCGGAAGGCCGGTGTCGCTAGTTCATGGGTCTTCGAATGCTCCTCTGTATTGCGATCCAATTATCGTGAACGTGGATTGCGTCAATGTCTTTTTCGATCATACTCCTCAAACGATCAGGCAGGGAGTAATGGGATGTCCGAGAAACAACGTGTCACAGGTTTTGGCGGCTTTTTCTTTCGCGCGAAGGACCCGGCAGCGTTGGCGGCCTGGTACGAAGAGAATCTCGGCATTGATCCTGTGCCCAGTGATTATGATACCGCGCCCTGGCATCAGAACGAAGGCCCGACCGTGTTTGCGCCATTCAGTCATGACACGACCTATTTTGGCGACGACAAGAGCAAGACCTTCATGCTCAACATGCGGGTCGCGAACCTGGAAAAGATGGTCTCGCAATTACGCGCGAACGGCAATGAAGTGGTGGTAGACCCTGACAATCCGTATCCGAACGGCATGTTCGCGCGCGTCTATGATCCGGAAGGCAATCCGATCGAATTGTGGGAACCGCAACACAATCCGGAGTAGGGATTACTCCACCGCTTTCGGGCGCTGCACCAGGGTCACCAAGACCCAGGAAATGATCATCAACAGGTACCAGCTGCCGAGCTTTTGCAGCGAAACCATATTCCAGCCTTGCTCCTGTCCGGGATACAGCCAGATGGCTGTGAACGTGGCAATGTTCTCTGCGATCCAGATGAAGACGCTGACCAGAAAGAAGCCGATCAGAAGTTGCATCTGATGGCGCCAGCGCCAGACCCGGTAACAGACTTGCGTTCGCCAGAACAGAATCGCGGTCAGAGCGAACAGGACATAGCGCACATCCCAGATGAAATGGTGGCTGAAGAAGTTCACATAAATACCTGTTGCGAGCAGCAGCGTCAGAGCAATGGGTGGATAGCCGCGCCAGCGGAACTCGAACACGCGAGCGACACGCGCAAAGTAGGATCCAACGGCCGCATACATGAAGCCTGAAAAGAGCGGCACCCCGCCAATTCTCAGGATATTGTCTTCCGGATAGACCCAGGACCCCGCCTCGGTCTTGAACACTTCCATGGCGGTCCCGACAATATGGAAGATCAGGATCACGATGGCTTCGCTGGGACGCTCGAGCCGTGTGACCAGGAACAGCGCCTGGATTGCGACCGCGTAAAGAACGAGAAAGTCATAGCGCGCGATCGGCGCGTCGGCCGGATACACATAGCGCGTCAAGATCATGCCGAGCAGCAACAAGCCGCCGAACAGACAGGCCCAGGCCTGCTTGATACCAAACACCAGAAACTCGATCAGAGCCTGCGTGACGCGCCGCGGCAGCAGATGCTCCAGCCAGGCTTCCACGGGCGGGAGCATTCGCGCGAGCGTTTGATCAACGCGGGAATCGAGCGTGTTTTCCATGCCGGGACTGTCGGCAAAACTTATGAAAAATTAGCGACCCAAGCGTGATCGAAATGCGTCATATCCGAACGCGCTCAGCAGTTCGAGGCTGCCGTCTTCGTGGCGCAAGGCGAGATTGGCGAGCGGATTGCCATTGAATGTGTTTGTCTTGACGAAGGAATAATGCATCTGGTCCTGGAAGATCACCCGATCTCCGGGATTGAGCGGCGCCGCGAAGGAATAATCGCCGATAATGTCACCCGTCATGCAGGTTCGGCCCGCCAGGCGATAGGTGTGGGCGAGCGCCTCTGCCGCGCCCGCATCCTGGACCTCTGGCCGATATGGCACTTCCAGCACATCCGGCATGTGGGTCGAGGCGCTGGCATCCAGCAATGCAATCTCCCCCTCATTCCAGTGCAGGTCGATCACGCTAGCATGCAGTTCGCCGGTATCCACCACCAGACCGCCACCCGGTTCAAGAATCACCTCAACCGGGAACCGTGCGCGAAACGCCTGGATCGCCTTGATCAGCGCGTCGACATCGTAGTCCGCCTTGTTGAGGAAATGCCCGCCACCAAAATTCACGGCGCTGACCTGCTCAAGATAAGGCGCGAACTGATCGGCTACGTGTTCGATCAGACCGACCGAGCCTTCCGCACGGCTCTCGCACAAGGCGTGGACGTGCAAAATATCAATGTCCGACCAATCCACTTGGTCGAGCTTGCTGGCGACCTCGCCAAACCGGGACATCGGGGCGCAGGGATCGTACAGATCGCCGCCGAGCGTGGCATTGGAATATCCAGGATTGACGCGCAGGCCGATTTGCGCCCCTGCCGCTTTTGCGCCGCCGCCATATTGCGCCAATTGCGCTGCTGAATTGAAATAGATGTGCTGCGCGATCGCGCTCAATCGCTCCACTTCTCCTGGTGCGTAGGCAGGCGAATAGACGTGCACTTCCTTTCCGAACGACTCAGCGCCGAGCCGCGCTTCCTGTTCGCCGCTGGCCGTCGTTCCATCGAGATAGTCGCGCATGAATGGAAACACCGCTGGCAAGGCAAAGGCCTTAGTCGCGAGCAGGATCTTACATCCGGCCTCGTCTCGAATGCGCTGAGCGGTTTCGAGATTCCGGCGCAGACGCGCCATGTCGAGCACGAAACAGGGGGTAGGCAGGTCGTCCAGGGTCATGGCGCGCATGTGCGCTCTTATTCTTCGTCAATCAAGCGGCCATCTTCATCGCGCTGTTCAGGTCCTCTGATCCTGACCCGGCCGTCGCCGAAGGGCGCATCGCGCTCTTGCAAGGCCTGCTTCAGGCCGACCTCACTGGCCCGCTTCACGAACCCCCGCGCGCTGGCCGCCTGATGGCCTCGGGCATCATTCTCGGTTGCATAGCGCTGCAGGGTACGCGCCCCCATCAGTTCCAGTCCCATATTCACGGCACGCTTATTGGCCGCCAAAATATCCGGATCGATCAGAGCGAACCGATCGGCCAGTCCTTCAACTTCGGCCTCGAGCAGGTCGGCGGGAACGGATTTCAAGGCAAAGCCAATCTCTGCGGCTTGCGTGCCGGAAATACTGTCGCCGGTGAGCAGGAGCCGTTTGGTCCATTGCGGGCCGAGATTGTGGAGCCAGAACTGATTGGGCAAGGCACCGAGGTCGCGTCCGGCGGGGAACCCGATCTCGGCATCATCAGCGACAATAACAATATCGCACAGCAAAGCGAGGTCGGTGCCGCCAGCTTTGCAATGTCCATGCACTTGCGCAATCACCGGTTTGTGCATGTCAAAAGCGGCCATGCGATAGCGCTGGGCGCGTTCCAGCTGCCAGATATCGTCATCCACGCTGCGATAGCCGCGATAGGGCGCATCCGGGTTCTCGGCTTGAAGGCGAGAAATCGGAACGCTGTCACCGCCCGCAAGATCATAGCCAGCGGTAAAGGCGCGCCCAGCGCCCTTGATGATCGCGCAATGCACATCCTTGCGAGCATCAGCGTCCCAGAGCGCTTCTGAAAGTTCGGCCTGCATTTTCAGGCTCATGGCATTGAGTTTGTCGGGCCGGTTCAGCGTAATCCGCGCGCGGCCCGTCTCGATTTCATACAGGATCGTGTCGAACATGACCGACACATTAGGAGGGTTGAACCTGAGAGTCGAACTTGGCGCTCAAGCCGCAGCGCACATGGGGCGGGTTTTGGACTCATCGGCTGGAATATAGCCGAGTTGTTCAAGACTGATGGCAAAATCGTCAACATAGTTGCAGGGCTTTTCGCCTTGCTGAAACTGCGTCTGCGCGACGAAGGTGTGCGAGCCGGGACGCGTAAAGGTCACGAAAGGCGACCAGACCCGATGCCATCCGCGTGAGCGGGCGATATCGGTGACGCCCAGCTGTTCCGCCAGAGCCTCCCCCATGGGCGCGCGGACATGCAGGTGCAGGACGCTGATTTGAAAATCCTCGCCATTGTTTGGCAGACTGGCGCGCTGGGTTTCAGTGAGCGCATTGCCGACAAAATCACCAATCAGACGCGGATTTTCCGGATTCATCTCTTCGGCGGCAAACTTCTGGCAGAACGGGCATTCCTGGAAGCCCCAGATGACCATCAGGGGATTGTCTGCCTCGGTCGCTGATTCAATCGCAGCGGCGTAAAGCGCGCGCGGATCGATACAGGCGCGATAATCGGCATCAGGCTTGTCCACGACACAGCCTGGAGCGGGCGTGAAATCCGCATAATCGACGGCTGGAACGAAAAGGGGTTTGTCTGAGGCTGGTGTCGTTGGCGCGCAGGCGGCCAGGAGTGTGGCCGCGAGTGCCAGTAAGCTGCTCAGTCGAGTGATGCTCATAGTGCCCTCCAGAAAATCTGTCGCTGCGTCGCGCGGATTGTCTCTGCGATCAAGCGCGCACACGAAATTGTGTTCACGCAAACTGACAAAAGAAAGCGGCGGCAAACCATGTTGCCGCCGCTCGGATGCTAACCGATTTTCGGGATACGCTGGCTATTCAGGTCCACCATAGATTTCCAGCTCGGAGACACCGCATTGCCCGGGCGTCTGGCCCTGACAGGTTAGCGTGATGGCGGTGGCGGCGACGGGATGCGTGACGTCAACGACGCTCCACGCAATTGTGCTTTGCGCCAGTTCTTGTCCGTTGGAGTCGTAAGTATCCGAAGGATCGCGCGCTGCATCGTAAAGAGCGCCGTCTCCGAATGGGCGCTCCACTCCATTGGCATCAGTGTAGGACAGCTCATAAGAAACCGTGCCGTATGCGCCCGGCAAATTCCAGAACCGAACGCGTTTGACATATTGTGCCAATGGAAAAGTCGCCTTGACCCAATGAGGCCCGTGACCTGATGACGCGCTGATCCAGCTCCGGGTTTGCCCGACCGGATCGGCATCTCCTTCAACGAAGAACTTACCGTCTGCGATCAGATTCGCCGCGGTCGTATTGGCGTCCAATTCAGACGACGCTGTGAACGTCGCGGTTTCAAGTTTCGCGAGGTTCTCATAACCCGCCGGCACGGAACATGGCGCGGCGAAATTATCATCACTTTCGCGACACGTGTTGCGGACCCCGTCAACCGGTTCAGCATAAGTCGCTGGATTGCAAGAGTCTCCCGGTGCGGAGTTCAGCGAACCCTCGCAAATTACCGGTAAGCAGATGAGTTCGGGCTCTGCTTTTCCAGCGTTTCCATTCGGATTTGCGATAAAGTCTGTGCCAATCGTTTTATGATCTGCCAGCGTCCCATACGGGCACGCGCTCGGGCGATTGAGCGCGAAGCTGGAAAGCCCGCTCGCGCCATAGTCATAGTACGCGCTCAGGCTTTGATCGGATACGCTGGTTCGGTAATCGAGCACGCTCACCATCGGGTAGTGGCCCGAAAAATCTTCACCGACTTTGAAGCCATTATTGTCGCCATCCGCAGTTTGGCGGAAAATGACCGCTCCCGAGCGGGTTGGTTTTTCTCCCATCCAAATCGCATGATCGAGGATTTTAGATTTGTCGCCGACGCGCTGAGGCGTGAAGCAATTGTCGTTCTCGGTTTCGACCAACTCATTCAACAGGCAGTCATTCGAGAATGGCATCGAGTTCGGCGACAACTTGACCAATCCTACGGTTGGGCGTGCCGGTTCGAACGCGATCTGTGTCCGCAGTCTCTGAGTGAGATACTCCAGATCATTGCGGCAGGTGAGACCAAGCTCGTCAGGGTCTTTGCGGAATTGGTTGTTACGAACGGGGTCCGCGTTCAGGTCGCCGGTGAATACAATTCGCTCGGACGAATCTGTTGCGCCGGCCGTTTGACTAACGACGAAGTCGGCAACTTCTCGCCATTGTCCGATCCTGGCAGCGCAAGATTTTCTGCTGCTTTGGATATGGCTACCAAAGATATGATAGTCTTGGCTCCCTTTGCGGACCTTCGCATATTTGACGCCTTTCGACATTGCAAGGTCAGGCCTTTTTGCCGCTTCGAAACGATGGAAAGCTTGGGCTTCGATCGTTGCAACTTGGGTGAGTACGCCGATCAGAACGCCAGAATCGAGCGCGCCGCCGCTCGGGTCGCTACAATAGGTGTCGTGCACCATGTGTGCGGACGTTTGGTCAGGATAGACCGACACATCTGGCGAGAGTTCCACGTCGCTTGCAGCTGATGGACAATTCAGAGGGTTTCCTGACACTGACGGAGAATTCGAAGGCGAGAAGTTCGCAAACGCGTAAAGGTCCTGCAACTCATTCAACATTTCGTCGCGAACGGTTTCTTCTTCCCAATTATTGAACCCGAATCCGGAAACCGCATCCTGCTGCATCTCCGTGAGCACGATCACATCAGGTTGGCTGGCGCGAATGGATTCAGCTACCTCTCGCACTATGCGTTTGCGCTTGCCGCGCTCTAGATTACAGGCGCTACCTACGCCAATGTTTGAAACCAGCGCCGCGGCGCATTGTGCGAACTGGGCGTCGCTTTCAGGTGTTCTCGGGCCGACTTGAATATTGTAGCTCAATACCGAAAGCACGTCTGAATTCGCGAGCGCTGAAACCCTGTCAGCGCTGCGCAGTGCGGAATTCTTCAAACCCTGCCCAGCTTCATTATCGCGCGTCTGTCCGACATTTGGCAGGGCTTCAAAATGCATGAGCGGTTCGGTGGAGAAGGTCGCATCTGGATCCGGGAATCGCGCGCTGGCATCAGGGATGTAGCCAGCATCGCAAATCACCCATGCGACCGTGTCACTTGCCGCGCGGGATGGGAAAACAAGCATTCCGCCATCGCTTGATACGTCCTGATTGTTCTCGAGGACTTCGGGATTCACGTTCGCGTTTAAGGCGACAAACTTGTTGTCCGAATAGGATTGGGTTTCCGGATCAAAATCGGAAGCGAACTCTCTAATCTCGCACGCATCGGTGAGCGACCAGGGCTGCGTACTCCCTCGCTGGCTCTCCATTGCCGATCGGAACGGGCCAACCCTTTTCTTGTTAGAGCCAGAGTCGACGATGACTTCCATGACCATAGCGGGGCGGACGAGTTGAGAGTCCGCGGATGGATAAACCCGAACAAAAGAATTGTCCTGCCCCACCTTTGCCGGACTGCAACCGGATTGATGCCGAAACGTGTGGCCATCGGACTCCGCCTCATAAACCACATCACTGGTTTTCGAGAAAATTCCAATCTCGTCGACGGCGATGAAGAACGAGCAGTTCTGGTTTACATAAGCCCGGTCTGTGCTCGTATCCCATTCCCACCATTCGACGTGCAATTCCGTTCCATACGGCAAGCCGTAAAGAACATCGGCTTGAATCGGCTGCAAATAGGTATCCGACTCCGAATCGAGATCTATTGCGTCGTGGAGTTTGATTTCGACGAAACTCGCCGCCGATGCGATCGGTATGGTCAGTCCAGCGACAATACCCATCGTGCTTGCGGCGATGCATCGCCGCAATGTCTTCTGTAACATTTCTGCTCCCTCGTTTGAGGCTTCGCCTCAGTGCGTCATTTTCCTGATGCAGCCGCATGGACGAGGTCCCCACACGCACTTCCGCACCATGGCCAGTATATCAAATCAGGCGCGTTTGAACATAAATATTTTGTGACGTTGGTTACAAAAGAAAATATCAATTTGTGGTTTTGATTGGCGGAGACTCGCTTGAAGGCAGAGTTCAGGTCTCCACCGCGAACAATTCGTCCTGCTTGCCCGTCGGCACGTCGATCACATGCCAGGGCAGGCCGCGTTTGGCGACCTCTTCCAGGAACGGCTTGGCCGGGAACTGCTCGACATTGAAGACGCCTGCGCCGGACCATTCGCCCTTGAAGAACATGGCCGCGCCTGAGACGGGCGGCACGCCTGTGGTGTAGCTTACAGCCTGTGCGGAGACTTCCTTGTTCGTCTCGGCATGGTCGCAGACATTGTAGATCATCTTGGTCACGGGCTGACCGTCCTTGGTGCCGCGCAGGATGACTCCGATAGAGGTCTTGCCGGTATAGCCTTCGGCCAGCGTACTCGGGACGGGCAGCAGGTCTTTCAGGAATTCCATCGGGATGATGTCCATACCCTTATGCTTGATCGGTTCCAGCCCGATCAGGCCAATCGATTTGAATACGTCCAGGTGCTTGATGTACTCGTCCCCAAAGGTCATCCAGAAGCGGATCTGTTTCAGGCCTTTGATGTGTTTGACCAGGCTTTCCTCTTCCTCGTGATAGATGAGGTAGGACATTTTCGGGCCGACTTCGGGATAATCGATCATGGTCCGGATTGAGAGGGCCGGGATCTCGATCCATTCGCCGTCTTTCCAATACCGCCCGTCCTGCGTGACTTCGCGCAGATTGATCTCCGGATTGAAATTGGTCGCGAACGTCTTGCCGTGATCACCGGCATTGCAGTCGACAATGTCGATAAACTGGATCTCATCCAGCAGGCCTTCTTGCTGGGCATAGACGCAGTAAATGTTTGTGCAGCCCGGATCGAAGCCGCAGCCGAGAATGGCGGTCAGGCCGGCTTCCTTGAATCGGTCCTGATAGGCCCATTGCCAATGATACTCGAACTTGGCGACATCGCGCGGCTCGTAATTGGCTGTGTCCATGTAATGCGTGCCGGTGGCGAGGCAGGCATCCATGATCGGAAGGTCCTGATAGGGCAGCGCCATGTTGATCACCAGGTCCGGTTTCACTCTCTCGATCAGAGTGACCGTCTCTGCAACATTGTCGGCGTCCACCTGAGCGATCTCGATGGGAGTCTCGCACAAGGCAGCGACTTTCTCGCAGGAGACGAGGCGGCGCGAGGCGAGCGTGATATGTTTGAACGTGTCGCGGTCCATGGCGCATTTTTGTGCCACAACTGAACCAGCGGCGCCGGCACCGATAATCAATACGCGATCCATGGGATGAGCCCTCAATGTAAGTCGAAAGAACAACTCTGCCTCTACTCAACTTGTCGGCGGTGCGCCAGTTCATTTTCAGCTGCAATGGCGGTTAGACCTGCTGTCAGGGCTGCAGATCAGGCATGATCGTGTCACGAGTAGCTTTCCTCGCGGAAATGCGTTAAGAGCGCCGCTTCCTTTTGAACCGGAGGGGTTTCATGGCCTATCGGCATTTCATCGATTTGTGGCAGCTGGACGCGAGCGAACTGCGCGCGATTCTGGATCAGGCGCATGCGATGAAACGTGCCCGTCGAGGCTGGCCGAAAGGCCGCGCTGATGCCGATGCGGCGCTTGAGGGTCATACGATGGCAATGATCTTCGAGAAGAACTCGACCCGTACCCGCTTCAGTTTCGAAGCCGCGATGCGCCAGCTTGGTGGTGACTCGATCATCGCTACGGCCTCTGACATGCAACTCGGTCGCGGTGAGACCGTGGAGGACACTGCTCGTGTGCTCAGCCGTTATGTCGACATGGTCATGCTGCGCGCCAATTCCCACAGTGATCTCGAAGTCTTTGCCGAAGCGGCTTCGGTTCCGGTCATAAACGGCCTGACCGATCGCTCGCATCCGTGCCAGATCATGGCCGATCTGATGACCTTGGAAGAAAGCGGCATTAACCTTCAGGGTGCCCGTTTGGCCTGGGTCGGAGACGGCAACAATGTCTGCTCCAGCTTTATTCACGCCGCGCCGAAATTCGGCTTTTCCTTCGCGATCGGGACGCCGGACCGGTACGCGCCGGATGAGGAAGATGTCGCCATTGCTCGCGACCTGCAGGGCCGGATCGATCTTTACGACACGGCCGAGGAAGCTGTCGCTGGCGCTGACGTCGTGATCACCGACACATTTGTCTCCATGGGCGACAAGGATGGCGAAGCCAGACTGGCCGAGCTGGATCCCTACGCCGTGACTGACGATCTGATGGAGCTCGCTCAGGGCGGCGCCAAGTTCCTGCATTGCCTGCCGGCCCACCGCGGCGAGGAAGTTGATGCCGAGATTATCGATGGCACAGCCTCCCTGGTCTGGGACGAGGCTGAAAACCGCTTGCACGCCCAGAAGGCGATCATGCGCTGGTGTCTTTACAAGTAGTGGCCGACCAGATCGAAATCCTGATCGACGCCGATGCCTGTCCGGTCAAGGACGAGACCTATAAAGTTGCCTTGCGCCATCAGGTGCCGGTCACCCTGGTCAGCAACAGCTTCCTGCGTGTGCCACCGCATCGCCTGATCAAGCACGTCACCGTGAGCGATGGGTTTGATGCAGCCGACGATCATGTGGTCGAGCTCGCCCACGCAGCGAGTGTCGTGGTGACCGCCGATATCCTGCTGGCCGAGCGGGCTCTGAAGAAAGGCGCGATCGTGATCGGGCCGAATGGCAAGCCGTTTACCGAAAACTCGATTGGCGGCGCCATCGCGACGCGCGCGATCATGGCCGACCTGAGAGCCGGCGGCGATCAAGTCGGCGGCGCTGCGCCCTTCTCAAAAGCCGATCGTTCGCGCTACCTGTCCTCACTGGACGAGGCGTTGAACCGGCTGAAACGCGCCCGCGCCTAGGCTGGTTCGCGCGTGCGATCCGTCGCCCAGGCGAGGACCGCCAGAAGCGTGAAGGCGATCAGCGCCATGATCGCAAATTGCGGAATGGCAGGCGGATGGTCGACTGGCAGGTGATTGTAAATCTGCAGCGCCAGCATGAAGCCGAGCAGCAGGAATGGCGCAAACCGGCCGACGGGTCCCTTTGGTCTGGTGTGCGCCAGGTAAAGCGCGCCGCCGATCAGGAGCAGGCCGATCTCAACGACCTGAGTCCAGAGCAAGCTGTTCCACAGACCGAGCCCGACCTTTGGACCGCCGAACCACAGAGCCAGATCAGGTCCGTGCGCAATCAGATCGGTAATCCAGTGAGAGAACACGGCAAGTCCGATAATCACGCCCGCCGTCGCCGCCTTGGCGCCGCGTCGCAGCGCCGCGTACAAGACTCCCGCGGCAATCGACCAGATAATGACGGCCACGAGCGAATGCGTATAAGGCATGTGGTGCAGGTCGAGGATCGAAGCCTCCATGAATCCCGGCGCGACATCAAACTTCTCGATCCCGGCCAGCACCAGACCGGCCCAGGCAAAGTCGACCAGCTGCACAGCCACAAAAAGCTGCCAGAGCGGAATCGCGGGCCTCACCGCGCGCGCAGCCAGCGCGGCTCCATAATGTCCAATGAACATGCTTGTATTCCTCCCGCGAGAATGATGGAAGCGGACGGGGGCAGCGTCAACGTTCCAATTATCCGCTTACGCCGTCTTCCTGACGAAAGTCAGGATCCATGGCGGTTGAGCACTTAGCCGGCCGCCATGGGTGCCAACGTGCGTTGGCAATGCGGGCGAGGCGAACACGCTTTCTATCACCGGCTCTTCGCATCCCGAGTAAATCGATGTCCGGCAGTGCTTCCGTTGCGCGGGCATTCGCATTATGAGGCCGCATGAACGGATTTCTCCTGGTAGCTCTGGGCGGCGCGATTGGTGCGTCCACGCGGTATGGCGTTGGTCTCGCGTTTACCCAGCATGGCGGCGTGTCTGGCGCCTGGGCAACGTTATTTGTGAATATTGTCGGCAGCTTTGTGCTCGGCGCTCTGATGGGCTGGTTTGCCAGTCGCGATGGCGGCCTTGAGAACACGCTCTGGCTGTTGGTCGGGGTTGGAATGATGGGCGCATTCACGACCTTCTCGGCCTTTTCGCGAGACACGGTCGAGATGTTCCTGAATGGCGATGTGATGAAGGCCGTCACGTTTGCCAGCCTGAACATGATTGGCGCCATCGCGGCCTTCGCCATCGGCCTCCTGGCTTTGAAGAGGCTGTTCGCATGAGCCGGCAAGTGATCACCGAGACAGTCAGTGAGAAAGAAGGCGGGGTCCGGCTGGATCGCTGGGTCAAGCGCCGCATGCCGATGACGCAGGGCGAGTTGGAAAAGCTGCTGCGCACCGGGCAAATCCGCGTCGATGGTGCCCGCGCGAAGGCAAACACGCGTCTGGAGGCCGGCATGTCGGTCCGCCTGCCGCCTTTCGTCTCGAAAGTCTCAAAAGATCAGGATGCCCCGTGGAGCGCGCCAAAGACGCCGAACACCAAGGCCCTTGCCTTTCTGAAACCGCTTATCTTGTTCGAGGACGACGAAATGTTCGTCCTCAATAAACCGACCGGCATCGCCGTTCAGGGCGGCACCAAACAGGGCGGGCATCATATTGACGGGATGTTGGATGCGCTGTCTGACGGTGAACATCGTCCGCGTTTGGTTCATCGGCTCGATAAGGCGACTTCCGGTCTGTTGATCATTGCCAAACACCCCGCCGCCGCATCGCGTCTCGGCGACCTGTTTCATTCCCGTGACATGGACAAAGTCTATTGGGCGGTCACGGTTGGTGTTCCGCACCCGCCCGCTGGACAACTCAGATCGTGGATGCGCAAAGGCAAGGATGAGGAGGGCCGCGAACGGATGGTGCTCGGCGCACATGGGGACAAGGTCTCCAAGCACGCGATCACGGACTATGTCACCGTCTCCACCGCCGCGCGCCGTGCCGCCTGGGTGGCGCTGAAGCCCTCGACGGGACGTATGCATCAACTGCGTTTCCATATGCACGAGCTGGGCACGAGCATTCTTGGCGACGACAAATACGAAACCCGGCGCGAGGTGCCGCAGGGCGTCGCCAAGGGTTTGCACCTGCATGCGCGCGCTCTGGTCATTCCGCGCAAGTCCGGCAAGCCATTGACGCTGCAGGCCCCGCTCTCCGGCACAATGCAGAAGACCTTTGAAACGCTGGGCTTCCTGGAAAACGAAGCCGGACGCGATCCGCTAGACCTGTTTGTCTAAGACGGGTCCGATTTCAGCCAGTCCATAACGGTTGCACGTGCTAGCGACATGTCGGCCTCAGTGCGTTCATCGACCAGCATGGACGAGCCGTGAATGCCGTCTTCAACAATGATGAAGGTCACACCGGCGGCTTCGAATCGGGCCTTGTCGTCGAAATCCTCAGGGCTTTTCATTTCTATTCTTGGGCTGAGCACGAAAGCGGGCGTTTGCAACTCATCAAGTCGCGCCTGTGGAAGGCAATCGACCATGGGTGGTCCGTTGGCGGGAGACGCAGAGATCACATGGCTCACTTTGTCTGGCGCATCGGCTGCCAAATGAAACACGAGTGCACCGGAATAGGAGCTGCCCCAGATGATCGCGGTGTTTGCTGCGCCGTATTCGAGCGAGGTTTCGAGTGCGGCATGCATGTCCGGAAACCCCTCGCAATAGGAACTTGGTTTCACAGGCAGTCGCGCGTCCGCGGTGCGATTGTTGAGGCCGTAAAGTTCGCCTCCAACCCGTAAATCCCAGGCCACTGCGCGGAAGCCGTTTGAATTGAGCCATGGAATGAGCGGTGCATACTCTGCCCTCGCATTTGACCCACCTTGATGAAACAAGACGATAAGCGGCGCGCTATCCGGCAGATCAGTGAAACTCGCTGTGCCGAAGACGGTCGCACCGTCAGCCGCGATGGCTGTGAGTTCGGTCGAGGCGGCTTGCGGGCGGGTCATTGAGTCGGTTCCCGCCGCACATCCACTAATCGCGAACGTCATGAGTACAGTCAGGATCAGACGCTGCATTATCGATCCTCCAAGGTTCGTTACATCTGTAGCGAACCCTCGGCAAAGTGCAAGAGTACAAGTTGCCTTATGCGACGTTTTCGAGATCGCGGGTGGTCGACACCAATTCAGGTTTGCCGAGCCAGTAGCCCTGTATTTCGGTCGCCCCAAGTTCGGCGACGCGCTGTGCTACGCCTTCGCGTTCGACCCCTTCGACACAGCTTTCCAGCCCCAGCTTATCGGCCATTTGCAGGGCGATATCCAGGATCGACTCCATACGCTGATTGTGGTCGGATTCCAGAACCAGACTGCGGTCGATCTTGAGTTTATCCAGCGGAAGCTTTTCGACGATGGAAAGTGAAGAGTAACCCTTCCCGAAATCATCCAGCGCCACGGTCATGCCGTGCCGACGGGCCTCCTTCAGGACCATCACATTTCGGTCGACGTTTCGGAAGGCAACTTCCTCGGTAATCTCGAGCACCAGATTTTGAGCTGGGAAGCCGTGATCTTTCAGGCATTTTCTCAGCTTCCAGACAAAATCAGTGGCGACAATTTGCGCCGGCGAAACATTTATGGACAGGAATTTCGACCGCAGGTCAGCATTGGCCAGGGCCTCGTTCAAGGTCACCCATAAGAGCTGGTTGAGCAGACCCAGTTTTTCAGCAATCGGAATGAACTGATCTGGGCGTGGGTCGTTCGGTAAGCCACTGTCGACCCAACGGGACAGAAGTTCAAAGCCCTTGATATCATGACTTTGAGCGCAGCCGATGGGCTGCAAAGCCGCGCGGATGCGACCGACGTTCAAGGCGCGCTTAAAGGCCACTTCCAGAGCGGCAGTCGCCATTGTGGCATCGTCTTCGCGGACGTCATATCGCGCCCAGCCTGCCTTTGTGAGTTTGGCGCGTCGCATCGAGATCTCTGCGGCCGGGAGCAGCAGTGAAGCGCAATCAACATCCTGGACGGCTTCTGCATATCCGATCGAAGTTCCGAATGTCAGGGCCTGTCCTTCAAATACGAGGTCTTCGGTGACCGCGGTGTGGATGCGCTCAATCGCACGATCCGCCGCTTCACCAGTCAAGGCTTCATCCAAGACGAAAGCGAACTCGTCCCCACCGATTCGGGCGGCAAATTTTACCTCCTCTGCCGAAGACAGGCGATCGGCGACACCACATAATAGTGCGTCTCCAGCTGCGTGACCGAATTGGTCGTTGATCGACTTGAACCGATCGAGATCCATGAAGGCCAGAGTGAACACAGTTCCATCATTCCATGTCGTCTCTATCTCGCCCGTCAGCGCCCGACGATTGATGAGTCCGGTCAGATGATCGGTCAGGGACAGCAAACGATTCTCTTCAATCACCCGCAGAAATTTCTGGTCATTGCGGTCGCGAATTCGGGCCGTGATGGCTGACATGAAGAACACGACGCAAGACATGGCCGCGAACAGGATACCCAGGATGATGATGTTCTGATCCGTGAATTCGTCGGAGAAATATCGATGCGCGTATTGAGTCGATGCGAAAAAGACGAGGCCGAACTGGGCGGGAATCAACATGAAGATCATGCGATTTTTCATCAGCGAGACGATGATAAGCGGAATAAACAGCATCAAGGCCAATTGATGTTGCTTGAAATCACCGGCGAGAGTCTCCCAGGTGCCGAGCCCCCAAACGTTTGCATATGTGACCAGGAGCCCGAGCGAAAGGACGCGCTTCACCGCGAAATTCAGGTAACAACAAACCCCGACAATGCTCAGTGTGGCGATGCCGATCAGTCCGCAGATCCAGACATAAATGGAATGCTGACCGAGCGCGTGGATAATTGCGATTGAGAACAAGGTAATCGGAATGCCCGCAAAGCAGGCGGTATAGCCATACTGCCTGTGGCGATCATCGACCTCGGTTCCAGAGTCTTGCGCGTTGCTTGCAGCTTCACCCATACCCGCTTCTTAACGGAATATGGTTTGGATTGGCTTTGACCGATCAGATCAATTTCACAAACAACGTTAAGTTGAAAAACAGAGCCGGCCGGGCCGATTTGAGACGCCTCGTCTGAGCTTGGGGATTCTGGCCCTCGCCTTAGCGCGCGACGACCGAAATGACCCTTCGCATGTTTTCTTCAAATTCAGCTGAAGTTCTGGACTTGAGCATGACGCCCTTGGCGGCAACCGAAAGCGCGTAGCTCATATCGGACGCGATTTGTGGGGACGAGGCCAAACCACTCGAAATGAAGAAGTCTGTAATCGCTTGAGCGAATGCGTGTTCGGTATCTTTGGTTGTATCCTCTGATGACTGAACCGCCAGATCCAGGATTTCCATTCCATGATCGTGATTGGTGAGGATCTCAACAAAGTCTCCGATCCATCTCTGATAGGCGGCGAGCAAAGCTTCCTCCGGGGCTTCAATCGCCGGATCCAGCTCCGCGCGCGCGGTCTCAAATATCTGACCGATAAAGGTCTGAAGCGTCCATTTGAACGCGCCTTCCTTGGACCCAAACCGATTATAGACCGTTTGCCGGGACAGACCGGATGCGCGTGCAATGTCCTCCATTGAGGTCTTGCGCAGACCATATTTCGCAAATTGGATCAGGATCGCTGTTACGTCTTCATGGCTCATGCTATACATATTTGACATTTTCGAACAAAATTGTAAATACCGTCTAAATCGTATCCACCATAATCAATGGACCATCCTCATGCCGTCACGAAAAAGAATAAGCAAATCTGGATTCCGAGATTGGAAACCGTCCCGCCTGCCTGATCTGACCGGAAAACGCTATGTCATTACCGGCGGAAACTCCGGCATCGGGTTCGAAGCCGCAAAGATGCTCGGTGCTGCGGGCGCAAATCTCACCATTGCTTGTCGCAATCTCGAAAAGGGAGCGCGCGCGAAAAAGCGTCTGGAATCTGGCATGACCGGCACCGTCGATTTGGTTGAGATTGACCTCAGCCGACTGGATTCGGTTCGTCGTGCTGCGGAGGAGTTGAAATCCCGCTATGATGCGATTGATGCTCTGATCAATAATGCCGGGATCATGCAGACCCCGAAAACCACCACCGTGGATGGGTTTGATCTGCAGATGGCGTCGAATCATCTCGGACATTTCCTCTGGACCGGCTTGTTGCTTGAGCAGGTCGAGAAAGCAAAGGGCCGCATCGCGATCGTGTCGAGCCTGGTGCACATTTACGGAGCGTTGAACCTGAACGATCTGATGTCCGAGAATCGCTACAACCCCACGGCCGCCTACGCGCAAAGCAAGCTCGCCAATCTCATGTACGCGCTCGAACTTGACCGCCGATTGGAACGGTCAGGCCACAAAGCGATCGCGATCGCCTGTCACCCTGGTTATTCAAACACCAGCCTGCAATCGACGGGTCCCAAGGGGGCACTGAATTTCATCTACAAATTCACCAATCCACTAATGGCGCAGTCCGCTCATCAGGGCGCTGTACCGACTGTCCTTGCTGCCGCGGGGAAGGAAGCCAAGCGAGGTGGATATTACGGGCCTCAGAATTTCTCGGAATTGCGAGGTCGGGTCAGCGACGCGAGAGTGGCCGCCCATGCGCTGGATGAAGACAAGGCAAAGCGCCTATGGACGTTGAGCGAGGAACTTGTCGGCTTCCAATATCTGAGTGACTAGGTCCACGTGTTTGCAGGCGATCCCCTCACAGGCTCCGGATCGGTTCAGATCGTCCTTGAGGTTGCGGCTTGCCAGCCCCCTTGCCGTAGCCATGCTTTTTCAGCAGGCCTCTGAACTGATGGTAGGACAAATCGAGCGCCTTGGCCGCTTTGCCTTGATGACCTTCGTGGATTGAGAGCGCCGCATCGATCAAACTGGTTTCGAGCAGACGAGTCTGATCTTCAAATGAGATGTCGAGGACCGGCGGTGGCGGTGCGAATGCGGGCATTGGGGCTTCCGAACTCGCGATTGGGGTATCCGAGAGATCCGCCGCGGGCCGCCAGGGCGAGGCAAACGGGTCAAGCGCGGCCGGGTCGAACTGGACAGGGTCCGTCAGATGCTCGGTCAGGGCGCGATAGGTGATGCGCTGGGCGAAGTTTCTCAGCTCGCGCACATTGCCGGGCCAGGCATGGGCTTCCATGGCGGCAATGGCAGACGGCGCAAAGCCGGGAAAATCCTCGGCCATCTCGCGCGCCATGCGCCGCGCAAAAAAATCGGCGAGTAGCGAAATGTCCGCCGGACGCGCGCGTAATGGCGGGAGCGTCACCACGTCGAAGGCAAGGCGGTCCAGCAGGTCAGCGCGAAATTCACCACGCGCAGCTTTGCTCGGCAGGTCGACATTTGTGGCGGCGACGACTCGGACATTGGTTGAAAGAACTTTCTCCCCGCCCAGTCGTTGAAACTCGCCATACTCAACCACGCGGAGCAGTTTTTCCTGGACCTGCATGGAGGCGGTGGCGATTTCGTCCAGGAATAGCGTGCCGCCATCGGCCAGTTCAAACCGGCCGAGGCGTCGCTCTGTCGCGCCGGTAAAAGCGCCGCGCTCATGGCCAAACAGCTCGCTATCCAGCAGCTGCTCAGAGAGGGCCGCGCAATTCACTTTGACAAACGGTCCGTCCCAACGCCGAGACAAGAAGTGCATGCGTTCACCAATCAATTCCTTACCGGTCCCGCGTTCGCCAATGATCAGGCATGGGCGATCGAGCGGGGCCAGGCGCGAGACATGCTCCTGCGCCTCCAGCCAGGACGGATCTTCGCCGATCAGTTGGGGAGATTGAGTGTTGATCATGAGGCCTATTTAGCAAAAAAGATTCGTCAAAACAACGAAAATTATTGGTAAATTACGCTAATCATGATTAAGCGATTCTGTGGAATAAGACAATTTATGCAAATAAAACAACGTGTTATGAATTTAATTCAAAACTGGCACGGTCTTTGAAATGAAGGTGGCATGGCGGCCAGAGGGGTCGCTAGCTAGAAGGATACAAAAACAATGACTGAGCGCTCTTACGACAAAGGCTATGACGACACCCGTTATGATCAGGCCCGCCGTGAGAGTGGCCGCTTTGGCCGCTACCTCTCAACTCGCTCGCCGGAGACATGGATGTTCTTTGTCGCTGGCGTCTTTCTCGGCGGATTCTTCTTTTAAGAGCTGAAAACAGCCAAGAGAAACCGCGTTTCCTCCCACTCCCCCAACGAACCCCAAAAGATACAAGGAAAAACTCTCATGGGAATGTTCTCTCGCCTCGGCGACATTATCAACTCCAACATCAACGCGATGCTGGACGGTGCTGAAAACCCAGAAAAGATTGCCCGTCTTATGATCCAGGAAATGGAAGACACACTTGTCGAAGTCCGTACGGCTGCTGCCCGCGCCATGGCTGACAAGAAAGAGATGGAGCGCGAGATTGCGCACTACACCAACATTCGCGATGACTGGGAAAGCAAGGCTGGCCTGGCCATCGACAAGGGTCGCGAAGATCTCGCCCGCGGCGCTCTGATCGCCAAGAAAAAGGCCGAGCAGGAAATCACTCGCCGCGAAGAAGCGATGGATCTTGCCGAAGAAGCTTTTCACAAGCGTCAGGACGATCTGACCCGTCTGCAGGCCAAGCTGGATGAGGCCAAGGCCAAGCATCGCGCCCTGATGATGCGTCGTGAGGCAGCCGAACAACGCATTCGTGTTCGCACCCAGACCTATGACACCCGGGTCGATGACGCGCTGGCCCGCTATGCGAATGTCGAGCGCAAGGTCGACGAACTGGAAGCCTATGCCGAGACCATTCGCGGCGTTGAGCCGACCCTCGAGCAGGAATTCGCTGCGCTTGAACGCAATGACGCGATTGAGGAAGAGTTGAACGCTCTGAAAAAGAAACGCGCGAAATCTGCCCCAAAACCTGTTAAGCCAGCAGCCAAGAAGGAGGCGTAACCCATGTTGCTCCCCTTCATGATCCTGGCAGGCTTTCTGACTGCCATCACCGCGCCGGGCCTGATCGCCCTGCATATCGAAGACCGCCGCAAGGCAAAAGCTGAGGCTTCAAGCTGATGGAAGAAGAATTCATCATTGCGATTGTCGCGATCGGAGCGATCTTCATCGTCCTCCCCGCTATGATCTTTCACTACGTCACGCTGTGGCGAAAGCAAAAGACACTGATGCCGGACGATGAGCGCATGCTGGAAGACTTGTGGAGATCTGCGCGTTCGATTGAGCGCCGGATCGAAACCATCGAGGAATTGCTCGATGCCCAGGAAGAGGAAGAGCCAGCCCGTCGCCGTCGTCCACTCTCACCCAGCCGGTTTGAGGACTAGACAATGAGCTATAAGAAACGACACCACCGCCCCTTACACGACCACATTCACAGAGAAAGAGAAGAGGACATGTTCCGTTCGCCTAACCCAAAACGCTTTTACCGGTCGCGCACCGACAAAGTTTGGCTGGGGATCTGTGGCGGATTGGCCGAACGCTTCGGCTGGGAACCAGCTCTGGTTAGAATCCTGTTTGTTATCGGGTTTTTCTTCATGCCAGGTCCCGTTCTGCTGATTGGATATGTCGTCGGAGCGATGATCACGCCTAAAGAACCGATTGGACGCCCTAATTTGGCCCCAGAAGAGGAGCAGTTTTGGCGCAATGTTTCTGATCGGCCGCGGGTCACAGCATCGGGGCTGAAATATACATTCATGGATCTCGAGGAGCGTCTGCGGAATATCGAGCGCAGCGTGACCAGCGAAGAGTGGCGGCTCAAAAAAGCCTTCCGGGATCTGGAACAAAACTAATTAATCGGTTACAGATGTAACCAGGGATCAGGCAAGACAAGGATTGAAAGGGGGATTTTCCCATGACACGCAAGGCCATCAGAAGCGGGATCCAAACCGGACTGCTCGTCGCTGCTGCCCTGTCCGTCGCCGCATTCGCCAGCGTCAAAGACGATGGTGTAAAGCTCGCAGCCGGCGGTGTTGAAATGACGCTCAATGCGTCGCTCGACAAAGGCTTGATGATCAGCTTCATCGCTCCGGAATAGAGTGCTTTCCGAACCCCTGTTTCGGTTCATCACTCTCTCTCCCTGAACGCACACTTGAGAGCACCGGAACAGGATAAATACCCCATCCAATTGGGGGGGAAAGTCTCGCAGCACGCTGTGGGGCTTTCCGGCGTAGAGACTAGACCGTCCAATTTACAATGATGATCGCGCGTTCCAACTTCGCGTAGTCGCGCGTTCGTGACGCCGATTTATCTCACCTTCACCTCTTTGGTTTATCGCTCCCTGCATTACGGGCGCTGCGAACCGTGCTGAGGGACGAAATGAATTTGGACTTGAAGACTGCGACCTGGATCAATCCTGAGCGGATTCGGCGTGTTTCAATTATATTCCTGGCGATTGGCATCCTGGCAACGATTACATTGATCGCCACTTCAAGTGGTAATCTGGACGTGTTTGGACGGCCTCTTGGGACCGATTTTTCGAATGTCTATACTGCCGGTCAGATGGTCTGGGATGGCCGTGATGCGGTTGCCTATGTTCCGGTCGAGCAGGAAAAGGTGCAGCAGGCCTTATTCAATGATCCGGACGTGCCATTCTATGCCTGGCATTATCCGCCCTTCTTCCTGATCCTTGCCGCGGGCCTCGCCCTGCTGCCCTATACTGTGGCCTGGCTGACCTGGATGGCGGCGACCCTGCCGCTCTACGCGGTTGCGATGCGCCGCATTCTTGATGACAAGACGGCGCTGATTGCTTCGCTCGGTTTCCCGGCCGTTGCGGTGAACTTTCTGCATGGTCAGAACGGCTTCCTGACCGCGGCCCTGATCGGTGGAGCGATACTCTGCCTGCGCTCGAAGCCCCTGATGGCAGGCGTGCTGATCGCTATGCTCGCCTACAAGCCGCAATTTGGCGTCCTCATCCCGATCGCCCTTCTGGCGGGTGGGTATTACCGGACATTTGCTGTTGCCGCCGTTACGCTGCTGGCCATGTGCGCGCTCGCCACGCTCGCCTTTGGTACCGATATCTGGCTCGGCTTCTATGAAAGCCGCCATTTCTCGCAGAACTTCATTCTGGAGGCGGGCTCGACAGGGTGGCACAAGATTCAGAGTGTATTTTCGGCCACGCGCATGTGGGGTGGCTCGATCGGTCAGGCCTATTTTGTCCAGTCCTGTCTGGGGCTCTTCCTCGTCGTCTCGACCGCCTGGATCTGGCGCAGCCGGGTCTCGTATGACCTCAAAGCGGCGAGTCTGATCGTCGGATCGCTGCTGCTGACGCCGTACATGCTTGATTACGACATGGTGGCGCTGGCCCCGGCACTGCTGTTTGTGACGCGCTATGGCTTGCGCGCCGGGTTCCTGCCTTATGAGCGTGTCTTGCTCGCGATTGTCTGGATGGCGCCGATCCTGACACGTCCGGCGATCGAGTATCTGGCCCTGCCAATTGGCCTGGCCGCTATGCTCGGTCTCTATGGTCTGGTTCTGTACAAGGCGCGTGGCGAGCTTCGCGCCCCACAATCCATCGCCCCCATGGCCGCCTGATCGACGTGATGGGCGCCTGAAATCCGCAAGAATTAACCAAAAAGATCAATCTCACGCATCTGTGTGGTCGTTTTTTCATTTGTTTTGTGCCAAATGGCCCGGAAGTGGCATAAGTATGTGGCATGTCAGACAAGCGTATTCTTCTGATCATTGGTGGCGGAATTGCCGCCTATAAGTCTCTGGAACTGATCCGGGAGCTGTCGCGACGCGGTATTCAGAGCCGTTGCATCGTGACCAAAGGCGGACAGGAATTCGTCACGCCGCTATCGGTCTCCGCTTTATCTGGCGAGAAAGTCTTTACCGAATTGTTCGATCTCGATGACGAAGCCGATATGGGCCATATTCAGCTGTCGCGCTCGGCGGACCTTGTTGTGGTTTGTCCCGCGACTGCGGATCTGATGGCGAAAGCTGCCAGCGGGCTCGCCAATGACCTTGCCTCCACGACATTGCTCGCCACGGACAAGCCGGTCCTGATGGTCCCGGCCATGAATGTGCGGATGTGGGAGCATGCGGCAACACAACGCAATCTGGAAACACTCCGCGCAGATGGCGTCGAGGTGATGGACCCGGATGAGGGCGCCATGGCTTGCGGCGAGTTTGGCCCGGGGCGTTTGCCCGAACCGCCGGCCATTGCCGACCGGATTGAAGCGAAGTTGAGCGGCAGTGCCGTGCTGTACGGACTTGAACCGAAACCGCTGGCGGGTCGCCACGCGTTGGTGACAGCCGGCCCGACACGTGAACCGCTCGATCCCGTGCGCTTCCTGTCCAACCATTCCAGCGGCAAGCAAGGCTATGCGATTGCCGGCGCCCTCGCTGCTGCAGGAGCACGCGTGACGCTGGTCTCAGGACCCGTTTCTATGCCCGTACCCGCGGGGGTCGATCTCGTCCCCATCGAAACCGCCCGCGAGATGTTGGAGGCGTGCGAGAGCGCACTACCGGCAGATGTATTCGTCTCGGTCGCTGCCGTCGCTGATTGGCGACCCAGTCGCGCCGCAGCCAAGAAAATGAAGCTCAAGGAAGGCGACGGCGATCCGCATCCGACGCTGGAGCTGTCGGAGAACCCGGACATCCTTGCCACTCTGTCGCGCAAGAAGAAACGCCGGCCGCGCCTGGTCATCGGTTTTGCAGCTGAGACCCATGATGTCGAAGACCTCGCTGTGGCGAAACTGAAGCGCAAACGCTGCGATTGGATTGTCGCCAATGATGTCAGCGGCGATGTGATGGGCGGCGCGATGAATCAGGTCTCGCTGGTCACCCGTCAGGGGATCGAGGACCGCTGGCCGCGCATGACCAAGGAAGATGTCGCGGTGAGACTGGTCGCCCGCATTGCCGACGAGTTCGACGACGAAACCAGCCAGATCGCCGCTCAATAAATCAGACCGCTTCGAGTTCTCGACGGGCGAACCGCTCAAATCCATTGTGGAAGACCTGGTCCCAACCCGGATCGTAATTTGCGCGCTGCGTGTCTGCGATGACGCCAAGGCGGGCCCATTCTGAATGGGTCAGTGTGATGAGGGTCCCACCGGTATCGGCCTGGCTGAAGCTGACATCCACTTGTGTCGCCCGTTTGGGATCGGCGCCTGGATGCCAGGTAAAGCCGAGCACCGCCCCCGGCACCCAGGCCGTAACCTTGCCCCAATCAGCGGTTTCGCCCGTCTCACTGATCTCAAACAGGCGGCCGCCTTCGAACGGCTCGAACCGGACATCAATGGGAGGATCGCCCTTGGCGCTGAGGACAGAATGGGAGGCGACCGGCCACCAGTCCGCGATCCGCTGCGTGAACAGTTCAAAAGCGCGCGCGGGCGAGGTTGGAAGCGTGACGGTCTTGATGATAGGGTCGAGCATTATTGATCCTCCTGCGCTTCGTCTTTCAGGTTTTGCATGGCGGTGTCCCAGAACGTGTCGAGCCATTCGCGCAAGGCGGTCAGGCCCTGCGGATTGATGCGATAGATCCGCCGCGTGCCTTCGGCTGTGTCGGTTGCGAGGTCGGCCTCTTTCAGAGCTTTCAGGTGTTGTGAGACCGCCGGCCGCGACACTGGCAACCGCTCTGCCAGGGCCGAAACGCTTTGTGGCCCGCGCGCCAGTTCCTGCAAGAGCAGGCGGCGCGTCGGATCAGACAAGGCTTCGAGCGATCTTTCGTAAGTCATGACTTACGGTAAGTGAAAGCTAACATTAAATCAAGCCCGAAACGCCTGCGACTCAGCCAAGCATGTGCTAGGCAGACGTCAGCACCGCGTGGGAGGACTTGAAATGGCACGCCCGATTCCGACAGACGAAACTCTGCTCGCGACCATCTACAAGCGCAACCTGAAAGCCTTTTCCGAATGGTCTGAAGAGAACAAGACCCGGGTGACCAAGATCTGGGTACCGATCGATATCGAAGCCCTGGGCAAGAAGTTTGGCTGCGATCCGGATCTGATCTTTGGCCGTCTCTATTATCATATGAACGAGAAATACGGCTCCAGCACGGGCGACGGCCAGGACGTGAATTTCTTCAACATGCGCCTGGCCAATGACCGGCATGTCGTCAACTTTCCGCTCCTGACTTCAGTGCTCGCCGATCTGCAGGACAATCGAAAGCGGTTCATTATTTCGACCCGCCTGGCGGCTTTGTCGCTGGTCATCTCTGCGATCTCGATCGGGATCGCGGTTATGACGTGAAGGGGGAGGCGGCTTGGGTGGGGCAGGTTTAGGAGGCTCAGCTAAGGTCGGCTTCCGGCGTCGGAGCGGACCTAAAGATCGAGATACCCCCTTGAAGCCTCATCCTGAGCGAAGTCGAAGGACGAGGCGGGCTTCTGGGAAGCCCGGCCCTTTATCCTTCGACTTCGCTCAGGATGAGGGCCTAAGGATGGCATGTCCGCTTCTGACCCAAAGCAGACCTCATCAGCGTTCGCGTTATAGCGGCTGAAATCGCTTTCCATCCACTCTTCCCCACCCGCCAGCCTCTCCCCCCACTTGACTCCCCGCCCCGACTCCGTCGCTTTGCAAAGCCATGACTGACATTACTGTTGCGGTGAAACCGCTCCCGCATTTCGAGGGCCTGGACTTGCCCGCTTATGAAACCCTTGGCGCAGCCGGGATGGATGTTCGCGCTGCGGTTCCGGAAAGCGAACCCATGATGCTGGCGCCGGGCGATCGCGCCATGGTGCCGACCGGGCTCTCTGTGGCCATTCCGCAAGGCTATGAGATCCAGATGCGCCCCCGTTCGGGCCTCGCGGCCAAGCACGGGATTACCTGCCTCAACACACCCGGTACGATCGATAGTGATTATCGCGGTGAGCTGAAAGTGATCCTGATCAATCATGGCAGCGAGGCGTTCAGCATCGCGCGCGGCGAACGGATCGGGCAGATGGTGCTGGCGCCGGTCACCCGGATTGCCTGGCAACCGGTTGAGTCACTGGATGATACCGAGCGCGGCGCTGGCGGGTTCGGCTCGACCGGAAGATAAAACCTTGCGTTTTTGTCCAGACACGCTATATATCGATTAACGATAAGAGTCAGGACACAATTATGGATATCGATAGCCCCTTCACAATGGTGGTGCTGATTGTGCTGATTGCCGTCGGCGCTGGCGTCATCAAGACCTGGATCGAAACACGGGCAAATTCCACTGCTGATGAAGAAACCAAACTCCGCATGGAAGATCTGGAGCGCGAAGTCATTCGCCTGCGCGATCGTGTGAAGGTTCTGGAGAAAATCACCACCGATGGCGATAACCGCCTGCGCGATGAGATCTCACGCCTGGCCTAGGGCTCGTTCGAACTCGCGAACCCCTTGCTGATAATGTGCGCGGCATAGGCCGACACAGAAAACCCAACAATACCAATTCCGGCAGCGTAGAGCGTCGCCACGTGCGTATTGCACTCAGGGCCGCCCTCAGCGCAGCTGCCAAAGTTCAGCGTGTAATACATGTATATGGCGGTGAGCGCCGCGAACACGGCCAGGGCGAACATGGCGCGCGAGAGCCATTTCAGGGCGAGTGCGATCATTTCGAAGTCTCCATCTCCGGCAGGCCCGACAGCCAGGTCAGGATCGCCTCAGCGATTTCAGCCGGTTTTTCTGGCAACAAGGCATGTCCGGCTCCCTCCAGGCGCACGCCGGTGACCCGATCGGGGTGTGCGCGTTCGAGCAAGTCGATCGTGTCCTCAGGCGGAGCGATCGTATCCTGCAAGCCCGCAATGACGAGCATGGGGCTGGTTCCGCCTGCGGTCCATTCGTCCGAAGGCATGGCGGGCGACGCGCCGCCCTGAAGGCGTCCGGTTTGGGCGTGCCAACCGCGAAGCCAATAGTCCGGAATGTGGTTTCCATCGGCGAAGAAGGCGTATCGAACGGCTTGCGTCCGCGCGTCCAGCGATAAGCTGGGATCAAAAGAGTCTCTTAGCGCCTTGGCAGCTTTCGTCGCGATCGGTTTTTGTCCACCTGAGGCGATCAGGATCACGCCTGCGGCCTGGTCCTGAAACAAGGTCGCGCTGGCCCTCGCGACGCGGTTTCCGAAGGCATGCCCGATAAAGATGACGGGCCCGCGATTTTCGAACACACCGTGCGCATCACGGGCAAGACCATACAGGTTGGGGGCTGGACTGGACGCCACCGAGCGCCCGATGCCGGGGGCTTCGATCATCAGGATCGGGTACCCCGCCGCATTTAATGCGCCTGCGAGTTCATTGAAGTCGCTGGCCTCTCGCCCGGCGGATGCAAACATGACGATGGTGGGCAGATCTGACTCTGTGGCTGTGAGCTCATAATACTCAACCGCAGCTTCCCGATCGCTGCCTTCCGGAGCGAGCGGCAGAATGGATGCAGTTCCAACCGCCTCTCGAGCTTTCTCGAATGGTTGAGGGTCCGCCATACAATTACCTCCGACGAGCATGGCCAGTGCGAGCCCGATCCCTCCAAACACAGCTTTCACGTCCCTGTCTCCGTTTTGTCGACACGCTTGCACTTGTAGCTCACTGGGTCAAACCATGGCCGACTTCGGTAGCTCTTCAGCAAGAATATCGTAGACCACGCGAATGCGTTTGCTGGTGTGCAGCTCACGATGTGTGACCAGCCAGACCGGGACGGGCAGGGTGATCTGGTCGGGCAGGATGGCTTTGACGCGTGGCTCGAGACGCTCAATATCCCGGGTGAGAAATCCGATCCCCAGACCCTGAACGACGAGTTGCCTCATCACCGTGCCTGAGCGTGAGTTGAGGGTGAAGTTCTCCTCTCGGAGATTGAGGCCGTGGCGGGCCATTTCTGCGATCAACTCACCGTTGCGATCGAACCCGATAAAGTCGGCGGATTCCAGGTCTTGCAAGGAGTCAACCGGACCAATCTGATTAAGATAATCTTCCGATGCGTAAAGGTGGGCGGCTGTGTCACCAATGAGTTTGGCGATCAGATCCGGCTGGGTTGGTCGGGCGTGGCGGATCGAAATGTCCGCTTCGCGGCGGGTGAGATCCTGCACTTCATTGGACGTGACAATGTCGAGAACGATGCCGGGTGCGCGCTCGCGAATCTTGCGAATGATGGGCGGCAGATAATAGGTGGCCATGGCGCCCGTCGCGGTGATGACGACCTTGCCCTCGACCATCTGGGATTGCCCGGAAGCGACCAGCGAGACCTTGGTGGCGGCATCGGCCATGACCCGTACATGCTCCATTAGATCGCGCCCGGCTTCGGTCAGGGCCATGGCGCGGCCGGCCCGTTCGAACAGGGTGACGCCGAGATCTTCTTCCAGCGCTGCGACTTGTCGACTCAAGGTTGGCTGCGTTTGTCCAAGCGCCCGCGCGGCGGCCGACAGCGACCCTTCCTCCGCCGTCGCGAGAAAGGCGCGCACCTGATTCCAATCGAAGGAAATAGCCTGCCAGTTCATGGTTTTGTGTATAGGTCTCTTTGAGAAATCCGCAATTCCTCTTCGAAATGTGAATAGTTATCTGCGAGGCATGCAATACGATCATACATGTATCCCCCGCCGTGCGGGGCTGACCAAGGAGACGACGATGCCGGATAAAGCAAAGTTCTGGGATGGGACTGCGGAGAAGTATTCCAAACAGCCAATCGCCAATCAGAAGGCCTATGAAGTCAAGCTCGACCTGACGCGGGAATATTTCACGCCGGAATCGCAGGTGCTCGAGTTCGGGTGTGGGACCGGATCAACAGCCGTCCTGCATGCGCCTTTCGTGAAACATATCGATGCGATTGATGTGTCATCGGAAATGATCCGCATTGCCCAGGACAAGCTCGAGCCCGCGGGCATTCAAAACGTGACCTTTCGCGTTGCGGACATGGATGGCTATGAAGGCGCCGCCGAGAGCTATGACGCGGCCCTGGGGCTGAACATCATCCATCTCCTGGAGGATCGAATGGCCGCGATGCGCGAGGTTTACCGGGTACTCAAACCGGGCGGTTACTTTATCTCCAGCACGGCCTGCTTGCGGGAGAAACTGTTATTCACGCTGATGGATCCGTTATTCCCGCTCATGCATGCGCTCGGGCAGTGGCCCCGGGTCTATCGCTTGTCTGCCAAACGCCTGCAACGTGATGTCGAAGAGATCGGATTCAAGACGGTGCATTATTGGCAGCCGGACAATGGCATGTCGGTGTTCCTGGTGGGCCAGAAACCGGGATAAAGGCGGGTCGCCTAGACCAGGACGTCGTCTTCCTTTGCGAACTTTGCCAGCAAATAGGCGTCATTATCCTCGATCGGTTCGAGCTTCCCAAACGCGAAGGCATTCCGGTCCATGACCAGATCGCGGGGTCTAAGGGCGCGGGAAATCTCAAGCCCGTCCAGACTGCGCGCCCTTGAGAATGCCACATAAGACTGTCCGTGCGCAAACATGCCGCGATCGAGATCGATGTAGACCTTGTCCAGGGTCAGGCCTTGCGCCTTGTGGATGGTCACCGCATAGGCGAGGCGCACCGGTACCTGTTTGAACGTGCCGACCACCTCGCGCGAGACTTTCTTGGTCTCTGGATCAAGGGAGTACTTGTACTTCTCCCAGGCGGCGGGCTCGATTTCATATTCGTGCCCATCCAGCTCGACCAGAACATTGCGGCCGGACCAGCCGGAGACGGTGGCGAGCGAGCCATTGACCCAGCGCCCGTCCGGATCGTTCTTGATCAACATCACGCGCGCGCATTCTTTCAGTTCCAGATCGGCTTCGGTGGGATAGGTCTTCTCATCGAAATCGCCCTGGACGCGAGCCTCGAACACTTTCTCTGGCCCGGGCAATTCATCGAGCCGAGCCTGGTTGATGCGGAAGGCGTTGGCATTGTTCGGGGTCAGCACGATGTGGGTTTCGCTGGCCTCCACCGCGTCACGATCCGAGACGACGCTACGCAGGACCGACTCGTCGGCTGGGGTCAGTCGCCCCTGGCGCATGGCGCCAAGCAGGGCCAGGAAGCGTGGATCTTCCTGTCGGAAGACGTGTTTGAGGGCCAGAAGCGCGAACTCCGCTTCCTTGAAGGCGGGCGCATTGAAGAAGTAGTGCCCACCATAGCGTTCCTTCAGGATCGGGTCTTCATCTCCGCGCACAACAGGTGGCAATTGATGCAGGTCTCCGGACAGGATCATTCGGACGCCGCCAAATGGGCGTTTTGACCCGCGATTGAGCTTCAGGCTGCGATCAATGGCGTCCAGCATATCGGCGCGGACCATGGAGATCTCATCAATGATGATCGTTTCTGCCGCTTTCATGATCCGGGCGGTGCGCAGGCGTTTCACGTCCTGTGGCTCGATCAGGCGCGGCGGGAGTTTGAAGAAGCTGTGTAGCGTCTGCCCGCCGGCATTCATGGCGGCGACCCCGGTCGGGGCGAGGACGATGGCGCTGTCGCCGGCCTGCTCGACAAATCTGCGCAACAGGGTTGTCTTACCCGTACCGGCCCGGCCTGTGAGGAACAGGTTGCCCTGGGCGCCCGCCCCTCGGCTCACCCATTCTGCGGGTTTGGCATAAATCGTGTCGGGCGTTTCAGCTCCGCTCAGAGCAGGCAAATCAGTCATGGACGGCCAGCCATAGCGGGCTTTGCCGGGCTAGGGAATGTTCTCACACTGGACGGTGCTCGTGGCGCGGCAGGCGCCGTCGAGATCCTCGACCAGGGTTTTGGGCCGCGAGGCGAGAATGCCACCACGCTCGAAGCAGACATTGATTGCCTTCACACGGGCATGTTCGACATAGATGGTGGAGTCCTGGTCGCAATTCTGGCTCGGATTGACCTCAATGGTTTCGCTGACGGGAAAGGCCCGCAACTGCCGCTGCAGGACCGGGACGGTATAGTCCTCGGGCAGGCCCTGGAACTCGACCATGAAGTTCCTCAGCAGAATAGTCGGGTCAGCGATCTCTCGTTCCGCAGGATCGACATAACAGGAGCCAAGGGTCCTATACGCATATGCCTCGCCCTCTTGCGCCATGGCGGTCGCAAAAGCGCGTTCAGCCGCCAGGCGTCTTTGGTGGAAATCAGCACTGCGAATACCCAGATGCGCATCCATGTCGAGTTTCAGCCAATGCTGCCAATGGGCACTCGCCGTGGCTTCCGTGAAATCCGGGTGTCTGGCGCGTGAATCTTCCGGTGTACGGATCGTACTTGCTGCCAGATAGGACCACGCGGCCATGCATCGCATCGGTGTGGCGAGATTTTCCACCGGAATAGTAACCGCCTCTTCCGATCCGTTTTCGAACCGCTCCGTCGTGGCCACGGGGATCGTAACATCTTGACGATTCAACTCATAAATCTCGCCTTCCTCGCTCAAAGGGGGCGTTTCTATGGCGACAGACTCTTGCGCATGCGCGAGGGAAAATGAGACGATGCATGCTAGCGCCAGGGGACGCAGTCGCGCTACAAGCATGATGACCCTTTGTTTTGAAACACTACACTCGCGTACAAGTCGTACGCGTGTTTCCGGCAAGGCTCAAGGGCGAAGATTAGTTAAGGGGCATTAACAATGCAGCTGTCTGAAACGTTTACACAAATGGATGCCTACCTGGAACGATCGGTCTTGCGGCCCGACCCTGTTCTGGAGACCATCGCAGCGAACAGCGACGCTGAGGGCCTTGTGCCACATGCCGTGACGCCGCTGCAGGCCGAGTTTCTTGCCTTCCTGATCCGGATCACCGGCGCGCGCCGCGTCCTCGAAATTGGCTGTTTGGGGGGCTATTCGGCGGTGGCGATGGCGCGGGCGCTGCCGGATGATGGGTCTCTGCTGACGACGGAGATTGATACGCGAACCGCTGGCGTCGCGCGTGCAAACATGGACCAGTCCGGCTTTGGCGATTGGATTGAGCTATTTGTCGGTCCCGCCATGGACGCGCTGGACCGCGAACATGCGGCTGGCCGTGTATTTGATTTCGTCTTCATCGATGCCGACAAGGTCAATCACAAGAATTATCTCGAGCGGGCCCTGAGCCTGTCGCGACCGGGCACTGTCATTGTGGCAGACAATATCGTGCGCGGCGGCGCGGTGCTTGACGCGGACAGTTCAGAAAACAGCGTGCGCGGCGTGCGGGAGATGCTGGCCTATGCCGAGACTCTGGACGGGGTCGAGATGACGGCGTTGCAAACCGTCGGTGCCAAGGGGTATGACGGCATGGCTTTGTTCCGGGTGACCGGATAGGCGCTAGAGATCGCGCCAGGTGACGCGGACCCCGAGCTCGGCGAACACTTCGTCCCAATAATCCTTGAGCGGGCCGCGTTGCATGTCGACATAGCGTGCGCGCGGGATGAGCCGGATTTCGAGTTCGACGCCGTTTAGACTGTCTCCGAACCGGCGCATGGTCGTGTCGGCGACGCTGATCGCATCTGGCAGTGTTTCAGGCAGGGTTCCGCCACCGCCATAGATGGTGAACACGTCCGAGTTTTGCAGCATGTCCGAAATGATCACGATGCGGCGGGACGGCGCTCGGCTGGAAAACGCATCGGTCTGACCCAGCCGCGCCAGCGCTTCCAGGACCGGACTGCTCGGCGCCTCTTTAGGCTCGACCAGGTCCTCGAGGATCGATTCCATGGGCTGGTTAAACTTCTCATTGAACCGCTCCTCGATCTGAACTGGATTCCGGAACAGGGCATTAACCTGATCACCGCGGCCTGGATTGCAAAGCGAGAATCGCCCGCGCGGATCGAATTGCCCATCCTGATCCAGCTCGAACAGAGTGAACCGCTCGCCAATCGCCAGTCGGTTGCGCGCCCGGCGGATCACAGCGGCAATCAGATCGGCCTGTTGCGGACTGTATTCATCGGTCTTGTCGATGATCACCGCAGTGTGGGGCGGCAGCTCATCCGAGATCTCACACAGAGTGAGCTCATCATAAGGTTCCGGTTGCAAGGCGTAAAAGGAGAAGCCGATAATTGCCACGGCCAGGCCCGCCAGAACGAAATTGAGGATCGCCTGATTGCGCTGTTTCTTCTGCCGTGTGCGACGTCGCCGTGCCATGCCCCAAAACCCCAATTACCCGTCTGTCTTCGGTTTCACCTTGAACTGGTCAACAATCTCGTGCTCGAGTCCGAACTCGTCAGACAAACCATCATCTGTGGTGCGAAGCAACTTGATATAGGGCGCAACCATGTCGCTCATCGTGCGGTGAATGAGCATTTTTTCCTTCGGTGTCAGGTCGCTACCTTTGACCTCCATGACCTCGTCTTTGATGTCCTCATAACTGTCTTCGAACATGTAGAGGGCGTCGCGAAGTTCGGCGCGGGCGCGTTCCAGGCCGCGAGCGGCGTCACTGAAGCCCGGGAAAGGAGAGTCGAGGCGCCGACCTTCAAAAGCTGCGAAGGCTGCAATGGCGAGGCCCAGGGCAAACAGAACCATGGCGTCAAGCGAGTGCAGGGCAAATGGCCGGCACATCGCGTTCGTAGCCGCGCTACCGATCGTTTTTCCAAGATCCGAATTCAGGATTTCCTCGCACACGGCAGGATCAACGATGAAGTGCGGGAACACCTTTGTGGGCAGGCCCGCAGGCATTTCCTGATTGAGAGCCTGCACGTCAAGAATGTTTCGATAATGAGCCGCTGACAGGTTCACGAGGAAGACCAGCGATAGGCCAACGATGATCGCAATCAGGCCCATGAGCACATACAGGTTTCTCCGACTGAATATGTTCTCAAGATCGATTGGCATGGAAATGTGCCGCATGCCCCAATAGCCGACAATAAAGAAGCTGGTTGCCACATTGGCGAGCGAGACGGCGGCGGCCTGAAAGATGCCGCCTGCCAGACCGAACTCGCTCTGTTTGGCGAAGAAATAGGCGTTGGCCGCGCTTTCAAAGATGATCATCAAGGCGATGATCGAAAGCTGGAACAGCGGAACCTTGGGGTGGCTGGATATGTAATGAACACCGCGCCCCGTTGCTTCGCCGAGTTTGAGCTTACGGTGGTGATACTTCTGCGGTGCTTCAGGGTCATTCGCATCCGGTGTTTCCTTGATGCGCTTACGTTTGGACGGCAGGTGATAATCCCCACCCAATTGTCGGAATCGATAAAAGCTGAGCGCCGCGCGCGTGGTATAGTCGGCTTGCAGGATGACCTCGTTAAAGGCATCGCTCGGGCGACAAGTCAGATCGATAATATCCTGATCGTCCAACGCGCCGGATGTACCTGGTGCGTGTTCATTCATCAGCTTGCCTCCCGGTTCAGGACCCATTTGCCTGTTAACCTTTTAGTAAGAACTTTTGTCACGCTTTTGATGAATTAAGACAAAGACGTGACGAATTCTGGCGAGATGAATAGGGGCTCGCCACAATTCGCGTCGCGCGATAGATAGCCCGTATGAGCCTCACGCCAGATCAGATTGAACGCCACAAGCGCCACATCCTGCTCAAGGAGATCGGCGGACCAGGCGTGTCCAGACTGCGAACCGCGAGGGTCTCGATTATCGGCGCCGGTGCTTTAGGCGGACCTTGCGCCTTGTATCTCGCAGCGGCAGGAGTGGGTGAGATCGAGATCTGGGACGATGACACGGTCGATCGCTCCAATCTGCAACGCCAGATTCAATTCTCGGACGCCGATCTCGGGCGCAGCAAGGCGCACTTGCTTCGTGACCGACTGCTTGCGCTCAATCCTGATGTTCAGGTGACGGTCCGGGAAAACCGCTTTTCAACGGGCGAGACCGCTTCGGGTGACATTCTGATCGATGCGACGGACAATTTTGAAACCCGATTTCTCCTCAATCGTGTTGCCCATGAGAGTGAACGCTATCTGGTGTCAGGCGCGGCCAGCCGCTGGAGCGGACAAGTTGCGGTTTACGCCTCGGGCAAGTTGCCGGACGCGCCCTGTTATCAATGCTTTGTTCCGGACATGCCGCCCGAAGCGGAAGCCTGCGATGATGTCGGTGTGGTCGGCGCCCTGACCGGCATTGTCGGGTCGAGCATGGCGATGGAAGTCGTAAAACTTGTTGTCGGGACCGGAGATCCACTGATTGGTCGATTGCTCATTATTGACGGGCTTACTGGCGAAACTCGCGTCCTCAAGCTTCGTCCGAACCCGGACTGTCCGGTCTGTGGGCTGTGAATCTTTCCTTTGACAGGGTTAATATTTGACGGTTTTACGACACAAGGGTTTGTGGAGTAGTCGGATGTTACGCAGAACGCTCGCCGTTATTCTCACCATTGTTGCCGTGCTGGCGGCAGGCTGGCTGGCCCTGCGCCGCGCCGACATCCCTTATGACACGCTGGAAACCATTTACTCGACGCCGGACACTCAGTTCATGACGCTGGATGACGGGTTGAAGGTGCACTACACCGATACCGGGCCGCAGGACCGATCCACACTTGTTCTGGTGCACGGCTTTTCTGCCTCTCTCCACACATGGGAGGCCTGGAAAACCAATCTTGAGGTGGATTATCGGGTGATCACGCTCGATCTGCCAGGCCATGGCCTGACCCGAGCGGACGACCCGGTTCAGCCCACCATAGAGCGCTTCACCAACGTGGTGCATGAGGTCACGCAGGATCTCGGCGTTGAGAGGTTTACCCTTGCCGGGAATTCAATGGGTGGCAACACGGCCTGGTCCTATGCACTGGCTTATCCTGAAACGCTGGAAGGCCTGATCCTGGTTGATGCCTCAGGCTGGCCCGAGACCGATGAGGATAATGAAAACAGCCCCTTCATCTTCACATTGCTTGCCAATCCCATCGCGCGGACGGTCATGAAAGATCTCGACATGACGTCGCTGACCCGTTCCGGACTGGAAGATTCCTATACAGATCAGAGCTTTGTCACGGATGATCTTGTCCAGCGTTATGTCGCGCTGTCCCGCGCGCCGGGGCATCGTGAGACATTGCTGGGAATTATGGCGGGCGACCGTGTCGAGGCCACCGCTGAAACGCTCAGCGCGATCGAAGTTCCCACCCTGATCATGTGGGGACGTGACGACAATCTTGTGCCAGTGTCCAGTGCGCAAAAATTCGCCGATGCAATCCCGGGTTCGAGACAGGTCATCTACGATGATGTTGGCCACCTGCCGCAGGAGGAAGCAGCGGTGCAGTCTATCGCAGATGTTCGCGCCTTCATGCTCGAGGTGGAGTGGGGCGCGCTCGATGAAGAAGAAATTGTGCCTGCGGGCGATCCTCGCATGGGAGAGAATCGCCCGATCGGCGACAACTAGTACTTATTCAGATCCGCTTGCGAGATCCGCATAGATCAATCGCGTAAAGCGCGCTTCATCAATGAACCCCCAGGCCCAGTCTTCAACCCATGGCGTGAGTGGCGCGGCGTCCAGGGTCGCTTCTATATCCTTACCGGCATCGATTTCGGCTTGAACTGCGTTCACTGAACCCGTCAACATCTCCAGAGTCCGCGCAATGTCAGCTTTGCTCGCGAGGGCGCCATGGCCCGGGATGATGCGCGTTTCGTCATTGATCGTATCAGACATGGCCTGAGACGCGGCGACAAAACCGGAAAAGGACCCTCCGGATGTGATATCCACGAATGGGAACATGCCGTTGAACATCAAGTCGCCGGTATGCAGCACGTTGGCTTCCTCGAAATAGATGAACGTGTCGCCATCCGTATGCGCGTCCGGCGTATGGATCAGGCGGACGGTCTGTCCGTTAAGGTATAGCGTCAACTGATCATTGAATGTGATCACCGGCCAGGCTTCCGGCGGAGAGGCAGGTACAGTCATCTCCTGTCCAAAAAAATCGCGGGTGACGTCAACGGTGACGCGATCGCGAACCCCATCATGGGCGATGATTGTCGTCCCGGTCGCACCGATAATGGCATTGCCACCGACATGGTCGCCATGCCAGTGCGTGTTGACCAGGTAGCGTGGCGTCTCGCCTGCAATCTCGTTTATGGCGCTCAGAATGCCAGGCGCCATGTCTGCGTACTGACTGTCAATGACGAATACGCCGTCTTCACCGGCCAGCACGCCGATATTCCCGCCGCGTCCCTGCAGCATGTACAGACCGTCTCCCAGATCGGTCGTGGTGACAGGCACAGGTTGGGCTTGTTGGGTGAGTTGGACGTGCGGGCCGTGCGCCCATGCCGCCGGACTGGCGGCCAGGCCAATTGCGGCCAGGGTGAATGTGAATCTCATCTCTCTCTCCTCGATATGGGGAGAGATATACGCCGCTTATGGGTGCATGCCAGTCACGATGAGTTTATGCGGAGGCGTCTGCGGTCTGCGGACAAAGCAGCCGCTGGATCTGTTCGACATCCTCCGTGCCGCGCAGGGCTTCGCGCAGGTCGGCATTTCGGAACGTGCGGCTGACCTGGGCGAGAGCGCGCAAATGATCGGCGCCGGATGCGTTTGGTGCGAGCAGCATGAAAATGAGATCGCAAGGACGTCCGTCAATGGCGTCGAAATCGACGCCCTCTTCGAGTTTCACAAAGGCACCAACTGGTTTGTCGAGCGCCGGAATGCGTGCATGCGGAATGGCGACGCCCTCGCCGACACTCGTCGAGCCCAGGTTTTCGCGTTCAATGACGGCATCGAAGATGTCGCGGCCATCAATTCCCGTCTTGTCGCCAATCGCAGAAGCAAGCGTGCGCAAGATCTGCTTGCGGCTTTCGCTCGCTTGCGACCCAAGAATAACGCCCTCCGCGAGGAGGCTTGAAAGATCATTTGCCATTTTTACTCTGACCTATCGGTTCAACCGGTGGCGGAATGTCCCGCCGGATCTACCCACCCGATATTGCCGTCTTCACGGCGATACACCATGTTCAGGCCGCTGTGTTTCACATTTCGAAACAAAACGGCAGGGGTATCTGACAGTTCCAACTGCATTACAGCTTCCGAAACAGACATGGTTTTCACGTCTGCAGCAGATTCCGCAACGATCAGCGGTGCTTCGCCCTTGTCTTCGGGCGTTTCATCGTCGCTTCCCTTAATAATGAAAGCGTTGGCGGGCTCACTCGGCAGTGGTGACCTCTTATGATGATCCTTTAACCGGCGATGGTAGCGGCGGACGCGCTTTTCCATCTTCTCCAATGCATCTTCCAAGGAGGCATATGGGTCACTGGCTGACCCGGTCGACTGCAGTACAATCCCGGACGGGAGATGGACATTGCAATCTGTAATCACCTCATGGCCGCGTCTTTCCACGGTTACACTGGCATCAAAACTACGGTCGAAATATTTGGTAACAGCGGCTTCCAGGCCATCAGAAATACGCTCGCTGAGCGCGTCTCCTACATCCATATGCCGTCCTGCGATTTTTATCGTCACGGAGAACTCCGTTTATTAAGTGCCCAGTATAACGAGCATTTTCTGCAAATCGAGCCCCATCAGCAATAAATCGATGGATAATCCTGTGAATGCAAGCCGCGTTCCGATGACGACTATGTCATACAGACTTGGTTAATCGCGCAGAAGCTCGTTGATTCCGGTCTTGGAGCGGGTGCGCTCATCCACCGTTTTGATGATGATGGCCGCCGCCAAGGCCGGGCCGCCATTGCTGCCAGGCAAGCTGCCGGGTACGACGACGGAATAAGGCGGAACCTCGCCATAGCGAATTTCTCCGGACTGGCGATCTACGATCTTTGTCGATTGTGACAGGAACACGCCCATGGCGAGTACCGAACCTTCGCGCACGATCACGCCTTCCGCGACTTCCGCGCGCGCGCCGATGAAACAGTTATCTTCAATAATGACAGGGCTGGCCTGTAGTGGTTCCAGAACGCCGCCAATGCCTGCACCCCCGGAAATATGCACATTCTTGCCGATCTGGGCGCAGGATCCGACGGTCGCCCAGGTATCCACCATGGTCCCGCTATCAACATAGGCGCCGATATTCACAAATGACGGCATCAGCACCGCGCCGGGCGCAATGTAGGAGCCGCGTCGAACGGTGGCCGGCGGAACAGCACGAAAGCCGGCCGCCTCAAACTCGGCTGCGCTCCAGCCTTCAAACTTGCTCGGGACCTTGTCCCACCAGGTGCCGCGATGACCGGGGCCGCCTTCCATGATCACATTCGGGTTGAGCCGGAATGAAAGCAGGACCGCTTTCTTCAGCCATTCATTCACCTGCCAGCCGCCCTTGCCATCTGGCTCAGCGACGCGCACTTCGCCGCTATCGAGCAAGGACAGCGAGGCTTCCACCGCTTCGCGGATCTCACCCTGAGTGTCCGTGTTGAGTTCAGAGCGATCATCCCAGGCAGCATTTATCAGAGCGGCTAAGCGGTCAGGCATCTTGTTTTCGTCTTTCTTGTCGTCGGTCAGGCGTTGATGGCACGCAGAAACCCAGTGAGGTCGCGCGTCACATAGTCGATATGTGGCGGCAGGTCATCCCCTATTCCAGCGGGGCGCGCTGACACAGGCTCGTGGCTCCAGTCCTTGTCTGATTGCACCAGCACCGTCGCGAATCCCATCGCATGCGCAGGGGCCAGGTTGCGGGCCAGATCCTCGAAGAACACAGCCCGTGCCGGATCGATGTCGAAAAGCTGGTTGAACGCTTGATAGGATGAGAGTTCGGGTTTGGGTTTGAACTGGCTGTCCTCGATTGCGAACTGCCCGTCGAATACTTCGCCGAGCCCCATATATTCCGTAACGCGGCGCGCGTGTCCGCGCGAACCGTTTGTGTAGACAAACTTGCGCCCTGGCAGCGCCGAAATGGCCTCCGCCAGGTCGGGTGTCCGCGGCAGCGGCGACAGATCGATCTCGTGCACATGTGCCAGGAATTCGTCGGGTTCCATGCCATGCATGGTCATCAACCCGTTCAGCGTGGTGCCATGTTCGGCATAGTATCGTTTCTGCGTCGCCCGGGCTTCGTCTCGTGGCAATCTCAAAAACCGCGCCACGAAGTCGGTCATGCGCTGATCGATCTCTGCGAACAGATCGCACTCGGCTGGATACAGCGTATTGTCGAGATCGAAGACCCAGACTTGCCGATCGATGAGCGCCGAAGCGGATCGCTCGCCATCAGCTGGCATCAATCGGGTCTCCGAAATCGCGCTCGAAAAACTCGAACACCAGTTTGCGATTGACCGGCGCTGGGGTGGCGACAAACCGACCGGTTCTGAACGCCGCTTCCTCACAGGCCTCACGGCCGGTAATCGCGAACTTCGCTTTCGAAACGCAGAACGTGTCACTGCCCTTGGTGAGTTTCCGGATCTCACCATCGCCAGCTTCCATCTCGGCATAGGCAAACAGGCCCGCTTGCAGGAGCGGTTCGTCTATCACCCGGGCACAGCCACCGGCTTCCAGCAGCCACCAGCCGCGGCTTTCCCAACCTTCGCCGCGCCGTCGCGCCATGGCGCTCCAGATGCGCTTGTTTGTTCGATTACAGAACGTCAGGCCGACATTGCGGGCGCGTTCGATCGCGGTCTGCTCAAGGATGTCCATAAGGTCGGCATCTGTTGTGCTTGCATCCAGCCCTTTTGAGGACAGGAAATCCCCGATCGCTGCGCGGGTCTTGCGGCCGAGATAACCATCAATCCGTCCGGAGTAGACGCCCGCATTATCGAGCAGACGCTGGACTCCGGCAGCACTGGCTTGTTCCAGATTGCGTTTATCGGTTTCGGTGAAACTCGTGCGCCAGCGATTGGCATCTTCGATCAGCACCGGCCGAAATTCGCGGGCTTCCAGTCCCATTACCGAACAGTCTGGAATGTTCTCAACCGCGAAACTGCCGGTCGGGTCGATGCACAATTTGCTCTTGCCGCCCCAGACCTTGCGACCGCCTCGATGTGCCGTGGACGAACGCCCGAAAAGGTAGTGAATGCCGGGTTGAAGCCCGCCATCGATCACTTTTTCGCAGGCGCCAGGGCGAAGCCGGGTCCACCCTTCCACCACCACACCCTGGCCTTCATAGCGGCCTGTCGAGGCTTCGATAATGTAACTGGTCTCGTTGCAGACTTCCCAACCCGTCGATTTGGCCTGAGCCGACGCTGTGACGGGTAAAGCGCTGGTTAACGCAAACGCGAAAAACCCGACAACGATCTTAATAAACAAAGGTACCTGCGCCATGTTCTGTGAACAGCTCCATGAGAAGCGCGTGCTTTGCGCGCCCGTCTAAAATCACTGCCCCGCCAACCCCCATGTTGACGGCTTTTGCTGCCGTTTCAAGCTTGGGAATCATTCCACCGGAGATGGTGCCATCTTCCATCAGACTGTCAACGCGGTCTCGGCGGATCTCGCGCATCAGCTGCCCGCCCTTGTCGAGGACGCCGGCGACATCGGTCAGCAAGAGCAGGCGTTTGGCCTGAAGGGCTTCTGCCACCGCGCCGGCAGCGGTATCGGCATTGACATTGTAGCGCCGTCCATCTTCGCCCACGCCAACTGGCGCAATCACGGGGATGATTGCCTTTTCGCTGTTCATCAGCGCGTTGAGGACAGAGATGTCGATTTTTTCAGGTTCGCCGACATAGCCGAGATCGACGACTTTCTCGATTTCGCTGGAGGCATCGCGTGTTTTGCGGGTGGCCTTGCTGACGCGCATCAGGTCTCCATCGGCCCCGGACAGACCTACTGCCTTGCCACCCGCCGCATTGATCGCTCGGACGATCGACTTGTTGATCGGGCCGGACAGAACCATCTCGACGGCTTCCATGGTTGCATCATCGGTGACCCGCAGGCCATCGCGAAACTCAGATTGAATGCCGAGTCGGTCGAGTAGATTGGCGATCTGTGGCCCGCCCCCATGGACCACAACCGGGTTCGCGCCGAGATGTTTGAGCAAAACCACATCTCGGGCAAACGCCTCTGAGAGTGCCTCATCGACCATCGCGTGGCCGCCATACTTGATCACCACCGTACGGCCCGCATAGCGCTGAATGTAAGGCAGGGCTTCTGACAGGGTTTCGGCCGTCAGTTGGGCAGGGGGCAGGGGCGCATCAGTCATGGCGCAGGCTCTTAGCTGGATTTGGTAGGGAATGGAAACGTTTTAGCGCCGGATTCAAAGCGTTCGGGTCATGAACACGCTGTTGGGATCATTCACATAGTCCCCGAACGGTGGGCAGACTTCGAAACCGAAGCTTTGATACAGAGAACGAGAGGGTTTGAACCCGTCCATACTTCCGGTCTCGAGGCTGAGCCGGTCATATCCGCGCTGCCGTGCGGTGGCGATGACATGTTCGAGCATTTTACGTCCCAGACCCGCACCGCGATGCTTGGCGAGCGTGTGCATGGATTTCACTTCACCATGCGTATCGGAAAGATGCTGAAGCGCGCCGCAGCCAACCAAAGCCTCGCCATCGCGCATCTCCCACACCGTGACGTCGGGACGCTTCAGGCCGTCCATGGGCAGGAAGTGGCAACTCTCCGGAGGGGAAAGGCTGAGCATAAGCTCGGCATGGGTTTCAATCAGGGCAACAAATTCGGGCGATTCCAGGTCGGCGTTCTGAATTTCGATCGACATGTCTATCCCTCCACCAATTGTCCGATCTCGGCTCTGAGTTCCGGGATGCCGTAGCCCTTTTCGGACGAGGTCACGCGCGGGACGGGATGAGCGGCCGGGTTTTTCTTCAGCTTTGCCTCGATTTTGGCCGTCACCGCCTCAAGCTCGGTCTTCTTGATCTTGTCGGATTTGGTCAGCACGATCTGATAATTCACCGCTGCGGTGTCGAGCATGGTCATGGTTTCCAGGTCGGTATCCATCAGACCTCGGCGACTGTCGACGAGCAGGAAGACGCGGCGCAAATTGGCGCGGCCGCGCAGATAGCGTTTGGTCAGCTGGACCCATTTCGCTTGCTGGTCCCTGGAGACCTTGGCGTATCCGAAACCGGGCAAGTCGACGAGCCAGAGCTTGCCGGGGCCAACATCGAAATAGTTGAGTTCCCGCGTCTTGCCAGGCTCAGCCGAAGAGCGGGCCAGATTCTTGCGGTTAAGCAGCGCGTTGATCAGCGATGATTTGCCGACATTCGAGCGTCCGGCAAAGGCGATCTCCGGCCGATTGCCATCGGGCAATTGAGTCAGGCTGGCAGCGCCCAGAACGAACTCGACCGGGCCCATGCAGAGCTTGCGTCCGGCTTCGAGGCGCTCTTCAGAGAAGGCCGGCGCATGGGTCATTTATTCTGCCGGGGTGGATGAACCCCGCCCGATTAATCGTTTTATCAGCTTGTCGAATTGCGTCTCGACGCCATTCCTTCGCATGATGAAATATTGCTGGAACAGCGACAGCAGGTTTGACCACACCCAGTACAGGACCAGTCCGGCTGCGAACCCGCCAAACACGAACATGAAGACGAAAGGCAGGGCCATCATGATGGTTCGTTGGGTTGGATCCGGCGGCGGCGGTGACAGCGCCTGAATGGCGGCCATGGTCACGCCGTACAGGATCGGCAGGATGCCAATGCCAATGACGAATCCAAGCAGTGGTATGGCTTTCACATCCGCGGCCGCCCAAGGAAGAAGCCCGAACAGGTTGCCGATCGCCGTCGGATCTGGCGCGGACAGGTCGCCAATGAACCAGAAGGCGGTATGGCGCATCTCGATTGTCACATAGAGCGTTTTATAGAGCGCGAAGAAGACCGGAATGGTGAACAGGATCGGGATACAGCCCGCCAGCGGATTGGCCTTCTCTCGCTGGTAAAGCTTCATGACTTCCTGCTGGCGCCGTTGCGGGTCGCCTTTGAATCGCTCCTGAATTTCTTTCATCGGCTCGGCCAGCTTCTTCATCTTGGCCATCGATTTGTAGCTTTGATTGTAGAGTGGGATCAGCGGCGTCCGCACAATCACCGTAAGCGCCAGAATCGCCCAGCCAAAGGAGCCGATCTGTCCCTGCAGCCAGTTGAGCAAGGCGAAGAAAGGCCGCGTGATATAATAGAGGATATTGCCCCAATCGATCGAGTCATCGAAGCGGGGAATGCCGTCAGCCTTATAACCGCGTACGACATTGTATTCCTTGGCGCCGGCAAATATCTGATTGGTGATTGTGATCGACTGTCCAGCCGGGACTTGCACGTCCTGCGCATCGACGACCAGCTCGAGCAGGTTCTCTTTCTGCTGCACGCGAGAGCGCCATGTGCGGCCTTGTTCGGGAATCAGGGCGGCCATCCAGTACATGTCGGTAAGACCAATCCAGCCACCTTCTTCGGCGGCGCGGAACCCTGTCTGATCGGCATCCTTGATGCCGCGCTTTTTCGACAGATTCTTGTAATTGCGCATGGTCAGGCTGCCATCGAAGACGCCAATCAGGCCCTGATGTGCAAGACCCATTTTTCGTGAGGACCCGGTTTCAGTTTCCTCCAGGAAGTCTTTCCACGCGCCATATCGGCGGACATAGCCGTTCGGGCTAAGCGTAAATCCGCGGGCCGAATTGTTGGTAATCGTGTCCTCGAACGTGAACATATAGTCTTCGTCGATAGAGATGACCCGTTCAATCGCGATCCCGCCGCGCTCAAAATTCAGCGTGACCGTTTCACCGTCCGTGATCGCATCGGTTGAGGCCGCCCAGCTGTCTTCCGGGCGCAGGACCTGGAAATAGGTCGGGTTTTGCGGATCGCTATCGTTCAGGACGCTCCAGTTCCAGGTCGCAGAATAGCCGCTGGTTTTGCCTTCCAGCGTCGTGCGCGGACGCAGAAGACGCAACTCCTCCTGCCGTTCGACTGTTTTGTAATGGTCCTTGAGATTGAGATCGTCGACTTCCGAGGTCTTGAGCAGGATCGAGCCATCGACGCGGTTCATGTCGAAGGCGATCCGCTCGGTTCCAGCCAGAGCCGCGTCAATTGATTCAGGCACAGCCGGCGCAGCGTCCACGGATACATCTGAATCCGGCGTGGTCGAGTCGACGGTTTCGGTAATCCCGGCTTCTGCAGCCGCCGCCTCACGCTGCTCTGCGGCGCGTTTGGCAGCCGGGTCCAGGACAAATGCCTGATAGCCGAACACAAAGACAATCATCAGCACCATGGCGATGATGAAATTACGCTGGTCCTGAGGGTCCATACCGTTTTGCTGATTGGGCAACATGGGCAGATCGCGTCCTGCTATATAAAAAAAAGAGGGGTCAGGCCGGACCTGTCCCCGCTGAAAATTGTTCGGCGAGGCTTATCAGCGCGCTTTCCATATCGTCAAGCAGGCGCTGCCAGCCAATCGTCGCAGTATCCATTCGGGCAATGAACACATAGTCAGTGCCCAGCTGTCCGTGAAGAGGTAGAATCTGTCTCGCGGCTTCTCTTAGCCGCCTTTTGGCGCGATTGCGCGTGACCGCATTGCCGATCCTCTTGGTGGCAGTGAATCCAGCGCCGATGACGTTGGATCCCTTGCGGGTCCGCGCCTGTACGACCATGGTCTTTCGCCGTTCCGAAGCGCCGCCCCCGGCAAAAAGAAACTGGGGCCGTGTCTTCAGACGAACGACCCCAGTTTTGGATGTATCAGTTTTTGCCATGGGAAACCCTTGGCGCGGCTGTCTTATGCAGACAGAACCTTGCGGCCTTTCGCGCGGCGGCGGGCCAGAACCTTGCGGCCATTTTTGGTCGCCATGCGAGAGCGGAAACCGTGTGTACGGGCGCGCTTGAGGCGGCTTGGCTGGAATGTGCGTTTCATGGGCGTCTCGCCTCAATTGAAATGTGTTGAACTCGAAAGCGCGGCTAATACGTGGGCCGACACGTCAGGTCAAGGGAAATCCGGCAGGATTTACAGGTCAAAAACATGCCTCCCGACCCGTTCACGCATGAGTGATGGTTCGCGACCGGACTGTGTCGTGCATCCCGCGCCCCGCCAAAATATATCCGGCTCGAACAAAGTTTATCGGGATGAGAAAAATATGCTACGCACATTACTGACTGCTGGAGCGATGACAATGACGCTGGCTGCCGGAACCGCTGCAGCGGATGATACCGAGCTACACCAACCCTGGAACGACTTGCTCGGGACCTATGTCAGCGAGCATGCGGACGGTGTGAACCGGTTTGACTATGGCGCGCTAAACGAGAATGCCGCCGATCTCGACAAGCTGAATGCTTATCTTGATGGATTTGCCGATCTGGACTTCGATACGCTGACTGAACCGGAACAATTCGCAGCCTACTCCAACGTCTATAATGCGCTGACCGTCAAACACATTGTCGAGCGTTACCCGACCAAATCGATCCGCTCTGGTTACATTGTCGGTCCATGGAAACGCGTGTTCACAACGATTGATGGCGAAGAGCGTTCGCTCGACGCGATTGAACATGAAATCCTGCGTGTCGAGTGGGATGATCCCCGCGTGCACTATGCAATCAATTGCGCTGCTTATAGCTGCCCGAATCTGCAGACCGAGGCCTGGTTTGCCGAAACCCTGGATGAAGAGCTCGACCGGGCAGCCCGCGAATATGTCAATGATCCGCGCGGCGTCACCATTCGCCGGAACGGGACGCTGCAAGTCTCGACCATTTACAAGTGGTTCCGCGAGGATTTTGGCGGCTCTAATGAGGGCGTCATCGATCATCTGCTCGAATATGCCGAGCCGGAACTGAAAACGCAGATCGAAGCCAAGCGCAGAATCACCAAACACGAATATGATTGGGACCTGAACGACGTCAAAACGGCGCCAGGTTCTTAGGAGGGACAAACGATGACAGATACAGTCGAAAAGAAATCAAGCCCGATCTGGGTCAAGCTCTGGCCCGTGTACATTATCATTGCCGGCCTAGCGTTGGCAGTTTCTCAGGGCTGGCATCAATACCTTACTCTGGAAAGCCTTTCAGAGAATGCGGTTTGGCTGGATGAGTTGGTGAGGAATAACCTCTTGCTGGTATTTGTCGTCTACATCCTGATCTACGCCGCGGCGACAACCTTCATCATTCCGGGCGGTGTTCTGACGATCGCGGGCGGATTTCTATTCGGACTTTACATCGGTACACCTGCGACGCTGATCGGCGCGACACTTGGAGCATCGATTCTGTTTTTCGCAGCCAAGACGTCTGTTGGCAGCGTGTTACGTCAGATTGCCGGACCCTTCTTGGAGCGGATGGAAAAAGGTTTTAATGAAAACGCGCTGTCATACATGTTCGCGTTGCGCCTGATACCGCTCTTCCCATTCGCGGTAGTCAATATTGCACCTGGATTGCTCGGCGCCAAATATCGCGACTATTTCATCGCGACCTTTTTCGGGATCATTCCCGGCACGCTCGCCTACACTTGGATTGGAGCCGCCATCAAGGGCACGCTGCTCGAGGGTGGCGAAGTCGATATTGGCAGCTTGGCCGCAAACTTCCTGCCGGCCTTTATAGCGCTAGGCGTCGTTTCGCTGATCCCGGTCGCCTACAAAAAGATTACTGGCCGCAAGAGCAAGCCGGTGGAGGCCTAGAATGTCAGATACGATTGCAACACCAGCCGCCCGGGTGGCGGAAACTGAGCTGATGGAGACAAAAACAATGACAGAAGCTCCGCGCGAAACGGGCGTTAAACGCAAGCTCAAAGCCGACCTCATCGTCATCGGTGGCGGATCCGGCGGCCTCTCCGCGGCGGCTGGTGCGGCAATGCTGGGTCTGAATGTGATCCTGTACGAGAAGCACGAAATGGGCGGCGACTGCTTGAACTATGGCTGTGTGCCGTCCAAGGCGCTGCTCACCACCGCGAAATATGCCCAGACCGCCCGCGAAAGCGCCAAGTTCGGCGTCAGCGTCTCGGAACCCTCCGTCGACTGGGAAGCCGTCAAAGCGCATGTCCAGAAGGCGATCGACACGATTGCACCGGTCGACAGCCAGGAGCGTTTCGAAGGTCTCGGCGTCACCGTCATTCGCGAACATGCGCAGTTCAAGAACCGCAAGACGATCGAATCCGCGACCACGGAAGCGACCGCGCGGCGGATCATTGTTTCAACCGGTTCGACTGCGTTTGTGCCACCTATCCCGGGGCTCAGTGAAACCCCGTTCATTACCAATGAGACGGTGTTCTCCCTGCCAGAGCAGCCCAAACATCTGGTTATCCTGGGCGGCGGACCCATCGGAATGGAAATGGCACAGGCCTTCCATCGCCTCGGCTCTGAAGTGACGGTCATCGAAATGGGCCGCGCCATGGCCCGGGCGGATGCGGATCATGCCAAGATTGCTGTCGACGCGATCCGTGAAGAAGGCGTGACCATTCTTGAAGGTCACAAGGCCGTGCAGATTTCTGGCAGCGCTGGCGCAATCTCGGTTGAGACCGAGAGCGAAGACGGCACCAAGACCATCGCCGGAACGCATCTGCTCGTCGCCGTTGGGCGCCGGGCCATGCTGGACGGGCTCGAGCTGGAGGCCGGCAAGGTCGATTATGACCGAAGCGGCATTCAGGTCAGCGACAAGCTGCGCTCGGTCTCGAATCCGCGCGTTTGGGCCCTCGGCGACATTGCCGGACAGGGCCAGTTTACGCACCTTGCCGGGTGGCACGCGTCTGTCTTCACGCGTCGGGCCCTTTTCAAGCAAGGCAGCAAGGCGAGTGATCTGCCATTACCAGCCGTCACTTATGTGGCTCCGGAAGTGGCTCAGGTGGGCCTCACCGAAGCCGAAGCGCGCGAGCAATATGGCGACAGTGTCACCACCTCCTCCTTCCCGTTCCATGAGAATGATCGGGCCATTGCCGAAGGAAAAACTCTTGGCGAGGCCAAGCTGGTCATTCGCAAGGGCAAGCTCCTCGGCGCGTCTGTGGTTGGCGAAGGCGCCGGCGATATCATCCAGATTGTCGGCTATGGCATGTCGAACAAGCTCGGCGTGCAATCGCTGACCAATTTCATCTCGCCGTATCCAACCCGGGCCGAGGTCGTGAAGCGTGCCGCGAGTGCGCACTTTACGCCAACTGTTTTCGGCAAGGCGTCGAGAACCTTGGTCGGGTTGCTGCAACGCATCCCTTAGGCTAGTGGCCGAGGGGTGACTGAAATTCAGGATCTGAGCGCGCCCAGGCGCAAGTTGCGGTGGCGGGACAGCCTGTCCTTCAGGCTGTTCATGATCGCCATCGCAACCGTCATGGTGGTTGAAGCTTTGATCTTTGTTCCAAGCGCCACGAGCTTCCGCAATGACTGGATCGAAGATCAGGTCGATGCGGCGCGACTGGCCACGCTGGCGCTCGAAGCGGCGCCCAGCCGGATGGTGTCGGAAGAGCTGGAAGAAGATCTGCTCGAAAGCGCCATGGTCCTAGCGGTGGCGGAAGTCTATGACGAACGGCGCGATATGATCCTCAATCCGGGCGAACCGATTGAAGGCACGCGCGAGATTATCGTGTTCAACAAGAATCCTGGTCTCCGAGAAGTTCGGGACACAATCTCGACCTTCTTCGCACCACGCGACCGGTTCCTGATCATTCGGGCACCCGGGTCCAGACCGTTTCGTATGCTCGAGATCGTGGTGGATGAGAAAGGGCTCCGGGGAGAGCTCGAAGACTATGGGCGCAATATCCTGGTCCTGTCCCTGATCATTTCGATTAGCACCGGCGGGTTGATCTATCTGATGCTGTTACTGACCGTGGTGCGGCCGATCCGGCGGGTCACACAGTCGGTTGAGCAGATTCGAGATGAACCCGGAAGCTGGAAACGGCGTCTATCGCCAACCCCTCGCGGCGACGAAATCGGTCGCGCCCAAAATGCGCTCTCCGATATGGAAGAGGCGGTCTCGAATGCGTTTCGCCAGCAAGAACGATTGGCCCAGCTCGGCGAAGCTGTCGCTAAGATCAATCATGATCTGAGAAACTCCCTCGCCACGGCGCAGCTCGTCTCGGACAATCTCTCGCGATCCGAAGATCCACGCGTCGCCAAGAGTCTGCCGCGTCTGGAGCGAGCGCTGGAACGGGCCATCAATCTCGCAAGTGATACGCTGAAATATGGTCGCTCATCCGTGCCAGAATCGAGTCTTCAAAAAGTACGTCTGTTCGATATTGCCGAGGAAGCGGCGGCCGAAGCGCTGGCGGCCTTTGGTGATGTGACGTTCAGCAATGAGGTCGACTTACAAGCTGCGGCTCAGGCTGATCCGGATCATCTGCATCGGATCTGCGCAAACCTGATCCGCAATGCGGCCGAGGCGATGGACGGCGAAGGTGAGATTTCAGTTGGCTTTGACGGGACCGTGTTGAGCGTCGCCGATACTGGGCCCGGGCTGCCGGAGCAGGCGCGCGCCAATTTGTTCAAGCCATTCGCGGGGTCCACCCGCCGAGACGGAACCGGGCTTGGCCTCGCCCTCTCGCGGGATCTTGCGCGGGCCATGGGCGGCGATCTTGAGCTGGATGAAACTGGCGATGCCGGGACCCGGTTCGTGATTACCTTGCCGAACGAAGATCAGGGCGCGTAAACCACCGCCACGATTGCAGCCACCAGGGCCAGAAAGAAGCCCATCCAACCCCACCAGGGCGCGAAGCGCTCGCGCGGCAGAGGGGCTGGCTCAGGCGCGTTCAGTTTCGCTTCGAACTGATCCATGACCTCCGGCAGGCGTTTCAAACGATCGGCGACGTCCTTGACGTTCTGCGCCACCAGTTTTGCGGCGCCTGCCGGACCAAGATTCTGTGTGATCCAGTCTTTCACCACCGGCTCGGCTGCTGACCAGATATCGTGGCCGGGATCGATGGTGCGAGCGACGCCCTCAACCTGGACCATGGTCTTCTGCAGCAGAACCAATTCCGGTCTCAGCTGCATGCCGAATGTGTGGGTGAAATCGAGCAGCTGAAGGAGCAGACGCCCCATCGAGACATCGCTGGCTGATTTGCCATGGATGGGCTCGCCGACGCTGCGCAGGGCTTGCGCGAAATCGCCAACGGACTTGTCTGCCGGGACGTATCCCGCCTCAAAGTGAACTTCCGCGACACGGTGATAATCGCGTTTCAGGAAGCCCCAGAGAATCTCGGCCAGAAAGCGCCGCTCATTCAAGCCGATCCGGCCGATAATGCCAAAGTCCACGAGCGCCAGGCGGCCGTCCGGCGTGACGATCATATTGCCTTCATGCATGTCCGCATGGAACACACCATGATGGATCGCATGGTCGAGAAAGCCACGTGTCACAGTATTGGCGAGTGTGGCGCGATCGATCCCAGGAGTGTTCGCCGCTTCAGGGTCGGTGAGCGGAATGCCGTCGACCCATTCAGTCGTCAGCACGCGCTTGCCTGAGCGGTCCCAGTCGACTTCGGGAATATAATAATAGCCCGCCTTGAACGAGAGTTCGCGCATCTCGTCGGCGCCGCCCGCTTCCAGGCGCAGATCGAGTTCCTTCTCCATCGACTCCGCCACCGTCTCTGTAAACGCGACCGGGGCGAGGCGGCGGCTCTCAACATTGACGCGTTCAACGGTGCGCGCCGCGCGCTTCATAGCGCGGAGTTCGCGGCTGATCAGGGTTTCCACCTTCGGGCGCAGGATTTTGACAGCTTTGGTGCCATCCATGGTCTGCACCCGGTGCACCTGAGCCAGCGAGGCCGCGGCGATGGGCTCAGACAAGTCCGGGAACAGCATGGTCGCGTCGTCGCCAAACTCCTCCTCCAGCGCCGCCTTGGCGGCTTTCATCGAGAAAGGTGGCAGTTTGTCTTTCAGGCGTGACAGGTCGCTGGTCGTCTCCACCCCGAACACATCCGGGCGGGTCGCCAGGAATTGGCCAAGCTTGATATAAGCCGGGCCGAGCTTTTCCAGCGCCGTGGCGAGGCGTTCACCGGGACGCCCTTTGGCGCCGCCGCCAAATATCCGCAGCGTCTTGCCCGCAATCCGGGCCGGGAAGGGCAGGCGGGAATGATATTCGCCGGGCAATATCACATCATGACGCGCCAGCGCCGTGCCCGCACGCAGAAGCCGTCCATAATCTGCCAACGCCTTGAACATGGCTCAGATCGCCCAGCCAAAGTGCAGCGCTGCAATGCCGCCGGAGAAATTGGTGATCGAGACATTTGAAAATCCGGCCTCTTCGATCTCGGCCTTGAACGTGTCCTGATCGGGGAATTGTCGAATACTTTCAACCAGATACTGATAGGACTCGCGGTCGCCAGTGACGATCTTGCCGACTTCCGGGATCACATTGAAGCTGTAGGCGTCATAGGCTTTTTGCAGCATCGGCGCTGTCATCTGGCTGAATTCCAGCACGGCGAGGCGGCCGCCGGGTTTCAGGACGCGCTTGAATTCGCGCAAGCCGGCGAGGCGATCGGCGAAATTGCGGATGCCGAAACTGATGGTCAGCGCATCGAAACTGCGATCTGGATAGGGCAGGGCGGTGCCGTCGGCGCAGACCCAGTCGAGCCGGTCGCCCCACTTTTCATTGTCGCTACGTCCCTTGCCAGCCTCTAACATCGCGTCATTGATGTCGCAGACAATTGCTGAGGCTCGCCGAAAATCGCGCCGGCGCTTCCCAGCTTCGTCGGCCAGGCTCAGAAACGCGCGGGCCAGCTCGCCCGTACCACCGGCCACATCGAGGTGTCGTTCGCCCGGCTGCGGGTTCACCCGGTTCATCGTGTCATGCTTCCACAAGCGATGGACTCCGGCGGACATGAAATCATTCATCACATCATATTTCGACGCGACCGAGCGAAATACGCCTTTGACCCGGTCGACTTTCTCGTCCGGGGTCACCTGCTCAAAGCCAAAAGAGACGGTATCTTGTTCGCTCATGGCCTGCATCTAAGCAGAGATGTCTTAAAGAGCCATGCGCAGAGGTGTCGCGGAACTGTAAATAGTATGCCCTAATTCGCCCGCATTTGGTGTGTTCTCTGCTCGGTATGGGAGTGAGGACGCAGACAGTCGGCTTGGTGAAAGCGATCAATCGGGATGCCAGACACTGGCAGATCCTCGCGCTCTTTGGCCTGTTCTGTATTTCCGTCACGACGAGTGATTTTTCAGCGCGGCCGCTGGCTCTGATCGCGGCGATCATTGGCGCGATGAGTGCGCAGATGACTGGCACCATCTGGGTGAATGCCCGCCGGGAAAATCGCCGTGCGTCATCGGGCAGCTATTGGCGCGGGTCCAGCCTCGAGGCGGGAGTCGTCGGATGGATGTCCGGGTTTCAGTGGAAGTCAGCGCTGATCACATCGCTCTCTCTGTCGATCCTGCTGCGCGCCAATTCGCTTTGGTTCTGGCTCGCCGCCGGATTCATCGCGATCAGTGCCAAATTCCTGATCCGTTATCGCGGCAAGCACCTGTTCAACCCGGCCTGCATTGGCATTGTCACCGTCAGCCTGATCGGCGGGTCCGCCGCCTGGGTCTCGCCCGGGCAATGGGGACAGGCCCCAATCTTCGCGGCCTTTGCCATCGGATTTGCGGCCCTGGTCCTGTCCAGTGCCAAGCGGCTTGATATTGCGCTTGGGTTCCTGATCGGCTTCGCCGCCATGTTGTTCGGCCGCGCGCTGTATCTCGGCGACCCGATGACCATTCCAGTCCATCAGTTGCAATCAGGCGCGTTGCTTGTCTTTGCCTTCTTCATGATCACCGACCCGCGGTCGACGCCAGATTCGCGGCTTGCACGGATCCTGTTCGCCTTCGCGGTGGCAGCGCTGGCCGCCTGGCTCAGCTGGGAACATCATATTCGCGGGGCCATGCTCTACGCCTTGGCGGGGCTGGCCCTCCTCACCCCAATCCTCGACCGTGTGCTGCCTGCACGCCGGTTTGAGTGGCTCTCCCGAAAGGAAAAACCGGATGAACCTGAAACACCTCGCGGGGGCGTGCGCCCTCGGCCTCACGTCGTTCGCGCTTAGCGCGCCTACAGCTTCAGCCTTTTGCGGCTTCTATGTCGCCAAGGCGGACACGGATCTGTTCAATGATGCCTCAAAAGTGGTGCTGGTGCGTGATGATGAGCGCACCGTGATCACAATGGCGTCGGATTATCGCGGCGACGTGAATGAGTTCGCCATGGTCATCCCGGTCGTCGACATTCCGGAACGGGAACAGATCAATGTCGCCAATCCGGCCCTGGTTGATCATCTCGACGAGTACACCGCGCCGCGCCTGGTCGAGTATTATGACGATAATCCATGCGAACGCGCGATGATGCGCAACATCGTGGTGACAGCGTCCGCGGAGCCAGAAATGATGATGGAAGTGGAAGAGGTCGCGCCAGAGGATCTCGGCGTCACGATCGAAGCCGAGTATGAAGTCGGCGAATACGACATCCTCATTCTCTCAGCCGAGGAGAGCGATGGCCTGATCACCTGGCTGAACCAGAATGAGTATCGCATCCCGGATGGGGCCGAGGACGTGGTCGGCGCCTATCTCAAGCGCGGCATGAAATTCTTCGTCGCCAAGGTCAATCTGGAACGCCATGACGGCTCGTCCATGCTGCGCCCGATCCAGGTGGCGTATGAAGATGAGAATTTCATGCTGCCCATCCGCCTCGGCACGGTGAACGCAGATGGCAAGCAGGAGCTGTTCGTCTTTGCCATCACCCGCCAGGGCCGGGTCGAAACGACCAATTACAAGACGGTCAAACTGCCCTCAAACATGGATGTGCCAATCTTCGTCAAGGACGAGTTTGGCGAGTTTTACAAAGCCATGTTCGAGCACCAGACCGAGAAAGAGAACGGCAAGGCGGTGTTCATGGAATATGCCTGGGACATGTCCTGGTGCGATCCTTGTGCGGCCAATCCCTTGTCGCGTTCCGAACTGCGCGAGCTGGGCGTCATGTGGCTGGATGAAGGCGGCCAGGGCGACATCCAGCCGATGCCGCGTCCCGGCATCGGTCCGCAGCCTGTTGATGCGTTCGTGACCCGTTTGCATGTGCGTTACGATGGCCAGACCTTCCCGGAGGACCTGAACTTCCAGGTGACCGGCGACCGCGAGAATTATCAGGGACGCTATGTCCTGCGTCATCCCTGGCGGGGCGATTATGGACAATGCGAAGCCGCCGGTCAGTATGCTGAAACCCTGGTCACGCGCTGGGATGCGGAAGCCGAGAGTCTGGCGAAGCTAACGGGCTGGGAGCTGGACGAAATCAAACAGAAAATGGCCGATGGCGGCTTCTCTGCGAGCGCGGTCGGTGTGCCGGAACCCAAGCCCCAAAAGAGCTGGTGGCAACGTCTTTGGGGGAACTAGATCGGCGATAAACGGTTGTGATTACAACTGAAAACCCTGCAAAAACAGGGCGTAATTCCAATCAGAAGTAGAGGCTTTTGTAATACATTTCCGCTACGACCCGTATCAGGGACGTAAACATGTATACACGCCGCGATCTTGTATTTGGACCGGCTCCTCAGGTCGAGGAGGACGGCAATCTATTGGCGTCCGAAAGCGGCGCCGCTGCGATTGAGTATGGCCTGATCGCGTCGCTGATTGCGATTGTCTTGACCGCATCTCTAACGCGTCTGGGGAAACGCCAGCGTCGAAATTACAATTGCGTCAAACGCGCCATGCGCGGCAAGCAGGCGAATAGATTCTGTAAGAAACGCGGCGCCTGAGCCCTATCTCTGACAGGTTCCGCAGAAGAATGTGGACCGACCTGATTGCACAATGCGCTGAACCGTCGCGCCGCACGTATCGCATGCAGACCCTTCACGATCATAGACGTGAAAGTGCTTCTGAAAGTAACCAAGCTCGCCGCTGGCACTGGCAAAATCGGAGATCGAGGACCCGCCCGCTGCAATCGCTTCTGCGATCACGTCATTGATGGCCGGGGCGAGGCGCTCAGCGCGTTTGCCGGCCACGGAATGAGCCTTGCGCCGCGGACTGATGCCGGCACGAAAAAGCGCTTCGCAAACATAGATATTGCCGAGCCCGGCGATCACAGCCTGATCCAGCAAGACAGACTTGATCGGCGCAGTCTTGCCCGCAAGGATTTCATTCAGATACGCCGAACTGAACCCGTTCGAGAGCGGCTCCGGGCCGAGATGGGCAATGCGCGGATACGCGTCCAGCTGCGCAATTGGCCACAGCTCCATGAAGCCAAACCGACGCGGGTCATTATAGGTCACCGTCGCGCCGTCCTGCATGTGAAAGACGACATGGTCATGGGCCGGATTTGTTCCCGGATCATGATGAAAGTCGGCGGATGCCGCGCTGTTCACCGTAAACCGTCCGGACATGCCGAGATGCATGATCAAGGCTTCGTCGGTGGAGAGTTCAGTGACCAGGAACTTGGCCCGCCGGCCCATGCGCAGGATGCGGGCGCCCTCGACCCGCTCGCGAAACTGAACCGGGAACGGAAAGCGCAAGTCCGCGCGATGAACATCGAGGCGTTCGATACGCTTGTCCTGCATGGCGGGTGACAGGCCGCGGCGGACGGTTTCGACTTCGGGCAATTCAGGCATGGCTCGCAGGTACAACTCTGCACGCGCGAGGACAAGAAGGTGGCCGCAATCGGCCAAGTTTGACCATTTGAAGCAATCTCCTGATTATGCCATTCGATTACACAGACGCCAGCGATGCAGCAGATTGGGGGTCGCGCCGACATGCAGAAACTTGTCAAAACCAAGGTAGGCGACATTGCCGTGAATGTATCCGGGTCCGGGCCCGTCATCCTTTGCGTGCATGGCTGGCCGGAGAATTCCTGGTCGTGGCGGCATCAAATGGAGCATTTCTCGAAGCAGGGCTACACGGTCGCGGCGATGGATGTCCGCGGATATGGCGACAGCGCCAAGCCGAAGGACATTTCTGCCTACACGCTCAAAGAGCTGGCTGGCGACGTGGCGGCGGTCATTGATGCGCTCAGCGATGAGCCGATCATCCTGTTCGGACATGATTGGGGCGCGCCGATCACTTATACGACCGCGCTGGTCTATCCCGAAAAGGTCCGCGCGGTCGCCGGCATGAGCGTGCCTTATACGCCAGGAGGAGAGGTCGGCCTGCTCGACATTATGCGCGCCGTCTATGCCGGGCGCTTTTTCTACATGCTCTACTTTCAGGAGGAGGGCGTTGTCGAAAAGGAAGTGTCAGCGGATCCGATGGCGGCGCTGCGCAAGATCTATTACTGGATTTCAGGCGATGCGGACGCGTCCGGCTTAACCATGGAGAAGCCCGCAGACGCAGGGCTGCTGGACGGATTAACCGATCCGGATCCTTTACCATCCTGGCTGTCCAATGAAGACCTTCAAATCACCGTCGATGCGTTCGAAAAGGGCGGATACCATGGTGCGTTCCATCGCTATCGCGCGCTCGATCTCGATCATGAGCAGCTGGTCGAATATCGCGGCAAGACCTTGACGATGCCGACCTGTTTCATTGGCGGCGCGCGTGATCCGGTTCGCCGCTTCGTTCCAGGCGTCGACGCGTTCGCGACCGCGGGAATGGCCTGCGACGACTTTCGCGGCGTAACGATAGTCGACGGCGCGGGGCACTGGGTGCAGCAAGAGAAACCGGTGGAAACCAATGCCGCGCTGGACGCGTTTCTGAGCAGTCTTTGAGCGGTGCTCTCCAGGCCCGCCCCTTGTTTGCCGATGGTCCGGCCTGCGTTTCTCACCTCGCATGAATGAAGTTGACAGAAATTGCGGCTGCACGACACCTGGGGTGGCAATCGCGGACTTCGAGCGGGATTTGTAGAGTGCTGAATCTGTTATCTCATAGGTTTGTGATCTGGACCCTATTGGCCGGACCCGTCTTTGCACTGGCGTACCATCAGAAGTTCAATCATCCTTATCCAGGCAACTTCTTCTACTGGACCGGCGCCTTGAGCGGCATTTTCGCGATTTCCAGTCTGGCCATCACGCCGATCACACGCACATTCAAGACAATGCCGGGGCGAAACTGGCTCATTCGCCAGCGCCGTTATCTCGGTTTGGCGGCGTTTGGCTATGTCGCGGCGCACACGGCCTGGTGGGTCTACAAGGCGCCTCTCGAGCGCATCCTCACTAGTTTCTGGGATCCGGTCTTAGCCATCGCATGGATCAGTCTGATCCTCTATGCCGCGCTGGCGATCACGTCGAACGAATGGAGCGTTCGAAAAATGGGTCCCAACTGGAAGAAGCTCCAGACCTGGACCTATTTGGCCACGTTTCTCGGACTCCTGCACTGGTTCTGGGCGATGAGGTTCCCGATGGATGACACCGTGCTGTATGGCGGGCTGTTCGTTTTGCTGATGGCGTATCGGCTGTTTCAGTGGCGAGTCACGACCCGGAATGTCTGAATTCTGATCAGGTCTCAGATTCGGTTTCCAGTCGTGAGCAGTCGGGGTATGAACTGGCAGGGATTTTGCTCTGTTTGAACGAGCTTTTTGGGGGACGATTTGGCGGATCAACAATCTTCAGTGTCACAAGGCCGGAAGACCTGGCAGATCCTGGCGCTGATCGGGATCGGCTCGCTGGCGCTGGGCGCCGCGTTTTTTGTCCTCGGTCCTGAACAAATTGTCGCTTACATCGAAGCGGCCTCCGATTGGGTTGAGGCGAATTTGATCCTGAGCTTGCTCCTATTCATCATCTGGGCCTTTGTCTCGCAACTGGTGATCTCACCGACGGGAGCTTTGACACTGCTGATTGGGGGGTATCTTCTCGGCGGTTTGGCCGGGATCGCCTATTATGCCATGACATTTGTGTCCGGTCTGGTCGTCTATGATGGGGTTCGGCGAGGGGGTTCCAGTTGGACCTTGCCCGACCAGGTGCGCGGACTTTCGATCGAGAAACTGAAACGCGCCGCCCGCCAGGAAGGCCTTGGCCTGGTGGCGACCATGCGGGTCATTCCCTTTTTTCCGCCGCCGCTCGTGGCGATTGCATCGGGCAGCCTCGAGATCAGTCGCCGGGATTTCATGATCGGAACGCTCACCACAGCCTGGATTGTGCCGCTGATCGTTTCCTTGTTCGGATCGACCATGGGCTCAATCCTGGACGCGGCCAACCCCGATGATCGCATATCCAATGGAATGACCATTGGCTTGCTATTGCTGACATTGGCGTTCTCGGTCTTTATCGCCCTGCGCCTTTTCCGACGCTTGCAGGCCGTACCGGAAGGAACGAGTGATGGTTGATCAGCTTCGCACGCTCTATTCTGCAATTGAAAATGCGGCGCGCCGTTCGCCCGTGCAGACCTTCGGGGGCGTGATGGCGGTTTGCCTCCTGGTGACCGGGATCGGCGTCTACACGCTGCCAGGCATTGCCGAGCTGCAAATGCTGGCAGATCGCGCCAATCCGTACTTTGTTCCCGAACATGCGGCCTATCTCTATCTGTGGGTGCCGCTGGTCACGATCGCAGCTTGTATCTCAGCTCTGGCACCGGGTCTGTTGATCAGTCTGGGCAGGAACAAGGGTGCAGACAGTTTCGGCGTATGGGTTCTGAAAGGGTTCGCCCTCTCGACTTTCATCGTATCGCTCATGGCCGCGATGTTACAGGGCGTCCTCGGTGGCCCGGTGACAGGTTTGACCTTCTTTTTCGGGCTGGCTTTTCTGACGGTCGCCTGTTTTGCGTACGTGTTTCGCCAAGATCGACGGGCGAGGCTGGACTGGACATTTCTGCAAGGTCGCGCGCCGGAAATTCTGCTCGCGCTCATGCTGCCGGTGCTCACGCTCCTGATCCTGTCGCCAAAATTCTACTGGGAAGACTTTAACGGCGACGGCGCGCATTTGTACCTGGCAAGCTTGCAATACCTGCAGTCCGGCTCACCATTCTGGGCGAGCGGTACGGGCGATGAGCTGTCCAGCTTGCCGACGCTGAACGCCGTGCTGCAATTCTTCTACTCATCCTGGTTCATGCGTCTTTTTGGAGAAACGGCGTTTGCGCTGCGGATGGTCTATCTTCTCGGCGCAATGGTCGTCGCGATCACAGTGATGGAACTGGTGCGGTTTCGCGGTCAGCTTGCCGCGCCGTGGCGAGTCGCCGGGGCGGTTGGGGCCGCCTTGTTGCTGTTCGGCTATACGCTGGCATTCAACACCTCCTATGACCCCTATTTTGCGGACATCGCGCTGCCATTGGCCCGAGAGCCCTTCATCATTGTCAACTTCATCGGGTTTGCGCTCTTCGGTTTGTTGAAGCGTCCGGTGTGGATGGCCGTCTTTGGGGTACTGTCTTACGCGTCTGGTCCAAATGGATTGATCTTGATGGGACTCTGGACCGGATCCCTCTTTTTGGTGTCGAGCCGATTCTGGCCGATCAATGTCGCAACGATCAAGTCGTGGCCAATCAAGGAATTTGTGCTTGCGCTCGGCATCATCGCGCTCGTCGCGGTCGGCTACTCGCTGCTCGAGGGTATGCTGACTGGCTTCGGCCTGGCAAGTTTCGGGTCCGAGTTTGGCAGCGCGGCTATTCTGGAACGGCTGCGTTATATCAGCATTGATAGCTGGCAGCGTTTTGCCTTCTGGATCCTGCCGTGCGGAATTCTCCCGGTTCTGGCGCTCCTGTTCTGGCGCTGGCAAGATCAGATATCGCGGGCGATGACGCTGACATGTCTGTTCTATTTTGGGTTCTTCTACCTGCAAGGCTTCCGGATCCTGCCGCACCATTTCGCGCCGATCATGGTCTTGCCGCTGATCGTTCTCTGGCGCCTGAACCCAAGCATTGAACGCATGAAAACGACCATTCTGCCCGCGGGCGCCGTCATGGGCTGTGTCATTGCCGCGGTTCTGGTTACCCCGCAAACATTGCAGATTCACCGGACCGGAAGCCAGCTCGCGACCAAGATAGAGCTGCAGGATGTCCGCGCCCACCCCGTCGATATCGAAGCCTATACGGCGTTTGACGCCCTGTTCGGGCAGGCCTTTCCGCGCCGGTTTTCTGAATCCTCCTGGCGCGACGGCTATTTTGGCGCGCCCATTGCTTGGTACGTCCATGCTTTGCAGCCTCAGGCTGGCGACGCGACGACGAATTATGTCGTCCGTCGGCCCGGAGGCGTTGCAGGGAGTGATGAAACCTTGATTGCCGAATGGGAGGGATGGACAGTGACAACTCTGAGCACAGAACAGTATATCGCTGACCGCGACCGCGCCGGCATACCAAGTTCCATCGCTGAAAACCTTTACGTTTCGCGCGATACGATATTTGGACGAGGAGAGCGGTGGGGGAACCGGCGTGTTTTCGATCTCGCCAAACGTCTCGGGCAATCCGATACAGACGCAGAAGACAACGCCAACGAGGGACAATAAACATGGCAGCCTTGGCACGAAAAATACTGGATAGAGCACCGATCCTGCAGGGCCCTGCCTATGTGGCCTGGGTCGCCAGCATGAGCACGAAGAACGCGATGCTGCGATTTGCCTTCAAGAATTTCGGCCATGTGGCGAAGTCCAACTCGGACCGGGGGCAGGATCGCTGGGTCATCGATGAGGTGTTCAAGGGCAAGAAGGATGGCTTCTTTGTCGAGCTGGGCGCCGCCGATGGATTCAATGATTCCAACACATTCGTCCTGGAAAAGCGGTTCGGATGGCAAGGCCTCTGTATTGAACCAAATCCGATTTTCTTTGAAAAACTGACCAGCCTGGCCAAGCGCGGATGCACCCTGGTTCAACTCGGCGTCGACGCCGAAAACGGAACCGCCGAGTTTCTGATCGACGGGCAACGCAGCGGCCTGACCCACGAGGATACGTCAAACTCTGAATCGGCGCGCGGCGATGCGCTGGACAAAGCCAAGCATGATGGTCGGATCGCCGAAATCGAGACTGTGACTCTGGCCGAGGTGTTTGACCGCTACAACGCGCCCAGCGTGATCGACTATTTCAGCTTCGATGTTGAAGGGGCCGAGACGCGGATCCTGCGAAACTTCCCATTCGACCGATACACGTTCCTGGCAATGACCATTGAGCGCCCGACCCCCGAACTGAACGAGCTTTTGTTCAAGAACGGCTATCACTTTGTGAAGAACTCACTCTACGACACGTTCTACGTGCATGAGAGCCTGCCGAATTTCGATGAGATCGAAAAGCAGCCCTTCGAACAGCTTCCGGTGAAGCAGTTCTAAAACCGTTCTTCAAACAGAGCGCGCGCGGTCTCGCTAGACCGTCACCACCACCTTGCCGAGCGCCTTGCGATCGATCAGGTATTGAATGGCCTCGCCACCCCGCTCCAGCGGGAAGGTCTCGGACACGTGCGGCTTGATTTTGCCGTCCTGATACATCGCGAACATCTCGGCGAGATTGCGCTGGTTCGCTTCCGGATCTCGCGCCACGGCTGCGCCCCAGAAGACGCCGCGGACGTCGCATGATTTCAGCAGTGTCAGGTTAAGCGGCAGCTTCGGAATACCGGCCGGGAATCCGATGACCAGAAAGCGGCCTTCCCAGTTCATGGCGCGGACGGCCGGTTCAGCATAATCACCGCCGACGCCGTCATAGATGATGTCCACGCCGCCGCCGCTCACCTCTTTGATGGCGTTGGAGAATTCCTTTTGCTGGCCACGATCCAGGGGTCCGCGATCATAGACCAGACCCTTGTCTGCCCCCTTGGAGAGGCAGAAATCGACTTTTTCCTGGGTCGAACAGGCCGCGATCACTTCCAAGCCCATCGCCTTGCCGAGTTCCACCGCCGCAATGCCGACGCCGCCAGCGGCACCGAGCACCAGGAGTTTTTCGCCGGGCTTGGGGTCTGCGCGATCCTTGAGGGCATAATAGGACGTGCCATAGGTCATGACGAACGCGGCGGCCTCGTCGAAGGGGACACTGTCCGGGATTGGAATGCAGCGCCCGGCTTCCAGGGCAAGCTCCTCTCGCATGCCGCCCCAGCCGCAAGAACCGATGACGCGCTGACCGACTTGCAGGTGCGTGACACATTCGCCGACTGCCTTGACGACACCAGACACTTCGCCGCCCGGACTGAAGGGGCGCTCGGGCTTGAACTGGTACAGGTCCTGAATGATCAGCGTATCGGGAAAGTTCACGCCAATGGCTTTGACATCGATAATCACCTGCCCTTTCTCCGGCGTCGGGCTTTCAACCTCTTCCAGAACCAGTGAATCGGGGCCGCCAGGGGCTTTAGAGAGCAGAGCTTTCATCGGGAGTTTCCTCATCGCATGCGTTGACGGAGCTTTGGTAGCCATGGCAACCGGCGCTGTGAAGATCTGACGTAGCGGAGATGTAGGTTTGGACAAGACACTCCTGTTCTGGATTCTGGTGGGCGGACTAGGGTTCGCCTTTGCGCTGGCGGTGCAGATGCGCGTGATCACAGCGCTGGTTTTGCGGCGGGCCTTGAAAGACTGGCGTGAGGAGTTTGCGGACCGGATGAAAGCCAACGCCATCGTGGTGGCCGCGGCCAGCCAGGCGGCGCCGGAGAATGACGCGGTGGCGTATATGCAGGAGACTTATCCAAGCCCGCTCGCGCATTTGCGCACGGCGCGGCGCTATAGTGTCATCCTGCCGGTATTGCTGATCGGTGTCCTGGCGCTCGGCCGACTGGTTTGGGGGGTGATCTGATGAAGGGCTATTTTGCGATTGGCGCGGAAGGAATTTCCAAGCCCATGAACCTTGGTGCGCTGATGCGGACGGCGAATGCATTTGGGGCGAGCTTCGTGTTCTCGGTCCAGGCCGCAGACCGAACCAAGATCGCCAACCTGTCGGACACCTCGCGCACGTTCAAGAACGTGCCGTATTATGCCTGGGAGTCGATGGACGAAATGGTGTTCCCGAAAGGGTGCCAACTGGTCGGGATCGAGCTCACCGACGATGCGATCGAATTGCCGGAGTTTAAACACCCCCGTATGGCCGCTTATGTGCTCGGTCCAGAGCGCGGAAACCTCTCAGACGCGATGGTCGAGCGATGCGACCATATTGTGAAGATACCGACCAAGTTCTGCATCAATGTCAGCCTGGCCGGCGCGCTGGTCATGTATGACCGCGTCCGCAGTTTGGGAGCCTGGCGGGATCGCCCGATCATGCCGGGTGGGCCGAAATAGACAGATAAAAACCCCGCAGCCGGAGGCGGCTACGGGGCTCGGGGTTTTGTGTGAGAGTAGCGCACCTTGAGAGAGGGGAGGCGCGCTAGGGGGAGACCCGATTTAACCTGCGAAAAGCGAGGCGCTGGGCGCAAAGGCGACCAGGAAAAGCGTGGTGGCGGTAATACCTGTGAACAGAACTGTCAGGCTGCGGGAGAAGATATTGTTATTGGTCATCTGTCGGGTCTCATCGTTCTGGCAATCTTGCCGTTATGTTTCGTTAACGACCAGATGGGGACGAACGTCCTTGATGAACACTATTGATACAGAATAGGGGCTATGCGTGTTTCGAATAAGGCAATTTGATGGTTAACGCCCGTTAACGGATAAGACCCGCTTCCTTCGCCTTGGCGCGATAGGAGCGGGAGACTGGCACCTCGGTGCCCGAAGGCAAGACCAGCAGACTCCGGCCATCGACCCGCTTTTCGTCGCGAACGCCCCGTTTGGCGACCCACCAGGACCGATGCACTTGCAGGCCATCTGCCGCGGACAATTCGCGCACCGCGTCCGCGAGGCGCATCAAAATCATCTCCTCGCCAAGGCTGGTATGGACGCGCAAATAGTGATCCTCCGAAGAAATCGCATGCAGTTCTGCGGTTCGGAATTTGACCGGCAGGCGCTCCATGAAGGTCGCCAATGGGTCGACATTTGACGGCTGCGATCCTGTTTTGGCCTGTTCCAGAATGTGGGCGACATACATGCCTGTCGAAATGATCAAAGAGATAATCAGCACATAAACGAACTGAATGATCACGTGATTGACGCTGTAGGGGCCGCCATTGAAGATGAACAGCACTGCCGTGACCGGAAATGAGACCACAATCGCGACGATCGCGATTTTGAACGGTGCCGGCCAGTCCGGAAACTTTTCAGACCAGACATAGGGGGCCACCAGGTAAGAGGCGCCCGCGCCCACCGCCATGGTCGTCGTCCAGAACACGAGGCGGGGGAAGAATGGCAGGCCACCTGTATTGTAAACACCAAGCCAGGCGAAGATCAGCCCCAGAGCCAGAACGATCCCACAGAAATTCGCGATTTCAATCACGATACGCAAACTGCATAGCCCCTTCATTCACGTTTCGCGAATGACAATGGCTGCATTTCGCGAAGGATTCCAGCCCCCAAACGAAGAAGCGGCTGCACGAGCTCAGTCGGGCTGTCATGTCTCTCCTCACAGCAGGCCCACCTGCACAAATCAACTCGATGAGGAGACTTTCATGACCCGTATCACCCCCCTGACCGCCGCGCTTGCAACCTGTCTGATCGGGGCGCCTCTGGCATCAGCATCTGACTTGACTGTAACTGTCGAAGGCATCGCCCAGGCCAAAGGGTCGATCATGCTCGGCCTGTTTGACGAGGCGACCTATAAAGGCGACGGCGCCGTCAATGGGGCCAACCTGTCCGTTGAAGGGACGAGCGTTACCGTCACATTTGAAGGGCTGGAGCCGGGCGAGTATGCGGTGCGTCTCTATCATGACCTCAATGATGATGGCGAAATGAACACCAATCCGTTCGGCATTCCGACAGAGCCATACGCCTTCTCCAATGACGCGCAGGGCCGTTTCGGACCCGCTTCGTGGGAGGACGCCAAGTTCACCGTCGACGCCAGCGAAACCTCCCACACGATCACGATGAATTAATCAGACCAGATTGGAGCGGAGGCGACCATGGATCTCTCAAGACGACATTTTATCGAAGCCGGACTGGGCGTAGGGCTGGTCGGATCAATCGGCGCCTGTGCGAACACGGGACACGCGTTTACCGAACCCGGCATGCCAGACTGGCATCTCGCTTACCGGACTGCGCCCACAATCGGATTCGATCCGTCCGCCATGCGGCTCGCCTATGGCGCGGCGCCCGCAGACCTGCGCGGATCATTCTACCGAAATGGTCCGGCCCAACTGCAATACGGCGATCAGTATGCCAGCCACTGGTTCGACGGAGACGGTCTCATCCACCGCATCGCGATCGAAGAGGGGCGCGCTGTGCACCAGGCCCGGTTCGTTGCCACCAAGAAGCGCCGGGAAGAGCAGGCGGCGGATAAATTCCTGGCGCCGGGTTTCGGCACCCTTGGCGATGAGAGCTTTTCCGTCACTGGCCCGGACGACGTGAACGCCGCGAATACATCCGTGCTGGTCGTCAATGGTGAGCTTCTGGCCTTGTGGGAAGCCGGGTCGGCTTTCGCCATGGACGCTGCGAGTCTGGAGACCAAAGGCCCAAAAACCTGGCGCGATGACCTGAAGGGCATGCCCTTCCTGGCGCATCCAAAAGTCGAGCCAGACGGCCGCGTATGGAATCTCGCCGTGGGTGGATCGCGTGTGGGCATCTATCGGATTGCAAAGTCGGGTCAGCTGGAAGATTTCGGCATGGTCGACATTGGCCGCGCCGCCTACATCCATGACTGGACGATGACGGATCGGCATCTGATCATTCTGGTGCAACCCTGGATCAACGAGAATTTGCGCCCGCCTGTCGTGGCCGGCTTTGAATGGCAACCGCAGCATGGCCTGCAGATGCTAATTGTCGACAAGGACGACTTTTCCAATCAACGGTGGGCGCAGGCCCCGGCCCGGATGTTCTTCCATACCGGCTCTGCCTGGGAAGAAAGCGATGGAACGATCAAGTTTGACGTCGTCCTCTACAAGCAGCCCATTCTCGGCGTCGGGGGCGGGGCAGCAGAGATTCGCGGCGAATGGACCACCGCCTCGGCGTTCGAGCATGGGGTTCTCACGCAAGTCGTGATTCCGCCGCGTGGAGATGCCACGCTGCTGGAGTCCGATATAATTGGCGGCGAATTCCCACAAGTCGATCCGCGCTTTCGCGGACAGAAGCGGCGCTTGACCGTGCTGGCGAGCGGGGCCCTGCCGGATCGGCCTGGCACCACCTCCATTTCGCTCCATGACTGGGAAACCGGAGACAGCGAGACGTTCGATTTCGGACCTTCGCGTATGGTCGAAGAGTTCCTGTTCGTTCCGAAATCCGGCGGTTCAACGGAGCGGGACTGCTGGCTGATCGGAACCGTCCTCAATCTCAAAGCCGGCAAGAGCGAAGTCTGCGTGTTTGATGCGGCGCGCGTCAGCGATGGCCCGGTCTGTATCTGGCAGGCGGATTATTCCTGGCCGCTGGGCTTTCACGGCACCTGGGCGTGAGGGGAGCCAAAATGACTGTAAAAACAGCGTTTCCTCCCGCAATCTCTCCTCGCGCCCTGGTGTCAAAAGTCCCCGGCTGGGTCTGGCAGTTTGCGATCGCTTTTCTGATCTACCTCATTGTCAGCCACCTTATCCTGCAGGCTCATCCGGACGCGGATCCGCGCTTTCGGCTCGATCTCGAGCCTTTGATCAGCGCGTCTTTTGCGGTTCAGGTTCATGTGGTCGGGGCCCTCGCGTCTTTTGGGATAGGTCTCGTACTGCTCAGTGCCCCGAAGGGCTTTCGTCTGCACAAGACGCTCGGCTGGACCTGGGTGTTCAGCATGGCGGTGACGGCTGTGTCTTCCTTCTTCATCACCGGTCTCATGGGCAATAATTACAGCCCCATTCATGCACTGTCGGCCTGGACCATGATCGGACTTCCGTTCGGGATCGCCGCGATCCGTCGCCGGGACGTCAAGAAGCACCGGCACACAATGACCGGCATGTTTGTCGGCGGCATGCTGATCGCCGGCTTGTTTTCCTTCCTCCCGGGGCGGCTGATGTGGGAGATCTTTTTCTCCACTTGATTCTGCACTGAAACCTGTATCAAGTCTGTCATGCTTCCGGCATAAGGAAGTGTGACAGACAAATGCGGGAGAAGCGGATGATTAGGGGCGTAGTTGCGGCAGCAGGCCTGCTCAGTTTGGGAGCCTGCGCGACGCAGGGCAGCGGCATCAGTATTTTTACGCCGAAACCCGATAGCGCCGAAGCGGCCCTGGAGCTTTACTACGACACCATCCCGGATAGCGCGCTTCCAACGGCGGGCGCCGGCGCCGCCTTCCCATCCGAGGATGCAGTCATTACCTCGGTCCTGCTCGGGTCTTGTCTGGACGAGGAGAAGGGACCTTCCGCAGCCATGCGAAGCATCGCCAATGAAAACGCGGATCTGTTCCTTATGGTCGGCGACAATGTCTATGGCGATCGCGATGGCCGCGCCTATGTGAACAATCAGCCGAATCTGGACGAGGTGCGCGAGTCCTTTGCGGATCTTGCCGCGCGCGAGGATTTCCAGGCGGTGCGCGCGGCGCACCCGATGATGGTGGCCTGGGATGACCATGATTTCGGCGCCAATGATGCAGGCAATGAGTTTCCCTTCCGCGGTCTGGCCGAGCGCGTGCATGAAGTCTTCTGGGGGCTTGAGTCTCAGGATGTCGGCAAGTGGCCGGGGACGTATTACGCCCGCAGCTTCGGACCGGATGGACAACGCGTTCAGGTCATCATGCTGGACACGCGCTTTTTCCGCTCATCCTTGACCCCAACCGATGATTGGGGCGCCAAGGGCAAGGAGCGCTATCTGCCGGCGCCCGCCGGGTCGATGCAGGACATGCTGGGCGCCGCGCAATGGACCTGGCTGGAAAATCAGCTGCGGCAACCAGCCGATATTCGCCTGATCGCCTCGTCCATCCAGATCATGCCCACCACGCATGGCTGGGAAGCCTGGTCGGCCATGCCGGATGAGCGTCAGCGCCTGTTCGATCTGATCAAGAGAACGGACGCGACCGGCGTGGTATTCCTCTCGGGCGATCGGCACACGGCTTTCATCTATGAAGAAGACGGCATCCTGCCTTATGCCGCGCATGAGCTCACCTCGTCCTCCCTGAACGTCGCGTTTGCGACCGAGTCAGAGGAAATGGACGCGCGGCAGGTCGGCGCCGGATTCGCACCTGAAAATTACGGAAAACTGGAAATCGACTGGGACGCGAAAACGATCGCGCTGAAAGTCAAGGACAATGCGGGCCAGACCGTGCGGCAGAATGATCTCACATTCGCGGAAATCGGGGTGAAATAGCCTGCGAATCGGGCAGATCTGGCGGGATTCGGAACAGGTTTGCGAGTGGCGCTGATTGACAGCGCTATCGGGAGCTGTGTCCCGGTTGTCAGGGCCCATGGCGGTGGTATAAGCGCCCGACTTTCGCGGGAGCAAAACGAGTCGCCCCGCAAGCTGCAAAAGGCTGATTTCACATGAACATTCACGAATACCAGGCCAAGGCCGTCCTCAAAGAGTTTGGCGCGCCAGTGGCTGACGGCGTCCCGATCCTGACTCTCGATGATGTGCAGACGGCGGTCGATACTTTACCGGGTCCGCTTTGGGTCGTGAAAAGTCAGATCCATGCCGGTGGTCGCGGCAAGGGCAAATTCGTGGAAGCCGCGGCGGGTGAAAAAGGCGGTGTTCGCCTGGCCTTCTCCAAGGACGAAGTGATGGAGCACGCCAAGGCGATGCTCGGCAATCACCTGGTCACGGCGCAAACCAGCGCAGAAGGCAAGCAGGTCAATCGCCTCTATGTTGAAGATGGTGCTGACATTGCCACTGAGCTTTACCTCTCCCTGCTGGTTGACCGCGAAACCGGTCAGCCCGCTTTTGTAGCCTCGACGGAAGGCGGTATGGACATTGAGGCGGTTGCGCATGACACGCCGGACAAGATCCTGACGCTGCCCATCGACCCGATGGAAGGGGTCACCGACGCTGCGGCTGGAAAGCTCTGCGACGCACTGGCACTTGAAGGCGCGGCCCGCGAAGACGGCATGAAGCTGTTCCCGATCCTGTACAAGGCGTTCACCGAGAAGGACATGTCGATGCTGGAGATCAATCCGCTCATCGTCATGGAGAGCGGAAACCTGCGCGTCCTTGATGCCAAGGTCAGCTTCGACGGCAACGCCCTCTTCCGGCATCCGGACATCATGGAGCTGCGCGACACCACAGAAGAAGACGAAAAAGAGATTGAAGCCTCGGAATGGGATCTCGCCTATATCGCGCTCGACGGCACAATTGGCTGCATGGTCAACGGGGCCGGCCTCGCCATGGCGACCATGGACATCATCAAGCTCTACGGCGAAGAGCCCGCAAACTTCTGTGATGTGGGCGGCGGCGCCAATGCTGAGAAAGTTGCGGCGGCATTCAAGATCATCATGAAGGACCCGAACGTCAAAGGCATTCTGGTCAACATCTTCGGCGGCATCATGAAGTGTGACGTCATCGCGGAAGGCGTTATCCAGGCCGTGAAAGAAACCTCGCTGGCCGTTCCACTGGTGGTCCGCCTCGAAGGCACGAATGTCGAGAAGGGCAAGGAAATCCTGGCCCAGAGCGGAATGAACATCATTCCCGCAGATGACCTCGACGATGCCGCCCAGAAAATTGTTGCAGCCGTGAAAGGCGCGTAAGAGACATGTCCATTCTTATCGACTCGAACACAAAAGTTATCGTTCAGGGCCTGACGGGTAAGACCGGCTCTTTCCATACCAACCAGGCGCTGGAATATTTCGGCACGCAAATGGTTGCAGGCACGCACCCGCGCAAAGCCGGTGAAAGCTGGACGGCTGACAATGGCGCATCTTTGCCAATCTATGCAAACGCGGCTGACGCGAAAGACGCGACCGGCGCAAACGCCACGGTCATCTACGTCCCGCCAGCCGGCGCTGCGGCTGCAATCGAAGAAGCGATTGATGCGGAAATTCCGTTGATCGTTTGTATCACTGAAGGCGTCCCGGTTCTCGACATGGTTCGCGTGAAGGCGAAACTTGATCGCTCGAACTCGCGCCTGATCGGGCCGAACTGCCCAGGTCTTCTGACCCCTGAACAGTGCAAGATCGGCATCATGCCGGGCAAGATCTTCAAGAAGGGCTCTGTCGGTGTGGTCTCACGCTCCGGCACGCTGACTTATGAAGCTGTGTACCAGACCTCTGTCGAGGGCCTCGGCCAGACCTCTGCGGTCGGCATTGGCGGCGACCCGGTCAAGGGCACAGAATTTATCGACGTGTTGGAAATGTTCCTCGCGGATGACGAAACAGAAAGCATCGTCATGATTGGTGAAATTGGCGGCACGGCAGAAGAAGATGCCGCCCAGTTCCTGATCGATGAGGCCAAGAAAGGCCGCAAGAAACCTATGGTTGGTTTCATCGCCGGACGCACCGCTCCAAAAGGCCGGACCATGGGTCATGCCGGAGCGATTGTTTCAGGCGGTAAAGGGGATGCGGAATCCAAGATTGCAGCTATGGAAGCAGCTGGAATCAAAGTATCGCCTAGCCCTGCCCGTTTGGGCACAACCATGGTAGAGGTTTTGAAAGGCTAGAGACGCACTATATGCGTTCTCTGGACGGCCAGACGAGGCCAGACTGACCCCGCCCGGCCGTCCGATACAAAGGACGGTATCAAATGGCAGACGACGGTTCTCCCGTAGACGGCGGTCGCAGCGCTCAAAACGCCGCGATGCTGGACACCCTGTTTTTGTATGGCGGCAGCGCCGTCTGGATTGAACAGATGCAGGCCAAGTTTGCGGCGGACCCGAATTCGGTTCCGGAAAGCTGGCGTACCTTCTTTCAGGAATTGGGCGACGGCAATGCAGATGCGACCCGCAATGCGGATGGCGCGAGCTGGAAACGTACCCAATGGCCAACACCGCCCTCGCCGGAAGAAACCGCCGCGTTTGATGGCAATTGGACATTGCTGGAGCCGAAGCTCGAAAAGAAGATCAAATCCGCTGCCCCGACCGCCTCAGAGGCGGATGTCGAGCTGGCGGTAAAGGATTCGGTCAAGGCGCTGATGATGATCCGCGCGTTCCGCATGCGCGGTCACTTGCAGGCCCAACTCGATCCGCTTGGGCTGGACAATCCGGAATATCAGCCCGAGCTGGACCCGAAGAATTATGGCTTTGAAGACGCCGATATGGATCGCGAGATCTTCATTGATGGCGTGCTCGGCCTCGAGCGTGCCAATGTCCGTCAGATCCTGGATATCGTTCGCCGCACCTATTGCGATACGCTTGGCATCGAGTTTCAGCACATTTCCGATCCGGAAGAAAAAAGCTGGCTGCAAGAGCGGATTGAAGGCCCCGACAAAGGCGTGGCGTTTACGCCGGAAGGCAAGAAGGCCATCCTGTCCAAATTGATCGAGGCTGAGACGTTCGAGCGCTTTTTGCACAAACGCTACCCGGGTACGAAGCGTTTCGGCCTGGATGGCGGCGAGGCGGCCGTGCCGGCGCTGGAACAGATCATCAAGCGGGGCGGCGCGCTTGGAATCGACGAGATCGTCGTCGGCATGCCGCACCGCGGACGCCTGAACATGCTGGCAGCCGTGATGGGCAAAGAGTACGAGAAAATCTTCCACGAATTCATGGGCGGCTCGACTCAGGGTGCCGAGGAGTTTGGCTCAGGCGATGTGAAATACCATCTCGGTGCGTCTTCTGATCGTGAGTTTGATGGCAATCAGGTCCACCTGACGATGAACGCCAACCCATCTCACCTCGAGGCTGTGGATCCGGTTGTGCTCGGACGCGTGCGTGCCAAGCAGTTCATGCAATATGAAGAGACGGGCGCACTCGACCGGACGAAGAAGTTGCCGCTCCTTTTGCACGGCGATGCGGCCTTCGCGGGTCAAGGCGTGGTGGCGGAGTGTTTTGCCCTGTCCGGCCTGCAAGGCTATCGGACCGGCGGGACCATCCATTTCATCATCAATAACCAGATCGGCTTCACGACCAGCCCGATGTATTCGCGCTCATCACCTTACCCGTCTGACGTGGCGCTGATGGTGCAGGCGCCAATCTTCCACGTGAATGGCGATGATCCGGAAGCGGTCACCTATGCGGCGAAAGTGGCGACCGAGTATCGGCAGAAATTCGGCAAGGACGTCGTCATCGACATGTTCTGCTATCGCCGGTTCGGACACAATGAGGGCGACGAGCCCATGTTCACCCAGCCGGTCATGTACACCCGGATCAAGGGTCACAAATCGACTCGCGAGTTATATGGTGAGCGTCTCGTCGCTGAGGGTCTGATGACCGCAGAAGACGTCGCAACTGAGGTCAAGGCATTCGAGGACTTCCTCGACAAGGCGTTTGAAGACGGCAAGAAGGTCGAGACCACGAAAGCGGACTGGCTCGAAGGCGAATGGGAAGGCCTCGGCCTGCCATTGGACGATGAGCGCCGCGGCAAGACCGGCGTATCCAAAGCGAAACTGAAAGAGCTGGGTGAGACAATCACCACGGTTCCGGAAAACGTCGATATACACCGCACGCTGGGGCGTGTGATCAAGGGGCGCGCCGACGCGGTCAGCACCGGCAAGGGCCTCGACTGGGCGACGGCGGAGCATCTGGCCTTTGCGACGCTTCTGGACGAAGGCTTCCATGTGCGCCTGTCTGGTCAGGATTGCGGCCGTGGCACCTTCTCGCAGCGCCACAGCCATATGGTCGATCAGAAAACCGGCGACCGCTACACGGCGCTGAACAATATTCGCGACGGCCAGGCTGAGTATGAAGTCATCGACTCGCTGCTCTCCGAGGAAGCGGTTCTGGGCTACGAGTATGGCTATTCGCTCGCCAATCCGAATGCGCTGGTCATGTGGGAAGCCCAGTTTGGGGACTTCTCGAATGGCGCGCAGGTCTTTTTCGACCAGTTCATTTCTTCGGCTGAACGCAAATGGCTGCGCATGTCAGGCCTGACCATGCTTCTGCCGCATGGTTATGAAGGGCAGGGGCCAGAACACTCCTCCGCCCGCCTTGAGCGCTTTCTGCAAATGTGCGCGGAAGACAATTGGCAAGTCTGCAACCTGACGACGCCAGCCAACTATTTCCACGCCCTGCGTCGTCAGATTCACCGCGACTTCCGCAAGCCGCTTGTGATCATGACGCCGAAATCTCTGCTGCGCCACAAGCTGGCGACCAGCGACTTCGAAGACATGAACACCAAGTCGTCCTTCCACCGTGTGCTGTGGGATGATGCCGATACGCCGGGCCGAGAAGGCAAGGTGAAACTGGTCGCCGACGAGAAAATCCGCCGCGTCGTCCTGTGTTCCGGCAAGGTCTATTATGACCTGTTTGAAGCGCGCGAAGAAAGCGGTGCGGACGATATTTATTTGCTCCGGGTGGAACAATTCTACCCGGTCCCGCGTAAGGCTCTTATGGTCGAACTTAAACGGTTCCCGCAAGCCGAGCTGGTCTGGTGCCAGGAAGAGCCGCGCAATATGGGCGGTTGGACCTTCATTCGTGACGAAATCGAGTGGGCAGCCAACCATGTTGGAAGTGAGCATCCGCGACCTAAATATACCGGGCGACCGCCTGCTGCGGCGACGGCGACCGGCTTGCTCTCGACCCATAATCGCGAGAAAGACGCATTCATCGGTGCCGCCCTTGGCGACACACCTGTAGAAGACAGCCTGGTGACCAACTAGAGACCAATTAGAGACGAAGACAGAGACCGAAAATGACAGACATTATTGTCCCAACCCTGGGTGAAAGCGTCACCGAAGCGACGGTTGGAAAATGGTTGAAAGCGGCCGGCGATTCAGTGGCCAAGGATGACGTCCTCGTCGAATTGGAAACCGACAAGGTCGCCGTTGAAGTGTCAGCGGAAGCCGCTGGGACCTTGAGCGAGATTGTCGCGAATGAGGGCGACACGGTCGAGATCGGTGCCCTGCTGGGACGTCTTGGCGGGGCCAATGGTGCAGCCAAAGCGGCGCCGGCGACCGCAGCGCCAGCCGCCGCCGCTCCCGCCCCGGCAGCGAGTTCTGGTGGTGCAAGCGTTGATGTGATCGTCCCCAGCATGGGCGAAAGCGTCGCCGAAGGCACGATCGCTTCGTTCCTGAAACAGGTTGGCGACCCGGTTGCCAAAGACGAAACGATTGCAGAAATCGAGACCGACAAGGTCGCTCTGGAAGTGCCGGCAACGGCCGATGGCGTCATCGCCGAATGGCTGGTGGCTGAAGGAGACGGGGTCACCCCAGGCGCTGTGATTGCCCGCATTAGTGCCGGTGTAGCTGCTGCGGCTTCGGCCTCTGCGCCTGCCGCCGCCCCGGCTCAAGCGACGGCCCCGGCAGCGACAGGCGATCGCCCCGTCGCGCCGTCTGTCCGCCGAATTTCAGCCGAGGCAGGTGTCAATCCAGCTGATATTCCTGGGACCGGTCGCGATGGCCGCGCCACCAAGGCGGATGCGCTGGCCTATGTAAACGCGCCAAAACCGGCGGCCGCGCCTGCCGAAGCCAAGGCCCCACGCGATCTCGGTCCGCGTGAAGAGCGCGTGCGTATGACGCGCCTGCGCCAGACCATTGCCCGCCGCCTCAAAGAGGCACAGGACACCGCCGCGATGCTGACCACATTCAATGATGTGGACATGAGCGCGGTCATGGAGCTGCGCAAGACCTATAAGGATGCCTTCTTCGAGAAGCATGGCGTGAAACTGGGTTTCATGGGCTTCTTCACCAAGGCGGTGGTTTCGGCTCTCAAGGAGATTCCGGCCGTGAATGCCGAGATTGATGGCACCGACATCATCTATAAGAACCACTATGATATCGGCATGGCTGTCGGCACCGAGCGCGGCCTGGTGGTTCCGGTTGTTCGCAATTGCGATGAGCTTTCACTCGCGGGTGTTGAGGCTGAGCTTGGCAATGTCGCCAGGAAAGCGCGCGATGGCACGCTGTCGATCGCAGACATGCAAGGCGGGACATTCACCATCACCAATGGCGGTGTTTATGGCTCTCTGATGTCGACGCCGATCCTCAACCCGCCGCAGTCGGGTGTGCTGGGAATGCACCGGATCGAGCAGCGGCCGGTGGCGATCGATGGACAGGTTGTGATCCGACCCATGATGTATCTGGCACTGTCCTATGATCACCGCATCGTTGACGGCAAGGAAGCCGTGACCTTCCTGGTCCGGGTCAAGGAAGCGCTTGAAGATCCGGAGCGTTTGCTGCTCGACGTCTAGTTGTGCCGATAACCGTGAATTAGAAAACGCTTCGCGATCAGCGAGGCGTTTTTTGTTGCCAGGTCGTTAATTCCCGTCGCCCAATCTGCTTGAGCTTTTCAATCAATCCCTGTTCTTTCTCGCGTATGTTGACCCTCGATAGGGACGTTAATCGAGCGAGTCATGAGTAGCAGTACGACAAGTCTGTGGGGACGGACTGACGCGATCACTACCAGCAAGGATATAGAGCGGGCGCGCGAAGTTGCCTTAATATCCGTACTGGCCCCAGTTTTGTTTATGGCCAGTCTGGTCAGCGCCGCCGTGCTATTGTTCGGCGAGCTTGGCGCCAGCGATCTGTTCTTCCTATGGTTGATCGGTCAGAGCTTTTTGTGTGCCTCGCTCTTCCTTCTCAGTCTGCGTGAACGTGCTGAACTGTTCGGTGGGACGCGGCAGGCGCTGACGCTGATCAAACGATTCTCATTTGTGGCGCTTGGGGTCGCCTGGGGCGCCGTTCCGGGGGTTCTGGCATTGATTGAGCCGATGCCAGCGCATCTTCTCTTTGGCGCCATCCTGTCTGGTAGCACCCTTTCTGCGGCGCTATTGCTTCAATATATGCCGCGCCTGGGCCGCCTTGTTCTGGCGGTGACGCTCGGTGGATTTGTCGCCAACACTCTGTTTCAGCCCACCGTTTCATCAACGATTGTGTCGATGGTTATGCTGATCTATTTCGGCGGCCTTGCCGTCTGTACCCGGGTCTATTTCTCGCGCTACAGCCAACGCCTGCAAGAAATGGAAGCGTCGGTGCAACGCACGCGGGAGATCAACTCGGTGTTGCGCGATGTTGGTTTTGCCACCGATACTTGCTTCTGGTCGACCGACGAGCAAGGCCTGATCTCTGAAGTGAGCAATGACGCCTTGCTGGGGGAGACCCTGAGCGAACGGGTCGTTGACCGGGATATTCTGTCCTTGTTCAAATACTCGCCAGAGCGCGATTTGTTCCGGGCGCGTATGGCGCGCGGGTCTGAAATTGTGGCGCTGGAACTGGAAGTAGAAGACAATTTCGAGATTGAAGCGCGCTATTGGAAATTGTCCGCGCGTCCGCATTTCGATGAGGGCGTCTTCAAAGGCTATCGCGGCTCGGCCACCGACGTCACGGCGCTTCGCATCAGTGAGCAACGAGCGGCCTTCCTCACCGAGTATGATTCCGTCACCGGCTTGCTGAACCGTAACTCGTTCACCGCAGCAGTCACCGCTCACCTGGAAAGCGAAATTCGCGAGACCTATGAAAGCGCGCTGATCTGGGTCGATCTGGATAATTTCAAATGGATCAATGACACGTTCGGCCATGGCGGCGGCGACGAAGTGCTGAAACTTGTGACCGAACGCCTGCAGGCCCTGTGTGAGCCGATGGATCTGGTGGCGCGCTATGGCGGAGACGAGTTTGCCCTATTGGTTGCACGCCCGCACGTGCAAGGTCGCCTTGTCCAGTTCGTGGAGGAGCTGACGATCGCCCTTCAGCAGCCGTACCGATACGCCAATACAGACGTCCAATGCGGCGCCAGCGTCGGTCTTCGCCGGATCGAAGCGCAGGCCAATGATGCCTCGACAGTGATCAAGGAAGCTGACCTGGCGCTTTATGCAGCCAAGTCCAGCGGACGGGGACACTGGAAAGAATATTCGGAAAGCTTCAAGGCGCGCGTTCGAGGGCAACGCGAGCTCGCCAATGACCTTGTAAAAGCCATTGAGGCCGACAATCTCAATTTGCAATTCCAGCCCATCATGGATGCCAAAACCGGAGAGGTCTCCGGCGTTGAGGCGCTGTCTCGCTGGTATCACCCCGTACGCGGCGCTGTCTCCCCAACCGAGTTCATCCCCGTCGCGGAAGACAATGGAATAATCATCTCACTCGGCGACCGGGTGATTGAGAACGCCATCGCTGCGGCGACGGAAATGCCGGCCGGGACCAAGATCGGGATCAATATCTCCCCCTTGCAGCTGCATAGTTCGCGCCTGTTGCCGCTGATCGAGGCGCAACTGGATGCGACGGGTCTCGATCCGGAACGGGTTGAGCTGGAAATCACCGAAAGCGTGTTCCTGTCGGACAATGCCTTCATCCTTGGTCGGTTGCACAAGCTGAAGAAGCTCGGGGTTCGCATCGCCATGGACGATTTTGGAACCGGGTTTTCGTCGCTTGCCTATCTCCAGCGATTCCCGTTCGACAAGCTGAAGCTCGATCAGGCTTTTGTCCGCGGCATCGAAACCAGCGATCAAAGCTGTGCCATCGCTCGCGCGACGATCTCGATGGCGCACGCTCTGGGCATGACGGTCACCGCCGAAGGCGTTGAAACCGATGCTCAGGCGCGTTTTTTGCGCGAACAGGGCTGCGATGAATTGCAGGGTTTCCTGTTCAGCCGTCCGCAGGACCAATCGGCGCTGATTCCCTATCTGCGCAGCATGGAACTGATGCATGCCACACGGTCGGAGCCGGGTGCCAAAGTCGTGTCGATGAACCGCTAGGCCCAGTCAGACGCTCAGCTTGACGAGGCGGACCGCTCGAATAGGGCCAATCGTGCCAGATCCTTGGGGCGACCCAGACGCTGCAAAAGTGAGATCTGCTCTTCGCGATCCGGTACAAACACGGTCGACGCACCAACGCGCACGGATAGCCTCGAGCTTGGCTCAACCAGGACCCATGCGCCGTCCTGATAGATCTGATAACCGCTCAAAATTTCAACCGGTCGGTCGATCAGGTTGGGCTTCAGGATGTGGCTTGATCTGAACCCTCGGGTTCCACCATCTGCCTGATTTTCGAGATCATGTTTACGCATCAGCGTTTGCGCGTCTCGCTCTGATACAAGCAGATCCACGTCGCGGATCTCTCCCGGATCGACCCCGATCAGGGCCATCGCGGTGCTCCCGAGCACCCACCATGGGTCAGATGTATCGATCAAAAACTCAGCGATGCGCCGCAATGCGTTCGGATCCAGATCTGGCAACATCCCTGCCTGCCTCACTCAGTTCGAACGCAATATAGCGCTTTCAGGCAAACGAGAAGCCTTGCTGCCAGACGGACTTTGGCTGCATGGCCTCCATCGGTTCATCGAGGAACTCGGTCAGTACCGAAATGCTTTGCTCCGGCTTGGTCACCAGGAACAGGTGGCCGCCATCCTTCACCACATGCAGCTTCGAATTGGGCAGCGCGGTGTTCAGGATGTGCGCATTTGCCATCGGCACGATCGCGTCGCGGTCTCCGGCCATTACCAGGGTGGGCATACGCAGGAAGCGAATGAAGGGCAGTGACGACCAGCCGAGGAAAGCCAGCAATTGATAAACATAGCCCATCGGCGCGGGCGGTTTCAGACTGTCAATATGCTGGCCAGCCCCTTCATCCGCGGCCTCGCCGTACAAACGCTGGAAATTCTCGCGCATATAATCAGGGTCCGTGTAACGCCGGGCATCTGCCATTTTCGAGATGGCGCTGATCTTGCCAGGCACCATGGTCATCCCTGCGGTCGTCGCGACCAGGACGAGCTTGCCCACCGAGTTGCGGTACTGAAACGCATATTGCTGCGCCATGGCGCCGCCCCAGGACACGCCCATGACATCGACATCGTCGAAGCCAAACTGGTCACAGAGTTTGCGTGCCACCCGGGCCATCATCCACGGGCGATAGGGGAATTTTGCCGGTTCACTTTCGCCGACACCAGGCATGTCAAAGGTCAGGATCTCGCGGTCTCGCATCCATTCGCCAAGTCCGAACGCGAGCTCCATATTCGCGCCAATGCCGTTGAAGAAGAGCATGGGACGCTTGCCTGAGGGCGTTTCGGCCGGCCAGTACCCGACGCGCAGCGTAAAGGCTCCGACGGTTTCCATGCTGATCTCGGGCAGCCGTGCTTTCGCTCTACCTGTCGATTTTCGGGTCGCCATGGCGGCCTCCTTAAACTGCGCGCCGCCTGAGGACTGATCGCCCTTTAGTCGAACACATATTTGCCGGGCGCATCATAGAGCGGTGGGAACTGCTTTGATCCGTCTTGTTTTGGCGCAGGTTTCATCTCGCCGCCATGTTCATGCAACCACTCTGCCCAACGCGTCCACCATGATCCAGCAACTTCTTCAGCTCCGGCGGCCCATTCGTCCGCGGTGCCGGAGAGATCCGTGTTGGCAAAGTATTTTGCCTTGGGGTTTCCGGGCGGGTTGAGAAGCGATTGGATGTGGCCGGAATTGGAGAGGATAAACTCGGTATTCTTTGAACCAAGCAGTTTGGTGGTGCGATAACACGCCTTCCAGGGCGTGATATGATCGGTCACACCAGCCACGATGAAACTGTCGACATCGACCTTGCCCAGGTCGGCCATATGGCCCGCCACTTCGACCTCTCCGGGATTTGTGAACGGCTTGTTGAGGCCGAAATCCAGATAATCTGAATGCAGGGCCGCTGGCAGGTTCGTGGAATCGTCATTCCAGAACAGGACATTGTATGGCGGCGGAGACTCGCCCATCAGGTAATTGTTGACCACATAATTCCAAACCAGATCATTTGGACGCATCCAGGCAAACATGCGGGCGAGATCATCGCCTTTGAGGATGCCTTTGCGGCGGGAATAACGCCGGGCAATCTCCAGGCTCCGCTCAGACGCCATTGCGCTCAGCTCGCTATCATCCTGATCCGGGTCGAGCACACAGACCTGGAAGGTCAGGGAATTGATCCGGTCATCGCCAGCGGCTGCGAGCAGGCTTGCAAAGGTGGCCGTGGTAATCCCGCCGGAGCAGGCACCGGAAATGTTGATCTTGTCTGAGTCTGTAATGGCCTTGATCACTTCGGTGCACTGGATGAGGCTGTCGACATATTCCGTCATGCCCCAATCGGCGTGTTCCGCGGTTGGATTGCGCCAGGAGATGATAAAGGTCTGGAAGCCCTGCTTGAGCAGGAACTGGACGATACTGGTGATCGGATCGAGATCACTGGCATAGTATTTGTTGATTTGCGGCGGAATGTTGAGGAACGGAATTTCCCGGACTTCATCGGTAACGGGCGTGTATTGAATGAGTTCCATCATCTCATTCTTCCACACCACCTTACCGGGAGTGGTCGCCACATTCTCGCCGATCACAAATGGACTTTTGTCCACCCGGCTTGGCATGCCACCATTCTTGGTCAGGTCTTCATAGGCGTTTTGCAAGCCCTTGATCAGGGACAGGCCGCCGCTATCGATGGCCCGCTTCTTCGCAGCTGGATTGGTGATGAGCGCATTGGTCGGCGACATGGCATCGGTAATCATGTTCATCACGAAGGAGGCGCGGGCATGCTCCATTTCACCGAGCTTGAGATCGCCCACCCAATCCTCGAGATGCTCTTGCATGGCGAGGTAGGTTTGCAGTCCGCGTTTGTAGAACGGATTGTTCGCCCAGGCGGGGTCTCGGAACCGCTTGTCCTTGCGGTCGGGTTCGCGCTCCGACTTGCCCATGACAATGTCATAGGATTCCTTCGCCATCTTGCCGGCAAACTTGGCATTGGCCGTTGGCGATACGCTGGTCCGTCGCAGCATCATCGCGACCGAACCCAGAAGTTCCTGTCGGTTCAATCCGCCGAGTAAAGGATTTAGCGCATTGGTGGAGTCTGCTGCTGCTTCACCGATATAGTCCGCCGTTTTGCTCATCACTGCCTCCGATTGCCACCCCGAACGCGGTTTTGCCCCCGCCCGGCACAAGGCTTGCTCTTATGGTTAAGAGTCTAAATTTGGATAACCTTGCACGATCAAATTCGTTCCATATTGACCTTTTACTGTCAAATAGAGTGGGGAAATAGAAAGTTCAGCCTAAACGCGAATTGTCAGTGATGAAGACACGTGACCGGATACTTGATGTCAGCCTCGGCCTGTTCAATGCCGAGGGCGAAGCCACGCAAACGGCTGTCGACATTGCCAATGCGCTCGATATGTCGCCCGGCAATCTCTATTATCACTTCAAAGGCAAAGAGCCGATCATCGAAGCCCTGTTCGATCGTTTCGAAGAGGAGATGCAGATCATCCTCGGTGGGACGCATGGGGCGGTGACCTCGATCGAAGACAATTGGGTCTTTATCTACATTGTTCTGGAAGAGATTTACGACTTCCGCTTCTTCTATCGCAATGTCGGCGACATGATGGAGCGGTATCCTGCGCTGGCCTCCCGCTTCCGGAAGATCCTGTCGATGAAACGACAGGCCATCGAGACTGTCTTGAACCAGCTCGAAAAACGCGACCTGGTCGAAATCGATCGTCGGCTGCGCGCCCCTCTGACCCAGCAAATGCTGTCGACTCTGACTTTCTGGCTGAGCGGTGAACTGATCCAGGGCGGGGATCGCGGCGGACCGGCGCTCATTCATGATACCGTCTTGCAGTTCATGTTGCTGGTTGTGCCGTTCATGGGAGAGGCCAGCGCCGAGGCCCTGGACGGTATGCTGGAGCGCCACCGCGAACTGACGCGGTCTTAGGACTGTTTGCGGGGTGTCGGATCGTGTTTGACCCACCACGATCGCTCTACTCAGGCAAATCGCTCACCGGCAAGTGCGTTTCCTTGCGGGTTGAGAAACGTTCCTCGAAGGCGACGATCAAACACGCACCGATAATGATCACGGCGCCGACCCAGGTCTGCCAGCCTGGATACTCGGCGAAGAAAATGGAGCCGAGCATGCCGCTCCAGATCAGGGCCGTATATTCAAGCGGGGCCAGACGTTGCGCCGGGGCGCGGGCATAAGCCAGGGTCATCAAGTACCAGGTCGCAAACCCCAGGACGCCGAACATCAGAAACCAGGGAATATCACTCCAATCCGGCCATCCAAACACGCCCAGCGTCACCGGCAGTAGAATCAGGGCAGGCACCACATTGGTGAACATGGCAATGGTTGTTGCGTCTTCGTGCGTGGCCCGCATGCGCAACAGGACCAGACCCAGCGCATAAAGAAAGGCCGCCAGGAAACAGCTGACCAGGCCCAGTTCCCATAGCGCGCTGGCATCGCCGTTTTGAGACCGACCGGTCACGGCCAGCGCGGCGCCCCCGAAACCAATCACGGTCGCCAGCAGGGCCATTGGCGTAATTTTCTCCCCCAACAGGACGCGCGCAACGAATGGCACCATCAAGGCGGCGGTGAATCCGATGATTGTCGCAACGGCGAGCGGTAGGTGCATGAGCGCAAAGAAAAAGGTGACGGCGCAGCCCAATTGAACCATTCCGCGCATGGTATGAAACCGGATGGCGGAGAGGCTGGGCATTGGACGCTTTCGCGCCCGAAACACGCTGACGGCCAGCAGACCGCCAAACAGGAACCGCCAGGCCAGCAGGTGATGCAAACCGGCGTTCGGCGCGATCGCTTTGACCATGGCATCTATCCCGGTCCCCATAGCGATCGCAATCATGGCGATCAGAAGAGGAGCGGAGAGCAGGCGCGATGTCATCTCAGCGCTTTAGGATTATGCGAATGGGATTGCCAGACCTGCCGCGAAGAAAATCGGCGCTCGGACTTACCGTACCTTCAGCGAGTCGGCGATGGCGACAGGACTTCGTGAGTGAGGGTTTTCGCCAGCTGCCGGTTCATCCTGAACTCACCTGACAGTTCGTTCGGCCAGTTGAAGTACCACTTTCCGACAATCGTGCGGCCATCGTCAGAGATGGTGCCTTCACAATAGACCGGCTCCTGATCGAGGCCCTGATAGGTTTTCAGGAAGACAATTTCCTCACCATCAACGTGGCCGCGGAGGTCCGCGTCGAGTTCTTCCAGTTCCTGCTCCAGAAACGTGTTCGGCTCGAGCGACGTGCCGGTTACTCGATCGTCCACAATGCTCAGCCAGGCGGAAAACGGAGCGCCTGCGCGATCGTCAGAGTCGTGCCGAAAATGCCCGGACCAGACACCATTCAATAAGCAAGAATTACAATCTATCCCCATGCCTGTTTTATGTCAGACAATAGGTATTTTCCGCAAGTGGATTCGCGCAGTTATTGTGTGGTTTTTGAAAACTGTCACAAGAATAAGCGACACAAATACAGTTATGCCTAGTATTTGGACAAGTCTGCCTAAACGTCGACTTCCGCTTCCAGGGCATTGTCCTGAATAAACTGGCGGCGCGGCTCGACCACGTCGCCCATCAGGCGCGAGAACATATCGCCGGCTTCGAGGGCATCATCGACTTGAACCTGCAAGAGTGTTCGCGCATTTGCGTCCAAGGTCGTTTCCCAGAGCTGATCCGCGTTCATCTCGCCAAGACCTTTGTAGCGCTGAATCTTCAATCCTTTGCGGCCCGAGCTCAGGACTGCTTCCAGCAGGCTGACCGGACCTGTAATCGTAATTTCCCCGGCCTTTTCATTGCGAAGGATTGAGGTCTCGACATAGATGGGGCGAATGCTCTGCGCGATGCTGTTCAGCCGCGCCGAGTCCGCGCTGGCAAGGAGCTGCGCGTCCAGGACGGCCTTTTCCTCAACGCTGCGCACTTCTCGTGACAGGATGAGATTGCCATTTTCAAACCGGCCACTCCACGTGTCCTCGCCTTCTTCGGCAATGATGTTCAATCGCTCAGCTGCGCGCTTGGCTTCGTCATCAGAGGCGCCAGGCGCGAGCGCCCCGGCCATGGCCGCTTGTTCGACAATGTCTCCCGGCGCACGCAAGGAGAGCCGCCACAGCGCTTGCTTGAACTGGCTGGCGGAACCGACGCGTTCGCGCAGATCCTGCCCGGCGATCTGCGTATTATCTGCAAGGATCAAAACCTCGCCTTCGGTACCGGCTTCGATCAGATAGGTGTTCAGCTCTTCATCGTCCTTCAGGTAGCGTTCCGACTTGCCGCGTGAGACTTTGTAGAGCGGGGGCTGGGCGATGTAGAGATAGCCCTTCTCAATAACTTCCGGCATCTGGCGGTAGAAGAAGGTCAGCAGCAGGGTCCGGATGTGGGCGCCATCGACATCAGCATCCGTCATGATCACGATCTTGTGGTAGCGCAGTTTCTCAATATCAAACTCGTCGCGGCCAATCCCGGCGCCCAGCGCCATGATCAGGGTTCCGACCTGATCCGATGACAGCATCTTGTCGAAGCGGGCGCGTTCCACGTTGAGGATCTTCCCGCGCAAAGGCAGGATGGCCTGGTTGGAACGATCACGCCCTTGTTTGGCTGAGCCACCCGCGGAATCCCCCTCCACGATGAAGATTTCAGACTTGGACGGGTCCTTCTCCTGGCAGTCGGCGAGCTTGCCGGGCAGGGAGGTGATGTCGAGCGCGGTCTTGCGACGCGTCAGTTCGCGGGCCTTGCGAGCGGCCTCGCGCGCGGCGGCCGCTTCGACGATCTTGGTCATCACCTGCGTCGCTTCTTTCGGGTGCTCCTCGAACCATTCGGCCAGTTTCTCATGCATCAGGCTCTCGACCACAGGGCGAACCTCGGACGAGACCAGCTTGTCCTTGGTCTGCGAGCTGAACTTTGGATCCGGCACCTTGACCGACAGGACGCAGGTCAGGCCTTCGCGGGCATCGTCGCCGGAAATATCGACTTTCTCTTTCTTCGCGATCCCGGTCTCGGACGCATACTTGTTGATGATCCGGGTCAGCGCACCGCGGAAGCCCGCCAGGTGTGTGCCGCCATCGCGCTGTGGGATGTTATTGGTGAAGCAGAGCACGTTCTCATGATAGGCGTCGGTCCATTCCAGCGCCGCTTCGACGGTGATGCCGTCCTTCTCGCCCATCACGAAGATGGTTTCGGGAATGATCGCATTCTTGGTTTCATTCAGGTGCTGCACGAAGGCCGCCACACCGCCTTCATATTCGAGCACGGTCTCATAAGTCTCGGCTTCACGCAGATCCTTGAAGACAATCCGAACGCCAGAGTTGAGGAAGGCGAGTTCGCGCAGGCGATGTTCCAGGGTCCTGCGATTGTAGACCGTCATGGTGAACGTTTCAGGGCTTGCCAGGAAACGCACCGCGGTGCCCGTATAAGCAGTTCCGTCGGCTTTGTTCGGGCTCGCCCCCACGACTTTCAACGGCGCCTCTGTACGGCCTCCCTCGACGAAGCGGACATGATGTTCTGAGCCGTCGCGATGAATGGTCAGATCGAGCCAGACGGAGAGCGCGTTGACAACCGAAACGCCCACGCCGTGCAGACCACCGGATACTTTGTAGGAATTGGAGTCAAACTTCCCGCCTGCATGCAGTTCGGTCATGATCACTTCCGCCGCCGACCGGCCTTCAGTGGCATGCTGGCCGACGGGAATGCCGCGGCCATTGTCGGTGATTTCCGCGGAGCCATCCGGGTGCAGCGTCACCGTGACCTCATCCGCGTGGCCCGCCAATGCTTCGTCGATCGCATTGTCGACGACTTCGTAAATCATGTGGTGCAGACCTGACCCGTCATCGGTATCGCCAATGTACATGCCTGGGCGTTTTCGGACCGCTTCGAGACCCTTCAGGACCTTGATCGAGTCGGCACCGTATTCAGGATTGTTTTCTGCCACGTCCGTCATCGGAGTCTGCCCTTGCAACTGATTCGTCAAATTCCCTGTTTTTATAGGGGAATTCGGTCGAAAAGGGAAATGTTGGACTGGTATTTTTTGGGTGTAAAAAAGCATATAAATCAATGCATTAAACTGAAAATCGCGGCGCCAGAAATGACCGCTGGTCCTGCCCTTGCGAAAAGCCGCTAAAAAGGGGGGTGAATCGGGGATTTAGGAGACCGGAATGAAGTGGATTTTGCGCCTGTTCGCTGCGATCATCTTTCTCGCAATCTCAGCCTATCTGGGGGCAGACCTGATGCTGAAACCGCTCAATGATGAGGCGCGAGGCAATGCGCCGGGTGCCTTTGCCGAGGTGACAGACGGTAAGCTGCATTACCGGCTCGAAGGCCCGGAAGGCGGCCCGCTAGTGGTGCTCGTGCACGGCTTTTCAACGCCGAACTTCATCTATCAGCAAAATGTCGAGGCACTGAATGCCGCTGGCATGCGAACGCTGCGGTTCGATCATTTCGGGCGCGGATGGTCAGACCGTCCATCGGTCAAATATGATGTGGACTTTTACGACCGTGCGCTGACCGAGCTGCTGGATCAGTTGGCGATAGATGAGCCGTTCGGACTGGCCGGACTCTCCATGGGCGGACCGATCGTCGCCGAGTTCACCGCCCGGCATCCCGAGCGGGTCAATAAACTGGTCCTGCTGGTGCCAGCAGGCCTCGACATTGCCGGCGCCGATAGCGGCGCAGCCAGGCTCGTACAAACCCCGATCATAGGCGATCTGGTCTGGCGCATGATCGGCAAGAACGTGTTGCTCGGCGATCCACAATATGATGAAAGCGCCCGCGCGCCCGAAGACCAACTTCAAGGCGACGTCACCGAACAGTTCAACTATCGCGGTTATCTGCAGGCCTTGCTGTCCTCATTGCGACATATGCCCATGTCTGGCCGTGAGGAGACGTTCCAACGCGTGGCGGAGACCGGTATTCCCGTGCTCGCAATTTATGGCGCCAAGGACGAGACAGTGCTGATCTCCAGCGCGGCGCGTTTGCAGGGGCTCATCCCGGCGGCGGATGTGCGCGTGATTGACGAGGGCGAACACGGGCTGAACTATCAGCACCACAAAACCGTCAATCCCTGGCTGGTCGAATTCTTTGTCGGGAGTGATTAAGCGCCGTCCGGCGTGATCTCGACGCGCTGCGCGCGGTCTCCGAAGGCTTCGAACAAAAACGCTTCCGTGCCGGTCAGCCAGGCCTGACCGCCAAGCGCGATGAGCTCATCGAACAAGGCCGAGCGACGGTCGCGGTCGAGATGAGCGGCGGCCTCATCTAGCAGGATGAGCGGGCTAGGACCTTCGCCATCATCGGCCAGCGCGCGCGCGGAGGCGAGGATCAAACCAATCAACAAGGCCTTCTGCTGGCCTGTGGAGGCGTCACCAGCTGGCGCCTGGGTCGGGCGGTGGATGACGGACAGGTCGGTGCGGTGCGGGCCTGACAGTGTGCGCCCAGCGCCCTGATCGCGATAGCGGCCCTTGGCAAGGGACTCTGCGATCACATCCATTATGTCGAACAGGCTGGCCCCCTCCATTGCCGCCTGCTCAGCCTCACCCTCAAGCGCCAGATCACCTTTCGGGAAATAGCCTTCCGGGCGCGCATCAATCGCAGCTTGCAAGGCATTCAGTACCAGAGCCCTGTTGGTCGCGATGACCGCGCCAGCTTCAGCCATGCGGCGCTCAATCGCGTCGGCCCAGGCCGGGTCGACCCGTCCGCGCTCCAGCAGGGCATTGCGCTCCCGCATCGCTTTTTCGTACCGCCCGGACACGCTGCCATGTCCGGGAATGTGAGCCATCACTTGTCGATCGAAGAATCGACGGCGTTCACTTGCCCCGCCGCGAAATACGCTATCCATGTTCGGCGTCAGCCAGACAATGCGAATGAGATCGGCCAGGTCAGTCGCGGTGGCCGGGGCGCCGTCGAGCCGAATGGTGCGCTTGTTGCCGCCTTCGCCGGTCTCCAGGCCAACGCCGATCTTGCGATCTTCATCCAGTGTGGCCGACACCGTCCAGCCTTCAGCTGCACCATGCCTCGTCATGTCCGGCAGGGCCGCAGCGCGCAGACCGCGACCTGGGCCAAGCTGACTGATCGCTTCCAGAATATTGGTCTTTCCCGCCCCGTTAGAGCCCCACAGGCAGACGGGCCGGGCATCCAGCTTCAGATCGAGCGCCGCATGGCTGCGGAAATTGGTCAGGCGAAGACGGGTAAGAGCGGTCACTAGACCCGCAGCGGCATCAACACGTATTGCGCGCTGGCATCGCCCGGGTCGAGCACCAGGGCAGGGCTTGCCGGATCATTGAACAGGAAGCGTGCGTCTTCCGCTTCGATCTGAGCGGCGACATCCAGCAAGTATTTGGCGTTGAAGCCGATATCCATGCCGTCGGCCTGATAGTCGCATTCAATCTCTTCATGACCCTGGCCGGTTTCGGCACTGTTCACCGCTAGCGTCAGCTTGCCTTCCGAGATGGAGAGTTTCACGGAGCGCGACCGCTCAGCCGAAACCGTGGCGACGCGGTCCACGGCCGCTTCGAACAATTTGTTGTCGATGATCATCGCCTTCTCGTTCCCTTTCGGGATGACCCGGGCATAGTCCGGGAAAGAGCCATCGATCAGTTTCGACGTCAGTTGCGCGCGCCCGGCCTTGAACACGACCTTGGTGTCAGACACCGAGACCGAGACATCGCCATCTTCGCTATCGATCAGGCGGCGCGCTTCGCCAACTGCCTTGCGCGGAACGATCACACCCTCAAGCGTTTCAGCGCCTTTCGGAGCGTCCACTTCAGACAAAGCCAGACGGTGGCCGTCAGTGGCCACGGTGCGCAGCTTCTTGCCACCATCTGTATCCGCGGTGTGGAGATACACGCCATTCAGATAATAGCGCGTCTCTTCGGTCGAGATGGCAAATCGGGTCTTGTCGATGAGGCGGCGCAGATCCGCGGCTTCGAGGTCAAACTCTGTCGCGTCTTCATCTGGCACCATGGTCTGGAAATCGCCCGCAGGGAGCGTCGGAAGCTTGAACTCCGACCGGCCGGAACTGATGACCAGCTGTCGCGACTCTCCGTCATATTCCAGCGCCACATCTGCGCCGGTTGGCAGTTTGCGGACAACATCAAACAGGGTCCCGGCAGGGGCGGTCACCGCGCCTTCAGTGGAGATTTTCGCATCAGCATGATCGACGGCTTCAATATCGAGATCGGTCGCCGTGAAGCGGACTTCCTTGCCGGTCGCTTCGACCAGGATGTTGGACAGGATCGGGATCGTATTGCGGCGCTCCACGACATTCTGGACATGTCCCAGCGCATTCAAGAGCGCACCACGTTCGATCGTCAGTTTCATCTCATCATCCCTTTGCCGGTTATCCGGTCTTGCCCGCTTCCGTTGATCGCTTTTCCAGACGAATCAGCCCGCTCCAGAATGGGAGCGGGCCGCTAAAATCACGAATTCACAGTGAAATGCAAGTCCTTGCAGATCCTCACCTGTGGATCGGTCTTATTCGTGTCCTGCCAGACGATCGAAGACGGCGTTTTTCACCCGTTCGATTTCATCGCTCATATCGCGATCACCCTTGTCCAGCGCCTTCTTGATCTTGCGATAGGCATGAAGAACCGTGGTGTGGTCCTTCTTCTTGTAGGCGGTTGCGATCTGCGGGAAGGATTTGTCGGTCATGACCCGTGACAGGTACATGGCCACCTGACGCGGATGACAGATCGTACGGACCTTGCTGGAGCTTTCAATGTCGGATTTTGAGATCCGGTAGACATCCATACAGGTGCGCTTGATTTCGTCGAGCGTCGGCGTTCTCGGCTCACCCGCAATCCGGCGAATGACCGTCTCCAGCATTTCCGGGGTCGGCGCGAGCTCGCCATATCCGGTCTCGAGCTGCAGGCTCCACAATACTCCGCACAGTTCACGTCCAGCGCCGCGGATCGTGGCAACGATGCGATCCACCATTGCGTCGGTCAGGGCGAAGTTCGGCGTGTCCTTGGCGATCAGGTCGACGTGACGGCGAATGATGGCCTTGCGCATCTCATCGTCGGGCATCGCCACTTCCACGGAGGCGGCGCCCTTGATCTCGCCAGCGAGTTCCTTGGAGAGGCCGACCATGTCGCCAGGGGCGGCGTCGGCGGTGATGATCACGTGCCCGCCCATGGACGTCACAGCTCGCAGCGCCCCGAAGAAGGCCTTGTCTGTCTTCGCCTTGCCGGCAATCCAGTGCAGGTCGTCAATCATCAGCAGATCGTTCTGCTTCACATAGGCCTGCAGCGCAGATGTATCGCCTGCGCGGGCATCCGTGACAAAGCGCGTCATGAATTCTTCGGCTGAGATGTAAGCCAGGCGACGTCCGTCTCCCTTGCGAGCGGTTTCCGCTTCCACGGCCTTGAGCAGGTGGGTCTTGCCGGTGCCCGGTTCGCCGTAAATCACGATCACACCGGCCGGAATGGGGGCGCCTTTGGCGAGACGCTTGCCGAGCCCGACGGCGCGCGCATTCGACGGCCCGGTAACCAGGGTCGAAAAGGTCATTGCGTGGCCGATGGCGGCGGTCGCTTCCATCTGGGTTTCGTCCAGATCATCTTCGTCGACGCGGGCGCTTTCAATCAGCCATGGATCGCCGACCACCTCGCGGACGTCTGCAGGTACGCGGCTCCACAGCTCGAATTTGAGTTTCCGACTCTTCGGATCAATTTTTTGCCACGCCTGCTGCAACGGGCGCTCAAAGCTGGTGACCACGCGGTCCAGCGTCAATTGATCCGGGGCGGCGATGACGATCGCTTTATTCACTTCTGCGACAAATCTGAGATCTGTCAGCCATTGCTGTGAGTTTTCCGGTGTCGTCTTTGCTTGCATCGCCTCAAGCGATTTTGACCATAGCGCTTTGGCGCCCAGTTGGTCATTTCTAACGTTCACCCCAGTTGCGGGCTTCTGCTCCCCAACCCCATACGTCAGCCCCATAAGATGTTCCTTTCTTATCCATTTTTTTGTTCATCTTGGCGACCGAGCGGAAGAGACACACGACCTCTGTTCAAGCCCCTAAGAGCCTGCTACAAAATACGCTGTATACAGAAGGTCATTCCGTCGATGGGTTCAGTAAAACAGAGACGGTTTTTCCTTGCAACTGAAGAAACTTCAAAGACCTGCGTAGACTCCTAGTTGACTCGGTTAAAGCCCTTGAAGAATCACGTGAAAATAATTCGAAAAAGATGTGCTTGACAGGTTTCGATGCCCTGTCACTGCAACAGTTTCGGCCTTTGTTCTGTCAATGGCCAAAGCGACCGACTTTTGTGGACAAATGTCAATTGAGAGACCGGGAATGTTTCCGGGACACAGGGCAAAGAAAAGCCCGCATGGCGAGGCCAGCGGGCTATGCATATTCGTCTGTGCAGGGACAGTCTTTTTGCGTCTTAACCCATCGCCTTGACGCGGGCTGACAAGCGCGAAACCTTGCGCGCAGATGTGTTCTTGTGAATGACACCCTTACCGGCGGCGCGCATGATTTCCGGTTGTGCGGCTTTCAGCGCTTCAGCGGCGGCGGACTTGTCGCCAGACTCGATCGCTTCTTCAACTTTGCGAACATAGGTGCGCATGCGAGAGCGGCGGTTCTTGTTCACTTCGGTGCGCGCAGCGATCTTGCGCACCATCTTCTTGGCTGATTTCGTGTTCGCCATCAAAAACTCCTTTGGTCGCCCTATCTGGCGAAGAGGCGGTAAGTACATAAACCACCCTTGGGCGTCAACCGCTGGGGGCCAGAGGAAGTGAAGATTCTTCTGACTCTTTTTGAAGGCGCGTCGGAGCGGCGTGCTTACTGGTTTTTGAAATGCGCCTGGCGCTTGTCGACGAAGGCTTCCATGCCTTCTTTCTGATCCTCAGTTGCGAACAGGGAATGAAACAGGCGGCGCTCGAACATCACGCCCTGGCTGAGCGGCGTTTCATAGGCCGTATTGACCATTTCCTTGGTCAGCATCGCTGCCGCACGCGGCATGGAGGCGATCTTCTTTGCGACGGCCTTGGCTTCGTCAAGCAGGTCATCGACCGGGACAATGCGAGAGACCAGACCGCAGCGCTCGGCTTCCTCTGCATCCATCATCCGGCCCGTGAGGCACATTTCCATCGCCTTGGATTTGCCCGCAAAGCGGGTGAGGCGCTGCGTGCCTCCGGCGCCGGGTGACACCCCAATGGTGATTTCAGGCTGACCAAACTTGGCCTTTTCACCGGCCAGAATGAAGTCGCACATCATGGCGAGCTCGCATCCACCGCCCAGCGCATAGCCGTTCACCGCCGCGATCAGCGGTTTGCGCATCCGCGCCGCGCGCTCCCAGTTGCGGGTGATGAAGTCGCTATAATAGGCATCCATATAGGACTGATCGCGCATTTCCTTGATATCGGCACCAGCGGCAAAGGCTTTCTTGGACCCGGTGAGGACGATGCAGCCAATCTCCGCATCATTGTCGAACCGGTCCAGCGCCGCGGTCAATTCGTCCATCAATTGGTTATTGAACGCGTTCAAGGCGTCAGGGCGGTTCAGAGTGATGACAGCGACTCCGCCGTCCACTTCCGTCAAAAGCGTCTCATAGGCCATTCGTGCCAATTTCCTTGTCTTGCTCAGCCCACGCCGTCTTGCGCGGCGTATATCAGCCGGAGTCTGTAGAATATATTCAGACAGGCGTCGATAGCCGGGATCAGGTCCGGTCCTTGAGCTTGTAGATCAGGTCGAGCGCCTCGCGCGGGGTCAGGCTGTCCGGATCCACCGTTTCGAGCAGGTTGAGCGCTGGATGGTCAGCAGCCAGCGCTTCTGGCGCATCTTCCGTCTCGGTGATCGCGGCGAACAAAGGCAGCGTTTCCATGGCATCCGGCGCTGCTTCAAGCTGTTTCAGCACTTGCTCAGCGCGTTTGACGGCGCGCGCGGGCAGTCCAGCCAGGCGCGCCACCTGGACTCCATAAGAGCGATCCGCGGGGCCGGGCTGAACATCATGCAGGAAGACCAATTCGTCTTTCCATTCCTTGGCGCGCAAGGAGAGGTTGGTGGCCGAGGGCAAGTCGTCTGCCAGGCTGGTCAGCTCATGATAATGCGTCGCGAACAGCGCCCGGCACTTATTGGTATTGTGCAAATGCTCCACCGCCGCCCAGGCAATGGCCAGGCCGTCATAGGTCGACGTGCCACGTCCGACCTCATCGAGGATGACAAAGGACTGCGCTGTCGCTTGAGTCAGGATGGCGGCGGTTTCGACCATCTCAACCATGAAGGTCGAGCGTCCGCGTGAGAGATCGTCGCTGGCGCCAACGCGTGAGAAGACCCGGTCGGCGATTCCAACGGTCAGCTGGCGGGCTGGCACGTACAGGCCGGCTTGCGCGAGGATCACAGCGAGGCAAGCCTGACGCAGATAGGTCGACTTACCGGCCATGTTCGGACCCGTGACCAGGGCCAGCCGCGCCCCTGAATCTCCACTTGCATCGAGGGTCAGATCATTGGCCGTAAATCCGTCTCCTTGCTTGCGCAGCGCTGCTTCAACAACCGGATGGCGCAACCCTTTCGCCGCGAAAACGGGGTCCGCCGAAAGCGTGGGGCGGACCCCGTTGGTCTCGCTCGCCCATTCGGCATTTGCCGCGGCTGTATCGATTTCAGCCAGCGCCAGTGCCGCCGCACTCAGTGTCTCTGATTGGGCTTCAACGCGCCCACAGAAGGTTTCAAAAATAGCCAGCTCGCGCCCTTTGGCGACATCGTCGGCCCGCGAAATCTTTCCAGCCAGCTCGGAGAGTTCGGTGGTCGAGAAGCGGACATTTGAGGCCAGGGTCTGACGGTGAATGAAGGTCTCAGCCAAAGGCGGCTGCATCATCGGGTCAGCGTGACGTGCCGAGACATCGATAAAATAGCCCAGCACATTGTTGAACTTGATCTTCAGTCCGGCAATGCCGGTGTCATCAGCATATCGGGTTTGCAGCTGCGCGATGATCTGCCGGCTATCGGATTTCAGCGCGCGCGCCTCATCCAGCGCTTCGTCCCAGCCTGTCGCGATGAAGCCGCCATCGCGGGCCAGGGTGGGCAAGTCATCGGCGAGCGCCCGCGAGAGGTCGGCGACAAGTGCGGCAAGGTCCGGCGCATTGGTCAGGGTCAGTGCTTGCAAGGCGGTTTCGAGCAGTGGGGGTGGGTGGGTTGCCGCACGCGCCACTTCGGCCACGGCATGCTCACCCGCCCGCAAGGCCGCAGAGATCGCGGCCAGGTCTCTCGGACCGCCTCGCCCCAGACGAATGCGGGCCCGGGCGCGTTCAAGGTCCGGCGCGGCTTTCAGCGCGGCGCGGACAGCCTCACGCAAGTGATCATTGGCAAGGAAATAGGCGATGGCGTCATGGCGCGCGCTGATCTCAGCGGCATCGGTTTCCGGCCGGGCGATGCGTGCGGCCAGCAAACGAGCGCCGGGCGCCGTCAGGGTGCGATCGATCGTGGCGAGCAGCGTGCCACGACGACTGCCGTCCAGGGCTGTATCGATCTCCAGACTGGCTCGCGTGGCCGGATCTATGGAGAGCCCCTGTGTCGAGGTCGATCGCCGCGGCGGGTCGAGGCGAATGTCATCGCCAGCCTGGGTGATGGAGAGATAATCCAGCAACAATCCGCAGGCGGCGAGCTCCGCCTTGCTGAACACGCCAAAGGACTCCAGCGCGGCGATCTTGAACGCATCTTTCAACAGGCGCTCACCGGACTTCGCCGAAGCCGCGCCGTTGGGGCGATAGGTTTGCGACAGGCGCAAGGTTTCCTGCGCCAGGCGGACAAGAGGCTTGTCGGCATCGCTTTCCGTGATCAGCAATTCCGTGACCGGTAAGGCGCCCAGCGTTTCGCCATAGGTTTCGGGTGAGAACGCGCGCACTTCAAAATGACCGGTCGAAACATCGCAGGCGGCCAACGCCGCCTCGGCACCGCCCGCCGCAAACGCCACTGCGACCAGCGCCTGCCCCCGGCGCGGCGGCAGAAGACTGTCTTCGGTAATCGTGCCTGGCGTGACAATCCGCACAATCTCGCGATTCACGATCGCCTTCGATCCGCGCTTCTTGGCTTCGGCGGGACTTTCGGTCTGTTCGCACACGGCCACCCGCTCGCCGGCCTTGATCAAGCGCGCCAGATACCCCTCGGCTGCATGATAGGGAACGCCCGCCATCGGAATGGGTTTGCCGTCGTGCTCACCTCTTGACGTTAAAGTGATGTCGAGGATTTCAGCCGCTCGCACGGCATCTTCGAAGAACAATTCGTAGAAGTCGCCCATGCGAAAAAACAAGAGTGCATCGTCATGCTGCGCTTTGATGGCAAGGTATTGCGCCATGAACGGCGTTGGCGCTTTTGGCTTTTTCACGGAAGCGGCGGTGTCAGGCACAGTCTTGCGAATCCTTCATCAGCCGACTCGAATAAAGCAATGCGAACGGGTTGTCCCCCCTTGCGGACAGGCTTATGAGGCGGCACAAATTTGCGAGAGCCGTGAAAGGCGAACCACTATGACTAACAAGCGTCCAAGTTTCACTGATCAAGAAGCGCTTGATTTCCACGCCCAACCGAGCCCGGGCAAAATCTCCATGATGCCGACCAAGCCGATGCAGACGCAGCGCGATCTGTCTCTGGCTTATAGTCCGGGTGTCGCTGTGCCGGTGGAAGCGATCGGGCGGGATGAAGATCTCGCCTATGATTACACGTCGAAGGGCAACATGGTTGCGGTGATTTCGAACGGCACGGCGATTCTTGGCCTCGGTGATCTCGGCGCCATGGCGTCCAAGCCGGTCATGGAAGGCAAGTCGGTTCTGTTCAAGCGCTTCGCAGACATCGATAGTTTCGATGTTGAAGTGGAAACCAAGGATGTCGATGAGTTCTGCACTGTGGTTCGCAATATTGGCGCCACCTGGGGCGGTATCAATCTCGAGGACATTGCCTCCCCTGAAGCCTTCATCATCGAGCAGCGCCTGCGCGATGAGCTCGATATTCCGGTCTTCCATGATGACCAGCACGGCACCGCCATCATCGCAGCAGCGGGCATTATCAATGCCTGCGCAATTACTGGACGCAAGCTTGAGGACCTGACCGTGGCTGTGTCCGGCGCCGGGGCGGCCGGTCTCTCTGTCGCCGGTCTTATTCGCCATCTGGGCGTCAAGGCCGAGAATATCCTGATGTGTGACAGCCGCGGTGTGCTGTTTGAAGGGCGCACCGAGAAGATGGATCAGTTCAAGTCCGCCTTCACCGTCAAGACGGACAAGCGCACCCTCGCCGAGGCCATGGAGGGCGCAGACTGTTTCCTCGGCCTTTCGGTCAAAGGCGCTGTCACCCAGGACATGGTCAAGTCCATGGCCAAGAACCCGATCATTTTCGCCATGGCCAACCCAGACCCAGAGATCACACCGGAAGAAATCAAGGCCGTACGCGGCGACGCGATCATCGCCACCGGGCGTTCGGACTATCCGAACCAGGTCAACAATGTCCTCGGGTTTCCCTATATCTTCCGCGGCGCCCTGGATGTCCGCGCCCGTTCGATCAATGAGGAAATGAAGGTCGCCGCTGCACGCGCCCTCGCCGAGCTCGCGCGTGAGGATGTGCCGGACGAAGTCGCCGCCGCCTATCACGGGGCTCGTCCGCAATTCGGCAAAGACTATATCATCCCAACTCCATTTGATCCGCGCCTGATCAGCTTTATCCCGCCCTTCGTGGCACAGGCCGCCATGGATACCGGCGTTGCGCGCAAGCCGATTGAGGACATGGAAGAGTATCGCCACTCGCTGGCGCGGCGCCTCGACCCGACCGCCTCTTTCCTGCAAGGCGTCCAATCCGCCGTGCGCCGCGATCAGAAACGCATCGTGTTTGCCGAGGGTGAAGAGCCGCAAGTTGTGCGCGCCGCCTGGACGTTCAAGCAACAGGGGCTCGGGCAACCCATATTGATCGGACGGCAGGCTCAGGTCGAACGAACGATGAAACAGATGGGTGTTCCGGAAGGGGCACTCGACATTGTCAATGCCCGTCTGTCTGACCGCAATGCCGATTATACCGACTATCTCTATGCGCGCCTGCAACGGCGCGGCTATCTCAAACGGGATGCCCAACGTCTGGTCAATCAGGATCGCAACGTATTCGGCTGCTGTATGCTGGCCAGTGGCGACGCCGACGGCATGGTCACCGGGGTGACCCGGAATTATGATGTCTGCCTGACCGATGTACGCCTGTCCCTGGATCCGCTTCCGGAGGCCGACGTGATTGGCATGTCCATGGTCATCAATCGCGGGAAAACGATCTTCATCGCAGATACCAGCGTCAATGAATTGCCCGATGGCGATCAGTTGGCCGGGATCGCCAAAGAGGCTGCGAAGGCGGTGAAGCGGCTCGGATTCATTCCGCGCGTCGCATTCCTGTCCTACTCGACCTTCGGCAACCCGATGGGCGAGCGGGCCGAAAAGGTCCGCGATGCGGTGGCCATCCTGGATGCGTGCGGAGATTGCGATTTTGAGTATGAAGGCGACATTGCCGCTGATGTGGCGCTCAACCCGATGCACAAGGTTCTCTACCCCTTCTCGCGCCTGTCGGGTGAGGCCAATGTCCTGATCATGCCAGCTATCCACTCGGCCTCGATCTCGACCAAGCTGTTGGAAGGCATGTCACGCGCCACGATTATCGGCCCGGTTCTGCTTGGCATGTCCAAGCCAGTGCAGATCGCGTCCCTCGGCGCGACAGTCAACGATATTGTCAATCTGGCGACCGTGGCGGCCTTCGATATCGATCAGGTGGGGGCTTAGAGCGCCGTCGATACGCGATCAGGTTTCATGCTGTTCGTGAAACAGCTGAGTAAAATGGCCGGAATGCCGAGCAGCGCCGCGTAGAGGAAAAATGTCGAGTAGCCCTGCGTTGTGGCGCTCTCTCCGCCACCGCTGAACTGGTGCACCAGATACCCTGACGATGCCGCCAACAGCTTGGGGCCCAGGCTGTAAATCGAACTGAAGATCGCGTATTGCGTGCCAGCGAATGACTTGTTCACGAAGGTCGACATGTACGCCACAAAAATCGTACCTGCATAGCCGCCGGCAATGTTGTCTGCCGTAATCGCGATTGTAATCGGAACCAGCGAGTCCGAAGATTGCTGAACCATCCAGGCGAAAACGACATTGCCAAGTACAGACACGATTGCGCCGATGATCAGGGATCGCTTCAGTCCCAGAGAGAGCGCCGACACACCGGCGGCTGCGACGCCAATGAAGACGATCCAAACCCCATAGATACCGCTTACCAGGCCGATCTCCTCCGGTCCGTATCCCATGTGGCTGTAGGCAGGCTTCGCCATGATACCCATGACAATATCGCTGAGGCGATAGAACGAAACGAAGCACAGGATCAGAAGCGCGATGTAGCCGTGGCGCCAGAAAAAGTCTGCGAAGGCACCATAGGCTGGATGTTTCAGGTGTCTGCTATCCGCTGAGAGTTTGCGAACTGGATTGATGAAGAGCGCGCAAATCATAATTGGAAGCGCAGCCAGATAGATCGCCGTTCGGGCAATGTCGCCCCGACTCGGACTAATCCCAAACAGTTCCAGAATCAGCGGTATCAATATTCCTATGCCAGCGGCGAGCGCGGTGAACCCGACGATCGCGGTGCCTGAGAAAATCAGACCTTGCACGACGGCGCCGAATGAAAAGCTCTGATCGCCCGCCGTTTCTGACAGAGCTCGGAACAGAGAATAGACAAAATAGAGCGCGCCCAACCCCGTCACAACTTGAAGAGCCAGGCTTAGAATGTTGAACAGGGATTGCCCCATGCTCCCGTCCGCAAACAAGGCTGTCAGTTCTCCGAAACCGACGAACAGTCCGACAGCCAGGAGCGCGATGCCCGCGCCGGTGGCTGCCTTCAAACCTGACGGTCTATCCCAGACGGCGAAGACCAAGGCGGCAGTCGCCATGATGGCGGCCATAGTGAGGTAAGCGAGGTTAAAGTTTGCCACGCCGGCGATGACGAGTGCGACGCCGCCAGAAATGATCATGCCGACTTTGTAACCGTACTGATAAGCTGCCGCGAGCGGGGCCTGATCATCGTCATCTCGCGCCGCCTCGATCCGCCAGGCATCGATCCCGATATCCTGGGTGGCAGAACTGAACGCCAGCAAGAAAGAGAACAAGGCGGTCGCACCAAGGTTTTGAGTTGGATCGGCGATGCCAATACCCACCATTGCACAGGCAACACTCAATTGGGCGACGAAGATCCAGGCGCGGCGGCGACCAAAGATTTTGGAGAAACCGGGAACATCGAACCGGTCCAATACCGGTGCCCACAGGAACTTGAAGGAATATGACAGACCAAAAAATGAAAAGAAACTGATCAGTGCGACATCGATTTCGGAGCGCTCAAGCCACACACTCAGTGTGCTGAAGTACAACAAAAATGGCAGTCCGGCCGTAAAGCCAAGCACCAGCATCATAGCCATTTTGGGTTCGGTGAATCGCGCCAGCGTCTCACGCCATGAAACGGGCCCTTGGGCGGCGACCTCGCTCACGCGGCGCCTGCCTGGGATTGGCCGGTCCATTTCAGGGCGAGTTGGCGCAGGGCTTCGGCATCGAGCGGTTTGGCCGCGACGCCATTGGCGCCAGCCTCGCGGGCGCGGCGCTCGATCTCGGGATTGATTTCAGCGGAAACCGCGATCACCGGAACGGTGTGTCCGGCGGCCCGCAGTTTCTTGGTGGCTTCAAACCCGTCCATGATCGGCATTCTGAGATCCATCAATATCAAGTCTGGACTGATTTGCTCGACGGCGTCGAGGGCTTCGCGTCCGGTGGTCGCCACCGTGGTGGTAAATCCTGACGATTCCATGGCACGACGCGCAATCAGGGCATTGATCGGATTGTCATCCGCGATCAGGACATGTCCCTGGCCGGTTGCGGGCGCTTCGGTTTCGCTGGCATCGGCGCCGGAAATGGCGAGGCCGGCCCGCTCGATCAGCGACTTGGCTCGGAACGGGCGCACCATCCATCCGGCCGCGCCCAGTGTGCGGAAACGCGGCATCTCGGCCCGGTCTTCCGGGCGAAGAACGATCAGGACTGGCGCCGTGTTGCACAAGGCGCGCAATGTATCTTCCGGCAAGGCAGCACTGGCGAGGATCAGGTCGGCGCGGACTTTCAGGGCGGCGCTGGGCGGGACGATGTTCAGCACTTCAGCGCCCGCTTGGAGCAGAGACGCGGACGCCGACAGGGTCGTGGCGCTGGGCAGGCCGACCAGAATGACCCGCCCTTCAATCGCATCATTTGCGGCCAGATAGGCTTCGGACTTCTGTGCTTCGAAAGGCAGACGCACCCGAAAGCGGGTGCCCACGCCGAGCGTGCTCGCGATCGAGATATCGCCGCCAAGCGCATCGCATATGCGGCGGACAATCGCGAGGCCGAGACCGACCCCGCCATCTTTCTGGGTGTCGGTGTGGTTGACCTGCTGGAAGGCCTGGAACAGGGTGGTCTGGTCCGGCGGAGAGATACCGGGGCCGGTATCATAGACATCGAGGACGAGGTGTCCGCCTTGAAAGGCGAGATCCACCAGGATGGCGCCGTCCTCGGTAAACTTCAATGCATTGCCGATCAGATTGAACAGGATCTGCCGCGTCTTGCCAGCGTCGCCTCGCAAGGTCAGGGCGCGGTCGGCGTGACAGCGCAGCGCAATATCCAGGCCGCGCGCATGCACCCGCGGCGACAGCAATTCAACCACTTCGCGGGCGAGGGCGGTCGGCCGAAACACTTCGGTCGAGAGTTCGATCTCTCCCGTATCGAGTCGGGCAAAATCAAGCACATTGTTGAGCAAATCCAGCAAACGCTCGCCGGAATTCTGGATCGCATCGGCATATTCGCGCTGGGCAGGGCTCAGCTCGGTTTCCAGCAGCAGGGATACCGTGCCAAGGATGCCGTTCAAAGGCGTCCGGATTTCATGGCTCGCCGTGGCCAGAAAGGACTGTTCCGGGCTCAGCTTGGACTCATTCTCGCTCATCCTCAGATCTATGCCACAAGGCATTGAGGAATTGCTTAATGCGACAGACTATTGCGCCAGGGTATCAGAACGCGCGGTATTGGCCTCCTCTGCTGAACGGCGGCGGTAGGAAAGGGCTTCAGCCACATGCACGCGCCGGATCTGGTCGCAGGCCTCGAGGTCGGCAATCGTTCGGGCCACTTTCAGGACCCTGTGATAGGCGCGCGCAGACAGCTTGTATGTGCTGGCCGCATCGGCAATCAGGCGCTGTCCGGCTGTGTCCAGAGCGGCGTGAACCTCCAGATCCGGCCCCGTCGCATCGACATTCAGGGCGCGCCGCGCGGTTTCTGACGCGTCGCGATAGCGGCGGGCCTGGCGGTCTCGGGCCGCGGCGACCCGCGCCGCCACGTCCGCGCTGCCCTCTGTCGGGGCGGGGAGGGTCAAATCGATCGCGGTGACAGCCGGGGTATCGTAAAACAGATCGATGCGATCGATGAATGGGCCGGATAGGCGCGATTGGTATTGTTCGGCGCAGCGCGGGCCTTTTCGGCAGGCGCCCGCCCCGGCGCCCCCGCCACACCGGCAAGGGTTCATGGCCGCGATGAGCTGAAAGCGCGCTGGGTATTTGACGTGCCGATTGGCGCGCGAAATCGTCACTTCGCCGTCCTCCAGAGGCTGGCGGAGACTGTCCAGAACCTGGCCGGAAAATTCCGGTAATTCGTCCAGAAACAGGACGCCGTGATGCGCCAGAGAGATCTCGCCTGGTCGCGCTCGCATGCCGCCGCCAACCAGCGCGGCCATGGAGGCTGAATGATGCGGCGCCCGAAATGGGCGGACCCGCGACAACTGTCCGCGCTCCAGCAGCCCCGCGACGGATTGAATCTGCGAGGCTTCCAACAGTTCGCGTGCCGAGAGGTCCGGCAGCAAACCGGGTAATCGTTTGGCCAGCATGGACTTGCCAGACCCCGGTGGGCCGCAGAAAAGCAAATTGTGCCCACCGGCGGCGGCGATTTCCAGAACCCGTTTGGCCCCGTCCTGGCCTTTGACGTCCTTTAGATCGAGTGACTGAGCCGGCGCCGACAATTCTCCCGGCGGTGGGCAGGACAGCGGCGCCCGCCCATTGAAGTGATTGATCAGGCTGATCAGGTTCGGTGCTGCGAGATTTCCGTCCCCGGCCCAGGCCGCTTCAGGGCCACAGACTTCCGGGCAGATCAGGCGCAGATCCATCTCCAGAGCCTGCATGGCCGCGGGCAAGACTCCGACGGTGGCCTCCAGCCGTCCGTCCAGGGAAAGCTCGCCAATTGCGGCGTGCCCGTCCAGAGAATCCGGCGACAGGATGCCCATAATGGCCAACACACCGAGCGCGATCGGTAAATCATAGTGACTGCCCTCCTTGGGCAGGTCGGCCGGTGCCAGATTGACGGTGATACGCTTGGGTGGCAGTGCGAGACCAATGGCGCTGAACGCGGACCGCACGCGCTCTCGACTCTCTGCGACGGCTTTGTCCGGCAGGCCGACAATCATAAAGGCAGGTTGGTTGCCGCCGGCCATACGAACTTGCACATCAACAGGGTTTGCAGCGATGCCTTCAAAGGCAAACGTCGTCGCACGCGCCACCATATCGGACCCTCCTTTCTTGGTCTCCATACCAGAAGTATAGGAACAAAAAAAGAACAAAATCAAATATATTCTGCGTGAATACAGTAAATGTATGCATATCAGCAATTTGACTGGAAGTAATCGGACTCAAAACCGCGCAGGAAGCGGTGTATTTGTTTTCTTTTCTTGTGGTGCCGCTTTGCCCATGAGCAGGTCTGAGCCCGGCTTCGACCTAGACCGTGCCGGGTTCGATGCGGTTTTCCCAGTCAGCCGCCATTGTCCATCGGGTGCGTGATGGGCATCGCCTGTCCGTTCAGGAAGGCGGCGTATCGATCGATTGGTGTCGCGGAACGTGCCGGCGTCTAGTCGAGGCGAATAACCGGCTCGTCATCTGAAGGCAGTTCCGGCTCCGGTTCAGCGTCTTCTTCCGCTATACTTGCACCAATTTCAGGAACGTCCGACAAGCCACTCGAGGCGCCCAGATCCGTTTCCAGATTGAAGCCGTCCGTGCTGGTCGTCGCGGCGTCTCCCAGCTCGAGATTGAATTCTCCGGCGGGAATCGTTTCAACCGGTTCCAATTCAGTCGGGAGTCCGAGGTTGAAACCGGTCATGTCGACCTCTGGCTCGGTGGCGGTTTCGGCTTCTGCGGTGTCTTTGGGTGGCTCAGCAGGCGTCTCAGCGGATTGCGAACAGGCGGTTCCGGTAATGGCGAGGGCGAGGATCGATGCGATCGAGAGAGCTTTCATGTTCATGGCTCCAATTTTGGCCGTCAGGCTAGGATTTGGCAAGCTTATCTTGCACGACCTGCCAAAACATTGCCGCTGGATCACGTCCTGTAAAGTCACGAACCTGCTGGACGCCCGTGGGCGAGGTATTGTTCACTTCCGTGAGCCGTCCGCCAATCACATCGATGCCAACCAAAACCTGCCCGCGAGCCTTTAAATCCGGGCCGATCGCGGCGCAAATGGCGAGATCCGCGTCGCTGAGCTCGCTCGGTTCAGCGGTGCCGCCCACGGCAAGATTTGACCGCGCATGTCCCTTCATCGGGACGCGGTTAAAGCCGCCGACCGCTTCTCCATCGATCAAGATGATTCGTTTGTCCCCTTCGGCGACGGCGGGCAAAAAGGCCTGAACGATCAGAGGTTCACGCGTTCGTCCGAGGAACAGGTCGATCAGCGCCCCGAAATTGCTGTCGCCCGGTTTGACGCGGAACACGTCGCCGCCGCCAAATCCATAAAGCGGCTTGATGATGACGTCTGAATGCGTTTCCCGGAAGGCCACCATTTCGGCTTTGTCGCGCGTGATCTGGGTTGGCGGCATGAACTCCGGAACCAGCAGCGGATACAGTTTCTCCGGCCCAGAGCGAACGTGTTCCGGATCGTTGAGCACCAGCGTGTCCGGCTTCAGCAGTTCAAGGATGTGACAGGCCGTAATATAGGCCATGTCGAAGGGTGGATCCTGGCGCATCAGGACAACGTCGACATCCTCGCGCATATCCAGTGTGACGCGATCCTTGAACGTGGCCGGAGTGCCGGAAACGCGCTGTACGGTCATTGGTCGCGCATAGGCGGTGATCCGGCCTTCCCGATAGGTCAGGTTTTCAGGCTGATACTCAAACAGTTCAGCGCCAATTTTCTGCGCCGCTTCTGCCAATGCGAACGTGGTATTTGACTCCACGACCGCAGTTTCCAGGGGATCGGTTTGGATAGCGACGCGCAAGCTCATGGCGGCTCCTCAATATAGCAGACGCCTATATGAGGACGCTCGCGAAGATTGCAAAGCGATCGTGAAAGATTGGCTCAGCTACCGGGACCACCAAGCAGTTCACCGGACTCGGCCGCGGCGGGCTGTGCGGGCGTATAGGGAACGATTTCGCCGCGATCATTGCGCAGGCGAACATAGGAAACGACCTGATTGACGCCGCCGACCTTGCTGGCTTCCTCAGCGGCTTTTTCAAGCTCCTTGGCCGAGCGCGCGACCCCCAGAAGATAGACGGTGCCGCCATAGGTCTCGACATTGAAATTATTGGCCTGAACCGTCGACGATCCCAGCAGGCGCGCCCGCACCCGAGTTGAGATCAGTTCGTCCGAGGCATTGGCGAAAAAGCCGCCTGGGGCTTCGACACGAATTTCGTTGGCAACATCATCGGCGCGGCGCACGGACCAGGCCAGGCTTTCCGCCTTCAGGCGCAGCTCTGGCGTCCAGACGCGCCCGGAGAGCAGCACGACCCCGGCAGCGACTTCGACATCCACCTCGCTCATGCCGCCATTTGCGATCAGCTTGGACTTGATTTCGTTCGACACAGCCGCGTCATCGAGCGCTTCGCCGAATGAGCGTTCCTGCGTGGCGGTCACGGCAGTTGCTCCTGCAGCCCCGACAATGGCGGTGGCACACCCGCTCAGGACAGGCAGCAATGCGATCAGGCTGAGGCTGGCAACGAGACGAGACATGGGACGGTTCCTCATACAAATTACTGGTGGCGATCTAGAACACGGATTGGGCGATATTGCGGCATCAATCAAGGGCGCCAGAAATCCTTGTAATGTTTTGGCAGCGCCCAAGGCGTAATCGCAACGAGATCGTATCGCCAATCCAGTTCTGCCCTCCGCGCGTCGCGATTTGCCCAGATCTCGGCGGCGCGGGAAATCCGGATCCAGGCGCTGGTGGGAACGGCCGTCTGGGCTTGCAGAAGGGACGCCCGCTGTTTCACTTCAATGAAAGCCAGCACCGAGCCGCGCTGGGCAATCAAATCGACTTCCCCAACAGGCAGTTTCACGCGCCGTGCAAGAATGCGATAGCCTCGAACCTGCAGCCAGATTGCGGCATAGATTTCCGCCCAGCGCCCGCGCCGTTCGGCCTGTCTGCGCTTGCGGCTAGCCATTTTTGAGGGCGAGTGCGCGCTGATATACGTCCCGTTTTGGCAGTCCCAGATGTTGAGCAATCTCAGCTGCGGCCTGTTTGACAGACTGAGATTGGAGCGCCTGACGAAGCGCCTCATCGAGCGCTTCCTCGGTCACCGCCTGCTCAAGCGGGGGACCGATCAGAACAACGATCTCGCCCTTGGGCGGGCCTTGTTCCTGGTAGTGCGACGCCAAGGCGCCGAGCGTGTCGCGCCGGGTTTCCTCGAAGAGTTTGGTCAGTTCGCGGCTGACCGCAGCTTCGCGCGCGGCGCCGAGGGTTTCGGCGAGATCGGCCAGGCAATCTGCGAGCCGCGGACCGGATTCATAGAAGATCAGCGTAGAGGGCACCGAGACAAGGTCCATCGCGGCTTTCTTGCGAGCGCCTGTCTTGGGCGGGAGAAACCCACAAAACATGAACCGATCACTGGGCAGACCACTGGCGACCAGTCCGGCGAGCAACGCCGAAGCGCCCGGGAGCGGGATGACCCGATGTCCCGCTTCAAGAACCTCGCGGGACAGTTTCCAGCCGGGGTCAGAGACCAGCGGCGTGCCGGCATCGCTGATCAGCGCGATGGACGCTCCGTCTGACAGCTTTTCAAGGATTTCCGGTCGGCGCTTTGCCCCATTATGGTCATGGTAGGGGCTGAGTTTGGCGCGAATGCCATGTGCATCTAACAGTCGCCTGGCGACGCGTGTGTCTTCGGCGAGCACTTCATCCACGGCCTGCAGCGTGTCGAGCGCGCGCAGGGTGATATCGCGCAAATTCCCGATCGGGGTTGCGATGATGTAAAGACCGGACTCAAGCGGTTGCGCCGGGTCGGTCCCGGATTTAGGCTCGTCGGCGAAGCGACTCACGTCGCCGCCATCTGGCGCAGAGGAAAAGGGATACTTTGATGACATCACCGGCAACATCGCGCGTCCGCAGGCCCCTGCCAATCCTGTTTTTTGCCACCTTCCTCGCGCTCGCTGGCTGTGCCACCCAGGCGCCGGGTCCTGTTGGTCCGATTTCAACCGGCAATCCCCGTGTCGATCCGGTTCCGGGCGGCGAGGCGACCAATCCCGATGGCAGCCCGATCGAAGAAGAGTCTCTGGGCGAAATTGACGTGCCAACCGGCCCGTTCACACCGCCGCATATGGAAGGCCGCGAGATCATACGCGCGGGCGTTTTGTTACCCTTCACGCATCCAAACCCGCGTGTCCGTCAGCAGGCCGAAGGCATGCTGGCCGGGATCGAGCTCGCATTGTTCGACTATGGCAATGAGAATATCGTTCTGTTGCCCACGGATACAGGTGGATCGCAAAGTCAGGCCACGACCGCAGCGGAAGACCTTGCTGCCAAAGGCGTGGACGTCGTTCTCGGCCCGCTTTTCGGGGCCAATGTGCAGCTGGTGCGGGATGCGGTGACGCCTGAGCCTGACCCAGGCTTTTTCGGTATTGGTGCGGCAGAACCAGAGGAAGGCAAGCCTGTGATCGCCTTCTCGAATGACATGTCGGTGGCCAGCTATGGCGCCTGGCTCGCCTCGATCGCGCCCGAAGAAGAAGTTTCGGCCATTGTCGAGTATGCGGCCCTACGCGGCTACGATCAGTTTGCATTCTTTGGACCGCAGAGCAGTCTCGGCACCCGTATCGAAGCGGCGATGCAAGAAGCGGTCATCCTGAATGGCGGCTTCATGCTGGCCTCGAGCTTCTATCCATCAGGGGAAACCAATCCGAACGCTGAAGCTGAGTATTTTGCGCAAGCCATTTCTGCCGCGGTCGAAACCGGGGCCCGCGTTGCGGTACTCGTACCCGAGCGCGGCAACCGCCTGCGCCGGATCGCGCCGCTTCTGGCCTATTACGGGGTCGACACACGGCAGGTGAAGATGCTCGGCACAGGCGGCTGGAACGATGAGGCCGTCTGGCGCGAGCCAAGCCTGCGCGGCGCCTGGTTCCCGACTGCACCGGCAACCGACATTGCTGACTTTGAGCAAAGCTTCACGCGCTTGTACGGCACGGAGCCGAGTTCACTCTCTGCCGTTGCCTATGATGCGGCCGCTCTGGTGGTTGCCTTGTCGCAGGACGGGGCTCTGGAAACGGAAGAGCTGATCAACCGCGATGGATTTCTTGGCGTCAACGGTCTGTTCCGGTTTCGCACCGACGGGTCTGTGGAGCGCTCACTGGCGATCATGGAGATCGATCCGACAGCGCGGGACGGCAGCGGCGTGACGGAGATTCTGCCGGTCTCGCCGAGCTTCGACGAAACCATCGGCTAGGATATGGCAAAGGTCAGGGGCTAGGCGGTCGGACGCTCGGGCAATCCGAGCAGTCGCCGCGCAGCTGCCCGATGCGGTTCGCGAATATGCGCGCCGACAATGCCGAGTGCGGTCGCCAGCACCGTCGCATCATCAGTAAACCCAAGTCCGGCGACGACGTCCGGAATCGCGTCGACCGGCAGGACAAAATATCCCAGCGCCGCAAACAGGACGAGTTTCACCCGCGTCGGCGTGTCGGGATCAAGGGCACAATAATAGGCTGAGGCAAGATCGTCCGCGAACGGGATCCGCCCGGCGACCCTTAGCAGTTTCGGCAACAGCTTCCTTTTCGTCCGCCGCTGCTGGCGTTCCGTCGGAATTGGCAACTGCGTCGGAATGCTGTCGCCATTTTCTATGATGATTTCCGTTGGGTCAGACATTGGCCGTGCGCTTACTTCCCTCTAAATCGCCTCCAAGCCTAGATATTGGAGGACTTTCCATGGAACTCAACTCAAACATTTCAGCCGTTATCACCGGCGGTGCGTCAGGCCTTGGCGCAGCAACAGCGCGGCTTCTGGCAAGCCACGGCGTCAAATGCGCCCTTTTCGACCTAAATGAGGAAAAAGGCGAAGCCGTGGCGAGCGAAATTGGCGGTGTGTTCTGCAACGTCAACGTGACCTCGGACGAAAGCGTGGATGCTGGTTTTGCAAAGTCTCGTGCCGCCATCGGCCAGGAGCGGATCCTGATCAACTGCGCCGGGACAGGCAACGCCATCAAGACGGCCAGCCGCAACAAGGAAACCGGCGAGATCTCGCACTTTCCGCTCGATAAGTTCGACCTGATCATCCAGATCAATCTGGTTGGTACATTCCGCTGCATCGCTAAGTCGGCTGCCGGCATGATGACGCTCGACCCGATCGATGGCGAGCGCGGCGCCATGGTGAATACCGCTTCTGTTGCGGCAGAAGATGGTCAGATCGGCCAGGCCTCCTATTCGGCCTCCAAAGGCGGCGTCGTCGGCATGACCTTGCCGATCGCACGTGACCTGTCACGCGAGCTCATTCGCGTGAATACCATCCTTCCTGGCATCTTCGATACGCCGCTGCTGGCCGGGGCGCCGGAAAAAGTTCGCCAGGCGCTGGGGGCCCAGGTGCCGAACCCGGCCCGTCTCGGCAATCCGGACGAATATGCCTCTCTCGCGGTCGAGATGTGCAAGAACGGCTATTTCAACGGCGAGGACGTGCGCCTCGACGGCGCCATCCGCATGGCCCCTCGCTAAAGCTAAAAACTCTATAAATAGAACGGTTAAAGCCCGCCAGATCTGGCGGGCTTTATCCACTCTACGCGTGTACTCTACAAACTCTACGCGTCCGGCCGGACACTACACCTCAGGGCGTACAATCTGACCGGACAGGTTCATGAGTACCTCGTCAGCGTTAAAATATGATGGATCATCCGGCTTTTCACCTTTGCCCATCGTGATTTCCGATGTCGCTTCATAGCGCACAATCTCGCGATAATCGAAAGCCGGCCCCCAGAACGGGTCATGATAGCCGAACGGGCCGTGGAATCCGCGAATTCCCGCGCGGCGGCTATACCAGTGGCGCGGATAGCCATACAGACGCCCAGCGCGGCCATAGAAGCGGTAGTCGCAGTAGAAGTTGGAGTAGAACGGGTCGTACGCACCGTACCCGCTGGCCACAACACGGCGATTTTCATCGGTTTCCCGCTGGATCACGCGAAAATAGTCATAGCCTTCCAGATCGGTCAGTTCAGCCGCGCGGTAGAGCAGGTAGGTCTCAACCGTTTTGCGATCGGTGAGGCTGTTTCCGGCAAAGCTGATTTGCCATCGATTGCTCTCAATCTGTTGATTGGCATAGCCTTTCTGGCCATCCAGAGCGGCTTGATATGGGGTTGCGGTTGCGCACGCGCCAAGAAATGCAAGGGCGGCGAGTGCAGATGTCAGACGCAGACGGGACATGATCAGAATACCTCCTGAACTCAGCATTCACACCTGATTAACATATGCAAGCTGAACGCCAGTTAAATCGCAAAAGTGTGACCAAGGTTACAGTCATGTCATGTTTTATGCGCTTTATCAGGGGTGTGGGGGAGCGCGTGTGGAGGCCCACAGCCACAGCACGTGCTGGCAACTGCCAAAACCGGAGGGCCATTCGGCTTGGCCCTCCGGTTTTCTTTTGGGCCTGTTCTTCGGCCGCAGTCCCTTATTCGTCGCCTTTGAACAAGATGACTTTCTGGTGAGGGAACGGGATTTCGATGCCCGCCTCGTCGAGCGCCTTTTTGACCAGTTCCGGCACCGTGAAGCGGACATCGAACCAATGCTCCCCTTTGACGAAGGGACGCACGGCAAAATCGACGCTGCTATCGTTGAGCGTTGAGACCACGACGACCGGTTCCGGATCATCCAGAATCTGGGGATGGTCCTTGAAGACTTTCGTAATCACGTCCCGCGCCTTGTCGATGTCCGTGTCATAAGAGACGCCAAAGGTCAGCTCGACCCCGCGCACTTCATGATGGCTGTGATTGATGATCTGTTCGCCCCAGATCTTGCCGTTCGGAATGATGATCTGCTGGTGGTCAAACGTGCGGAGCACCGTGGTGAACAGGGTGATCTCTTCCACATTCCCGAAATTGCCGGCAGCATCGATGAAATCGCCGACCTTGTAGGGACGGAAGATCATCAGCATGACGCCTGCGGCCAGATTCGACATCGCGCCTTGAAGTGCCAGACCCACCGCGAGACCAGCAGCACCGAGCAGCGCAACGATGGACGTGGTTTCAACGCCAAAGCGATTGAGCACCGCGATGATGACGAAGGCGAGCACGACATAGCGCGCCAGGCTTCCGAGGAAGTTGAACAGCGTATCGTCCAGCTTCTCATGCTGTTTGCCGATCCCGCGCACAACGGCGCCGACCCGGCCGGCAATCCAGAAGCCGATGATCAGGATGACCAGGGCCAGCAACACATTGGTTGCCCCTGACAGGATCGGCTCTGCCTGACCTTCCATGCCGATCGGTTCTAACAGGCTTTCAAGAAATTCCATGATGAACATCCCCCTTCATTGTGTTCACGGTCGCCCCTCTGCGCCCGGGCAGACGGACCATCGCACTCTAATGGTGCGAACTTTCATTCTGCAAGCTCGGGGCTGGGATTGATGTTGAGCGCGAAACGACATTGCGCTTTCGTAACACACGAACGCGAAATCGAGTCGTAAGCTGATCGCCAAAACCTGCGTAGAGGATTGAAAATGCGTAATATCCTGACCGGATTGGTCTTGTCGGCGATGCCACTGATGGCCGCATGTAGCGGCGGCGGAGATGGCGCGCCAGTGGGCCTTGCCAATCTCGCGCCGGTGTTCAGCTCCAGCGCCAGTGTCTCGATTGAAGAGAACAGTGTCGGAATCATCTACACAGCCCAGGCCAGTGACGCGGATGGGGATACGGTCACGATCAGCCTCTCAGGCGGCCCCGACGCGGCGTCCGTATCGTTCAATGCCAGCAGCGGCGAAGTGTCCATCACCGGCACGCTCGATTTTGAGAATCCGTCAGACGCCAATGGCGACAACGTCTATGAGGTGACGTTGGAAGCGAGAGACGGGCGCGGCGGCGTGGCGACGCTCAACCTGCAAATCACGGTCACGGACCAAACCGACACAATCGCGGTGCGCAGGGTCGGGACAGGGTTCAACCAACCCCTGGGTCTGGTCGCCCTGCCGGACGGGTCCGGACGAATGCTCGTACTTGAGAAGACGGGGCGTATCCGCGTGCTCTCGCCGGATACGGGCGCGATTGCCAGCGTCGATTTTCTCGATGTGTCCGGGTCGATCTCGACGAATGGCGAGCGCGGTTTGCTCGGTCTGGCTCTGTCGCCGAATTTCACCACCGACCGCACGCTCTATATCAACGTGACGAACGGAGCAGGGGACACGGAGATTCGCCGTCTCCAGACCTTCTCGGGCATGCTGGATCAGGTCGATGCATCCACGTCCGACGTGATCCTGACCATTGGGCAGCCCGCCAGTAATCACAATGCCGGATGGATCGGATTTGATGGATCTGGCTTTCTGATCATTCCGACGGGCGATGGCGGCGGCAGCGGCGATCCCAGCAATCTGGCGCAAAACACCCAGTCTTTACTGGGGAAAGTGCTGCGCCTGGACGTTTCCGGCGATGACTTTCCGAGCGATCCCGCCCGCGATTATGCCATTCCGACGGGCAACACGTTCACCGATCCAGCCAATGGCCTGCCGGAGATTTTTGCCGTCGGCCTGCGCAATCCGTTCCAGTCAAGTTTCGATCCGATCAGCGGTGACTTGCTGATCGGGGATGTCGGTGAAGCGGCGCTGGAAGAGATCAATCGCTTGCCGATGGCCGATAGCAGTTTCAATTTTGGCTGGTCCGTACGGGAAGGGACGGCCTTTTTCAAAGGCGCTGACCAGCCGGAATTCACCCCGCCTGTGGCAGAGTTTCCGCGCGGCACAGGTCCGCGCGAAGGACGCTCTGTGACCGGAGGTGTGGTCTATCAGGGGCCGGTAGAAGCGCTGCAGGATACCTATATTTTCGGCGACTTTATCAGCGACAATGTCTGGGGCATTCCGGTCTCGAACCTGGTCAATGGGCAGACCGTAGCGGCCAGCGAATTCATCCTGCTCAATAGTGATTTCGTGCCGGACCAAGGCAGTCTCGTCTCGATCGCGGCCTTTGGCACCGATGAGATTGGAAGTCTCTATATCGCCTCGCTCGGCGGCAATGTGTTTCGTATGGAAGCCGAAAACTAGAGGCCTGAATCAAGAAGGGCGAGCCAGCTGGCTCGCCCTTTAAACTCGGTTGAGTGTGCGCCTAGGCCGCGGCGCCCATGACGGCTTTCACTTCGAGGAATTCCTCAAACCCGTGATCGCCCCATTCGCGGCCATTGCCTGATTGCTTGTAGCCGCCGAATGGCGCCGTGAAGTCCGGACCCTGTCCGTTGACCTGGATCTGGCCCGCGCGGATGCGATTGGCGATCTTGGCCGCCTCGGCAGGTTCGCCCTGGACGTACCCCGCCAGGCCGTACTCGGTGTCATTGGCCATCTCGACGGCTTCGTCGACACTGTCATATGGGATCATGACGAGGACCGGTCCGAAGATTTCCTCGCGCGCAATGGTCATGTCATTGGTCACGTCTGCGAACACGGTCGGGCGGGCAAAATAGCCGCGATTGAGACCTTCCGGACGGCCTGTACCGCCGGCAACCAGGGTCGCGCCTTCGTCGATGCCCTTCTGAATGAGGTCCTGGACCTTGGCATACTGATTGCCGTTCGAGATTGGGCCAATCGCGCCTCGGTCCGCTTCACGCGGCATCTGGACTTTTACGGCTTCAGCCGCAGCCTTGGCGATGGCCTTGGCTTGTTCATTGCTCTCGCGCGGAACGAACATGCGGCTTGGCGCGTTACAGGATTGGCCGGAATTGGTCATCATCTGCATGACGCCGCCACCGACAGCCTGTTGCAGGTCCGCGCTTGGCAAGACGATGTTCGGGGACTTGCCACCGAGCTCTTGAGCGACACGCTTGACCGTTGGCGCGGCCGCCTGAGCGACCAGGATGCCGGCGCGGGTCGAGCCGGTGAAGCTCATCATGTCGACATCGGGGTGACCCGACAGATGTGCGCCGACGCTTGGGCCATCGCCATTGACCAGATTGAACACGCCCGGCGGGACACCAGCTTCATGCATGACTTCGGTGAAGATCATGGCGTTGAGCGGCGAGATTTCTGACGGTTTCAGCACCATAGTGCAGCCCGCAGCGATCGCTGGAGCAACTTTACAAGTGATCTGGTTGAGCGGCCAGTTCCACGGCGTGATGAAGCCACAAACACCGATCGGTTCCTTGCGCAACAGCGTGGTGCCACGCTGCTCTTCGAACTCATAATTGCGCAGGATTTGCGCCATGGTCGCAACATGCCCCATGCCCGCAGGAACTTGCGCGGCATTGGCGAGCCACATCGGCGCGCCCATTTCATCAGAGATCGCTTCCGCCATTTCTCCCATACGGGCCTGAATGCCCGCTGTGATTTTGTCGAGCAGTTCGGCGCGATATTCGACGCTGGTTTCCGAGAAGCTCGGGAAGGCGGCCTTGGCCGCCGCGACAGCCTTGTCGACGTCGGCTGAAGAGCCGAGCGAGATGCGCGCAAATGGCTCTTCGGTGGCTGGATTTTCAACGTCAAGCGTGCGGGGCTCGACCGGGTCGACCCATTCGCCATTAATGTAGAATTGTAGATACTCTTTCATGGCTTGCGCCTCCCGTTACCTGTTCTCAATGCAGTCACGTGTCCGAAGCTGACACGCGCGTCAGAAATTATTTAAGCACAGCCATGGTCGCTGGAAAGACCACACGCGGCGGAAACACCCTAAATTAAGCGTGAGCTCTCAGCAGTGAGCTAGCGCCGCCGGCCACCAAGAATGCCGCGCAGGACATAATCGGTGATCCGGCGGGTGATGGTTCGCGTGGCGGTGTTAACAGCGCGTTCGGTTGTGGTCATCCGAGCCGAACGGCGGCGCGTCGTTGTTTTCTTCCTGGTCCGCGCCTTCTTCTTTTCCAGCTCTTGCTGTGCCTTCATTTCTTCCTTGGCGAGCTTCTCGGCGGCCTGCGCGGCGTCTTCCTCGCGCTTCAGCAGGATTTCATAGGCAGACTCGCGATCGATCGGTTCATCATAAAGACCTGCGACCGGGCTGTCTTTCATTTCGGCCTGGCGTTCCTCCTCGCTGGCCGGTCCCAGGCGTGAGCTGGGCGGACGGATGAGCGTCCGCTGTACGACGCTTGGCGCGCCTTTCTCGTCCAGGGTGGAGACCAGCGCTTCGCCGACGCCGAGATCCGTAATCACCTCCTCGGCATCGAAAGCCGGATTTTCCCGGAAAGACTCCGCCGCAGCGCGGACTCCTTTGCGTTCGGCCGGGGTATAGGCGCGCAAGGCGTGCTGGATGCGATTGCCGAGCTGGGCGAGCACGCTGTCGGGCAGGTCGCGTGGGTTCTGGGTGACGAAAAACACGCCGATCCCTTTCGAGCGGATCAAGCGCACGACTCGCTCGATTTTTTCGAGCAATGCGCGGGGCGCGTCGTTGAAGAGCAAATGGGCCTCATCAAAGAAGAAGACCATTTTCGGCTTATCCGGATCGCCGACTTCCGGCAGATCCTCGAACAATTGCGACAGCAGCCAGAGCAGGAAAGTGGAGTACAGCCGTGGGCTATTGATCAGCGTGGTCGAGTCGAGAATATTCACGATGCCGCGGCCATCGCGGGTCGTGCGCATGAAGTCCTTCAGATCGAGCGCGGGTTCACCAAAGAAGCTCTCTGCGCCTTCCCGTTCTAGAACCAGCAGGCGACGCTGGATGGCGCCAATACTGGCTTTGGCGACATTGCCATATTCGCGGCCAATGGCGTCGCGCACCTCCTTGTCGCCCATATGATTGAGCAGCTTGCGCAAGTCCTTCAGGTCGAGCAGCAGCATGCCTTCATCATCGGCATATTCGAACGCAACAGTCAGCACGCCTTCCTGCGCTTCGGTCAGGTCCATGAGCCGGGACAGGAGGAGTGGCCCCATATCAGAGATTGTGGTGCGAACCGGATGTCCCTTCTTGCCAAACACATCCCAGAACACGGTCGGCGTGGCGCGGTAGCCATAGTCTTCGAACCCGATTTTCTCGGCCCGCGAGATCAGTTTCGGGTGCAGCTTGTGCTCGGGGCTACCGGCCACACAGATGCCGGACAGGTCACCTTTGACATCGGCGCAAAAGACCGGCACGCCCTCGGCGGCAAAGCCCTCAGCGAGAATTTGCAAGGTGACGGTCTTGCCCGTGCCGGTGGCGCCGGCGACGATGCCATGGCGATTGGCGCGATTGAGCAGCAGGGACTGGGCGTCATTCGGCGTGCCCTCACCATCCATATCTGCGCCGCCGATAAAGATTCGATCGCCCATTCAAAGCTCCCTCTGTGTGCAGGCGCAAACTACTGTGTTTGCAAGGGGGAGCAAGGGGAGTGGTGTTGAGGTAAGGCGCTCAACGAACATATCGCGAATAGGCCGCTGATACCTGCGCAGGGGGCGTAGGAAAGAGTGAGCTTCATCGTTTCCGCTTTGCCAATGCAAATTGGCACCCATGTCGGCTGGCTGATTTCGTCTTCGACCGCCATTGGTCCTGACTTTCGTCAGGAAGGCGGGGGTGAGGATTTGGATTGGACTTCAAAGAACCGTCACGGGCTAACCAAAAACAACACCCCATCCCGCTCAATCAGATCGGGCGCAGGGGCCAATGCCGGGCAATCGCCGCCCTGATTTTCGCCGGAGACAATATCAAATTTGTAACCATGCCAGGGGCAGGTCACCAGGCCCGACGCGTCAATCTCGCTCTCTTGCAAAGGCCCGAGCTGGTGGGGGCAGACAGCGCTATGCGCGATCCACTTTCCTTGCCAATGGCGAACGCAGTAGCGCCCGTTTGGGGTTTCGACGGTGAGAGGTGTGGCCGGGTCCAGATCCGCGAGCGCCGCGACCAGGATGTCGTCTTTGCTCTGCGCCCCCTCTCGCCATCGCGAGCGATCCTCCAGCGCAGACTGGCGCCCCTGCATGAGATCAATATCTTCATCATAGAGCGTTGCATATTGGCTTTGCATATAACCGAGTATTGCCGCCGCAGACCCCTCATCATCCGGCGCATTCGGCAAATAGAACCGGACATCGACCTGAATTTCATCCTGGCTCAAAGTCGTCGCCTGTGTGTGGATTTCGATCCCTTCACCTGGCCCATTGAATACAGTGGAGACCCAGTAATTCTTGCCTGCATCAACCAAAAGATCGAGCATTTGATAAACTGGCTCAATCCCGCCAGGAACACCTATTCGGGCACGCCAGCCCCAAGCGCCGCTATCGACCAGATCGATCGACGCGAAAGACGATGGATGCACGTAAGGGAGATGTTCCCAATCATACGCATTCTCCATCATCCGCGCCATGTTGCTGGGCAAGCGTCGGACATAATTTCCGAGATAGTGCAGCTCTGCGATCCGCTCATAATCGATCGCATTCGATCGCGCGTCCGCTTTTGAGCGTTCAAGCTCAGTCAGCATTTTCTGTTTCCGCCTTAGCCAGCAAGCCGCGTGTGTCCATCCAGGCCATGAACTGATCAAACCAGCGATCGGCGGTTGCGCCGCGTTTATAGCTTCCGAACCCGTGCCCGCCATTCTGGTAATAATGCAGCTCAACATCTGCGCCGGTCGCCTGCCAGGCTTCGACGAGGCCAAAGCCCTGCCCTTTGAATAAGGGGTCATCCGCGGCGATTGCGTTGAACATTGGCGGTACTTGATCTGGCAAATCGGTGGCCACCATCGGGCCGTAAATATAGCCGATAAAATCGGGCTTTGGAGCGGCCTCGTCATCGACTGTGCTGACGCCGAGCGTCGTCATCGCGCCGGCTGAAAACCCAACCATGCCGATTTTATCGGCGTCATATCCCCACTCGTCAGCCTTTGCGCGTACGAGGTTGAGCGCGGTTTGTGCATCGGCCACAGCGAATGGGATACCTTCGCCGACATCGATCCGCTCTTCACCCGGTTGCGGCGCAAACAGTCTGCCCATATGGGCTGCGAACCCTTCGGCATCTTCCGGGCTTGGCATGACACGATATTTCAGCACGAACGCAGCGATCCCGCGCTCCGCCAGCCAGTCGGCAATCGGATAGCCCTCATTGTCGATCGAGACGAATTGAAACCCGCCCCCAGGGACGACAATCACGGCAGCGCGCGTTTCATTCGGGTCATCGGGCAGCACAGGCAGCAAAGTCGGCACCGTGACATTGGTGATCCAGCGTTCGGTGCCGGCGTCGAACCAGGTCTCGGTTTGTGTGGCATTTTCAGACCCGGGCGCCGCGCCGTCATAGAGTTCGATCGCGCCTTCATCCTGCTGTGGCGGCACGAATTTCATTCCGCCAACATCCTGCGCGCCTGCTGAAAAAGTCGTCATCGCGACCCCCATAAGCGTACTCAGTAATTTTATCCGCAAGATCGTCTCCCAAGTCCGGTTTGGGAAGATTTATAACACGCGACCGAACAAATCATATGCGTCGGCATTCACGATCTCAGCAGTGATCACATCGCCCGCCTGAAGCGGCGATTCTGAGGTCAGATAGACCAGGCCATCAATCTCTGGTGCATCCGCTTTGGAGCGCGCGAGCCAGGTGCTGGCTTCATCGCCCGGGCCATCGACAATCACGTCCTGAACCGTGCCGATCTGCGCCGCCGCACGCGCCGCTGAGACTTCGGCCTGGGTTTCCATGAACCGGTGCCAGCGCTCTTCCTTGACCTCTTCCGGAATATGACCGGGCAAGTCGCGGCTATCGGCATGCGCGACATTCTCATATTTGAAACAGCCGGCGCGGTCGATTTTGGCTTCGCGGATGAAGTCGAGCAGGATCTCGAAATCCTCTTCCGTCTCGCCCGGGAAGCCGACAATGAAGGTCGAGCGGATGGCGAGATCCGGCACATCGCGCCGCCATTGTTGAATGCGCTCCAGTACGCGATCCTGCTTGGCCGGGCGCTTCATGGCTTTCAGCACATTGGTGCTGGCATGCTGGAACGGGATGTCGAGATAGGGCGTGATCGCCCCTTCGGCCATCAAAGGGATGACCTTGTCGACGTGCGGATAGGGATAGACATAGTGCAGGCGCGTCCAGACGCCGAGCGAAGACAGTCCGCGCGCCAGATCGAGGAAGCGGGTCTCATATTCCTCGCCCTTCCAGGCATGCGGCGCGTATTTCACGTCGAGGCCATAGGCGCTGGTATCCTGGCTGATCACCAACAGCTCTTTCACGCCAGCCCGGACCAATTGTTCGGCCTCGGTCAGGACATGATGGATCGGCCGCGAGACCAGATCGCCGCGCAGCTTTGGAATGATGCAGAAGCTGCAGCGATTGTTGCAGCCCTCTGAAATCTTCAAATAGGCATAGTGGCGAGGCGTCAGGCGCAGGCCGCTTTCCGGGACCAGATCACGGTGCGGATCATGCGGCGGGGTGAGGTGGGTGTGCACCGCATCCATGACTTGCTCATATTGATGCGGCCCGGTGACGGCGAGCACTTTCGGGTGCGCCGCTTCGATCACTTCAGGTTCGGCGCCAAGACAGCCGGTGACAATGACCTTGCCGTTCGATTCAATCGCTTCGCCGATGGCATCGAGGCTTTCATCGCGGGCGCTGTCGAGGAACCCGCACGTATTGACCAGGACGAGATCGGCGCCCGCATAGTCGGGGCTGATCTGATAGCCTTCGGCGCGCAGGCGGGTCACAATGCGCTCGGAATCGACCAGAGCTTTCGGGCAGCCCAGAGATACCAGGCCGACTTTCGGGATGGCGTTCGGCTTGATCGGGGCGGGGCGGTCGAGGGTGGTCGTCATGGCCGGGCTGTTATACGTTTGAGCGGGTTTTGAAAAGGAGCGCTGATCATGGCGGAGACCCCAGACACGCCAGACACATCAAACCTGTGGACGATTGCTCTGGTTGCCGGGGTAATCGGTCTCGGCACCGGCGCGGCCTTCTGGAACCAGATCGAGTCCGGCGGAGGCATGGGCTGGGTTGGCTGGCTGATCATCATTATGTTGTCGATCATATCCTATTCGATCAGCTTCTATTTCGGGCACCGCTTCTTCGAAGACTCGCTGGATCAATACATTGTCTCGGACACGTTCAGTAAAAAGCACGACTGGATTGATCTCGAGACGGAAACGCGAGAGAGCGGCGACAGGACGATCGATGCCTGGGTCGGACACTACAAATTCATCCGGATCATGTTCGCCATGGGGCTGTTGCCCCTGATCGCGTGTATCTATCTGTTCTGGTTTGCGTGAAGACCGCTTACGCCGCTTGCCAGGCCTGGAACATCTCTTCGGCCAGGGCCACGCGGTCCTCGCCGACTTGTTCCGACGTGACCGGGCGCAGACGCGCCACCTCGGCCTTCGCCGCCTCTGGCGTCAGCCCGCGATAACGCAGCAAGGCATAGATGACGAAACCTGTGCGGTGGATACCGGCCGAGCAATGCAGGTAGATGACTGCATCATCGCGCGTGCGGACAATCTCATCATGGAGCAGGAATAGCTGCGAGAGATCGGTTTTGGCCAGCGTGTCCATGTGTCCGCCGTGAATCGGGAAATGATGCCATTCCGCTCCGATCCCGCGGGCGATCTTGCTGACACTGTCTGGCTGCTCGCGCGGGGATAGCAGCGTCAGGACGTGGGTGACGCCCTGCGCTTGAATGGCATCTTTCGATTTCTTGCCGGGACGCGGTCCGAGGATCAGTTGAGCTGTCATATGGACGAACTGCCCGCTGACGCCGCGGGGCACAAGGATTTAGTGTCGGCGTGAGCCGCTTTCGTGGGACGACCCGCCTCAGCGCAGCTCGCCTGTATAAGGGACGCCGCCCGTGTCGACCAATTTGCAACGATTGTTTCGCTGCGCCGTGCCGCCAGATTTCACAATCGCATTGCCCCCATCCGGGTGCCAGTGAAATCTCGTACCGAATTTGCGGCAGCTCTTTTTCCACAGAATCGCGGGGGCGTCGCGCGCTTTGGCGACATCGTCGATAATAATGATGCCGTAGACTTCCACGCCGATGAGGTCGTCGTTGAAAACCACATCGCAGCTGGCGATGCTGCCCTCTGAATTGTCGAGCCGAATGGAGACGGATGCGCCCGGCTGGATCTCGCCGCCATGCGTTTCAGACAGTTTACAAGTGCCGCTTCGCCCGCCATCGAACTCGTACCTAAAGTAGAAAGACGCCTCGTAGTCGCCCTGATTTTCAAATGTAAGTTGGCTGATCGCCCACCTTTCTTCGGCCTGCGCCGGGGCGCTCAGGAAGACTGCGAGAAACAGTGCTTTTGCGATGGTTTTCAGGACCATGCTTCGGTTCCGCCTATAAAAGGAACCAGCCTAATCGGAGGGAAGCGTCCAGAAACTGTCAGATCTGACAGGTTGCCTGGGACAGCGCTCGACTATCGAGACTACCCCACCTCTATCGCATCCACCCGATCTCCATAGACCGCCAGCGCCGCCTTGATCTCCGCGACAGCTGGAAATGGCGTTTCATAGGTCCAGACGGCGTTCTCACTGAGCGTTCCGTCGGTGCGGCGCAAATGGAAATAGGAGGCTTCGCCCTTGTACGGGCACCAGCTCGTATGTTCAGAGCGCACAAGATACGACAGGTCGAGCTCGCTGCGGGGGAGGTAAAGCGCCGGTGCATAGCTGGCTTCGCGCAATTCCAGATGCGTCCGCGAGGCCAGAACAGGTTCGCCCGCCAGGAAGATCCTGACGGGCGAGGCTTTCGATTCGATCGAAATGGGATGGTCTGGGCCGGGCTCCAGGTGGCGGCGCATCAGGCCGCTTCCATGGCAATGCCTTTTTCGGCCATATAGTCTTTCAGCTCGCCCGCCTCGAACATCTCTTTGACAATGTCACAGCCGCCGACAAACTCGCCTTTGACGTAGAGTTGCGGAATGGTCGGCCAGTCAGAGAAGGCCTTGATCCCTTCGCGCACGTCCTGATTTTCGAGCACATTCACGGCCTGATACTCGACGCCGAGATAATCGAGCACTTGCACGACTACAGAGCTGAAACCGCATTGCGGAAAGGTCGGTGTGCCCTTCATGAAGAGCAATACGTCATTGGCTTTGACAGCCTCGCCAATGGATTTCTGGACGTCGTCAGACATGATTATCCAACCTCTTTCATAATCTGCTCACGCGCGACGGGGAGCAGCTCCGCCATGTGATCCTTGATACGTGCATCCGTACGATCGACACCCGCTTCATCTAGGTCGCCGCGGACTTTTCTGAAGACATCATCATCACCAGGCTCTTCCAGGTCGGAAAGCACAACGGTCTTGGCATAGGCCTCGGCTTCGTCACCGTGCAGGTCCATCAGCTCTGCGGCCCACAGGCCGAGCAGTTTGTTGCGGCGCGCCATGACCTTGAACTCAGTGGCTTCGTCCATGGCGAACTTGGCTTCTTCGGCGCGTTCACGATCGTCAAATGAAGACATGTAGGTAAGTCCCTTATCGGAGGAATAGTCGTTTCGACGCTGATATAGGGGCGATGAGGGGGCGGGTGCAAGAAGCCTTTTGCCTAATGGCCGCGATTGGCGTAAGGGGAGCGCCTGTTCGGGCGGTCCATCTGAGTCGCCCCTCTCACAGATCGCCAGAAGGAAAGTGCGATGTCACGCAAGCGCATGATTTATGAAGGCAAGGCCAAGATCCTCTATGAAGGGCCTGAGCCGAACACGCTGATCCAGTATTTCAAGGACGATGCGACCGCGTTCAACGCTGAAAAGAAAGCCGTTCTGGACGGCAAGGGCGTGCTGAACAATCGCATCTCGGAATTCATCATGACGCGTCTGGGCGGCGTCGGAATTCCCAATCATTTCATCAAGCGCCTGAATATGCGCGAGCAATTGATCAAGAAGGTGGAGATCATTCCGCTGGAAGTCATTGTCCGCAATGTCGCCGCGGGCACCATGTCCAAGCGCCTTGGCATTGAAGAAGGCACTGTGCTGCCCCGCGCGATTGTCGAGTTTTGCCTGAAGGATGACAAGCTGGGCGACCCCCTGATCGCAGAAGAGCATATTGCCGCCTTTGGCTGGGCTCAGCCGCATGAAATGGACGAACTCATCGCCCTGTCGCTGCGGATCAATGATTTCATGTCTGGGCTGTTCGCCGCGGTCGGAATCAAGCTGGTCGATTTCAAGCTCGAGTTCGGGCGCTATTTCGAGAATGACATGCAGCGCGTCATCCTGGCCGATGAGATCAGTCCAGACAGCTGCCGTCTGTGGGACTTGGAGACCAATGAGAAGCTCGACAAGGACCGGTTTCGCCGCGACCTGGGCGGCGTGACCGAAGCCTATGCAGAAGTTGCCCGGCGCCTCGGTATCATCAAGGAAAACGCACAAGGCGCAGAAATCGTGGACTTTTCCGGCGCCAACAAGTAGCCTCCGACGGACAACACGGAGGAAAAGTTGTCTTTAAAAGTGATCGGCGCCGGTTTCGGGCGCACGGGGACACTTTCGATGAAGGCCGCGCTGGAACAGCTCGGTTACACCAAATGCCACCATATGCTGGAAGTATTCCCCAGCGACGAACAACTCGACATGTGGCACGGAATCTCGCAGGGCGAGACACCAGACTGGGACAAGGTGTTCGATGGGTTTCAGGCCAGCGTCGATTTCCCGTCTGCGGCCTATTGGCGTGAGCTCGCGGCGCATTATCCGGACGCCAAGATCATTCTGACCACACGCAGTTTTGAGAGCTGGTATGCCAGCGCCTATGAAACCATCTGGCCGATCAGTCGGGATATTCCGGGCTGGCTCACCATCGTCCCGAAAGTTCGGAAGATCAAACAGATGACCTTTGGAGCGGTCTGGGATCGCCTGTTTGGCGGTGGCCTGGAAGACAAGGCGGCGGCGCAGCGCGCATTCGAACAGCACGAAACCGACGTGAAAGCGGCATTCGCCGAAGGCCGTCTCCTGGTCTTTCATCCGAAAGAGGGGTGGGAGCCGCTCTGCGCCTTCCTCGGTAAGCCAGTTCCCACAACCGAGTTTCCAAACGTCAATGACCGGGCCGAGTTCAAAAAACGCATCGCCATATTCAGGCGCCTGAGACTGGTTCCATACGGGCTCGCCGCAATCGCTGCATTGATCGCGTATCTCGCCTTCCGGTAATCGCAGGAATGAGGTAGAGGGTCTGCGACTCATTCAGCGGAGCGCGATTCTCATGAAAGCCATTGTCCATGTTGGTCTGAAACCCGGTGTCCTTGATCCGCAAGGCAAGGCTGTGGCCGACTCGCTTGGCCGAATGGGCTTCAGCGAGGTTTCCGGCGCGCGGATCGGCAAGGTGATCGAGCTCGATCTGGATGGCGTCTCCGAAGCCGACGCCGAGGCGCGGGTCAAGGATATGTGCGAGAAACTGCTCGCCAATACGGTGATCGAAAGCTACCGCGTCGAACTGGTCGCTTAAGGCTGGGATATATCCACCGGTTTGGTGACGCTCGAACCTGAACAGCTGTTCATACTTGAATTTATTGAACTTTTTTCGACGGGATTCTGAATCCCGTGCGTTTGACCCTCCATGCGAACACAAATGGAGGATCGTATGAAGCTTGTTACTCTCACCCTCGTCGCGGCCCTGGCAGCGCCGGTTGCCCTGGCCGGACCCGCGGAACGATTTGAACGTTTTGACAATCGCCTCGACCGATTGGAACGCCGCGGCGTGATCGAGCAAGGTTCCTACCTTGATCGCCTCGAAGACCGGATTGATCGGCGCGAAAACAAAGTCGATCGCCGCGAAGACCGCCGCGACCGAGCGGTCAATCACGGGCCGCTTGATCGCCTGGAGGACCGAGTCGACCGATTGGAAAACATTCAGGACAGACGAGAAGATCGCCGTGATCGTCTCAACCTTTACTAGCCGACGCGTAGGCTAGCGGCGTAACTGCGTGCGCCAGGATCGGGTCAGGGTCGCAGCCCTGGCCCGATCTCACTTTCTGAGGCGGGGACAGGATCGCCTTAAAGGGTCACCGCCATGACGATATCATTGAACGTCTGACCGCCGACCTGGAACTTTCGTTCGCCGACTTTCTGAAAGCCCGCACGTTCGTAAAAGGCCACGGCCCGGTGGTTCTGGTCATAGGTCCCGAGCAGCATCCGCTTGGCACCGATCTCACGGGCATGGCCGAGCGCCTTCATCATCAGCTCGCGGCCGGTACCGGTGCCGTGATATTTCGAGAAAATATAGATCCGCTTGAGCTCAATATCGCCCGGCTGGCCAACTGTCGGCGCTTCGACGGCGGTTGTCACAGCATATCCGATCGGCGCCTTGGTGCCGGAATATTCGGCCAGCCAGCAGGCATAATTCGGATCGTTGGAGGCAATATAGTCCTTGTAGACTTCCGGCGCGTGCTGGGTCTGGCAGTGCGAGACCAGGTCGGCGCCGGGGATGGTTTCGCTATAGCTTTCCAGGAACGTGGCCGCACCGACCGTCCCGAGCGCATATTCATCGCCCGGGACAGCAGGTCGGATGTTGATCCCGATCGGCACCTTACCCGGCCGCCATGGCTTTTTCGAAGTTCTCGCCAACCGCGTTGAGGAAGCCTTCTGTGGTCAGCCATTCCTGCTCGGGGCCAACCAGCAGCGCCAGGTCCTTGGTCATCTGGCCGCCTTCCACGGTCTTGATGACTGTGTTTTCCAGCTTCTGCGCGAACGCCGTAACTTCTGGCGTATTATCCATACGGCCGCGATGCTGCAGGCCGCGGGTCCAGGCGAAGATGGATGCGATCGAGTTGGTCGAGGTCGCTTCACCTTTCTGGTGGTTGCGATAGTGACGGGTCACCGTGCCGTGCGCGGCCTCGGCTTCGACAGTCTTGCCATCCGGCGTCATCAGAACCGAGGTCATCAGGCCGAGCGAGCCATAGCCTTGCGCAACTGTGTCAGACTGCACGTCGCCATCATAGTTCTTACAGGCCCAGACATAGCCACCAGACCATTTCATCGCAGCCGCGACCATATCGTCGATCAGGCGGTGCTCGTAAGTGCCACCGAACTCGTCGAACTGAGCTTTGAATTCCGCGTCGAAGATTTCCTGGAACAGGTCCTTGAAGCGACCATCATACTTTTTCAGGATGGTGTTCTTGGTCGACATGTAGACCGGCCACTTGCGCTGCAAGCCATAATTGAAACAAGCGCGGGCGAAGTCGCGGATCGATGCGTCCAGGTTGTACATGCCCATCGCGATACCGGCCTCCGGGAAGTCGAACACTTCGAACTCTTCGCTGGCCGAGCCGTCTGCCGCTTCCCATTTCATGGTCAGCTTACCGGCGCCAGGGACCAGGAAGTCGGTCGCTTTATATTGGTCACCAAAGGCGTGACGGCCGACAACCACAGGCTGCGTCCAGCCTGGGACGAGGCGTGGGACATTGTTGATGACGATCGGCTCACGGAAAACCACGCCGCCAAGGATGTTGCGGATGGTGCCGTTCGGGCTGCGCCACATTTTCTTCAGGTCGAATTCTTCCACACGGGCTTCGTCCGGAGTGATGGTTGCGCATTTGACGGCAACGCCAAACTCTTTCGTCGCATTGGCAGCATCGACCGTGATCTGGTCATCAGTCTCGTCGCGGGACTCAATCGAAAGGTCGTAATATTTCAGGTCAATATCGAGATAGGGGCTGATCAGCCGATCCTTGATCATTTGCCAAATGATACGGGTCATCTCGTCCCCATCCATCTCAACGATTGGATTTTCGACCTTGATCTTTGCCATGGGAGGTTTTCCTTTTGCCTTTAACGGTTTGGGTGGGCCTATAGCAGGTCTGCGGGCCGCGTCAAAAGGGGAGATAGCGCTGCTCTGCAGTTGACCCGGGGAGAAAGCATGAGGCAGGAGGGCGGCCATGTCAGAATTTGCACCCATCATCATCCTTCACCGCCCGCAACTTGGCGAGAATATTGGCTCATGCGCACGGGTGATGCTGAATTTCGGCCTGACGGAATTGCGCCTGGTGGCGCCGCGAGATGGCTGGCCCAATCCGGCTGCTGACCCGCTTTCAGCGGGTGCCTTCGATGCCGGCGTCTCAGTCACCGTGTTCGACACGATTGAGCAGGCGATCGCCGATCTGGGCACCGTTCTCGCAACCACCGCCCGTCCGCGCGGTATGGAGAAGCAGGTTGTCGATGCCAGCGGCGGCGTCGACTTGTTGAAGCAGCGCGGCCTTGCAACCGGGGTGATCTTTGGCGCTGAGAACCACGGCTTGCCAAGCGAAGTGGTCGGTCTCGCGGATGCCATCATGACCTATCCGGTCAATCCCGAATTTGCGTCATTGAACCTGGCCCAGGCGGTGGGTGTGTTTTGTGCCAGCTGGGGTGCAGCTGCGGGCGCTGTCGGGCGCTGGGAGGGTGAAAAAGCGGGCGTGGAACCACCAGCGCCTAAGGCCGATCTCATCCGCATGTTCGAACATCTCGAAGATGAGCTGGAGCGCGCCGGCTATTTCTATCCGCCAGACAAAACACCCCTGATGAAGACCAATATCCGCAATGCTTTCATTCGCGGCGACTGGACGGTTCAGGAAGTGCGGACGTTTCGCGGCGCGATCAAGGCGCTGGCCCTTGGCCGCGGCAAGGCCCGGATCAATCGCGAGGACTAGCGGTCCCTGGGCGGCGGCGCCGATGCGCCTGGTATGTTCGCCTGAACCAGACGCGCAGAGAGGTCCCGTCCTTCCGCGGCATAGGCTTTTTCTGCATTCGCGGCTTCGCCGTCGCAGGCCGTGTGCAGGCTGCTGCCCCATGAGAATCCGGCATTGAAGCCATTGACCATGGAGCGGCGCAGACCGCCCTGATACGGCGCCTCGAGTTCCAGCAAGCGCAGCATGTAGCTCCGCCAATGCTGATCATTGCGACCATTGCAGACAACCCGCACGGCATGCGCCTTGCCGAGCACCTCGGCCAGTGCCGTGACATCGCGGAAATAATCCTGTGACCGTACGTTACTCTGGCCCTGCGCAGGCAGAGCTGGCAAGACCGCAAGCAGACCCACAAGGGCGATGCGGAGGATACGGCGATGCGAAAACTTTTGGTGCATGCAAAAACCTTTGAACGGATCGAGGATGCGTTGACCCCCTTCGCGGACCAGATTTCACCTTTAATCCTAAGTGATGAAGGAGACCTGAAACATCCTTGGGGCGAGAGTGAGGCAAAGGCCGCCATCGCCTTCGGCACTCCGGATGCCTATTTCAGCCCGGCGGTGATGAGTTTCTTCCAGACTCTCCTCGAATTCGACCAATTGGACTGGTTCCAGTCTTCGGCCGCCGGGATCGAGCATCCCATGCTCCAGGCGATCGGCAAGAAAGCAGGCCTGTATTCCGGCAGCCATGAGCAGAGCGAGGCGATTGCGGAATGGGTGCTGTGGGCGGCCCTGGATCACTTTCAACGCGGGACGGCACGGCGGGCCGCGCAAGCCGCTCACAATTGGGAGCGCCTGCCCTTTCGAGAGATCAGCAGCACGCATTGGCTGATTGTCGGGTTCGGGGCCATAGGACAGGCCTGCGGGCGCAGATTGCGGGCGCTGGGCGCCAGCGTGACCGGTGTCCGCCGCAGCGGGGGGCATTCGGACGCCGCCGATCAGATGATCACGCCCGGCGCGCTGCCAGACGCCCTCCGTCAGGCGGATGTGGTCTTGCTCAGCTTGCCATTGACGGATGACACCGAAAATCTGGCGGATGCTGCGTTCTTTGAGGCGATGAGGCCAGGCAGTCTGTTTGTGAATGTCGGGCGCGGCGGGCTGGTCGATGAAGACGCCCTGATCGCGGCGCTCGATTCCGGTCATTTGGCGCATGCCAGCCTCGATGTTGTCCGCGAGGAGCCCCTTTCCAAGGACAGTCCGATCTGGGATCACGCGCAGATCACCCTGACGCCGCATATTTCAGCGCATACCCCGCAATCCCAGCGGCGCACTGACCGGGTTTTCCTGACCAATCTTGAACTGTTTCTGGCGGGAAAGAGGTTGAAAAATCAGGTCAGCGCCGACGCGTTTTCGTAATTGCGACACTTGTGGCATACTGCGGTCATGACCCAACAGGGATTGACCATCTTTTCGTTTGTTCGCGCAGGTGCACTGGCCCTCGCGGCAGGGATGATTGCGGTCTGCCTGTCGCCAGCCGAGGCCACGGAAAAGCGCTCCCTGATCCTAAACCACAGCGAGACAGCGCGGCCGTTCACGGATGTGGTCATCAATGGCGTTGAAACATCTGCCTTGCTCGACACGGGGGCGACGATCCCGCTCATTGGTGACCGGTTTCTCGACCTCGATCCGATCCTTGAAGTGGAGGGGGCGTCTGAAGTGGACGAAGCCCGCATCCTTGGGATCGGCGGACAGAAATTTTACCCGGTGTCGCGTCTGCCGAAACTCTCTGCCGGAAGCGAGAACTGGACCGATCTGCGGGTCGCTGTGAACACCGAAAATCGCTATCCTATTCAAAAGAGTGTGTTGCCAATCTCGATCTTCGAGACCCGGGTCGTGGATTTCGATTTCAACAATCGGCGCGTGCATCTTTACGATGGCAAGCCAAAACGCGTGCGTCGCGCGCGCCATGCTGCGGTTCCCTATCAGGATGTAAACAGCCTGATCTTTGTTCCGATCAAGATCAATGGCGTGTACGGTCGTGCCCTGATCGATACTGGCGCGGATATCAGCTTTCTCAATCCGACCTTCGCGTCCGAGTCCAAAGCCAAGCTGGATGAAGAACGGACAGCGCTATTGCGCGGCAGCGATCTCAACAATAACCGCGCCAGCATTTACCGGTTTCGGCGTGTTATCTTCGCCGAGAATGAAATTACCCGGATTACGCTACCGGTTCTCGATACAGAGCTGTTTGACGAGCTGGGCTTCGCGGACGAGCCGATGATGATCCTCGGCATGGACTTGCTGCAGCACTTCCGCCTTCAGGTGGATCGCGAACGCCAGCAGGTCCATTTCAATCGCTCCTTCAATCCGCCGCGATACTCGGCGGAGCGACCCGCGACCGCGATCGCCAATGGCGTCACGGTTCGCTAGAATCCGTTTGCCTTCCCTACCGTCATCGCCCGGATGGGGTGGACCAGCAAGAAATGAGGAGTTGTGAAGCATGACATATGCGCCGTTTGATTTGTCTGGAAAAGTCGCCCTGGTGACGGGCGGTAATCGCGGGATTGGCTATGGCATGGCGGAAGCGCTTGCCGCGTCAAATGCCAGCGTGGCGATTTGGGGACGCAAAGAGGCGGCGAATGCCGAAGCCGTTGAGTCCCTGTCCAAGCTCGGAACCGGCGAGGTCCAGGCCTGGACAGTCGATGTCGCAGACGAGCAAGCGGTCATCGATGCAACCGCCGACGTGGTGGCCAAAATGGGCCGTATCGATTCCTGCATTGCCAATGCCGGGGTCGGGTTTGGCGCACCGAGCTTTGCCGAGATGACCACCGAAACCTGGCGCAAGAATATGGCGGTCAATCTCGATGGCGCCTTCTGGACCTTGCGGGAAAGCGTCAAGCACATGACGGAACGGGCAAAAGCCGGAGATCCGGGCGGGTCAGTCGTCGGCGTTGCTTCGCTGGCCGGTATTGAAGGCGCCGCGCGCAATCAGGCCTATGCCGCGACCAAGGGCGGTTTGCCCTCGATGATCCGCGGGATTGCCGCCGAATGCGGTCGTTATGGCATTCGGGCCAACTCAATCCTGCCAGGTTGGATTGCCACGGATATGACCGCGATGGCGCAGGACAGCGATGTGTTCACCACCAAGGTTATCACCCGCGTCCCGATCCGGCGCTGGGGCGAGCCCAAGGATTTTGGCGGCATGGCGGTCTATCTTGCCAGCGATGCGTCTCAATATACGTCCGGAACCACCATGATCATCGATGGCGGATACGCGATTTTCTAAACGGCGCACGCGTCATTCGAACAGACACAAAAAAGGGCCCCGTCACTCCGGCGGGGCCCTTTTCTTGTCTGTGTTTCCGTCTGAGCGACTTACTCAGGGTTGGTCACGTCTTCGACGGCATCTTCTGCATCTGTGGCCGCGTCTTCGACAGCATCCACGGCATCATCCATCATGCCTTCAGCGGCGTCCACGGCACCGTCGACAGCAGCATCGGCCGCATCAGCGACTTCACCAGCAGCTTCTTCGACGGCATCTTCAGCGGCGGCCGCAACCTCAACGGCCGCATCGCCAGCTGCTTCAGCAGCATCACCTGCAGCTTCGACGGTCGCGTCGGCTGCATCTCCAGCAGCGTCGCCAGCATCGTCTGCTGCACCACAAGCTGCCAAACCAGCAGCGGCCAGCGCTGCGATCCAGAGTTTTGTACTCATTTTCTCTTCCCCTCTAGAAGACAAGCCTTCATTGGCACCGTGAATCATACAAGAATCGCGCCTGAAGGGCAGGTCTAAACTGCAAATTCCCGAAAATCGGGTGATTTCCCCACAGGCATGCCTTGTCTTGCCGCAAGGTTGCCCCGCTATCGATCAGCAAATTTCAGGAGGTTTTCATGGGCATTCATACCCCGCTTTGTGACTTTTTGGGCACAAAACACCCCATTATGCTGGCAGGCATGGGCGGCGTTTCCTATGCCGAATTGGCCGCCGCAATGTGCAATGCGGGCGGATATGGCGTCCTCGGAATGGCGGGCACATCGCCGGAATTCATCGAATCACAAATGGCGCGTGTGAAAGAGCTCACCGATAAGCCGTTCGGGGTCGATCTCCTGGCGGCCGACCCGGGTAGCCTCGAAAAGAGTGTCGATGTGATCATTGAAGGCGGCGCAGACAGCTTTGTCGCCGGGCTTGGTGTGCCCATGCCGATCATGAAGAAGCTCAAGGATGCCGGCGTCAAAGTCATGGTCGTTGGCGGCGCCGTCAAACATGCCATCAAGGCCGAACAGGCAGGGTGTGACGCGGTTATCCTGCAAGGTGGTGAAGGCGGCGGCCATACCGGCCTGGTCGGCACACTGCCGCTGGTCGCGCAGGCGGTTGAAGCGGTGAACATTCCGGTCGTGGCCGCGGGCGGTATCTATGATGGACGCGGGCTCGCCGCTGCTTTGTCACTGGGCGCGGTCGGCGTCTGGATGGGCACACGATTCATCGCCTCCGCCGAAGCCCATGCCGCGCAGACCTACAAGGATACGGTGGTCGGTGCGGGCGACACGGATACGACCCGTACGCGCTGCTATTCGGGCAAGCCGATGCGCTGCCGGACCAATGATTACATCCTCGATTGGGAACAGCGCCCGGAAGAGATCCAGGCCTTCCCAATGCAGGCTGCCTTGTCGGTGCAGCGGGACGTTCTCGGCGGCATTGGCGGCGTCACGGATGAAACGCGGCTTGATGCGAGCAAATCCTGTTTCGCAATGGGACAGTCGGCTGGCGGTGTAAAAGACATCCTGCCGGTGAAAGAGATTGTCGACCGGATCATGCTGGAAGCTGAGGCGGCGATTGGCCGGGTCGCCGCCCTTCGCGTGACGGAGCCCGCCTAGCCCTGAAACCAATCCGGGCGCTTGAAGTCCATGCCGAGATCGCGCGCGACCTGTTCATGCGCGATCGCCCCGTCGGCGACGGTAAGGCCTTCGGCGAGATGCGGATTGGCGTTCACCGCCTCGCGTCCACCCAGCTTGGCGATCTGCATCACGAAAGGCAGGGTGGCATTGTTCAGCGCATAGGTGGATGTGCGCGGCACGGCGCCGGGCATGTTGGCGACGCAATAGTGCAGGATGCCATCAACCTCATAGATCGGGTCTTCATGCGTGGTCGCGTGTGACGTCTCGAAACATCCGCCCTGGTCAATCGCAATATCCACCAGCACGGCGCCCGGGCGCATGTGCTTGAGCTGGTCACGCGTCACCAGTTTCGGGGCCGACGCCCCGGGAATGAGCACCGCACCAATTACCAGATCAGCCTCACGGACCGCTGCATCGAGCGAGGCCTTGGTCGAGTACATGGTCTTTACGCTGCCATTGAACTGGGCGTCGAGTTCGGCGAGGCGCGCATTGTTGCGATCGAAGACGGTGACGTCAGCGCGCATGCCGACAGCAATCTCTGCGGCATTGGACCCGGAGACCCCACCGCCAATGATGACCACCTTGGCGGGCATTACGCCGGGCACCCCACCGAGCAGGACGCCTCGCCCGCGCTTGGTTTTCATCAGGGCCCAGGCCGCCACTTGCATTGCCATCCGGCCCGCGACCTGGCTCATCGGTGTGAGCAGCGGCAAGCGGCCCTCATCATCTGTGACGGTTTCGTAAGCGATGGCGAGACAGCCACTATCAATCAGCCCCTTGGCCTGGACGGGATCCGGTGCCAGGTGAAGATAGGTGAACAGGGTGTGGTGGGGTTTGAGGCGCGCGGTTTCTTCCGGCTGCGGCTCTTTCACTTTGACGATCAGTTCTGCGGCATCAAACACAGCGTCGGCATCGGCGACAATGGACGCGCCGACATCTGTGTAGGCATCATTGGCGAACCCTGAACCGATACCAGCGCCGTCCTGGATGAACACTTCATGCCCGGCGCGCACCAGCTCGCCGACACTTTCCGGCGTCAATCCGACCCGTGATTCCTGCTTCTTGATTTCTGTTGGCACCCCGATGCGCATGGCCATACTCCCTGTTATGTTTTATCGGGATAATATCGCAAAAAGCTTGCAAAATCTCGCCAAACTACCCATGAAAATAAGCTAGTACGGGAAAAAATCTCATCTATTGAGTTAATCATGACGATTTCCAATCACGACAAGCGCATTCTGGAATTGCTCAGTGAAGATGCCAAGCTGGCGCACTCTGAGATCGGACAGCGCGTTGGGTTGTCGACCTCCTCCGTCCATCGGCGCGTGCGGGCGATGGAAGAAGCCGGCGTCATCGAAGGTTATGGTGTCCGGATAAATGAGGCGGCGCTGGATCGGGCAACAAGCGTGTTTGTCCAGGTCACGCTCAGCAATCAGCAGGATGACGGATTGAAAGCGTTTGAGCAGGCCGCGCGGAACTCACCAGACATAGCCGCCTGCTATCTGATGACCGGAGAGGCGGATTATCTGCTACGTATCGCCGTCAGCGACACGACCGATTATGAGCGCGTCCACCGCGATGTGCTGACCCGATTGCCCAATGTCGAGCGCGTGATTTCCCAGTTCGCGATTCGCACCGTGTGTCAGAAAACCATGCTGCCGACGGTCTAGGCAGGGTTAATCGGTGCGCAGGGAATAGCCCGCAGACCGGACCGTGCGGATCGGATTGGTCCCGCCCTGGCTCATCAAGGCCTTGCGCAGGCGCCCGATATGAACATCGACTGTGCGCGCCTCGACATAGACATCCGCGCCCCAGACCCCGTCCAGCAATTGCTCGCGTGAAAACACACGGCCTGGATGCTGCGCGAAATATTCCAGCAGCCGAAACTCGGTCGGGCCGAGATGGATGTCTTTGCTGTCGCGGGTCACGCGATGCGTGGTGCGGTCAATCTGGATATCGCCAACCCGGATCTGATCATCCATCAGAGCCGGGCGAATCCGGCGCAGCACAGCCTTGACGCGGGCCATGAGTTCATTGGTGGAGAACGGCTTGGTGACATAATCATCTGCGCCGGTTTCAAGCCCGCGAATGCGATCGGCTTCTTCGGTGCGCGCGGTCAGCATGATGATCGGCAGATTTGCCGTTTCCTGGCGCGTACGAACACGGCGGCAAATCTCGATCCCTGAAATCTTGGGCAGCATCCAGTCCAGAAGCATCAGGTCAGGAATGCGTTCGTCGAGCAGCAGCATTGCCTCATCGCCATCGCCCGCAATGGCCGTTTCATAGCCCTCGGATTCCAGATTATATCGCAACAATTCCGCGACAGATTTTTCGTCTTCAGCAATCACAATGAACGGTTTCATGACCTGGCTTCCTTAGCTTTGCTCAGTCTGATTATCACGTGTCTCGTCGGCGCCGATGCGCTCTCCCGTCGCAATGAAGTGCACCACTTTTGCAATATTGGTGGAGTGGTCACCGATGCGTTCGAGGTTCTTGACGATGAACAGGAAGTTTGACCGCGCGTCGAGCTGGTCAGGCGCTTCTGCCATGAAAACGAGCATGGTGCGCAGCAAGCCATTATAGTGGCTATCAATGTCGTCATCCTGGTCAAGCACTTCGATCGCGGCGGCCGCATCGCGGCGCGCATAGGCGTCGAGTGCCTTTTGCAGGATGTTGGACACCGCCTGGCCCATGCGCTCGATCCCGCGCAGAGCGGACCGATTGTCCTCATCCATCACCTTCAGGCTGCGGCGGGAAATGTTCTTGGCCAGGTCGCCAATGCGTTCGATTCCGCCAGCCAGCTTGATCGCGCCGATGACATTGCGAAGGTCCGAAGCCATGGGCTGGCGCAGGGCCAGCATCCGCACGGCCTTGCCTTCGACCTCACGTTCCAGCCGGTCCATTTCCAGATCGCGTTCGATCACGGTCTCGGCCAGCGCGGCGTCGCGATTGACGACGGCCCGTGAGGCGTCCCGGATCATCGCTTCAGCGAGGCCGCCCATGCGCAGAATGTCGGAGGACAATTGCTCCAACTCTTCGCTGAATGCACTGACAATGTGCTGCTGTCTGACCACGTTTTACCTCTTAGCCGAACCGGCCCGTAATATAATCCTGCGTGCGCTGCTCGGCAGGATTGGTGAATATGGTTTCCGTGTCGCCGAACTCGACCAGTTCGCCGACATTGAAAAAGGCTGTTTTCTGGGACACGCGCGCGGCCTGTTGCATCGAATGAGTGACGATGATGATGCAGAAGCGCAGGCGCAGTTCGTCGATTAGCTCCTCGATCCGCGCCGTCGCGATCGGATCCAGCGCGGAACACGGTTCGTCCATCAGGATGACTTCGGGACTGATCGCAATCGCCCGGGCGATGCACAGGCGCTGCTGCTGCCCGCCGGAAAGACTGGTCGCGGTATCGTTCAGGCGATCCTTGACCTCATTCCACAACCCGGCCTTTTGCAGCGATACCCCGACCAGCTGATCAAGATCCGCCTTGCTGTTGGCGAGGCCATGGATGCGCGGCCCATAGGCGACATTGTCATAGACAGATTTCGGGAACGGGTTCGGTTTCTGAAACACCATGCCGACTTTGGCGCGAAGCATGACCGGATCGATGTCCGGACCATTAATGTCCTGGCCATCCATCAGGATCTCGCCCTCCACGCGGGCGCCTTCAATCGTGTCGTTCATCCGGTTCAGGCAGCGCAGGAAGGTCGACTTTCCGCACCCGGATGGGCCGATCAAAGAGGTCACCGCCTTGTCCGGCACCTTGATCGAAATGTTCTGAATCGCGGGCGTGTCATGATAGTGCACGCTGATATCGCGGCAGACGATTTTCGCGCCGCCAATGCCGCTCGCCCCTGCATAGAAGACCCCGCTCTGTCCCATGCCTACCATCTCCGCTCGAATCGACGCCGCAGTAACACAGCGATGAGATTCATGGCGATCAAAATCGTCAGCAGGATCAGAATGATCGCGGCGGTCATCGGTTCCCAGGCCCGCTCCGATCCTGAGAACCATTTATAGATCAAAACCGGCAGCACCGTCGCCTCGTCACTTGGCGAGGTCGGGACATCGCTGACGAAGGCGACCATGCCGATCAACAGAAGCGGCGCCGTTTCGCCCAGAGCCCTGGCCATGGCGATAATGGCCCCGGTCAGGATACCCGGTGCTGCGAGCGGCAGAACATGATGGAAGACGGCTTGCGAGCGGGAAGCGCCAAGGCCGAGGGCGGCTTCTCTCATCGAAGGAGGCACCGATCGCAGCGCCGCGCGTGACGCGATGATGATGGTCGGCAGCACCAGCAGACCCAGAACAAGTCCGCCGACGAGCGGGATCGAACGCGGCAGGCCGAACGTGTTGAGGAACACAGCCGCCCCCAGCAGTCCAAAGATGATGGATGGCACCGCGGCGAGATTGTTGATGTTCACTTCAATCGCGCTGGTCAGTCTCGATTTTGGGGCAAACTCCTCAAGATAGATGGCCGCGAAGATGCCCACCGGAATGGCAAAGATCGCCGTGACGAGCATGGTGAACAACGAGCCGATAATCGCCGCCGCTGCCCCGGCCAGTTCCGGATAAGTGCTGTCGGCATTGGTGAATAGCGAGGTGTTAAACCGCTTCTCGATCATCCCTGCATCCTGCATCAGAATCAGAATCGCCACCTGACGATTGCTGAGCAGGCGATTGGCACTGTCGCTGTTGAGAAAGATCGCATTTACAGGCCGCGATTCCTGTTCTCCAAGCGCGGGGACGGGTCCGGCGAGATGGGTGAGGATCAGCGAGGCGCCGGCCGTATCGACCAGTTCAAACAAGGCGCCTGACAATGAGATCAGGATGTCCTGCCCCGGCGCGCTGCGCGCGGCCAGATGATCCTGAAAGGCGATGAAATTGTCCTGACCCGCATCGCTCAACCGATAGGCACCGGTCGACAATTGTGCCAGGCGTCCGGCAGGCCCGACCAGATGTGTTTCGTGCCGTCGGATCTCGCCTTTCAGATACAGATCAACATCATCCGACATGGCCAGTCTAGCCAGCACGGGAGCTTGCGGGGCAGAGTCTCGGGATTGCAGGCTGCGAAGAACCGGCAGAACAGCCAGCCGTGGTGACAAGGCGTAAAGGTCTGCCCGCTCGATGCGATCGTCTGCGAGCTCCGGGAAAGTCGAAAGCAGTTCTGCCCGGACGGCAAGATTGAGGTCCGTGACATCCAGGCTCGCAGGGTCGGAGAACTCGGCCGGCGGCAAGTCCAGGATCAGCACATGATTTGAAAAGGCCGAAGTGGCGCGCAACCCGATCGAGATCAACAGGACGGCCAGGAATGAGATGGCGATGCCAATGGCCAGCTGTCCGTACAGCTTGAAGCGTCGCTCGGCTTGATTGCGCCGACGCATGCGTATGTCCTGAACGGACTCGATGGCGGGTGTCGGCTCAGTCATAGGCTTCCCGATACCGTTTGACCACGCGCAGCGCGATGACATTGAAAACCAGCGTGATCCCGAACAGGGCAAAGCCAAGCGCGAACGCAGAGATCGTCCTGGCGCTGTCAAAGGCAGTATCGCCGGTCAGGAGGGAAACAATCTGATAGGTCACGGTGGTAATGTCCGAGGTCGGGTCCAGCGTGATCAGCGCGCGCCCGCCAGCGGCCATGACGACAATCATTGTTTCACCGATCGCGCGCGACACGGCCAGCAGCACAGCGGCGACGATGCCCGGAAACGCGGCCGGCAATACCACCTGCTTGATCGTCTCGGACTGCGTCGCCCCGACCGCGAGCGCACCGTCTCGAAGCGGTTGAGGCACGGCGTTGATCACGTCGTCGGAGAGGGAACTGACGAACGGGATGATCATCACCCCCATGACCAGACCGGCCGCCAGCGCATTGGTGGGCTGCGCCGCCAGGAAATTATCGGGTGTGAACGGCAATCCGTTCAACCAAAGGGCAAAGCTGCGGACCAGCGGAGCGATCAATGTGGCGGCAAAGAACCCGTACACCACGGTTGGAATACCGGCGAGCAATTCAAGGATCGGCTTGACCCAGGATCGAAAACGCGGGCTGGCATATTCGGACAGATAGATGGCTGAAAACAGTCCCACCGGCACCGCGACGCACATGGCGAGCAGAGCGATCATCAACGTGCCGAAGAAGAGCGGGACGGCGCCAAAATTCTGACCGGTTTGTGCATTCCAGTCGGTGCCGAACAGGAATTCCAATATGCCTGGCCCATCGGGCAGACTGAAGAAACGGACCGTCTCGTAGACGAGAGAGAAGACGATACCGATCGTCGTGAAGATTGCGATCGCGGCACACACAAACAGCAAGGCCGTGATCGTCTGCTCGACATAGGACCGCGCCGGGAAACTTCGATTGAGGGGTCTGCGCCCCAGGAAAAACCCGCCCAGTGCGGCGACAATTGCGAGCGCAATGGCGATCAGGCGGGACTCACCTTTCAGAATGGCATAGCGATCGACACTGGCATCAAACAGGATGTTTCCTGTGTCATTGATCGTGCGTTGGCTGGCATAGTCGGCCACGCGTTGAACGAACAAATCCACCTGTTCCGGGCCTCGCGACAAAAGATAACCCGGTAGCTCGCTGCGCAGACTCTCGCGCACATAATTCTCTGCAAAGACCAGATAGGCGAGGAAGATCAGGGCGGCAGGCAAGATCGTGCAAAAGGCCAGGAAGTAACCATGGTAATTGGGCTGCGAGTGTAGACGCGCACCGATCGTCGAGCCGATCGGCAAGGCACTGACTTCCGTGCGGCCAAATGAGAATGCAAAGAACCCTGCCGCAGCCAATGGCGCGATCAACAGCCACCCGATCGGGAGATGTCCAATAGTCTGCAGCATAAAACGATCGGTCGTTACAATTCGGCGCTCTTACCCGGTCTCGTTGACACATATGTGACACTTACTGTGCCTCGCGGCTCACCTCGCCTAATCAAAACGGCGCTGGAGACTCGAACCGTAACTCGGCCCCCGTGTCAGGGTGGCGAAAAGCCAGCGACTGTGCGTGAAGGCACAGTCGCTCATGCGTGTGTGGATCACCGTAAAAAACATCGCCCAGGATCGGATGCCCGAGGCTGGCCATATGCAGGCGAAGCTGGTGGGAGCGGCCCGTCTCTGGCGTCAGGGTCACGCGTGTATCTGGCCCGACCGGCTCGACCACCCGCCAATGCGTAACCGCTTCCCGTCCGGCTGGATCGAGATGCCGCAAGGGTCGATTCAGCGAATACTTGGCGATTGCGGCATTGACGGTGCCTGATCGTGCTTCGGGTTGCCCCGCGATCAGCGCTTCATACTGCTTGGAGACGGAGCGCCGCTCGAACTGCATGGAGAGATGGCGCTGGGCGTCCTTCGATCGCGCGAAGACCATCACGCCTGACGTGTCCATATCGAGACGATGCACGATCCGGACATCCTCATGCCGCGCGCCTAAAACACTGCTGGCGCAGACCACTTTTTCCGGACCTCGTCCTGGTACGCTCAGCAGTCCGCTCGGCTTGTCGCAGACCACGATCCAGTCGTCGACATAAAGCGTGGTCAGCGCCTCCGGCGGCGGCGGATCATATGGTTTCGGAACGTGTGTCATCCGGCAATCGCGGCATCCAGATTCCAAAGGCGGTGCCTGCGCCCTCGACGCTCTCGACAGCCAGCCCCCCGCGGTGCCGGGCCATGATATGTTTGACGATGGCGAGACCCAGGCCGGTGCCCTCAATCTTGCCGCCGCGGCTTTCATCGACGCGGTAGAAACGCTCCCCGAGACGCGGCAGGTGTTGTTCGGAAATGCCCTCACCATTGTCTGTGACGCGGACCCAGACGGCAGGCACTTCAGTGGACGCATACGGTTGCAGCAGGACTGCTCGTTTGGCGTCGGCAGATTGGCGGCTGCAGGCGGCGGCGGCGTCGCCCATGGTGGGCGCTTCGCCCATCAGGATCTGTACCTCACCCTCTTTGCGCGCATACTTGATCGCATTGCTGGCCAGGTTCTGGATCACTTGCGCGATCTCGTCGCTGTCGGCAATCACGCCGACCCGGTTCTGCGGCCCATCAAAGTGGAGCTTGATGCCCGCGTCTTCGGCAAGGTGCGTCAGGGCAAGACTGGTCTTGCGGGTGAGATCCACAATGTCGACCTGGGTCTTTGGCGCGCGGTGTTCGCTGAATTCGATCCGCGACAGGGACAACAGATCGGCGACAAGGCGCTGCATGCGTTCGGTCTGCTGGCCCATGATCTCGAGAAACCCATCCCAGGCATCCTTGTCATCCTTGGCTGGGCCTCGCATGGTCTCGATAAAGCCGCCAATCGCCGTCAAAGGCGTGCGCAGCTCATGGCTGGCATTGGCGAGGAAGTCGGCCCGCGCGCGTTCCGCCCGCCGCACGGCGGTCAGGTCCTCGAACACCATGATGACCGAGCCGGGTTCCAGGCCAGCGCGAATATGCGCCATCCAGACTTCGGCCTCGCCATGCTGGGTGAACTCGATCCGCTCTTCAGCGCCGTTCTGGGCCACACGATCAGCGCCGGCCAGCAAGTCGGGTTGGCGTAGCATTGCGCTTGGAAAAGGCCGTGTCGTCGTATCGATCCGGAACAGGTTTCTTGCGTGAATATTGGCCGTTTCAACCGATCCGTCCGGCGCAATCAAAAGCGCAGGCAGGGGCAGAGCCAGCACGAAGGGCTCAACTGCATTCTCAGCAGGACGTGCCGGGGCGCTCATATCGGGTTGCGGCGCGGTTTGTTCGGCAGCTTTGCGCGTGCTCGGGGCTGAACCGACAAAAAAAGCGAGCGCCCCCGTCGACATGACGATCGCTCCGGTGATCCACTCCACCAGTCCAACGGCGCCTGTGACATAGAGCAGGCTCAGCACCGCCACGGCACCAATGGTCAGCACCAGGAAGTCGCGTATGCGACGCGGTGGATCCGGTTGGAATTGTCCATCATCTTGTGACATTTGCCGACCTTGCTGAGCAGTTTTGATGGTCCGTGAGCCTTGGTTGCGCGTATACAGGGCATGGCGCGATGAGCAAGTCTGAAAGCTTTTTCATGATTATTGAAAAACGATAATTTTTTGTTGACAGTCGAATAGGGCAGGCGTAAAGCCACGGTCCAGGCTTGAGAGGTGTAAATGAAGCAGGCAGGTCTCGCATTTGGTGTTCTCGCGCTCAGCGCGTGCTCAACCGTGCCAAGTCTCCCAAGTGTCGGTGGAGATCCCTTCGTCGTGTTTCCCGTAGCGCCGGATGCCCCTGAGACCTGGGCGATTTCCGGAGTCGCTGGAGAAGTGCCCGAAGCCAATTGGTTGGCGCAGTTCAATGATGACACGCTGAACGACCTCGTAAATGAAGCATTGGCGGCCAATCCTTCCATTCGTTCACAATTCTACGCCGTCGAAGCGACGCGCGCGCAGGCCCGCAGCACCTATGGGCGAACCCTGCCCAATGTTTCGGCTTCTGCGTCGGCAGGCGGGACGAGCAACTATATCGCCGTCACCGACTCGCGCACCGATAACTCAACCTTTGGCATTGGCGCGGATCTGAGCTGGGAATTCGACCTGTGGGGTCGCCTTCGTGCCAGCATCGATGCGGCAGAAGCGGATCTGATTGCCAGCGAAGCGGATCTTGCTTCAGCCAGACTCGCATTGGCGGCCCAGACCGCGTCCGCCTGGTTTGACCTCAACGAAGCGCTGGCTCAGGAGCGTGTCGCGGTTCAGACCTATGAAGCCCGGACGCGCGCATTGGAATTGACCGAGCGCCGCTTTTCGCGCGGCCTCGCCACCGCACTGGATGTGCGCACAGCGCGCACCACGCAAGCCTCGGCCGAGGCCTCCATCGCAGGGCGTCGGCAGGCCAGTGGCAATGCGTCGCGACGCCTGGAGATTTTGCTCGGGCGATATCCTTCTTCCGAGCTTGATGCCCTCGCCGAATTGCCATCGCTGGAGCCGATTTCAGCAGCAGCAAGTCCGGTATTGCTGCTCTCACGCCGGCCGGACATTGCCGCGGCAGAGGCACGGGTTGCCGCTGCGGGTCTTCGGGCCGAGCAAGCGCGCCTTGCCATGTTGCCCGCCCTGCGCCTGACCGGATCGGTATCGACCACGGAAACCGATCTTGCCGATGCACTGGATCCAAGCCGCGTTGCAGCGCGCTTGATTGCCAGTCTGACAGCGCCGATCTTCAATGGCGGGGCTTTGGATGCGGACCGCGATGCAGCGGTCGCGCGTGCGCGTGCGGCGGTTGAGACCTATGCTGCAACCACGCTGACCGCTTGGCGAGAAGTGGAAGATGCACTGGCCGCCGATTCCCTGCTGGCGCAACAGGAGAATGCGCAAGTCCGCGCCCTTGAAGAAGCGCGCCTGGCTGAGGAATTGGCGACGCGTCAGTATACCAATGGCCTGGTGTCGATCTTTAACCTGATCGATTCCCAGACGCGGCGTCTGAATGCGGAAAGCAATGTCATTGCAGCCCGCTCAGCGCGCGCATCAAATCGAGTAAGTTTTCATCTTGCTCTCGGAGGTGGATTGCCTGTGGCAGAGCCCGCAGCCCCGACCTCCGCGAGCGTAAATAGCCCGGAAGAGGCAGTCCTCCCATGAGCCGTTTCATATCTATTCTTTTAACCGTCCTGGCCCTCGCGGGCATGGGCGCAGCCGCTATTGTCACCATCGGGGTGCTGACCCCGGAACCGGAGCAGGCGGATGAGAAATTCTCCGGACTTTCCGTCTTCGCCGAACGCGTCGGGCGGGAAGATCTGAACTTCACGGTCAATGCGCAGGGTGAGGTCAGACCACAACGGGAAATTGTTGTGGCGCCGCAGATTGCTGGACGGATCGCATTTGTGTCACCCGACTTTATTGATGGCGGCTTCATTCGCCGCGGACAGGTGCTCGTGCGCCTCGAGACTGCGGACTATCAACTCGCTGTGGTGCGGGCGCAATCCGGCGTTGCCAGTGCCGAGCAGCGTCTGGCGCGCGAAGTCGCTGAAGCCGAAATTGCCCGCCAGGACCTGGTAAATCTCGGGATTACCGACTCCAGTCCCTTGGCCCGGCGGGAACCACAACTCGCGGAAGCCCAGGCCGCGCTGGAATCTGCGAAAGCGCAACTCGCCGATGCCGAACTCGCATTGAACCGCACGGCTGTGGTCGCTCCATTTGACGGTCGCGTACGGGAAGAGAATGTCGATGTCGGCCAGTTTGCGTCGCCAGGTCAGTCGCTCGGCCGCGTCTTCGCGACCGATGTGGTTGAAGTGGCGCTGCCCATCACAGACGAACAGTTGGGACAACTCGGCTTGCCCCTGGCCTTTGCGGAATCCGCGAATGTGCGCGGGCCAAGCGTCACCTTCTCCGCGCCGGTCGCCGGCGTTGACCGCCAATGGACCGGACGGGTCACCCGGTCGTCAGCCGCGGTCAATTCACGCACGAGATTGATCAATGTGATTGCCGAGCTCAACGATCCTTACGGCGCGGGCGCCGACAACGGGGCTCCGATGGCGCCAGGTCTGTTCGTCTCGGCAGAGATCGATGGCACCCGGATCGAGGACCTCCTTGTCGCTCCGCGCTCTTCGGTTCGCGGAGGTAACAATATCTTTATTGGCGATCCGGAAGCCGGCGAGTTACGGATCCATCCGATCGATCTGGTCTACAGTTCCGCTGATGGGGCCTGGTTCAGAAGCGACGATATCGCGGTCGGCGATCTGGCGATTGTCAGCCCCATTCGCGGATCAAATGATGGCATGAGCATCACGATTCTCGAGCGCCTCGAGGATGGGGTGATCAGAAACCATAATGACGAAGCCAAGGCTGCGGCTGAAGGTGAAGAGCGCAACAATGATATCGGCGGAGCGACGGAAGTCGTCGCCTCGGCCGGGGATGGAGGCCAGTAATGTTCGGAATGGTATCCTGGTTCGCGCGGAACGCGGTTGCCGCGAACCTCGTCATGGTCATCGCCTTCATTGGAGGGGTGCTCGGCTTCAACGCGATGGAGCGCGAAATGTTCCCGGTCGTGCCGGTGGCGGGGGCCTCGGTAACGATGACCTGGAATGGCGCCTCGCCTCAGGATGTCGAAGAACAGATCATCACTCGTATCGAAGAAGCTGTGGCCGATATTGACGGCCTCGACCGGATCACCTCGATCGCGCGGGAAAGCTTTGCAGTGGTCAATATTCGCGGGCGCGACGATATTGATATGCAGGTCTTCATTGATGAGATCAAACTGCGCGTCGACCAGATCAACAATCTGCCTCAGGCCGCATTCCAGCCGCAGGTGCAACGTTGGGAGCAACGCGACTGGTATTTTGGAATGGCCATTCATGGCGATGTCGACGCGCTGACGTTGAAGCGGGTGGCGGACGATGTTCGGGATGACATTGCCGAGATTAGCGGCGGTGAACTCGCTGTTTTGCAGGCCACGCTTCCCGAAGAGGTCTCGATCGAAGTCTCCGAGATCGCGCTTCGGCAATACAATTTGAGCTTCACCGAAGTCGCGCAGGCGATCCGGCAATCCTCGCTGAATTCTTCGGGAGGGCAGATCAGATCGAGCGTTGGGGATGTCTCTGTGACGGCCCGCAATCTTGCCGACACCCAGCAGCAGTTTGAGAACATTATCGTCCGCCAATCGAACGATCAGGGCACGATCCGTGTCGGCGATGTCGCGGAAGTGATTGATGGCTTCATCGATGCCGATCTCGATGCCACGTTCAATAATCGTCCGACCGCCTTTGTCATGGTGGTCCAGCCGGACAAAATGGACATTGTCACCTACGCCAACAATTTCCGCGACTATATCGAGCGAGCCAACAACCCCGCTTCCGGTATTCTTCCGGACGGCATGCAGATTGATATTCTCTGGGACAATTCACAGCCGTTCCAGGCGCGCATGCAACTCATCTCTGAGTCCGCACTGCTGGGCGCGGTGCTGGTCATGCTGGTCCTGATTCTGTTCTTGCGTCCGATCGTGGCATTCTGGGTGACGATCGGGATCATCACCGCCTTTGCGGGTGGGATCATGCTGATGCCGCTCTTCGGGGTGTCCTGGAACATTCTTTCCACGTTTGCCGTCTTGCTGGTCATCGGGGTGATTGTTGATGATGCCATTGTGGTGGGTGAGAATATCCACCGCGAGGTGGAGTCCGGACGACGAGAGGGACTCGATGCGGCCATTGTCGGAACGCAGCTTGTCCTGAAGCCTGTCGTGTTCGGGGTGATCACCACGATCATCGCCTTCGCACCATGGGCGTTGCTGACGGGTCCGACGCGCGCCTTTACACAGCAGATCACATTCGTGGTGATCGCTTCTTTGGTCTTCTCGATCATCGAATGCATGTTCATTCTGCCAGCGCACCTGTCGCATCTGAAGAAAGAGGACAAGTCCAAGCAAAATGCGCTCGCCCGGTTCCAGCAACGGATCGCCGACAGTCTGCTCTGGTTCGCACAGCACGCCTACAAGCCGGTCTTGGAATTTGCGTTGCGGATGCGTTACGCGACGATCATCTTTTTCTTCATCGTCTTCGGTTTTGCCATTGCTCTGGTCGCCAACCGAGTGGTGCCGTTCAAGTTCATGCCCGAAATCGAGAGCGACCTGGTTCAGGTGACAATCGAGCTTCCAGACGGGACACCGTTTTCCAGGACGCTGCAAGTGCGCGATCAGCTGCAGGCCGGGGTCAACGCGGCCCAGTTGGAACTCGATGTGAAGTGGCGCGATCAGATCATCCGCGTGAATGGCGGGTATGAAGGCGGCGTCGTTGATGGCGCATCGATCGTGGCCTCCAATAGCCAGGTTCAGGCATGGGTCGGTCTGGTGCCGCCGGAATACCGTCCTGAATTACTATCGACGCGTGAGATCTCCGAGAAAATTCGGGAACTGGTGGGGCCGATTCAGGACGCTGAGGAAATCTCCTTCGATTTCACCGACAATGATAATGATACAGGCGTGCGCTTTGCGCTGAACCATGAGAATCTTGATCGGTTGCGAGAAGCCTCCACCGTGGTGCAGGAGCAATTGGCCACCTATGCCGCAGCCTATGATATAGGCGATAATCTCACCTCGGCCGGAGATGAGCTTCGCATTGAGCTGAAACCAGGCGCTGAGGCCCTCGGGGTCACGCTGGCCGATGTCTCCAGACAGGTTCGACAAGCCTATTTCGGTGAAGAGGTTCAGCGATTGCCGCGCGACGGCGAAGACGTGCGTGTGATGGTGCGCCTGCCAAGGTCGGCGCGAACGGATCTTGATAGTCTGGATAATCTGCGCATTCGGACCGCGGATGGACGGGAGTTGCCGCTGACTCAGGTGGCGGAGTTTACCTTTGCTCCGGGGATCAACCGGATCTTGCGGCGCAATCGTACCCGATCGGTTTCCGTCTTCGCGGAAGTCAAAGGCGATGGCGGGCGTGGTCAGATCATGGCGGATATGAACGTCAATTTCTGGCCCGAGTTTGAGAAGCAATTCCCCGATATCGAGCGCGGCGCAGCCGGCGGCTTCGAACAGGAACAACGCTTCTTCCAAGAGCTGAACATGCTCGCGGTCGGGGCGATCCTTTGCATGTATATCGTGCTGGCCATCGCGTTCCGGTCTTATGCGCAGCCGCTCTTGCTGATGACGGCTATTCCGTTTGCTTTGACCGGCGCAATCCTGGGTCACTGGATCACTGGCACGTCGATGGCGATGTTCTCGATCTTCGGCATCGCCGCCGCGGCAGGCGTTGTGATCAATGACAATCTGGTGCTTGTCGATTTCGTCAATCGAAAACGCGAGGAAGGGGTCGGCGCCGTTCAGGCACTTGTCGATGCCGGCGTATCTCGCTTCCGACCGATCCTGCTGACTTCGGTCACCACCTTTGTCGGTATCCTGCCCTTGATCGCAGAGCGGTCGATGAATGCGCAATTCCTCAAGCCAATGGTGATCTCGCTTGGCTATGCCGTGGCATTTGCGATCTTTGTCTCACTGCTTCTGGTGCCGACTCTGTATGCGGTCGGCGTCGAGATCGGGCGTGTCTTCCGGTGGAGCTGGGCCGGGCGACCTTATCGTCAGATTGGCGAGTCCTATACCGGCGAAGTCACAATCGACAGCGAAGAACTGATTGGCACAAGCGGCGGTCACGCGCAGCCTGCGCCAGCAGAATAGATATCAACAAGATTGGTTTCCAAGTTCAGGGAGAAGACCATGAAGAAAATACTGATGATGGGGGCGGCGGCGGTCGTGCTCACGGCCTGCGGCGCGCAGGAAGCAACCCAAACGGCAGCGGCCATTGAATCGGACACGATCGAAACCGCCGCGGACGAGCGCGCGGTTGAGACCTCGTCTCGTGATGATTGGGGCGAGTTCGGTCTTGATCTCTACTCGATGGACGCATCTGTCGCGCCCGGCGACGACTTCTTCCGCTATGTCAACGGCACCTGGCTGGACGAGTTCGAAATGCCAGCCGACCGCACCCGCTATGGCGCCTTCTCATTGCTGCGGGAAAAATCCGAGCAGCGCGTAAAGTTTATCATTGATGACCTCGCCGAAGCCAAACCCGACGCGGCAACGCTGGAAGGCAAGATTGCAGCCTACTACAATGCCTATGCCAATACGGACGCGATTGAGGCGGCCGGGATGGCGCCGGTCCAGCCCTATCTCGAACAGATTGCGGCGATCGAAGATCGTGACGATCTGGCCCGTGTGTTCGCGAAAGTGGGATTCACGGCGCCTCTGGGCGGCGGTGTCGGTATCGACGCCAAGGATACTGAGCAGAACATTTTCTATATCAGCCAGTCCGGCCTCGGCCTTGGCGATCGGTCCTACTATCTTCTCGATGATGAGAAGAATCAGGAAACCCGCGAAGGCTACCTGAATTTCCTGACCATCATGCTTGAGGCAGCCGGCAACGAAGACCCCGCCAATGCCGCAGCACGCGTGCTGGCTCTGGAGACCGAGATCGCCAAGGCCCATTGGGACCGCACGATGAATCGCAATGCCGATCTCGTTTACAACAAGCTGAGCGTCGAAGAGCTGGTCACGCTGATGGGGGATTTCCCGATCACGGCGATGCTGGATGAGATCGGGATTACGGATCAACCCTATTTCGTGGTTCGTCAGGTCATGCCGACGGAAGAGGAAATTGAAACGCTCGAACTTGGTGAAGAGCAGCTCGAGAAGATTTCTGGCGGCGGCGTTGCAGCCATTGCCGACGTGATGAACACAGCAGAACTGGACGATTGGAAAGCCTATCTGACGGCGCGGTTCATCGCTTCGAATGCGAGCGTTCTGCCGAGCAAGATTGATGATGCAAATTTCGAATTCTTCGCCAAGAAACTGCGCGGTCAGGAAGAGCAAAGACCGCGCTGGAAGCGCGCCGTAGGCGCCGTTGAAGGGGCCTTGGGCGAAGGGGTCGGCAAAGTCTATGCCGAGCGCTATTTCCCGGCTGAGAACAAGGCGGCCATGGAAGAGCTGGTCGCCAATCTTCGACTCGCCATGTCGGACAATCTGGATGAGCTCACCTGGATGAGCGATGACACCAAGGTTCAGGCGCGGGAGAAACTCTCCAAGTTCACGCCCAAGATTGGCTATACCGAAAAGTTCGAGACCTATGATGATCTGGTCGTCGGCAATGATGCGTTCGAGAACAGCATGTCGGCCCGCAAATGGGCGTTTGAAGAGAACATCGCCAAACTCGGCAAGCCAATCGATCCAACCGAGTGGGGTATGTTCCCACAGACCGTGAATGCTTACTACTCGCCGACGCGAAACGAGATTGTGTTCCCGGCCGCGATCCTGCAGCCTCCATTCTTCAATATCGATGCAGATCCTGCGATCAATTATGGCGCTATTGGCGGCGTGATCGGGCATGAGATCGGCCACGGCTTTGATGATCAGGGCTCACGGTTCGACGGCGATGGCATCTTGCGCAACTGGTGGAGTGATGAGGACAAGGCGGCCTTTGTCGCGCGGACGGACGCCCTGGTCGGGCAGTACAACCAGTTCTGTCCGCTTGATGACGGTGAGACGTGTGTGAATGGGCGCCTCGGCCTGGGTGAAAATACCGGCGACCTGGGCGGGCTTTCAATGGCTTACAAGGCCTACAAGATGAGCCTGGACACCAATGGCGATGGCGAGATCAGCGCGGATGAAGAAGCCCCGGTTCTGGGCGGACTGACCGGGGATCAACGGTTCTTCATGGCCTGGGCACAGGCCTGGCGGAACAAGTATCGCGAAGAGGCCCTGCGGCAGCAGCTGGTGCGCGGTCCGCATAGCCCGCCCGTCTATCGCACAAACGGAATCGTTCGTAATTTCGACGAATGGTATGAGGCGTTTGATGTCGGCCCGGAGCATGCGCTTTATCTGCCGCCGGAAGAGCGTATTCGGATCTGGTAGGTCACATCATTAAGAATCGAGAAGGGCGGCTCTTGGATCGCCCTCTTTTTTTTGTGACTCAAAAAAAAATCTCCAACCCCTATGGTTTGTGCGGTGCACATTGAGTTATGGTTTATTACGGGTACGCAATGATGGGTGAAAAAGATGCCGAAGCCAAAAACGGTGCGCGCATATCTGGACAATCTTGCCCCTCATCAGCGCGCCATTGCCATTGCGCTTGAAAATGCCGTCAAACAACACTGGCCGCACCTGACCGTGAAGCTCGCCTGGGGATTTCCATGCTGGAGCGGGAATGAGCGCGTGTTCTCTGTTATGGGACAGACTGATCGCTGCAACCTGCAACTCTGGCAGGGGGCCGCGCTGGCGGATGATTATCTCGATAGAATAGAAGGCACTGGAAAATCCCTGCGCCATATCAAAGTCTATTCGGTGGATCAGGTGAATGACGAGCTGATCGACATAATGGATCGCGCGGTGTCTCTGGATGCGACCGCGCCGCAACGGGTTCGATGACGCGCACGCTTTGAATACGACCAAGGGGTGACTTGACGCGAGGGCCTATTCTACCCCATCTGTTCGCAGCTGCACAAAAGTATGCAGATCTTACACTGAAGGAGTTTTCCCATGTCTGATGCAGATCCAGTTGTCATTGTCGGGATGGCGCGCACGCCGATGGGCGGATTGCTCGGTGACCTGTCCGCCATGTCGGCCAATGAGCTTGGCGCCATCGCGGTCAAGGCCGCGGTCGAAGAAGCCAAACTCGGCGCTGATGAAGCCGACGAGATCATCATGGGCAACTGCCTCCCAGCCGGGCAGGGTCAAGCGCCCGCACGTCAGGCCGGGTTCAAGGCCGGGATGGACAAGGGCCTGGAGGCGACCACGATCAACAAGATGTGTGGATCGGGTCTGCAAGCGGCCGTCATGGGACGCCAGTCGATTGCATCGGGTGATGCCAATATCGTCATTGTCGGCGGCATGGAAAGCATGACCAATGCTCCGCATCTGATGGACGTTCGCAAGGGCCACAAATATGGCGACATGGGCGCCAAGGACCATATGGCGCTGGACGGTCTGTCGGACGCCTATACGGGCGGCCCGATGGGTGAATTTGCCGATATGATCGCCGAAAAGTATCAGTTCACGCGCGAACAGCAGGATGCCTATGCGCTGGAGACTCTGAAACGCGCCCAGGAGGCCACCGAGTCGGGCAAGTTTACGCGCGAGATCGCACCGGTCACGATCAAGAGCCGCAAGGGCGAAACCACTATCGATACGGATGAACTGCCCCGCACCGCCCGCCCGGACAAGATTCCGAGTCTGCGCCCGGCCTTCAACAAGGACGGCACTGTGACGGCGGCCAATGCGTCGGCGATTTCCGATGGAGCCGCTGCTCTGGTTCTGATGAAGGAATCCGAGGCATCCGAGCGCGGCTTGTCGCCCATTGCGAAAATCATTTCCTCGTCCAGCCATGCGCACGAACCGGAAAACTTCACCACGGCGCCGGTCCCGGCCATGGAGAAGGCGCTGGCAAAGGCGGGCTGGGCCAAGGATGATGTTGATCTCTGGGAGATCAATGAAGCCTTTGCCGTGGTGCCGATGATTGCGATGAAGGAACTCGGCCTCAGCCATGACAAGGTCAATGTGAATGGCGGCGCTTGTGCCATGGGGCACCCGATCGGCGCATCGGGCGCGCGGATCCTGATCACGCTGCTCGCGGCGATGGAGGATCGCGGGGCCAAGAAAGGTGTTGCCTCGCTTTGCATTGGTGGTGGTGAAGGCATCGCCATGTGCGTGGAGCGAGCCTAAGCGGCCTTGTTGGGCGATAACAAAATCACGGACCACTTCGTCGAGCAGGCGAAGTGGTGCGCTGAGCTCGGCTCTGCCTTTACGGCAGAGTTGATGAACCGCTTTGCAGCGGATTTTGAAGCTGGCGGTCCGGTGGCCGAGATCTGCGGCGACTGGCCCACCAATCCACGCAAGGATGCGCTGGGATTGCGTCTGGCTGGGGCGCTTCATTATGCGGTTCTGACCGGCCGCGCGCCGGAGCTGGCAGCGCTCTATCCTGCCGCAGCCAAGACCTGGGACATGGACCGAATCTGGCCTGTCGCGAGAGACTGGCTGAAGGTGCAGATGGCCTTCGTACGGGTGTTCATCGAACGCCCACCGCAGACCAACGAAACGCGTCGTCCGATCATTCTGCTGCCGGCCTTCCTCAAACTGGCCGCGCAATACCAGATGCCGATGCACCTGCTCGAACTGGGCGCCAGTGCCGGGCTCAATCAGAACTGGGAACGGTTCAACTATGTCACCGATCACTGGCAACGCGCTGGCGATAGTGATGTCACGGTGCGCACCGATTGGCGCGCTCCCGTTCCGCAGCATCTGGATGCAGACATAGAGATTGCCAGCCGCGCGGCCTGTGATCTCAGCCCGGTCGACCTGAGCAACCCTGATGAAGCCGCGCGCCTGAAAAGCTATACGTGGCCGGATCAGGAGGAGCGCCTCACGCGCCTCGATGCAGCTATTCGCCTGGCGCAGCAGTCGGGCACGCGCGTCGAGCAGGCAGATGCGCTGACCTGGCTCACCGAGCGCCTCGCGGCCCGTCCGAAAAGCGGTCTGACCGTGGTCTTTCATTCGGTGTTTTTGATCTACCCGCCGCGCGACGTGATCGCTTCGATCATGGAAACGATTTGCAAGGCCGGCGCGTCGGCCACGCCCGAAGCGCCTCTGGCCTGGCTCAGCTACGAATCCGAAGCGCTGTTTGGCGGCGACCGTAACTCGCCGCGCATGCGCGCCCGGCTCGAAACCTGGCCGGGTGACGCGGTCGACGTCTATGCGGAATCAGATGGCCACGTGACCTATGTGGATCCTTACTCTGGCAGCTGATCGGACATCGCTTGATCAAGCATTTCCACGGTCACTGTGTCGATCGCTTTTCTGGCCGCATCGGAAAACTGATTGGTGTTGACGATGATCACCCGATCCAGGTTTGGGGCAATTGTGATGCGCGAGGTCCACATCGTGTTTGAACCGCTATGGAGAAACAGCCGACCATAGGTCGCATGATCATAGACGCCCCACCCCATGGCATATCCGCTCGCCTCGTCTGGATGCGGCTCGAACAGTTTCTCGCGCATATGGACCGGAATCAGCGAGCTATCGTCTTTCAGGAATTCGATCGCCAGGGTTGCGTGCGCCTCCAGTGTTGCATGCAGGGTTCCGGCGGGGCCAAGTACGGCTGGATTGTCCGCTGTACTGCCACGGCCCACCGGGTTGGGCGCCAGGCCGAACAGCGCACGATGCCCCTCCAACCCTTGTGGTGGCGGCCCATAACCAAAACCGGTGCGAGCCGCTTCACTGCCGAGCGTGTCAAACAGCAGGGCCTGCATGGCGTCTTCCCAGGTGCCCGGAAGGTCATCCCGCCCTCTCAAAACGGATTCCATTGCCGCCCCGGCGACAATGTAATTGAGATTGTTGTAATCAAACGCCCCAGGCGTTTTACTGGGCGGTCTGGTGAGCACGTTCTTCGCCGCTTCCATACGCTGGATTGGCATGGCGCGCTCATCGCTGCGGCGGGCCCCCAACCAGAAGCCACCCATCTGCATCATGCCGGACCGGTGCGCGAACAGGTCTTCGATTGTGACGTCATTCCAGGCCGGATCCATCTCGTCGACGAGGTCCGGGAACAGCGCAGGCAGGGGCGCGCCCCATTCGACCAGCCCGCGTTCAACCAGTTGCGCGTATAACAGCGCGGTCAGCGCCTTCGTGTTGGAACCAAGGTGCCAGGCATCTGTGGAAAGAACCGGATCGCCTGCATTGCTCGCCCGTCGACCTGCGACTGCTATGTCGATCAAACCCTCCCGCGAAGCCATCACCGCGCCGAGCGCCACCAGGTTGTGGTCGGCGTGTGCCCGACTGACAACGTCCTGCAACTGCGATTCGCGCGCCAGAGGCTGTGTTGGGAGTGTTTCAGCGCCGGACGCTGGTGCGGGCTCGCTTTGTGTGGGGGCTGGCGAACACCCAACCAGTATGGCCGTCGTCGCCCCGCAAATAAGGTCCCTCAGGTCAACCCGCCGGGACATAATCGCTGACCAGCCCCAAGGGCACGGCCGTGGTGCGTTTCGCCACGTTGATGATGATCCGCGACTGGACGTCGGAGACCAGGGCAGATCCCAGCAGCTTCTCGCGCAGGAATTTGTCATAGGCGTACATGTCCGTCGTGGTGACGCGGATGATATAGTCGACGGCGCCGGTAACCGTCATGCATTCCATGACTTCTGGCCACTTCCGGACCAGGTTTTCAAAGGCTTCGAGATTTTCCTTGCTGGGCAGGGCGAGCTTTACATTCGCCACCACTTCGAAGCCGAGCCCGAGCGATTGGCGATCGAGCAAGGTGACGCGTCCCTGAATGATGCCCGCCTCTTCCATTCGCTTGATGCGACGCCAGCAGGGCGATGAAGACAGACCGACCCGTTCGGCGATGTCAGCGACGGACAATGAAGCGTCCTTTTGAATCAGATCGAGAATCTTGGCATCAATTGTATCTAATGGTTCGGACAAAATTTCCCCCAAAAACGGTACTGTCGAGCATAATATTGCTCAATTTATCCTTAAACTTGCAAAGAAGACAAGTATTTTCGTCATTATGTTGGGATATATGACCTAAACGCAACACTGGAGAGGTGCGCTTTGGAACATCGTGAAGTTACGCTGGACGACAAATACGATCTTGTCGAGGGAAAAGCGTATATGACCGGGATTCAGGCGCTGGTCCGTCTGCCGCTTGATCAAAAACGGCTCGACGTCGAGGCGGGACACAACACAGCCGGGTTCATTTCAGGCTATCGCGGCTCGCCGCTCGGGGGCTATGATCAGCAATTGCGCGCTGCGCAAAATTGGCTCGATGCGCATGATGTAAAATTCTGGGAGGGCCTCAACGAAGACCTCGGCGCAACCGCGGTCTGGGGCAGTCAGCAGCTTGGCCTGTTCCCGGGTGCGCAGCGCGATGGCTTGTTCGGAATCTGGTACGGCAAGGCGCCCGGCGTGGATCGCACCGGCGATGTGTTCAAGCACGCCAATGCCGCCGGAACATCCGCGCTTGGCGGCGTGCTCGCGATTCTCGGCGATGATCATATGTGCAAGTCGTCGACGCTGCCTTCGCAGTCCGAGTTTGCCATGCAGGATGCCGAGATCCCGGTCCTCAATCCGGCCTCGATTCAGGATGTGCTCGATTACGGGCTGCATGGCTGGGCGATGAGTCGTTTTACCGGCGGTTGGAGCGCCATGATCGCACTGGCCGATACGATGGATAGCGGCGCCGTGGTCGATGTTTCGCTCGATCGGATGAATTTCGTCACGCCCGATTTCGCCTTCCCGGAAGATGGCGTCCACATGCGTCGTTCCGATCCGCCTCTGGAAAAGGAACGCCGTCTGCGCGAGTTCAAGCTTCCCGCCGCACAGGCCTGGGTACGGGCCAACCAGCTCGACCGGGTGATCCTGCCAAGTGCAAAACCGCGCGTTGGCCTGATCGTGACCGGACAGGCGGCAAGAGACGTGTTCGAAGCCCTGGAAGCGCTTGGCCTGACCCCGGAAGAGGCGGGCCGACTCGGGGTGGCGATCTACAAGGTCGCCATGCCCTGGCCGCTCGAGCCGGAAGGCATCCGGGCGTTCTGCTCGGGGCTGGAACGTGTGCTGGTGATTGAGCACAAGCGCCCGCTGATCGAAGAGCAATTGCGGGCCGCCCTGTATGCGATGCCGGACAAGCAGCGTCCTTTGCTGGAGGGCAAGAAAACCGCTGACGGCCAGCCCCTATTGAGCCAGATCGGATCGATACCCGTGCCGCAAATCGCTGAAGCGCTGCGACAGGTTCTGCCGAAAGGCAGGGACACGGCCCAGGCGGACGCCTATTTTGCCCGCGTCGGTCGGGCCGGAGAAGCGGCGCGCACGAATGCGACGCCGACGGTGCGAACCCCGCACTATTGCTCGGGGTGTCCGCACAATACATCGACGGTGGTCCCGGAAGGGTCGCGCGCGCTGGCCGGGATTGGCTGCCACTATATGGCGAACTTCATGCCGGATCGAAACACCGACATGACCAGCCAGATGGGCGGTGAAGGGATCGCCTGGGTCGGTCAGCATTTTGCCACGGACGAATCTCACATGTTCGTCAATCTCGGCGACGGTACTTATTCGCACTCTGGCTCTCTGGCGATCCGTGCCGCGGTCACTTCGGGCGCCAATATCACTTACAAGATCCTGTACAATGATGCGGTCGCGATGACGGGCGGCCAGACGGTAGAGTCCGGGCAGACGCCACAGCAGATCGCGACCCAGGTCAAAGGCGAGGGCGTCGAGACCATCGTCATCGTTACCGAAGACCCGACCCGCTATGCCAATGTCAAAGGCTTGCCGCGGCGCGTGAAAATCTATGATCGCGCCGACCTCGATAAGGTACAGAAACAATTGCGAGAAACGCCCGGTGTCTCGGTCCTGATCTATGACCAGATCTGCGCGACCGAGAAACGCCGTCGTTCCAAACGCGGCTTGCGGGCACCGGACCGGACGCGTGTGCTGATCAATACTGCAGTCTGCGAGGGTTGCGGCGATTGTTCGGTCAAGTCGAACTGCCTGTCGGTCGAACCGGTCGAGACCGAACTCGGGCGCAAGCGCCGGATCAACCAGTCGACCTGCAATACCGACCTGTCCTGCATCAAGGGCTTCTGTCCGAGCTTTATCACCGTCACGGATGGCGAGTTTACCGCCAAGGATCAGCCGCGTCCGGAGATCGATACCACCTATATTCCTCTGCCGGAGACGCCGAGCCTGGAACGGACCTGGAATGTCCTGTTCACAGGGGTTGGCGGAACCGGTGTGACGACGGTTGCGGCGATCCTGGCCATGGGCGCGCATGTTGATGGCAACGCCGCTTCCAGCCTCGACATGACAGGTCTTGCACAGAAAGGCGGGCCAGTCCTGAGCCATCTGCGCTTTGCGCGTGAACCGGACATGATTTCGACAGGCCGGGTTCCCCCGGCGAGCACGGATTGCATGATTGCCTGCGACCTCGTCGTGGCGGCGGGCGGCGATGCGCTTAACCTTATGGATGCCGATCGCACGGCGGCCTTCGCCAATAGCGACGTGACGCCCACCAGCGAGTTTATCCGCGATCGCTCGAAGAAATTTGAAAGCGACTTGCTGGCCGCCCGGGTCAAGCGTCAGGCGAGTGAGTTTGCCGCCTTCGACGCCGAAGCGCTGGCCATGCTGTATTTCAATGACGCCATCTACACCAACATGATCATGGCCGGATATGCCTGGCAGAAGGGACAGATCCCGGTCTCGCTGCGCGGTCTCTATCGCGCCATCAAGCTGAATGGCGTGAAGGCCGATGACAATATGGCGGCGTTCGATGTGGGCCGGATCGCGGCCTATGATGTCAGCCGCCTGGAGCCGGCCAAGGATCCGCGCGGACACATCGTACCAATGAGCCTGGACGAGCTGATCGAGAATCGCGCCCAGCGTCTGGCGGCTTTCCAGAGCCAGAAATATGCCGATCAGTATCGCGATTTTGTGGCCACGGTGCGCGCGGCTGAGACCGCAGCAGGCCTCGGCGAGCGTTTGACAGAGGCGGTGGCGCGCTACGGCTTCAAACTGATGGCCTACAAGGACGAGTATGAGGTTGCCCGACTGTGGACGGATGGCGCTTTCGACGCCTATCTCGCTCGAAAGTTCAAGGGCGGAAAGATCAAGTATCATCTCGCCCCACCGATCTTCTCCAAGAAAGATGAGAATGGGCATCTGAAAAAGAAAGATTTCGGACCCTGGATGAAGACAGGCTTCAAGATCCTAAAACGGTTCAAGTGGCTGCGTGGGACGCGGTTCGATCCGTTTGGCTGGACCGAGGAGCGCCAGATGGAACGCAAACTGCGCGATCAGTATCTCGACAATATGGTGCGCATCCTGCCGGACCTGTCGGCCAAGAATCTGGATCTGGCGGTGGCGATCGCCGAAATCCCGGACGAGATTCGCGGCTACGGCCACATCAAGGAAGAGGCGGTTTCGAAGGCGGCGGCACATGAGGCTGAGCTCTGGCAACACTGGCCGGATGGCACCCTGCCACGGGCAAAGACGACGCTGATCGCGGCAGAATAGAAAGCGGACCGACGAAAAGGAAAAAAGGCCGCGGCGGTGCCTGCGGCCTTTTTTGGAATTGGATGTCCCTTGTCTGGTCGGGACTTATTTAGAGATCCGCAGGTCGGAAATGGACGTGGCGATCTTCTGATACGCTTCGGTCAATTCGGCCGCTGTTTCAGGTTCGAAGTAATAGTCAGGACCAGAGGCACAGTAGGAGAGCACTGCCTTGCCTTCAGTCGGCGCGTTCAAAGCGACCGCGTAGACTTTGACATCCCTGGCTTTCATATTGTCGCAAAGGTCGCGCGCCTGGTCGTCAGAATCACCCTGACCGGGATAAATTTCGGCGTTGAACGCGCCATCCGTCATCAGGATCACGGCCTTGGCCGAGTCCGGTTCGGAATAGGACAGCGGCTCGGCATCCCCGTCGAAAACCGTCTTCCAGTCCTCAGCCACGAGATACCATGTCCAGGCGACGCCCAGATGACCCGCGGTCAAACCGCCAGCGGTGAGCGAGTTCACATAATTGTTGAGCGTATCGCGGTCATTGGTCAGCTCGACCGGCTCGTGACTGCGGCACTCATCGCCATCATAGGAACTATTGTCGGGACGGTTTGGATGTCCGACTTCCCAGTATCCGCCATTCGAATATCCTTCGTCCTCGATGAACCAGGCTTGACGGTGCGACAAGTATCCACCGCTGACCGGATTGGCATCGGTGAACTTGTCGGCGCCGTTTCTTTCCCAGACGCAGGTTGAGGTCAAAGTATAAGAATTTTCGATCGGTTCCAGATCGCCTTCAAGCGCCAGTGAGAACGCGATGGTCTCGTCAAACAGCTTTGTGCCTTCGCGGTTGTTTTCAGAGTAAGCGCGGAGCCGAATGGTGAATTCGCCCATACTCCAGCTTTCACCGCTGCCAATGCCGCTCCCGCCATAAAGGGAATATGGCTCGCCATTGTCATTCTTGTTCTTGGTCTCGGTGCCGCGCAATTGCAGACGCATGCTCTCAACCTGACCGTACAGGTCGTGTCCGGGATCAAGCGTCACGGCGATGGTGAGATCGTCATCCTGCCAGTCTTCAACCTTGATCTTGGCGTCCTGACCAATTTCGGAGATCAGATCGCCGGTATCTGTGTCGTACAATCCGACGTGCAACTCGTCGTACGTATTGCCTTCGGTAAGCTCGTCTTCGGTGAAGATGGGCTGGATCGTATGCTCGTAGGTTCGTGTCGCTGGAACACCCGCGACCTCCGGGAAAAAGTCCCCGGCATTGACCATGCTATTGTAGGACACCATCGCCAGGCGGGTGTCTTCAATCAGTTCCGGGGGCGCGCCAGCCGGCAGCAGGACGTCAATCGCTTCCTTCGCCGCGGCTTTCAGATTGATCAGGCGATTGGAACTGTTCATCGAGCCCGAGACGTCGAACATGAAGGCGACGTCGACCTTGTCGATCCCGTATTCGGAGGCCGAGGTGACTCGGAACGGCATCTCATCGCGGCCGACCACCTTGATCAGCGACGTGGTTTGCTCACACAGGATGCTGGCATCGATTTCCTCCGCGCTGTCATAGACGATGACCGTCGTCGGATCGCAGTCCAACCCACCCAGGTTGCCAATCTGGGCATCCATGAATTGCTGAACCGTGAGCTTGATTTCCTGGTTGCTCGCGCCGGTTTGTTTCACGCGTGCCGCCGCGAGTACAGCAGAGTCCATGACCAGCTGGACCTTCGCCTTGCGCTTTACAGTCTGTTGAAAATCGATCGCGAATCCGGCGACTGCGACGATCGGAATGATCGACAGCGCGAATAGAATGGCGACCTGACCGCTCTTGTCGCGGCTTAAGTTCTTTAACGTACTCATCTCTTTCAACGCCGAAGCGCCCTAACGTTCCCTATCTGCCTTTGTACAAGACTGTGTTTGATGGCCCGTTAGATTTGCCCTGTGGATTGCGCTGAGAGAGACAGGGAATTGTTTACCATAACTGCCGGTTTGGACTGGCCTTGGCGGTCGAGTCATGGATATGTCCCAAGTCATGCGACAGTATCACGACCTCCTGCAGGATATTCTCGATAATGGCGTCGAGCGCGGCGACCGAACCGGCACCGGCACGCTTGGCGTGTTTGGCCGGCAGATGCGCTTTGACCTGGCCGACAGCTTCCCGCTTCTGACCACCAAGAAACTGCATCTTCGCTCCATCATCGTGGAGCTTCTCTGGTTCCTGCGCGGCGATACGAATGTGAAATGGCTGCAAGACCGGAAAGTCTCGATCTGGGATGAATGGGCGGATGAGAATGGTGATCTCGGCCCGGTCTATGGCAAGCAATGGCGCAGCTGGGCGGCCCCGGACGGGCGGGTGATTGACCAAATCCAATGGGTGCTGGATGAGATCCGGAGCAATCCAAACTCCCGCCGCATGGTGGTGTCTGCCTGGAACCCGGCCGATGTGCCGGACATGGCGCTACCGCCTTGCCATTGCCTGTTCCAGTTCAATGTCATGGATGGGCGCTTGAACTGCCAGCTCTATCAACGTTCAGCCGATGTCTTCCTGGGCGTCCCGTTCAACATCGCCTCCTATGCGCTGCTGACCATGATGATGGCGCGTGCGACCGGTCTGAAGCCAGGCGAGTTCGTGCACACATTCGGCGACGCGCACCTCTATTCCAATCATCTCGAGCAGGCGCGGCTGCAATTGACGCGAGAGCCCTATGAAGCGCCGAGAATGCTCCTGAACCCGGACAAGACAGACCTGTTTGGCTGGGAGTATGAGGACTTCGAGCTGGTCGATTACAAGGCGCATCCACACATCAAGGCGCCGGTCGCGGTTTGATCGACAGCAGGCATGTACGCGCCGTATGACCCACTTCTACCTTACCGAATTGCGAGTGGTCGAACCCGGAAACCTTTGCTAAAAGGTAAATAAAGGGGAGTAGACTATGTCAGACGCAACCTTCCAAACCTTCCTGACATCAGGATTGTTCGTTCTCACAGCAGCAATGGGATATCTTGCCTGGTCCGCCTGGCGCTGGCTGGATCGCACCCGCGATATGGAAAAGGCCGCCCTGGTCGGGGTTGGCTATGAGCTGCGCATGAACCTGATGCGGATGATCCAGGAACTGGCCGGCATTGCCGATGGTTCGGTTCAAAGCGAGATTCAGATCGTACCCGTCGTTCACCCGCAGCTGGACGGCGTTTTGACCCGCCCGAACGAAGCCGATCGCGAGAGCCTGACCATGATGCGCGGCAACTATAACGAGTTGAATGCGCACAAGCTGACATTGGGGGCGGCGCTGTCGGGGCAGGGCGATGTCGGCCCCGCTGCCAATTTGGCCGTCGATGCGGTGATCGGCTCGATCGCGACCTTGTACCTTTGGGAAGAACATGCAGGCGCGTCGCCCAAGAAGGCCCAGTCTACCCGCAGCTGGCACGTGCGCGACTGGATGAAAGCGAATGAATTCCACGCCAACCTGCTGCCCGGCCTGCATCTGCGCGATGAAGTGGTCGAGCGGTTGCGCAGTCTCGGGATGACGCTGACGCCAAAACCGCTCACCTACACGGCGAGCGAGTATTACGCCAAGCTCTATGACCGCAAGGCCGATCCCAATGCGCCCTTCTGGAAACGCAAGACAAAACCGGTCGTGACCGAAGAGGTGGCCGAAGCTGAACCGGAACCGGAAGCGGAGGTGGCGCCGGCAGAAACCGCGATGCCTGAGGTCGAAGCGGCGCCCGAACCGGCGCCATTGCCTGAGCCAGAACGCGTGCCAGAGCCCGTGCCAGAACCCGCACCAGAACCTGCCCCAGAGCCGGTCGCCGCGCCGGAAGCGGAGGCGGTTGCGGTGGAGGCTGCCGAGCCCGATGTGACCGAACCGGACTCATCGGACTCAGAGGTGCCCACGGGTAACAAGACGCCAACGTCCGGCGCGGTGCATTAAGCCGTGTTATTCGGGGACAGCCGGACAATCGCAAAAAAGAAGGCGTAGGGGAATCAGATGAAAAACAGGATCTGGGTCAGCGGCGCGATGGCCGCCTTGATGATGGTGGGCTGCTCGCAACAGGTGGATGTGCCGGACGCTGAGACGCCATCTGTCGTGGTCGATGCAACATATGACGCGTTCATGGCGGTGGCGAATGAGCGTCTGACCGTCTCGGATGCCGCGGAAGCGGACCTGACGGACCTGGCCGCAGCGCTGCCGGAAATCGCCGCGCTGCGGTGGGACAGCAAGTCCTTTGACGCGACAAGCGGCGCGACGGTATTTGAAGGGCTCTCGCTCGGGATCAGCACAGATCCGGAGTTTGGCGTCAGATTTGACGAGGCCAAGGTCTGGGGACTGGATACCGATCTGCTGACGGCGCGCCTGACCGGCGAACGGCTGGAGGAAAGCGGCCTGATTTTCTCCCGGCTGGAAGGGACGAACATGTCCTATTACGGTCTGCCGCAGGTGCTGAACGCGGTCTTTGAACAGATGCTCGCGGGGGTCGAGGAAGAACTGCCTGAGGGCACAGAGCTGGCCTTCAATGAGCTGAGCAGCGTCTCGGAACGGGTCGTCCTGACCGGCGTATCGCTGAGACCCTGGGAACTGACCCCACTATCGCCAGAGGCGCTGTCCTGGATCGACGAAGATATTCCGCCAGAGGTGCTCAATTACATTCACCTGGGGCAGCAATTCATTGCCATTTCCCGGTCGATTGCGGTCGAGACCAATATTGCTTTTGGCACGGCCGGCGCGATCGAGCTGCTCCAGCCCGGCGCAGAACTGACTGCGGAATATGAGATTGGCTTTATCGGTGTTCAGAACACGCGAGGCTTCGATTTCGAGTCCTATGTGGTGCGCGATTATTCTGGGTCGCAGGTGAATGCCTATTCTGCAGCGGCCATGCCTGGCGATGTCGTGACCTTGTCCGGTTTTCCGGCCGGATTCTCCCTGGCCCAGAAGGAATCGTACAGTTCAGCCACGATTTCTGATGTTCGACTCGATAAGCTGATGGGCTTCTTCGCGCGCTCAGAACTGCCCAGCTTGGATGAGCAGGACCTGATCAGTTTCGGCCGCTGGAGTGCTTCCGACTATCGTGCCGAACTGAATGACAGAGAAATCCTGACCGCTGAGCGGACCTATTTCAATGCCGACCAGTTCGAGTGGTTCATCCCAAGCGATCTCAGCTTCGGCATGGAGGGCGCGACCCTTAATACCGGTGAGCTGACCGGCTTCTTCCAGGTCCTGTTTGAAACCTTCCTCGATGCGGCGGCGCCTGAGGAGATGAACGAGCAGGACCAGGCGGAAATAGACCTCGTTCGCGAAGGGCTTCAGAATGCGATTGATCTGTTGCCTGAGCACGGTCTCGACACGCTCCCCTTTGATGCGAAGTTCAATCTGAGCTGGGATCCCGAAACCGGGCCGACCGATCTCAACCTGCTGTTCGATGCAGACGGCTACGGCAAGAGCGCGTTCGACATCGGGATTACTCTGCCAGGCTATGCTGCTGTTCAAGCCGCCTATGAGTCCGAGGACCGGGAAGCCGCCTTCGAAGAGGCCTTCATGAACGCATTCGCCTTCCGCGGCGCGCGCCTGTTGGAAGAAGACAAAGGCGGATATGCCAAATTGTTCGGCTTCGCGCATGATCTCGGCAAGCAATATCCTCAAGAGGTCTGGGGCTCCATGCTCGCCAATCTGGAGCCGGAGCAGATGCGCGCCTATCTCGGGACCATGATGCGAATGGGCAAGACGGCGGCAGCGGAAGAGTTCCCGCCCGCAGCCGACTGGATCGAAGCCTATGCCAGTTATCTCGAGGCCGGTGGGACGATTGAGTTTGCCTCAAATCCGCCGGAACCGATCACCGCGGCCTTCATCGAAGCGCAAAACAATGAAGATCCTGATCCTGATATGATTGTTGAGATCCTCGGGTTAACGGTTACCCACACAAAATAGGCATCTCGCTGCTTGACCGGAGGCTCCACGCACCTCAAATCTCTGCCAAGGAAATTTGCGGAGCATCCATGGTACGCCTTGATGATGAAAATGACGCCAAACAGCTGAGCGAACCGAACGCGTTCTTGGAAGAAGCGCTGTTCAATGCGCGCACAATCATGCTCACCGGCGGCGTCGATGATAAACTCGCGCGCCGCGTCTGTGAGCGCCTGCTGGCTCTGGCATCGGACAGTGCTGATCCGATCCTGCTGGTGATTTCATCGCCTGGCGGGCACGTTGAGTCGGGCGACATGATCCATGACATGATCAAGTTTGTCGGGGCGCCGGTCAAAGTGCTCGGCTCCGGCTGGGTCGCCAGCGCGGGCGCCCTGATTTATTCGGCCGCGCAAAAGGAAAATCGCTACGCCTTGCCGAACACGCGTTTCCTGCTGCATGAACCGCGCGGCGGGGTCGGTGGTCAGGCTTCAGATGTGGAGATCCAGGTTCGCGAAATCGTTCGCATGCGCGAGCGCCTGAACAAGATCTTCGCGGATGCGACCGGTCAGCCGCTCAAGAAAATCGTTGAAGACACCGACCGTGACCACTGGATGAGCGCTGAAGAAGCGGTCAAATACGGTCTGGTTCACAAGATTGTGACGCATCATAGCGAAGTGAAATAGCCGACTTTTTTCTGTCAGGTTTGTAAGGTGTAAAGGAATTCCGGGCAATTTCTCATACTCGAGCGTAGAGTATGGGGATAATCGATGCCAGTTTGCCTGGGCGATTTTGTTGACACTGCAAAACCGATTTCCGCGTCTGCACCCTTGTCGCAGGTCGTCGAACGATTCCAGCGCGATCCCGATGCCGACTATTTCATCCTCGTACGTGACAAGCGGCCGGCGGGCCTGATCAGCCGCATTCAGGCGTTCGAATTCGCGGTCAGCAGCGGCGAAGAGAGCATGACACGCCTGCCGATCGGGGATCTGGTGACGGCCCGCGCCCTTATTCTCAAGGCGAGCACGACGGTCAGCGAATTCGTCACCAAGGCCGGGATCCAGATCAGCAAGCTGATGAGCCGCGGCTGTATCATTGTCGAAGACAAGCGCTTCAAAGGCGTCCTCAGTCCCGGCAAGTTTCAGGATGCCTTGATCGCCTCCTGTGCCGAGATCGAGTTTGATCCGATCACCTCGGATACGCTGGCGCCGGACGCCGAGAAAGCGCTTTCAAGTCCATTGCTCGGCACCCTGGCGCACGAGATCCGCACCCCGCTCACCGCGATCATGGGCCTGTCTGAAATGCTGTCCTCGCGCATCAAGGACGAGAATGACAAGGATATCGCCCAGACCATTGTCCGATCGAGCCAGACACTGGATCGCATTCTCACCGACACGCTGGACTATGCCAGCCTCGAAGCGGGGAACCTGACCATACAGAAAGAGCGTGCGGATCTGTCTGAACTGGCCGACGACCTGCGCCAACTCTGGTCGACCGAAGCGTCCCGCCGCGGTCTGTCTTTCCGGGTCGGTTTTGTGCCGGAGGGACCGCATCTGATCGAAACAGATCTCGGTCGGATCCGGCAGATCGCAAGCAATCTGATCTCAAATGCCCTGAAGTTTACCCGTGAAGGCGAAGTCAGCGTCACGATTTCCACGCCGAACGACCGTCAGGGATTGAAACTCAAGCTCACTGTGACGGATTCAGGTCGCGGCCTGTCGGAACAGCAGCGTGAGCGCTTCATGCATGTGTTCGAGCAGGGGCCCGACGTTGAGGGCGTGAAGGGCTGGGGGCTGGGTCTCAGCATCTCCCGCGCGCTGGCTGGCGCGCTCGGCGGTCAGTTGCAGCACAATGACAATCCGAATGGCGGCAGTATCTTCTCGCTGGAAATCCCGGTGACGGCGGTGACCAAAGGCAGCCCGAACTGGATCGGCAAGTCCAAACCGAAGCGCGGAAAGTTCCAGCTCGGAGACGTCTTGCTGGTCGAAGATCATGAAGCCTCGGCCATGGTCGTGATCAATGCGCTCGAGAAAGCGGGTTGGACCGTCCATCATGCGGGCACGCTGCATGCCGCCGAATCCTATACCTCGCTCTCCGAGTTTCAGATCATTCTGACCGACCTGCATCTGCCGGATGGCAACGCGATGAGTTTCATAGACGGTCTTCGCAGCCGCGGTGGTTTGAACTCGCAAACGCCGATTGTGGCGCTGACGGCAGATATCTCCGATGGTCGGCGTCAGGCCTGCGTGGCCATGGGGGCAGACCGGGCGCTGAAAAAGCCGATTGCTGGTCCGGAACTGGTGGCGACGATTGCGGATGTCCTGATGTCGCGCTCAGAGGGCCATAGTTCACCAGTTGAATTGCGCGGGCGCCTGGCCAGCTAGTTGTCTGCCTGAACCACGCGTGTCGGCACCTCGAATCCGCAAATATCCAGAACTTCCGGCGGTTTGCGATAGAAGAACGCCTCCTCGCGGACCCGTTTCTCATTTTTAGCGTCTGTAAACGCCTGAGAGGGCATGGCCTGAACCTGATAGCGAGGCTGAATGGCCTCCGCCATGTCAGCCGCCACGGTCATGGACAGAATTTCGTCGCCGACTTCAGGCGCCTGGATGACGCCGCTCTCGATCGCCCGGTCGCCGCGTTTGAGCTTTTGCACATATTGCATCCCGTCAATCACACGGCCGAACACGGTCAGGTTCCGGTCGAGATAACGCTGCGCATCGAGGACAATATAGAACTCGGTGCCGCCGCTATCCGGGTCGGTATCGCGCGCCATGGCGAGCGCGCCTGGGCAATGCAGCAGCCATTCGCGTTGCAGGCTTTCACTTCGGCCGACGGCGAAGCCATCAATATGGCCGACAATCGGCGCGAACAGATCCGCATTGCCGAGCGGTACGAAGGCGGCGTCTGAGAGCGCCCGGTCATTCTCATTTGTCAGGGTCGGAAACTGTCCGATCACCTCCTCATCCTGTAACCCGCCCTGGGCGACAAAGGCGTCGATGACACGGTAGAACCGGGCGCCATTATAGACGTCGCCGCGCACCAGATCGCGAAACTGACCGGCATGGCCCGGCGCGAAATCTGGATTCAGCTCGATCACGATATCGCCATGACGGGTTTCGATCAGGATCAGGTTCTCTGGCGCTACATCCCGCCAGTCCGGCGCCGTCGCGGACGCGATTTCACGGTCTGTCAGGTCCGCCTCTTCAGGGGATTGCGCATAACAGGCAGCGGCGAGCGTGGCGCCAAGGGTGGCGAACAGAATGGAACGCATGTAAAGTCTCCCGAATGAACTCCCGCGCAGCCTAATCCGGAGGGTCGTCCTTGGCCAGCGATCGCAGCTGACCTACCTCAGGGTCATTCTTGCGGCGGGGAAGACAGGTGTTTACGAGAGGGCCATGACACAAACGGGCTATGAACCACTCGTCTCGATTGACGCGATCACCGCCGGGCTGGCCTCGGTCGGGTACATTTCCACGCGAGAGATTTCGACCGCGATTTATCTCGCACACAATCTGCGGAAACCAATCCTGATCGAAGGGCCCGCAGGGGTTGGCAAGACCGATCTCGCCGCGTCCATGGCGCGCTTTCTCGATGTCAGCCTCAATCGGCTGCAATGCTATGAGGGCCTCGATGAAGGTAAGGCGCTGTACGAATGGAAGTATGGCAAGCAGCTGCTTTACACCCAGCTGTTGAAGGAAAAGCTCGGCGAAGTGATGGACGGGGCGGGCACACTGGACGCCGCGTTCGAGAAACTAACCTCGTTTGAAGACCTGTTTTTCTCGGAGACGTTCCTCGAGCCACGGTCGCTTCTGACCGCCATGAAACAGGATCAGGGCTCCGTCCTGCTGATCGACGAGATCGACAAGTCGGACGAGGAGTTCGAAGCCTATCTGCTCGAAGTCCTGTCCGATTATCAGGTGACGGTGCCCGAGATTGGCACCATCCGGGCGCAGGTCCCGCCGCTGGTGATCCTGACCTCGAACAATATTCGCGAGCTCGGCGATGCCCTGAAGCGGCGCTGCCTGCATCTGCATATCGACTTCCCCGAAGCCGAGCGTGAGCAGGCCATTGTTCGGGCCCGGGTGCCGGATGTCTCAGATGCGCTGCTGAGCCAGCTGGTCGAATTCGTTCAAGGCCTGCGCGATCTCGACATCCGAAAACGGCCGAGCATTTCCGAAACCGTCGACTGGGCGCGGACATTGCTGCTGATGCATGCCACCGAACTGGACGAGGACATGGTCCGGTCCACGCTGAATGTGCTGCTCAAGCATGAGAGCGACATTCAGGCCGTCGACAAGGATGTCCGCACACTCGCCCGCGCGGCGGCGTCTGCGGGATAGATGGCCGAGCAGGTCCTCACCGATTTCATCCGGGCGCTGCGCTCGGCCGATGTGCGTGTGTCGACCGGCGAAGCGATCGATGCCGCTGAGGCGGTCAAGCTGATTGGGTATGCTGATCGCCAACGTCTGTCAGATACGCTGCGCTGCGTTTTGGCAAAGTCGCCAGCTGAGAAACTGGCGCATGATCGGTTGTTTGATCTCTATTTTTCACGCCAGGCCATTCCGCAAAGCGCGCCGGAAGATCAATCGGAGCAGGAACAGTCCCCAGCCAGCGAAGATGGCCCAGGTGATATCCTTGATCTCATGGAAACCGGCGATGAAACCGCCATCGCCATGGCTATGGAACGCGCAGGACAGGAGGCCGGGCTGCAGGAGATCCGCTTCTCGACCCAGATTTCCTATTATGCGCAGCAAATGATGAAGTCGCTGGGCGTCGAGCGGCTCGAGAGCGAAATGATGCAAGGCTTTCGAGCGCGCACCGAAGAAGGCCAGGCCTATGCGGAAGAGTTGATCGAGGGGCGCAAGGATATGTTTGCGCGAGCCCGCGCGCACGCCAAGCAGGCCTTCGAAACCTATGGCGCCGGGGCGACGCTCGCCTTTCGCGAAGACGTGCTGGCCGAAACAGCGCTGACGGCCCTCGATGTCCGCGATCTCGGGCGCATGCAGGCGCTGGTCGAAAAGATCGCCAAACGGCTCGCCTCCAAACATTCGCGTCGCCGACGCAAGAAAAATCGTGGCCAGCTGGACGTCCGTAAGACTTTGCGGGCCAATGCCGGATTTGATGGCGTCCCGTTCGATATTGCCTGGAAGCAGACCAAGCGGGACCGCGCCAAGATTGTCGCGGTTTGCGATGTTTCGGGCTCGGTCGCCCTGGTCGTGCGTTTCTTCCTGATGCTGCTCTACAGCCTCAATGAAGTCGTCCCGGACATTGAGTCCTTTGCCTTTTCAGGCCGCCTCGAAGATGTCGGAGAGACGCTCGAGACACAGGATTTTGCCCATGCCATGGACAAGATCATCAATGATATCGGGATGAGCTCGACCGACTATGGGCAGTCCTTGTCAGATCTGCGCATGAACCATTGGGACGCGCTCGATCGACGCACGACCCTGATCGTGCTCGGGGATGGCCGGTCCAATTATGGCGATCCGCGGCTCGACTTGTTCCGTGAAGCTGCAGCGCGCGTGAAGCGGGTGATCTGGCTGACACCGGAAGGCGAAAGCCTGTGGGGGACAGGCGACAGCGAGCTGCCGCGCTACCGACCGCATTGCCACACGATGAAGCAGGTGACGACGATCAAGGACCTGGAACGGATCCTGGATGAGGCCCTGTCACGCTACGCCTGAGGCGTCAGCAAGGCTGCGATATGATCCGCCATAAGGCGACCCGCAACAGTGAGCGAGAGGGTGCCCTCCGTGACGGTGGCGAGGCCGTTGGACACGAGATCTTCCAGAACGGTCGGCGCGGGTGGCCCGCCGAACAGGGTTTCGAACCGCTGGAGATCCAGTCCGCTTGTTGGTCGTAGCGCCATGGCGAGGAATTCGCGCGCTGTATCAGTTTGGGACAACTCGGTCTCAGCAGGGGCGGGATTCGATTGATAGTCAGCCGGACGGCGCGGCGCTTCGGTGGCGAGGCGTTTACCCCCCGTGGTCAATCGGCCATGTGCGCCGGGGCCGATGCCGATCCAGTCGCCGCTGGCCCAATAGATATGATTGTGCCGCGCCTCATAGGCCGGGCTACGGGCATGATTGGAGACTTCATAGGCCGGCAGTCCTGCATCGTCGCAGATGGCCTGGGTTCGTTCGTACAGGTCGGCCTGATCATCGTCCGACAGGGGCACCAGCTCTCCCCGGGCGGCGCGTTTGCCGAATGCGGTGCGCGCCTCGATGGTCAGTTCATACAGAGAGAGATGCGGCGCGCCGAGGGCGAGGACCTCACGCAGCTCGGCTTCCCATTCGCGGATCGATTGCCCGGGACGGGCATAGATGAGATCGACGGAATGATTGTCAAACACGGCCTGAACGGCGCTCACCGCGTTTCGCCCGGCCTCGCTGTCATGGTCGCGTCCGAGGAAGCGGAGAGCCTCATCCTGTAACGATTGCAGGCCGAGAGAAAGCCGATTGATGCCCGCCGCGGCCCACGCCGCCGGGGAGTCTCGCAGGACATCATTGGGATTCGCTTCGAGCGTGATTTCAGCGCCGGAGCGTATGCCGAACGCATCGTTCACCGCCGCCAGGATCTGCGCCATCTCGGTATCAGACAGCAAGGACGGCGTGCCGCCGCCAAAAAACACCGAATCGAGCGCCGGATGGTCCGGCAGACGGGCTTTCTGAGCGGCCAGATCGTCTGTCATTGCTGCGATCAGGGGCGCAGAGTCGCGATCCTTGGCGGCATAGACGTTGAAATCACAATAGGGGCAGATGCGGGCGCAATAGGGCCAGTGAATGTACAGGCCGAAGCCGAAATCTGGCCCGACATCCAGCATCAGAGCAGGGCTTTCTTCAATTTGTCGAACGCCACGGCGCGATGGCTCATCGCGTGCTTTTGCTCCGGCTGCAGCTCGGCAAATGTCACCTCATGGCCGAGCGGGACGAAGACCGGGTCATAGCCAAAGCCCATTTCCCCCCGTGGTGGCCAGGTCAGCGTGCCTTGAATCTCGCCGCGAAACGTCACTTCGTGCCCGTCCGGCCAGGCGACGGCGAGGCAGGAGACGAAATTTGCGCTGCGATCGGTGGCTTCGATGGCGTTCAGTTCGCGCTCGACCTTTTCCATGGCGATATAGAAATCCCGCGGCTCGCCCGCCCAGAGCGCCGTGTGCACACCCGGCATGCCGCCCAGCGCAGTGACTTCCAGACCGCTATCATCCGAGAGGGCCGGGGCCCCGGTCGCCTGCGCCGCGGCGCGGGCCTTGATCAGGGCATTGCCCTCAAAGGTCAGCTCGGTCTCTTCCGGTTCGTCCAGGTTCAATTGAGCTGCTGAGACAACTTCAAATCCCAGCGGCTCAAAAAGATCTTTAAGTTCAGCGACTTTGCCTTTGTTGTGCGTGGCGGCGATCAATCGACCGGGTTGAAGTTTTCGCGTCATGCAGTGTGGCTCCGTTCTTGCTTTTTAAACGAATAACCTTATCGTTTAACGGTAAGTTTGTGACTTTGTGCTATGTGACGAATGTAGCGCCTAACAAAAGGATGGCCCGCACGCATGTCTGAACCCCGCAAAAATTCAATGGCGGCGTTTCTGTCAACAGTCGTGACCGTAATTCTCTGGCTCGCGATCGTTCTTGGCGGCTTCCTGTTTATTATTCTGAGCATTGGTCTGCTCGGCAGCCTGAATGGCGGCGAGATTGATTTGCCGCTGGTTGAGGCGCGCGCGGACGGTGTCCCTGCCGGGCGCCTGGTTGCGGCTTTGGTCGGGCTGGTCGTGTTTGCCCCCGGGATTGCCTATATCTGCGCCCAGTTGCGTCGGATCCTGTCGACCCTGGCTGAGGGCGATCCATTCTTGCCGGAAAACGCGCCGCGCCTGACGCGGATTGCCATCGCGATTGCCGCGATCGAGATCATTCGCATGTGTTCCGTCCTGATCCTGGCCGCGACGGTCGATCTCGGCGAAGGGTATGTTGCAAACATCAATATCAACCTTGCCGTCTGGGGCGCAGTGATCGTGCTGCTGATCCTGGCGCAGGTCTTCAAGGAAGGCACCCGCCTCCGCGAAGAAGAGAAAATGACGATTTAGGAGGGCCATGGAATGTCTATTCGTGTGACCCTGGATCGGGTCTTGTTGGAAAAGAGAATGTCGCTGACCGAGCTGTCAGAGCGCGTCGGCGTTACACTTGCCAACCTGTCCATCCTCAAAACCGGTAAAGCCAAGGCGGTTCGCTTTTCGACGCTGGAGGCGCTGTGCCGGGAACTCGACTGCCAGCCCGGCGATATTCTCGTGTTCGAGGATGGTGGCAGCCAGAAGAAAAGCGAAGCGGCCTAGCGCCGACCTGCGGGATGCCGACGCCGCCGCTCGTCCCGCTTCCCACGCAACCTGAGAACACGCCCTGGCCGACCGAGGTCTGGCCGGAAGCGCCCGATGCACAGGGCTTTGATCGCGCCCAGTGTGAGCAAGCCCTTGCCTTTGCCTTCAGCGATGCGGCCCATGACAAGATGGGCGAAACGCATGCCTTCCTTGCCGTTCACAAGGGGCAAATCCTCCTCGAACGCTATGCCGAGGGGCGAGACAAGACGTCGACCTTTCCCTCCTGGTCCAAGGCCAAGAGCATCACGCAGGCCCTGATCGGCATCCTCGTGCGTGAGGGAAAGATAGATGTGCAGGCGCGGGCCCATGTTCCGGAATGGCAGGGCGCCGACGACCCGCGGCGCGCGATCACGCTGGACCAGCTGCTGCGCATGTCGAGCGGCCTGAAATTCACCGAGGATTATGTCGATTCTGGCGTCTCGGATGTGATCGAAATGCTGTTCGGTGCCGGCTCGGATGATGTGGCTGCGCATGCGGCCAGTTTTCCACTCGCGCATGCGCCGGACACGGTCTGGAACTATTCCAGCGGCACCAGCAATATCATCGCGCGTCTGGCGGCGGACACGCTGGGTAAATCCGGTGACGCCTTCGAGGCCTGGATGTTTGAGGAATTGCTCTCGCCGATTGGCATGCGCTCCGCCGCGCCCAAGTTCGATCCGGCGGGGACCTTTATCGGCTCCTCCTTCTGTTATGCGACGGCGCGCGACTTTGCCCGGTTTGGCCTGCTCTACATGCGCGATGGCATCTGGGACGGGCAGCGTATCCTGCCCGAGGGCTGGGTTGATTATGCCCGCACACCGACCAGGACGCCGCCCGAGGAACCGATGGGCTATGGCGCACATTGGTGGCTTGGCATGGCCGGGCCGGACAGTTTTTCCGCCAATGGCTATGAGGGACAGTTCACCGTCTGTGTGCCCTCGCTGGACTTGATCCTGGTCCGGCATGGCAAGTCTGAAGCCGGCGAAAAAGGCGACGCGGTACGCGCCTGGATCGCCGAGATTGCGGATTGCTTTCGGGTTTAGGCGGGCGTGGCCTCTCCTCCGGCGATCCCTGCGCAGGCAGGGGTCCAGGGACCAAACTTTGCCACGAGAACAAGACGAACCTTTTGTCCGTGGATACCTGCCTGCGCAGGTATCTGCGGATTTTCGATCAGTTGGCTCTAAGCGCTAACCCAGTTGCGCGTTCAGGAGCCCCAGCGCTTCCTCGGCGAACAGCCACATATTTTCCTGCCGATCGCTGAGCCCGGTTTCGAGCGTCTGGGAGACCTCGATCAGCTGCCCCTCCCGTTCTGTCACAACCGCCACGCAAGTGTGCCCCGCCGCATCGCCGTACGGATTGCCGCTTGGTCCGGACGCGCCCGTTTCACAAAGGCCCCAGCTTGTCCGTAGCTTCTTGCGGATCGTGCCCGCCATGAAGCGCGCATAGGGCTCGCTCGACGAGCGCATGCCTTCAATATCGTCGCGGGTCAGGCCCATCAGGCCGCGAAACGCGTTCGCTGCGTAGATCACGCCGCCGCCGCGATAATAGCGTGATGCACCAGGCACGGCGAGCAAGGCCGCCGAAATCAATCCGCCAGATGAGGACTCAGATATGCCGACGGTTTCGCCGCGGGCGATCAGCTTGTCGCCAATCTTGGTCGCGAGGGGAAGAAGCCGCTCCATGCGCTAGCCCAGCGCTGCACGTTGAGCTTCGAACAGCTCGTTGCAGCCTTTCTCAGCGAGCGCCATCATGGTCTCGACTTCGGTGCGGGTCATCGGGCGTTCTTCGCCCGTGCCCTGCAGCTCGATAAAGCCGCCATCCGAGCTCATCACGACATTCATGTCGGCTTCGCCGGCGCTGTCTTCGGGATAATCGAGATCGAGCACGGGCACGTCCTTGTAGACGCCCACCGAGATCGCCGCGGCCTGTTTGAGGATCGGGTCAGACTTGATCACGCCTTCATCCTTCAAATAGCGACAGGCCATGGCGAGGGCGACAAAGCCGCCGGTGATCGAGGCGGTGCGGGTGCCGCCATCGGCCTGGATGACGTCGCAATCGATGGTGATCTGGTTCTCACCCAGCGCCGACAGGTCGACCACGGAACGCAGCGAGCGGCCAATCAGGCGCTGGATTTCCTGGGTCCGTCCAGACTGTTTGCCCGCCGCCGCCTCGCGGCGTCCGCGTGTATGGGTGGCGCGCGGCAGCATGCCATATTCGCCGGTGACCCAGCCCGTGCCGGTGCCGCGCATCCAGCCTGGGACCTTGTCAGTCCAGCTGGCGGTGCACAAGACATGGGTATGGCCAAACTTGGCGAGGCAGGAGCCTTCCGCATAGCGGGTGACGCCGGTTTCCAGGCTGATCTCGCGCAATTGATCCGGGGCGCGGCCTGACGGGCGAGCGAAGTCGGTCATCTCTATGTCTCTTTCTTGGCTTGAGCTGTTGGCCGCAAATTGCGGGTTTTGGTGTCTGTGTCTAGGCTGCAATGCGTAGCCATGAGGACGGGGACATTGGACATCGCGGAGATGAAAGCACGTGCCGAGCGGTCGAAGCGGCCCCCGCGCAGCGTGCTGTATGAGATCGCGCGTGTGTTCTTCTATGGCGTGTACCGTCTGATGGGCTGGCAAGTCCTCGGCGAGGCGCCGAAAGACAAGAAGCTGGTTATCATTGCCGCCCCGCATGAGACCAATTGGGATCTGACGCAGATGCTCGGCATCGCCTTCTATTATCGCATTCCGGTGCGCTGGATGGGCAAGAAAAGCCTCGGCACGGGCCCGTTTGGCTGGCTGATGCGCTGGTGGGGCCTGTTGCCGGTGGATCGGAGCGGTTCAACCAATCTGGTGGAGCAGGTGGTCGCCGCCTATGAGGGCGCTGAGGAGATGGCGCTCGTCATCGCGCCAGAGGGCACCCGCGCTGACGTGAAGGCCTGGAAGACCGGTTTCTACAATATCGCGCTGGAGGCCGAAGTGCCCGTGGCCCTGGGCTTCATCGACTATGCCAACAAGTTCGGCGGCGTCGATGGTACCCTGGTGCCGTGCGGAGATTATGCCGCCGATATGGAGAAGGTCGCCGCCTATTACCGGACGCGCGTGTCTCGATTCAATCATCCACTTACCGGCGAATCGATGGATGGCTCGACTAGAAATTGACAGTATTGGCTTCAGGTCGTATTTAGCAAAAACTGCGTTGCTGGATGATTATGATTTACATAGTCAAAGTAAGTGCAGGATTTTTACATGCCTATCTCAAGAATTATGATTGCCTTGTCTCTGTTCGGCCTCGTGTCGGCTTTGCCGTGCGCGTCCGCTGAGTCGACCCCGGACAATCCTCAATACATCACCCTGTCCAATAAGGGCTATTACACGATTTCGGATATTTGGGTGAAGTGGAAAGACGATGGCGATACCAAAAGCCGGAAGTTTACAGCGGATGTGACCCAAGGGGACGGTTTTTGCGTCGATCTCGCGAAAGTACAATCAGATGGCGACTACATTCCGGTAGGCGCAGAGGTCTGGATAGAAGCTCAAATCGCGGCGGGCGAGAAAAAGAGCTGCCGAAAAGACCGCAAACACTATTTCAAGAAAAGCCAGCAAATCTAGTATCTGAAAATGGATGGCGAAACGCTGACGCATAATCGATGTGAAAACACGGATCACTCGAATTACGTTCCGCCTGCCGTCTCCGGAAACTCCAATGATTGTTGATCCGCTCGTCAGCGGTCAAAGCGCCATCTCGGTCATGGCCTGGGCCAACAGAGATTGAATATGCGGCGGACGCATCTTATTCAGAGGGAATGAGTGCGGACCTTTCTCTGATGCAGGCGCTGAATCAGCGGTCGCGGGATATCTTCCAGCAGATCGTGGAATCGTATCTGGAGACCGGGGAGCCGGTCGGTTCGCGCACCCTTTCCAAAGGCGGGATTGAGCTTTCGGCGGCCTCGATCCGTAATGTCATGGCCGACTTGACCGAGCTCGGCCTGCTTGATGCGCCTCACGCGTCAGCCGGGCGGATGCCGACGCATGCGGGCCTGCGCCTGTTCGTGGATGGGTTTCTGGAAATGGGCGACCCTGGCAAGGATGATCGCGCTGCGATCGAGGGGCGGCTGCGCAGCGCGGGCCGCGATCTGGGCGGCGTGCTGAAAGAAGCCTCATCCATCCTGTCCGGTCTCGCGGGCGGCGCAGGGCTAGTCTCCTCACCGACCCAGGATGCCGCTGTCCGGCATGTCGAGTTCGTACCCCTGTCCACTGGCGAAGCGCTTTGTGTGCTGGTCAATGAGCGCGGCGATGTCGAGAACCGGCTGGTCAAGATTCCCGCCGGCTTGCCGCAAACGGTTCTGGTTGAGGCCGGCAATTATCTGGCGGCCCGCATGAAAGGCCGGACCTTGCGCGAAGCCGCCGCCGATGTGCGGGCAGAGATTGCAACTCACAAGGCCCAGCTGGATGCCGCCGCTACAGATCTCGTCGAACGCGGCCTGGCCTTGTGGAGCGGCGCGGCGCCGGGAGAAGAGCGGCGCCTGATCATTCAGGGCCGCGCCAACCTGCTCGAAGATGCGTCTGCGGCGGAAGACATGGAACGGGTGCGGCAATTGTTCGATGCGCTTGAGCGCCAGCAGGGCTTGCTCGAAGTCCTCGATTCGACCCGCGATGCCGATGGGGTACGCCTGTTTATCGGCTCGGAAAACAGTCTTTTTCCGCTTTCGGGTTCAAGCGTGATCGTGGCTCCCTATATGAACGCCGAACGTCAGGTTATTGGGGCGCTGGGTGTGATTGGTCCAACGCGATTGAATTACGCTCGTGTGATTCCAATGGTTGACTATACCGCACGTATGGTTGGAGAGGTGCTGGAAAAGCGCCACCAGGAATGAGTGACAAGAGATGAGCGACGAAACGGTCAAAGACGAATCCCCGGACACCCCACAAGATCTGGGCCCGGATGCGAGCAAAGCCGATCTGAAGGCGGCGGCGGATGAAATCCTCAAAGCTGCGAAGGCGGCAGCGCCGGAACAGGCCGAGGACGCAGACGCAGAGGCACCTGAAGACGCCGAGCCGCTGACACCGGACCAACAAATCCTGGCCCTGGAAATCGAGAAGCAGGAGCTGCGCGATCAGATGCTGCGCGCGATGGCGGAAATGGAAAACCTGCGCAAGCGCGCTGAGCGTGAAAAGTCAGATGCCCGCGTCTATGCCATCGAGAAGTTTGCCCGCGACCTACTCAGCGTCTCCGACAATATGGCGCGTGCCCTGGAAGCCTTGCCCGAAGACGAGCGCGACGCGCTGACCGAAGGCGGCAAGGGCCTGCTCGGCGGAATCGAGATGACGCAAAAGGAATTGCACACGGTGCTGACCCGTCACGGCGTCACCGCGATCGAAGCCGAACCCGGCGCGGCCTTTGACCCGAACCTGCACCAGGCGGTTGCGAACATTCCATCCGAACATCCCAGCGGCACGATTGCGAGCCTGTTCCAGGCCGGTTGGAAGATTGGCGACCGAACCTTGCGCGCGGCCATGGTCGCGGTCAGCGCGGGGCAGGCGAATTAGGAATTCGATCTACTGAGGACGCTCATCCCACTCAAAACATCTCCGCCTTGCCAACGCAAGTTGGCACCCACGGCGGCTGGCTGATTTCGTCCTCAACCGCCATGGGTCCTGACACGCGTCAGGAAAACGGGACCTATGTCCTGCACTCCATAAGGGCCTCATCCTGAGCGAAGTCGAAGGATAAAGGGCCGCGCTTCCCGAAAGCCCGCCTCGTCCTTCGACTTCGCTCAGGATGAGGCTTTTCAGGATACGCTCTTTAGACCGCAGATACCTGCGCAGGGGGTCGCCGGATAGATAAGTGCATCTCAAAGCCCGCATTGCCAACGCCAGTTGGCATCCATGGCGACTGGTGGATGACGGTCTCGACCGCCATGGGTCCTGACTTTCGTCAGGAAGGCGGTTCGGAGATGGGCTTGTCCTCTACTCCCCAATCCGCCATGCGGTGACAGATCCCGGCTTCCAGTTCGGCACGATGATCAGGTCTCCAACCCGGGTCAGATCGTTCTGATAGATCGTGTCCTCGACCGTATTGTGCAGCTCGGTCGTCTCTCCTTCTGTCGAGACGTGCCAGATCTGGCCGGGCCAGCTGGAGACCAGATAGCTGCCATCGTCGAGCACGGCGATGCCGTCGGCATTGCGCATACCGGTCGCGATTTCGTTGAGGTCGCCTGATCCGTCAGTCTGAAAGAGGCTGCCGGAACTCATGGTCGCGATCAGCAACCGGTCCCCATCCGGCCAGAGCCCGTTGACGCCGCCCAGACGCTCGTCTGCCAGCCATTCCTTGTAACCATTCACATCGATCTGAAAGATCCGGGCCGAGCCACTATCGCTCAGATAGACGCCCCCCTGCCAGACGGCGATATCATTCAGGAAGCCGGCGCCCTCGACGGGATAGGTGTTGTCGATCTGTGCGGTTTGCAGGTCAATCACGTGATAGGCATCATAGTCGGAGACGAACAGTTTTCCGTCGCGAATGCCGAGCCCCTTCGGTGCGTTCAGGCCCTCGACCCATTTTTCATCCAGCATGGTGCCATCGAGCGACAGGCGGCTGATCCAGCCTTCGCCATCCTTGGCATCGCCTTCACCGGCGACATTCGAAATGTACAGCACGTCCCCGTCGGTTGCGACGCCTTCGGCATCAGACAGGCCGGTCGTGACCCAGACCTGTTCAAGCGTTGGCAGGCTCGGCGCCGCAGGCTCCGGTGCCGCGTCAAAAACCGTTTCAACAGGTGCGGCCTCCGGAGCCGTGTCTGTCTCCGGCGCAGGTTCCGATTGCGAACAGGCCATCAAGGCGAAAAAGGGGATCAGGCTGAAAGCGCGCATGTCAGATACTCCTCTTGTATGTGACATGTGTAACGCGCAAGCGTGAATTTTGCTACTTAATTTTTCGCCTGATCCGCTTCGGCTAGCCGGCGACGCGCCAGGCGGTGACGATGCCCGGCACTTTGCTCGGGATAATGATCAGGTCACCGACCCGCGTCAGATCGTTCTGGGACATGGGTTGGTGTTCCGTATCCGCGAGCAAGGTCACCTCGCCCTCCGCGGAGGCGTGCCAGATCTGGCCAGGCCAGCTGGACACCAGATAGGACCCATCATCCAGAACCGCGATGCCATCATTCTTGACCATGCCGGTCGCCAGCACGGTCAGCGTTTTGCCATCGCGGGTTTCGTACAGATCGCCATTTTCCATGGCGGCGATCAGCAAGCGATCGCCAATGGCGGTCAAACCGTTGACACCGGTCAGGCGCGGGTCGGACATCCATTCGCGATAGCCGGTGGCGTCAATTTCAAAGATCCGCGCGGTCCGGCTGTCGCTCAGATAGACCTTGTCCTTCCACACGGTGATATCATTGAGGAAGATTGCGCCCTCAATCGCATGGGTCTGTTCGATCTCTGCGGTCTCGATGTCGACCACATGGAAGGCGTCAACGTCCGACACAAACAGTTTGCCGTCCAGCACCGCCATGCCCTTGGGCGCGTGCATGCCGTCGATCCATTTTTCTTCGAGCAGTTCACCCTCGAGTGAGACCCGGGAGATCCAGCCTTCGCCATCCTTTTGGCTGGCATCGCTGCCAACCATGTTCGAGATGAACAGGCCGCCAGCATCAAACGCGACGCCTTCCGGTTCGGTCAATCCGGTGACCACCCAGGCTCTTTCAAGTTGAACCGGTTTCGAACTAGATGTTTCTGCTGAGGACATCATGGTTCCAATGGCGAAATGCGCCATCATGACTGACACAGTCAGCCGAGCTATTCTTCGCATCTTATGCGCTCCTTAGAGTTGTCTTCGAATAGCTCGTTTTTTATTTGCTACACCTGTAATCCCTTTTTGCGGCGACTTGCAATGGGCAATTGAAACGCGCGCAAACCCATCTTCCCCCTTGAACCTGTCCCGACGTTTCCCACATGCGTGGGGAACCGAGAGGTGAACGGACTGAAACACCGACTTCACCTTGGTCCATCTTTGTGTATAGAGCCGCAGGTTGCTGGTGCTGCATAGCAGGCCGATCAAGGCAGAAGGCGGCGGCTTAGGAGAGAAAAAGAATATGGGTAAGATTATTGGAATCGACCTCGGCACGACCAATAGCTGCGTCGCTGTCATGGATGGCGGAGACGCCAAGGTTATCGAAAATTCAGAAGGCGCCCGGACGACCCCGTCTGTTGTCGCTTTCACAGAAGGCGGTGAACGCCTGATCGGGATGCCGGCGCGCCGTCAGGCTGTGACGAACCCCGACTTTACGTTCTACGCGATCAAGCGCCTGATCGGTCGTACCTTTGACGACCCGACCGCGCAAAAAGACAAAGAGCTGAGCCCGTTTGAAATCGTCAAAGGCCCGAATGGCGATGCCTGGGTCAAAGGCCGCGACAAGGATTACGCGCCGCAGGAAGTTTCGGCTTTCATCCTGACCAAGATGAAAGAAACCGCTGAGGCCTATCTCGGCGGTGAAGTCACCCAAGCCGTGATCACCGTTCCCGCCTACTTTAACGACGCCCAGCGTCAGGCGACCAAAGATGCCGGTAAGATTGCCGGCCTCGAAGTGCTCCGCATCATTAACGAGCCAACCGCTGCGGCGCTGGCTTATGGCCTCGACAAAGACGCCAACAAGATCATCGCTGTCTATGACCTCGGCGGCGGGACGTTCGACGTCTCTCTGCTCGAGATTGGCGACGGCGTGTTTGAAGTGCTCTCGACCAATGGCGACACGTTCCTTGGCGGTGAAGACTTTGACCTGCGCATTGTCGACTTCCTGGCCGACGAGTTCAAGAAAGAGCAGGGCATTGACCTGAAAGCCGACAAGTTGGCGCTGCAGCGTCTGAAAGAAGAAGCCGAGAAAGCCAAGAAAGAGCTGTCCTCTGCATCCTCTTACGAAGTGAACCTGCCCTTCATTACCGCCGATGCGACGGGGCCAAAGCACCTGAACATCAAGCTGACCCGCGCCAAGCTGGAAAGCCTGGTGGGTGACCTGATCAAGCGCACCATCGATCCGTGCAAGAAAGCCCTCGCTGATGCTGGCAAAAACCCGTCCGACATTGATGATGTCGTTCTGGTCGGCGGCATGACGCGTATGCCTGCGGTCCAGGAAGCGGTGAAAGGCTTCTTCGGCAAGGACCCGCACAAGGGTGTGAACCCGGATGAGGTTGTGGCGCTCGGCGCGGCGATCCAGGGCGGGGTTCTGCAAGGCGACGTGAAAGACGTGGTCCTGCTCGACGTGACGCCTCTGTCGCTTGGTATTGAGACGCTTGGCGGCGTGTTCACACGCCTGATCGATCGCAACACGACGATCCCGACCAAGAAGTCGCAAACCTTTTCAACCGCTGAAGACAATCAGCCTGCGGTGACCATCCGTGTGTTCCAGGGCGAGCGTGAAATGGCGGCGGACAACAAGATCCTCGGCCAGTTCAATCTCGAAGACATTCCACCTGCCCCGCGCGGTGTGCCGCAAATCGAAGTGACCTTCGACATTGACGCCAACGGCATTGTCTCGGTCGGCGCGAAAGACAAAGCGACCGGCAAAGAGCAGCAAATCACCATTCAGGCCGATGGCGGTCTCAATGACGCTGACATCGAAGCGATGATGAAAGACGCCGAAGCGAACGCCGAAGAAGACAAGAAGCGCCGCGAGCTGGTTGAAGCCAAGAACAATGCCGAGAGCCTGGTCCACCAGACCGAGAAACAGCTCGAAGAGCATGGCGACAAGGCCAGCGACGAGGTCAAGAAGGAAATCGAGGACGCCGCTGCGGCCCTGAAAACCGCTGCTGAAGGCGACGACGCTGCCGACATCCAGGCCAAGCATCAGGAGCTGATGAATGCCGCGATGAAACTCGGTGAAGCCATCTATGCGAGCCAGCAGGCCGACGCGGCTGAAACCGACGCGGCAGCCGATGCTGCGGCGGACGGCGAAGACGTGGTCGACGCTGACTTTGAAGAAGTCGACGACGAGAACCGTCAGAGCGCTTAAGCCTGACGGCCTGAACCCGAATGAGAAAAGCCCCGCTCCGGCGGGGCTTTTTGTTTCGGAGACGCGTCCGCATTGGGTCAGAAAGAGACGTTGCGCGTCGACCGCGCCTTCCTCCTGGCGCTCTGCCCAGCCCGGTCTGGGCAGCCCATCACGCGCACGTACCGCGAAGAACGGGAGCGAAAACATCTCTCCCGGCTGCTGCCGCCAGATCTCGTGCTGGGCCCCACGGAAAAGTCCGTGGGGAGCGCTTGAAGGGGACCTCAATTCTTCAGGCCCTCATCCTGAGCGAAGTCGAAGGATCAAGGGCCGTGCTTCCCTGAAGCCCGCCTCGTCCTTCGACTTCGCTCAGGATGAGGCTAATCAGGATACGCTCTTTAGACCGGACATACCTGCGCAGGGGTCGTCGGATAGATTGCTGTTCTCCAAGTCCCGCTTTGCCAACGCAAGTTGGCACCCATGGCGGCTGGCTGATTATTTTCTCAACCGCCATAGTTCCTGACTTTCGTCAGGAAAGCGGGAAATATGTACTGCGCTCCCGATAAGGGTTTCACCATATCCGCTCATTCCGGCGCAAACCGGGATCTCATTGACTTGCGCGCGAAGACCAGTAATTTACGATTTCTATAATAACGAAGTCCACGAAGGAAGGACGTACGTGATGTCACATCCAGAACGCGGCCCGGAAAAGGAAAACGCGACGCTCACCGAAATTCCAATCGTCGACTGGAGTGACCTCGAGCTTAATCGGACGAAACTGCTGGATGATATACGCTTCGCGCTCTCGGAGTGCGGCTTCATGGTCCTGATCAATGCGCCGGGCCTGGATGATGAATTCCAACAGCGTGCGTTCCGCGAAGTCCGCGGGTTTTTCGATGCGCCGATGGACATCAAGAAGACCGCTCATATTTCAAACACGCCCTATTTTCGGGGCTACACACTGCCGACACCAAATGATCGTGGCCATGGTCAGGTGATTGAAAACTTCCAGTATTCATTCGAACAAGAGCCGGTAGGCGCCCATGATGATGCCAGCCTGCCCCTGCACGAACGTTTGTTCCGTGGTCCAAACACTTGGCCAGATACGGAGACACTTCCCGGCTTTCGTCCTGTCATCGAAGAGTTGTGTGAAACCTATCACCGGCTGACCCATATGCTTGGCGAGTTGATCGTGGAGTCTTTGGGGGAGGATCCAGCGGAGTTTCGTAAGTATTTCGACTTCGATCAGCCAGACTTGGCGGGGAGTTTGAATCACAATTTTTCCCTCTCCACATTTCCGGAATCGGAACGAAAGAAGGTGCGCGAGGCCTATGCGAAATTCGACAGTAAGAATGTCGGCACACACATAGACGGACCGCCTTTTGTGGCCCTGCTGATCAATGACAGGCCCGGGTTGCAAGTCGTCGCTGGGGAAGGCAAATGGATGAATGCGCCGGTCACCTGTCGTACGGCCGAAGGAGATTACGATGTGCCGGTCATTCCAGGTTCGGTGATCGTCAACACTGGCGGCACCTGTATGCATCTCACAGAAGGACGTTATGCAGCGACGCTTCATCGCGTGAATACAACCCTCATTCCCGAAGGCGAAACGCGCGTGTCCATGCCGTATTTCCTGGTCCCGAAAATGGAAGGAGATTTGATCCCATTTGGCAGGTCTGCAGCGACGCAAGACGGTGCCTCAGGGTATGATGTCGGACGCGACCGCGGCGCGAATGCTTGTGTCAATCGGATGTCGACATTTCCGCAGGTTACACGGCGATGGTGGAAAGACGAGTTTGAGGCATTGAAGGAGAAAGCACGCCAGGAGGTCGAATCAGAAACCCAGGCTGCGTTTGATCTCGCGGCCCAGCGCGGCAAGCGATACAAACAGAAACACGCGTCAAGCAGCCGATGAAAACTGATTTGGTTCTGCGCAATTCCGCTGCGCGGAAAACGTGTGATCCAAATTCAACCGGTACCATGAGACGTCAGTGGGAAACAAAACCACCCCCGGCCACCTCCGAAACCAGGCGAGACCCTCATGACCGCTATCGCGCGAGTGGATGACAAAGCCAGTTCAGTTGGCTAAGCGAGAGTCATGCTGAGAAGATGGCTCATGCGCATCACCGACTTTGGTATGCTCACGTATTGGGGCGTCACCGCGATGATGGCGCTCTCTATCATCTCGATACCGGGCGAGTGGTTGTTCAAGGACTACCATGACGCGCGTGTGATGGCCTGGAACTGGTCGTTTCTGCCGATCGATCTCTTGCTCTCTATCACCGGGATCTGGGCGCTGAGACTAGAGAATAGAGGCGATCAGAAGTGGCGGCTATGGGCGACCATCTCTCTGACGCTGACGGTCTGCGCCGGCTTGATGGCGATCAGTTACTGGGTGCTGGTGCAAGACTTCGATCCGGCCTGGTGGATCCCAAACCTGTTCTTGATGATCTGGCCGCTACCCTTCTTGTACCAGTTGGTCACGGAGCCTGAATGACCGCCATGACGGCCAAAGCAAGCATCCGCTAGCCCAACGCGCGCGCTTCCCCCTAAGCCGCGTTTGCCGCGTTCGAGATCAATCGCGCCGCGGTCTCATCGCGGTGCTTCTTGAGATAGCGCATGAACGGCGTCCCGCCCGTGCCGACCTCTGTATCGTTGCCCGACGCCGCGCGATGCTGCTTGTTGATATAGCTGGCGGCGTATTCCAGGTGGCGGGTGCGGAAGTCAGCGATGGCCTGGATGATCGAATTGTAGGCCTCGGTCAGGCCGCGATGCCCGGACGTTTCGACAAAGGCCCGCAGCCCGCTCGCGGCGCGCGTATCGTCGATGAAGCGGCGGTGCGCCGGCGGGCGGTAAATGTGCAGCTGGTCGAGATATTCGCGCAGCGGATCAGCGGCATGCCCGACGCCCATCAATGCATCCATAGCCGGGACAATGGAGGATTGTGAGCCGGTCTGGCCGCGAAAGGCCTGCGCCTCGGAGCCATAGCGGTCCACGCCTTCATAGATGATCCCGTTCGGCAAAGCCGGATTGTCGCGCCAGCCGTGAATGTAAGGGCGGACGCGCTCGAAATAGATATACGGGTCGCAGCGCTCCGGCATCCGGTCGAAGATCGCATTGATGGTGCGCCAGGTCTCCGCCATGCCTTCCAAAAGGGTCTGGGTCTTGGCGACATCCTGGGCATTGCTGGCTTCGATCACGGGTCCAAAAGCGGCGAGGGCCTTGCCCGCGGCGGCCTCGATGGCGACGTGAACGAGGACGAACCAGTTCTCATCCTGCCCGTTCAGGAAGTTCTGGATCATGTAGATATTATCGAGGTCGATCGGCCCCTGCTTGTCGACCAGGCCCCAATTGTCGAGCACATAGCCGGAATAGGGCAGCAAAGGTTGCTGACCGAGATGATCGGCGAGGGCGACCATCGGCACGGCCAGACATGCGGGCAGGACGTGCGGCGCTTTCGGCTCGCCCCAGACAAAGGCCTGAACCATGAACGAGTAGTGCACCATGCACATCCGCGCTTCCGCATCGCTCATGCGCTCGAGCGGGAGATCGATCCGCGGCAGACGCTCCACCAGAAGCGCGCGCACGCGCCCGGTGGGCAGCAATTGCGGGAGCGACATGGCCACGTCGCGGATCACCGCAAGATCATCGCGCAGGACGACTTCATCGGCATTGTGCCGGCTCAGAAATCCGCGCTCTGCGGACATGTCATAGTCAGAAAGATTCAGCATGTTTTGCACTCCCGTATTATCTTGCAATAATACGTGGATTTCTGCGCAATTTCTCACTTAATGGGGCTGTAATAGTATGTTATGTGCAACAAATGACGGAATTAGATGCAATCAGTCGCAATATATTGCAAACCCTGGAAGGCGATGGGCGGATCAGCAATACCGACCTGGCCGCCCGAGTTGGCTTGTCGCCGTCGGCTTGCCTGAGGCGCGTGCAGGAGCTTGAGCGGACCGGTTGGATCCAGGGCTATCGCGCGGTGCTGGACCGGACCAAGATGGGGACAGGCATCGTCGTCTTCGTGATGGTCGGGCTGGACGCGCACCTGTCCAAGGATGCCCGCGCCTTTGAGCGGGCCATGGATGTCGCTCCACAAGTGCGCGAGTGCCACAATATCACCGGCGCGGTGGAATATTTGCTGCGCGTCGAAGTGGCGGACCTGCCCGCCTATAAGGACTTTCACGCCAATATTCTCGGCGTACTGCCGCAGGTGCGGTCAATCACCTCGCATATCAGCCTCGGCTCGCCGAAGGATAAGCGGGCCTAGACAGCACCTTCCTGTGCGCGGGCGGAGACTTTGTCGTACATGTCATCGCCCCAGGACGCGACTTTTCCATTGAACAGGAAATCCGGTGGAACCACTTCCGGACCTTTGCCGGGGGGCAGTGGCGGGGTGAAATAACCAAGCGCATAAGAGCCCATGGCATAGCCCAGCATGGCCTGCAGCTCGGGATCAAAATCCTTGGCGATCTCAGGCGGGCAGGACAGATACTGGTTCTCTTCCTGACGCAGCCAGCCCAGCGCATAGGTTATGTTGAGCCCAATGCGATCGCTATCCGAGATGTTCGCGCCGCCGCTATGCACGACTGAGCCGGAATAGACGAGCACCGACCCGGCTTCCATTTCGGCATACTCGACTTCGTCGCGGCTCGGATGGCGCTCTGGGTCCCAGGTGTTGGAGCCGGGAATGACATTGGTCGCGCCATTCTCTTTGGTGAAATCGGTCACCGCCCAGATCGTGTTGAACTGAGGTTCCAGGCTCGGCAGCAAATAGCCGCCCCAGGCCAGCCGGTCGCGGTGCAGCGGCTGAACCTCCTGGCCCGGCCTGATGCGGATAAACTGGGTCAGGTGCAGCTGGATGGTCTCGCAATAGGGCGCCAGGAACGCTTTCGCCCCTTCGACGATGGTCGGCTGCATCACCGCATCGCGGCAGGCGGCGGAGCGCGCGACCAGAGCGCCAGTGCGCGTGGTCTTGCGCCCGGTAAAGTCATCGCGTCCGGTCTCCGTCGCGTCTATGAAAGGCATGCATTCCGCCTTCATCTGCGCCAGTCCGTCGGCGCCCAGAACGCCTTCAACAATACAGGCGCCATCCGTCTTCAAAGCCTCCACCAGGTGTTCAGACTTGGCTGTAGCAGGCAGGTATTTCAAAGGCATGAGAGGCCTCCTCTATGGGGTGACGGGTTGGGGCGAAAAGGATGCGATGATCGGCGAGATGAGCTGGTCGAGCAGGGCGACTTGCCGGGCTTCCGGCCACAATTCCGGTTCCAGCGTGGCGCGTGTGCCGACCCCGTCGACCGCAGCGATGATCGCGGCGGCGGCCAGGTGCGGGTCGGGGTGGATGCCCTCCATGTCCTCTGCCACGGCGGTCTCGATCTCGGCATAGAATTGCCGGTGGATCTGGGCCAGTGGCTCAGAATGCGGGGCCCGGCCCCAATAGGCGAGCCAGACTTTCCATTCCTTGCGCTTTTCATCATTGACCGGCAAGGCGGAGGCGATCTCTGCGACGCTGGGCGGATTGTCCGGCTGTCCGATCTGGATGAACAGCCGCGTGCAAACTTCTTCCAGAGCCGCGGCGAGGACGGCATCCTTGTCGGAGAAATAGTGCGCGATTGAGCCGGTCGTGACCCCGGCCATGCGGGCAATGTCGGTCAGTTTCACCCCGCTCAGGCCATTCTTGGCAATCGCGTCTACAGCTGCAGAGGCAATGGCGCGGCGACGTTCCTCATGATCGACAATTTTTGGCATAATGGTGATAATAAAAAAGAAACGCGGTTTGTCAAGAGAGGTTCGAACCGACTGGTACGGGTGAAGCCGAGCGAGGCGGGTCGTGCAGAAGCCGGCGACGCGCGAATCCTGCGATGTGTGAATCAATTAAATGAACGTGTTCACAAAACAGAAATCCTGTGCTACAGAGACGGACACTCAGGAGGAAACTCATGTCCGCACCGATCACCGACAAGCCGCCCATCGTCGACCGCGCCTTTGTTGACAAGTTCATGGTCTCAGTCGATCGGCCGCTCGATTATGGGGTCTATTTCCTGTTCCATGACTGGTGGGAAGGCGCCACGACCGAAGCGATCGACGCCTATATGGAGGAGCTCCAAAACATTCCCGGTGCCACGGCGTTCCTGAAGGAGGGCTATATCGCCGAGCCGCTCACCGTCGAAGGCTTGCGGGATTACAGCCCCGGGACCCTCGGCGCAGCGTATCGCGACTTTGTCGAGGAAAACAATCTGATCGAGAATTTTGGCCGCGATTATCGGGCCTTTCAAAAGCAGCTGAAATCCTCCGGCAAGCTCGACCGGATGCCGAACGAGATGGCTTACATGATGGTGCGCGGGACGCAGCTGCATGATTTCATGCATGTCCTCACCGGCTATGGCGCGACCATCCCGGGAGAGCTGGCGCTCGCCTCCTACTATCTGTCACAGATCCGCTTTCCCTATCATGCGATCCGCCTCGCCGTGACCATGGCCCATACGGCGCTGGTCGCACCGAAAGGCGTGGTGCCGAGCATGGATGCCTTCGTCGACGGTTGGTACTATGGCCGCAACTCGACCAATATCAATTTCGAGAAATGGGAAGAGCGAATGGGCGAGCCGCTGGCTGCACTACAAGCAGAAATGAACTTGCGCCAGATCGCGAAAGCCGCCTAAACCGCCTGTATGGCGAGACCCAAGGCGACCCCGGAACAACGCGCAGAAGTACGGCGCTCGATCCAGCGCGCCGCGGCAGAGCTCTACCGCGAAGAAGGCCTGGGCGGCGTGTCGGCGCGGTCAGTGGCCAAGAAAGCCGGCGTCTCGGTCGGCACGATCTATTCCTATTTTGGCGACCTTGCGGGGCTCGGCCAATCGCTCTGGGAAGGCCGCATTGCGAAACAGGATGAGGTGTTTCGCGAGATCGCGGCTCAACATGACGACCCACTCACGCAGATCGAGGCGCTGCTGGACGCCTACCTGACCTTCGGGATCGAACAGCACGAGCTGTATCGCAGTGTCCTGCTCTTCGTTCGCCCGGAGGGGATGGGCGAGCCGGAACAACAGCCAGTCAGCGCCTTTGCGTTTCCGACGCTCTTGAAAGCCGCGATCGAAGCGGGACAGGCCGCCGGACAGATCCGGGGCGGCGATCCGGGCGATCTCGCCCAGCTCCTCTGGTCCGGCGTGCACGGCGCGATCGCTCTGCCGATCAATCTGGCGCGGCTTGAATTGAAGGCGGTGGCGGAGGTGAAGGCTGTGACGGTCGCGGGATTGATGCGGATGGCGCGCATTTAGGGAATCCTCTCTTCCCGCATTGCCAACGAAAGTTGGCATCCGTGGCGGCTGGCTGACTTTGCCCTCGCCCGCCATAGGCCCTGACATTCGTCAGGGGTGCGGCTCTGATGCCTTGATACGACCTTCTGACGCCGGGCTCACCCCATCCCCAACTCAGCCCGCGTGCGGATCGCTTTCGCGGCGCTCACTCGGACCAAGTGGCGACCTTTCTCGTCGCGCCAATCGGCCTCGACAAAGCCGGTCGTGCGGCCGCGGGAGACCAGGCGGCCTTCAATCGTGATCAAGCCATGCGGGACAGCGCGGAACAGGCGGGTCTGCAGCTCCGTTGTGGTGAACCACTCGCCATCCTCCAGGCCCGAGGCCATGCACATGGAGACGATATGGTCGCTAAACCCGGCGACCCAGCCGCCAAAGACGCGGCCATCGGAAATGTCGCGGTCGCCCGCATTCGGCCACTCATAGCGGACATAGCCATAGCGGACCTCTTTCAGCCACTCTTCCGGGCGGATGCCGAGATTGCGGATGCCGGGCGGCTTGTCCCATGCATTCGACTTCAGCCGCTCGAAGAAACCCTTCTGCTCATCTGAGAGTTCGGTGCGGCTCATTCGGGAATGTAGGCCCGGGCTTTCAGCTCAACAAAGCCGAGCGGATTGAACAGAGAGGAGATGCCGATCAGCGTATAGCAGGAGAAGAATGGCCCCGGCATCCATTTGGCCTTGGCCTGGAACATCGGCGCCATGTGCGTCTCGAAATCTACATGATAGCCGGTCATATCGACCACATCGGCCATGCTGCCCCCGGCTTCGCGCAGGATCATGTCAATCTCGGCAAAGGCTTCGTCGGTGGCGCGGAAATAGGCTTCATCGGTCGCTTCCTCGCCTTCTTGCAGGGCTGCAATCACGCCAGAACAAAACACCATATCGCCCGCGCGCACAGCTGGCGCGAACTGCATCTGCTCGGTGCGATCCTTGAGGCTGTCCGGGACAATCATCTTTGGCATATCAGACCACCGTCTGGCCGCCATCGACGACCATCATCTGTCCGGTCATGAAGCTGCCTGCGTCAGAGGCCATATAGACCGCAGCGCCCGCAATCTCGACCGGCTCGCCAATCCGGCGCAGCGGCGTGGTCGAGGTGGCGCGCTTCAGCGTGTCCGGGTTTTCCCAGAGTGCGCGGGCGAAGTCGGTCTTGATCAGCCCAGGCGCAATGGCGTTGACGCGGACATTGTCCGGCCCGTACTCCGCTGCGAGATTGCGCACGAGCTGGAAGTCGGCGGCCTTGGAGATGTTATAGGCGCCAATCACAGGTGAGGCGCGCAGGCCGCCAATCGAGCTGACAATGATCACTGACCCGTCCTTGCGCTCGCGCATTTGCGGCACGCACATCTGCACCAGCCAGTGGTTCGAAATGATATTATTGGACAGGATCTTCTCGAACGCTTCGTCAGAAATGCCTTCCATTGGGCCGTAATACGGATTGGAGGCGGCATTGCAGACGACAATATCGATCTTGCCGAAGGCCTCATTGGTTGCGTCGACCATGGCTTGCAGCTCAGCCTTTTCGGAAATATTGGCCGGGATCGCGATCGCGGTGCCGTCGCCATATTGATCATTCAGCGCGCCGGCGACGTCCTGACACGGACCAGGCTTGCGCGAGCTGATCGTGACCTTGGCGCCTGCAGCCGCGAATTGCTCGGCAATCGCCTTGCCAATGCCGCGCGAGGAGCCGGTAATGATCGCTGATTTTCCGGATAGATCGAACAAGCTCATCAGAGCCCTCCCTATTCATGTGTCTCTTCATGTGTCTCTGGCGAGGTGATACGCTTGCAGGACCAGCAAGAAAAGGGTTTCGCGAGGTCAGGCTTTCAGCGCTGCCCAGGCGATCAGTGCCCACCCAATCAACAGGCCAACCCCGCCGATTGGTGTGATCGCGCCCAGCCAACGCGGCGCGCCCAGAGCCATAGCGTAGAGCGTCCCGGCAAAGATGACCGCACCGACCAGGAGGACCTGCGCCGCCGTCCCGAATTTCACGCTGTCTGTTGCCGAGACGGCCGTCGCCAATACCGCATGAACCAGGAGATACAGCGTCGCGGTTTCCCACCAGCCGACTTGTTTTTCGTCAAAACCGCCCTGCAAGGCGTGCGCACCAAAGGCTCCCAGGGCGACGGCGATGAAGCCTGCGATAGCGCCCAATGCGGTGATCATGATGCGGCCTCCAACGGGATCGAATAATTGACGACGGCATGGCTTGAGAGTTTGTCACTGCCTTCCGCCCTGATGTCGACACTGATCACGGCAAGCGTCTTGCCCAGCTTCAAGAGATGCGCCTCGGCCATGACCGCTTTGCCAATACAGGGGCGCATGAAATTGATATTCAAATTGCTGGTCAGCGCCATCGGTGTGATGCCGATCCGGGTAAAGACTGCGATGTAAGCGGCGCTGTCGGCGATGGCCATTTGGGTCGGGCCATTAATGTACCCGCCGGGCCGGATATTGCCTTCATCCACCGGCTGGCGGACGCGCGCATAATTCTCGCGCACCTCGAGGACGCGTTCCGCCTCTCCGGCACCGCGAAACACGGAATCGTAAAACGCGTTGACCTCTTCCCTGGTCACCTTGCTGGCCATGTTCTCCCTCCGACAGGCATTGACGCCCGCTTGGCTTGAAGGCCAACCTACAGAGGCTAGATGATCCGAAAAGAGATCACGCCACGGGAGGCCCAGACATGCTCACCAAAGGTGACGAATATCCAATCCACCAAACGCCCGAACCAGTCGCGTATTCCGGCTCAGATCGTAATTTCTATGATCGCTTTTTCTTCAATGGATATTCGGCAGATGGCTCGGTCTTCTTTGCTGCCGCGTTCGGGGTGTATCCGCATCTGAATGTGATGGATGGCGCGGTGTCGATCCTCAAGGATGGCGTGCAGAAGTCGATCCATGTGTCCCGCGTGCTCGGGATGGAGCGCATGGACACGACGGTCGGCCCGATGAGCATCGAAGTGGTCGAACCGCTCAAACAGGTGCGCCTGCGCCTGGAGGAGACCGAAGGCCTTTCGCTCGATGTCCAGTTCACCGGTCGCCATTTCCCGATCGAGGAACCGCGCTTCACCTATCGCCAGGGCCCGCGCATGCTGATCGACTGCACCCGGATGACCCAAAACGGTCATTGGCAGGGCTCGCTGAGCCATGATGGCGAACGTATCGAAGTGACGGATTTCCTCGGCACGCGTGATCGCAGCTGGGGCGTGCGTCCAATCGGACAGCGCGATCCTCAGCCGGTCCTGCCAATGCAGTTGCCGCAATTTTTCTGGCTCTGGGCGCCGATCAATTTCCCTAATCTGTCTCTCTATTTCCACGTCAATGAAGATGGTGCGGGCGGGGCCTGGAACACGCGCTCTGTGCTCGCCATGGACGGGGCAGAAAGTGATGGGCTCCTGCACCTCAACCGTCCGAATATGGATGTGGCCTGGCGCAAAGGCACGCGCCGCGCCGCCAGTGCGGTCCTACATGTGGAGGACGGGCAGGGGCGCCAACATGAAGTGAGCTATGAGCCGCTTTCGACCTTCATGATGAAGGGGATCGGCTATGGCCATCCAGAAATGGGTCATGGCACTTATCGCGGCGACCTGACCGTTACGCGCGAGGATCTGACGCCGGACAATCTGCCCTGGCAGCAGCCGGACAATCTGCACATCCAGGCGATCGTCAAAGCGACGCATAAGGGCCCTGAGGGCGAAGCGAGCGAAGGCATCGGCATTCTCGAACAATTGACGCTCGGGCCGCATGCGCCAAGTGGCTGGAAGGACGTTCTCGATGCTTGAGGAAGAGCTTGCGACCAAATTCGCGGCCTATGCCGAGGCGCGTCTGCCGGGCGCGCGCAATGCCCGCGTCGCCAGTATCAATCGCATTCATGGCGGGGCCAGCCGCCAGACCTATTCCATCGACCTGGCCTATGAGGATGCCACCGGACCGAAAGTCAAAGGCCTGATCCTGCGCCGTGATCCCCCGGACAGCCTGATCGATACCGAGCGGCGGATCGAGTTTGCGGCGATCAAGAGCGCGTTCGGGCAGCGCGAACTGCCCGTGCCAGAAGCCCTGTTTCTCGAGACCGATCCGGGCGCCCTTGGTGCACCCTTCTTCGTCATGGGGCGGATCGAGGCCGGGACCCCGCTCAACCCGTTCAAAATTGATGCTGTTGACCCCCACCGCGCCGCGATCGGTGAGCAGTTCTTTCGGCATCTGGGGTCGATTGCAGCCTTGCCGGTAGAAGGCTCGCCCCTGGCCGCGGAGACCGATACACCCGCGCCCGACCGGTGCTGGCGGCGGGAGCTGGACTATTGGGCGAATGAAATCCGGTCCAACGCGCGCGACCCGCAGCCTGTTGCCGAAGCCGCCATTCGCCATCTGGAGCGCCATCCGCCGCCGCCCGCGCAACGGCTCTCGATCGTTCATGGCGACTATCGCACTGGCAATTACCTGCACGATGGCGAAGGCTCGATCACGGCCATTCTCGACTGGGAGATGGCGCATATTGGCGATCCATACGAAGATCTTGCCTGGGCGACGGATCTGCTTTGGTGCGGCAATGATCAGGAACGTGCGGCTGGCCTGTTGCCCTGGCCGGAGGCCATCGCGACCTGGCAGGAGGCATCCGGCTGCACCTTTGATCCGGCCGCGTTCGAATGGTGGTCTTTGTTCGCGCACGTCAAGGCGCTGGGCATCTGGGTGACCTCGGAAAAAGCCTTTGCCAACGGTGAGAATGATGACCCGATCCTCGCCTGGTCGGGCTGGTTTACCCATGCCGCGCACGAGCTGATGCTGGCCATGCGGCTCGGACCAAAATATGGAGCAGGCACATGAGCGATATCGGCATGATCCTCGACCGGATCGGGCGAAAGCTCGTGACTGAAGTCGCGCCCAAGCTGGAAGGCGACTATTCTGGCGGCCATGCTGGCATGAGCGGCCTGATGGCAGTCATGGCCGGCGAAGCCTGGGACGGCGCCGCGGACCGGCTGGCCAACGAGATTGCCGGGATCCGCGGACTGCTTGCGCTTGCGGGGAAGACCGTGACCGTTGAGAAAAGTCCAAGCCTCAAAGTCTCTGACCTGAAGGCCGAGCGAGACGAGTTGGCGCGCTATCTGATCACGCTGCAAATGTCGCTCGAGGCCCGCGACGATGAGGCGGCCAAGGACCTGAACGCCAAGATCTGGATGCACCTGATGGCCACCTCCATGGCGCGGATGCCAAGTCCGCCTGATTTTCCGGAGGCTGAAGAGTCTGCATAGCCTGACCGGCGGCGCTGCAGCGCATCTCTCGTCTTTCCGCTCGAATCCGGGAATATGGCGTCTGTGTTCAACCAGCTGCAGGGGCCAGGGCTGGCGGGCGAAGGCCCTGATGTCTGGCCGGGAGAGGCAGCCAACAAGGGGAATTGAACCATGTCAGATGAACCCACCGAAACGCCAGAAGCGGCACCAGAATCGCAGCCGGACGTGACCCAGGCCTGGAAAGCCACCCAGGATCAGAAATCAAAGGCCACACGTTTGCGCATCTTCGCTGCGATTGCCTGGGTCATAGCGATCGGCGCAGAGATTGCCGGTATAGTGATGCTGCTCCAGGGCCGGTTTGATACAGGCGGTCTACCGATCCTGATCGGTCTGCTGGTGGCGATGGCCATCTTCGCGATTGCTGGCAACCTGATGTGGAAGAATGCCAACAAGCATGATCCGGCGAGCAAGGAAGACGGGTTCAAGTTCTTCTTCCAGAACCAGCTCGGCGCGATCATTACGATGATTGCCTTCCTGCCGCTGCTCGCCCTGATCCTGATGGACAAGGACATGGACCCGAAGAACAAGCAGATCGCTGGCGGCGTTGGCGCTGTTCTCGCCGTCATCGCGGTGCTGTTCGGCGTCAGCTACGACCCGCCATCGGTCGAGCAATATACCGAAGACATGAATGAGTGCGCCCGCCAGATCAATGCCGGGGAGCCAACCACAGCCTGTTCTCCGGAAGTGGCGCAGCAAGCCGAAGAGATTGCGCGCGATGCTGAAGCCGTAGCGGACGCGACCCGCGATGCGGACAATCCAAATGGCCGCGACGTGGTGTACTGGATTGCGCCGCCGGATGGCGAGAAACATGACTCTCCGCGGGTCTTCCACCTGTGCGAAGATGTCAGCCCATTGCGCGACAAGGATGTGGTCAGCGGCAGCGTCGCTGAAGCCTACAAGCAGAACGCCAAGCGCATCACCAAACAGCTCACCATGGAACAGAACCAGTGCGGGTTTGAGGTGGCGGAGTAGGGGACTGAAGCCCTCAATCGCATCCGAAGATGACGCTCTGCCCAGCTTGTCTGGGCAGCCCATCACCCAATGGCGGGGCCAGGACCGGGAGCGTAAACATCTCTCCCGATTCAGGTTTCGGCTTGAACATGATGGGCCCCACGGACGAGCCGTGGGGAGCGCTTGGAAGAAATTGTCGGTCCGTTTGCGTCGACCCTAAGCCGCCCAGGGCCCGGTAATTGCCAGGGTCCGGGTCGGCGCGTAAGCGTTTACGAACATCCATTTGCCGTCCGGAGAGAAACAGGCTCCGGCCAGTTCCGTCTGCAGGATGAGCCGGCCAAAATCATACGGCTCACCGGTTGGCGTGATGCCGCGCAGGTGATTGTCGACCACGTCTGTATACTGGTCCTCGCAGACAATCAGATGTCCGTTCGGCGCGACACAGAGATTGTCGCCATAATCGAACTGATCCTTGCTTTCGCTTTCGAAGAACAGCTCCACCGTATCCGGGCCTTGTCCGCGGCCGGGGACCAGGCGGAAGATCTGGCCGAGCTGCTTGGCCCCGCCACTGGTCGAACAGAAATAGAGATCGTCATCGCCCATATGGATGCCTTCACCGCGGGCAATCAGGGCGGCGCCCTTGGCTGCGGCGCGCAGGCGCAGATCGTCCTGCGGGGCCTCGACATCGTCCATGTCGACCCAGCTGACCGCAAAGGACTGACCGACAGACATGGTCGATCCCTCCCAATTGCGCGTGTCGGTCAGGCCTTCAACCACCATGGCCTGCAGACGCCCGCCGTCTGACAGCTTGCCTGGCGTGGTCGGAAGGAAGCGATAGAGGACGCCGTCATCGCGGTCCTCGGTCTGGTAGACATAACCGGTTTCCGGATCGACGCAGGCAGCTTCGTGATTGAACCGGCCCATAGCGCGCAGCGGCTCGGCCTTGACCAGTCCATCCGCATTGCCGGGCACTTCGAAGACCCAGCCATGATTGACGGCCAGCCCGTCCCCCCAGCGTTGACCGGGTCCGGTCGGGGCTTCCTCGCAGGTCAGCCAGCTGCCCCAGGGCGTGATGCCACCGGAACAGTTGCGGATCGTGCCGCCGAGCGAGCGAAATTCGCGTTTGATCGCCAGCGTGTCGGCATCCAACACGATGTTCGTGGTGCCACCTGGAACGATGTTGCCATTATGCGTGCCGAACCCGTGTGCGATCGGGCCGCCTGTGTCGTCGCTGGGCACCAGCTCATGATTGCGCACCAGCACGATTTCACCATTGCCGAGATCGAGACACCCCATGCCATCAGCCTTGTCCGGTACCGTCCCGCCATCCGTCATTGCATCCCCGAGGCTGGAGATCAGGCGATAGGAAAACCCTTCCGGCAGGTCGAGCAGACCGTTCGGATCGGGAATGAGGGGGCCATAGCCGGAAAAGGACGCGTCGCTGAACGCAGCGCCGCTCGGAGTGGCTCCGCGGGCCACACAGCCGCTGGCGATCAGGGCCGCAAAGGCCGTGCTTGTCGCAGACAGAAACTGGCGGCGATTCTGGGTGGGCGCAGTCATCGTGCGGCTCCTTCTCATATTTGAAAACGCCATCTCGGCGTTCAGGTCCCTGATCTCTAATCTCTAGACCGGAAGTATAACAGATTTAATGTGTCAAATAGGGCTCGATGCTGTCCATTTTCAGCGCATAGGCCGCATCGCCCAGTTCATTCTCGACCTGTTCGGTCTCGATTGTACCCTCCAACCAGTAAGGGGCCCAGATATCCTCAATCTTCACGGCGGGATCGGCCCGCACGAAGATGATCTGATTGGGCGGCGGCGGCGGTGTGTGAATGCAGGCGCCCATATAGGGCACGAATAAAAGCTCGGTATGGCGCGCTTTCGAATCGAAATCGAAGGGGACGACATAGCCGGGAATACGCACCAGCTCCCCATCCAGCTCCGTGACGGTATCGAACGTGCCGAGCTGCGGCATGAAATCAAGCTCGGAGCCTTCTTCAATCTTCGCATAGGGATCGCCGGCATCCATCAGAGTCGTTGTGTTGGCGGCATATCTCTGGTCCAGCATGGCGTAGAATTCCTCATACTCGCGTATCAGGTCTTCTTCGCTGCCTTCCGGCATCAGATCTTCCCACATCAGGGTCAGCGCTTCACCGTCCTCGATGCCCCAATAGACGGTCTTTTTGGGCGCGCCTGTCTCAGAGGACGGCGCGGCTGATTCCGCCGCCGGTTCTGCTGGCGCCTCATTGTTATCGCGTGCAGCGTTTTCACGGGCAGAAGGGTATTCGAACTCAACGGTCTTGGCCCCTTCGGGCAAGGGCGGAGGCGCGGTTTGGTCTGAGGGCGTGTCGCTGGCCCCGCAGGCGGCGAGGATCAGGGCGGCCATGGCCCCGATCCAGGTCTTTGCGGTCGCCCCCCGGCAGCGCCGTTGGCGCGAATCATCTGCAGTCATTTGGCGGGTTCGGCCTCGGATTGGGGATAGAGTTGATCGTGCAGGGCATAATACTCATCCGGCGCGCAGCCCTCAAGCACCATGACCAGACGCACCGTCCCGGTTCCGGCAATTGGCGGCGAGCGATGATGTAGTTGCAGCTCGCCCGGCCCAGGCCAAAGTTTGCCTTTCAGCAGGATCGGCGCCCCGGTCAGAACGCGCTGCGGAGCCTCCGTTGGCAGGTGTGCGAGGCTCAATTCCGTCCCCGGCCCCAAATAGGTGCAGATCAGGCGGGCGGTGACATTATCAATGTGAAATTTCGAGCAGGCATTGTCGAAAACAGGCTCAAATCGCAGCCGCACCTTGGCGGTTCCGGCGAGATCTCGAACGCAATGAGCCAGCCGTTCAGCGTCCTCCGCGAGCCAGGTGAGGGCGGGCGAAGCAGCCATGCCCGCGCCTGCAAACATGTCCGTCAGACAGGCCGCGACGGCGTCCGGAGACAGAACATACCGCCCGCTCGGCCAGCGCTCCGGGGGAAACTGGCTGAGCCAGTCGATCACGCTTGCGGGCGTGGCCCGGGTCCAGATCGCAGCGTCTATATCGGGTTGATCCAAGGCGCCCGCAAGCGCGCAAGGCGCGGCGACCGAGAGGAGCGGCAAATCCTCCTGAAGCCGGTCATCATTCGTCGATATTGCGGGATCCATGGTCAACATAATGGCCGGTTTTCCTGTGCTTCGCGCCAGGCGGGAACTTGCCGTGACGCGTCGGAAAAGTCGACCTTAAAGTTATGTTATATCATCAAGACTCTGATCTTTGAATCGGTCCCCATCAAAGTCGCGCGTCCACCACCCGATTGAACGCATCCAGAGCGCCCTCGAAGCGGCCAAAAATCATATCCGAATTGGCGCCTGAGCTGAGCGTCGATTGAATGCTCTCCCCGATGACGAAATCCTCGTCCAGCGTGACCCGCGTGATTTCGTGATTGCGGGCCCAATGCTCGGTGTTTTCAGCCTCTTCCTTCGGAACAAGGGTCGACATGCGCACGCGTGTTTCGCCGGCGGAGAGGGCTTCCTGATTGATCCAGGCAATATGGTCCTTCTGAACCAGCAGCGCCGTGTTCGGGAACAGGGTGTAGAGCACCTGGGCATGATCGCGCAGACGCCAGTCTTCCCGCGTCTCCGGCGACAGGTTCGCCATGCTGGTGCGCATCAGGATGGAACGCATGTGCGGGCCAAACATGCGATAGGTGGAGAGATTATCCTCGAAATGCGGGCCAATCGTGGTGCGGTGCGCGACCTTGAAATGATAGGCCTCGATGCCGCCCTCGACCAGGATTTTCCAATTGGCCGCATGGATCGGGGCATCCTGAGAGGCGACGACCATATGCTCCAGATCCAGCGCCGCGAGGTCCGGGGCGATCTCGGCCAGGTGCGTGTCGAGGTCGATCGCGCCTTCCTCGTCCGCGGTCACCCAGATGAAGCCGAACCGTTCTTCACAGGTCAGGCGTTTGAGGCTGAGCTCGGCTTTCTCGAGGCCTTCAAAGCCATTGTCGAAATGCGGCGCCGCAATCAGCTCGCCCGTATTGGCATAGGTCCAGGCATGATAGGGGCAGGAAAAGCGGTGCTTGCAGCCAGCTTCATCATCGACCAGGCGCGTGCCGCGATGGCGACAGGCATTCAGGAAAGCGTTCACGGCCCCGGACTTGTCCCGTGTCAGCAAGACAGGCAGGCCGGCCACGTCCCGGCGAATGAAATCGCCTGGCTTTTCAAGCTCGCTTGCATGCGCTGCGATCATCGGAGTCTTGCGGAAAATTTGCGCCTGCTCGGCGGCAAAGCGCGCGTCCGAGACATAATGTGAGACCGGATTCCGGGTCACCGCTTCATCGAGATAATGCGTCTTGTCCGCCTTCAGGGCGAGCAATTCGTCGATCAGTTCCAATTCGGTGTCCCGGTTCATATCGGCCTCCACAAGATATTTAAAACTTACCGCTTGGTAAGTATCAATACTTACCGTATGGTAGGTTGTCAAGTCGAAGAGTGAGACAGCCATGGCGCGGGTCACGCGGGAAGAATATCTGGACACGGCAGAGCGCCTGTTCGCGGAGCGCGGTTTTTATGGCGTCTCCATCGCCGCCATCGCCGCGGAACTGGGGCTGACCAAGCAGGCGCTGCTGCATCATTTCGGCAATAAGGAGAAGCTCTATGGCGAAGTGCTGCGGCGCATCTCGGAACGGTTTCAGACCCTGTCTGGTCGGCGAGATGACCGTGCCACCGATCCAGTAGACGCCTTGCGCGGGTTCATGCTCAACCTGCACGATTCGGTCCGGACCTATCCCGATCAGAGCCGCCTGTTGATGCGCGAGTTGCTGGACAACAATCAGCGCGCAGCGTCCGCCGGGACCTGGTATCTGAAGCCCTTTCTGGAAAACCTGATCAAGATGATCCAGGCCCTGCCGGGGTGGCAAGGCGCCGGAGATGCCCAGGCGCTCGCCGCTGGCTACCAGCTGCTCGGCGCGATCAATTATTATTCGATCTCACAGCCAACCCTGACCGGAATTTTCGGCGAAGACGCGTATGTACAGCTCGAGGCGCGTTTTCCGGATCAGCTCCGCGCGTTGATTGACGCCGTGATCGCTGCAGGACCGCCACGCTAACCCCACAGCTCGCGGCTGGGCGGCGAGACAACACCGTCATAGTAGCGCAGCTTGTGTGGCACGTCCTGTTCGAGCCAGAGGGGGCCATCGAGGTCGATCAGGTCCGCTGTCTGCCCCAGCAGGATTGCGGGTGCCATACTGATCGATCCTGCCACCATACAGCCCACCATTGTGCCCAGGCCGCAGCGTTTGGCTTCCTTCATCATCCGCATCGCCTCGGTCAGGCCGCCCGCCTTGTCGAGCTTGATATTGACCGCATCATATTTCTTGGCGAGCCCTTGCAAGTCACCGCGCGTATGCACGCTTTCGTCGGCGCAAATCGCGACATGGCCAGGGCGGCGGGTCAGCGCGCCATCCTGGTCGACAGGAAAGGGTTGTTCGATCAGGACGACGCCAAGATCAGCGGCCCGCTGCGCCAGGATCGGGAACTCATCCACATCGAGCCCCTCATTGCCATCCAGCACCAGTTTCGCGTCCGGGCGCGCGCGGCGCACGGCTTCGACGCGGGTCAGATCGTCTGGCCCACCCAGCTTCAGCTTGAGGATTTTCGCATGCGTTGCCTTGGCGGCCCCCGCCATCGTGTCCGGTTCATCCAGGCTGATCGTCATGGTTGTCGGCAGCGGTTTCGGCTCCGGCAGCTCGGCCAGTTCCCAGACGGGCGTTCCGGTCAGCTTCGATTCCAGGTCCCAGAGCGCGCAATCAACGGCGCATTTGGCGGCGCCGGCGGGCAGGCGTTTTTGCAAGTCGAGGCGGGTCAATCCCTCCTCAATCTCGCGTTCGAGCCCGGACAATTGCGCCACCACACTGACCCGGCTTTCCTGATAACGCGCATAGGGAACGCACTCGCCGCGGCCGGTATGACCATCCTGCGTGATCTCGACGAGCACCGTCTCCGCGGTCGATTTCGACCCGCGTGAGATTGCAAACGCCGCTTTTAGCGGCGAAGATATAGGCGTGATGGTCATTTTGCGCATGTCTGAAGTCTTTGCTGGATTGGTAAAATTTCAATGACGCATTGGAGGCCGTCTTAAAGGCTGCGGGGTTAAGGTAAATAGTGTTGAAACAAGGTGACCTCCTGACGGCCCCGGCATTTGAGCTTGTCGGCGGCGACACTGCGCGGTTGGTGCTGCGCGGCGATTGGGTCGTGACGGCCTTGTCTGACGTCGATCGCGCCCTCGGAAATGGCGCGCTGGCGGACGGCACGACGCTCACCGAAGTGGATGTTTCAGAGCTTGGCAGTCTCGACACGGCAGGCGCCTTCCTGATCGATCGAACTTTGCGAGAGATAGGCGGCGACCCGGCTCTGACCGGCGCCTCCGTCGAAGTGCAGGCGCTGCTGCAGCAGGCGCGCACGCTGGCGACGCAGGAAGAACATGCCCCGCCCGTCATCGAGGAAGGCCACGGTTTCGTCGATCTGCTCGAACGCACAGGTCGCAATGCCGAGCATTTGTGGCATGAGGCGCTGGAATCCCTTTCCTTTCTGGGCGCCACGCTCGCGGCGCTTTCAACGATCATCTGGCGGCCCGCAAAGATGCGCTGGACGGCGCTCGTCTCTGTCATGGAAGAGGCCGGTCTCGACGCTGTGCCAATCATTGCCTTTCTGAGTTTCTTTGTCGGCATGGTCGTCGCCTTCATTGGCGCAACGACCCTGGCGCAGTTTGGCGCAACCATCTTCGTGGTCGAGCTGGTCGGCTTCGGTGTCCTGCGAGAGCTAGGGGGCGTGTTGGTGGCGATCATCATTGCCGGGCGCACTAATTCCGCCTTCACCGCGCAAATTGGTGCGATGAAGATGCGTCAGGAAATCGACGCGATGCAGACACTTGGCCTCGACCCGATGCATGTGATCGTCGCACCGCGCGTGCTCGCCATGATGATCATGGTGCCCGTCCTGACCTTTATCGGCATGCTAACCGCGATTGCGGGCGGGATGAGCGTCGGTTGGCTGATCCTGGATATCAATCCGACCGTGTTCTTTAACCGCCTGCAGGACAATGTCCCGATCGATCAGTTCTGGATCGGGATGTCCAAGGCGCCGGTCTTCGGCCTGGCGATTGCCCTGATCGGGTGTCGCCAGGGCCTCGAGGTGGGTGGCAGCGTTCAGTCGCTCGGTCAGCATACGACCAAGTCCGTGGTCCAGGCGCTCTTCGCCATTATCGTTATCGATGCCTTCTTCGCCCTGTTCTATCAGGAGCTCGGCATATGAGCGCCGATATCGCCATCCAGGTGCGCGGTCTGAAGACCGCTTATGGCACCCATGTCGTACATGAGCATCTCGATCTCGACGTGCGCCGCGGCGAAGTGGTCGGGATTATCGGTCCGTCCGGATGTGGGAAATCGGTGCTGCTGCGGGCGATTACGGGCCTGAAGGAACCGAGCGCGGGTGAGGTGCACGTGTTCGGCCAGGACGTGCTGCACTTGCAGAATGAGGATGTCGCGGCCTTGCAGAGCCTGTGGGGCATCATGTTTCAGGATGGGGCACTGTTTTCCAACCTGACCGTGCGCGAGAATGTCATGGTTCCCATGAAGGAACACACCGATCTCGCCTTGCCGCTGATGCAGCAGCTCGCCGATCAGAAGATCCGGATGTCCGGGCTGGAGACCTGGGCGGGCCGAAAATACCCCTCTGACCTCTCTGGCGGCATGCGTAAACGCGCCGCTCTGGCCCGTGCCTTGGCGCTGGATCCCCCGCTATTGTTCCTGGATGAGCCGACTGCCGGACTTGACCCGATTACCGCCGCAGGATTTGATCAATTGATCCGCGATCTGCAGAAATCGCTGGGATTGACCGTGTTTCTGGTGACTCACGATGTCGATACGCTGGCCGTGACCTGCGACCGGATCGCCGTGCTGGGCGAGAAAAAAGTGCTCGCAATTGGCACGATGGATGAATTGAGAAAAGAGCCTCATCCCTGGATTCAGGACTATTTCGGGGGGCCAAGAGGCCGCGGCGCAATTATGGGAGCCGGATGATGGAGACACGTGCGAATTACGCTCTGATCGGTGCGTTTGTGCTGATGGCGGCTGCCGCCATTGTCGGATTTGCCCTCTGGCTCGGCTCGTCCCAGTTCAATCGCGATTATGCCCAATATGATGTCGTGTTCCCGGGCCCTGTGACGCTCGAGGAGGGCGCTTCGGTGCGCTATATCGGGATCAAGGTGGGCGAGGTGGAAAGCGTCCGCATCGATCGCCGGGACGCCTCGCTGGTGCGGGCCCGCCTGCGGGTCGATCGCTCGACCCCGGTCAAGGCTGACAGCACTGCGATTATCGATTTTGCCGGGATTACCGGCGTGACCTTCGTTCAGATCAATGCGGGCACCGAAGCGGCCGGACCGCTGCTGCCGCCGCCTTATCAGGAAATTCCGGTCATCCGGGCCGGCGAGACACCGCTGGCCGCCTTGTTCGATGGCGGCGCACAGGTGATGGCCCAGGCCGGAGTCACCATGGAACAATTGAGCGGTCTGATGACCGAAGACAATGTCCAGGCCTTGTCTGAGATCCTGCACAATGTCCGCGATATTACTGCGGCGCTCTCGGAAGACGACAAGGCTCTGCTCGCCCAGAGCCTCGCCACCCTGGCTTCGCTCGAACGCGCCGGCGACAATCTCAGCGCGGCCTCGGACGATATTACCCGGGTGGCGACGTCAGTAGATGGTGAGCTGGAGAGCCTGAACGCGGAGCTGAAAGCCCTGGTGGCTGAACTGAACACCGCGACGGGCAGTGCCAACACGACGCTTGAAGAAAGCCGCAAGGCCATTGTCGCGGCGACCGCTTTGGTTGAAGGCGGTGCCTCTGACACGGTGCAGCAAACCAGCCTCGCGGCGCAGGAGCTGCGGATCCTGATCGCCCGGCTTGATCGTCTGACCCGCGAAATCGAACAGAACCCTCAGGGCTTTGTCGTCGGCAATCCCCTGCCATATGAGGACCGCTGATCATGAGACAGACCTTGATCTCCATCGCGATACTGACGCCGCTGCTGGGCGGGTGCCTTTCGGTCTTGCCGGAACCGGCCACACCGGACGCGCTGTACCAGGTTGAGGCGGCCCAGAAGTTTGACGGCCTGGCGCAGCACCTGATTGTTCGCGAGCCCGAAGCGCCGCGCCTGATCGCCGGTCAGGGCATGGTCAGCGAAGGCCCGAATGGTGGCCTGCGCCTGGTGCCAAGCGTCGAATGGTCGGGTAGCGCCACGCGCCAGATCCAGCTGGCCATGATTGACAGTTTCAAGGTCGGCGAGAGCGGCAATGCCCTCCTGCCCGAAATGGGGGTCAGCGCGGATTTTGAGCTTGGCAGCCAGCTGAAAGTGCTCAGCCTGCAAGGGGACCGTGCGCGCTGCGTGATGACGCTCAGCCTGGTCAGAACCGGCAATCGCGACCTGGTGGCGCTGACAGAGATCTCGGCCTCCAGCATGGCCACAAGTGGCAATAATCGCGATCGTGCCATCGCCTTGCGCGAAGCGGCCTCAGACTGCGCGGCGCAGGCGGCACAATTTGCGGTCGCCTCCACGCCCGCCGCTGACTAGGCGACCGAACTCGCAGATTTTGTCTGATGCTCCGGGATCGGCAGGAAGAAACTGACTTGCGTGCCGCGACCTTCCTCGCTGGCAATGGTCAGGCGGCCGCCATGCATTTCGGCAAATGACTTGGTCAGGGCAAGGCCGAGGCCGGTGCCATCAAAATTGCGGTCGCGCGTATCGCTGACCTGTTCGAACGGCTCACCCAGCCGAGGCAAGGCGTCCGCCGGGATGCCGATGCCATTGTCGCGCACCGCGATCCGCAGTTCCGGACCTTTTTGATCAACCGTCACCCGAACCTCGCCGCCCGCATCGGTAAACTTGATGGCATTCGAGACCAGGTTCAGAATCATCTGCCGGATCGCACGGTGATCGGCCTCGACCAGGGGTAGTCCCGGATTTGCGACCAGTTTGAGCTCGACCTCTTTTTCTTCGGCTCGGCGGCGGATCATGCGGACGGCGGCGTCGACCGGATCGACAATGTCGATCGGATGCAGATCCACTGTCATCTTGCCCGCCTCGATCTTCGCCATGTCGAGAATGTCGGTAATCATGTCCAGCAAGTGCTTGCCGGAATCGAGAATGTCCTGCGCATATTCCTTGTACCGTTCATCGCCGAGCGGACCGTACATCTCCGTCGCCAGGATTTCGGAGAACCCATTGATCGCATTCAGGGGCGTGCGCAGCTCATGGCTCATATTGGCGAGGAAGGCGCTTTTCGAGTTGGCCGAACGTTCGGCGCGTTGTTTTTCCGATTTCAGACTCTTGGTCAGTTCGGCTGCGGTGGATTCCGAGCGTTCCAGCTCGGCCACCAGTTTGCGCAAGCGGGCTTGCTGCTTGGTCAGCTCAACCTCGTTGCGGACATCGCTGGACACATCCAGCCCCATGGTGATCATTCCGCCTGACTTGGTGGCGCGCTCGACCATCTTGAACCAGCGGCCCGATTTGATCTTGATGATTTCAGCGCGATCATCCGCCGCTTTCGGACGGCGCTCTGTCACGTTCGCCGCCTGTGCCAGCATCACCGTGTCATAGCCCATGCCAGCACGGACTGTCGGCTCGAGGCCAAACACTTTCAGAAAGGCGCGGTTCCAATAGGTGAGGCGTTTGCGGGAATCCCAAAGCGCGAAGGGTCCGGAAAAGCTCTCCAGCGCCCCACGCAGGCGGCTTTCGGCCTGTTTGGTACGGGTAATCGCGACCTTCATTTCCGTGACATCCCGGAGGACGCCATTCAGCTGACCACTCTGCTCGTCAGGCTTCGCGCGCATGTCGAACCAGATTGTCCGATCGGCGTTTGCGAACACCTGGGAAATGAACCCGCGCTCATGCAGGGTCGAGAGCGATTGCTCCATCGTGCCGCGATGTTCCTCGTTGACATATTTGAGGATTTCCTTGGCCGAGAGTTCGATCTCCCCCGGCTCGCCGAGCAGCTGTCCGGCTTCCTCGCTGAAAGTGAACCGGTGGGTCTTGAAATTCCACGACCAGAACCCGGCCTTGGCCTGTTGAAGGACCGTTCTGAGGATACGGCCGGCGCGAGTGGCCTCGCCTTCATAGGTCTCGGATTCTGTCCGGCGTTGTTCCAACAGTCTGAACAGGCCGAGTATGGCAAGGGCCGGACCCAGCAGCAGCAGCGCATAAACGGCAAGTCCGGCAAGCGTCGACCGCGTCATGAAGGGGAAGGCGGTTTCGATACAAACCGACATGTTCGCGCGGGTCACAGGAGAGCAGGCCGCGACATGCTGTGAGGACCCGAATTTCGCCCCGTCCAGGGTTTCGGGTTGCAATGAAATCTCACGCGCGCCTTGCGCGACGGGCAGCCAGGACTCAGCCGGCACCACGCCGAGCCGCGGACCCCCGGAATCGGGGTCGAAGACGATGACAATGTCCTGGGTGCGCGTCAGACCGGCGGTCTGCGATCCGGCCAGGAGGGCTGATCCTGTCTCGCCAGCGTCGCGCAAGCGCGATCCCGGGTTTGCCGTGAGCGCGTCGGTCAGCGTGACGATGGTTTCCAGATCCGGTTGTGCTCTGGCCGTTTGGGTCGGGGACCAGCCGGCCTGATAGCCGAGGCGCATGGCCTGTTCGACGGCCTTGACCTTGCCACCGACATTTTCCGATACGGCGAGGGCTTCGCGATGGGCTTCGACCTGTTTGGCGGACAGGTCGCTGGCGCGATCATCATAGGCCTTTATGCCGAGCGCGATACCTTCGATGAGAATGATCAGGCCAAGGGCTTTGGTCAGGCTCAGCGTCGGCCGCGACGAAAACCGTCCGACCTTCCTGGTCTTGCCAGATCGCGCCTGTTGACGTGCCACAGCCCGCACCTTTCTGGTCGCGTCCCTGGCGGACGCACTTCCACATCCGTCAGCTTTCGCGCCCGAAAGTTCAGGAACAGTTAACCACAGTCATGATTCTGTTAAGATTTGCAGGATTAGCCAAGGGTGCGCGTGATGATATCCGACGCGTTTTTGGATAAGTCCTTTTCGCGCAGGGCCTTAAGCGCAGCCTCGGCTTCGCCGCGGGCTCGCGGTTCCAGCGACTTCCACTGCTCGAACGAGGTCAACAAACGCGCGGCCAGTGCCGGATTTGTCTTGTCGGCCTGAGCGATAATGTCCGCCACCAGGCGATACCCAGCGCCATCTGCGGCGTGGAAGGCTGGCAGGTTCTGCATTGCAAACACCGCGACCACCGAACGGACACGGTTCGGATTGCTGAGATCAAAGTCACCGTGGCGGGTCAATTGATGCGCGTCCTCGACCGAGCCGGTGCTGGCCTGCACGGCAAACCACTTGTCCATGACGAGCGGGTTGTCCGACCATTTCTCCGCAAAGCCAGCAATGGCGTCTGCCTTGCTCGGCCCGTCTGCGACGGACAATGCGCGCAGTGCGGACAGGCTTTCGGTCATGTTTGGCGCAGCCTCATAGACCTCGCGCAGGACGGTATCAGCGGTCTCGCCCAGTGCCCCGAGCAGGGCCAACATGGCGCTCCTCAGTGCCCGAATCCCTGATTGCTCGGCATCTGGCTTGAACGGCGACGGCGAAGCGGCCTTCAGAATGGATTTTGCATCGCCTTCCAATTCGCGGGCCAGCGCATGCTGCACGGCCTTGCGCGCATCGCTGAGCGCGCCGGGATCCGCTGGAATATGCTCCAGGAACAGCTCGCCCACATCGGGCAGTCGCGTGAGCAGGGCTGCGAAGGCCGGGTCTTCGACATTCGCCCGAACCGCGTTGGCAATGGCGGTGATGATGGCTGTGTCAGGGTGCGCTTTCTGATCATAGGCGAGGGCCAGGATATCCTTCTTCACCAGCGCCTGCAGGGCATTCCATTGATTGAATGGATCATCATCAATCTGAGCGAGTGCGAGCACTTGCGCGTCGCTGATCTGGTGATCGAGCCGGATCGGCGCGGAGAAGCCGCGATTGAGAGAGACCAGCGGACGGGTTTTCTGACCGCTGACGCGCCAGACCAGTTCATCGCTGTCGAGGATCAGGGTGAGGTCTTCGACCTTGTCGCCGCTCGGCGTAAAGGCTGCCGCGCGGATCGGCATGGGCAGCGGCGCCGGGCGATCATTGCCCGGTGTCTTGGGATTGGACTGGCCGAGCAGGACGGTCAGCGTGCCGCTATCCTCATCCCAGATTTCGGTGGCGGTGACAGTCGGCGTACCGGGTTGGCTGTACCAGCGGCGGAAATTGCTGAGCTCCTCGCCGCTCGCCTCTTCGAAACAGGCATAGAAATGCTCGATCGTGGTCGCTTCGCCATCGTGGCGATCGAAATAGATCTGCATCCCACTCGCAAAAGCGTCGTCACCGATCAGCGTCTTGAGCATGCGGATCAGCTCGGCGCCTTTTTCATACACGGTTGCGGTGTAGAGATTATCGATACTGGCATAGCTGTCGGGGCGGACCTGGTGGGCGAGCGGGCCGGCATCTTCGGCAAACTGGCGGGCGCGCAGGCGGATGACATCCTTGATCCGCTGCACCGGACGCGAGCGCATATCGGCGCTGAATTCCTGATCACGGAAAACAGTAAGCCCCTCTTTCAGGCACAGCTGGAACCAGTCGCGGCAGGTGATGCGGTTGCCGGTCCAGTTGTGGAAATATTCATGGCCGACAATGCTCTCAATCGCTTCGAAATCGGCATCGGTGGCCGTCGCTTCATCCGCCAGGACATAGGCCGAGTTGAAAATGTTGAGGCCCTTATTCTCCATCGCGCCGAAATTGAAATCGCGCACAGCGACAATGTTGAACACGCCGAGATCATACTCGCGGGCAAACACCTGCTCGTCCCAGACCATGGAGGCTTTCAGGCTCTCCATCGCCCAGGCAGCGCGTTCGCCGTCGCCCTTGTCGACATGTACGGCGAGATCGACCTCTGCGCCATTCATGGTCGTGAACGTGTCGCGGTAGACGTCATAGTCGCCGGCACATAGGGCGAAGAGGTAAGACGGTTTCAGATGCGGGTCGTCCCATTCAGCGAAGTGGCGACCCTCGTCCAGGTCTCCGCTTGCGCCCGGCGTGCCATTGGACAGCAGGATCGGATATTTGGCCTTGTCGGCTTCGATTCGGACCTTGAACCGGCTCATCACGTCCGGACGGTCCGGCCAGTAGGTGATGCGGCGGAAGCCGACGCTCTCACATTGGGAACAGAACCGGTCGCCGGAAATGTAGAGCCCGGACAGGGCCGTGTTCGCCGAGGGATCAATCGTGACCACTGTCTCCAGCGTGAAACTGTCCGGGACATCTTTCAGGGTCAGGGTCTCGTCGCCGAGGTCATAGGCGTCTTCACCGAGCACGGCACCGTTCAGACGCATTTCGGCGAGTTTCAGCAGCACTCCGTCAAGTTCCAGCGGTCCCTCGGAAAGCCTCCGTACCGCCATTTTGGTGTGCACTTTGGTGGCACTCGGGTCGAGATCGAACCGCATCTCGACCGTGTCGATCGCGAACGGGTAGGGCGAATAATCGGCAAGCTTGATCTGAACCGGCGTTTCAGTGCGCATCGCGGGACCTTTCTGGACGTGTTCTCTCTCATGTAGAGATCCAGCAATTGCTTGCAATCACAAGCGACCACGAGGCTGCATTTTTCCCAGCGAAAGCCTACCGTGGGGTTATGGGTTTCCGCGCACGTCAACCGCGCTATTGTCTCGATCATACAAAATGACAGGGAGGCCGGTGGGCCATGAATTTCGATTTTTCCGATGATCAGAAATTCCTCGGGAATGAGGCGCGAAAATTCCTCGACGGGGAATGCACAACGCAGCATGTCCGCGAGGTTCTGAACGATGATGGCAAGAGCCATCACGAAGGGATCTGGCAGCAAGTCAAAGAGATGGGCTGGCTCGGCACAGCGATCCCTGAAGAGCATGGCGGGCTTGGCCTCGGGGCCCTGGAGCTCTGTGTTCTGGCCGAGGAAATGGGCCGCGCGCTGGCGCCGGTGCCGTTTGCCAGTACGGTCTATTTCTTTGCCGAAGGCCTGATGATTGCCGGGAGTGACGCGCAGAAGGGCGCGGTATTGCCCGGCGTGGCCAGCGGCGACGTCATCGGCTGCTATGCGGCGAGCGAAGGGCCAGGCAATCCGGATCCGGCCAAACTCTCGGTCAGTTTCGATGGCAGCAAGCTCAGCGGCACCAAGGTTCCGGTCACCGATGGGGATATTGCCACCCATGCGATCGTCCTCGCCAAGGAAGGCAGCGGCGCCAGCCTGGTCCTGGTCGATCTGAACGGCGATGGCGTTTCCCGCAAGAGCGTGAAGACGCTGGAGCCAACCCGCAGCCATGCAGAGATTACATTCGATGGCGCCGCTGGCGAGCGTCTGGGTGAGGCGGGCGCAGGGGCAGACCTCCATGATGCCATCATGAACCGCGCGGCCATCCTGCTGGCCTTTGAACAGCTTGGCGGGGCCACACGCTGCCTCGAAATGGCGACCGATTATGCCAAGGAGCGTTACGCCTTCGGCCGTCCGATTGGCGGCAATCAGGCGATCAAGCACAAACTCGCGGACATGTATGTCAAAAACGAAGTGGCCCGCTCGAATTGCTATTATGGCGCCTGGGCGCTGTCGACCGACGCAGCTGAGCTTCCGGAGGCCGCCGCGGCTGCTCGTCTGGCGGCCAGTGAAGCCTACTGGTACGCGTCAAAAGAGAATATCCAAACCCACGGTGGTATGGGCTTTACCTGGGAAGTTGATTGCCATCTCTTCTATCGCAGAGCCAAGCTGCTCGCCGTGCAAGCCGGCGCCCCCAAGGTCTGGAAAGAAAAACTGGTCCGCGCGCTCGAATTGAAGAACGCGGCCTAAGGAACGGAGAAAGACAAATGGATTTCAACGATACCCCCGAAGAAGCCGAATTCCGCGCCGAAGCGCGCTCATTCCTGGAAAAGCACCTGGAACCGAAAGGCAAGCAGCCTCTGCGCCAACGCGTTTCCGGCGAGGAATTCATGGCGGCAGCCAAGAAATGGCAGGCCGAGAAAGCCAAAGCCGGATATGCCAAGATCACCTGGCCCAAGGAAATGGGTGGCCGCGGCGGCACGCCGATGCAGCAAGTGATCTGGGGCCAGGAAGAGGGCAAGTTCGACTCGCCTGGCGGCCCGTTCACGATCGGCCTCGGCATGTGCATTCCGACCGTGATTGCGTTTGGTTCTGATGAGCACAAGAAACGCTATGTCCAGAAAGCCCTGATGGGCGAAGAAATCTGGTGCCAGCTCTTCTCTGAACCGTCTGCCGGTTCGGATGTGGCCGGCCTCAAGACCCGCGCCGTCAAGGATGGCGATGAGTGGGTCATCAATGGCCAGAAGGTCTGGACCTCAGGCGCGCACTATTCCGATTATGGCATCTTGCTGGTACGCACCGATCCGAAGGCAGCCAAGCATAAGGGCCTGACCATGTTCATCGTGAACATGAAACAGGAGGGCGTCGAAGCGCGCCCGATCCACCAGGCCTCTGGCGGTCGTGAATTCAACGAGGTGTATTTCACCGACGTCCGAATCCCGGACAGCGATCGACTTGGCGAAGTCGGTCAGGGATGGAAAGTCGCCATCGTGACGCTGATGAATGAGCGTCTCGCCGTCGGCGGATCACCTGGTCCTGATTGGGCTGAGATCATGAATTACGCCAAGGATGCGGGCACGATCAGCGATGCCGCCTTCCGGGACAAGCTCGCCGATTGGTACGTGGCGGCTCAGGGCTATAGCCTGACCAAGCTGCGCACTCAGACGGCCCTGTCGAAAGGGCAGACGCCCGGACCGGAAAATTCCATCGGCAAGATCATCACAGCCAATCAGCTCCAGGATATTTGTAACTCGGCGATCGAGATGCAGGACCATTACGGCCTGATGACGGGCGATGAGATGCCAGCCGACGGCCTGTTCCAGCAAAGCTTCATGTGGGCGCCTGGCCTGCGTATTGCCGGCGGAACCGATGAAATCCTGAAGAATATCATTGCTGAACGCGTGCTCGGCCTGCCGCAGGATGTGCGCGTGGACAAGGATATTCCGTTTGATGAGATGAAGTCCGGCTAGGCCGAACCTGTAACAGGTGCTGCGATTGCCGCGGCGCCTGTCGGATTCGGTAATTCAACCTTAACGGGAAACATCCTACCTTCCTTCTGATAGAAAGAAGGTAGCAATGTTTTCGTCCAAGCCGAAAGCAAAAGTCGATCTGGATCGCGCGCGGAGCTCGACGGCGCGACCGCCGATTCCCATTCTCCGGCCGATATCTGAAAAGCGACGGGGTGAGCGTAAGGGCGTCTGGTGCGTGTGCTCCATCTACGCGCAGGATGGCGGGACCTGGGAAGCGATCATTCTTGATGTTTCAAAGACCGGCGCGCGCATTCGCAGACGGACCCGTGGGACCTTGCCGCGCATCGTCAAGATCAAGGCCTCGCGCATCGGCTTGCACCGGTTCGCACGCGTCGTCTGGCAAACCTCATTCGATGCCGGGCTCGAATTCATAGCGCCCACAAAAAAGACCACTCGCTGATCCGCGCTCGGTCGTGCTACAGGTTCAGAATGACCCGGGACGATCTCATTATCCTGTTTGAGAAGGCGATTGCCGACGCACCGGGTGTCGCGCGCAAAGGTAAGGCAAACCCGTACACGTCCGCGAACGGTCACATGTTCAGCCAGATCAACAAGGACGATCAGTTGGGCATTCGCTTGCCGAAACCACGGCAGAAGGCGCTGCTGGACGAGTACGGAGCCGGTCCGTTCAAATCCTATGGCGCGACGATGCGGGATTATGTCTGCCTGACCGACGAGATGTTGAACACGCCTGGCCTGGTGACAGCCTTGTTGGCAGAAGGGCTCGCCTTTGTTAGCGCGATGCCGCCGGGCGGTAAGAAAAAGTAGCCGCCGGCCGTTCAGAACACGCCCATCGCCAGACCAGCCGCGATCGCGCCGCCCAATTCGCGGCACTTCTCGAGATCCGCCTCCGGAATCGTTTTCTCCGCCAGGATCTCGGCTTCGGTTTGCGCATGGGTGCAGACAATCAAAGGCGACTGCACGGATTTCAGCCGCCAGCCGGTGGCGATCCGCGCGACCTGGCGCACCGCATTCTCGCCATCCGAACCGGCGCAGATCATCTGCGAATAGGGGCGCCCTTCCAGCTTGCCGAGGACCGGATAGTAGCTGCGATCAAAGAACTCTTTCATCGCGCCTGACAGAGCTGCGAGATTCTCGGGGGCGGCGAACAGATAGGCATCGGCGCCAAGAAGGTGGACGGGCTCGGCGTCTTCGGCACGCAGTAGCTCGGTCTGGGTTTCAGCCTGCGCCGCAGCGAATGCCGCTTCGGCCATTTGCCGCGTGCCGCCAGTGCGAGAGTGATAAATGATCAGGAGCCGAGCCATGCCTTGTTCTAGCTCATCCGCATCGCACGCCAAGAGGGGGAAGACGCCCGCAGTTTCTTATCTAAGTGTCTCACGAATCGCGGCACGATATGGGGATGAAATGGGTTTTGACGATACCGTTCCTGGTTTTGGCCGCATGTGCCGATCCCCAGGCTGCGACGATCACCGCCGAGTCCGCGCAATCGATCTACTGGTCGGATGGCGATAGCGGTCGGATCGATGGCATGAAGTTTCGACTCGCCGATGTCGATGCGCCGGAAACCGGTGGCGTCGGTGCCCGCGGCGGCGCCAAGTGCGAAGCCGAGCGTGAGATCGGGTTTGATGCCAAGGCGTTCATGGTTGAACTGACCCGAGATGCGGAATTGGTGATCACCAGCAATTCAGGGCCTGACAGGTATGAGCGCGATGTGATCACTCTGTCGGCCAATGGCGTAGATGTCGGCCAGGCCGGGATTGAGGCCGGACATCTTGGCCCCTGGCCCCACAAGGGACGACGCGCGCTGACCAAGAAGCCGGACTGGTGCGGTATGCTGGGCGTGACGCCGGCCTCTACACAGTAGCCTAAACTCTGATTAGGGTGTCTACCAAACAGGAAGGGACCCTCACCATGATGACGAAAAGTGTATGCGCCGCGATCGCAGCCGCGATGATTTCAGCCGCCTGTGCCACCGCACAGGATGCACCAGCGGTGCCGCAAATCACTATGGGCAACGGCGAAGCGAACATGATTCAGATCGAGGGCCTGACCCGCGCTGAAGGTATCACGCACTTTTCCGAGATGCGGGTCGATGGCGACGACGTGTCGGCCTTCCGTGGAGACTCGGTGGCGCTGACCTTTCCCAAAGTGGTGATCGAAAAGCCGGGTTTCCTGGTGCTGCATCCGGTCATGGACGGGCGCCCCAATGGAGATGTTGTCTCCGGCTTCACGTATCTGGAAGCGGGGACGACGGAGAATGTCACCATCCGCCTCGATACGCCAGCAGATACGGGGCGCAACTTCCTGGTGATGATGCACACCGATGTCGATAATGATCGCGTGCTGGATTTTGTCTTTGTCGAAGACGGGATCAATGTCGAAGACACCGCCGTTTTCGAAGGCACGCACATGATTGCGCATATCTTCGCGGTGCCGGAATAGGCCGATGGCTTACTCCGCCTGGTTCGCCAGTGCCGCATGGGCGCGATCCACATAATCCGTCATCACCCCATCAGCGCCTGCGTCCAGCAAAGCGGAAAGGTCTGCCGGATCATTGATCGTCCAGTAGTGAACGCGAATACCGCGCGCCTTCGCGGCATCGATCAGGCGCGGGTGGGTCAGGTCGAGGCCGCCCGCTTGCATCGGGATTTGCAGGGCGACAGCTGGCGTTGCGATAAATCTTGAAACCCCGAGACGCGCGGCAATCACGAACCGTCGGCTTTCCTCGAACGACATGGAGGTCGCCACGTGCGGACAGTGCGCTCGAAATGTGGCCATCGCAGCGTCATGAAACGAGGCGACCAGGACGCGGGACTGCGCGTCTGCTCCCTGGATGGAGCGGCACACAGCCTGCGCAGCGTCGGGCGTGTCATTCTTGATTTCCATGATCCAGCGCGCATCGGGAAACGCCGCCAAGGCGGCGTCAAGGGTCGGGATCGTGATCCCGCGTCCCACAAAGGTTTCGCCGTCAACACTCCAGGTCGCCCCGGCATCGGCGCCTGAGATTTCTGCCCAATCCTGCTCGGCAATTGGGCCTGACATATTGGTCGTCCGATCGAGTGTGTCATCGTGGCGAAGAATGATGACGCCGTCGCGAGTCTGCTGAAGATCCACCTCGAGCACATCCGTGCCCAAATCCAACGCCGTCTGCAGGGCGAGAATCGTGTTCGGCGGCGCGTGTCCCTGGCCACCGCCATGGGCGATAATCTCGGCGCGATTCTTCGGCGCGGCGTCAAAATATGCATGCGCGATCGGGGCAGGTGCAGGCCATAAGGTGACGGCCATCGTGACGAGGATCAAAGCGCCCAGGACAAACATCAAAGCGCGTTTCATTCACCCGTCCCCGCCACTGATAACGGGTTTATTCTAGGCAAAGAAAAAGCCTCCCGCAATCGCGGGAGGCTTTTGATCAGGGAGTTGAGCGCGTTTAAGCGTCGACTTTCAGCCGCGGTCCGGCGGCATTCACATCGGCGTCGACATGGGCCTCATAGACCTTGAAATTCTCGACAAACATCTTGGCGAGCTTTTCGGCTTGCGCGTCATAGGCCGCTGTATCGTCCCAGGTGTCGCGCGGATTGAGGATCGTGCTGTCGACCCCTTCAAGCGCGCTCGGCACCATGAAGCCGAACGTTTCGTCTTCGCGGAACTCTGCTTGATTGAGCGAGCCATCCAGCGCCGCATTGAGCAGCGCGCGGGTCGCCTTGATCGGCATGCGGTGACCAACCCCATGGGCGCCGCCGGTCCAGCCGGTGGAGACCAGCCAGCAATTGACATCATACTTGTCGATCAGCTCGCCGAGCAGTTTGCCATATTCGCTTGGATGGCGTGGCATGAACGGGCCGCCAAAACAGGTCGAGAAGGTCGCCGTCGGCTCGGTGACGCCTTTTTCTGTGCCGGCGACCTTCGCGGTGTAGCCGGACAGGAAGTGATACATGGCCTGAGCCGGGGTCAGCTTCGCAATCGGTGGCATCACGCCAAACGCATCACAGGTCAGCATGATCAGGTTCTTGGGCTGGCCGCAGCGACCGCTCAGAGACGCATTCTCGATCGCCGAGATCGGATAGGCGCCGCGTGAATTCTCCGCCAGCGTATTGTCATAGAAATCAAGCTCGCGGGTCTCAGGGTCCATGACCACATTCTCGAGCACTGTGCCCCACATGCTGGTGGTGGCATAGATTTCCGGCTCTGCCTCAGGCGAAAGATTGATCATCTTGGCGTAGCAACCGCCTTCGAAGTTGAACAAGCCGTTCTCTGACCAGCCATGCTCATCATCGCCGATCAGGGTCCGGCTGGCATCGGCAGAAAGCGTGGTCTTGCCGGTACCGGAAAGGCCGAAGAAGATTGCGGCATCATCATTACCGCCATCATTGACCGAGCAATGCATCGGCATCACGCCTTTGGTCGGCAGGATATAATTGAGAATGGTGAAGACGGACTTTTTGGTCTCGCCCGCATAGGATGTGCCACCGATCAGAACCAGTTTCTTGGCGAAATTCACGGCGATCACCGTGTCCGAAACCGTGCCATGCTTGGCGGGATCCGCGCGGAAGCTCGGGCTGTTGATGATCGTGAATTCGTGCGCGAAGCCTTCATACTCGTCGGCTGTTGGAATGCGCAGAAGGTGGCGAATGAAAAGAGAGTGCCAGGCAAACTCGTTGACAATGCGAACCGGTGCCCGGTGATCAAGATCAGCGCCGCCAAACAGTTGCTGGGTGTACAGTGTCTTGCCGTTCAGATGCGCCCGGAAGTCTTCCCACAGGGCATCGAAATGAGCCGGTGTCATCGAGGCATTATTGTCCCACCATACTGAATCTTCAGTGGTTTCGTCGCGAACGGTGAACTTGTCTTTCGCCGATCGTCCCGTGTGTTTGCCGGTTTTGACCAGCAAGGCGCCGCCTTTTGCAATCTCGGCTTCGCCACTGCGAACAGCCTGCTCGTAAAGGCGCTCCTCGTTCCAGTTCTGGCGAACTTCCCCAGCCTCGATTCCGAGATCTGCCAACTCTACATTCTGATGAGACACGTCAATTTTTCCCCTGACTAAAGTCGCACTTTGGTTCAGGCGATTGGTGCAAGTTCTGCGTTGCCTGCCTGAAGGTGGCGATAGAACTGCAAGCCTTCGGCCAACACCACCCCTGTCTGCAGGGTAAACGCTGTCAAAACTGATAGTCAGCGCTGTCAAACGCCAGCATGCGCGTTACGCGGGCAAAAATTGTCCGAATCCGAACATTTTTACCCTCGAAACGCTCCAAAAAGCGATTGAGATTACAACAAATTGCGTTTGAGTTTTCTCAAAATTTGCCGATTCGGGACAGTTGCCCGAAGAGATTCGCGTCGCGCCGGGATCGGATCAGAGACGATCTGCGCGGTCAGAATGTCCGCCGCCCAGGGCGCCCATGTGAAGCCGCGAGAGCCATAGCCCCCGGCGAGAAAAACACCATCCACTGAATACGCGTTCGGGTCGATCTCCCAGCCTTGACGCTCCAGGCGCGCGCGATCAGCGATCAAGGCCTCGGCGTCTGGCAAAGCGCCAATGAGCGGCAATCGATCGGCCGTCGTCGCTCGGATGCCAGCTCGTGAGTTCACCTTCGCCTTCAGGGCTTCGTTTCGCCAATATGGGGCCAATGCGTCCAGAGCTTGGGTGTTTTCACTGCGTGCGGTGTTGCTGATGTCTGCCGCCCCGCCTTGATGATCTGCGAAGGTTGCGCCCCACAGGCGGCGTGTGCCGGACGCCAGGGCATAGTGCCCGGCCGCCAGAGCGCTGGGCGGCGCTTCAACTGCGCTCTCATACCACTCGACCTGTCCAAGCCGGCCGGTGAGATCGAGCGACCCGGTCAGAGCCGACATTTGCCACCCTGCGGCGAGAATAATTGCATCGAATGAGTCCCCGTTTACCGAGCGCGTAGAGACGTCGACCTGGGCGGTCTCCCCCCACGCCACATCGACGCCGTTCAGAAGTGCGGGCAGTAGCTCGGCGGGTCGCAGGATCACAGACGTTTTGTGCAACAGTCCGCCATCGCGAATGGCTTCGAGCTGCTCCAGCCCCAAAGGGGGATCGGCGAGCAGTTTTCGGAATCGTTCGGCTTCCGAGTCGTCTCGCGGATAATGGTGAGTCTCGACCCTCTGAACGCCGGGTTTGTCCCGGTAGAAGGCCTGTGCACTCAGATAGGCATCGATCAGCAGGCGTGCCTGAGCGGTATCGCCTGCATCAAGGCGCGGCATGACCAGGGCGAGCGGATTGCCGCTGGTGCCGCGGGCCGGGCCGTCTGTCAGGTCGAAGACAGTCACATCTGCCCCGCGCTCGATCAGTCGGCGCGCCAGGCAGGCGCCGGAAATACCGGCGCCGACAATGGCGACTCGCGGCGGGCCCTGCGCAGCCAGGCGATTTGAGGCCTTTGCAAACGTCGCTTCGAGCCGCTCGCGCTTGCGTCCATGACCGGGCCGCTTTTCGACTTCGAACCCAGCTTGGCTCAGCCCGCGGCGCACGGCCCCGGCGACGGTGAAAGTGGCGACCCGCGCCCCCGGCCACGAGCGTTGCGCCAGTTGCGGCCAGAGGGTTTCCGACCACATGGCATCATTCTTGGCCGGGCTGAAGCCATCGAGAAACCAGGCATCCGCCTTGAACTGCGATTGTGGCAGCGTGTCTTCGATCAGGCCCGTATGGAGCGTCAGAGACACGCGCTCCACCGGCCAGGTGATGTGCTGCACGCTTTTGGCTCGCACCGGCCAGCGCGCGCAGAGCTGGTCCGCAAGATCTTTCAGTTCCGGCCAGGGTCTGAGCGCACGCTCCACGTCTTCGCGATCCAGCGGAAAGCCTTCAAAGCTGACAAAGCTGAGCCAACCTTCAGCGGGACGATGATCGCGCCACATCTGCCAGGTGGCCAGAAAATTGAGGCCGGTCCCGAAGCCCAATTCGGCGATGGTAAAAGAGGCGGCGGCCTGCCAGGCCTCAGGCAATCCGCATCCCTGCAGGAACACAGCGCGGCTTTCCGCAAGACCATCCTCAATCGAATAATAGACATCGCCGACCCGCTCATCGACGGGCGTGCCATCTGGTTTCCAGGTCAGATCAGGGCGCGGCGGTAGTCTCATTGCGCCGCCTTAGCCGGTTCCGCCTGCGGTCGCCAGACGTGTTTATACCCGCGCTTTCAATCGCTCTTCCCGGAGAGCGGCGAGTTGCTTGCTCAAACGCGCCTCAAAGTATCGGTCGCAGCCCAGGCAGAGATTGGCCATTTCCCGCCCTTTGCCATCCTTGGCGACGGAGAGGTTTTTGAATTCCGCGCGCGTGATGCCATCATGCTCTCCCATGCGCTCTGGATCACCCTCGTTCAACGCCCGGATCGCGGGCAGGGCGGCGACTGAATCCAGAATGTCCTCCAACCGCTCTTCTGTGAGCGAACCGAGCGGGGCCTTGGTCTTCAGGCAACACGGATAGATCGACCCATCCGGCTCGATCGCGACTTCAGACCCCGCTTCACCAATCTTCAGGAAGTTTCTGGCTCCCGACCAACGCGCGCAGAAATTCACATCATAACCGGCATTCGAGAGCCCGTTTGCCCAGGCGCGCCCGCGGGGCCAGAGCTCGCCGATCCAGAGGTCCTCCTGGGCTCCGAAGAACAGGAAGGTCGGCTCCCCGGGCTTGGGTTGATGCGACAGGTCCGGAGCTTTCAGGCGCGCGCTCTTTTCCCCGCCCAGCGAAACCTCGCGGACAGACCGAGACGCCATGAGCGCACGGATATCATCCATGAACTTGAACTTTTTCTCGCCCTGCATGCCGACATGATAATCATCGATCGAAGCGATCGCGATGGATTCCACGCCGCGCGCCAGGCACTCGTCGAGGATCTGCTCCGTCAACACGTCGCCGGTCGTCTGGATCGAGATTTTGGGGGCCTTGTTCCCCCATCGTGCCCGTATGGCGTCGAGTGCCGGATAGAACAGCTCCTCGCGGACACCATCGATCAGCAGCTCGCCTCCGGCCATGACCAGCAGGGTGCGCTCGCGCTGCCCGGTCTCGGTATTCAGCCAGGTCATGTCATCGGGCAAATGCTCAATGACCTTCTGATAAGCCGTTTGGCCTTCCGCCACGACTTCGCTCAGGGCGTCGCGGACATACGGTCGGAACCGGTCGTCATAACAGTGCTTGCACTTGCGGTGGCAGGCCCAGGTCAGGACCCAGTAAATGGCTTGCATCAGGCTCTCCTGATCGTTGTGGTTACGCCGTCCACGGACGAAGTCGAGAGGCCTCACGGACTTGTTAGATTTGCCTCAGAGCCGTCCGGCAATTCGCAACAGGTGGTCTTCGAGCTTGCGGCTCTGCTTTTGCAAGTTGAACTGATCCAGCGCAAGCGCGCGGCCCGCCTCGCCCATGGTGGTGGTTTTGCCCGGATCCCGCAGCATTTTTCTCAGGTTCTCGGCCAGTGTCTCCGCGTCGCCTTCGTCACAGAGATAACCGGTTTCGCCATCGCGAACACACTCGGCAATGCCCGAGTGCCGCGTCGCTGCGAGCGCGCAGCCGGATAACATGGCTTCGATGCAAACCAGCGGCAGGCCTTCGGCATCACCGGACGGCGCGCGTTTCGAGGGGACGCAAGCAATCTTCGCAGCCGCCCAGTGCTTGGGCATGTCATCGGCGGGCACCCAGCCGGCAAGCTCGACTTTGACGCCGGACGCCTGCAACTTGTCGTGCAGGCTTTGTTCGAACGCGTCGCGATCGCCTTCCGGCTTGTTGCCGCACAGGCGCACCGTCCAGCCGTCCAGTTCCGGCCCGAGTCGCGTCAGCGCATCAATCAGTGTGTCGATGCCTTTCTTCGGCGACCAGCGGCCCGCAAAGACCAGCAGATTTTCCTTCTCGCCGGGCTGAAACTTGTCTGGATCAGCGGTGTTGTGGTGCACGATCATTTTCTCATCCGGCGCGCCCTTGGACAGCAGCTCGCGGCGGATGAAGTCTGAACATGGCAAGATGAGATCCGCTTCGTCCCAGAGTTTCTGACGGCGGCGATTATAGACGCGGAAGGCGGAATCCTTGGTGTTGGAGGTCTTGGTCGCATCCCCGCCATAATAGGTCACGGCCAGCGGCAATCCGAGTTTGCGAGCCAGCGGCAGCGCGTATGTTCCGGATTTGCCGAAACTCGCATGTATGGCGATCGGGTTGAGGTCCTTCAGCGTCTGCTCAAGCGTGGATGACATCCACCCGAATTGCTTGAAGCCCGACACGCCGCCCGCGCCATGCAGACCGGAGAGGTCGATGGCCTCGGCACCTTCAGGCACCGGGCCATTGATCGTGTGACCGATATAGATGGGCCGCAACCGGCTGAAGGCGGAGTATCCGCGCGGAATGAAGCTTTCCGACGGCGTGAACATCTTGTCGCAATAAGCGAGGATATTTTGCGGCTCAGTCATTTGCGCGGCATAGCCAGATGGGGACGACAGAGCAAGCGGTGGCCTGCCGTTCAGACAGGCCTAGCGCGGCGCCATCCGGATCGCGCCATCGAGCCGGATCGTCTGTCCATTGAAATAGCCATTTTGTGCCAGTTCCAGCGCCAACGACCCGAACTCTTCTGGTTTGCCCAGGCGCTTCGGAAATGGCACCGACGCCGCGAGGCTATCGAGCACTGGCTGCGGTGCGCCCAGCATAAGCGGTGTCGCGAAGATACCGGGCATGATCGAATTGACCCGAATTCCGATATTCATGAGATCGCGCGCCATGGGCAGGACGAGGCCATTCACGCCGGCCTTGGCCGAGCCATAAACGATCTGTCCGATCTGAGCATCCTGCGCGGCCACGGAAGCGGTCAGCGTGATCACCCCGCGTTCGCCATCTTCAAGCGGTTCGAGGTCTGCCATACCGAGCGCGGCATGCGAGGCGATGCGGTAGGAGGCGACCAGAACGCCTTTGATTCCCCATTCATAATCCTCGGTCGAGAGGCGTTTATAGCCGCCACTTTCCTTGTCGAAGGCCAGCGTCTTGCCGCGTCTGGAGGCCATCGCGCAGTGCACGCAAACCCGCTCTTGTCCGTGCGCCGCGCGCGCGGCTTCGAATCCGGCGACGACCGAGTCTTCATCCAGAATATCAACGTGACAGAAGAGGCCGCCAATTGCTTCAGCCACGGCCTTTCCGGCCTCGTCATTGATGTCGAAAATGGTGACCGGTGCGCCAGCGGCCGCAAAGGCCCCTGCTGTCGCCTTGCCCAAACCGGATGCGCCGCCCGTGACGATGACGGGTGTGTCTTTGGATACGATCATGATGCCTCCCTGCGCGCCTGCGCCGCTTTTGTCTTTTGCAGATCAAGCGACAGCTCTGTTGAGGCGTCAAGGCGGACGTCGTGGAAGGTCTACGTCCGGGCTTCGCGCTGGAACCAGTCCCAGGCCGTGGTCAGGATTGTGTCCAGGTCGGAAATCTTCGGTTCCCATCCGAGCAGGGCTTTGGCCTTGTCGGCGCTGGCCACGAGACTTGGCGGATCCCCGGGGCGGCGATCGGCGATGACGCGCGGCACCTCTTTGCCGGCCACTCGTGACACGGCGTCGGCGAGTTCCATCACGCTGGCACCGCGCCCAGTGCCGAGGTTGAAGATCTCGCTCGGCTTACCGTCTGAGAGATAAGCCAATGCGCGGGCATGCGCATCAGCGAGATCGCTGACATGAACATAGTCGCGGACGCATGTGCCATCCGGCGTGTCATAATCGCCGCCGAGAATATTGAACGTGAATGTGCCGTCCATCGCGCCGCGAATGGCGAGTGGGATGACGTGCGGCTCTGGATCATGGCGTTCGCCGGTCTCGCCGTCCGGATCGCAACCGGCGGCGTTGAAGTATCGCAGGATGATCGAGCGCATCTTGTGGGCCGCGCCATAATTGCGGATCAACTGTTCGCACACCCGCTTGGTCTCGCCATAAGGATTGATCGGACGTTGCGGCGTCTCTTCGGTGATCAGGTCATTGCTGATGCCATAGGTCGCGCAGGAGGACGAAAACACCATTTGCTCAACCTTGGCCGAGACCATCGCGTCGAGCAGGTTCATCGTCCCGCCAACATTATTGCGATAATACATGGCCGGTTCCGACATGGATTCAGCGACATAAGCATAAGCGGCAAAGTGAGCGACCGCGTCCGGTCGTACGCGTTGCAAGGACTCGGTCAGATGCGCCTGATCAAGAATATCGCCTTCAATCAGGTCGCCCCACTTGACCAGGTCGCGATGGCCACGGGAGAGATTGTCATAGGTGACGACCGTCCAACCGGCTTGCGCGAATGCCTTGGCGCAATGGCTGCCGACATAACCGGCGCCGCCAGTGACAAACACGGTTCTCGCCATCGATCATCGCTCCCTGTGCCCAGTTGAGCCATTGCGTAGCGATCCGGCTATGACGGGTCAAACTCGAGAGGCAGTGTTGGCCTACAGGACCAGCTGTGTTTGCGTCACCAAGCAGACTTTCTTACCGTCTGGATCCGTCACCTCGGTTTGCCAAACGGACAAACGCTTTCCGATCCGAACCGGGGTTGAGACCCCGGTCACCAGTGTGCCTGCCGGAGGGCCGCTCAGGAAAGCGGTATTGCTTTCAATCGTCGTCGTGCCCTTGGCCCCGTCTGGGATGGCGAGCCAGGCGCCTGTCGCGCCGAGCACATCGCAAAAGCTCATCATGCAGCCGCCATGCATGGTGCCGCCAGCGGTGCAGAGCTCTTCGCGAACGAGAAGTTCGCCAACCACCCTGTCTTTGGTGGCCTCCAACAGCTTCAGTCCCAGCAATCTGGAATAGGGCTGGGCTTCGGCGATTTGAACGAGTGGATCCATGACAAGCCTCCTTTGCGACTGACGCTAGTGCCCAATGCGCCGACTGAAAAGCCAGGTCTGCTGTCAGATTATGTCAGGTCTCACGCAACTGTGAGCAAGATTTTTGTATTGTTTGTCGATAAACACGCGACAGGCGAATTTTTCTGCGTTAAGACCATTCCGTAACGCAAGAAGGGAGGCGTTGGTGATGAAATCTATCCTCAAATCGAAGTACTCTTTGGCAGGTGCAAGTGCCGCACTGGCTCTGGTGCTGGGCGGCTGCACAGCGCTCGACACCTATACAAGTTCGGATGCGACAACCGCGGACGAAGAGGTCGAAGTGGTTGTTGAAGAGACTGTGGAAGTCGTTGAAGACAAGGTCGAAGAAGCGGCGCAATCTGTCGTCGAGGAGGTTGTCGAGGTTACGTCGGACGCCAAGCTCGCCGCGATCCTGGAGGCACAGCCGGACGAAGTGAAGGCCCGCTACGGCGCGCGCAATCCAGCCGAGACACTCGCCTTTTTCGGCATCGAGCCTGGCATGACAGTCGCCGAGGCCCTGCCAGGCGGTGGTTGGTACTCGAAAATTCTGCTGCCCTATCTGGGCGAAGAGGGCGCGCTGGTCGGCGCGCACTACCCGGATGAGCTGTGGCCAATGTTCGGCTTTGGGGATGAGTGGGCAGCGACGCGTATCGAAGGTACCGCTAACTGGCCGAACCAGGCAGCCGAATGGGGCATTGAAGGTGGTGCCAAGATCAAGTCCGTACAGCTGACGAAAATGCCGGAAGAGGCATCGGACAAGCTGGACGCCGTTCTGTTCATTCGCGCCCTGCACAATCTCAATCGCTTCAGCAGCGAAGAGACCAATTTCATGGGCGACACGCTGGCCGAAACTTATCGGGTGCTGAAGCCCGGCGGCATTGTCGGGGTTGTCCAGCACAGCGCGCCGGCGGAGAATAGCGACGATTGGGCCAATGGGTCCAATGGCTATCTCAAGGAAGCGGCCGTGATTGCCGCGTTTGAAGCCGCTGGCTTCGAACTGGAAGCCTCAAGTGACCTCAACGCAAATCCAGCGGATGTTCCAACCGAGGAAGAGTTCGTCTGGCGTCTGCCACCGGTCCTTGCTGGAACCGAGGAAGATACGCCAGAACGCGCTGCCTATCAGGCCGTTGGCGAGTCCAATCGCATGACGCTGAAATTCCGTAAGCCTGCATAAGACCGGCTTGCGAAATGGGTGGCGCGGTTTCCCCTTGCCGCGCCACCGCTTTAACGGTCTTGGCAGTACCCCGCGCATGTCCTAGATGACGCGCTTGAATCGAAAGAGACCTGCTATGACCGCATACCGACTGTTCGGGGCCGAAACTTCTCCTTACTCTGTGAAGGTGCGTTCCTTCCTGCGCTATAAAGGCGTCGAGTTTGAGTGGATTGGCCGCAGCAAGGCGACCGAGGAAGAGTTCGCGGCCCTGGCCCGTGTGCCAACCGTGCCGCTGCTGGTCTCTCCCGGTCGCCCTGCCAATCAGGACTCCACCAGTATTCTGGCCACGGTCGAAGCGGATCATGTCGAACCATCAGCGGTGCCGGATGATGCCGCTTGCGCAGCCTTGGCGCTGCTGCTGGAAGACTATGCGGATGAGTGGCTGAACAAGCTGATGTTTTTCAATCGCTGGGGACAAAAGCCGGACCGGGAACTGGCGGGTGACCGGACCATGGAACAACTCCTCGATGGTGACCTGCCGCGCGCCAAGAAGAAGACCCGCGATCAGATCGTCAAACGGATGCGCGATCGGCTGCCTCTGGTTGGCGTTGAAAAGAAAAATGAGAAGACGCTGAAACCAAGCTTCGAACGTTTCTTCACGCTGCTCAATGCGCACCTGGAGAAGACTCTGTTCCTGTTCGGGGGGCGCCCATCTGCTGCTGATTTCGCATTGGCCGGGCAGGTCGCGCAATTGCTGATGGATCCGACGCCGGGTGACTGGCTGCGCGCGCAGGCCCCGTTCGTGACCGCCTGGAGCGAGTTCATGGAAGACCCCAATGCAGGCGGCCCATTCGCCCCTCTCAGCGAGCTGGAAGAGACTTTACTGCCGCTGTTCCGGGACGAAGTCGCCGTGACCTATCTGCCCTGGGCGAAGGCGAATATGGTTGCCGCGGAAGCCAAGGAAGAGCGGGTCGCCTTGAAGGTGGACGGCAAGGCCTATGAGCAGGTGACGCAGCATTATGCGGCGCGGGCGTTCAAGTCTGTTCTGGGCGCGGTCCAAGGCGCGAAAGACGCCGAGGGATTGTCCGCCTTCCTGGACAGTGCCAATGCATCGGAAATCTTCGCCTAGGCGTCTTTCTCGGGCTTAGTCTCGTCCGCCCAGACTTCGAAATTTGCCACCACGATCCGGTTCTTGCCGAGGTCGACGACCGGAACATCCTCAAGCGTGAATGGGATCAGGACCGGCTTGCCCGACGGTTTGGGTTGGACCTCGATCAGGTCGCTGGCACCATGATTGAGCACCGCCTTGACCCGCCCGATCGGGGCGTCGCCGCCTGAAAAGACATCCAGGCCGACCAGGTCATCAATGTAATACTCGTCCTCTTCGGTCTCCGGCAGGACATCGCGCGGGACGTAGAGCCGGGTGCTTTTCAGCTGGTCCCACTCCTCCTTCTGGCGCGGTGTCTCAGGCGAGACAATGAAATGATCCTTGCCCGGGCGGGCGCGAACGGGATCGATCAGCACTTGCCCCGCCTCGGATAGAAAAGGCGCGTACTCGAACAGAGCTTCAGGCTCGGCCGTGAAGCTTTTCACGCGGACATCCCCGCGCACGCCATGCGCGCCGAGGATGACGCCGACAACGACCAGATCTGCAGCTGCTTTGCTCATGCACGCCCTGCTAAACCTTGTCTTTATAGATTGAAAGCTTCCATTTTCCGGCCCGCCGCACTAGGAGTGCGCGCTGACACTGAGATGAAGACCCAAGATGAGCACCAAATTACCGATCTCGATTGAAGATGTCCGTGAAGCGGCCAAGGCCCTTGAGGGCCAGATTGAGCGCACGCCGATGCGCCATTCGAAGACGCTGTCGGAGATTACGGGTGCAGACGTCTGGATCAAGTTCGAGAACCTGCAATTCACCGGTGCGTTCAAGGAACGCGGCGCGCTGAACAAGCTGATCCGCCTGTCGGATGACCAGAAAAAAGTCGGGGTCATCGCCGCTTCTGCTGGCAACCATGCGCAAGGTGTCGCCTATCATGGCCGTCGACTCGGCATTCCGGTCACGATTGTGATGCCGGTGACGACACCGTTCAACAAGGTAGAGCACACCCGCGCCTTCGGTGCGCGCGTCTTGCTCGAAGGGCATACATTCGATGAAGCTAACGCTCATGCCCAGTCTGTGCGCCAGCGCGAAGGACTGACCTGGATCCACCCGTTTGATGATCCTGAGATCATGGCGGGGCAAGGGACGGCGGCGCTGGAAATGCTGGAAGACCAGCCGGACCTCGATACGCTGATCGTGCCGATCGGTGGCGGCGGTCTGATTTCAGGCATGGCAACCGCGGCCAAGGCCCACAATCGGTTCCTGCGCGTCGTTGGCGTCGAAGCCTCCATGTATGCGGGCATGCGGGCACGTCTGGAAGGACGAGAGCCAACGACAGGCGGCGCGAGTATCGCCGAAGGCATTGCCGTAAAAGATGTCGGCGATCTGACGGAAAAGGTCGTTCGCGAACTTGTCGATGATGTTGTCCTGGTCGAGGAAGAACACATTGAGCGCGCGATCACGCTTTATGTCGATATCGAGAAAACCGTATCCGAAGGCGCCGGCGCTGCGGGCCTCGCCGCCATGTTGGCACACCCGGCCAAGTTTGCCGGTCGCCGCGTTGGCTTGATCCTGTGTGGCGGGAATATCGATACGCGTTTGCTATCTTCGGTGCTGACGCGATCGCTGGTACGCGATAATCGTCTGGTCAATATCCGGATCGTTGGCGATGACCGGCCCGGCCTGTTGGCGCTGGTCTCGAAAGTGATTGGAGATGCGGGCGCGAACATTATGGAAGTGGCGCACAACCGCATTGCCCTGGACGTTCCAGCCAAAGGCGCCGAGTTTGATATTCTGATGGAAACCCGCGATGCGCAGCATACGCAGGAAGTCATCGATGCGCTTGGCCAGGCTGGCTATCCACCGCGGACCAACTAGAACGCGAGCCGGGTAAATATTTTTGCCGTTTCGGTTAACAAGTTAAACCTTGGTTAGAGAATCGCGGGTCTAACTGACAGCTCTGTTGGACTTCATAATCAGGGCTAAAAATGAGAATTCTACTGGCGGCGTTTGGGGCTGTGCTCACTGTCTCGGGAGCGACGGCGCAAGGCATCGAGCAAACCAAGGGCGATTTCGTCGACAAGTTTCGCCAGTTGGATGAGGTTCTCCCGAGCCCGAATATCTATCGAAACGCCGCCGGTGAGCCCGGGCATGAGTATTGGCAACAGGAAGCCGATTACGAAATCGAGGTCCGTCTCGATGAGCCTGCGCGGCGGATCACGGCGACGCAAACGGTCACCTATTCCAACAATTCCCCGGACACGTTGCGCTATCTCTGGCTGCAACTCGATCAGAACCGGTTTCGTGAGGATTCGATCGCGGAGATGACCCGCACATTCTCGGCCAAGGAGCCGGGATCCGTGAATCAGCGCATGGCTTTGAAGCCACAAATCCAGCTCAGCTCGCTGCGCCGCATGCAGTCGCAGGCCGACAATGCGTATGGCTATGACATCACCCGTGTGGCCGATGCTGGCGGGCGCGCCTTGCCCCATACGATTGTCGGCACCTTGATGCGGATTGATCTGCCACAGCCCCTTCGGCCGGGTCAGTCGACCGCTTTCCAGATTGATTGGGCTTACAATCTCGTCGATCAGGACGCGATGGGCGGCCGTGCAGGGTATGAGCATTTCCCTTACGATCTGCGCGAAGGCGGCAACGATATCTTCCTGGTCGCCCAATGGTTCCCGCGCATGATCGCCTATTCCGACTATGAAGGCTGGCACAATAAGGAATTCCTCGGCAGCGGCGAGTTCACGCTGGAGTTTGGCGATTACAGCGTCGAGATCACCGTCCCCAATGACCACATCGTGTCCTCGACCGGTGTGCTGCAAAACGCGCGACAGGTTCTGACCGGTACACAACGCCGCCGCCTGAATGAGGCGCGAACGGCGGATCGCCCGGTTTTTGTCGTGACACCTGAGGAAGCGGAAGCCAACGAAAGTTCCAACCCCACAGGCACCAAGACCTGGCGCTTTGAAGCGAGCAATGTGCGCGATTTCGCCTGGGCCAGCTCGCGCAAATTTGCCTGGGATGCACAGGGCTTCCGTCAACCGGGCGCCGAGGTCGAGACAGTCATGGCCATGTCCTTCTATCCGAAAGAGGGCGGCGACCTGTGGCAGAAATATTCAACCACGTCCGTGATCCACACCATGGATGTCTATAACCGCTTCGCGTTCGATTATCCGTATCCAACCGCGCAATCGGTCAATGGACCGGTCGGCGGGATGGAATACCCGATGATCACGTTCAACGGGCCGCGGACCACACTGCAGGATGATGGCAGCCGGACCTATACGATGGCCGAGAAGCGGTTCCTGATCGGCGTCGTCATCCATGAGATTGGCCACATCTATTTCCCGATGGTGGTCAATTCCGATGAGCGCCAATGGACCTGGATGGATGAGGGCCTGAACAGCTTCCTCGACAGTGTCGCAGGTTATGAGTGGGACCCGGATATCCCTTGGACACGCTCTTTGCCGCGTGATCTGGTATTCTACATGGTCTCGGATGAGCAGGTACCGATCATGACGCAATCTGACAGCGTCTTACAGCTCGGGCCAAATGCCTATGGCAAGCCGTCGGCGGCGCTGCATATTCTGCGCGAAACCATTCTGGGCCGAGACAAGTTCGATTTCGCCTTCCGCGAATATTCTCGCCGCTGGAAGTTCAAGCGGCCGACGCCGAGCGACTTTTTCCGCACTATGGAAGAAGCTTCGGGGGTGGATCTGGACTGGTTCTGGCGCGGCTGGTTCTACACGACCGATCATGTCGATATTTCTCTGGATCGCGTCTTCCACATGGAAATGGACACCGAAGACCCGGACATCGATCTCGCGCGACATCGCAGTGATGTCCAGAACGAGCCGGACAAGGTCGGCGTCCTCAACGATCGGGCCGATGGGATCGAAACCTGGGTCGATCGCCATCCGGACATTCGTGACTTCTATGATGATAATGACATCTACACCGTCACAAATAAGGAACGGAACGATTACAAGACGCTGCTGGACGGATTTGACCCGATCGAGCGGGAGGTTTTCCATCGCGCCGTGGCCGAAGACGCTGAGTATTACGCGCTTGAGTTCTCGAATGTCGGTGGGCTTGTCATGCCAATCATTCTCGGCCTTGAATTCGTCGATGGTTCGACCGAGCGGATGTATATCCCAGCTGAGATCTGGCGGCGCAATCCGCACAAGGTCTCGAAATTGCTCGTATTCGAGAAAGGGCGCGAGTTGAAGCAGATCATTGTCGATCCGAACTGGGAAACGGCCGATGCCGATCTTGAGAACAATTACTATCCTCGCCGTCTGACGCCGTCGCGGGTGGAGGCGTTCAAGTTCAAGAACCCGTTCACTTTTGATCGCCGGGATATCATGCAGGACATCAAGACTGAGCTGCTCACCGACGAAGTGACCGAGGATTCGGAAAACAAGGCCGCGGTGCAGGACTAGATGCTGACACTTGCTCTGCGATGCCTGCTCATTGGTCTTTGCGCTCTGGGTCTGACTCACGGGCCAAGCCAGGCGCATGAGCAGGCCGTCGCGCTGACGGAAATCATCGTCAAACCCACCGCCAGCGGGTCCTGCCTCGAGGGACCGTGTCGTGTGGAAGTCGCCCATCGCCTCAGCATTCATGATGCCGAGAGCACGCTGATGTCAGTGCTCGGCGCGCGCGCCGATCTGGTCGGGGATCCGGCGGCGCAGGCAAAATTCGCGACCTATGTCGCCGAGCGTTTCCTTGTCTCGAACGCGGCGACAGGGGAGTCTTTGCCATTGACCCTGCTTGGCGGCGAAGTCGAGCGAGGGTTCTACTGGGTCTATCAGGAAGGCCTGCTACCGGCAGGCACGTCCGAACTTGCTATCACACAGAGCGTTCTGATGGATGCGATTCCCCACCAAACCAATCGCGTGAATGTAAAATCTCTGTCCGATGTGGAGACGCTTATTTTTACCGGCGTCTCAGAGGCGCAGGTTTACAGACTTCCTTAGGTGACACCGGCGCTGTTCCGACCTACATACGCCCGGAAATTTGTTTCAGGAGGTGCAGTCTTGCGCAAACTGTTCGCGGCCCTTGGCGGCCTGATTCTCGCAGCATGTGGTGGAGAAACCATGGACCCGAATGATCCCCTCGCAACCTACATCCCCTGGGACAGCGCGGCTGACGGCGTGCAGACGACTGAAAGCGGCCTGCAATATGTGATCATTCGTGAAGGCGATGCGGATGGCGTGACGCCCGGTCCGAAGGATGAGGTGACCGTCATGTATGATGGCCGTCTCACAGACGGAACCGTGTTCGACAGCTCCTATGCGCGTGAGGAACCAGCAACGTTTGGCGTGGGTCAGGTGATCGCAGGCTGGACCGAAGGCTTGCAACTGATGTCGGTCGGAGACGAGTTCATATTCTACATTCCCAATGACCTCGCCTACGGCAATCGCGCACGGGGCAATGTCATCAAGGCCGGCGACGATCTGATCTTCCGGGTTGAACTGCAGGATGTGCTGAAGGCGCCGGAGCCGATCGAATCGAATACTGATGCATGGGCGCAATACACGCCCTGGACCCCCGAGGCCGAAGAGGTTCAGACCACTGAGAGCGGCCTGCAATATGTCGTCCTGAGCGAAGGCGAGGAGGGCGGTGTATCGCCGGGGCCTCGCGATCAGGTCAGTGTCTTCTACGAAGGCCGTCTCACCGATGGCACCGTATTTGACAGCGCCTATGCGCGCGGTGTGCCCTCCTCTTTTGGCGTGAACCAGGTGATCCCGGGCTGGACGGAGGGTCTGCAGCTTATGTCGGTGGGTGATCAATTCATGTTCTACATCCCGGCTGAGATCGCTTATGGCGACAGTCCCCGCCCAGGCGGCCTGATCAAACCCGGCGACGATCTGGTCTTCCAGGTCGAACTTAAAGAGGTTGTCAAAGCGCCAGAGCCGCGTCCGACGGATTCTGAAGCGTGGGACAGGTTTACCCCCTGGAATTCAGAGCTCCCCGAGGTCCAGAAGACGGGCAGCGGCCTGGAATATGTCGTATTGGCCAGCGGTGATGAAAGTGGAACCCGTCCGCAAGGCGGCGAGTATGTCGCGGTGTACTATGAAGGGCGTCTGGATGAGGGCGGCGACGTCTTTGACAGTGCCTTCCTGCGCGGCGAGCCGGCCATGTTCCCGGCCAATCGCGTGATCCCTGGATGGGTTGAAGCGCTGCAATTGATGAAGCCGGGCGATCGGTGGCTGGTCCATGTGCCGGGCAATCTCGCCTATGGCCCGCGCGGCAATGGCCCGATTCCGCCGAACGCGGCACTGAATTTCGAGATCGAGCTGATGGACGTCCTGCCTGTCCGCTAAGCGCTAAAACCCAGCGCCGGGTTTGGACAGGTAGAGCGCTTCCGCTGGCGTGCATTCGCGTCCCAGGAGGTTATTCCGGTGCGGGAACCGTCCGTACTCGCGGATAATGTCCCGGTGCCGGCGCGCATAGTCCAACGAGCTATCGCAGATCGGTTTGAAAACGGGGCGGGCATTTGCAGCCAGTTTCTCGAACAGGCGCACGCTGAGCTCCTGATCTGCGAGATCCTCGGAATGCTCGAATGGCAAATACAAGAAGGATCGTTCGATTTCCGACAGGGATCGGTCTTCACCGGTCTCCACGCCGCCTCGGGCGAGATCCCGGGCGAGGGCGTCGCATGCGAAAGCGCGGGCGTGCCCTCGAAACATGTTTCGGCTGAATTGATCGAGTACAATAATCGCGGCCAGTCGCGCGCGCGGTCCGGCACCCGCCCATTCCTCGGCCAGGCCGTGCGTCAGTGCATCATAAAGGTTTGAATAGTGGCGCGCGATAAACGCGTCTGTCGCGGCGGATTTCGTGAACCACAATTTGTGCTGCCGGTTGGCGAAGAGATGGTCTTCTGTCGCCGCATTGATCCAGTAATCCAGCACCGCGCCGGGAGTCGGCCAGACCGCGTCTCGATCACGCATCGGGCCGCGCGGCGACCATCATATAGTTCACCTTGGTGTCGGTGGAGAGCCGCCATTGATCCGAGATCGGGTTGAAACTCACCCCCTGCGGCGCCTGCACCGACAGACCGGCATCCCGCAATGGGCCGGCGATTTCCTCGGGCCGCAGAAATTTCTCGAACTCGTGCGTGCCGCGCGGCAACCAGCCGAGCACGTATTCAGCGCCAAAGATGGCCAGCGCAAAGGCTTTCGCGGTGCGACTGAGGGTCGCGACGATCATCAACCCGCCAGGTTTCACCAGCGAGGCGCAATCTTTCAGGAAAGCCGTCGGATCTGCAACATGCTCGACCACTTCCAGGTTCAGGACCACGTCAAACGGCGCCTCACCGCTTTCGATCAGGGCTTCGACGGTGCCCGCCCGAAAATCTATGTCGAGACCGCCTTGTTCGGCGTGCGTCATCGCGGTCTTGATGTTCGCTTCGCTCGCATCGACAGCCGTAACCGCCGCGCCGAGCCGGGTCATCGGCTCGCTGACCAGACCACCGCCACAACCGATATCGAGGATGCGTAAGCCCTCGAACGGCTTGCGCGCGCTGGAGTCCAGTCGAAAATGATCCTCCAGCGTGTCGCGGATAAATTCCAGGCGCACGGGATTGAACTTGTGCAGCGGTCTGAACTTGCCTTTCGGGTCCCACCATTCCGCCGCCATGGCGGAGAATTTGGCCACTTCGTCCGGATCAATACTCGGTCGGGATGTTGTATTTGAAACGGTTGCAGCGGTCTCTGTCATGAGTTTAGCAATCCTGATTGCGGTTTCGCGATCATCCCTATAAGGAAGCGCCTGTTCAATTGAGCTTAAATGGTAAATTTTGACGAGGCGGCAATGGCGCGCACTGTATTGAAATTTGGCGGCACCTCCGTGGCAGATCTGGAGCGGATCTCCCATGTCGCTGATATTGTTGCGCATCGGGCCTCAAAAGGCGAGAAACTCGCCGTGATTGTCTCAGCCATGTCGGGCGAAACCAACAAGCTGGTGAGCCTCGCCAAGGGCGCGGCGGGCGATGCGATCGTCGGGGACGAGTTTGATGACGAATATGATGTCGTCGTCGCCTCCGGCGAGCAGGTCACCAGCGGACTTCTGGCGCTTTCACTGCGCAAACGCGGTCTTGATGCGCGCAGCTGGCTTGGCTGGCAGATGCGGATGAAAACGCGTGAAGGTCACGGCGCGGCCCGGATTGACGGATTTGACGAGGAGAGCGGCCTCGGCGCGGCCATTGATGGCGGGCAGGTTGCCGTGATTGCAGGCTTCCAGGGCGTTACCGAAGAAGGACGCGTCTCAACACTGGGGCGCGGCGGCTCCGATACAACGGCTGTTGCGGTCGCGGCGGCGCTCGGCTCGGTGCCCTGTGATATCTACACCGATGTTGACGGGGTCTACACGACAGACCCCCGAATCGTTCCGCAGGCCCGCCGATTGGAGCGTGTGTCTTATGAGGAGATGCTGGAAATGGCGTCTCTGGGCGCAAAAGTCTTGCAAACCCGCTCAGTCGAGCTGGCAATGAACCATCAGGTGCCCTTGCGGGTGCTGTCTAGTTTTTCTGGGCCTGAGGATGACAATCCCGGGACCTGGATCTGTAACGAGGATGAGATCGTGGAAAAACAGGTCGTAAATGGGGTTACCTACTCTAGAGACGAAGCGAAAGTCACGCTGTACGGCATGGAAGACAAACCAGGCACCTCTGCCAACTTGTTTGCCCTGCTGGCCCGTGAAGGCGTCAATGTCGATATGATCGTCCAGGCCAATGCCCGCGGTGAAGACCGGGCGAACATGGTCTTCACCTGCACCAGCGGTGACAGCGAAAAAGCGCAGCGTGTCCTCGAAGCCAATGACGAGACGGTCTCTTTCGATAAAATGGATGTCACGCGCGATGTCGCGAAAGTCTCGGTCGTGGGCGTGGGCATGAAGTCTCATACCGGGGTCGCAGAGACCATGTTTGAGGCGCTGGCGGCAAAAAACATCAATATCGACGTCATCTCGACCTCCGAGATCAAGATTTCGGTGCTGATTGATGCAGATTATACCGAACTGGCCGTTCGCGCGCTTCACACCGCGTTTGACCTTGACGCGACCTGACTGAAGGCCCCATCTGGGCTCTTGCATGCCTGATAGCTTTTCCATTCCACGGTTATTGATGAACCGCTTGCGGTCGGTCATGGCCGCAGAAGCCGATACAGAAGCGCGGCTGATGAAGGTCGTGCGGCTGATCGCCGGCACGATGGTGGCCGACGTGTGCTCCGTCTATCGGCGGACAGAAGACAATCGGATGGAACTGATTGCCACTGAGGGCCTGCGTGAAGATGCGATTCATCGCACCTTTCTGGCTATCGATGAGGGCCTGGTCGGACAAATTGCGCAAACCGCGCAACCTCTGTCGATCCAGGACGCACCGCGCCATCCAGCCTTCTCCTATCGCCCGGAAACCGGCGAAGACCCGTATCACGCCTTTCTTGGCGTCCCGATTCTCAAGGGCGGCAGCGTGATTGGCGTTCTGACGGTTCAGAATCGCACCGAACGGCTCTATCAGGACGACGAGATCGACAGTCTGCAAACCATTGCCATGGTGCTGGCCGAAATTGTCCCCAGCGACGAGATCGGACCCGAGCAAACCGATGCTGCCCGCGAAGGTCGCCCCGTCAACCTGCAAGGACGCAGCCTGTGCGGCGGCCTCGGTATGGGGCGCGTTCGTTTGCATGATCCGGTGATTCCGGCTGCGCGCTTCTTTGCCCAGGATCCCGAAATCGAGGAAGACCGGCTCGAATCTGCCCTCGAAGAGCTGCACCTCTCGATCGATCGCCTTCTGGCCGCCGAGATTGGAGGGCTCTGGGGCGAGCCGCGCGAAGTCATCGAGGCGTACAAATTGCTCGCCTCCGATCCGACCTGGGCGGAGAAATTGCGTGAAGGCGTGCGCGGCGGTCTGTCGGCTGAGGCCTCGATTGACCGGTTGCGCCGTGAACACCGGGCGCGGTTCGAGAAGGTCAAGGATCCCTATTTGCGAGAGCGCCTGCACGACCTGGAAGACCTCGACAATCGCCTACTGCGCATGCTCGCAGGCGGCGACGAGATCCAGGCCAATGGCAAACCGAAAAAGGGCGAGCCGGAAGTCCTCATCGCTCGCCGTCTCGGCCCGGCGGAACTGCTGGATTACGGCCAATCGGGCTATGCCGCCATCATCCTCGAAGAAGTGGCGACCTCCAGCCACGCGGCCATCGTCGCGCGCGGCCTCGGCATTCCCACCGTCGGGGGCATTGATGGCCTGCTGACACATGTCTCGCGCGGAGATCAGATCATTGTCGATGGCGAAGATGGCCGTGTGCACTTGCGCCCCGACGATCAATTGCTCGAAGTCTATGCCAACCGGCAGGCGGTGCTGAGCGAACGTCAGGCCATTTTTGCCGCCTTGCGGGAGGAGCCGTCCGAATCCAAGGACGGGGTCGAGGTACGACTGATGTTGAATGCCGGCCTCGGGCTGGATACTGAACATCTCAACAATACAGGCGCCGATGGTATCGGACTGTTTCGAACAGAATTTCAGTTCCTGATGTCGGAAAAGCTGCCCAGCGTGAACGACCAGATTCATCTCTATCGACAGATTCTGGAAGCGGCTGACGGACGGCCCGTGCATTTCCGAACCCTCGATCTGGGCGGCGACAAGCTGTTGCCCAATCTCAATGATGCGCGCGAAGAGAACCCGGCCCTTGGCTGGCGATCCATTCGGTTCGCGCTGGACCGACCCGGCCTGTTCCGCCGCCAGCTCAGGGCCTTGCTGAGAGCCGCCGACTCCATTCCGCTATCGGTCATGTTTCCGATGGTGACGAGCGCGCACGAATTCCGCGAAGCGAAAGATCTGCTTCTGGACGAGGTCAATTGGGGCAAGCAGCGAGGGTTTGAGGGGCCAAGCGAGATCCGGATAGGTGCGATGCTGGAAACACCGGCCTTCGCCTTCGCGCTGGAAGATATTGCCAGCGAGGTCGACTTCGTTTCCATTGGCACCAATGATATGCTGCAATTCTTCCATGCGGCGGATCGGATGACACCGCTCGTCTCGGAACGTTACCCTTTTGTCAGTCGACCTGTGATGCGCTTTTTGAAACAGGTCCGGGAGACCTGTGCCCGGTACGATATTCCGGTTTCGATTTGTGGTGAAGGCGCTGGGCGACCTTTGGAAGCGCTTTGTCTGATTGGCCTTGGATACCACTCTCTGTCGATGCCCGGGGGCGGCATCGGTCCTGTGAAGCGCATGTTGCGCTCGCTGGATCTGTCCAAATTCGGCCCGGCATTTGCAGGGCTGTTGCAGGAGAGGGACCCAGCATTGCGTAACGGAGTGTTAGAGCTTGCTGAATTACAAGGTATCATACTGAACGATGTCTGACAGCCAGAGCGATAAATTGAACGCTGGATTGCAAGCTGAATCAGCCGCCGCGGATGAGGCTGAACTCGTGAAAACGATTGGCGAGCGGCTGCGTGAAGCGCGCGAAGCTAAATCGCTGGCTCTTCGCGACGTCGCGCGCGAAACAAGACAGTCTCAGGACACGCTCGCCGCGCTCGAAGAAATGGAAACCGAGCATATTCCAGACAGCATCCTGCGCCTGCAGGCTCGGAACTATGCGCGATTCCTCGGATTGCCCGAAGAAGAAGTGGCCAGCGCCTATGCGGCCAGCCGCGGCGCGACCAACGCTTCCGCGATGCCGGTGGAGGTCAATGACAGGCAAGTGCCGACGCGCATGATCCTGCTGGCCGCAACCGCTGTGTTTGCGCTCGGCGTGGTTGGAACAGGGATCAGCCTTTTGCTTCAGCCGGGGCAACCCCAGACTACCGATCAGCTGGCGATTTCGGCCAGACTGTCGCCGAATACGGTTCAGGAGATCGATTTCACCACGTTCCGGGCTGATGTCAGCCAGGAATTCTCGCTGCGCGCCAAGAAAAGCGCCTGGATCGAGGTTCGCGGGTCGGATGGCACGGTGTTCCGGTCGCGCAATATGAGCGCCGGAGAGACCTACTTCCCGCGTACAGGGGCCGGTTGGACCATCACGGTTCGAGATGCCGGGGCGTTTGAGTGGCGACTTGGCGATGATGTCTATGCGCCTGTTGGCGAAGACGAGCAGGCCTTGTACTCCCTGAACGTGGATAATGTTCTGGAGACGGCCATTGCCGCGCAATCGGCTGCCCTTGCTGAAGCGGCAGCTGGATCCGATCAGCGCCGATAAAAAAAGCCGACCTGTTCGGGCCGGCTCTTCTTTGAATTCTGTTTCGAAACGCTATTCGTCGGCGCTGTTCAGCTCTTTCTGAAGCAGCAGCTGTTCACCGACATTCGAGTAGTGCTGATCTTCATCACCCGCAGCCAGCGTTGGGCGGCAGGACGGAGAGCAATCATAGGTATAATTGTCACCGGCGCGTTTGACGCTGACCCAGGTCGCAGTGTTCGCGGTGACAACGACGTCGGAGGAATGCAGCGTGTTGCCTTCCTTGTCGAAAATCATCAGGTTCGTGGTCCCGAAAGACTTCCCGGTGACAAACAAGAGCTTGTCATCATGCACGGCCACGTCGGCCACGTTTGGATTGCCGATGATCACGCTGTCTGCATTGGCTTTCAGTTTGACCGCCTTGGCCTTGCCGGCCTCAACGGTGATCTGTCCGGCATGCGCGGCGACGGCCAGCAACACGGCGGCGCAGCCTGAAACAGCGATCTTGGAAATGGAAATCATGGGAATTCTCCAGCAGTTGCCGATATCATTGCCGCAAAGAGGTTATTCGAATCCTAAGATGGCACGCGCGTGCGCGGGCGCAGCGTTTGCGAAAGACTGAGGGTTTTCCTTTTCCGGACGTCTCGAAATATCGCGAAACGACGGATCTTGCCGAATTGATTCACCAGTTCTTTAGAGCGCTTGCCTAGGTCGATCTGCGTTCGAGGGAGCTTGAGCAGTACTAGGGACGACAACCTGATGCATGGTGGGAGTCTCTTATGCATAACTTTTTTACAAATGAATCTGGTGCCACAGCGATTGAGTATGGACTCATCGCAGCCTTGATCGCGGTTGCGATTATCGGAGCCGTCACGGCGCTCGGTGATAACGTTGGAGCGACGTTCGATTCCATTTCCGACGACCTCACGGATGCGACCAGCGACGACAGCGGCAACAGCGGCAATAGCGGCAACAGCGGTGGCGGCGGCTAAGCGGCCCTAAGCGACGTCGAGCCGCAGTTGAAAAGCTGCGGCTCGACGATCACTTCCAGTTCACGCGCCATGCTGCGATAAGCCTGTTCTGAAATCGACGATGAGTCCGACACGCTCGCTCTGATCAAGACTGTGCTTCAGCCCGACCGCGCGTATCCAAGATCTGTGCCCTCGAATTCGGGTTAACAGACGCTTGCCTATTCTTCAGAAACTTTCTGTTTTGATTCACGGGATTTTCAGCGTGTTGGCGTACAACCACAGCCGTTCCGGGGACAAACCCAAGAATAACCGGGACTTCTATAACCTGCATAGTGGGAGTTTCCAATGCGTACGTTTTTGAAGAATGAATCTGGTGCAACCGCCATTGAGTATGGTCTGATTGCTGCTCTGATCGCTGTTGCGATCATCGGTGCTGTGACCGCTCTTGGTTCTAACACCTCTTCTACCTTCAACAAAGTCGCCCAGCAAATGGCGTAAGACTTTGCCGAAAGGTAGGCCAAGTTAATTGGCTTGAAGCCGTCGGGTTCGCCCGGCGGCTTCTTTCATTTGCGGCGTCAAGTGATCCTTAAATCCTTTCGTGTAAGCCCATCGCAACAAAAGACCTCGAAGGACTGCTGAAATGATCCTCACACTGTTTGCCGCCAGCTTTTTCGCGCTTTGCCTGTTTGCTGCGCTTATCGACATTGAAACGCTGACCATTCCGAACTGGCTGAATGGCTGGCTTGCCTTCCTGTTTGTGCCGGCGGCGATCGTCGCGGCGCCGGGTTGGGACGTCACAGGGATGCACCTGCTGGTCGGGGTGATTGCCTTCATCGTATCCGTCGGCCTGTTCTTTGTCGGCTTCTATGGCGGCGGCGATGCGAAGTTTATTCCGGCCGTGATGTTGTGGCTCGGACCTGCCGGAGCAGTTCCATTTCTGGTTGCGACGGCCATGGCGGGCGGCGTGCTGACCATTCTCATTGTCATCCTGCGCGGTCTGGTTCCGCGCGGCGTAACGCCAGGATTCGGGGTTGCGACCTTTGAAGATCGCAAGGGAATTCCATACGGCGTAGCGATCGCTGCGGGGGCATTTTATGCCGCTCCAGCCTCTCCACTTCTTACTGATTTCTTAAGCCAAATCGCCCGATTCAATTAACCATGCTTTAGCTTCGGCGTGGAATATTGCGGAGGAATGGCCTCCGCGAATTGAGGGGCCTTGTAGGGAAAAAGGGCTCTTTCATGTCTCCGATGCGACTCATCATTCTCGCAGTTGCGCTGGTTGCCGCTGGCCTCGCTGCGTTCCTGGTCCGCAACATTGCCAGCCAGCAACCCACAGTTGTCACGGGTCCGGCTGAAACGGTCGAGCGGATTGTCGAAGTTGAAGTGTCCCAGCAAAAAGTCCTGGTGGCGCGCGGCGACTTGCGGATTGGTACGCTGCTGACCCCGGATGACTTCAAATGGGCGAACTGGCCCGAAGCCACGATCAACCCTGCTTACTTCACACAAGACTTCGCGCCGGACGCGATGGAGACTCTGACCGGCAGCGTGGTGCGCACCGCCATGTTTGTGGATGAGCCGATCATGCCGCAAAAGATCGTGCAAAAAGGTGAGACCGGCTTCATGGCGGCCTTGCTGGCGCCCGGCAAGCGCGCCGTAACGGTCGAGATCTCGCCCGAGTCTGCCTCTGCCGGATTTATCCTGCCGGATGATCGTGTCGACATTATCCTGACCGAACAGGTCGAGCAGGTTGGCACCAATGAAGATGCGCCGCCAATCATGGTCACGACCACGATTCTCGAGAATGGCCGCGTCCTCGCCATCGACCAGACTTTCGGCGATGTCGACGGCATTCCGACGCTGACCGGTTCGACGGCCACGATGGAGCTGACACAGGCCCAGGCAGAGCTGCTCGCTCGCGCCGCACGGGTCGGTGAACTCTCTCTGACGCTGCGCAGCGTCGCCGATGCGGGCTTCAATGAAGGAGAGGCTCTGGCCGACGTGGACTCGCTGGATCGCGTCCGCACCGGGTCGAGCAAAGTCATGATTTATCGCAGCAATAAAGTTGAGGCAGGGGGCACCTGATGAAGCGGTTATCGCCAATTGTAACAGGCGCAACGCTGACCCTCGCCATGGGGTTGGCACCAATGAGTGCCCTTGCACAAGCGCAAGTCACCGAAAATCCCCTGGGCGTAAGCTCGCTTGACCCTGGTGAAACCGGGGTCACGCGCGTTGTAAAGCTGGGCACGAACAAATCGATTGTGATCGACCTCGATCGCCCGGCCTCGGACGTGATCATCACCAACCCGCTGATTGCCGATGCGACGGTGCAGACCGCGCGGCGGATCATCTTCCGCGGCGTGCAGGTCGGTCAGACAAATGCGTTCGTGTTCGGCCCGGATGGGCGCCCGCTGATCAATCTCGAGATCACGGTGGACCAGGACACGACCATTATCGAGCAAATGATCGAGCGCTACGTTCCGGATGCTCGCGTCAGCGTCGAAAGCGCCAATGGCAATCTCGTCGTTGCAGGGACCGTCGACAGCCTGGTTCAGTCTGATCAGGTGATGCGCCTGGTGACGACCTATTCCCCAACCGGAGACGCCTTGGGTGTTGTCAATATGATGTCCGTCCGTGCCAAGGATCAGGTCATGCTGGAAGTGCGCATTGTTGAGATGCAGCGCACAGTGGTGAAACAACTTGGCATCAACCTGACCGGCACGACGAGTTTTGGCGATCTGGCGGGGCAAACCTTCCAGCAAGCGCTATCCACGATCATTCCGCAGGATCTCGATCGGATCAGCGAAGTCACAGGCGTGTTCTTCGATGCAGAAACAGGCCTGATCAATGATGTGGGCGCCGGCAACGCGATCCTGACGCAGCAGGCAACGGGTCCGTTCTCTAACCGGTTCCAGATTTCCAGCTCCAATACGTTCAACATCGCCGGTGGTTCGCTTGGCGGTCTGTCTTCGGAAGTGGGATATACAAACTTTGTTGGCGGTACGGCGCAATCGGCGCTGGGCGCCCGGTTTGACGCTCTCGAGCGCGTCGGCATTGTCCGGACGCTGGCCGAGCCGAACATCATGGCGGTTTCAGGCGAGAGCGCGAAATTCCTCGCCGGTGGTGAATTCCCTGTCCCGGTTTCCCAGGACGAAGAGGGCCGGATTGGTATTGAGTTCAAACCCTTCGGTGTGGGTCTTGCCTTTACCCCTGTGGTCCTCTCTGAGGGGCGCATTTCGCTCAAGGTTTCGACCGAGATCTCCGAATTGTCCAATCAGGGGGCTTTCCAGGGGCAATCAGTGGCTGGTGTGACCGCAGATGGCTAGGTGGTGACGGCTCAGACGCTGACCATTCCATCGCTGACGGTGCGACGCGCCGAAAGTACCGTGGAATTGCCATCCGGCGGTTCGACCATGCTGGCCGGTCTGATTCAGTCGCGCTCGCGCCAGACGATCGACCAATTGCCAGGGATCAAGAAGCTGCCGGTGATCGGAACGCTGTTCCAGTCCCGCGACTTCATCAATGAAGAGACCGAAATGGTTGTGATCATTACGCCTTACCTGGTGGATCCGGCCAAGAAGGACGAGCTCAAGACCCCCGCGGACGGCTTCGTCAACGCGTCTGATCCGCAGACCATCTTCTTCGGAAAATTGAACGCTCAGTATGCGGAATCCGGCGAGGGGCTGTCGAAGAACAATTACTCCGCGCCTGTAGGCTTTATCGAGGAATAAGTGAGATCATGATGATGAAGAAACACCTCCTGATCGGCGCCGCACTGGCGGGCACACTGGCGATAACAGGCTGTCAGTCAAACGGATCTGCCGGCCATGTCCCGGCTGAATATTTCCAGGGGACAACGCTCGACCGAAACCCGATCGGCGTCACTCAGCATACGGAATACCTCGAAGTCATGTTGGATGATCGGGATACGCAGCTGCGTATTTCCGAGCTGATCAAGGTGCGTGATTTTCTCGATCAGTACACCGATGTCGGGCATGGACCGTTGGTTATCTCCATGCCGCACTCTGCGACCAACCCGCAGCTCGCCGTGGGGGCTGTGGCCGAGCTTCGCCAGCTCGCCTGGGAAGCCGGGGTTGGGTATGAAAGTCTTCTCGGCGCCTCATATGATTCCGAAGGCCGCGCCACGACTCCGATCGTGATGGCGTTCAAGACCTACAAGGCCGTCGCCCCGAAATGCCAATCACTGGCGCAGATTGATGTCACCAATGCGGTGTCGAACAGCGACCTGCCATCGCTGGGGTGTGCCGTTCGCACCAACATGGCGGCGATGATCGCCGAGCCGTCTGATCTGCTCGGTGGACGCGATCTGGACGAGGGCGATCTTGATCGTCGTAGCCGTCAGCTTGAGCTGTGGCGCACTGGAGAAACAACTGCAGCGGTACGAACCGAGGCCGAGTCGGCCGTCGTTTCGAATGCTGTGAACTAGGCTTGTGAGCAATCACGGGGAGTGAAGTAGATGTCGAATGATAACGCACTTTTCGAAGACGAATTCGAGATGGAATTCGAAGATGATTTCGATTCTGCTTTGGCGACGGTGCTGGATGAAAGTGCCGAAGTCGAGGAGGTCGACCTCGAACCGCCAATGAAGGAGCTGGATGAGTTCGAACCGGAAGATCCGCTGCAGGAATCGGCTCCGATTGTCTATTCGGATCACGAAGAGGGTGGCTACCGCGCCATTCCGGCCATTTCCGCCATCGCGTTCTGTGAGACCAGCCGGACGACCCAACTGATGGAAGCCGTGGCGAATGACCGGCGGATGACGCAGGCCAATGTTTCAACCATGGAAGGCGGCCTCGAAGCGGCGATCGGCTATCTCGCCGAGAACACCACCCCGAATTTGCTGGTTCTGGAATCTTCAGCGCCGAATTCAACGATGATCGCTCAGATCGACGAGCTCGCCTCGCATTGCGACGAAGGCGTTCAGGTCATGGTGATTGGCAGCACCAATGATATCGGGCTCTACCGCCAGCTCATGGCGCGCGGGGTGAGTGAGTATCTCGTACCCCCGGTTGCACCGGTGCAGATCGTTCGCTCGATCAGTCAGCTTTTTGCTGACCCGGATGCGCCCTTTGTCGGCAAGTCAATCTCTGTCATCGGCGCCAAAGGCGGCGTCGGGGCCTCGACGATTTCACATAATCTCGCCTGGGCGCTGTCCGAAAGCACGCATGTCAACACGGCACTCATCGATTTGGATCTGTCTTTCGGGACAACGGCGCTCGATTTCAATCACGAGAACCAGCAGACCGTTGCGGACGCCCTGCTGGCGCCAGAGCGCGTCGACGATGCTGTCGTGTCAAAACTCCTGTCAAAGGTCACCGACCGTCTATCGCTGTTTACAGCGCCTGCCACAGTGTCCCAGATCATGGACATTCCCACGCATTCCTACACGACGATTGTCGATACGGTTCGCCGGGTGATGCCTTACGTGGTGCTTGATCTGCCGCACACCTGGAATGAGTGGACGTATCAGACGCTGCTCGGCTCTGACGAGGTCATTCTGGTTTGCCAGCCGGATCTCGCGTCCCTGCGTAACGGCAAGAACATGATTGATGAGCTGAAAGCCCAGCGCCCGAATGATGCGCCGCCCAAGCTCGTTCTGAACATGATGGGCGTGCCGAAGCGTCCGGAAATTCCGACCAAGGATTTTGCAGCGGCGATCGATGTGGACCCATCCATCATCCTGCCATTTGATCCGCAACTGTTCGGAACGGCATCCAATAATGGGCAGATGATTTCAGAAACCAATGCGCAGGCCGATGCTTCGGTGGCGATAGATCAGCTCGCCAGCGAGCTGACCGGCCGTGAAGTTGCGATGCAGCAGAAATCCCTCCTGAGCAAACTGCTCGGGAAGTAAGGACATAGAAGAGGTCTTTCCATGGCTTTTGGCAAACGTACAGGCGCAGCAAATCCGGCAGGTTCTGCCGCGCGCCCCACTATGCCTGCCGCACCCAAGCCAGCGGCGCCTGCGCCTGAACCGGCCCAGGCCAAGCCGGCCAAACCGGCTGCCCCTCCGCCGCCCAAGCCAACGGAAGCGAAAGACAAGCCGAAACCGGCCGCTCTGAAGCCGCCGGCGGCAGCTGAGCATCAGGAAACCATTACCAAGGTCAACGACCGCTCAGAAGAGTATTACGCGACCAAGACGACCATTTTCAACGCGTTGATCGACACGATCGATCTCGGACAGCTGGCACAGCTGGATCAGGAAAGTGCGCGCGAAGAGATCCGCGACATCGTCGTCGAGATCATTGCGATCAAGAATGTGGTCATGTCGATTTCCGAGCAGGAGCACCTGCTCGATGATATCTGTAACGATGTTCTCGGTTATGGTCCGCTGGAGCCCTTGCTCGCCCGCGATGACATTGCCGATATCATGGTGAACGGCGCTGACACTTGCTATATCGAAGTCGACGGCAAGATTGAGCGCACGAATATCCGCTTCCGCGACAATGCGCAGCTGATGAATATCTGTCAGCGCATCGTGAGCCAGGTGGGCCGACGCGTTGATGATGCCAGCCCGATCTGTGACGCGCGTCTTCTGGATGGCTCTCGTGTGAACGTGATTGCGCCGCCTCTGTCGATTGATGGTCCAGCGCTCACCATTCGTAAGTTTAAGAAGGACAAGCTCAAACTTCAGGATCTGGTCAACTTCAAGTCGATTTCTGAAGCAGGTGCTGAGATCCTGCGAATCATTGGCCACTCGCGCTGCAACATCCTGATCTCCGGCGGTACCGGTTCAGGTAAGACAACGCTGCTCAACTGTCTGACCGGCTTTATCGAGCCCAGCGAGCGCGTCATCACGTGCGAAGACTCAGCTGAATTGCAGCTGCAACAGCCGCACGTTGTGCGCCTGGAGACCCGCCCACCAAACATTGAAGGCTCGGGCGCGGTGACGATGCGCGATCTGGTCAAGAACTGTCTGCGGATGCGTCCCGAACGGATCATTGTGGGCGAGGTGCGTGGATCGGAAGCGTTTGACCTGCTGCAGGCCATGAATACCGGTCACGACGGATCGATGGGCACGCTGCACGCCAACAGCCCGCGGGAAGCCTTGTCGCGGGTTGAGTCCATGATCACCATGGGCGGCTTCAGCCTGCCAGCCAAAACCATTCGCGAAATGATTGTCGGCTCGGTGGACGTTGTCGTGCAGGCCTCGCGGTTGCGCGATGGTTCGCGTCGGATCATGTGCGTCACCGAAGTGATGGGCCTGGAAGGCGATACGATCGTGTTGCAGGACATCCTGAAATACGAAATCGAAGGCGAAGATGGCGATGGCAAGATCATTGGCCGTCACCGCGGGACGGGGATTGGTCGACCGAAATTCTGGGAACGCGCCCAATACTACAACCTGGAGCGTGATCTTGCGTCCGCTCTGGACGATCTGGAGTAAGGCATGGATCTCAGTGGTGACGTCCTGATTTATTTGATCGGTGCGCTGGCTTTCTTTTGTATTGCTGGCGTTGGTATCGCACTCACCGGTAATGCCGACACGGAGAAAGCGTCGAAGCGTGCCCGCCAGATAGGCGCGGGTGAAACGGCCGGGAACGGCCGCCGTGACCGCAATGATCCAAACGCTGCGCGCAAGAAGCAGACCCAGCAAATGCTGAAAAAGCTGCGCGAACAGGATGAAAAGCGGCGTCAGTCGCTGATGGCGAACGATATTCAGTCGAAGATCGACCAGGCCGGCCTCGAAATGCCAGCGCAGGTGTTCTGGGTCATTTCCATTGTCCTTGGCGGCGTGGCCGCATTCGGGACCTGGTATTCCGGCGCCGACGGTCCGCCAATGATCCTCGGCTATGAGTTCAAGTCCCGCCCGCTGACCATTGCCGCAGCGGCGTTCGTTGGCGGTATTGGTCTGCCACGTTTTGTCCTCGGTTTCATGACCAAGGGCCGCAACAAGAAGCTGATGAACCAGTTTGCCGACGGTATTGATATCATTGTTCGCGGTGTGAAGTCCGGTCTGCCACTGAATGAGTGTTTGCGCATCATTGCCCGCGAGAGCCCGGCGCCACTGGGCCCGGAATTCCAGCTGCTCTGCGACAATCTGCAAATGGGCATGACCACCGAGCGCGCTCTGCAGCAATTCTACAAGCGCGTACCGCTGCCGGAAGTGAACTTCTTCGTGATCGTGCTCTCCATTCAGGCCAAGGCCGGGGGGAACCTGTCCGAGGCGCTGGGCAATCTTTCCGGGGTTATCCGTTCACGCAAAATGATGCGCGAGAAGATCAAGGCGCTGTCCGCCGAAGCCAAGGCGTCGGCTGGTATCATTGGCTGCTTACCGTTTGCGGTGGGCTTCATGGTCTATCTGACCACCCCGACCTACATCATGGAGCTGTTCACCAGCTCGGGCGGACACACCGTCCTGTTCGTTGGCTTCTGTCTTTATGCGATCGGCATCACCGTGATGCGCAAGATGATCAATTTCGATTTCTAGGGGACCGCGTTGGAACAGTTTGCAACATCCTTGAGCGATCCGGCCACCCTGTTATCCCTGGTGGTTGCGGTTGCCATGTTCATGACCATTGTCGGCGTGATGTTGCCTGCACTGAAAGGTGACAAGCTGGAAACGCGCCTGAAACAGGTCTCGTCCCAGCGTGAGAAATTGCGCCGCGCGAACCGCGCTGAACTTGAGCAGAAGGGCATCAAGCGCGAAGCCAAGGGCACGATTAGCGACATCACCAAGAAGCTCGATCTCCAGACCATGCTGGAAGATCCGAACATCGCGGCCAAGCTTGAACAAGCTGGTCTGCGGGGGCCACGACCGCTGACGGTATTCTATTTCTGCCGCTTCCTGTTGCCGTTTGTGGGCGCCATTGGGGCGTTCATCTACATCTTCTTCGTCAATGACCACAATCTGTCGCCAGCGATGAAGTATGGCTCGATCATTTTCGGAGCCGCGATCGGTTTCTACGCGCCTAACCTCTATGTCGGCAATGTCGCGCAAAAGCGCCAGCAGTCGATCATGCAGGCGTTTCCGGATGCCCTGGACATGATGCTGATCTGCGTCGAATCCGGCATGTCGATCGAAATGGCCTTTGCCAAGGTCGGCGCCGAAATCGGCACAGCCTCCTCAGAACTTGCAGAAGAGCTGCAGCTCACAACGGCCGAGCTGTCCTACCTCCAGGAACGGCGGATGGCGTATGAGAATCTGGCGCGCCGAACCGGCCATGAGGGCGTCAAGGCCGTGACCATGGCCCTTGTTCAGGCGGAACGCTATGGTACGCCGCTCGGCGACGCTCTGCGGGTCATGTCCAAGGAAAACCGCGAAATGCGAATGCAGGCGGCGGAGAAGAAAGCCGCGGCCCTGCCGGCCCAGCTGACGGTCCCGATGATCCTGTTCTTCCTGCCGGTTCTGTTCCTCGTGGTGCTCGGACCAGCGGTCATCAAGGTCATGCGGATGCAGGCAGAAAACGGCTAAGCTTGCCGTTCTCGCCTGGATCTATTCTTCGATTGGAAACGCGCGTCGAGCCTTAACCGTCCTGTGCGCCGCGCAGTTTTGGTCGCAATGTGACCGGCGGAGGCGTTTCGGCGCCGCCCGCAATCTCTTGCTCACCGGGTTCAGACATGGATTCAGAATCCACACGCGCTTCATTCAGATCCGGCATCGGTTGAGAAGGGCGCGGCGCGCTCTGAATGTCGGAGATCACCTCGTCCAGTTTTTGCAGACTTTCATAGTTTCGCGTCGGCATCACCATCTGGCGCAGCACAGCCTGATTGGCCTCGACGCTGCGCGTCGGCGCAGTTGGGTCCACGGCGACCATCTCGTCAAAACGTCCCTGCAGGCCCAGGATGAGCGCCAGGTTTTGACGCACACGCACATCCGCGCCGGGTTGTTCCACGGCTTCGCGAAGCGCGATCTCAGCCTGATGCAATTGCCCGGTCAATGCCAATGACAAGCCGTAATTGGACAAGGTCGAAACCCGGCCCGGCTGGCGCTGGAGCGCGAGTTCATAGGCTTCCTGGGCCTGAGTGTGATTTTCAAGCCGATCAAAGGCGAGTCCGAGACCGGCCAGAGGTGCGGCTTCCGTCGCCGGAGCGAAATCAGCGCTGCGAACAAAGGCCTGGGCCGCTTCCCTCGGCTTGTTGGCGGACAGATAGGAGCGGCCGAGTTCGAGATAGATTTCATGGCTTTGCGGATGCATGGGCAGGGAGGCTGAAGCGATCTCGAGCACGCGATCATGGCTGCCAATCCGGCGCAGAGCCCGCATGAAGGCGACCGTCGAGTCCAGATCAGTCGCGTCCTTTTGATACTCATTGGCCCAGAAATTGGCGCGCGTGATCGGGTCCGAGCGTTCGGCCTGTGCGATTTCTTCTGCCGTTGCAGGTTCCAGGGCTTCGGAAATCGCATCCTGATAGGCTTGTTCTTCGGCCGATAGCGGCTCAGCGGCGTCCGTTGTCGCGCATCCAGCCACAAAGATCAGGGCGAGGCCGGGCAGGGCGCGTTTAACAGTTTTGGCTCTGGACATTTTGCAGGCTCCGAGGCTGTAAGTGGAGCGAACATGCCAGTGACCTGGTCAAGATCAGGTTAACAGAACCGGCTCTGATATTAACTTGTATGGAAAAAAGCGATGCCTTCTCACCCCGCCCTGATCGCAACGGCCGATGCGCCAGCAAAACTCTACCTGTTTTCTTCAGAAGACTGGGGCGATGACGGCTCGAAGGCGGACATTCCAGCGCCGCTGGCAGCCCTGGCAAAAGCCAATGCGTTCAAGGCGGGAACCGGTCAACTGATCGTGCGCGCGGGCGACGGGGGTGAGATTGTCGATGTTCTCGGCGGTTTGGGTGCCGGAACCGATGGCCTGGCGGTCGCTGCGCTGTCTTCAAAACTGCCAGACGCCGACTATGAAATCGCGCGAGATGGCGGTTATCCCCTGACCTATATCGCGGCAGGGTGGGCCGATGGAGCCTATCGCTTCGATCGGTACTTGAGCGATAAGGCCACACCACCGCGTCTGGTCGTCGGCGAAGGCGCAGATGGCGAAGCGACGATGCGTGAGGCCACTGCAATCGATCGCCTGCGCGATCTCGTCAATACACCAGCTGAGGATATGGGGCCGCCGGAAATTCAAGGCACGATCAGTGACTTGGCCGAACGACATGGCGCAACCGTTCAGACTTTGATCGGTAACGCCTTGTTGGAAGAGAATTATCCCATGGTGCACGCGGTTGGGCGCGCCGGTCCGGAAGAGCCGCGCATCATGGAACTCAGCTGGGGCAACGAAAAACATCCGCGGCTTGCGCTGGTCGGCAAAGGCGTGGCTTTCGACACGGGCGGACTCAATCTCAAGACCGGCAATTATATGCGCCTGATGAAGAAGGATATGGGCGGGGCCGCGCATGCGATTGCGCTGGCGGAACTGGTGATGGGGGCGAACCTCCCGGTTCATCTGAAGCTCTACATCCCGGCGGTGGAGAACGCGATTGCCGGGGATGCATTCCGGCCCGGCGATGTCTTGTCCAGCCGCAAGGGCCTCAGCGTCGAAATTGACAATACCGACGCCGAAGGCCGTCTCATCCTTGGCGATGCGCTGACACGGGCCAGCGAAGAAGATCCGGAGCTCCTCATCGACTTCGCCACACTGACCGGCGCGGCCCGCGTCGCGCTCGGCCCGGATCTGGCGCCTTTCTATACCGATGACGAGGCCTTGGCGGCAGATATCGCCGCCGGTTCCGCAAGCAGCGGCGATCCGGCCTGGCGGATGCCCCTCTGGGCGCCGTACAAGTCGATGTTGAAAAGCCCGATCGCCGATCTGGTCAACAGCGCCTCTGGTGGCATGGCTGGCTCGATTACCGCAGCGATTTTCCTGAAGCAATTCGTCGATGCGAAGTCCTGGGTTCACCTGGACGTCTGGGCCTGGCGAGAGGGCAAATATGGTCGTCCGGCCGGCGGCGCAGCGTGCGGCCTCCGAGCGATCTGGGACATGGTTCAAGCCCGCTACAGCTAGCGCGCGTCGCTGACCACATAACGCGGCCCCACACCGAGCCGCCGGGCCTGGTCATCAGGATTGTAGAGACCGCACACTTTCAGCGACAGGCAGCCGCAGCCGATACAGCCATCGAGCCGGTCGCGCATGCGTTCCATCATGGCGATGCGCTCATCCAGGGTCTTGCGAAACCGTCTTGAGATTTTCGACCAGTCCGCCTTGGTTGGCGTTCGGCCCTCCGGCAGGCTGGCCATGACCTGCTTGATCTGTTCGATCGACAGGCCGATCTGCTGCGCGATCAGGATGAAGGAGAGCCGACGAATGTCGGAGCCTTCATAGCGTCTCTGATTGCCTTCATTGCGGTCAGGCATGATCAGGCCCTTCTTTTCATAGAAGCGGATGGCCGAGACAGAGAGTCCCGTGCGGTTGGCGAGATCACCGATGGAAAGGCCGCGTTTCATGGCCATGAAAAAAATCTCCAAAAAATACCTTGACCTAAACTTAGGTTTAGCAATTACACGAAGAACTCCAATCAATCAAATGACGGAGTTATCCCATGTCAAAAGCCATACTCGAACACGTCAACATGACGGTCAGAGACCCGGACAAGACAGCCGAAATGCTGAGCGATCTGTTCGGCTGGAAAATCCGCTGGAGCGGTGACTCGATCCATGGTGGGCGTTCGGTTCATGTCGGAAATGACGAAGATTATGTCGCTCTGTACAGCGTTGGCGCGCCGCGCGCGTTGGGCGAGAACGAGAATTATCGCCTGGCCGGCGCGGTCAATCATCTTGGTATCCTGGTCGATGATCTTGCCGCGGCTGAGAAACGCATTCTCGAATATGGCATCAAGACCCACAGCCACCAGACCTATGAGCCCGGAAGTCGGTTCTACTTTCACGATCATGATGGCATCGAATATGAGGTGGTCAGCTATGCTTGAGGGTCTCATCCAAGCCTATATCGACGCATTCGGCCGCGGCTGGGCGCCGCGCGATGAACTGGCATATCTTGTGCAGCGGTCCGAACGACGAGGTTCACGGTTAACAAGAGCCGTGGATGCAGGCATAGGATCGGGACATGCAAGGTCAGCGACTCGACAAACGCACAATCACAGGAGGGGCGGCAAGGCCGTCCCACACGCCGTGTGATATGATCGCGGCGGCGCGCCTGACCCTCGCGCCGCTGGGTGTCCGGGTGATTGCACATGGCTGACAGATATCCGGATTTCATTATTGGCGGTGCCCCGAAATGCGGGACCACATCACTGCATTTCATCCTCGATCAACACCCTGAGATCGGCTTGCCTGAGGACGAAATTCACTATTTCGACGCCGACGATCCGATCACGCATCCGGATTTCTTCTTCGAACAGAAGGGCGAGCTGGTTCACTATGACAATCGCCTGGAAAATACCGACTTTCTCGCGGCCTATGCCGCGCGCTTTGAACCGTTCAAGGATCTGTCCCTGATCGGTGAAGACTCGACCACTTATCTGTTTTCCGAAGTCGCGCCGCATCGTATCAAGGCGCTGCTGCCTGAGGCGCGGCTGATCTTCATGCTGCGGGACCCGGTCAAGCGCGCCTATTCGCAATACTGGCATCTGGTCAAAAGCGGGCGCGTCACCAGCCGGTTCGAGCGCGCCATTCATGAGCAGCGATCCTTGATCCTTGGGTCGACCTATCGGTCGCACCTCAAAACCTATATCGATCTGTTCGGCGTGGACCGCGTCAAGGTGGTTCTGTTCGAGGACTTTGTTGCGGACAATCAAGCAACACTCGATGACGTCACCGATTTTCTGGGCACCGCGCGCATGCAAGTCGATGCCGGCGCCGCCTGGTTCAACAAGACCAAGTACCCGACCAATCTGTCCGGGCAGCTTACGCTCAACCAGATCGGGCAGCACGTGGTGAAATGGCGCTATGGCGACCACTTGGAAACCCGGTCAGGGCTCGCGACGAAGCTGCGCCAGAAGATCCATTATCAATGGTTCCATCGCATCAATCCGATCTTCCTGAAGGCAGACCGTCCGCAGCCGATGAAAGAGGCGACCCGACTCTATCTGGCCGAACATCTCTCACGGCGAAACCAGGGCCTGTCCGAATTGCTCGGCCGCGACCTGTCCACGATCTGGCAGGACTTTGACGGCTAATCCACAATTTCGGGCGTCTGCCGAATTTCCGATCCAGCCCACAGTTTCGTGACTCGCCAAGCGCTCGAAGCGCGTTAAGTTCACCCGCAAACAGATGAGGGTGACACGAGATATGCTGAAACAATCCATTCTGGTCAGCGCACTGGCGCTGGGCCTATCCGCTTGTGTAAGCGTTTCGGTGCAGTCGGCCGACGCGCCATCGGTCAAGCCAGACATGCGCGCCCTGGCTACGGCGCCGGAGATTGCGCCCGAGCCGATTCTCGGGCCTGGGGATCGCCAACCCTCCGGACGCACATTGGGCACGCGGTCCGCCGTGGTCGCACCAAATGCGGCAGCGGCGACCGCGCACCCGCTGGCTACGCAGACCGCCCTCGATGTCATGAAGCGCGGCGGCACAGCTATGGACGCAGCGATTGCCGCCAACGCGATGCTCGGCCTGGTCGAGCCGACCGGCAATGGCATTGGCGGCGATCTTTATGCGATTGTCTGGGACCCGAATACGCGCGAGCTGTATGGCTATAATGGCTCGGGTCGTTCGCCCATGGGGGCGAGCCTGGAAGACATGCAAGCCAAGGCAGATGCCTTCATGAACGGTGAGGAGATCCCGCCCTTTGGCGCGGCGCCCGTCACCGTGCCGGGCACCGTCGAAGCCTGGGGCGCCTTGCATGAGCGGTTCGGACGTCTTCCCTTTGGTGATCTGATGCGGCCTGCGATTGGCTATGCCCGCGATGGCGCACCGATCCCGGAAGTGATCGCCTATTACTGGCAGTTCGGCCCGCGGCGATTTGCGCCTGCACATGAGAGCGGTATGTTGGAAGAGTATGAGAATGCCGAGCGCACCTTCTTCTCTCCGACCCCGGTCGAAGGCTCCCTGTTCCGCAATCCGGATCTTGCCGACACGCTGGAGCGGATCGCGACCGAAGGACCCGAAGAGTTCTATACGGGCGAGATCGCTCAGACCATGGGCGCCTATTTCGAGCGTATTGGCGGCTATCTCCGCTATGAAGATTTCGCCGCCCATGATGGCGAATGGGTTGAGCCGATCTGCGTCGAGTATCGCGACTTGGCCAAACTCTGCGAGCTTGGTCCGAACACGCAGGGGGTTGCGGCGTTGCAGATGCTACAAATGCTCGAGCGGTTTGACCTGCGGAGCATGGGGTATGGCTCGGCTGACAGCCTGATGGCGCAGGTGGAGGCGAAGCGGTTGGCTTTCCAAGATCGCGCTCGTGGGTATGCTGACCCGGCTTTCTCCAACATTGATCCCGAGATTTTTGTGAACGAGCTGAGATCAAAAATTCTGTCAGCGCAAATCGAGCTCGACGAAGCGATGGATGCGGAGAAAATTGATCGTATTCATCCTCAGCCGGATGGAACGGTATTTGTGGCGCACGCCAACTATGGGGACGAACTCAACCGTGGTCTGAACTTCGAATTCCCTCCTCTGGGAAGTGATCGAGAAGTGGAAACATCTCCGATGATCGAACGCAGCCCGATCATCAAGGCGAACAAGAAACTCGAAGACGGCGACACCACTTATCTCACCGTCACGGACAAGGATGGCATGATGGTGTCTCTCATCCAGTCCAATTATCGCGGCATGGGCTCCGGCCTCGTCGCCGATGGTCTGGGCTTCATGTTCCAGGATCGCGGCCAGCTGTTCAGTCTCGACCCGGAGCATCCGAATGCGTTCGAACCGGGCAAGCGCCCGTTCCACACCATTATCCCTGCCTTTGCCTTCAAAAAGGACATGCCGGGCTGCCAGGTGCGCGCCGTGGCGCCGGAAGTGGCCTGCCCGTATGAGCCTTGGCTCAGCTTCGGCCTGATGGGCGGCGGCATGCAGCCACAAGGGCATGTGCAGATCATCCTCAACCTGATCGATTTTGATATGGGCCTGCAGGAAGCCGGCGATGCGGCGCGCTGGGAACATCGCGGCGGCTGTGAGCCGACCGACGACCTGACCGGCGATGCCTGCGAGACCGATATGGGCGTGGTTCATCTTGAAAGCGGGATTCCGGTTGAATCCCGCCTGGAGCTGGAACGCCGCGGCCACACGGTTGAGTGCTGCCGCGCCAATGGCGGCGGCTATCAGGCGATCATGCGCGACTTCGAAAGCGGCGCCTGGATCGCAGCCACAGAGATGCGCAAGGATGGCAACGCCGACGGGTATTAGAAGGCTGCGCCATTGCGTCCATGAATATCCGCATTCCTGACGATTGTCAGGATCCATGGCGATCGAGCGAGTGATCCACCAGCCGCCATAGATGCCAACTTGCGTTGGCAAAGCGGGCTTTGTTTCGTCCCGCAATCCGCACACAGGGGCGAGCCCCTCTCCCGGACGCGGGAGAGGGGTTGGGGTGAGGGCACTAATGTTTGCATAGACGCGACTCCGTCACCCGCCGCACCCATCTCGCCCTCATCCCCGGCCCTTCTCGGGGCAATCGTATACGATTGCTTTTCCCTCGAAGCCCGCATCCGGGAGAAGGGGGCGCGGGAGGTTAGTCCAAGCCCAACTCGGCACATACGATCTGAAGTAAGTGATCCGGGCTGATCGCTAGGTCAGCTGGAACGCGGAGCACGCGCCAACCCGCTGCTTCGAGCCGCTCATCCCGAAGCGCATCACTGAGTTGGACCTGTTCTAGTTCGTGTATGCCACCATCGATTTCGATGACGAGCTTCTTTGATCGGATCGCGAAATCGACGGTCAATCCCTCAATCGGCACTTGCCGCCGCACAGCTATGCCACGTCTCCTCAATTGTCGAAGGGCCTCCCAGGCTTTACGTTCGGGAAAATTCGCGTCGCGGCGCAGGCGTCGCGCGCGCGTAATCGCATGGCGGGTCATAGGGCAAATCTACAAGCTCGACCGCAAAATGATCAGATCTGAGCGTCTCAATCCTCACACGGGGGCGAGCCCCTCTCCCGATCGCGGGAGAGGGGTTGGGGTGAGGGCAAGATGGGATACGTCAAAGCAATGTCTGTGCGGTCCGAGAGAGCGGTGCCCTCATCCCCGGCCCTTCTCCCGCGTCCGGGAGAAGGGGGCGCGAGGGGTGGATTCACGCCCTCAATCCCGCTTCAATCCCCGCCCCACGAAACCGTGTTAGACTCCACCTCATCTCCTCTTGATGAAAGGCTAGTCCGGAACGGCTGGATTAAAGGGGGGAGCGGTGGCCGCGTGGCTTGGCTTGGGGAGCTGTACCCCTTGCACGGTAACGCGCCGGGCTTCGAAGCCGGTCGCGCCAGCGATCATTTGATCCAGTGGATCAAATGAAGGCGCAGAAGGCCCCGGCAGGGGCATCTGCTTCCCATGCCTCCGCCTTCGCTACCGCTCAGGCCTGCTTCGGGGAAAAACATCCCCCGGATGTTTTTCTTACCCCTCCGCAGCCCCTGGCAGGCGCTTGGTCCAGGTGGCCAAGGTCTAACGTATGAAAGCATGTCACCGCGGGCGCGCTTGGTTCAGGCGCAGTATCGCCGTCTCGAGAGAGCGGCAGTTCCTCCGCGTTTGAAACAAGCGCGCCTCGCCTATCTATCAACTCAGGG